>NZ_KB894799.1 GCF_000374625.1 Allobrachymonas chironomi DSM 19884 | reverse complement strand
CAGTATCCCTATCATGTAATGGAGACACTACAAATTGAATGTGTAACTCTTTTAAATACTCTAACCACTCGGCTTTTGCTGATTCTGGATATAAAACAAATGTCCAATTACGTCCTCTTGAATTTTTCTTGTTTTCAGTTTCTTTTATTACATTTTCGCTCATGATATAATAACGGTGCTAATACACTTAACAAAATTTAGTCATAGATAGGCAGCATGCCAGTGCTGTCTATCTTTTTTTGTTTAAAATGCACCGTATTCCTCCTTTGCATATTTTTTTATTAGAATACCGGTTGCATCTGATTTGCTAATATTATATTTTTCTTTGATTCTATTTAATATCTCATTTTCTTCTGTTGTAAGTCTTAAAGTAACAGCAACTTTTTTCTCTTCTTTTCTATCTACAACCATCACTGTACCTCCCAACATCTGTTTTTTTCACTTTAACATAAAAAACAACCTTTTAACATTAAAAACCCAATATTTATTTATTTGTTTGGACAATGGACAATGGACACCTAGGGGGGAGGTCGTAGTACCCCCCTATGTTTTCTCCCCTAAATAACCCCAAAAATCTAAGAAAAAAAGACCTCAAAAAGGTCTTTAATTAACATCTCAAATTTCGCATTTATTCCAATTTCCTTTTTGCGTGTGATGCGCTGCGTCCATTAAAAATCCTAGAGCTTTGCAACCGAAAGTTAATAGCTGTCGCTACTACTTTCGCTTACGCTCTAAGTATATTTTAAGGACTGTCACACGCAAAAAGTTTTCTCGGCATAAAAGTACCTCTACATCTCTAAATCGTCTGTACGCTGTTTCTCACGCTTTCTATCGACCTTCTGGACATTATCCTGTACAACATCCATAAACTGTCCCACACGCTCGAATTTGGAATCATTAAAGAATTTCTCTTTAAGCCTATTAAACCCTTTCTCAAACCCAGGGAAATTCGCCCTCGCAGCACGATATAAAGTCACTGTACTATCTTGAAATTTCTCTGATACATTCAACTGCTCATTCAAACTATCATTCTCTCGCTTTAATTTATTAACCTCTTTACTTTTTTCGTGATACCCCTCTTTCCATGTATTCACTACTTCTTTCAAACTCTCTCTACGTT
>NZ_KB894798.1 GCF_000374625.1 Allobrachymonas chironomi DSM 19884 | reverse complement strand
CCCCCCCCGGCGAGAAGGAGACACGATGCCATTTGAAACGCAGGGGCCGGAACCGCTGGACGCCGTTATCAATGTACGGCTGACCGCAGCGGAGAAGGCCCGCTTGAAAGAGGATGCCGACCTTGCCGGATTGAGCATGTCGGAGCTTGTCCGCCGCCGCTACTTTGGCAGGCCGATCATTGCCAACGCGGACGCGGTGATGCTCAAAGAGCTACGCCGCATCGGTGGATTGCTCAAGCACATCCACAGCGAAAGCGGAGGCATTTACAGCAAGGACACAGCCGGGGCGCTGGTGGCGCTGAAAACCTACATCGAGAGGTTAAGCCGTGATCGTTAAGAAGGTGCCGAACTCAAAAACAAAGCACAAGACGGCGAGCATCCGCGACTTGGCCGACTACATCCGCGAGCCTCACAACCAGAACCCGGATGAGAAAGTGCTGTACGCCAACGGGCGCGGCTTCCTCTGCGACGGACACGCCGCACAGCGTGAGGAAATGGTAGCCCTTGCTGCTGAGTCCGTGCGCAGCAAGAACCCGGTCAATCACTACATCATGAGTTGGCGCGAAGGGGAGCAGCCAAGCCCGGAGCAGGTCGAGGAAGCTGTAAGCATCTTCATGGAAGAACTCGGCTGGAAAGACCATCAAGCCATCTACGGCTTGCACAAGGACACGGACAATATCCATCTGCACATCGCCATCAATCGTGTGCATCCCGAGACGCTCAAGATTGTTGAGATCAATCGTGGTTTTGATATTGAACTGGCACACAGGGCGATAGCACGAATCGAGCACGCGCAGGGATGGCAGCGTGAGCAAAACGGGCGCTATCGGGTGTTGGAAAACGGGGAGCTTGGCCGAGCGCCATACGACCCGGAAAAGCCACGCCAGCCCGACCAGAAGAAGCGGGACATGGAGAACCGCACCGGGGAGAAGTCAGCCCACCGCATCGCCATCGAGGACGGCGCAGCCATCATCAAGCAGGCGCAGACGTGGGAGCAGTTGCACCGCGAGTTAGCAGCCAAGGGGATGCGCTACGAAAAGACCGGCAGCGGGGCGACCGTGTTTGTCGGGGATGTTGGCGTGAAGGCCAGCGACGTAGACCGCAACGCCAGCCTTGCCAAGATGCAGAAGCGGCTAGGCGAGTATCAGCCCGCGCCGCAGCGTCAGCAGGTTGCGCAGCGCGAGCCAGAGCCGATCAAGCCAGACGTGCCGGGATGGAAGGACTACATCACCGGGCGAAAGGCGCACTACGCGGAGAAGAACGCGGACAAGC
>NZ_KB894797.1 GCF_000374625.1 Allobrachymonas chironomi DSM 19884 | reverse complement strand
TCAAAATTGAATGAGACATGCTACACCTCCGGATAATAAATATATATAAACGTATATAGATTTCATAAAGTCTAACACACTAGACTTATTTACTTCGTAATTAAGTCGTTAAACCGTGTGCTCTACGACCAAAACTATAAAACCTTTAAGAACTTTCTTTTTTTACAAGAAAAAAGAAATTAGATAAATCTCTCATATCTTTTATTCAATAATCGCATCCGATTGCAGTATAAATTTAACGATCACTCATCATGTTCATATTTATCAGAGCTCGTGCTATAATTATACTAATTTTATAAGGAGGAAAAAATATGGGCATTTTTAGTATTTTTGTAATCAGCACAGTTCATTATCAACCAAACAAAAAATAAGTGGTTATAATGAATCGTTAATAAGCAAAATTCATATAACCAAATTAAAGAGGGGTATAATGAACGAGAAAAATATAAAACACAGTCAAAACTTTATTACTTCAAAACATAATATAGATAAAATAATGACAAATATAAGATTAAATGAACATGATAATATCTTTGAAATCGGCTCAGGAAAAGGCCATTTTACCCTTGAATTAGTAAAGAGGTGTAATTTCGTAACTGCCATTGAAATAGACCATAAATTATGCAAAACTACAGAAAATAAACTTGTTGATCACGATAATTTCCAAGTTTTAAACAAGGATATATTGCAGTTTAAATTTCCTAAAAACCATATGGTAATATACCTTATAACATAAGTACGGATATAATACGCAAAATTGTTTTTGATAGTATAGCTAATGAGATTTATTTAATCGTGGAATACGGGTTTGCTAAAAGATTATTAAATACAAAACGCTCATTGGCATTACTTTTAATGGCAGAAGTTGATATTTCTATATTAAGTATGGTTCCAAGAGAATATTTTCATCCTAAACCTAAAGTGAATAGCTCACTTATCAGATTAAGTAGAAAAAAATCAAGAATATCACACAAAGATAAACAAAAGTATAATTATTTCGTTATGAAATGGGTTAACAAAGAATACAAGAAAATATTTACAAAAAATCAATTTAACAATTCCTTAAAACATGCAGGAATTGACGATTTAAACAATATTAGCTTTGAACAATTCTTATCTCTTTTCAATAGCTATAAATTATTTAATAAGTAAGTTAAGGGATGCATAAACTGCATCCCTTAACTTGTTTTTCGTGTGCCTATTTTTTGTGAATCGATTATGTCTTTTGCGCAGTCGGCTTAAACCAGTT
>NZ_KB894796.1 GCF_000374625.1 Allobrachymonas chironomi DSM 19884 | reverse complement strand
TGAGGCAAACTACTGGAGGCAACTTGCCGACAGCAACACCTTGGCAGAGGTGTCCACTTAAACCAACCAGCCTCCTCGAAACCCGGGGCGGTTCAAACCGCCATAGCGAACGAATCTGAGCAATGCATTGCAGATGCCGGGCATTGATGGCCCGGAGACTGGCTGCATAGTCCGCAGTCCGTCCGAATGTATCCATTCTAGGGTGATTCTAAATAAATCAATACAAATCAACGGCTTACGACTGACTTCCGGCAAGGAGTCGCAGAGGCTGCCTGTGCGCTTCGCAGTGGTGGCGAGGGCTAGGGCTTAGGGCGGGGCCTTCCGGGCCGCTGTGGCCCCTCTGAGGGCTTTGGCGGGGGGTATGGGGGAAGCCGGGACGCGGGCCGGGTGAGAGGGGCTTACGCACGAGCGATGCGCTTTTGAATGCTAGTGCAGCAGACGGACACGATAGGCTTCCATCGCAAAACTCTAGCAAAATGACTTTTGCTTGCACATTGCTAGCAATAGTGCATAATGCTCCTACTTTCTAGCAAGGAGATGGGCATGAGTACTGGTGATGCAAAGGGTAGAGCGGTGGGTGGCAAGGCCCGTATGGCAAGTCTTACTCCGGAGCAGAGGTCGGAGAACGCGCGTGCTGCGGCAAAGGCTCGGGCAGAGTTGAAAAAGCTCCCAAAGGCGACGCACTTTGGCCAACTGGCGACGGGTGTAATTGATCTGCCGTGTTTCGTCCTTGACGACGGACGGCGGGTAATTTCTGGGCGCGGACTTACTGCTGCAATTGGTATGAAAGGGCGAGGGGCCGGTGCATCCCGTGTTGCAGATCACAAGCTAATCAAAGCCTACGGTGACGCGCAATTGATAGCCGCGATTGAACAGCCGATTAAATTTGTTGGGAAATCCCCAAAGGGCGTGGCAGAACCAAGCGATGGCTACGAAGCAACAGTGCTTCAGCAGGTCTGCGAAGCAATTTTGACTGCGCGGGATCAGGGGCTATTGAGCACTGAACAAGACAAACGATACGCGGTACAAGCGGACATTCTGATGCGGGGCTTTGCTCGTGTTGGCATCATCGCGCTTATCGACGAGGCGACGGGCTACCAGAAAGACCGGGACAAACAGGCTCTGGCGAAGATCTTGGAGGCGTTTGTGGCCAAGGAGTTGCAGCCTTGGTTGAAGACCTTTCCAGATGACTACTATGTCGAACTGTTTCGGCTGTACAAGCTGCCATTCCCACCTATCGGCAATCCGTCCTGGCGTCCAGGCTTTTTTGGGCACATCACCAATAATGTGGTCTATGACAGACTGGCTCCGGGCCTCTTGCCCGAATTGAAACGTCTGGCGACTCGGGAGGAGAGGAAAGCGCGTCTTCACCAACATCTCAGCCAAGACGTTGGGCATCCGAAACTACAAAGTCACATGGGCTCAATTGTGACGTTGTTGAAGTTGTCAAAAACTCCGGAAGAGTTTCAAGCGTACGTTGACAGGTTCCATCCTCGTTTTGGAACGACGGGTCAATTGCCATTTGATGATGGGAAGTGAAGTAACTAGGCAAAGTGCGGGAGTCCAGCGTGCAGCGGCAAATGGGGGCAGAAAAGATACAGATGCCGCGCACGCAGGCGCTCAGCGGCGCGCGTGGGGTGTGTGCCGCTGCAAGTCTATGCGGCGTGCGTACAGAGCATCCATGAATGCCCGGCCTTGCTGAGAAAGAACACCATACCGTTTTAACTCCGCATCAAGTTTGCCTAACTCGTAATCCACGTCTTCAAGCGTTTTGATGTGGGATGCTTCTCTGCGGGCTTCTTTGATAACGGAATCCTTGGCGTAGTGCTTCAAGTACCAGACTATGCCGCCGCCAGCAGCCAGTAGAACAATTACTGTGATTCCCATTTTTTACTCGCAGGCGAAAACAACGGTTGCCTTTGGGTAATTCCCCATGATGTACGGCCCAGAGTTTTCCGTTTGCGAAATGAGCTTCATTGCTTTGCCAGTGTTTGAATCGACCCGGATCTACTAGACACTCGCGAGCCGCTGGTAGTGACGTTTTTCGAATTCCATCGGGGATACCGCCCCGCATGTATTGTGGCGTC
>NZ_KB894795.1 GCF_000374625.1 Allobrachymonas chironomi DSM 19884 | reverse complement strand
GCTTTCACTGAATCTGCTTTTCTTCATGTAGGAACTCCTTCATACCATGGAATTCTCTACCACCGACTGGCACAGGTTTTCGAGGAGGCTACAATACTGCTTTTCGGTGCGTATGCTGTAGTGCTTAAGTCGCAGCTTTTCGCGCACCTGGTCGAGCAGCTTCGGAGGCTTCAGCTTGTCTACTGTGCTATACACTGTATGCGGGGTCATATCTGGGGCTATGTTGTTGATCTGCGATCAAATTTTAGCACTATGTGACTAGTTTTAAATGAATTATAGAAGTATGCACCGTTTGAGGTGCATACTGAACGTTAGACATCATGAGGGACGCAGTGATCGCCGAAATTTCGACACAACTGTTAGAGGTGCTTAGTGTCATTGAGCGCCATCTGGAGCCGACGTTGCTGGCCGTGCATTTGTACGGCTCCGCAGTGAATGGCGGCCTGAAGCCATACAGCGATATTGATTTGCTGGTTACTGTGACTGTAAGGCTTAATGAAACAACGCGGCGAGCTTTGCTCAACGACCTTCTGGAGGTTTCGACTTTCCCCGGCGAGAGTGAGGCTCTCCGCGCTATAGAAGTCACCATTGTCGTGCACGACGACATCATTCCGTGGCGTTATCCAGCTAAGCGAGAACTGCAATTTGGAGAATGGCAGCGCAATGACATTCTTGCGGGTATCTTCGAGCCAGCCACGATCGACATTGATCTGGCTATCTTGCTGACAAAAGCAAGAGAACATAGCGTTGCCTTGGTAGGTCCAGCGGCGGAGGAACTCTTTGATCCGGTCCCTGAACAGGATCTATTCGAGGCACTAAATGAAACCTTGAAGCTATGGAACTCGCAGCCCGACTGGGCTGGCGATGAGCGAAATGTAGTGCTTACGTTGTCTCGTATTTGGTACAGCGCAGTAACCGGCAAAATCGCGCCGAAGGATGTCGCTGCCGACTGGGCAATGGAGCGCCTACCGGCCCAGTATCAGCCCGTCTTGCTTGAAGCTAGACAGGCTTATCTTGGACAAGAAGAAGATCGCTTGGCCTTGCACGCTGATCAGTTGGAAGAATTTGTTCACTACGTGAAAGGCGAGAGCACCAAGGTAGTCGGCAAATGATGTCTAACAATTCGTTCAAGCCGACGCCGCTTCGCGGCGCGGCTTAACTCGAGCGTTAGCCATCTATGGAGCCGATCTTGGATTTCACCGCGTTTTTGTCATCTTCAGTTGTAGGTGGTCTTGTCGCTGGATTTGTTGCGCTCCGAAACAGCGAACGAAAAATACAGATCGAGAACGTAACCCAAGAAAGAGCAAAATGGAGGGAGAAAATCCGCATCAAGTCACTTGAAGTTCAGCAAGCAGCCGTTGCTGGCAATGCGGAAAAACTTTCAGAGCTTCATTTGGAGTTCGCGCACAATCTCAATCCATTTCACCAACAAGATAACGACATTCTTGCAGTTATTGTGGCTCTGAAAAATCGCGACACCTTAGATATAAAGCTTCCCGATTTTACAGACAGAGTTGCTCTTCTGCTCAAGCACGATTGGGAGCGCGCAAAACATGAAGCTAAACCTTGGTTCTTTCGTTGCTGCCCGCCTAAGCGAACCTCTTACGAAGAACTAAGAAAAATCAAAGTCAATAAAGGAGTGAAATCATGAATAAATTGGTGGCTTTTGGGCTTCTATTCGTGCTTTCTGGGTGCTCTGGCCCTTCAAGCGAAGAAATTAAAAATTCAGCAGATGCATGCGTGAAGTTTTACAAGGAAAAGAGAGCGGATGGCAACTATGTTGAATACCGTAGCCATTGGATGAAAAATGGTCGGCTTGTAATTGCGATGGCTGAGAAAAAATTCGAATCGGACAGTAGTTACAGAGAAGGCCTTTGTCTTGTTGACTTGAAAGAGGGAACAATAGAACTCCCAGGGCTTTTCAATCAAGGAAAATGGGAGAAATAGCCGTTTCTGTCGTAAGCATTATGGCTAACAAACGCTTCGAAAGGGACGCTCCGCCAGCAAGCTTTGCTTGCTGTCTACGCGCCCCTCAAGCTGCGCGTTAGGCAGGAACACCGGGCAAACCCTAGCCATTTGTAACTTGCCCTTTTGGAGAAAATTATGGCACTTCCCTTCATTCTTGCTGGCGCTGCTTTACTTGCTGGCGGTATTGGCGTTAAAAAAGGCATTGATGCCAAAGAA
>NZ_KB894794.1 GCF_000374625.1 Allobrachymonas chironomi DSM 19884 | reverse complement strand
GCGCTCGGCGGCGGAGAGGATCGAACGGCGGGGCATGCGGTTTCCTTCTTCTTGAAAACGTAGGTTTGTGACAAGCCCGCCAAGGCAACCGGCGCTGTCGTTTTCAGAAGGCGACTGCACCAGTTCACTGGGCTGGCCGCCGTGTGTGCATAGAACTTCTGACCGGGAACGGTCAGAAGTTCTATGCACGAAGCGCCGCGAGAGATCGGAATTGCTCAGAACTCTTGTGCACGGCGCGACAAAGCCGGAACCGCCGAAAATTCCGGCGATCAACCGGCAAGCTGCTTGATGCGCTCGGCCAGGCGGCCGAAAGCCTCGTTCACGTATTCCAGCACCTTGGGTTCTGCGCCCTGCGTGCGCAGCGAGTCTTTGAAGGCTTCCAGGTCGGACAGCCATTGCCGATGCAGGCGGCCCAGCTCGTCGAGCTGAGGCCGGAAGTCTTGGAGACTGCCGCTCGCACGAAACGCCTGGTAGCCACGCTCAAGCGTGGCCGCCGTGGTCAGCAGTTGCGCGCCCATTTGCTTGTGCTGTTCGGAGAACTCGGCCATGCCGTCATAGGGCCGCGAAGCCTTGCGGCGCTCGGCTTCGGATGCCTCTTCCATGATGCGGGCGTAGCGGTAGAACCCTGGGAACTCGCGGGACAGCGCCATGAGCTGCTGATCGGATGTGCCGACCCAAATCCTGTGCAGGTCAGGCCCGTACCCCATCATGCGATTGATGATGGCATGGGCCTCGCTGACACCCTGGGCGGCAAGCTGCTGCATGTGTTGGTCGATCTTCGCGGCCAGTCGGCGGAATTCGTTCATGCTCATGTCCGTCACAAAAGGCGCGTTGATTGCCCTTGCGCCGTGAGAAGTGCCACCGCCTTCTTATCGAAGGAAACGAAGGTTTCCCCGCCAAGCCAGTTGCCTTCGTAGGCAATGACGCCATCGGCAAAGTCTCCGCCCGCGTCGAGCACCAGCAAGCCAGCCTCCACGGCAGGCCGGTTCACTTCCACATTCGCGGCGGCCAGTAGTGCCCGGATCGCGCTGGCCGCGTCGGCTTGCTGGAAGCCGTAGACACGCAGCAGCACCCAAACAAATTCGCATAGGCACGGCAGCGCGACCGCGATCAACTCGGCGTCGGTCAAGACTGCGGCGGCAACGTCCGCTTGTGCGGGATCGTCACGCACAACCGCACGCACAAGGACGTTGGTATCGACTGCGACCTTCATTGCTTACCTGCCCAGCCTTGCGCCGCCGCCTCGTTGATTTCTTCGATGGTGGCAACCTTCAGCGTCTTGCCCGCGAGCAGGCCGACAAAGCTGGCTATCGTCCCTGCGGGCCGTGCCGCCTTGAGCACGCCCCGACCGTCTGGCAACAAGTCCAGCTCGATCTTGTCGCCTGGCCTGATGCCGAGGTGTTGCAGTACGTCCTTCCGAAACGTCACTTGTCCCCGTGCGGTAACGGTCAATGTGGTCATGGTGGTTTGCCCTCGCAATCAAGGTTGATGCTTCACATAGTAATGCAAAAATGCCTTACCGTCAATGTCCGTCAAACGATCATTAGTCGGCCAAACCGGACGCCTGTCCGAAAACATCTTGCGCAACGGGATGACGGACAATAAGATAGGCGGACGGTATAACGGACAAATGGGCGGAAATGGCACTCATCGGCTATGCGCGGGTATCGACGGCGGAACAGGACACCGCCTTGCAGACGGATGCGCTACGCAAGGCAGGCTGCGAGCGCGTTTTCGAGGACACGGCTTCCGGGGCCAAGGCCGACCGCCCCGGCTTGGCTGATGCGCTGGCCTACCTGCGCGACGGCGACGTGCTGGCCGTCTGGCGGCTGGATCGGCTCGGGCGCTCTATGCCGCACCTAATCGAAACGATAGGCGCGCTGGAAGCGCGAGGCGTCGGCTTCCGTTCTCTGACGGAAGCCATCGACACCACCACGCCAGGCGGGCGGCTCATCTTCCACGTGTTCGGCGCGCTGGGCCAGTTCGAGCGCGACTTGATCCGCGAGCGCACCAAGGCCGGGTTGACTGCCGCCGCCGCTCGTGGGAGGAAGGGCGGGCGAAAGCCGGTTGTCACCGCCGACAAGTTGCAGCGAGCGCGGGAGCACATCGCCAACGGGCTTAATGTCCGAGAGGCCGCTACACGGCTCAAGGTGAGCAAGACGGCCCTGTACACCGCGCTGCAATCCACCAGTGCAGCCGACTCCTGATATTTCGTGCAGTCGCCTTCTGAAAACGACACGCGGCACGGGAATCAAGGCATTGCGATTCTCGAAAATAGTTCTTGAAATTCTATTCTTGATTGCATATCATCTCAACGAGTTTCGATAAGAA
>NZ_KB894793.1 GCF_000374625.1 Allobrachymonas chironomi DSM 19884 | reverse complement strand
ACTGATGTAAAGCCTTGATCTTTAAGGAATGATTCCATCGCGACCTTGACGTCATCTTCGATAATTGGCACAAAGCCTCCTTGACGCCTAACGCCGCGCTCTGCGGCAATTTTGGAGCGCAGCGGAAAAATTGTCCGACAGCAGCGCCTTGTTATACGCATTCCTACTCAAGACACGACCTCCATCATTTCTTGATAGTGTTTTTCGTCCAGTTCATTTATCCAGTCAAAAACATCTGAAATGACTGAAACACCTTCACCAATCAGATTTTCAACAAAGTCTTCATTGGTTTCAATAAGGTCATTATGTGAATATTCATTGATGAACTTTCTAATCTTTTCCTTCCCTTCGTCTTCAGGGTTCTGACTTGCTGAAACGGCCGTATTAAACAAGTTGGCGAAATTGCCCCGGTTCTTTGGAAATTTGAATGACAAGAAGGATTCAAGTAGTTTTCGGGATAAATTGGCGGCAAGAAAATGATCGTCAGTTTCAAGCGTCTGTTGATTTTTTAAAGAATTCAGCCGTGAAAATATGTAATGATATTCTGAATTATATAAGGTTAATGCTGGTTCGGCGTTTTCATAAGTTGAAGTTCGTGGCACTCCGTTGTTTGCCTTAACAACGTAGAAATTTGCAATATTCTGATTGTCACGTTTATTCTTCCGTGAAATCCAATCACGAACCAACTTGAAGAACGTGAAGTTGTGGGTAAGAACAAACAGTTGCTTTGCTTTTTCACAGTTCACCTTCATAAATGAGTAAGCGTGAAAAAGGTGATTGGAGTCGAAACTTGAAATGGGGTCATCTACAACAACAATAGTATCTTCAATGTTGTTGTCATTTTCTTTCAACTTGGTTATGAAGTAGACGAAAGCAATAGCTGTCTTTTCACCTTCACTTAAATTACCGTCAACCTGTTCCGAATCGTTCCGAAGTATTTCATACCCTTTTTTAACCGGATTGAATCGAAGGGTCAATTCACTGCGCCCAAGAAACTTATGAAGTGATTCATTAAACTGGTCAGCACCCAGGCCTTCATTTGATAGTGAATCTTCAAGCGTTCGGATTTCTGTGTTTCTAGTGTTAATTGCTGTTTTTAGAGTTTCATTTGCGGCAGTGCGATCAACGACTTCTTTTTTCTTCTCGTGATACTTGAATGATTTCACTTCAGTAGTTGCGTAGTGAAGTTCAAGTCGCTTTTTAGCTTTATCAGTTTCTTCTTTGAAATTTCCTGACTTATGGTTGTGCTTATCAACAGCCGCGCCAATATCGGTCATAGCATCGTTAAACGCCTTCACGGATGATTCACTGATAACTTCTACCGTTAGAGCAGTTTCAAGCGGATTGGCAGTCTTTTCCTTTAGCACAGTGTGCCACACTGCTATTTCTCCGTTTAAGGCTGTGATAGCTTTCCCTAATGCTGTACAGGCTTCACCGTACCCGCTTTTGAATTCGTCGTAAAAATCACTTGTAGCGGGTAATATTGGGGGCTGAATATATTGATCTGCAAGCCACCCGTCAGCACGTTCAAGCCGAGTTTGAAAGGCTTTATAATCGTCATTAAAGTGGGCTTCAAGTTGTTTAGTGCGTTCTTCCGTGATGGTGTTTCCACAGTATTCGCACTGGTTTGTATCGTGACGCTTATGAAGATCAAGACCAGTTTCAACCCAAGATTTTATATCGCCATGTTCAACAAGCCGCTGGATAGTTTGACTAACCACGCTGGTTTTTAAAAGTTCATCAAGACGTTCTTTTGCTTTGGTGAAGATTTCCTGATTAATGGTCTGTTGATTAAAGGTGATCGAGGACTTTTGATCAGGCTTCGCGGCATTGGTTAATTCAACAATTTGTTGGTCATCAAGAAGCGAGTCGTCCGACTTGCTTTCTTCAAGGCGGTCTTCTATGAATTTTCCAAATTTACGCTTATCGTAGTTAAGATAGTAACTGTCTGTAGTGTCAATGGATTGAAGACTTGTCTTCATGTGTCGCGCGCTATCGGTTTCAAATTTTGAAACAGCGCTATCAAGTTTCTTTATTGCTTCAGCTTCTATGCCGTGTGCTTTGCTATCGACTTCCTGTTCTTTTTTTAATCGTTCTAGTTTTTCACGTTCTTCAATCTTCTCTTTATCAACAAGCAATATACTTTTTACAGTGCTGTTCCATGAAATGTTTTCATCAATAAAGTCATGGTTAAAGGTATATATGTTTAGCTCAGAATTCGCCACGTTCGCTTGTGTGATAGGCGTGCCGCTGTCTACGCTTACCGAGAATTCCGAAGAAGGAAATTTACTTGAAGTGACTTTATTCTCGATACACCGAAACAAACCCGAAAGCGTAGATTTTCCGCTTCCATTCCACCCATAGAACAAATTGTATTTTCCGAAATCTTTAGCATTGCTGTTCGTATGATCTTGGAAGATACCGAATTGCTTTAATTTCTGTATACTTTTTATTGACATGGCACCCCTGACCTAAAATTCTCTCCGGACTAAATTTGCGTATAACGCCCTAGTTAACCGGCGCCGGAGCCCGAAGTGCGGAGGGTACCGCTACAGGCCATGAGAATGCCGAAGGCATGGCCTGTAGTGGCGTCCGCGTTGAACGTACAGTTAGGCTGGGGCGCGTAGGCACGGTGTTGCCCGTGCGACTGAAACAGGACTTTGGCAAATCAGTCATCTTTATCTGCATGGTACCTACCAGAGCAGTAGTAGCAGCGCATTTCGTACCTGCCCTCGTCGTCATCTATGCGCCAAGCATCCAATTCGCCCCGAGTCGTTGAAACCCCGCAGATATCGCAGTTTGCAGGCAGGTTGTCCCCATCTTCGTTGTCGCAAAACAGGCACTTGTAACCTGACGACGATGATTCATCCTGAATCATCGTCTCGTTCCCACAGTTGTCGCATGTCAACCTTGACGGGCGAGCATCTGGATCTTTGTAGTCAAAGGGATTGGCTCGTTCATATTCATCTGCTTCGCGAAGTGCGTCGTTGAGCCGGAAGGCGTATTCGTCTGACAACACCTTGAAGGTAGCCAATGCAGGCGCGGGGACGAGAGCCTCAATGTCGAGCTCTGTGTGCTCTTCAAGGAACTCTAAAACTGACCGAAACAGCCGGCCGATGGTGGTGCGAACATCCGGAACTTGCATCGTGAACTTGTGATGTTCAATCTCATTCCGTAGTCGCTTGAGCCAATCAAGATCGGTTCGTAGGCCCGTAGAAATCGTGCCGCTCGATTCGTTGTTAATAAAGTTGATTGCATCCCAGAGCGTGATGCTTTTGTTCTTGTCTACCTTTGGTGAGAAAGGATCTTTGTAGATCAATAGCGGGTGTTTGTCTGCGATATGGTGCTTAAAGATCAATTCAATGAAGTGAGCCATATGCAAGACGGCGAATTTGTATGCCTTTGCATCGCCGTCCTCGCCTGCCTCGTACTTCAGCAGTGCTTCCGCGAGGCTATCAATGGCGTTTTCAAGTAGATCTAGTTGATGCGTGGTCATGAGTTTGAGAATAGCGGGATAGCGACCCGTGATCTTTCCGAAAGGCCTAACGCTTGAATTAAGCCGCGCCGCGAAGCGGCGTCGGCTTGAATGAATTGTTATGACTCAGCCGCCCCATATTGCCTTCTTGGCCGCCTCACTCAGCACATCAACGACAATGTCTCTGACGCCATCCGCGACCGCGCCGCCAACTTTTGCCATAGTTTGTTTGAAACGAACAGATGCAACCTGGAGACGAGGAGACTCCTTTGTCATTTCTGAGAGGTCTGCGCGAAACTGCGCTAGCTCGTCACTCGACAGCTTCCCGCTTGTCTCTACTAGATCAGTGGCCGCATCAACTTTACGCTCCGTCCATGGGAATGCATGGCCGCAGTTGTGGCAGTAGGACGGTGGCGTGTACTCTCCTCCAAAACCAAAAACTCCTTCGACGTAGTAGTCACCACGAACATTAGCCCCGCAGTTTGGACACTGCGTCATCGTGGCTTCGCCACACTTCGAGCAAAATTTCTCGCGGTGCTCTGGATAAGCATCTGCGGAATCGGTGGAAACATGACCGTTCGGACAGACCTCAGCTGTTCTATACACCCCCATGGAACTCCCCCTGAGTCATAACGCCTAAATTAACCGGCAGCCGTAGGCTGTCCGGGTTGAATGCAATGTTAGGCCGCTCAAGATGTATGTTGCAGCACAAAACAGCATTGCTG
>NZ_KB894792.1 GCF_000374625.1 Allobrachymonas chironomi DSM 19884 | reverse complement strand
AAAAAAGCGCTCCCAGAGAGGGAGCGCTTTTCTTGCTGCAAGTAGCCTGACGATGACCTACTTTCACACGGGAATCCGCACTATCATCGGCGCAGAGTCGTTTCACTGTCCTGTTCGGGATGGGAAGGAGTGGTTCCAACTCGCTATGGTCATCAGGCTTTAACGGGTTGCCCTGCTGCTTGCGCAGCAGGGCGAATTCATAGAGTCTTCATCAGCTTCTTCATCTTGATTGCGCCTGGCATAACATCCTTGATCGCTTCGATCAAAGTTATAGGGTCAAGCCGCACGAGCAATTAGTACTGGTCAGCTTAATGCATTGCTGCACTTCCACATCCAGCCTATCAACGTCCTGGTCTAGAACGACTCTTCAGGGGGGTCAAGCCCCCGGCAGATCTCATCTTGAAACGAGTTTCCCGCTTAGATGCTTTCAGCGGTTATCTCTTCCACACTTAGCTACCCTGCGATGCCACTGGCGTGACAACAGGTACACCAGAGGTGTGTCCACTCCGGTCCTCTCGTACTAGGAGCAGGCTTCCTCAAATCTGCAGCGCCCACGGAAGATAGGGACCAAACTGTCTCACGACGTTTTAAACCCAGCTCACGTACCTCTTTAAATGGCGAACAGCCATACCCTTGGGACCGACTACAGCCCCAGGATGAGATGAGCCGACATCGAGGTGCCAAACACCGCCGTCGATATGAACTCTTGGGCGGTATCAGCCTGTTATCCCCAGAGTACCTTTTATCCGTTGAGCGATGGCCCTTCCATACAGAACCACCGGATCACTATGTCCTGCTTTCGCATCTGCTCGACTTGTCAGTCTCGCAGTTAAGCACGCTTATGCCATTGCACTATCGTCACGATGTCCGACCGTAACTAGCGTACCTTCGAACTCCTCCGTTACACTTTGGGAGGAGACCGCCCCAGTCAAACTGCCTACCATGCACTGTCCCCAGTCCCGATTCAGGGACCCAGGTTAGAACCTCAAACGCACCAGGGTGGTATTTCAACGTCGGCTCCAGCAGAACTAGCATCCTGCCTTCAAAGCCTCCCACCTATCCTACACAGATCCGTTCAAAGTCCAATACAAAGCTACAGTAAAGGTTCATGGGGTCTTTCCGTCTTTCCGCGGGGAGATTGCATCATCACAAACATTTCAACTTCGCTGAGTCTCTGGAGGAGACAGTGTGGCCATCGTTACGCCATTCGTGCAGGTCGGAACTTACCCGACAAGGAATTTCGCTACCTTAGGACCGTTATAGTTACGGCCGCCGTTTACTGGGACTTCGATCAAGAGCTTGCACCCCATCAATTAATCTTCCAGCACCGGGCAGGCGTCACACCCTATACGTCCACTTTCGTGTTTGCAGAGTGCTGTGTTTTTAATAAACAGTCGCAGCCACCAATTTTTTGCAACCCTTTCATGCTCAGATGTTCTCATCACACTACTAGGGCACACCTTCTCCCGAAGTTACGGTGTCAATTTGCCGAGTTCCTTCTCCAGAGTTCTCTCAAGCGCCTTAGAATACTCATCTCGCGCACCAGTGTCGGTTTGCGGTACGGTCGTTGCAAGCTGAAGCTTAGTGGCTTTTCCTGGAACCCCGTTCAGTGACTTCGCGAACTTGTTCGCTCGATCGACAGCCTCGGTACATGAGCAGCGGATTTGCCTACTGCTCGCCTACTTCTGTCTAAACCGGGACTTCCAACACCCGGATCACCTATTAAGATTCGTCCCCACATCGCACTTGCAATCGGTACAGGAATATTGACCTGTTTCCCATCAGCTACGCATCTCTGCCTCGCCTTAGGGGCCGACTCACCCTACGCCGATGAACGTTGCGTAGGAAACCTTGCGCTTACGGCGAGCGGGCTTTTCACCCGCTTTAACGCTACTCATGTCAGCATTCGCACTTCTGATACCTCCAGCACGCTTCTCAACGCACCTTCACAGGCTTACAGAACGCTCTCCTACCACGCACAGTATTCTGTGCATCCGCAGCTTCGGTAACTGGCTTGAGCCCCGTTACATCTTCCGCGCAGGACGACTCGATCAGTGAGCTATTACGCTTTCTTTAAATGATGGCTGCTTCTAAGCCAACATCCTGACTGTCTTAGCCTTCCCACTTCGTTTCCCACTTAGCCAATTTTAGGGACCTTAGCTGGCGGTCTGGGTTGTTTCCCTCTTGAGTCCGGACGTTAGCACCCGGTGCTCTGTCTCCCAAGCTGTACTCTGCGGTATTCGGAGTTTGCCTTGGTTTGGTAAGTCGCCATGACCCCCTAGCCAAAACAGTGCTCTACCCCCGCAGGTAATACTTGAGGCACTACCTAAATAGTTTTCGGAGAGAACCAGCTATCTCCAAGTTTGTTTAGCCTTTCACCCCTATCCACAGCTCATCCGCTAATTTTGCAACATTAGTCGGTTCGGACCTCCAGTACCTGTTACGGCACCTTCATCCTGGCCATGGATAGATCACTTGGTTTCGGGTCTGCACCCAGCGACTGTTCGCCCTATTCGGACTCGATTTCTCTTCGGCTCCCCTATCCGGTTAACCTCGCCACTGAATGCAAGTCGCTGACCCATTATACAAAAGGTACGCAGTCACTCTTGCGAGCTCCTACTTTTTGTAAGCATGCGGTTTCAGGATCTATTTCACTCCCCTCCCGGGGTTCTTTTCGCCTTTCCCTCACGGTACTAGTTCACTATCGGTCGATGATGAGTATTTAGCCTTGGAGGATGGTCCCCCCATGTTCAGACAGGATTTCACGTGTCCCGCCCTACTTGTTCGCAACTTAGTACCACATGAATGTTTTCGCATACAGGGCTATCACCTGCTATGGCCGGCCTTTCCAAACCGTTTTGCTAACAATCATGCTATCTTTGCCAGGCTCCTGCGATTTCGCTCGCCACTACTTTCGCAATCTCGGTTGATGTCTTTTCCTCGAGCTACTTAGATGTTTCAGTTCACTCGGTTCGCCTCCGCATCCTATGTATTCAGATACGGATACCCTTGCGGGTGGGTTTCCCCATTCAGAAATCCCGGGATCAATGCTTATTTGCCAGCTCCCCCAGGCTTATCGCAGGCTATCACGTCTTTCTTCGCCTATCATCGCCAAGGCATCCACCACATGCTCTTAGTCACTTGACCCTATAACTTTGACGTCTTTCGCAAGACTCCAAAGCCTATCAAGGACTGCTGTCAGGTCTCTCACCTGACGCGTTATGCCGTAATGTGAATGATTCTTCAGATATCTCTATCTTGAGAACGATTCGTCATTACTCGAATTGAACAAAGTTCATATTCGTTTTGACGCAATCAAAATTTCGTCATCAAGGGCACGGTTGCACTCTCGTGCATTTCCCCTGACAACGCTGATTTCGACTCTATGAATTGTTAATGAACAGCCTAGTCAATGCCCTCCAGGGGCATCAACAACAAAGCACCCTGTCTCCAGGATACTTTGGTGTTGAATCAAACTACACAACTACCACCGCTGACTATGGTGGAGGATGACGGGATCGAACCGACGACCCCCTGCTTGCAAAGCAGGTGCTCTCCCAGCTGAGCTAATCCCCCACGTAACCTTCTCGCGGCCACTGTATCGGATATGGTGGGTCTGGTTGGATTCGAACCAACGACCCCCGCCTTATCAAGACGGTGCTCTAACCAACTGAGCTACAGACCCAGAAAGCACTTACCTTCCGTAGACGGTCCCATCTCCAACAACCGATAAGTGTGGGCGTTCACGACTCTCGTCGCGTATTCCAGAAAGGAGGTGATCCAGCCGCACCTTCCGATACGGCTACCTTGTTACGACTTCACCCCAGTCGCGAACCCTGCCGTGGTGATCGCCCTCCTTACGGTTAGGCTAACCACTTCTGGCAGAACCCGCTCCCATGGTGTGACGGGCGGTGTGTACAAGACCCGGGAACGTATTCACCGTGACATTCTGATCCACGATTACTAGCGATTCCGACTTCACGCAGTCGAGTTGCAGACTGCGATCCGGACTACGACCGGCTTTATGGGATTGGCTCCCCCTCGCGGGTTGGCTACCCTTTGTACCGGCCATTGTATGACGTGTGTAGCCCCACCTATAAGGGCCATGAGGACTTGACGTCATCCCCACCTTCCTCCGGTTTGTCACCGGCAGTCCCATTAGAGTGCCCTTTCGTAGCAACTAATGGCAAGGGTTGCGCTCGTTGCGGGACTTAACCCAACATCTCACGACACGAGCTGACGACAGCCATGCAGCACCTGTGTGCAGGTTCCCTTTCGGGCACGAATCCATCTCTGGAAACTTCCTGCCATGTCAAAGGTGGGTAAGGTTTTTCGCGTTGCATCGAATTAAACCACATCATCCACCGCTTGTGCGGGTCCCCGTCAATTCCTTTGAGTTTCAACCTTGCGGCCGTACTCCCCAGGCGGTCAACTTCACGCGTTAGCTTCGTTACTGAGAAAGCAAATTCCCAACAACCAGTTGACATCGTTTAGGGCGTGGACTACCAGGGTATCTAATCCTGTTTGCTCCCCACGCTTTCGTGCATGAGCGTCAGTGCAGGCCCAGGGGATTGCCTTCGCCATCGGTGTTCCTCCGCATATCTACGCATTTCACTGCTACACGCGGAATTCCATCCCCCTCTGCCGCACTCCAGCCTTGCAGTCACAAAGGCAGTTCCCAGGTTGAGCCCGGGGATTTCACCTCTGTCTTACAAAACCGCCTGCGCACGCTTTACGCCCAGTAATTCCGATTAACGCTTGCACCCTACGTATTACCGCGGCTGCTGGCACGTAGTTAGCCGGTGCTTATTCTTACAGTACCGTCATCTTCCCCAGGTATTA
>NZ_KB894791.1 GCF_000374625.1 Allobrachymonas chironomi DSM 19884 | reverse complement strand
CCTTGATGCGTCGCGCATCCGAGGTCGTGGTACCCGCACGCAGGCCAGCGTCGATCTCGGCTCTCTTGACCCAATCGTGCAGGGTTTGCGGCACACAGCCAATCTTCGGCGCAATCGATTCGATAGCTGCCCACAACGAAGGGTACTCGGCTCGATGCTCCTGCACCATGCGCACAGCGCGCTCGCGCACTTCCGGGGAAAACTTGTTGGACTTGTTCATGGCTCCATCTTCTCAAGAGTTGGGGCCTCCTCCAAACCCGGGGCGGTTCAGATCGTCGTCGGATAACTCTTTCGTCGCAATTTTCATTCAAAGCCCCCTAGTAGTAACTCGGAACCCTACCGCAATCAACACAGCGTCGCAGCGCTAGGTCAGGTATTCGTCGACGCCTAACGCCCGGCTCACGCGCCGGTTTGGAGCCGCGAAGCGGCGGAAAATCGGTCGCTGTGCAGCCTATTGTTAGGGGTCGCTAAGTTCGCCCTGGACATACTGGTATTTCAGAGCTATTTCTACCTTCGTACAGCCATAGCGCCCATTGCCGTATGGCACCACCGTTTCTTACTTTAGACGTATCGGTCCAAGTTAAGCTATGCTTTTCAGCGATATAATCACCGATATCCTTCCCTGATAATTGGGTATTTGATTCAAGTAGCTTTACTACGTCTAAGAGTACATCTTCTGTATTTGCACCCATCCAAAGGGCTTCCCTTTCCTCTGGATATTTTTGCATTTTTTCTTTATCTACAAAATATTGTTCGCTTTCTATAAATATGAGTTCAAACCGCTTTAGAACTGAAAGTGCATTTCTATAGCCTTTTGGTTTGGTCTCGTTCTTGCCAACACTACCTTTCTTGACTAGCCAGTTAAGTGTTTCCAGCGCAAGTGCGGGGGATGCGGGAGCAGTAAAAATATTACTTTTCCTGCGCTTTCTCTCTGACTTAATTCTTTCCGTAACAACGTCACCCTGGTCCTTAAACAACCAACCATTTGACGATGGCTCTATAAATCCGCACAATTCGAGCCATCGACAAAGCCGTACCGTGTACGCATGCCACGTTTTATCAGCATATTTATTGTCCGGATAAAGCTGTCTCAAAATTTCAATTAGGGCATTAACATTTGCAATTGAATTTGATGATTTATCTCTAAATGCATATGTGAATGCATGTTTTGAGAATTTTTCACGTATAGCTCTCAGAATATCAAGCTCATTACAAGTCTTGACGTCTTCACTTAATGAATAGAGCCCACTTTCTCTTTTGGCAACGCCAAACATAATCATATCTGAGCCAATATTCTGAATGGTTCCTTCAGATAGTTTTGCCTTCAAAACCAAGTCCTGCACAGACTGCTTAGTTCTGTGCTCAAGGTGTTTAACAGCTTTATACAGTGATGAAAAGTCAGTAGATGGAAGGTATCTCAATGGAATTACTGGAACAGACCCTGTTAAAACATACTCTCGGAAAATATCCCAGTAAACATTTAATCTATCGCCGCTTCGAATAACAAGGCGTCTATCGATTAATGACTTCAATGTGTCTGGCCCGGACATCTCGATGATTTCAAACCAGTCCACCGGCGCACGCTGTGCTATTAGCTTCAAACAACTATACTCAGCAGGATTTAGCATTTCCATGTCTTCTTTGAAAAGGCTAGCTACGTCAAGCTTATTTTCTAATAAGTCTGTTTGATTAATGCCGCTTTCAATCTTTTCATATAGATGAATGCAAAGTTTTTTTAATAGCCAAGGATAACCTTGGCTGCTTGCGACAAGATTGTGGCGTAGATCATGATGTAGCTTGGAGCCAATTTCTTTTTCAAACAAATTGATAACAGAATTTGACTCGCGGTCGGAAAAGGGGGCTAGTTTTCTTGTAATTCTATAATCAGCAAGCTGGTGCCAAAAAAAGTAAGCTGGGTGATCACTGTGAGTGGTGCTATCACTTTTCCAAGCAAAACCTAAGCAAAAGTTCAACTTCACTGCTGCAGCATTTAGCAGCAAAGACTTAGCCTTTTCAAATACGTCGAAGAGCTCAGGCTTTGAGTACAACTCTTCAAACTGGTCGAAAACCAAGGCTATTAGCTGATTTTTTTCTTCCAATGATTCCAAATATGATTTGATAGACTCTGAATCCAGAGGTCTTCCAACATCGGATAAAACCAACTTTATAGACTGATCACCAAAACCCTCTGCCTGCGCACTTTTTAAAGCTTGCAGCAATGATGAATAAATGTACTCGGGTCCTGTCGCAGCACGAACATCAACCGGAAATACAAAATATTTATTTTTATTCTGGTAGTTACCAGCTTTACTTCTTAGTTTTGCGATAAATGAACTCTTACCCATACCAGAATTGCCAGTAACCGCAAATATCCTAGTATTTGTACTTTGCTCTTTAATTTTCTTAAAAAAATCGAATATGTGGTTAATGTCTTTCGTGCGGCCAACAAAATCTTCTGGACGGGCTGGGCGGTAATCACTCCACGCCTCTCCAGTTTGAATTTGTACAACGCTCACTGTTTTAATGGATTCAATCTCAACCACCTTGGTTTTATGGATTTTGGGTAGTTTGAAATCAAGGTTACTAAGAGAAGTGTCGGTATCAGCTAATTTGCTCAATAACTCAGCATCGTCAACTAACTGATTGTTTTTCGCATAGTAGCAAAGGGCACCTCTAGGTATTCCTCCGGACAAAGTCGCTGCGGCCCAAAATAAGCCATAAGTTGTTATCAGTAAGACCCATTCCCCGATCAAGTTTTCACTACCGATATATTCAGCAGCAAGGTCTTCTGGCTGTTTTTTAATGACTCCAGAGCTAATGAGTGAATCAATTACTTTCTCTGGGTCATAGAAACTCAATCTTGTTGCTTGATCTTTTGGCTTAGCTTTCCACTCATTAGCAAACCCTTTGGCTTCTTTTCCATACTCCCCAGTGCTTATCAACCATGCCTCAGCATAATCTTTAAATACGAGAGTTCCAGCAAGGTTCTTTAATATGTTAGCGTCGATGTTTTTATCTCGATAGGCTTTGCACTCGACGTATATTTCTTTGCCACTAATTTTATGCCTACATAGCAAGTCAAGCTCCACCGCAGTAAATCTTATTTCTTTTATAACCTCATAGGATTGTGCAGAGAGCAGCTTTTCAGCAAGTGACTCTAGGAGATCCCCTCGTTCTTTGGTAGAAGATGATTTCTGCAGCGCAACTTCAATTTTCATTCAAATTATCCATGTTTAACGGTAAGCAAAACCCTAACGCTTCAATAACCGGCGCAGCTTTCTGCGTCCGGCGCCAAAGGCGCGTAGTTGATTGATTTGTTATGCATTTGCCCCGACTAATCGCTCGACTTCTTTTTCCAAGCCAAAGATTTCTTTAGAGTTAATAGCCACTCCAATATTATTGGGAATTTGCGTTATAGGAACCGGCATGTTTGATGTTGGTGCTGTGACGATTCTTATTTCCCCTGAGGCGGTGTGCATTGCCCCTGCGTAGTGAACCCCTAGGAGGCGAATACGATGGCCACCCATATATGTATTATCTTTATTGTCCATATACCCACCAATATTTGCCAAAAAGACCGGTGATCCACTAGAACCAGGAAAGCTTGCTATATCTGTAAGAAATTCAGATTTTCCGTTCCAAGGAACATTGGCGTGTGTGGCTGTAATGCCTTTCCTTATTACAGGGAGATTATTTTTGGCATCCCAAATACCGTTGGGGTAACCGATCATGACTATATCTTCCATAGATGAATAAGACTCGCGCTCTTCATCTTTTGGAATCAGATTGGTTTGCAAAGGGATATAGAAAAGCTTGCCTCCGGTTTTTTGTACCTGATTCAGCAGTGGCCCTATAGGGAACGCTGCAAGATCAATGTTTGGATCAGGATGTTTGATGCATTGGTTCTCGAAGTTGGAAAATTGGAATTGTTGATGCTTGCCGGCATCGGGCAATCCATCGCTTGTAGCGAGGGTTACATGAAACCGTCCAGTATTTGCGTTAGCAACAACATGTTTATTTGTAACTATCACAGGAACCGCTAAATCTTCTTTTTGGAGAAAATTCATATAGAAACCTGTGCCCGTAGATAACCCACCATCGTGTAGAGTTGTTTCTATTCTCACTGTACTGTGAGTGAGCTGCTCCATTATTCCCAGACTCATCGCTTCTCCTTATGCATAACGTGGAGGTCACCGGCGCTGCGCGGCTTTATCGCGCAGCGTCCGGTGGACCGCAGGGTTAGCTTTCACTTTGAAAACCATATGTCCAGGAACTTCTTTTCGCTACCTTTGAACCACAGGTAAGCGGCAGACCAAATTGAGCCGCAGAGCACCGACCAAAAGACGAACAGAACCCACGCACCCACAGGCTTTTCGGTTTTTGCGTCGTTGAATATCTTCACAAGCTCCTGAAATGGCTCAGTGAGACCAGCGGCGAGAAAGAACATGATGCCGGCTGAAAACGCCAGCATTCCAAAGTACGCGACGAGCCACCACGAAGACTTTGGCTTGCCCACGGCAATTGGTGCGCCTACTGCTGCCTTGAATTCGCAATAGGGGATTCGGCGCGGCTCACTCCCCCGAAAGAACCAAGGGTGCGCCTCTCGTTTGGCCCGCTCCCAGTCGTGCTTGAGTAACAACGCCATTCGGTCGGTGAACTCTATGAGATGACCGTCAAGGTCAGTAGCCCCAGAGAATTTCTTGGCCGTTTCGACGAGGGCTTTGTCTTCAGCATCAAACGGGTTTACGTTCAGTGCTAACTGGGCGCATTGTCTTTCAACTTCTTTGGCATTTCCTTCGCGGGCGGCCTTAATGAGTGCATCGGCGAGTGCGCGCATTGCACTGCGCCACTTGGCGCGCTCTTGCGTAACGTTCTCCACATGTATTTTTCGTTCGCTACTACGAAGCGAAACGAGAGCAGCAACTAAGCCAGCCAAAACGGTGGATGACAAAACGGTAGAAAAATCCAAGGTGGGGTGACTCCTTTGAAAGCTAACGTTAAAGGTAAGGGGCGCGCCGCCTGCGGCGCGTCCAGCGACCGAAGGGAGCGACCTTGACCACAAGGTTAGGCGGCACTACTACCATTTACGCACCGACTTATTTTCAGAAACCCAATAAACGTCGATACCCTGCCGCTTGCAGAATGGCTGGAGCAACCTCATGCGCTCCCTATACTCATTCGTATCTGGAAAAGCCATTGCCACTTCATTCGAGTTCAGCGGGTCTTCAAGTTCATTCAGAGAGGTCAATATAGCTGATGCAACATTGGGCCATGAGCGACTATGCTGACTACCAGTTTTGGCTTCCCCTTTGCATTCAATTACCAAGGTTTTTCCCGTCACGGGATTCGTCCCCGCCACATCGTACCCCTGCCTCGTACCGAGCTGCACCTTAACTGATGTAAAGCCTTGATCTTTAAGGAATGATTCCATCGCGACCTTGACGTCATCTTCGATAATTGGCACAAAGCCTCCTTGACGCCTAACGCC
>NZ_KB894790.1 GCF_000374625.1 Allobrachymonas chironomi DSM 19884 | reverse complement strand
TCGCGCTCCAGTTCCTTGATGCGTCGCGCATCCGAGGTCGTGGTACCCGCACGCAGGCCAGCGTCGATCTCGGCTCTCTTGACCCAATCGTGCAGGGTTTGCGGCACACAGCCAATCTTCGGCGCAATCGATTCGATAGCTGCCCACAACGAAGGGTACTCGGCTCGATGCTCCTGCACCATGCGCACAGCGCGCTCGCGCACTTCCGGGGAAAACTTGTTGGACTTGTTCATGGCTCCATCTTCTCAAGAGTTGGGGCCTCCTCCAAACCCGGGGCGGTTCACCAACAAGGATGTGCTGAGCAGAAAGTATGGTGCTCATATGTGATTGGCTCCGGAGTGGCGTGTATACAATGAGGGTTTCATGGCCGCGAGGCCGGTTGGATCCACTATAGCAGCAAATCGTATCTATTCAGTATGGTTGTTGCATTCTGGCTGCGCCTTGCAGGCGGTCAAACTTGTGGTCAAACGTGTAGTCCTTCCATCCGTAATGAAGTTACGTTTTGGTATTGATATTTTTTGGAGTTTTCATGAGCAACTCATTGTTTTCATTGGATGTGGTTGATAATTCCCGCCCCTTTGTCCTGTTGGGTGGGGTTAACGTGATGGAGGATCTGGACTTTGTGTTGCGTTGTGCAGAGCACTATGTGCAGGTCACAAGTCGCTTGAGTATTCCCTACGTGTTCAAGGCCAGCTTCGACAAGGCGAACCGCTCCTCCATTCACTCCTACCGTGGCCCGGGTATGGAAGAGGGGCTCAGGATCTTTGAAGCGGTCAAGAAGGAGTTCGGGGTTCCTGTCATTACGGACATTCATGAGCCCTGGCAGGCAGCCCCTGTCGCAGAGGTTGTCGACATCCTGCAGCTGCCCGCCTTCCTGGCACGGCAGACAGATCTGGTCGTGGCCATGGCCAAGACCGGCAGAGCCATCAACATCAAGAAGCCGCAATTCCTGAGTCCGTCCCAGGTCGCCAACATCGTCGAGAAATTCAGGGAGGCGGGCAACGACAAGCTGATGCTGTGTGACCGTGGCACCTGCTTTGGCTACGACAACCTGGTGGTAGACATGCTGGGTTTTGGTGTCATGAAGAAAGTGACCAACAACCTGCCCATCATCTTTGATGTCACGCATGCACTGCAACAGCGTGATCCCATGGCAGGCGCTTCGGGTGGCCGCCGCCAGCAGATTGTGGATCTGGCGCGCGCCGGCATGGCAACCGGACTGGCGGGATTGTTTCTGGAAGCACACCCGGACCCGGACAAGGCCAAATGCGATGGTCCCAGTGCTTTGCCGCTTGACAAGCTGGAGCCTTTCCTTGCCCAGATGAAAGCGATCGACGATCTGGTGAAGGGTTTCGAGCCACTTGAAATTGCCTGACAGCAAAAGAGGAATAGCCTGATGACAGATAAGCCTTCCGTGGTAATCGTGATTCCTGCACGATATGGTTCTACGCGTTTACCGGGCAAGCCGCTCGCAGACATTGCAGGAAAACCCATGATTCAGCATGTGCATGAGCGAGCGCTGCAGGTAGCGGGTGTTGACCAGGTACTGGTAGCCACCGACGATGAGCGGGTTGCCAGTGCCGTTGTGGCCTTTGGCGGGCGCGCTGTCATGACAGATCCCGAGCATCCTTCGGGAACAGACCGTCTGGCTGAGGTGATGCGGCAAGTGCCAGCCGAGATCTATGTCAACCTGCAAGGTGACGAGCCTCTGGTGCGGCCGCAAGACATTCAAAAGCTGGTAGAAGGCATGCTGCATGATGACTCTGTGGCAGTGGGTACCCTGTGCCATGTCATCGACGCAGATGAGGCACTCAACCCCAATACCGTCAAGGTGGTCCTGGCTGACAACGGTGATGCCCTTTACTTCAGCCGCTCACCTATCCCTTATCCGCGGGAGGCGGTGGAAGCCAGCTACCTGAAGCATGTAGGTGTTTATGCCTATAGAAAGCAGGTGCTGCAGCAGTATGCCGGCTTGCCCCAGCCGATGATGGAGAGAGCAGAAAAACTGGAACAGTTGCGCCTGATGGCTGCAGGCTTGAAAATTCGCGCTTTTCTTGTGGAGCCTACCGGTCCGGGCGTGGACACGCCAGAATGTCTTGAGCGTGTACGTGCCATCATGCAGGGAGAGGTCTTCACGGAGGCTGTACCCACACTGGCAGATATCCGTCTGGTGATCACGGATGTCGATGGTGTCCTGACTGATGGTGGCCTGTTCTATGACGCTACAGGCGAGTGCATGAAGCGCTTCCATGTGCGTGATGGTCTTGGCATGAAGCTGCTTGAGGAAAATGGCGTGCGCGTGGCAGTGCTGTCCGGACGAGATTCGGCTACACTGCGTACCCGGGTTGCAGACTTGGGGATTGGCTTGTCGCAATTCGGTGTCAAGGACAAGGCCGCAGCCTGTCGGGAACTGATGGCACTGGCCGGAGTCCAGGCCGAACAGACTGCGTGCATCGGAGATGACAGCATTGACTTGCCGGCCTTTGGAGTTTGTGGTTTGAGTTACGCTGTTGCGGATGCTCCTGCGTACGTCAAACAGGCTGCTACTGCGGTCCTGCAGACTGAAGGTGGAAAGGGGGCGTTCCGGGAGTTGGCTGATGCCATTCTTGAAGCCCAGGGCAGGCAGGATGTCGTAAGTTCTGCGCAAGGCTATAGCAGCGTCATGAGCAAAATGGCGCAGTAACGGAGGAGTGGAGAGTGGAAGTGGTACAGGAACAACAAAAGCAGGATGATGCACTGCTTATTGCACGCCAGACGCTGGATAACGAGATAGTTGCGCTGCAGCGGATGCGCAATCGTCTGGATGATGGATTTCGTCAGGTTGTGGACATGATCATGGAGATGCAGGGTCGTGTCGTTGTCGTCGGCATGGGCAAGTCAGGCATTATTGGTCAGAAGATCGCAGCAACACTGGCGTCAACGGGTACGCCCTCCTTCTTTGTGCACCCTGGTGAAGCTTTTCACGGGGATCTTGGCATGATCAGACCAGTCGACGTGGCTTTGCTGATCTCCAACTCAGGAGAAACCGAGGAGGTTTTGCGCATCCTTCCTTTCCTTGAGCACCAGAAAAACCGCATTATTGCCATGACAGGCAAGGCGACCTCTACCCTGGCCAGACATTCCCATGCGGTGTTGGATGTGGGAGTAGAGCGTGAGGCATGCAAGAACAACCTGGCGCCTACCAGCTCTACGACTAACACCTTGGCCATGGGAGATGCACTGGCTGTAGCCCTGACCGTCAAGCGCGACTTTCAGCCTGAGGATTTTGCACGCTTTCATCCTGGTGGCAGCTTGGGCCGTCGTTTGCTGACTCGTGTGAGCGATGTGATGCACAAGTTGCCTTTGCCTGTATGTGAGCCAAACTCCAGCTTCCGGGATGTGGTGCAATCGATCACATATGGGCGCATGGGGCTGACACTTGTCATGGACCAGAAAAAACTGCTTGGCATTATTACAGATGGTGACTTGCGTCGTGCTTTTGGGGAAGAGGGCGATGTACAGCATCTCAAAGCCAACCAGATGATGACGCCGGATCCCCTGACAGTCAAAGCAGATGTCCGTTTTGCTGAAGCAGAGGCCTTCATGCAACAGAAGGAGGTGCGGGCTCTTGTTGTGGTAGACAATGTAGGCGACACAATTGGCGTCTTGCAGATCTATGACATGAAAAACGAGGCACCATCGGCCTGAAATGCGCTTGGGAATCATGTCTCGCGGAGTCATCCGCATTCCCTTCCTGTCTGTGCTGTCTGGCCATGACATAGTTGATCTCAAGCAAGGTTGGTGGAAAAGAATGCCATCCGTAGATGCGGTGGCAGGTTGGGGTATGCGTCCTTCTGCACAGAAAGCACGAGCGTATGCCGCTAAACAGGGGCTCCCTTACGTGTCACTGGAGGATGGTTTTATCCGCTCCTTTGGTACTGGAGATCGTTTTCCCCCTTTATCCATGGTGGTGGATCAGACAGGTATTTATTATGACAGTACGCAACCATCGGATCTGGAGGGGATGCTGAATGGCAAAACTTCGCTGCACCAGTCGGGCAGACAGGATGCACAGCGTGCAATGCGCTTGGTGCTAGAGGGTAAATATAGTAAATATAACCATGCTGGCGCGCTCAACTCGGAAATCCTAGGCGTTCTTTCCACCAGGAAGGTGCTGGTTGTTGATCAGACGGCAGGGGATATGAGTGTCACCTTGGGGGGGGCGAATGCAGAGTCATTCAAGGACATGTTGCAGGCAGCCTTGAGCGAGAACCCGGGAGCTACCGTTTATGTCAAGACGCACCCTGAAGTCTCTTCCGGGAGGAAGCGTGGCTACTTGACGCATGTGCAGACTGATGGGCGATTGGTGGTTTTGCGAGAGGCCGTCAATCCTTACAGTCTGATTGAGGTCATGGACAAGGTCTATGTGGTGACTTCCACAATGGGGTTTGAAGCGCTGATGGCGGATAAGCAGGTCGTATGCTTTGGGCTGCCTTGGTATGCTGGATGGGGACTCACAGATGACAGGTGCCAGCAGCATTTGGTCATGTCAAGACGCAGAAAAAAGAGAACTACGGTTGAGCTTTTTGCTGCTGCATATATGCAATATACGAACTATATCGATCCGGTGACCTGTCGGAAGGGTGACATATTTTCTGTTTTACGTTGGATTGAAGTTCAAAAAGAGGTGCGTGAGATATTTCACAAGGGGGCAATAGCGCTAAGCTCTAAGAAGGGTTTTCACTCGCTTGTAAAAAATATGCTCGATTCCTATTGTGACCTAGTAGTTTTATCATATGAATCGAAGGGCAAGAGTGCGATGTTGCCATCGTTTTCGGGTACAGTTATGGTTTGCCCGGTCCAGGAGTTGTCTGTTAGTCTGAGAGAGTTTGCCCGTAGTCATGGATACTCGCTATTTAGCGTCATCACAAATAAAGCCAACGGGAAAGTATGCCTCAGGGCGGAGGAGGGTCATATAGGTGCTCAAAGGTATGAGTGGAGTCCTTTGCTCCGAGGTTTTTACGGGTGAGGCAGGCTTGCGTATAAATATTTTATGATCTGCAGATTTGCCCTGAACCGGTTGGCTATTTTAGGAGTTATTTTTGAGAAAATTCTCCGGTTTGCCATGCCCAAGTACTTGTGCACATGCTCTCTAGCGAACGCTTGGCAGACCACTGCAGCAATTTGTTGGCCTTGTCCGTTTTGGCATAACAGGAGGCCACATCACCGCTTCGTCGAGGTTCGAATTGATAAGGAATTTCCATTCCGGAAGCTGAAGCAAATGCCGTGACCATCTCAAGAACGGAATGGCCAGTACCTGTTCCCAAATTGATGGCGTGCCAGCCAGGATGCTGATGCGCATAGTCAAGTGCACATAAATGACCTTCGGCGAGATCCATGACGTGTATATAGTCTCTGACGCCTGTTCCATCTGTGGTCAGATAATCATTTCCGAAGATGCTCAATTGCGCCCGTATGCCATGTGCTACTTGCGCTATGTATGGCATTAGATTATTGGGTACTCCGTTGGGTTGTTCACCAAGTTGCATGCTATGGTGCGCGCCCACGGGATTGAAATATCGCAGACAGATGAAGCTCCATTTTTTATCTGATTTGGCTACATCGGAAAGAATTTCTTCAATATGAAGCTTGCTCCTGCCATATGGATTGGTGGCGCTGGTAGGATGATGCTCGTCAATTGGAAGATATTGAGGTTCACCGTATACGGTTGCACTGGAGCTGAACACCATGGTAGAAACTCCAGTCTGGTCCATGGCGTTTAATATGCTTAAAGTTCCTTGCACATTGTTGATGTAGTAACTTATGGGAATTGCATTGGACTCGCCAACAGCTTTCAGTCCGGCAAAATGCATGATGGCATCAATGCGATGTTCCTGAATAGTTTGTATCAGAAGATTTGTATCGCAGATGTCTCCTACAATTAACGGTGCTTTTTTTTGGGTAATGTTTTCAATGCGACCAGCAACCAACTCTTGACTATTGGACAGATTGTCAATGATTGCAATGTTATGGCCAGCTTGTAGAAGGCACACGGCGGCGTGACTACCAATGTAACCAGTGCCGCCTGTAAGTAATACGTTCATTTTATGTGTGGAGGTTGTCAATTGTGATGGTATGGGTGTATTATGACATGTGTTTTGTGTTGCTGGCAAGCCATTCAGGTCGCGAAAGTATCTGTTGAGTGTTTGACTATTTTTACCCCAATACCATATTTTTATTTCATTTCTGTGAAAGCGCTCGGGGCTGTAAATTTCAAAAATTTGAATTATGAATGAAGATTATATCCTCGGAGCTTGGGTGCATCAAAAGCTTGGTTTCTTGTCAAAATTGCTGGATTACCCTGTGACATACCTTCCAGGTAGACTGAGTCGGCCTATTTATGTGGCTGGATGGGGGAATAAGAGAAGTGGCAAGCTGGCGAAATTTATTTCAAGCATGCTGGGTGTCAGATTGCTCAGGCTTGAGGATGGATTTGTTCGCTCATTCAATCCGGGCTTGTCCTTTCCGGGGCTTTCGCTGGTGGCTGATGCCAAGGGGATATTTTATGACTCAAATTCACCCAGCGATCTGGAGATTCTTCTTTCGCGAGAGATGAAGGTTTCCTTATCAGATAGGCAGGAGTTTTTGCGCGACAAGGCGGATATGCTAAATTTCTCCATTAGCAAGTACAATAATGCCCGTCCTGGTGTGGAGGAGATTATTAGAAGTAGCGATGCTTCTCGCGTTCTGGTCGTTGATCAGACATTTGGGGATCTTAGCGTCTTGCAGGGGGGGGCTGAATCTACTACCTTTCATGAAATGCTGGAAGCAGCCATCCATGAGAATCCAAAATCTACGATCTATCTGAAAACGCATCCACAAGTCACTGCAGGAGTAAAGTCAGGGTATCTGTCTGATGTGCCGGCTGGGGAAAAAATTGTCCTGCTTCCGGATCTGGTAGACCCGCATGACTTGATTAGGCAGATGGATCGTGTGTATGTAGTCAGCTCCGGAATGGGATTTGAGGCTCTATTGTTGGGCAAACCTGTAACATGTTTTGGCATACCTTGGTATTCTGGGTGGGGTGTTACAGATGACAGAAAATATTGCCCTCGTCGTTCGCAGCGGCATACAGTGGATGATCTTTTTATTGCAGCGTACGGACTCTATACAAGATACCTTGATCCTGACACGCGAAAGCGAGGTAGCTTGAGAAATGTTCTTGTATGGATGAAGCGACAACGAAATTTTCATGCAAAGTATCCAGCACGGATGATTGCTGTTGGTTTCAAACCGAAAAAAGTTGCCAATTTGAAAAATATGCTTTCGCTTTCAACGTCTAATATTCATTTTGCAGCAGACACTCAGGAAGCTGCACAGCTGCAGCCAGAGGGACAGGATTGCCTGATTTGCTGGGGCAGAATACCTCCAAAAGGTCTGGAAGCTCTTGCCATGCAGACAGGTGTCCGCTTGTTGCGGATGGAGGATGGTTTTGTACGTTCTGTTGGTTTAGGTTCGGATCACGTGCCGCCCATGTCTTTTGTGCTGGATGCAAGGGGTATTTATTTTGATCCTGGACAACCCTCTGATCTGGAATTACTACTTAACGAACATGAGTTTACCTATGAAGATATTGATAGGGCAAAGTATGTACGAAGTTTTATTGTGCAGCACGGTATCACGAAATACAATTTGGAGCCTTTGTGCGCCGTGAACTGGCAGAACAAAAGTAGCCAGAAAGTTGTTTTAGTACCTGGTCAAGTGGAAGATGATGCCTCGATACGTTATGGTTGTGATCCAGAAGGTGTCCGTACTAATCTGGGTTTGCTGGAAGCGGCACGGCAAGAGTTTCCTGATGCCTACATCGTATACAAGCCTCACCCTGATGTGAGCAGCGGCAACCGTGTTGGTGTGGTACATCACCAGTCTGCCATGCAATTGGCGGATTATGTGGAAATGAAGGCGTCTGTAGTCAGTTGCATCGATGCTTGTGATGTCGTGGTAACCATGACATCATTGACAGGTTTTGATGCGCTGCTACGAGGCAAGCAGGTGATTGTTCATGGGCGTCCGTTCTATGCCGGTTGGGGGTTGACAACAGATGTGATACCGGTTCCACGTCGTAGCCGCACATTGAGTCTGGATCAGTTGGTGGCATGCGCCATGCTGCATTACCCCTTGTACTGGGATGAGGAACTGAAGGGCTTTGCCAGTTGTGAGGCTGTATTGCATCGTGTGTTGGAACAGCGCATGCTATTGGCTCAGAGGAGCGGCCTACAGCGTATGAAAGCTGACACATGGCGAAGAATGCGCAGTATGGCCAGAAAGATCAAAACCACCCGCTCCAGATAGGGTAACTCACTTGGACTTTGGGAGTGTCAGAATTTCTGTGTGCGAGGCGGTCGGGTTATTTTCCGTGACTGTTAGAAGGCCTCTTACCGTCCTGCCTGTGCCGGCTCGGTAAAACGCTCTTCATAGAGTATCGCAAACTGGTTCATCGCTTCGCGCCACTCCCGGGCCGGGCGCCCCCAGTCGGCCGTGATGTTTCGCAGCGCCAGCCACAACAGCTTGGTGGCTGCATCATCGTTGGGAAAGTGCCCCCGCGTCTTGATGATCTTGCGCAACTGGCTGTGCAGGCTCTC
>NZ_KB894789.1 GCF_000374625.1 Allobrachymonas chironomi DSM 19884 | reverse complement strand
TCGCGTCGAGCGCGGCATCATCAAGGTCGGCGAGGAAATCGAGATCGTGGGTATCAAGGACACCCAGAAGACGACCTGCACGGGCGTGGAAATGTTCCGCAAGCTGCTGGACCAGGGTCAGGCTGGCGACAACGTCGGTATCCTGCTGCGCGGCACCAAGCGTGAAGACGTCGAGCGCGGCCAGGTGCTGTGCAAGCCGGGTTCCATCAAGCCGCACACCGAGTTCACCGCCGAGGTGTACGTGCTGTCCAAGGACGAAGGTGGCCGTCACACGCCGTTCTTCAACAACTACCGTCCCCAGTTCTACTTCCGTACCACGGACGTGACCGGTTCCATCGAGCTGCCGGCCGACAAGGAAATGGTGATGCCGGGTGACAACGTGTCCATCACCGTGAAGCTGATCGCCCCGATCGCCATGGAAGAAGGTCTGCGTTTCGCTATCCGCGAAGGTGGCCGTACCGTCGGCGCTGGCGTGGTTGCCAAGATCATTGCGTAAGGAGCGGTCACACATGTCCAAGCAAAAGATCCGCATCCGCCTGAAGGCTTTCGATTACAAGCTGATCGACCAGTCTGCTGCCGAGATCGTCGAAACCGCCAAGCGTACCGGTGCCATCGTCAAGGGTCCGGTGCCGCTGCCGACGCGCATGAAGCGCTTCGACATCCTGCGTTCGCCCCACGTGAACAAGAGCAGCCGCGACCAGCTGGAAATCCGCACTCACCAGCGCCTGATGGACATTGTCGACCCGACCGACAAGACCGTTGACGCGCTGATGAAGCTGGACCTGCCGGCAGGCGTGGACGTCGAGATCAAGCTGCAGTAATGCCTTGAGATGCTGAGCTGCCCTGCAGGGCAGTACGGCTTGCGGCCGGGGAGCAACATCCCCGGCCGTTTTCATTGCAGGCTATTGCACATTTTTTTTGCACGGTCTACAATGCAAGGCTTCGTGCACTTTTGCGCGCATATTTTTTCGTGCGCAATTGCGGTGTGCGGGGTTTTATTAACAGTCTTTCACGCAACAACGTGGCTGGCCAATTGCAGTCGGTCATGGTGAAAGTTACGGAGAAAACAATGAGTCTGAGCAAACACATGGGTTTGCTGGGCCGCAAGGTGGGCATGATGCGTGTCTTCACCGACGACGGGGAATCCATCCCTGTCACGGTGGTGGATGTGTCTGACAACCGCGTGACCCAGGTCAAGACCGAAGCCAACGACGGCTATGTGGCCCTGCAGGTCACGTATGGCAAGCGCCGCGCCTCGCGCGTCACCAAGCCGCAAGCCGGCCACCTGGCAAAAGCTGGCGTCGAAGCCGGCGAAGTCGTTCGTGAATTCCGCGTGACTGAAGAAACCGCCGGCAAGTATGCCGCCGGTGCTGCCCTGCCTGTGACCGAGCTGTTCAGCGTCGGCCAGAAGGTGGACGTGCAGGGTACTTCGATCGGTAAGGGCTATGCCGGTACCATCAAGCGCCACAACTTCAGCTCCCAGCGTGCTTCCCACGGTAACAGCCGTTCGCACAACGTGCCCGGCTCCATCTCCATGGCACAGGATCCCGGTCGTGTGTTCCCCGGCAAGAAGATGACCGGCCACATGGGCGATGAAACCGTGACCACGCAAAACCTGTCCGTCGTGCGTATCGACGAAGCCCGTCAGCTGCTGCTGATCAAGGGTGCCATTCCTGGTGCCAAGGGCGGATTCGTCTCCGTGCGTCCGGCCGTGAAGGCTAAAGCAGCCGAAGGAGCCAACTGATGCAAATCGAACTCCTGAATGAACAAGGCCAGTCCGCTGCAACCGTGGACGCCAACGACACCGTGTTCGGTCGTGACTACAACGAAACGCTGGTGCACCAGATGGTGGTGGCCTATCAGGCCAATGCCCGCCAGGGTACGCGTCAGCAGAAGAATCGCGAAACCGTCAAGCACTCCACCAAGAAGCCGTTCCGTCAGAAGGGCACTGGTAACGCGCGTGCCGGTATGACGTCTTCCCCGATCTGGCGTGGAGGCGGTCGTGCCTTCCCGAACACGCCTGAAGAAAACTTCAGCCAGAAGATCAACAAGAAGATGTACCGCGTGGGCATGTCCGTGATCCTGTCGCAGCTGGTGCGCGACGGTCGCCTGTCCGTGGTGGACTCCCTGACGATTGATACCCCCAAGACCAAGGCCCTGGCTTCCAAGTTCAAGGCCATGAATCTGGACTCCGTGCTGGTGATCACCGAGAACGTCGATGAGAACCTGTACCTGGCTTCCCGCAACCTCGGCCATGTGCTGGTGGTGGAGCCGCGTTATGTCGATCCCCTGTCCCTGGTGTACTACAAGAAAGTCCTGGTGACCAAGGCTGCTCTCGACAAGCTGCAGGAGATGTTCGCATGAGCACGAAGAAATTTGACGAAGGCCGTCTGATGGCCGTTCTGGTGGCTCCCGTCGTGTCCGAAAAGGCCACCATGGTTGCCGAAAAATCCAATGTCGTTACCTTCAAGGTGCTGCAGGACGCTACCAAGCCCGAGATCAAGGCCGCTGTTGAACTGCTGTTCAGCGTGGAAGTGACCGGCGTGTCCGTAGTCAACACCAAGGGCAAGGTCAAGCGCTTCGGCCGTAGCATCGGTCGCCGCAACAATGTGCGCAAGGCCTATGTGTCCCTCAAGGAAGGTGCCGAGCTGAACCTGTCTGGGGAGGCTGCTTAATCATGGCTGTTATCCAAATCAAACCGACCTCCGCTGGTCGCCGCCACGCCATCAAGGTGTCCCGTGACCACCTGCACAAGGGTTCCGGTTACGCTCCCCTGCTGGAACCCCAGTTCCAGAAGGCTGGCCGTAACCACAACGGTCACATCACCGTGCGCCACAAGGGCGGCGGTCACCGTCACCACTACCGTGTGGTCGACTTCGTGCGCAACGACAAGGACGGCATCCCCGCCAAGGTCGAGCGTATCGAATACGATCCGAACCGTACCGCGCACATCGCGCTGGTGTGCTACGCCGACGGCGAGCGCCGCTACCACATTGCTCCGCGCCACCTGGAAGTGGGCGCCAGCATCGTGAGCGGTTCCGAAGCGCCGATCCGCGTGGGCAACACCCTGCCGATCCGCAACATCCCGGTCGGTTCCACCATCCACTGCATCGAGCTGAAGTCGGGCAAGGGCGCGCAAATTGCACGTTCCGCTGGTACTTCCGCTACCCTGCTGGCCCGCGAAGGCGTGTACGCCCAGGTGCGTCTGCGTTCCGGTGAAGTCCGTCGCATCCACATCGAATGCCGCGCCACCATCGGTGAAGTGGCCAACGAAGAGCACAGCCTGCGCCAACTGGGCAAGGCCGGTGCCAAGCGCTGGCTGGGTATCCGCCCGACCGTGCGCGGCGTTGCCATGAACCCGATCGACCACCCGCATGGTGGTGGTGAAGGTCGCACCGGTACCGGTATGGCTCCTGTCGATCCGTGGGGCAACCTGACCAAGGGCTACCGTACTCGTAACAACAAGCGCACGCAGTCCATGATTGTGTCGCGTCGCAAGAAATAAGGGGTAGACAATGGCTCGTTCTCTCAAAAAGGGTCCATTCGTAGACCATCACCTGATGGCCAAGGTTGAAAAGGCCGTCGAATCCCATGACAAGAAGCCGGTGAAAACCTGGTCGCGTCGCTCCATGATCCTGCCCGAGTTCATCGGTCTGACGATCGCCGTGCATAACGGCAAGCAGCACGTGCCGGTTTACGTGACGGACCAGATGGTCGGCCACAAGCTGGGTGAATTTGCCCTGACCCGTACCTACAAGGGTCACGCGGCAGACAAGAAAGCGAAGAGATAAGGAAAGACCATGGAAACACGTGCAATTGTTCGTGGCGTCCGTCTGTCGGTCGATAAAGGCCGTCTGGTCGCCGACATGATTCGTGGCAAGAAAGTGGATCAGGCCCTGCAGATCCTGACGTTCACGCAGAAAAAAGCTGCCGTGATCATCAAGAAGGCCCTGGAGTCCGCCATTGCCAACGCCGAGCACAACGACGGTGCCGATATCGACGATCTGAAGGTCAAGACCATCTACGTCGAACAAGGCCCGACGCTCAAGCGCTTCACCGCCCGCGCCAAAGGCCGCGGTAACCGTATCAGCAAGCCCACGTGCCACGTGTACGTGACGGTTGGCAACTGAAAGGTGTAAGCAATGGGACAAAAAATTCATCCTACCGGTTTCCGCCTGGCGGTAAGCCGCAACTGGAACAGCCGTTGGTATGCCAACAACCGTGATTTCGCCGGCATGCTGGCCGAAGACATCAAGGTTCGCGAATACCTGGCCAAGAAACTGAAGAACGCTTCCGTTTCCCGCATCCTGATCGAGCGCCCTGCCAAGAGCGCCCGCATCACGATCTTCTCCGCTCGTCCGGGCGTGGTGATCGGCAAGAAGGGTGAGGACATCGAGAACCTGAAGCGCGAACTGAACGCCATGCTGGGCGTTCCGGTGGCCGTGAACATCGAGGAAGTGCGCAAGCCCGAAATCGATGCCAAGCTGATCGCCGACAGCATCACCCAGCAGCTGGAAAAGCGCATCATGTTCCGCCGCGCCATGAAGCGCGCCATGCAGAACGCCATGCGCATGGGTGCCCAGGGCATCAAGATCATGTCTGCCGGTCGTCTGAACGGCATCGAGATCGCCCGTACCGAGTGGTACCGTGAAGGCCGAGTGCCGCTGCACACGCTGCGCGCCGATATCGACTACGGTGTGTCCGAAGCAGAAACCACCTACGGCATCATCGGTGTCAAGGTGTGGGTCTACAAGGGCGACAACCTGGGCCGCAACGACGTGCCCGTGGCTGCCGAACCGCGTGAAGACGAGCGTCGTCCGCGTGGCCGTCGTGGCGATGACCGCCGTGGCGACCGTCCGCGCACCCGTCGTATCGGTGGCAACGTAGCCCCGGCAGATGGTAGCGACAAGCCGGCTGAAGCCTCTGGCGCAGCCACCCCCGCCGTTAAGCGCGTCCGTAACGCGCCCGCTGCAGCAGCGGACGGCGCCGCAGCCGAATAATCCTGTTCGGCTGACCTAGGAGAAGAATCATGCTGCAACCTGCACGCAGAAAATACCGCAAAGAGCAGAAAGGCCGCAACACCGGTCTGGCTACCCGTGGCAACGAGGTGTCCTTCGGTGATTTCGGTCTGAAGTCGACCGACCGTGGTCGCCTGACTGCCCGTCAAATCGAATCTGCACGTCGTGCGATTTCCCGTCACGTGAAGCGTGGCGGCCGCATCTGGATCCGTGTGTTCCCCGACAAGCCGATTTCCCAAAAGCCCGCAGAAGTGCGTATGGGTAACGGTAAGGGTAACCCGGAGTACTACGTGGCTGAAATCCAGCCCGGCAAGATGCTGTTTGAAATCATGGGCGTTCCCGAGCAACTGGCACGTGAAGCCTTCACGCTGGCTGCTGCCAAGCTGCCGCTGCGCACCACGTTCGCCGAGCGTCGTCTGGGCGCCTGATCAGGAGGATGAATATTATGAAAACGACTGATCTGCGCAACAAGGACATCGCTGGCGTCGAGGCCGAAATCAAGGACCTGCAGAAGGCCCACTTTGGTCTGCGCATGCAAAAGGGTACCCAGCAACTGCAAAACACGGCTGCACTGCGCCAGACGCGCCGTGACATCGCTCGCGCCAAGACCATTCTGGCCGAGAAGAAACAAGCCGCCAAGTAATCAAGGAGTGACAACATGACGGAAGCAAAAACCTCCCTCAAGCGCACCTTGGTTGGCAAGGTGGTGAGCGACAAGCGCAACAAGACCGTGACGGTGATGATCGAGCGTCGCGTGATGCACCCGATCTACGGCAAGATCATGATCAAGACCAGCAAGTACCATGCTCATGACGAGAATGGCGAGTACAAGCTGGGCGATATCATCGAGATTACCGAGAGCCGTCCGCTGTCGAAGACCAAGAACTGGGTAGCTACGCGCCTGGTTCAGAAGGCTGCCGTGGTCTGATTCCACACCAGCCTCCGGCCTGCCCCATTGGGTGCAGGCTGTAACGCCCCAGTCCTGCCGGACGGGGCGTTTTTTTGTTTCACGATGACTCCAGTACCGCATTTCGCTGGGCTACGCCAAGGCTCGATACAGCAGGTTTATCAATCACTTAGGCGAGTTCAATATATGCCGGTGCTTTCCGAAACTTGACCCGGCTTCCCCTCGCGTGGCTCCCATGCGGCTCTTGGAAACCGGGCTTTCCGAGGAGTCATCATGGCGAAGATCAAGCTCACCAAGTCCGCAGTCGATGCGGCACAACCCCAAGCCAAGGCCATCGAACTGCGGGATACCGTGGTGCCTGGCTTCCTGTGCAAGATCACCCCGGCCGGCCGCAAGGTGTTCATGCTCCAGTACCGCACAAACGCCGGCGAGCGCCGCAAGCCCGCCTTGGGCCAGTACGGGGAACTGACGGTCGATCAGGCACGTACGATGGCACAGGAATGGCTGGCAGCGGTTCGCAAAGGTGGCGATCCCAGCGCGGCCAAGAACGCCGCCCGCAAGGCGCCGACCATGAAGGAGTTCTGCCACACCTTCATGGAGGACTACTCCAAGCAGCGCAACAAGCCCAGCACGCAGCGCGGCTATCAGGGCGTGATTGACCGTTGCATCATCCCGATCATGGGCCGGATGAAGGTGCAGGACGTGAAGCGCCCGGACGTGGCTGCGTTGATGAAGAAGCTGGCCTACAAGCAGGCCGAGGCCAACCGCACCTTTGGCGTGCTGCGCAAGATGTTCAACTTGGCCGAAGTGTGGGGGCTACGTCCTGACGGCACGAATCCGTGCCGTCATGTCCCGATGTATCCGCCTGGCAAGGAAACCCGGCTCATCGTGGACGATGAGCTGGTGCGGATATTCCGTCACCTGGAGCATCTGGAAGCCGAGGGACTGGAGAACTACGTCATCCCGCTGGCGATTCGCCTGCAATTCGAGTTCGCCGCCCGGCGCTCCGAAATCTGCCCGCTGGAGTGGGATTGGGTTGATCTGGAAAAGCGCCGCGTTGTTTGGCCTGACAGCAAGACCGGCGGCATTTCCAAATCCATGAGCGAGGAAGCCTATCGGCTGCTGTCCACAGCGCCGCGCCGAGAAGGTTGCCCCTACGTCCTGCCGTCGCCCAACGACCCGACCCGGCACATGACCCACGGTGAGCACTACGGCGGCTGGACGCGCGTGCTCAAGGCCGCCGGTGTGCCGCACGTTGGCACGCATGGCATCCGCCACCGGGCGACCACCGACATAGCCAACTCGGGCGTGCCTACCAAGGTGGGCATGAAGCTCACAGGCCACAAGACCGTGGCGATGTTTATGCACTATGTTCATACCGAGGACAAGCCGGTACGGGATGCGGCCGAACTGGTGGCGAATCGGCGATTGGCGATCACCGGGGCATCCCGTTCTATGGAGGTGACAGCATGACAAGGAAGACGCCCGTGAGAACGCGGAAACCTGCCGCCTTACCGGCTGGCTATGCCGGTATCCACGGTGGCATCGTGGAACTGCTGGATGCGGCGCGCCAAGCAGCGGCGCGCAGTGTCAATGCGCTGATGACGGCCAGCTATTGGGAGATTGGCCGCCGGATCGTCGAAGCCGAGCAGAAAGGCAGGCGGCGGGCCGGTTACGGTGAGCAGTTGATGGAGAGGTTGTCTGCCGACCTGACGGCTCGATTCGGACGTGGGTTTGGCGTCAACAACCTGGAAAGCATGCGGCGTTTCTTCCTCGCGTACTCCCAGCCACAGATTTCCCAGACAGTGTCTGGGAAATTGGGAAATGAGTTGCCTGTCGAGAAATCCCAGACAGTGTCTCGGAAATTCGACCTCTCCGAACTGGCCCAGGCCTTCGCCTTGCCGTGGTCAGCCTATGTCCGGCTGCTGTCGGTCAAAGATGACCATGCACGCCAGTTCTACGAGACCGAAGCACTGCGCGGTGGCTGGAGCGTGCGCCAGCTCGACCGACAGATCGGCAGCCAGTTCTACGAGCGCACGGCCCTATCCAAAGACAAGGCTGCGATGCTGGTCAAGGGTTCGGTGGCCAAGCCCGAGGATACCGTCACGCCCAATGATGCGATCAAAGACCCGTATGTGCTGGAGTTCCTCGACCTCAAGGACGAGTACTCGGAATCTGATCTGGAAGCGGCATTGATCCAGCGTCTGGAAGACTTTCTGCTGGAACTGGGCGAAGGCTTCACCTTCGTCGGGCGGCAACGTCGGTTGCGCATCGACCAAACCTGGTATCGGGTGGATCTGCTGTTCTTCCATCGCAAGCTGCGCTGCCTGGTCATTATCGACCTGAAACTGGGCAGCCTGACCCATGCCGATGTGGGGCAAATGCACATGTACTGCAACTATGCCAAGGAGCATTGGGCTTACCCGGACGAGAATCCTCCGGTGGGCCTGATCCTGTGCGCGGACAAAGGCCATGCCCTGGCGCGGTATGCGCTGGATGGCTTGCCGACGAAGGTGATGGCGGCGAACTACCGGACGGTGCTGCCGGATGCCGAGTTGCTGCAAAAAGAGCTGGAGAACACGCGGCGTCTGCTTGAATCTCGCGGAACGCTGTCCCTCAAGGACGATAAGCCATAGTCGTTCGTCCCAGCGTACCGCCGTCGGGCTCGCGGGCTGCGCCCTGTGCTTCGTGCCAAATCACAGCCATTCGGCGCTGATCCCTGACGCCTCCGGCCTGGATCGTTGATCCGGGCCTGCGCGTGCTGCGCACTTGCCAACGGCGGGTGTGTGGCTGAGTGGGGTGTAGGCGGTCTTGCTGTTCCCTTCACCGTATCACGGCGTTCTCGCCGTCAATGACTTCGCGTGCTCGCACGCTTGCGGCCTATCGGCCGTCTTCGATCCCTGACTGCTTGCGCTGCGCCGTGCTGGCCACGGTTCCGGGCAATTCCGCCCGAGCAACCGGAGCATAATCATGTCGCAACTGTCCTTTTCTCCGTTCAATGACGCTTTGCTGGTGCGTGACGCCCAGGGGCGCTACCTGCCGGCATCGGTGGACCAAATTCTCGAAGCGGCACGCCAGGTCATCGAGCTGAAGATGCAGCGTGGTACTGAGTTCACTTCCCCGGCGCTGGTCAAGGAGTACCTGCGCAACAAGCTGGCAGGCTTCGAGCATGAAGTCTTTGCGGTGCTGTTTATGGATACGCGCCATCGGCTGATCGAGTACCGGGAGATGTTCCACGGCACCATCGACAGTGCATCGGTGTATCCGCGCGAAGTGGTCAAGGAAGCGCTGCGGATCAATGCGGCGGCAGTCATCCTCTCGCATAATCATCCTAGCGGGAATCCTGAGCCTTCACAGGCTGAACCGCCCCGGGTTTCGAGGAGGCCCCAACTCTTGAGAAGATGGAGCCATGAACAAGTCCAACAAGTTTTCCCCGGAAGTGCGCGAGCGCGCTGTGCGCATGGTGCAGGAGCATCGAGCCGAGTACCCTTCGTTGTGGGCAGCTATCGAATCGATTGCGCCGAAGATTGGCTGTGTGCCGCAAACCCTGCACGATTGGGTCAAGAGAGCCGAGATCGACGCTGGCCTGCGTGCGGGTACCACGACCTCGGATGCGCGACGCATCAAGGAACTGGA
>NZ_KB894788.1 GCF_000374625.1 Allobrachymonas chironomi DSM 19884 | reverse complement strand
CTGGCCGCTCACCCCCCGGTGGATATCCCAGATGATGGCTGAGCTCTCCACCCAAGGCACGTTCGATCAGCGCCTTCTTCAGCGCCATCGTCATGTCCTGGATCGATGCGGCCGTCATTGGGCCTTGCTGTACCAGCTGGTCCAGCAACTCCTCGGGGATGCTTGGCAGCGAGGCAGACTTCTCGGCAATCGCCGCGTTCTTCAACTTCGTTTTGCTTGACATACATGCTCCTGTTGCACATGGTATGCCTTACACACAAAATTTATGACAGGCTCGAGACTTTACAGAAATATGCTGGCTGTGCAGTTCTCTAAACCTGCTTCCGGTGATAGCATACTAGCCTCCTGGCTCCAGAAGGCGGAGGGCTATGTTTTGCCAGTAAGCCACAACTCCTCTCTATGCTGACCAACGGGTTGATGAACTTCAAAGGACAACATGTCCTGTTACTGCAAGGGCCTATCGGTCCTTTTTTCAGTCGCCTGGCCGATGACCTGCAAGCTGCAGGGGCTATCGTGCACAAGATCAACTTTAATGCTGGTGACTGGCTGTTCTATCGCAAGAATGCCGTCAACTACCGCGGCACCATGGTCGACTGGCCCTTGTGGTTCGAACACTATCTGGAGCAGAACCATATCGATGTGATGTTCCTGTTTGGCGATTGCCGACCGGTGCATGTCATGTCGCACTGGATTGCCGCTGGTCGTGGTATCAGCGTGGGCGTGTTTGAAGAAGGCTATGTGCGCCCCAGTTACATCACGCTGGAGTATTCAGGTGTTAATGGTTATTCGCTACTCTCTCGCAACCCGGAGCACTATCCACCCATCAAGGAATCCTTGCCCGTGGCCCGCGAGGTGGGTAGCGCCTTCTGGAATATGGTATGGTACGGTTTTTGCTATTTTGGCGTAGGCTCGCTGGGCAAGCCGTGGTTTCCGCATTACGTCCACCACCGGCCGCTCACTCTGCGTGAGGGATTTCCATGGGTGCGTTCGGCTTGGCGCAAGTGGTTGTTCCGCTGGACGGAGCGTGGTACTGAGGAGCGCCTGTCCGGGCCGCTGGCCAAACGCTATTTTTTGCTGCCGTTGCAGGTGCACAACGATTCCCAGATCCGAATTCATGCGCGCTGGGACAGTATGGAGCAGTTCATCGTCGCGGTGATGGACTCTTTTGCCCGTGAAGCTCCGGCCGACACCTATCTGGTCATCAAGCATCATCCCATGGATCGCGGCTACCGAAACTACCGTCGCATGATCCGTATTCTGGCCGAAGAGCTAAATCTGGCTGAGCGTGTCCTCTACATCCACGATCAGCATCTGCCTACCGTGCTCAAGCACGCGCGAGGAGTAGTGCTGATCAACAGCACGGTGGGACTGTCAGCCCTGTGGCATAAGGCCCCTACCAAAGTATGTGGGTCTGCCATCTACGACATTCGGGGCCTGACTTGGCAAGGCCCATTGGACGACTTCTGGAAAGCTGCGCCCAACCATGTTCATAACCGAGATATCCATGACCGTTTTCGAGACTATCTGATCCGACGCACCCAAGTAAATGGTAGTTTCTACAAGCCGATTCCAGGGGCAGGCAATGCCACTGGCGTGTACTGGGAATCGCGTTCGTAATATGACACAGGCTCCAGAAAGTGCCTGTGTCATGTCTGCAAGCGAATCAGGGTGGGTCGCTTACTGCTGAGCCTCCAGATGGTATTGCAGTACACGCTCCACCTCGTTTTTGCTGCCCAGTACCACACTCACGCGCTCATGCAGGGCGGTGGGTTGTACATCCAGAATGCGCTGCTGGCAGTTGTGTGCAGCGCCGCCAGCCTGTTCCACCAGCCAGCTCATCGGGTTGGCCTCGTACAGCAGACGCAGCTTGCCGGGCTTGGTGGGCTCGCGCTGGTCCCAGGGGTACATGAAGATGCCGCCACGCGTCAGGATGCGGTGCACGTCGGCCACCATGCTGGCAATCCAGCGCATGTTGAAGTTTTTTTCACGTGGACCTTCAACACCTTGCAGGCATTCATCCACGTAGCGGCGGATAGGTGGTGCCCAATGGCGCATGTTGCTCATGTTGATAGCGAATTCCTGGGTGTCTTCCGGAATCGTCACGTTTTCCTGTGTCAGCACAAAACTGCCCAGCTCGCGGTCCAGCGTGAACATGGCGACGCCATCGCCCACGGTCAGCACCAGCGTGGTTTGCGGGCCATACACGCAATAGCCGGCGGCTACCTGCTGGCGACCGGGCTGCAGGAAGTCGGCCTCGCTCACGCCGTCCTGGCCGGGATCCTTCTTGAACACGCTGAAAATGGTGCCGATGCTGACGTTGACATCGATGTTGCTGGAGCCGTCCAGCGGATCGAACATCAGCAGGTATTCGCCATGCGGGTAGCGGTTGGGCACCAGGTAGATGCCGTCCATTTCCTCGGACGCCATGGCCGCCAGGTGGCCGCCCCATTCGTTGGCCTCGATCAGCACCTCGTTGGCGATGATGTCGAGCTTTTTCTGCACCTCGCCCTGCACGTTTTCGCTGCCGGCGGTGCCTAGCACCTCGCCCAGCGCACCCTTGTTGACTTCGTAGCTGATGCGCTTGCAGGCGCGTGCCACCACCTCCAGCAGCAGGCGCAGTTCGCCGGGAATGCGGCCGTCGTGGCGCTGTTGTTCAACAAGATAGCGGGTCAGGCTGATGGTACGGGTGGGCATGGTGGTGTCTCGATACGAAAAAAGTCGGTGATCCCGAGATTATAGGGAAGCTGTGTTGTCCTGCCGGGTGCCAACGGCCGGCCGGGATGGGGTGCTGGCACATCCCCTGGGGAAACCCTTGACCCAGCCAGAATAAAGTTGTAAGATTACAGCTTTGCTGCTGCAACCGTTTACTACCGCAAGCAGCCACAGTTGTACAGCCTCTGGCATCTGCTGCCAGATCCCGGTCCGGCACCGGTGTTCACAGGCTGGAGGGTTTCTTCACCATGCCAATCCCTGCAAGGCCAGCACGCCGCTGGTGCCTGTAGTGGCTGCGTTTTCCTCTGTGGTTCCTGATTGCGTGTTGATCCCGGCCCACCAGGCCGTCGGCACAGCCGGTTATCCTGCCGGCATCGCAACCACAGCAGCCAGTGTGAAATCATTACCAGGAGAATTTCATGGCCAAGGAAGAACTGATCGAAATGCAAGGTGTCGTGGACGAAGTGCTGCCCGATTCCCGTTACCGCGTGACCCTGGAAAACGGCCACCCCATCGTGGCCTATTCCAGCGGCAAGATGCGCAAGCACCACATCCGCATTCTGGCGGGTGATACCGTTTCTCTGGAACTGTCCCCCTACGACCTGAACAAGGGCCGTATTACCTTCCGCCGTCTGGAGCCGCGTACCGGTGGCGGCGGCGCGCCGGCTTACCGCCGCCGCTGATCGGCTTGCGCCTGCAGCTTGACTGCAGGCAGCACCCACAGAAAAGCCTGGACTGCGCAAGCAGTCCAGGCTTTTTGCTTGGGCGCCCACCGCCCGCGGGCTGCCGGGGCAGGGCCCCGGCCTGCGCTCAGTCCGCCAGCGCGCGTCCCACCACCTCGCGCACATCCGGACTCAGGTCCTTCTTGCCGGCGACGCGGCGAATCGCTTCGCCGGCGGCAGTGCGGTAGGGTTCGGCCAGACGCTTCCAGTGGTCCATGGCGCGCGCCAGACGGGCGGCGATCTGGGTGTTGACGGCATCGAGCGCCAGCACCTGATCGGCCCAGAACACATAGCCGGCGGCATCGCGGCGGTGGAAGGCGCCGGGGTTGCTGTGGCAGAAGGCCGAGACCAGGCTGCGCACGCGGTTCGGGTTGGTCAGCTGGAAGGCCGGGTGCTGCATCAGCTGGCGTACCTGCGGCAGCACCTCGCCAGCGGCATCACTGCGCATGGCCTGCATGGCAAACCACTTGTCCACCACCAGCTGCTCGCCCTGGAACTGCTGGTAGAAGCGCTCCAGTGCCGGCTGTGCCAGCGGGCTGCGCGCCTGCAGCAGGGCCTGCAGTGCGCCGATGCGGTCGGTCATGTTGCCGGCATCCTTGCTGCGCTGGTAGGCCTTGCCCGTCCAGACGCTGTCGCCATGGTCGGCGGCCGCACGGCACAGGTTTTGCAGTGCCAGGTTGGCCAGCGCACGGCGACCAACGCTCACCGGGTCCAGGCGATAGGCGCCGGTATCCTGGTGCGCGTGCCACAGTGCTTCCCATTCGCCTGCCAGGGCGTGGGCGATCTGCTGGCGCAGCGCTTCGCTGACGTGCTTGATACGCTGCGGATCCACCACATCAAGCTGCTCGGCGATTTCATGTTCGGACGGCATGCACAGCAGCAGCTGCTGGAAGGCCGGATCCAGTTCCGGGTGCAGCAGCACGGCGCGCAGCGCGTCCAGAGTGGCGCTGTCCAGCACCTCGGTGACATCACCTTCGGCGCGCACGGCGGCCAGAGTTTGGCGCATGATCAGGCGCTGCGCTGCTTCCCAGCGGTTGAAGGCATCGCTGTCATGTGCCAGCAGGTGCAGCTGGCTGGCGGCATCTTCGCCTGCAACATCGAGCTGCACCGGCGCGGAGAACTGGCGCAGCAGCGAGGGCACCGGCGCAGCGTCCAGGCCGGTGAAGCGGAACTGCTGTTCGGCTTCAGTCAGCACCAGCACGCGTTCCAGCGGGGCCTCGCTGTCACCTTCCAGCTGCAGTGGCACGGGCTGGCCGTTGGCATCGATCAGGCCCATGCGCACCGGAATCAGGAAGGGCTGTTTGCTGGCCTGGCCGGGTGTGGCAGGGCAGGACTGGCGCAGCGTCAGGGTGTAGCAGCCGCTGGCGGCATCGAACTGACCGTTGGCGTGCAGGCGCGGCGTGCCGGACTGGCTGTACCAGCGCTTGAACACGTCGAGCTGCTGTGCCAGCGCGCTGTCCGGGTTGGCATCGGCCATGGCCAGGGCGAAGTCGTCGCAGGTCACGGCCTGACCGTCGTGGCGCTGGAAGTACAGGTCCATGCCCTGGCGGAAGCCATCGCGGCCGACCAGGGTCTGATACATGCGGACGACTTCAGCGCCTTTTTCGTACACGGTCGAGGTGTAGAAGTTGGAAATTTCCTGGTACTGGTCGGGGCGCACCGGGTGCGCCATGGGGCCGGCGTCTTCGCTGAACTGGCGGCTGCGCAGGTCGCGCACGTTCTGGATGCGGCACACGGCGCGGGCGCTGGCGCTGTGCGCCAGGTCTTCGCTGAACTCCTGGTCGCGGAACACCGTCAGGCCTTCCTTCAGGCTCAGCTGGAACCAGTCACGGCAGGTGATGCGGTTGCCGGTCCAATTGTGGAAGTACTCGTGGCCGATCACGCTCTCGATGCCGTCAAAGTCGGCATCGGTGGCGGTAGAGGGCTTGGCCAGCACGTACTTGGTGTTGAAGATGTTCAGGCCCTTGTTCTCCATGGCGCCGGCGTTGAAATCGCCGGTGGCCACGATCATGAAGCGTTCCAGATCCAGCTTGAGGCCAAAGCGGGCTTCGTCCCAGGCAATGGCGTTCTGCAGCGAGCGCATGGCGTGTTCGGTCTGGTCCAGATCGCCGGGACGCACGAAGATCTGCAGCAGGTGTTCCTGGCCATCCCGCGTGCGGATGCGCTGCTCGCGCGCCACCAGCTTGCCGGCCACCAGCGCAAACAGGTAGCTGGGTTTGCGGAAGGGATCTTCCCAGATCGCGTAGTGGCGGCCGTCTTCCAGCGCGCCCTGTTCCAGCAGATTGCCGTTGGACAGCAGCACCGGGTAATCGGCCTGGCTGGCGCGCAGCGTGACCTTGTAGGTGGCCATCACGTCCGGGCGGTCCAGGAAATAGGTGATGCGGCGGAAGCCTTCGGCTTCACACTGGGTGAAGAAACAGCCCTGGCTGGTGTACAGGCCCATCAGCTCGGTGTTCTTCGAGGGATTGCAGGTGGTGAAGATCTCCAGCGCAATCGGATCGCTGCCTTCGGGCAGGTTTTCCAGCACCAGCTGGCCGCCATCCAGCTTGAAGGAGCAGCCCTGGCCGTTCACCATCACGCGCGCCAGGTTGAGCGCCTCGCCGTCCAGGCGCAGCGGCTGCGCCGGCACATCGGGATTGCGGCGCAGCGTCATGCGGTTGAGCACGCGCGTCTTGACCGGATCCAGGTCGAAGGTCAGGTCCACATGGTCGATCCAGAACGCCGGAGCGGCATAGTCCTGGCGTAGCACCATGGGGGAGGGGGTATTGGCTTCTCGGGTCATCTCTCTCGTTCTCGGGTTGCTGCGGGGCGCTTACGCGCTGCCCACATTGGCCTTCAGGGAGGCTTCGATGAACACGTCCAGATCGCCGTCCAGCACTTTCTGGGTATTGTTCACCTCGACGTTGGTGCGCAGGTCCTTGATGCGGCTGTTGTCCAGCACATAGCTGCGGATCTGGTGGCCCCAGCCCACATCGCTCTTGGACGATTCCAGCTTTTCCTGCTCTTCCATGCGCTTGCGCATTTCGTGCTCGTACAGGCGCGAGCGCAGGCGCTGCCAGGCCACGTCACGGTTGCTATGCTGGCTGCGGCTGTCCTGGCACTGCACCACGATATTGGTGGGGATGTGGGTCAGGCGCACGGCGGAATCGGTCTTGTTGATGTGCTGGCCGCCCGCGCCGGAGGCACGGTAGGTATCCACACGCACATCGGCCGGGTTGATGTCGATTTCGATCGAATCATCGATTTCGGGATAGACGAACACACTGGCAAAGCTGGTGTGGCGGCCACCGGAGGAATCGAATGGCGACTTGCGCACCAGGCGGTGCACGCCGGTTTCGGTGCGCAGCAGGCCGAAGGCATACTCGCCCTCGATCTTCAGGCTGGCGCTCTTGATGCCGGCCACGTCGCCCGGGGTTTCTTCCTGGATCTCGACGCTGAAGCCCTTGCGCTCTGCATAGCGCACGTACTGGCGCAGCAGCATGCTGGCCCAGTCGCAGGCCTCGGTGCCGCCGGCGCCGGCCTGGATGTCGAGGAAGGCGTTGCTGGGATCGGCCGGCTGGTCAAACATGCGGCGGAATTCCAGTGCCTCGACCTGCTCGGTGATGTCGGCCACGTCGGCCTCGATGGCGAGCAGGCTGGCTTCGTCATCTTCCTCGTAGCTCATCTCGTACAGCTCGGTGCTGTCGGAGATGTTCTGGCCGAGTTCATCCAGCACCACGACGACGCCGTCGAGCTGCTTTTTTTCCTTGCCCAGCTCCTGCGCCTTCTTGGGATCATTCCAGACGGCGGGATCTTCGAGGGCGGCGTTGACGGTTCTCAGGCGTTCGGACTTGGCAGGGTAGTCAAAGATACCCCCGTAGGTCCTGCACGCGCTCGGCGAGATCGGACAGGTGGGTGCCAATGGCGTTGATGCGTTCTGCTTCCATGGAGAATTCCTTTATATATATGTCTTGCAATGTCTGGGGATGCGGGAAGGGCGCTGCAGGAGCGTGGCACGCGATGCGGAGCGGCAACCGGGCTGCGCTGGCGCAAGATGGCGATTCTTCGCGCAAAATAGCCTGTCATTGTCGCATGCTTTGCCGGCAGGGGTGCGGGTTTGCCGGATGCCGGAATCGCTCCGGACTGCGTTAAAATCTGCGCGATTCGTAACCGTTTTTCACCTACACAGAGAGCATCCCATGTCCCTCGACAAAGTTACCCCTGGTTCCAAGCTGCCCGAAACCTTCAACGTCGTGATCGAGATTCCGGCCGATGCCGCTCCGGTCAAGTACGAAGTGGACAAGGATTCCGGTGCCGTGTTCGTGGACCGTTTCATGACCACCGCCATGCACTACCCGGTCAACTACGGCTACGTGCCGCAAACCCTGTCGGGCGACGGTGACCCGGTGGATGTGCTGGTGATGACCCCGTTCCCGCTGCAGGCTGGCGTGGTGATTCCCTGCCGCGCGCTGGGCATCCTGAAAATGGAAGACGAAGCCGGCGTGGACGGCAAGGTGCTGGCCCTGCCCACCACCAAGATCTGCCCGCAGTACAACCACATCAACAAGCTGGAAGACCTGAACCCGCTGACGCTGGAAACCATTTCCCACTTCTTCGAGCACTACAAGGACCTGGAAAAGGGCAAGTGGGTCAAGGTGCTGGGCTGGGGCGGCCTGGAAGACGCCACCAAGGAAATCACCGACGGCGTGGCCAACTACAAGGGCTGATCACGCACAGGCCCGCGCTGGCTGGCGCGGGTGGGTGAGGCAGGGCGATCCGCAAGGGTCGCCCTTTTTGCTGCCTCAGCGCCGCGCCGCAGCAGCGGCCAGCAGTTTTTTCAGTTCCGGCAGCACATTGCGCATGATGATGGGCTGGGCGCTGGCATTGGGGTGGATGCCATCGGCCTGGAAGTACTGGCGCGCGTTGGTCACATCGCCCACACCCTTGAGCAGAAACGGCACCAGTGCCACCTTGCGTTCGCGCGCGATGCGGGCATAGGTCTCGGTCAGGCGGCGGGTGTAGTCGGCACCGTAGTTGGGCGGCACCTGGATGCCCAGCAGCAGTACCCTGGCACCGGTCTGGCGGGCCATGTAGACCATGCTGTCGAGGTTGTCCAGCGTCTTGTCGAGCGACAGGCCGCGCAGGGCATCGTTCGCTCCAAGTTCGATGACCACCACGGCGGGCTTGTGCTGCTGCAGCAGACCGGGCAGACGGGCACGGCCGCCGGCGCTGGTGTCACCGCTGATGCTGGCATTGTGGATACTGGCGCTGATCTTGTCGGCCTGCAGCTGTTGCTGCATCAGCGCGACCCAGCCGCTACCACGCGCCAGGCCATATTCGGCACTGAGGGAATCGCCCACCACCAGCACCTTGCCAGGGGTGGCTGCCTGCAGGCCATGCCAGGGCGCAGACAGGCCGGCCAGGGCCAGGGTGGACAGGAACAGGCGGCGGTTGAAGGGGGGGGTGTGTGCGTTCATGCCTGTAAGGATGCCATCTGGCGCGCAGAGTTCCGTGCGTGTGGGCATATGGCAGCCGGCTTGGTTACGATAGTTGTCTTTCAGGACCACTACAGGAGCCCGACCATGCCCGAGATGCATGCATCCCCTATGGCCAGCGTGCCGCCCGCCATGATTCAGGTGCGCCAATTGAACAAGACCGTGCAGGATGCCGGCGGCCCGCTGACGATTTTGCATGATCTCGACTTTGACATTGCCCGCGGCAGCAGCACGGCGATTGTGGGGGCATCAGGATCGGGCAAGAGCACCTTGCTGTCGCTGCTGGCCGGGCTGGATGTGCCCAGCAGTGGCAGCGTACTGGTGGACGGTCAGGATCTGTTTGCCCTGGACGAAGATGCCCGCGCTGCCCTGCGTGCCCGCAAGATGGGTTTTGTGTTCCAGAACTTTCAGCTGATGCGCAACCTGACAGCACTGGAAAACGTGATGTTGCCGCTGGAGCTGCAGCAGCGGCGTGATGCCCGCCAGGCCGCAATGGCGATGCTGGAGCGGGTAGGGCTGGGCCAGCGCCTGCAGCATTACCCGCGCCTGATGTCTGGCGGCGAGCAGCAGCGCGTGGCCTTGGCGCGGGCCTTTGTGGTGCGGCCTGACATTTTGCTGGCCGATGAGCCTACCGGCAGCCTGGACCACGCCACGGGCGCACGCGTGATGGCGCTGATGATGGCGTTGAACCACGATCTGGGCACCACGTTGGTGCTGGTGACGCATGACCGGGAGCTGGCGGGGGCCTGTGACGTGCAGCTGGAACTGGAGGCTGGGCGGCAGAAAGTTGCCCATCCCAAGTAACAGTGGGAAAGTGTGAATTATTACCGGCTTGAACCGCCCCGGGTTTCGAGGAGGCCCCAACTCTTGAGAAGATGGAGCCATGAACAAGTCCAACAAGTTTTCCCCGGAAGTGCGCGAGCGCGCTGTGCGCATGGTGCAGGAGCATCGAGCCGAGTACCCTTCGTTGTGGGCAGCTATCGAATCGATTGCGCCGAAGATTGGCTGTGTGCCGCAAACCCTGCACGATTGGGTCAAGAGAGCCGAGATCGACGCTGGCCTGCGTGCGGGTACCACGACCTCGGATGCGCGACGCATCAAGGAACTGGAGCGCGAAGTCAAGGAGCTG
>NZ_KB894787.1 GCF_000374625.1 Allobrachymonas chironomi DSM 19884 | reverse complement strand
CAGAATGCCTATGTCGAGCGATTCAACAAGACCTATCGCACCGAAGTGCTGGACTGCTATGTGTTCGACTCACTGCATGAAGTACGGCAGATGACGCAGGACTGGCTGCACCGGTACAACCACCACCGGCCACACGAATCATTGGGTCGAATCCCGCCCGTCGAATACCGTGTGTCACAATTCCCCAACCTCTACTTCTGACTGGCTCAAGAATTCGAGGAGGCTACACGCTGAGCTATGACGCTGACGGTAGCGGATCCGCTGCGGCCGTGCAGTTTGCCACGCTGACGAACGGAGCAACACTCAGCAACACAAGCTTTGTCGTAATCTGATCCAAAGAACCACTCTTGCGATGCCCTTCAACCTTGTGGAGAATCGTCTGAGCGGTTGTAGTTGAAAAGTAATGAGCCCTGTTCTTGTACAGGGCTCATTTTTTTAAAAGTCAAGCCAAATTCTTGACATTCAGGATTTTCCTGAATTTCAAGAAAGGAAAGTCGTAAAAAGTTCGCCTACCCTCCAGATCCTCAATCATGTAGGAAATGATGGATTGGTTGACGTCCGCAAGACCACCATTGCCGAGGTCCACATACACCTCGGACATGTCCTGGCCCAGCAGATAGCCAGAGTCAAAAGCAATGGTACCTCGTAGCTTGAGCTTGATTCTGACCTGGAACCCGCAAAAATGCTCGTACAGATTGCTTCTTATGACAGCAGTCCTCCTGCCCTTGCCTACGAGAACAGCCACCCTGAACTGCAAAACTTCATCAAGCAAGTCCTTGTGCAATGAGAGTTTCAAGGCCGGTTTCTTCGGAGGTATCAGATTGCTCAAAATTTCCGGAACCGACAGACCGGATGCCATTCCCTTTATCACATCCACAATGACATCCGCACCGGGGGGCACGTGACCAATCCCCCAGTCACCGACAAATATCCCATTCTTGTCATCATCATCTTCAGGAAAAAATCTGCGAACATGGTTTCGCAAATGAGCAGGATCATAGCCATTAATCAAGATGATCTGCTCCAAGTCTTTTCTTTTCTCCAAGAGATAGGGATACCCCTCGCTCTTCAAAAAAGCCACGATACCGGAAACCTCCGAAATACCTGCATCAAAGCATTCCCTGAAATATTGGCGCAAAACGGAATTATTGTATTTCGTGATGTCAGTCTGAGGATTCCACGCAAATGATCGGACACGACTCCTGTTTTTCATTTGGGCGTGCACATTCAGGGCTGCAAACCCTCCACCCGAGCCACCTGCCAGAAGAAGCCTTTTCCCCGATAGTTCTATTACCTCATCCAGGATATCGGCTATCTTCTGGATGATGTTTCCATCCACCCTATTCCCGAGATACCAGCAAAGACTCAAGTCCGGATGGAAATTATGGCTAGGATCGGCAAATGCAATCAGCCCCAAGCCAGTCTTTTCTGCCACACCTCTAAATGAAAAATAAGGTGGGCGCATCGATCCATCCAAAGTCACTCGTCCAGAGAATCCCACCAGGATGCAATCATCATGTTGAAAGCAGTCTTTGACATAAATATGCCAAGGGTTACCTATCCCATTTACCTGATGCAGGCCGTTCTTGTCAATGCCTCCGGTGAAATCATTCAGCGTCTGGTGCTGATGCACAGGATAGTACGAAGAAATATCAAAACAAACCATAGTCAATAGAAAAAAGTGCTCTTATTAAAGATGCCTTCATGCAATTACAGTAAACGATCGTACATGGCAAATCTGTACTTTACCAACTCAACCGACCTTGGGGTAGGAGCCACTAACAGCACAACATGATAGATCAGGGATCCCCTACTTGACAAAGTCTCACAACTAACATAAGACGCACCACAGTGGTGATCGCAGCAGCCTCCCAACCTCGACTAGTCTCAAAAAACCCGCAGCAGCCAGACATTGTCTTGCAAAAACTACATTACTCCATGAGCTTCACCAATAGTCACTCCAACCCCGCCCACCATGTCAGCAGCAGAGTCTGCTACAGGGACAAGGGCCAAAATCCATATGAAACAAAAAAATACTGTAAAATCATGTAAGCATGAGCATTTATGGCTGGAGCCAGCATGTCAAGGCGCACAGCAAGACCGGAAAAGCTCCCATGATGGCATGTTGTCAATATTATTAAGACTCCACCTATTCTATCGCAGATAAATTAAACATTTCAGGAAAAACATGGCTATCGCAACCGCCTATTACGGCATCAATATGGAAACAGCAACGACTTGGTACGGCAATATCACAGTCTCCACCAACACCCATATCCAAATTGGTTACCACGGATATATTCAGAATTATTATGGAAATTTCTCATATGATAGATATGGCTTGAGTGGCGGTACAGTGAATGCCACCGACTACTTCGAATATGGTCGAAAAATTTATCAGATTACTGGAGGCAACTATAGCGCACTGACGATTGAGCGCTACATCAACAATGCCGACATTGTAGGGCTTTTCTCACATGTTCTTCTGGGGCATGATACTCTTAACGGCTCTCCACAGGCCGACACCCTGCTTGGATTTCATGGGAATGATAAATTGTATGGAAACGGCGGCAATGATGTACTAAAAGGTGGTAGCGGCAACGATATTATGAATGGCGGCATCGGGGCTGACACCATGATAGGCGGCTCTGGTAACGACACATACTATGTCGACAACATATATGACAGGGTATATGAAACCATCAGCACTGACAGCAACGCCAATGCAGGCGGGATTGACAAGATAAACAGCTCGGTTTCATACGATTTATCTACCCATGCTGGCGTTCGTTATGTAGAAAATCTTTCCCTGGTTGGTACTGCAGCCATTAACGGAACGGGGAACAACCTGAACAATGTTCTGATCGGGAATGGTGCTGCCAATACGCTATACGGACTCAACGGAAATGACACACTGAAAGGCGGTGCAGGACATGACACCCTCTTTGGTGGAAATGGACACGACACCTTGCTAGGTGATACCGGCAACGATCTGCTTGAGGGTGGAGCAGGAAACGATATCCTGGATGGCGGCTCCGGCATCGATACGGCTAATTATTCCCGTACTGGTGCAGCCGTAACGGTTAACCTTACGAAGTCCACTAGGCAGGATACCTTGGGAGCTGGCTGGGATACACTTATACAAATAGAAAACGTCACCGGCAGTCGTTATGGTGATCGCCTGTACGGCAACAGCGAGAATAATACTTTGCGCGGTGAAAACGGCAATGATATTCTCAGCGGAGGTGCAGGCAAAGATACCCTTATTGGTGGCTATGGGAATGATTTTCTGAATGGTGGAGTTGGCTCGGATGTACTGACCGGCGGTGCCGGCAAAGATATCTTTATCTTCAATACCCAGCTTTCTAGCAGCAACATCGACAAGATCACAGATTTTGTTGCTACAGAAGATACTATCCGTCTGGATAATACCATTTTTACCAAGTTAAGTCAGACAGGGTTATTGAATAGCGCCTACTTTGCCTCGAATGAAGCGGGCGCCGCACGTGACAGTAATGACTATATTGTGCACAACGCCAGAACAGGAGCCTTGAGCTATGACGCAGATGGCAGTGGCTCTGGTTCAGCCGTGCTGTTTGCCACTTTACTCCCAGGTAGCAACATCAACAGCAGCAACTTTGTTGTTATTTAACAATAACCTTATTTTCAATACAGATACGCGCTTTAATTTATCAAGGATTGAAAGATGGACTACTTTTATGATGAAGATTACTGGTTCTCAACCAGTCGAATGGTAACCGATGAAAACAGCAACGGCCTCATCGACCTATCAGAAAAAGCCAATCTGACCATCCGGGATGTTACAGTAGATGAGAGCGCTGGCGTAATCACGTTTGACCTTGTACTTGACAAGCGACACACGAAAGAATTCACGATAGACTGGAGTACCGCTGATGGTTCTGCGTTGGCCGGTAGTGATTACCAGGCGCGCCAGGGAACCGTTACTTTCCTGCCTCATCAGATCCAACAGCGCATCTCCATCCCGATCATCAATGACTCCTTGGCAGAGAATGCCGAATTTTTTACCATCAACCTGACGAATCTTCAGGGTGAAGGCGCTTCCGACATTGTCATCGGCAACCAGAGTGCGACTGCTGTCATTGGAAAAAATGACAGCTACACCACCGGCATCCCCTCCATCACTACAAGCCACACTTATGTGGATGAAGGTAATGGCTATGTAGAAGTAACACTCCAGTTAAATGCCGCAACTACAGAGCCCGTTTCGTTCGAATACTATCCATATGGATTCCAACCTTATGGCTACCTTGCCAGCTATACTGAAGATTTTGTCGCCAATGGATATATCAAGATCAATTTCAATCCCGGAGAAACTGTCAAATCCGTTCGCGTGCCGATTAATGATGACCAAAAGATTGAATCACTTGAATATTTCGAGTTAAGCCTTACATCACCTGAAAATGTTTTTATCCCAAACAACCCGGTCATTGGCATTGTTGACAACGACAAGGCCATCATAGATATCAACCGAAATGGTCTAATCGATGACATAGAAAAATCGAAGGTTAGTATTCATGATGCTTTTCTGGATGCACATTCCGGCATTGCCTTCTTTGATATCACGCTTGACAAGAAAACCAGCATCCCTTTTACTTTAGATTGGCATACTTCAGACGGCACAGCAATTAACAGAAGTGATTATATTGCAAGCCACGGCACCATCAGCTTTGCTGCTGGGCAAGTTCATCAACGTATTCCAGTTGCCATACCGAAGACTTCGACAAGAACCAATCTTGAGTATTTCAATATCAAGATTGACAATGCAAGCAGTGATGAAATCATCCTTGGAAAGGACACTGCAGCAGCAACAATTGGAAGCAACCAAACTCAAGATCAAATTACCATCAGCGTCGAAGATGCTGTTGCCAATGAAAGTGATGGATCCATAAAATTTGTTGTCAAATTGAGCTCTGCCAGCACTCATGATATAAAGTCTTATTTGTATACATCAGATGGAAGTGCAAAAAATGGTAGCGGCAGTTTATTCGACTATAATCAGCAATTTCATAATTTTACATTCATCCCGGGTGAAACGGTAAAAGTTGTACAGGTCACATTGACGAACAACACCATACAAGAACCTGTAGAAATATTCTACGCCCATCTTGGATATAATGATAATGTTGCCACTTTAAAACAAACTGCTACAGCAGTCATACACGACGACGATGGAACCAACCCCGTGCATATGGCTTACGGCTATGCAGACAATATCTACCACATTACTGGTCCCAAGCAAATCATTTCAGAACTACCCAATGCGGGCATTGACACCGTTTACAGCAGCATCAGCTATAATCTGCAAGCCACCAACGACAGCGGTTATTTCGCTGACAATATTGAGAATCTGACACTGACTGGATCCGCCCCAATCAATGGGTTGGGTAACCAGCACGACAACATCCTGATTGGCAATAGCGGCAACAATCTTCTCTCTGGAGGCCAAGGCAGTGATTTTTTGTATGGTCAAGGCGGAGATGACACGCTCATTGGCGGTTACGGTATCAACCACTCTGGTCAGAATCTGCTCGATGGTGGTACAGGGCAGGACACGGTTGACTACTCGGACTCAACATCTTCAGTGATAGCAGACCTGACAGCCATGTTTGCTGAAATCCCGGAAGACCACATTACAGAAAGGCTGATCAGTATCGAGCGCCTGATTGGCAGCTCATACAACGACACACTAACAGGCAATACCGACGACAATACCCTTCGTGGCGGTAAAGGGAACGACACGCTATCCGGAGTTGCTGGAAATAACGTCCTGTACGGTGAAGAAGGCAACGATAGACTGCTGAGTGGAGTTGGAACGGATCTGCTTGATGGCGCAGATGGCATCGATACCGCCGACTATAGCAACGCAGTACGTGCTGTCAATGTAAGCCTGACCATTGCCGGAGCACAGGATACCCAAGGTGCCGGTACAGATACTCTGGTCAGCATTGAAGCCCTTGCAGGCAGTCGCTTTGACGATGTCCTGACTGGCAACAATCTGGACAACACGCTTGATGGCGCTGAAGGCAACGATACACTCGTCGGCAATGCCGGAAATGACAGTCTGCAAGGCGGTGCCGGCAATGACACCCTGGAAGGTGGAATGGGAGATGACCTTCTGGACGGCGGGGAAGGGAATGATGTAATTAACGGTGGTAGCGGCAGTGACACAGCCACTTATGCTCTGGCGGCTACAGGCGTTACAGTAGACCTATCCAATAGTAGAGCCCAAGATACAGTTGGCTCCGGTACCGATACACTAATTAGCATCGAAAACCTGCAGGGCAGTCAATACGATGACATCCTGAAGGGAAATGCCAACAGCAATACCTTATCCGGCGAAGACGGCAACGATATTCTAGATGGCGGTGGCGACAATGACCTCCTGTTCGGCGGAAATGGCAATGACACCCTGATTAGTGGCGTGGGCAATGATCTGCTGGACGGTGGCTGGGGAAATGATACTGCATCCTATGCTACAGCCGGCAAGTCTGTCACAGTTAATCTTGCCTTGTCTGATGCACAAGATACCCAAGGAGCTGGATTGGATACACTGCGCCAGATTGAAAACCTTATCGGCAGTGACTACGATGACATATTAATAGGCAATGAGCATGACAATATCATCCAAGGGGGCTTGGGTAATGACATTATAATGGGCGGCTACGGCCATGACACAATCGACGGTGGGGATGGCATTGACACCGCAGATTACAGCGATTACTCGGACATGATGTATATCAGCCTGTTAGAGTCCAGCGCATATCGCATGGGATCCAACTATTATTTTGATTATCACGACTATGGGATATCCACTCTTAAAAACATCGAAAATGTAAGGGGAACCTCACACGATGACTCCATCACAGGAAACTCGTATAATAACATCATTTATGGTGGTGATGGTCACGACATTATAGAGGGACATGATGGCGATGACTACCTTTATGGGGAGTCTGGCGATGATTACCTTTATGGGGGCGAAGGAAATGATGTATTGGTAGGTGGTGACGGCAATGATCACCTACTTGGTGGTTCAGGAAACGACACACTGATTGACACAGAGGGATACAACACTTTAGATGGTGGTGATGGTATAGATACGATTGACTTCAGCCAACTCAATGCTGCCATTTTGATCACTCTATCCTCTACCTCATATCAAACAATTGGCGACTATTACAACACCATCCTAAATATAGAAAATGTCTATGGTAGCCAATATGACGACACTATTTTTGGCGATGATAACAACAACATATTGCACGGCAATGCAGGGGCCGACAGCTTGTATGGTGATACAGGCGATGATAGGCTCTATGGCGGCGACGGAAATGATCTATTGTTCGTCAGTGCTGGCAATAATCATCTATACGGTGGCTCTGGTGACGACTACATTTTAAGCGCTGAAGGCAATGACCATATTGATGGCGGAAGCGGCATTGACACCCTCGATTTTCACTTTGCATCCGACGGTGTTACTGTAAATCTTGCTCTGACAGGCGCGCAGGACACGCGTCATGCAGGTTTAGACACTATTCGTCATGTTGAAAATATTGCTGGAACTGATTTTGATGACAAGCTGACCGGCAATACTGAGAACAACATTCTGCACGGTAATGCTGGAAACGACATCCTGACAGGTGCTGCGGGCCATGACGCCTTATATGGCGGTGAAGGTGACGACACCTTGAATGGTGGCGTTGGTAACGACATACTCGACGGTGGTGCCGGTACGGATACGGCCTACTATACCAGTGCCTCGTCTGCCGTCACCATCAACCTGGCCCACACCACAGCCCAGAACACTTTGGGTGCTGGCATCGACACACTCAAGGATATTGAAAACATCACCGGCAGCCGCTACCACGACAAACTCACGGGTGACGCTGGCAGGAACCTGCTACGTGGCGAAAGCGGTAACGACACCCTTGTCGGCAGCGCAGGCAACGATATTCTTCTAGGTGGTTACGGCAACGACGTACTGAATGGTGGTGTAGACAATGACTACCTCGATGGTGGAGCCGGCACCGATACAGCCTACTATGGCACGGCTACCGCCGCTGTCACCGTTAGCCTGGCACTAACCGGCGCACAGGATACCCTGGGTGCAGGCGTGGATACACTACGCAACTTCGAAAACCTGACAGGCAGCCGCTACAACGACAAGCTCACGGGCAACGCAAGTGACAACATCCTGCGCGGTGAAAGTGGCCATGATGTGCTCACCGGTGGTGCTGGCAATGACTACCTGCTTGGCGGTTATGGCAACGATATCCTCAATGGAGGTGTCGGCAATGATTTGATGGATGGCGGTGCTGGCACGGATACTGCCCATTATTCCAGCGCAACTACAGGTGTCAACGTCAGCTTGGCACTGACTGGTAGCCAAGACACCAAGGGCGCCGGCACAGACACCCTGCGCAATATCGAGAACATCACCGGTAGCCGTTACAACGATCGTCTTACCGGCAACACCGCTGACAACCTGCTGCGCGGCGAAAGTGGCAACGACACCCTCGTCGGCGGTGCTGGCAACGACACGCTGCTAGGCGGCTACGGCAACGATACGCTCAATGGAGGTGCCGGCAACGACTATCTCGATGGCAGTGTCGGTACTGATACTGCCTACTACGCCACCGCCACCTCTGCAGTCACTGTCAGTCTGGCACTGACGGGTGCCCAGGATACCAAGGGTGCCGGCATGGACACCCTGCGCAATATCGAAAACATTACCGGTAGCCGTTATCACGACAAGCTCACCGGTAATGCCGGCAACAACCTGTTGCGCGGCGAAAGTGGTAATGACACGCTGGTCGGTGGAGCTGGCAACGATATCCTCTGGGGTGGCTACGGCAACGATATCCTCAATGGGGGTGTTGGTAATGACATACTCGATGGCGGTGCTGGTATCGATACCGCCTACTACGCCAGTTCAACAGCAGCAGTGACTGTCAATCTGACGCTGACTACTGCCCAGGACACTCTGGGTGCAGGCACGGACACGCTACGCAACATGGAGAACATTACCGGCAGTCGCCACAACGATAGTCTGACTGGAGATGCCGGAGATAACACCTTGCGAGGTGAAAGTGGAAACGATATCCTGAATGGCGGCGGCGGCAATGACTTGCTGTCTGGTGGCTATGGCAATGATCAATTGATTGGCGGTGCCGGATCGGATGTACTGATTGGTGGAGCTGGCAGGGATATTTTTATCTTCAATGCCCAACTGGGTAGCGAGAACATTGACCGGATCATTGACTTTACAGCTACCGAAGACAGCATTCGTCTTGATAATGCTGTCTTCAGTCAGATCTTGAATACCGGAACACTCAATAGCGCTTACTTCGTGTCCAACACACAAGGCGTGGCCCAAGACGGCAACGACTATATCGTGTACAACACCACTACAGGTGCACTAAGTTACGATGCAGACGGTAGTGGTTCGGGCGCTGCGGTGCAGTTTGCCACGCTGCTTAACGGTGTCAGTGTCAACAGCAGCAACTTTATGGTGATCTGATATAAATCACTTCAACTTCGATATGCATTGACCTACTAAACGTTCAAATAAAAGATTAGTGGGTCAATGTATTGACCCAGCCCTTTCTGCACAGATCAGGCTGCTAAAGCATAAGCCTCAGCGGGGGCCTTCATACCCAGCGCCTGATGTGGGCGCTGGTGGTTGTAAAAGCGGATCCAGTCGCCAATCACACGGCTGGCGTGTTGCAGCGTCTCGAATCGGTGGCGGTGCACGCATTGGTCCTTGAGTGTGCGGATCACGCGCTCGACCATGCCGTTTTGTTCCGGGCTATACGGCGTGATGAACTCCTGCTGCAGCCCATAGCTTTTGACCAGGGCCGTATAGTTGCGACTGGTGAACACCAGCCCATTGTCCGAGCGCAGCAAGAACGGCTGCTTGACCTTGCCCAAACAGCCATAGCGGGCGATCAAGGCCTGTTCCAGCGCACTTTCTGCCGTGCTGTATTGACCCACTGAATTCCTGCACAGGTGTTATTGTTGAAGGAAACGACGATGAGTACCCTGATGGAAGACGATATCAAGCGCTGGACGGCCAAGCGTAAAACGGCCCTGGTCCTGGAGATCATCCAGGGCAAGACCACGGTGGCAGAGGCCAGCCGTGCCTTTGACCTGCAGCCTTCAG
>NZ_KB894786.1 GCF_000374625.1 Allobrachymonas chironomi DSM 19884 | reverse complement strand
GCTAGATCGGCATACATGCGCTTGAGCCTGGCGTTTTCTTCCTGCAACTCACGCAGTTGGGCCAGGTGCGGTACGGTCATGCCCGAATACTGGTTTTTCCACTTGTAGTAGGTCGGCTCGCTGATGCCGTGCTTGCGGCAGGTCTCGCCGACCTTGGCTCCCAGCTCCACCTCCTTGAGGATGGCGACAATCTGGCTTTCACTGAATCTGCTTTTCTTCATGTAGGAACTCCTTCATACCATGGAATTCTCTACCACCGACTGGCACAGGTTTTCGAGGAGGCTACAACCAGTCAAAGATTAGGTGCCGTTGGGAGAAAGGATGCCAAGCCGCGCAACGCTCGCCAGAACCAGAACGGCTAACGTCGCCTCCGTGAACAGACTCTGCCGTAGCTTGACGACCGCTTGTGCGTGGTTGCCTGTTCTCAGTGCCGCCTCCAGACTTGGGCTCAGTCGAAACCGATTGGCTGCCGCCAGCGCGAGCATTCCTCCGAACAACAGGAGTTTTCCTACAAGCAGGCGGCCATAGAGCGTTGAGAAGAGCGGATCAAGTGATGGCCCAGCGATCAACAGGTAGTTCAGGGCTCCAGTCACCACGAGTGCCGCCACGATCACCGTACCTATCCGGGCGAAACCATTGGATGTTCGGCTCAGGATCTCTACTGAGCCTTGCCCGGTATTTGGTTTGTTGGCCGCAAGCACCAAGAACGCGATCAATGCGCCTACCCAGGCACCGGCCGCCCAGAGGTGCGTGATGTCCGAAGCGAGATGAATGTATCCGCGCACGCCGTCATCCATGGCGCCATGTCCCGCCCATGCAAGGGTCGCCAACGCCACACCGCTGGAAGCGGCCATCGCTGCAAAACGCAGTGTTGACTTCATGCGCAACACGGCGACGAGCACGCACACCAACAGAGCCAGGATGCGAATGCACCAGGCGATGCCCATGTGCGTGCCCGTAATGAGCATGTCGAAAACGTGCGTTGACAGTTCCGCGTAGCTTTGGGCGCCGGACATGGCCTTGGCCATGACCGTCATGCCCCACATCGACAGGGCAATGCCGATGGCAGCGGATGCGCCAATGAGTACGCGATAGCGGCGCGAGATCGTCGAGGATCGCTCGTCGTTGCCCAAAGCATAGAGACCGAACATGGCGACGCCAAACGCCGCCGCTAGGTCCAGATAAAGCGCCAGGCGCAGGACGATGGTCAACCAATCCCCGGCCATGGGCTTACTTCACCTTGAAGGTGAAGTTACCCGTGATCGGATGCGTGTCCGAGGAGACGGCACGCCATTCGACGCGATAGTCGCCCGGCTGGAGCGCTTGTGCCGGCGTGATGACCATGGTCTTGCCGTCGCCGGCACCCGCGACGCTGGCGTTGATCTTCATCGGGCCATGGCTCGCCATTCCCGGCATGCCCGTCATGACAAGGCTCGCGGCGGAGAACTGCGGCACCAGCGTTTCGGAGAACTTCAGCTCAATGGTGGCTGGCGCGGAAACCTGCGACTTGTCGGCCGGCGTCGAAGATACCAGCGAAGGATGCGCGAATGCGGCGGTGGCGAACAGGCCAGCAGCGATCGGCGCGACGAGCTTGGCGATGAAATGTGAACGGGTCATAGAGGTTCCTACCTTGATGTGTGAGGGTGGTTTAAGAACGAAATGCCGAGATAAGGCTTGCGCCTTCGCAACGGCGTGGAACGAAAGAAACGGCTCGCTGGTCGATAGCAGGCTCCTGTTGGCTCTGAAAGATGTCTTGGTCACAGTCGGGTCGCTCTCAGCCGCAAGGCGTTGCCTACGACCGATGCCGAACTCAGGCTCATCGCCAATGCTGCGATCAGGGGCGACAGCAACCAGCCCGTGAGGGGATAGAGAACCCCAGCGGCGACGGGGATGCCCAGCGCGTTGTAGAAGAAGGCGAACATGAGGTTCTCCTTCATGTTGCGCACGGTACTCACCGAGAGCGAGCGAGCGACAGCGATGCCACGCAGATCGCCTTTGACCAGCGTGACCTGCGCGCTGTTCATCGCCACGTCGGTTCCGGTTCCCATGGCGATGCCCACGTCTGCCTTCGCCAAGGCCGGCGCATCGTTGATGCCGTCTCCGGCCATGGCGACGATGCGGCCCTCTCTCTGCAAACGCTCTATCAACATGAGCTTGTCCGCCGGCTTGACTTCACCATGCACCTCGTCGATGCCCAGGCGTGCACCGACGGCTTTGGCGGTGGTCTGCCCGTCCCCGGTGGCCATGATGACCCGCAGGCCCGCAGCCTTCAACGCGGCCAGGGCCTCGGGGGTGCTGCCCTTGACCGGATCGGATACGGCGAGCAAGCCCGCGAGCTGCCCGTCCACAGCCAGATACATGACACTGGCCCCTTCGCCGCGCAGAGCTTCTGCCTGGGGTATGAGCTGCTCAACCGACACGCCAGACTGCTCCATCAGCACCGTATTGCCCAACGCCAGTTGCCGGTGCTCAACTTTCCCGCGCACGCCGATGCCCGTTCCCGATTCAAAGGTCTGAGGCTTCACGAGTTGGAGGCCCTGGGCACGCGCGGCCTGCACGATGGCGTCGGCCAGGGGGTGTTCACTGCCCTGGTCCAGGCTGGCCGCAAGACGCAGCACCTCATCGTTCGTAAAGCCGGGCGCTGCGACGACCTGATCGAAAGCAGGTCGGCCTTCGGTCAGGGTTCCTGTCTTGTCGATGACGAGGGTATCGACCTTGCGAAGATTCTCGATCGCCGCGGCATCGCGGAACAGCACCCCCTGCGTGGCGCCACGGCCCGTTGCGACCATGATCGACATCGGCGTGGCCAGACCCAGCGCGCACGGGCAGGCGATGATCAGGACGGCCACCGCATTGATGAGTCCATAGACCCAGGTGGGCTGCGGCCCGAAGAATCCCCAGACAAAGAGCGTCGTGACCGCAATGGCGACGACGGCCATCACGAAGTAGCCGGCAACGACATCGGCCATGCGTTGCATCGGCGCCTTGGAACGCTGCGCCTGGGCGACCATCTGCACGATCTGCGACAGAACGGTGTCCGAGCCGATCCGCTCCGAACGCATGACCAGCGCGCCACTGGTGTTGAGTGTGGCCCCGATGACCTTGTCGCCCACGCGCTTGCTGACGGGCAGCGGTTCGCCAGTCAGCATGGACTCGTCAATCGAGCTGCTGCCCTCGTGCACGATGCCATCCACCGGCACCTTCTCGCCGGGTCGGATGCGCAGCAGGTCGCCGACGTGCACATGGCTGAGCGGCACGTCTTCCTCGCTGCCGTCCGCATTGATGCGCCGTGCGGTCTTGGGCGCCAGCCCCAGCAGCGACTTGATGGCCGCCGAAGTCTGGGAGCGGGCTTTGAGTTCCAGCACCTGGCCGAGCAGGGTCAGCGAGATGATGACGGCGGCGGCCTCGAAATACACGCCGACCCGTCCCATGGACATGAAGGATGCCGGAAACACTTCTGGCGCAACGGTTGCCACGACGCTGTAGATGAATGCCGCACCTGTTCCCAGGCCGATCAGCGTCCACATGTTCGGGCTGCGGTTGACCACGGACAGCCAGCCGCGGGAGAAGAAGGGCCAGCCGGCCCACAGCACGATCGGCAACGACAGCACCAACTCGACCCAGCTCTGCGTGGCCATGTCCATCAGGTGCAGCCGCTCACCCAGCATCGCCAGCGCCAGAACCACGAGCGTCAACGGCAAGGTCCACCAGAAGCGATGCGAGAAGTCACGCAGCTCCGGGTTGTCGTCATCGAGGTCGGGCAGCAGAGGCTCCAGCGTCATCCCGCACTTGGGGCAGGTTCCCGGATGATCTTGGCGGATCTCCGGGTGCATCGGGCAGGTGTAGATCGTTCCGGGTGCGGCTGGCGTTGGCGCCTGGGCCGGTGGCACCACCGTGCTGGCGTGGTGATGCGGGGCATGGCCGCTGCCGGTGCTTGTGCCCGCGCCTCCGCCCACGAATCGCGCCGGATCGGCGTCGAATTTGCCCTTGCATCCGGTGCTGCAAAACAAGTACGTGTTCCCCAAGTGCGTGGAGCGGTGCTCCGACGCTGCCGTGACTGTCATGCCACACACCGGATCGCGCGTCGCGGCATCGGGCTGCGAGTGGCTTGAGGACCCGCCCGCGTCGTCACTGCCAGCATGGCTGGCGTGATGGTGGTGCGTGTGCGGGTCGGACGTTGTGGCACCCGCCGCCATGCCCGCGTGCTCATGTCCTGAAGACTTGCTGGATGAATTCATAGTGACAAGTGCCCTTCGCCGTTAACCGTTGGTGTCTGGTGATCGCAGCAGGCCGCAGGCGCGCAAGGAGACAAGCGCGGCGTCGCGTTCTCGCCCTGTGCGAGTGCCTCGACTCATTGCTTCTGCTCCTTGGAGGCTGCGGCACCTTCCTCCCTCTGACGCGCGGCATGATCGTGTCCGCCGTGGCCGTGACCACGGTGCATGAACAGGTGCATCAGCGGACAAGCCGCCAGCAGCAGGAAGGGGAGATAGCCGGCAACATGTGCCGTGTGCTCCTTGAGCAGGAAATACGCGGCGACAGCGGCGATGATGAGGAACGCCACGCCGTAGCGCGATCGCCAGAACCGGGGCCGATCGCTGGGGGTCTGTGTGTGCTGATGCTGCATGGCATATCTCCACGGAGAAGGGTTGATGGATGGTCAGCGATGCGACTGATAGACCGTGCTACTACCGTTTTTCCCGATCAGCAGCACGTCGTAGGCGTCCTTGCGTCCACCATAGGCCGGACCATCCATGCCGGGCGAACCGACCGGCATGCCCGGCGCCGCGAGGCCGATGGCCTGTGGGGCTTCACGCAGCAAGCGTTGAATGTCCGAGGCAGGCACATGACCCTCGATGGCATAGCCGCCGATCTGCGCCGTGTGGCACGAACCGTACTTTTGCGGGATGCCCAGCCGTGTGCGCGCTGCCGTGTTCCCGGTGTCAAGAACCTGCACATCGAAGCCTGCGCCTTGCAGATGTGAGACCCAGTCCTTGCAGCATCCGCAACTCGGGTCCTTCCACACCTTGGCGATCGGTCGGCTCTGCGCCAGGCTTGGCCCTGCGAGTGCCATCACCAACAAGCCAGCGATCAATGCTTGCCGTCTCGGCACCTTGCCCTGGTTTCTGTCGTTGTGCATGTTCGTGGATTGCCTCTCATCAGTTGCTCAAACCCGGAAAGTCCTAGAACCAGAATCGCACGCCAGCGACCCAGCGCGTCTGCTGCGTGCGGCCGCCTTCGGCGCGCACATAGTCCGCTGTGCGTCCGAAGCTGCCCGCCCGTTCCACGCCGATGTAAGGGGCGAACTGGCGACTGAATTCATAGCGCAGGCGCAAGCCAGCAGACGCTTCGGCCAGGCCCTTGCCGATACCGCGTTCCGGGTCGTCCTTGCCATAGAACTGCAATTCGGCACGAGGCTCCAGAATCAGTCGCTGGGTCAGCAGCAGCTCGTAGCTTCCTTCGACACGCAGCGCAGTACGTCCGCCACTTCCCACGTAGCCTGTCGCCTCCAGCTCGAACCAGTAGGGGGCGAGGCCCTGGATGCCGAAAGCCAACCATTGACGGCTGGGGCCTTCTCCGTTATCCACCCGAACGCCGAGCTGGGTGTCCCAGTACGGTGCGACGGCGTGCCCCCAGAGAAGCTCGGTACGCGATTCTTCGAGCTTTCCTTTGGCGATATCGCCTTCGGCCTTCACGACGGCCTTGTTGTAGGTCGTCCCATACCAAGCCTGGAGGTCGTAGGCCGTGGAATCGTCCCCTTTGCGCGTGAAGCGGCGTTCCAGGGTTTCGCCGCGCAACGAGAAGAACCTGTGTTCGTCGGCCAGCATCAGCCGCGGCACACCGGGTACGGCGTAGTCGCCCGATCCCAATGTCAGGCCATTGGAGTAGCCATGCGGATCGCGGGCGTCAGGAGGCGCCGACCCGCCCTGCATCTGCATGTTGCCGTGATCCATGGCCGGGGCCGCGGTCGAGCCGCTCGCCGACGTCGCGTGACCCGCGTGCGGGTCGGCGGCAGGAGCCACGGTCTGAGTGGATGGCGCGGCCGTTTGAGCGTCGGCCTGGCCGTGCGCTGCATGGTCGTTCTGTGCTTGTGCCTGGGCGGCGACGCTTACCAGGGCCAGAAGCGTCGTGGCCAGTGCGCGAGTGGGGAGTGCTTTGGACATTCTTGGTCTTCCTTGTGCGCTGGGTTCAAGACACCACGACTTCGCGGAACATGCCGGCATCCATGTGGAACATCAGGTGGCAGTGCCACGCCCAGCGGCCGAGCGCGTCGGCTGTCACCAGGAAGCTGATGCGTTGTGCCGGCTGCACCGGCAGGGTGTGGCGGCGCGCAAGGAAGCGACCGTCGGGGCTTTCCAGCTCGCTCCACATGCCGTGCAGGTGCATGGGATGGGTCATCATGGTGTCGTTGTGCAGAATGACCCGCAGCCGCTCGCCGTGTTTGAAGTGCACCGGCGTGGACTTTCCGAACTCCAGCCCGTCCAGGGACCATGCGTAGCGTTCCATGTTGCCCGTGAGGTGCAGTTCGACCTCCCGGCCAGGGCCTCTCTTGTCCAGCGGCCCCGACGGGGTATGCAGATCCGCGAGGGTCAACACGCGCCGACCGTTGTTGCGCAGTCCGATGCCGGGGTCATCGAGGTTGGTGCGCGCCATGTCAACGCGCATGTCCGTGCTGGCACCATACTCGGTGCGAGCGTGGCGAGCAGTAGTGCTGGGCACGGCCAGTCCCCCCGCCGCCGCGGCGTGTTGGCTGTGATCCATCGCCATGCCACCGTGGTTCATGGCGCCGTGATTCATGCCAGCCATCGCCCCATGATCCATCCCGGACATCGAACCCGAGCCCATCCCGGTCATCCCGGTCATCCCGGTCATGCCCGTCATGCCCGTCATGCCCGTCATGCCCGTCATCTCCATGGCTTGGCCGGACCCGCCGTGGTCCATGCCCCCCATCATGCTGGCCATCATGTCGTTCATGGTCAGCCATTCGACCGGATCGAGGGCAGGCACGGGAGCTTGAAGACCTTCACGCACAGCCAGCGTGGCCCGCGCGTAGCCTGTCCGGTCCATCGCCTGGGCGAAGATCGTGTAAGCGTCATCCCGTGGCTGGACGATCACATCGACGGTTTCGCCCGGACCGAATCGGAACTCATCGACCGTCACCGGCTCCACGTCAACACCATCGACGTGCACCACCGTGAGTTTCAGTCCGGGAATGCGTACGTCGTAGAAGGTGTTGCCCGCACCGTTGACCATGCGCAGCCGCACGCGCTCACCCGGTCGGAACAGCGCCGTCCAATTGCCGGCGGGGGTGACGCCGTTGGCCAGATAGGTCAGCGTGGCGGCAGACAGATCGGCGAGATCCGTCGGATTCATCCGCATCTCGTTCCACATCTTGCGCTTGTCGATCGCAGCGGCCATGCCGTCGCGCGAGGCGTCCCGGAAGAAGTCGAAGACGGTAGGTTGGTTGTAGTTGTAGTAGTCGCTTTGGGACTTGAGCTTGGTGAACACCCGCATCGGGTCTTCGTCGGTCCAATCCGAGAACAGCAGCACGTGGTCACGGTCGGCGCGGATGGTCTCGGCACCAGCGGGGTCGATGATGATCGCCCCGTACATGCCCGTGAGTTCCTGGAAGCCGGAGTGCGAGTGGTACCAGTAGGAGCCGCTTTGCTGAACCTTGAAGCGGTACGTGAAGGTCTCGCCGGGAGCGATGCCATTGAAGCTGATGCCCGGCACGCCATCCATCTGATACGGCAGGATGATCCCGTGCCAGTGGATGGATGTGGCTTCACGCAGCTTGTTGGTCACACGGATTGTGACGGTGTCACCCTCACGCCAACGCAATGTCGGTGCCGGCAGCGAGCCGTTGATGGTCGTAGCCACGCCTGGCTTGCCCGTGAAGTTCACGGGCGATTCGGCGATCACCAAGTCGAACTCGGTGCCCTTCAGCACAGGGGCGGCACCGCGCGTCGCGGAGCCTTGTTGGGCAAATGCCCTGAGCGCCGGGGTGGACAGCCCGGCCAGGACGCCGCCAGCGGCCAGCCCCTGAACAAAACGCCGACGAGACAGGCCCAGTGGGGGCGCGATTACAAAGGGCGAACGAGGCGGCATGGCCTGAAATCCTCCATAGATAACTTGAAAGTCGTCTTTAGAGCCGCCTTTGGTCTTGGGCGGCACGGTTCGACGCATGGAGGTCATGCTATGGAGTGACCACTTTCGGATGAATGACCCTTGGATTACATTCATGTAATGGTCGCGTCATGTTCGTGGCAGGAAGCGACTATTACATTGCCCCTAAGAAGAAAATGAATGGGGCATCGTGGGCGGCAAAATTCCTTACGCCGCAGCGATTTCATGGGGCATGCGATGAAGCTGTTGGTCGTTGAAGACGAGAACAAGACGGCGGATTACGTCCGCCAAGGTCTCATGGAGGCAGGGTTCGTCGTGGATCTGGCGCGTAACGGATTGGACGGACACCACTTGGCCATGAGCGAGACCTACGATTTGGTGGTCTTGGATGTCATGCTGCCGGATGTCGATGGCTGGCGCATCGTGCGTTCGCTGCGAGATGCTGGCAAACAAGTCCCTGTGCTATTTCTAACCGCACGTGGCAGCGTAGATGACCGCGTCAAGGGGTTGGAACTGGGGGCAGACGACTATCTCGTCAAGCCGTTCGCGTTCTCGGAATTGCTGGCGCGGGTGCGGACGCTGCTGCGACGCGGAAGCGCTCCGAGCCAGCCTGATCGCATCCAAGTTGCCGATTTGGTGCTGGACTTGCCGCGCCGACGTGCAACGCGCGCTGGTCAGCGCATCAATCTCACCAGCAAGGAGTTCGCGTTGCTCGAACTGCTGGCACGCCGACAGGGTGAAGTTCTGCCGCGTGCGTTGATTGCGTCTCAGGTATGGGACATGAATTTCGACAGCGACAGCAACGTTATTGATGTGGCCATCCGTCGTCTGCGCGCAAAGATCGACGATGCGTTCAATCCAAAGCTCATCCACACTGTCCGCGGCATGGGATACACGCTCGATGCGCCTGATGATGACCTCGCGCCATAAGCCACGGCGAAGCCGTCCCGCGTCGCTTGCATTGAGGGTCACGGCCCTGGTTGGCATTGCCACGACCTTGGTATTTCTTGCGTTCAACTGGGTTGTCGTTAGATCCTTGGAGCACCACTTTGCCCAACAGGACGCCCATGAACTTGACGCAGTGGTCACGGCCTTGGCAGAGCCGTTGCGACAGATCGCTAATGACATGGACAAAGATGAGTTGCGGCAGCATTTAGCCAATGCAGTGGCAGGACATCATGGGATGACCTATGGCGTCTATGATCGGTCGGGCAATACCATCTATGCCACGCCGGGTCCTGACCTGTCGAAACTTGCCAGCGGCAAAAAATTGGTCAACCGCATCACCGCCGACGATTTGACGGTGTGGCAAGAGAATCAGAGGTCTTATCGAGGTGTGGCGCTACAACTGCCTGCCGACAATTCGGCGGCACCTGGCTACCGCATCGTTGCCGCCATGGACATCGGCTTTCATCTCGATTTCTTGGCAGAGTTCAAGCGCATGCTCTGGTGGGCGACCTGCCTTGTTCTCTGCATTGCGCTCGGGGTGGCTTGGCTGGCCGTGCAATGGGGCCACCTTCCAATCCGCAAGGTCAACGAGGAGATTCGCACGATCCGATCTTCAAAGCTGAATGTGAGACTTGATCCTCTTGACGTACCTATAGAACTGGCTGAACTTGTGGTCGCCTTCAACGACATGTTGGCCAGAATCGAGGAAGGGTTTGTCCGCCTGTCGCACTTTTCCGCCGACATTGCGCATGAGTTGCGTACACCCGTTACCAACCTGATTACGCAGTCCCATGTGGCGCTCGGGCAACCCCGCAGTGCAGAGGAATATCGGGAGATCCTCTACTCCAACTTGGAGGAGTTTGATCGCATGAGTCGCATGATCGGCGACATGTTGTTTCTAGCTCAAACGGAAAATGACCCTCGAAATCTCCGTCTCGGCGAAATCGACTTGGCTGAGTTGATCCGGGGTTTGTTTGACTACTTCGAGGCATTAGCCGAAGACCGCAGCATCACCCTTTACGCAAAGGGTGCTGCCGAACCAATACGGGCGGATCGTGAGATGTTGCTGCGTGCGCTCAACAATCTTCTTTCCAACGCAATCCGTCATACTCCCTATGGGTCGCGTATTACAGTCGCTTTGGCGCAAGATGAGCGATGGACAACGATAAGTGTCGAAAATCCGGGCGAGCGAATTTCGGAGGCTGATCTGCCGAAGTTATTCGATCGCTTTTTCCGAGTAGATCCTGCCCGCCAACGAAAGAACGCAGGTGCAGGGCTAGGGCTGGCCATCGTCAAATCAATTGCCGAAGCTCATGGTGGACATGTGCAGGCAACGTCCAACGATACAGCGACTAAATTTGATCTAACGCTGCCTCGCATCGCTTAGGTTGGCCTCCCGCCATTGCGGGAGAATGCAGATCGTGGATGGGCGCAGTTTCGGCTCGTCGGAAGCAGGTTGCTCGTCAGATGATGGACATGCCTTTCTGCCGTCCAATCTCCCATGACACGCCACCGCCGCGTACAGTGGCAGCAAGTTGCTGACCTAGCTGTCGTTTCCCAATAGGTTGTTCCCCTCGAAGCCAAGGCGAGTAGCGGGAGGCCTGTGCTCAACAGCGGAGTGAGGTCGATGGAAGTTGTAATGATGCATCCAGGGCGCCAGTTCGTCAGTGAATCGACCCGGATCTACTAGACACTCGCGAGCCGCTGGTAGTGACGTTTTTCGAATTCCATCGGGGATACCGCCCCGCATGTATTGTGGCGTCGTTTGGGGTTGTAGAACATCTCGATGTAGTTGAAGACATCGGCCCGCGCATCCTGCCGGGTGGAATAGATCTGGCGACGAATCCGCTCGCGCTTGAGCAGTTGAAAGAAGCTCTCCGCCACCGCGTTATCGTGGCAGTTGCCGCGCCGACTCATGCTGCTGACCAGATTGTGCGCGCGCAGCAACTTCTGCCAATCCTGCCCCGTGAACTGACACCCCTGATCGGAATGCACCAGAACCGACTCCTTGGGCTGCCTGCGCCAGATGGCCATCAGCAGCGCGCTCAAAGCCAGATCGCTATCGATGCGACTGCCCATGGACCAGCCAATAACCTGCCTGGAGAATAG
>NZ_KB894785.1 GCF_000374625.1 Allobrachymonas chironomi DSM 19884 | reverse complement strand
CTCGCCGACCTTGGCTCCCAGCTCCACCTCCTTGAGGATGGCGACAATCTGGCTTTCACTGAATCTGCTTTTCTTCATGTAGGAACTCCTTCATACCATGGAATTCTCTACCACCGACTGGCACAGGTTTTCGAGGAGGCTACAATTTGGAAACAAGCACGACATGCACGGGACGGGGACACAGATGCAAGAAGAGGCGAAGGCCAAACCATTCAAGTTGGAGTTTTCCAACCGAGTTATCGAACATCTCGGCATCAAGCTCTACCAAAACAAGCCCACGAACGTCGTCGCTGAATTTCTTTCAAACTGTTGGGATGCTGATGCCTCCGTCGTGCACATCGATCTGACGGCCCATGGCGTGGATGGCCGTCCCACCATCGTCATTACCGACGACGGGCGAGGAATGACCCGGGATGAACTGACGGACGAGTTCCTGGTCATTGGCAGAAATCGACGGACCCTTCCAACCGAACAAACACCTGGTGGGCGGCTTCCGATGGGGCGTAAAGGTATCGGAAAGCTTGCCGGCTTCGGGATAGCGGGGACGGTGGACGTGGTTTCTACGCCGAATCACGTTCTGAGAAAAGATGAGCCGAAGCCAGAGCAGCGCTTTTATTGGCTTCGATTTTCGCTGAAGGAGTTGATAGCCAAATCGGGCTCCGCGCTTGCGGGGAGCTACGAGCCGGAAGTCATCGCCGATGGTGTCGAGAAAGCCGCCTTCATGCAACTGTTGTCGGAAAGCGGGCACGAGACCGCATACAAGCACTTCGTCGCCAACGTCGAAGCAGGACGGGGCGGCGTATGCGTGTTCCTCAGGAACACCACGCTCAAAAAGGCAATGAACGTGGAAACGCTGCTTCAGTCCATGGGGCGGCGCTTCACGGTGTCAATGCTGAGGCCTGATTTCGTCGTCAACATCAACGACAAGCTCATTACGCCAGATCAGGCGCTACCGCCGCTGCACGATTTCGGGTTCGGCGACTGGAATCAGCCGGTCGAAGAGACGTTGAGCATTAACGGCGTGGAGCGACTGGTCAAGTATTGGATCAAGTTCGTCAGCTTGCAGGGTTCCGATTGGTCCATCGAGAATGCTGGCATCGGCGTCTACGCTCACGGAAAAATTGCCCAGGATCGGCCGTTCTTCTTTGACGTCAAGGGCAAGGAGATCTTGAGTCGGTATCTTTACGGCGTGATCGAGGCTGATTGGCTGGACGAGCTGCCCAACGACGTAGTTTCCACCGATCGGCGCTCAATCGACTGGGACACCGACGACACCATTGCGTTTCAGCAATGGGGCAACTCGAGGATTTCTCACTGGCTCGAAGAATTCCGAAAGTGGCGAGGCCAGCAGCCTAAGAAGGAGATCATTACCCGCATCCGCGCGGTCTCTCCCAAGTCGACGCTGACTGGTGCCGAGGAAGAGGCTCTCGCCGAGCTGTTGAGCGAGGTGCTTCCCAATCTGGCGAATGACGAGGAGGCGAAGGACCGCGCAACCAAGAGCTTTACTGAGGCTTGGACGCACGCGCCTACGAGGCTGTTGACCAAGAGCCTATGGGAGAAGGTTTTTTCGTCGCTGGATTCTGACTCGACGGTTTTTGCTGCACTCGTCGAAAACCTGCGCAAAAGCATGGTGCCCGAAGCCATGGGGTTGGCCGTGACGATGGCGCAGCGCATTGCGGCCATTACTGTCATGCGACGCATGATTGAGCAAGACAAGACTGAAACGCACCTACAACGGTTGATCGAAACTTTCCCTTGGCTGCTGGGGCCTCGATGGGAACGCTTGACTGCCAACGAGTCGATCAAGACTCTGGTGATGCAAAAGCACAAACCCGACGAGGGTTTGGGCGAATGGTCGATTGCTGGCGACAAGATCAAGTTGAAGCCCGATTTCGTGTTTCTCAGCGATCCGGGCGGACAAGAAGAACTCATCGTTTTTGAGCTCAAGGGCCCCGAAGCAGGAAAGACGCTTCAGCCCGTGGAGTATGGCCAGTTGGGCGAGTACCTGAAGATCATTCGTGCCGTCTACACGAGCAAGAACATTACGGTGAAAGGCTTGCTGGTTGGCCATGACAGGGGAGGGTTTGAAGAGCACGACACGCGCATCACCGTCATGACTTGGTCCGAAGTTTTGGCTGAAGCGCGCAACCTTCACGTTGAATATCTAAGGGCGCTGTTGCTCGCGTCGGATCCAACGGCCACCGATGCCCGGTTGAGGCAGATTGCCGACTTCGGCGGGAAGGAGACGATGGAGCTGTTGGCACGGCTTGCGCCGGTGGGGGACTTTCCCAACGTCATCACCGACATGCTGAATCTGCTAGGCGGTCCAACCGATTCCGCTTCCGCCACGGTTCCACCACAGGGTGCTGAGCCAGATACGGCTCTACCGTAGGTGGATGGTCGCTCGGTGGACTTGACGACACCAAAAAGGGGGCAACCCATGACGTGGGCGGACGCGCTGCGAGCAAGCTGCAGGGGTGAGAAGACTTTGGCTGATTCCGTCATCACAGCGGTGCAGACGCTCCTGGACCGCGATGCGTATCTTCTGCGAGCGGACGTGAACGAGCGGACGATGACGCATCGATTCGCGATTTACGTCGAAGCGGGGTTCGAGGGTTGGGACGTTGACTGTGAATACAACCGTGACGGTCATGATCCCAAAGAGATTGCGTTTGGATCAGGCGACGATGCGGAGCACGGAAGCCGAGTATTTCCCGACGTGATTGTCCATCGACGTGGTACGGGCGATAACCACATCGTTTTCGAACTCAAGAAATCGAACAATCCGGAATCTGATGACCGCGACTTCGAGAAACTGGGTGGCTACTGCAGTCAATTGGGCTATCAGCACGGCGTCTTCCTGCGGCTGATCGTGCGGTCGGATCAACCTAGCGTAGGGCGCGCTGAGTTTGTCTATGGTAATCCGTAGCGTCAACCGTGCGACGAAGTTTCTCTCCGCGACCTCGATACCGGCGGCGTATGAGGGCGTATCGCGAGCAACGCGGAGCCGTATGCAGGCGGTGAGGGGGCGCGATACCGATCCTGAAATGCGCGTGCGGCGGGCGTTGCATGCCCTGGGCTACAGGTTCCGGCTGCACCGGAAGGATTTGCCGGGCACGCCCGACGTTGTCTTGCCACGCCACCGAAAAATCGTTCTCGTCCATGGGTGCTTTTGGCACGGACATGAGCACTGCAAACGCGCGACGGTCCCCGTCAACAACGCCGAGACGTGGCGAGCCAAAATTAGGGGCAACCAGAATCGAGATAGCAGAAATCTCACCGCGCTGCGCGAGCTAGGATGGGACGTTCTGATCGTCTGGGAATGCGAGGTGCGTGATTCCGCTCGACTCACAAATCGACTGCGCGACTTTCTATCTACGCACTGATGGCCGCTCAACCCTTAGTAGTTACTGCCTCGGCTGTTTTGCGCTTACTTGATGCCGATGCGCGGATTGGCGGCGTGGCGTAGTCGAAATAGCTTCGCGGGTCTTTCCGTCCATCTTTTTTCGCCGCCGATGCTAGCTTCGCCCAGCCTTTGGTGAGGCGCTCGTCGCTCCATGCCATTGGCGCACGCTCCCACTCTCGCTTCAGGATGCCATGGAGCACTTCTCCATGCAACTTGGTGAAGGCAGGTGGAACGGCTTCACCGATCATTTCTCGCACGTTCGTGTGGCCCAGTTTCTTCAAGGCGTCTCCCCATTTGAAGTCCTTGGGAAACGTCTGAAGCAACGAGCATTCGAGAGGGCTGAGCAGTCGGTTTTGAGTCGGATGAATCGTGTAGTCACTTCCAATGTGGCCGCTGGCCGTGGTCACAGTTGCAGCCGGCCTATCGCTGTGCATGCGCCGGTAACTGCTCTTGAATCCTTTGACCAAGCGATAGCTTCCATCATCTTCCTTGACGATGGGTCGGAGGAGCGGGGCATTGCATTGAGGGCATGTGACGGTCTCTGGCAACACCTTGACGGGACCGCAATGATGACAAACGTCGTTGTCCCATGCGCTGCGTCCGGTTGCATGAGGGATCGCCGCGACCATTGCATAAATGCGCTCGTTCCATACCGGCACGGAGTGGAAGCCTGCATAGTCACTGGCAGATGCAGTTTCCGGACTTGCAGCGTCCAAAGCCGGAAGCGCGAAGCTTTCGAGCGCCTCCGAAAGCGTGATCGGGCGGGCGCTCCCAACGTCGGGTGCATGCGTCGCCCGAGGGAAAGGCGTGCGTCCAATGCGGAGCAACTCCTTGAGACCTGGCAGATCCTTGCGAACGAAGGTGAGGAAGGCGCGATTGCGAGACTGGGGAACGCCGAAGTCACACAAATCGGTGACCAAGGGGAATGCCACGTAATCGTCGGCGAGTGCCGTTATCAGGTAGTTGGCTGCTGAAACCGGCTTCTTGTCCTTGGGGTGATGCACCTTCCGCGTAAAAAACGCCGGGACGTTTTCGACGACGAGCAGCGATGGCTTCAGTTCCAGCGCCACATTGGCGACTACCGTCACCAGCAAATTGCGCTCGTCTTTCGAGCCGGCGGCAGCATCGTCGTGGCTACCCTTCCCGGAACGTGCGGAACTCATTCCCTGGCACGGTGGGCAGGCGCACAGCAGTGCCGGGCGGGCTTTGCCCGCCCGCGCGCGATACTTCTTGATCACGGTCTGCCAAGTCTTGCGAAGATCGCCTGCTACACCTTCCGCACCTGGGTGGTTTAGGAGACAAACGTCGAGTCGACGTGGGTCGAGTTCGGCCATCACGTCGAAACGGAAGCCTGCGTCGCGATAACCGACGTCACCGGCACCACAGTTGGAAAAGAGGCTGACGGCTCGTAGTTTGCTCATGCTCGTTTGCCTTGCCGCTTCTGCGCACCCAAATCGTGTACGTCCAAGAACTGTTCGTGAACTTTCTTGGCCCGCGTGAGGAAGTCACGCCATGACATCCGCTTGACTCGATTTTCTTTTTCAAGCCCCTGGAACGAACGCAGATTGGCGCTTTGTTTGAGCTTCTGACTGTCCGCAACGAGGTCGATCCTCCACTCTCGATAGAACTCTGCCACGGTTTCCTTATTCTCTTCAAAAAATTGCTCGAAGGCGTCAACGTAGTTGATGAGCCGAGCGAAATCAGTGTCGTCGAATGCGTGCCCGGCCTTCTTGATCTCCACGATGTGCAGCAGTCCATCGATGCTGACCAAGGTGAAGTCCGGACGCTTGCTTTCGTGGTCAATCGCCAAGGACACGTCAGTGCCATGCTTCTTTTTCCAGAACTTCTCAAACGCGTGCTTGAAGTTCTTCAAACTCTGATTCTTGGTGATGACGGTCCATGACGGTTCGATCAACCAAGGCGCGTTGGCGATGAGCGCTTGGAATTGATCCTCGTCCATCGACACGTCGATGATCTGCTGTAGATCGTTGATGACGCGCACGCGTTGCGCCGCGATCTGTGCATACGAGGCGAGTTCGGCGATTTGTGCCTTACTGAAGATGTCGAGCATCTGATCCATGGATGCCTCGCCCTTCGTCACCTGATTCGTGAATTCGTGAAAGGCTTCCATCAACGCCTGATGTGGGGCGACCGAAAGAATGATCTGCGACAGATCTTCGACATAGACGTCGTCGTCGAGTTCGTCTTCGGCGGCGAAGCCACCGAATTTCTTCGCCAGGTCGATGGCCACGCGTGCCACCTGTTTGTCCCCGAATCGTTCCCGTGCGCGCTCTTCGATTTTGGACTTGCGCAAGAATTCGTCACGCACGCGAACTCGGCGGGGCTCGCGCGAGATGCGTGCGATCTCCTTGATCAGTTCTGCACCCCAGCGCCGAAGCAATTGGCCATAGTCAGAGTCCCAAAGTATGTCCTGCCGGTCCGTTCGTACGAGGTCGTCGCCGTGGTCAAGGTCGAGCCATTCGGCCTCGACCTGACCCACCAAATACGAACGCATCGCGAACTCCCCCGTGAAACCCGCAGGCTGATTGAAGTCGCGCGTGACGCCTGCGATCTTGCCTCGGGCATAGATGCGTACGCCCATCATCTCTTCGTTCTTGTACGCTTCCTTGGCCATGCCTAGCCAACCTGAAACGGGAAGGATCGTGCCATCGTCGTCGATTACGGGTCGGCTGGACAGGTCGATCTTTGACCCCGGCAGCAGAGGGATGTCCAACGGGTTGACCTTAATGGGCTGTGCAGCGCCATTAGTCACGTCAACGATGAGAATCTTGAAATCTGGTCTGGCGAAGGTGAACCGAACGGCGAGTTGTCGCAGAAAAGTTTCGAGTTCCGGCACTCGCTTGGCCAGGAACGACGTAAGCCGGATGCGCGTACCGGACTTCTTGCTCCAGGTTTGATCGTCGGTGCCGGCTTCCAAAGGGACCGACTCGTCCTCATCCGTGACGATCTTCTCGAAGTCCATGAAGAAGTGCGTGACGGCATAGCCTTTCGCAGTCTTCGGGCCACCAGCAGACCAAACCTCGATGCGCCGGCAGATGCCGAATGGGGCAAGCTTGCCGATTCCTTTGCGCCCCATCACGGGACGCTTCTTCTTGCGCGACTTGCTGCCATCCTGGCCCTTGCGGGTACGACGATCTGCGCCAACTCGCAAGTAGAAGCCAATGGCTTCCTCCGGCGTCATTCCATGACCATCGTCTTCGACGTCGATCACGTAGCCTAAGTCGCGGAGTTTCCCCCCCGCCTTGGAGGCCAGTTGGATGTTCAGAGGCAGACGAACGGTGACGGTCTCGGCGTCTGCGTCGTAACCATTGGCGATGAGCTCGGCGACGACGGCGCTGGCCTTGTCGTAGAGCTTGACCCCGAGCTTATCGACGGTGAGTCGCGAGATCCGCAGATGGTACGGAGACGCCTTGGCAGCTGGCTTCTTGGCGGTCGGAGATGTCTTGACGGATCGGCTCAAATTGCCGCCATCGGCCGGCGCAACACGGCGAGAAGATGTAGCCATCGGCAACTCCAGGTTGTGCCGGCCGCAGCCTGCTGCCGTGCTTTTTTGTTGTCGTATGCGCGCGCATACGACGCACACGGTATTATCGCATGATCGCCGATAGGAGCCGACCATGTCCACTGGGACGAGCAAGGGGCGCCAAGCCAAGAAGACAGGCCACGCCAAGCCAGTGGTTAGGCGCGCATTTTCCATGCAAGAGGCTGACGCGCAGCTCATTGAGACGCTAAGGCTCAGGTGCGCCACCCAGGGAATGTTGATGAACCAAAGCGAGGTCGTGAGGGTTGGTTTGCGCGTACTAGCGCAGATGACGGATGCGGCGTTGTGTGACAGCGCCGCGCGGATCGAACGTCTAACAGCGGTGAGTCGCTCGAATAAGCCTGCGCGGCAGTCGAGGAGTTGAATTCGATGCGTTGGTCGCATGTCGGTCCCATTGAGGGCGAAGCGCCATGACGAGTCTGTTCGACGTCGGCGGAGACAACCTCGACCTGGGATTCGTCAACATCCGCGAAGGGCGATTTGCCGCTGAGCAGCGACTTCAGCGCGCGCTCGAAGAGATGTGGAGCGTCTATGCCCCCTACGCGGACCTCGATTTTCGACAAGGCTTTGCCCGCGATCCCGATGCTCGATTCTGGGAGATGTATCTGGGATGCGCACTGATTGGTGCCGGAAAATCATTGCTTCCTTCTGCGGATCGGCTACGGGAGGGAGGCCAGCCAGACATCTGCGTCCTGGATGGTGGCAGGCGCATTTGGATAGAAGCGATCGCGCCGGACCGGGGCGTAGCTGGCCCCGACTACGTCCAAGGTCCCCAACCGATGAACGAGGGCGGAGGATTTGAGCCTGCACCCTTGCGCCAAGCACAATTGCGTCTCACCAGCGCGCTCTGGACTAAGAGCCAGGCCATTGAACGTTATCTTGCTGAAGGGGTCATCCACCAGGAAGACGTGCGCATCGTTGCGATTGGTGGTGGCCGCTTCGGGCTGCACATTCCTGAGAACGGGCTGCCCCTGATCTTGTCAGCAGTTTTTCCGATCGGGGCCGAGTTCGTCCGGATAGATCGGGCTACAGGTCAGACGGTCGCTCAAGGCTTCGAGTCGTCGCTGACAATTGAGCGTCGAACAGGGGCGATTCCGCGAACGGCTTTCCTCGACGAGTGCTTTTCCCCAGTATCCGGTGTCATTTGGTCGCGGCTGGGAATCGGCAACATGGTTCGTGCAGAACGCCCACTGACGTTCGTGCACAACCCAATGGCGCGGGTGCCAATGAGGGCGTCGTGGGGAGTTTGGGACAAGGAGTTTGTGACGCAAGAGCGTGAAGGCGAATGGGAAGCCCGAGACGTCATAGCCGATGCTGCCGATGCGTCGTAGCTGCCGGACGGGAGTAGTTCAACAGATTGCCTCGTTGCAGGTATCCTTGAGCTTGATTGATGATGATGTCGAAAACGTCGCTCCCCCGCAAATCGCTCCATCTCCCGCGCCAGCAAAAGATCTGCGCTTCTGACGGTAAAAGCGACGGTAAAGACCCATGTCGATCACGGTGAAGTCCTTTAACCATGCGGGTTTGGAGGCCTCGTTGATGATGGAGTGGGAATGAGGGTGTTAAATAAGTTATTGATTTTATTGTGAAAAAAATTATTTCAATAACGATGCTCCTCACATCATCAATGGCATTTTCATGGTGCGCGAAGAGCGTGCTATGAAAAATGCGCTAATACCATGTCGCGGGGTGTGGAATCCCAACATGGTGTTGAGATTGGAGAATGGAACGATAGGTCGTCAAAGTTTTAGTTGTCTGAACCAATCTTGTCGAAACAGGATTGCCAGATAACAATCGATAGTTATGGGCAGTTTTTGAGTTGTGCTCGTCATGGCTTCTTCGCTAGCATGGTCGCGTGCATCTTTGTATTGCATCAGGTCCGCGAAGCGCACTCGGTGGTGTTTCCCCATTAGATGGAACGGCAGCAGCGGACGGATACATTACGCCGCGCTTTATACGCAGCCTTCAAGTGACGCCCGTTTTCTCCACGGCTACCACCCGTCCGTCTTCAGCCTTTCTTAGCACTTCGGAGGACAGCAGCATACTCAGTTGGGTTTCAATCTGCCCAGTGATATTTGCTGTAGCCCGGCCGAACCCAAGCGCACTGGCGACTTCCGCAACGAGATCAGTAGTGCTAATGGAGAAGGCCACTTCAACCGTTTTAAGCAGTGCTGTGCGGACTTCCTCTGGTGCGATCAGCTCGATCTTGCGTTCAGCCGCAGGCAGGAGTGATCGGTTTCGCACAGGAATGGATTCATTGCCGTTGCACTGGCCTGAACGAAGCACAAATCCGTTGTGCTGCACCCATCCATACTCACGCGCAGTCGCGTCCACGGCGTCTTTCACCCGTGCCGCCACGCGCGCGCCCGCACGACTCGCACCATAGGCGGTCATCAGTCTGCGGGTCACCACGTCGACGTGAACTGGGGCTTCGATGTCTACAGTCTGCTTCGCCAGCTCGCGGAGCACATGCAATGGTGCTGCCACGATGTCGCTGCCGTGTTGCGGGGGGAGGACAGTGGTGGTGTAGGGAATGATATGGTCAGGCCCCCTGGGTTGATCCACATCAACCCGTGTCAGAGTCGCCGGCGCAGTAGACCCGCGCATGACGTTGTTTGGCACGAATTCAGGCTGCGCGACCGCTTGCTCGTCCAGCACCAGACGTGCGGCCTCGATTGCTTCGACCACCCGATCCGTCTCATGCGGGGCATTCCGGAACCAGTCCGTGCTCCAGATCCTATGGAATCGCCAGCCCAGTCCCTCGAGCACACCCTGGCGCAGACGGTCGCGGTCACGAGCGGACTTCGCGCTGTGGTACGCTGCGCCGTCGCACTCGATGGCCAGTACATAGCGCCCGGGCATCTCTGGGTCTCGCACGGCAAGATCGATAAAATAGCCGGCTGTGCCGACCTGGGGCTCTACGCTGTAGCCCCGATCTTGTAGCGCGCGCAGTACTTGGTTCTCAAAGGGAGAGTCGGTGGATTTACCGGTTTCGGCGCTCACCGTAAGTTCGCGTGTCTCGGCGTAGGTGAGCAGGTTCTTGAGCGCCCGCACGCCGTGTTTGGCACTGGCGTCCAGCTCAAGCTCGTCTCCGCGGAAGTTGCTGAACACGGTCATGGCCATCTTCGCCCGCGTGATTAGCACGTTCAGGCGACGGTGCCCGCCATCGCGGTTCAGGGGGCCAAATTCTTTGGAGATGCGACCCGATTCGTTGCGTCCGTAGCCAATGCTGATGAAAATGGTATCGCGCTCGTCACCCTGTATGTTCTCCAGGTTCTTCACGAAGAAAGGTTCGCTCGGGTGGGAGGTGAAGAAGGATTCTGTCTCCGGATGCGACTTGCGCAGGCGCTCCAGCTCCTCTTCGATTCGGTCGCGCTGCGCCACGCTGAACGCGGCTACTCCCAGTGACAGGTGAGGTGTGGTGCGAGCATGGTGCAGCACGGCTTCTGCCACGGCCAGGGCTTCTTTCGGGTTGCTGCGTGTCTTGCCGCGGTCGTACAGGGCGTCTGGCAGGTGTCGGAACGAAATTCCCGTGGCATGTGGCGTCTGCCCAGCCGCAGGGAACACGACTAGTTTGCTGTCGTAGAATTCGACGTTGGACACCGAGATGAGCGACTCATGACGGCTGCGATAGTGCCACCGCAGGTAACGCTCGTTACAGCCTTTGGCCTTAAAAAGGCTGAGAATACTCTCCATGTCGGCCGTCTCGGTCTCGTCCTCCTGATCCAGATCGCGGCTGAAGAAGTCCGTCGGTGGCATCTGGCGGGTGTCCCCCACGACAATCACCTGCTTGCCGCGTAGGATCGCACCCAGGGCATCCACCGCCTTCACTTGCGAGGCTTCGTCGAAAATCACCACGTCGAAGTTCACCTTTGCTGGCGGCAGAAAGTTCGCGATAGACATGGGACTCATCATGAACACTGGCTTGACCTGCTGGATGGCCCGGCCGGCGCGGTCAATCAGTTGGCGGATTGGCAGATGCCTTCGCTTCTTGTTGATCTCGGTCCGTAACACGGCCATCTCGCCGGGCTGATTGATGTGAGGCTTGCGCTGCCAAATAGCGGTAGCGAGGCGTGTTTGCGCATGATCGATGGAGGCAAGATCCAGGCTGCGGAATCGCTGGATGCGGTGCTCATGCTCCAGGCGGTCGAATCGGGCAAGAATGGGCAGGTCTTTGTAGGCGCGCTGCACCAGGTTGTCATGCCAAGTGATATCGAGCAAGGGCACCAGGGTATCTGACTGATCGCTGTCACGGGCAGCCGCCAGCATTACCTGCAGGCCAGCAGCATTGAATTTCTCGGCCAGCGCATTGAAGCGCGCCATCTGATGCAAGTGCGGCAGTTGCTGGCGCCACTGCTGGAATTGCTCAGCAAGCTGCTGCAGTGGATACTCGCCCCAGTTCGATGCAGGCAGCGCGAGTGCTTGCGTGGTGGCTTCGACGGCCGACGTGAGGGTCCTGACGTTTGCTTGAGTGGCTACGGCCATGTCGCCAAGCCCGCTGGCATCCTGATGCCCGGACAGGAAGTCCACAATCCCCTGCGGCATGTCCCCCTTGCCGACTTCGTCATGCAGGGCAATCACCCACTGCGAAATGCGGTCGAGGACAGCCCAGTCTGAGCGGTCGGCTTGCCATTGTGCGCCAAAAAGGGCTTGCCCCAAGCTGGCATGTGCCTCGTAAGCCTGACGATGACGTTGATAGGCCAGGACGCTGTCAGTAATTGCCACCAGTTGCGCTGGTTCGTCAGGTAACACGCTTCTCGCTAGGCCTTGAAGTGTGCGCTTGGCTGTGCGCCACTCGCCGGATATGCCGCGCCACCACTTTGGGCCCAGACGAGCCAAACTCTGCCGTGTCGTTAGGAGGTCTTGTTCCCAGGCTGCGTCGATCAGTACCCCAGCCCATTGCGCGCGCTCGGTGCTCATGCCTGCGCCGGCCTCTGTCAGTGCCTTGAGGGTGTCGCGTCGAGCTTGCCAGTCGCCGGTAGAGAGCTGGACCCCGGTGAGCTTGGGCGCTTCGGCTGCACGCTTGGCTGCGCGGCACACCACATCAACGTCGTGAAGACTGGCGGGGGCTGTCTGAACCGCCCCGGGTTTCGAGGAGGCTGGTTGGTTTAAGTGGACACCTCTGCCAAGGTGTTGCTGTCGGCAAGTTGCCTCCAGTAGTTTGCCTCAGCTTCTGCCGGCGGGATACCCCCGATCGGCGTGAGCAGTCGGACGTGGTTGAACCAGTGCACCCATTGCAGGGTCGCCAGTTCCACGGCTTCCCTGGTCTTCCAGGGGCCCCGGCGATGAATCAGTTC
>NZ_KB894784.1 GCF_000374625.1 Allobrachymonas chironomi DSM 19884 | reverse complement strand
TACCGGGCCAGCGGCCTCAACCTGGTGACGGCGGCCATCGTGCTATGGAACACGGTCTATCTGGAGCGGGCCGCGAACGCCTTGCGTGGCCACGGTCAAGCCGTCGATGACGGCCTGTTGCAGTACCTGTCGCCGCTCGGCTGGGAGCACATCAACCTGACCGGCGATTACCTCTGGCGCAGCAGCGCCAAGATCGGCGCGGGCAAGTTCAGGCCGCTACGGCCGCTGCAACCGGCTTAGCGTGCTTTATTTTCCGTTTTCTGAGACGACCCCTGGCTGCGCGCCTACGACTTCACGACTGACCGCGGCGCCATGGCGCTCAATGACTACGCCCGCTCCAACGACCCCTTTACACGGGTCGGCCGGCAGCAGGTCGCTGTCGACGTCTCCAGCGTCATCCGCGCGTCCCCGGACAGCTTCCGCGTCGCCTGGGTCGAGCGCCGATACGAAAATGGCCAGCTCGCCGAGACCACGCGCTGGACCGCGATCCTGACGATCGTCGTGCAGATCCCCCGAAACGCCGACCGGCTCAGGGCGAACCCGCTCGGCATCTACGTCAACGCCATCAACTGGTCACGGGAGCTTGGGCAATGAAGCCGTATTTCCGTAAAGCCGGAAACCCGGCTTCACACACACACGTACTCCCGGCTCTCCGTAGAGCCGCATTCCCGGTCGTTCTGCTAGCGGCGACCGCGCTCGCGGGCTGCGCGACCACCAATCCGCCGCCGGAGATTTCCTACGACAATGCGGCTCCGGCGGTGCAGACCGTCGATCCACCCGCGCCGGTCACCGTGGTCGAGCTGCCCCGGCCGCTGCCGCTGCCTGGCCAATTGCAGCGTGTGGAGGAGACGCGGCGTGCCCCGGAGCCTTCTAATCCGACCGCTCGCGTCAACCAGGCAAACGAGGCGGCACGAGTCCAGCCGGTGCGCGACGGCTTCATTAACTCGATGCAGGTCTACCCGTGGACTCAAGGGGCGCTTTATCAAGTCTATACCGCCGTCGGGCAGATCACCGACATCGCGCTCCAACCCGGGGAGCAGCTTGTCGGCGCAGGCCCGGTGGCCGCCGGCGACACAGTGCGCTGGATCATCGGCGACACCGAGAGCGGATCGGGGGCAACGCGCCAGATCCACATCCTAGTAAAGCCCACCCGCGCCGACCTGATGACAAACCTCGTCATCAACACCAACATGCGCACCTATATGGCGTCGGTCTCATGGCAGTATCCGCAAGACCAGCTCATTGCGCTGCGCCGTCAGAACGCCGAGGCGCAGGCGGCCCAGCCGGTGGCGAGCGGCGTCGATCTCGCGAACGTCAACTTCCGCTATGCGATCGAGGGCGACCGTGCGCCGTGGCGGCCGCTGCGCGCCTTCGACGACGGACGCCAGGTCTTTATCGAGTTTCCGCGCGGCATCGGTCAGGGCGAGATGCCGCCACTCTTCGTCGTCGGCCCCGAGGGCAACACCTCTGAGCTCGTGAACTATCGCGTTCGCGGCCACCACATGATCGTTGATCGTCTGTTCGCGGCTGCCGAACTTCGCTTCGGCTCCGGCCGCGAGCAGAAGCGCGTCAGGATCGTCCGCACAGACGGGAGGCCGACCTCGTGAGCGAGAACCCGCCCCGGATTGAGGAAGTGCCGGACGACGATGCGCAGCCCCTGACCGGCGAGCCGGTCGGGCCTGCGCCGATGCGGCTGCGGGCCGAACCTCCCCGCGTCACCCGGTTGTCGCGGAAGGTTCTCGCCGGCCTCGGTCTTGTCGCCAGCGTCGGGCTCGGAGGTGCGCTGATCTACGCGCTTCAGACCCGCGACGCCGGTCGGCCGAACGACGAACTCTATTCGACCGAGAACCGCTCGACCGCTGACGGACTGGCCGGCCTGCCGCGAGATTACAGTGGCGTGCCACAGCTCGGTCCCCCTCTTCCCGGTGACCTCGGCCGGCCGATCCTTAGTACCCAGGATCGCGGACAGCCGGTGCCCACACCCGGGACGGCCACGCCCAATCCCGGCATCAGCCCGGAAGAGCAGCGCCGCCTTCAGGAAATCGAGACCGCGCGCACCAGCCGTCTCTTCTCCGGATCGGAAAGCCGGGGCACACCCGCTGCTGCGGGAGCTGCCCCAGCGCTCGCGCCGGTGCCGGATTTGGCGAGCATTGGCCTCGCTCCGCCGCCCGCCACGCCCTCGGCGCAGGACCGGCAGAACGCGTTTCTGAACGCCGCGGCCGATCGCAGGACGGTTGCGCCCGATCGCGTCGCTGCGCCAGTATCGCCGAACGTCCTTCAGGCGGGAGCAGTGATATCCGCGGCGCTGATCACCGGCATCCGATCCGATCTACCCGGCCAGATCACCGCGCAGGTCACCGAAAACATCTACGACAGCCCAACCGGCCGTATCTTGCTTGTGCCGCAAGGCACTCGTGTGGTCGGGCAGTACGACAACAACGTGCAGTTCGGCCAGAGCCGAGTCCTGCTCGTCTGGACTCGGCTCGTCTTCCCGAACGGGCGCTCGATCGTTCTCGAGCGCCAGCCTGGTGCTGACGCTGAAGGGTTCGCCGGGCTGCAGGATGGCGTCGATTACCATTGGTGGGATCTGGCCAAGGCTGCGGGATTGTCGACACTGCTGAGCGTCGGCGCCGAACTCGCGGTCGACAACGACGATCAGCTCGTTCAGGCGATCCGGAACGGTGGGCAGGACACCATCAACGACGCAGGGCAGCAGATTGTGAGGCGTCAGCTCAACGTCGCGCCCACGATCACTATTCGGCCCGGATTTCCCGTGCGCGTTCTCGTGACGCGAGACTTGGTACTGGAGCCATATGGAGGGTGATGATGTCGAAGCTTAAGCTAGGCCCCATCGCGGACGACAAGCCGCTTAAGGTACAGGTCGAGCTACCTGCAGCTCTCCACCAGGACCTTGTTGACTACGCCCACCTATTGGGCCGAGAGCAAGGTCAGTCCGCTGTTGACCCAGCTCGGTTAATCGTCCCGATGTTACAACGGTTCATCGCGACAGACCGTGGCTTCGCCAAAGCCAGGCGAACGTTGACGCCGGGGAGCGCCGATTAATCCGTGGTCCCCGCTCTAGAGGGGGTGTCGAAACACTTCAGCAGCAGCGGCAGAGTCGGGTTGTCGTTGTCACTGGAAGAAATTATAGCGGCCGTCGGCGCCCGCGCCGATGGGAGCGGGATCAACGCGATATCCGGCCGGTAGATCACGCTGGTGATGGTCAAGCCGAAGCCCTGTTCGACCATCGTCAGCAGGGTTTCTCGGCTGACTTGTTGGATCGAGAGTTGAACCGCTCCGTCTCCGGCGCCCACCATGCGCCGGAGTATGCCAGCGAGCTCACGCCCAGCGCCATCCGAGCGAACGAGGAAGACTTCGTCACAAACGTCCTCCCACGACAGCTGTGGCCGTGCTGCCAACTCGTGAAGCGGGGACAATGCCACGAACAGATCTGGTTCGCAGAGACGTCGAACTTGGAACTGAGGGCTCTTGCTCGCACTCAGGCTGATTGCTGCGTCCAGTAATCCGCGCTTCACCCCCAAAGTGTTTTCTTCTGAAGTGCCTTCCTCAAGCTTTACCTCGATCGTCGGATGTCTATTTCTGAATGCCGAGAGAATGTTGATGATCGGGCACGCCGGGAACGCTTCAAGCATTCCAAACCTCACGAGCCCGGTCTTGAGTTTCCGCGCGGAGCGGATCTCCGTTGCGGCGTTACGAAGGTAGCGCGCTCCCACCACCGCTTGTTGAAGGAAGCGCTCACCTTCTGGAGTCAGCCCTGCCCCCGCTCGCGTACGCTTGAAGAGAGAAAAGCCAAGTTGGCGCTCAAACAGCTGCACACGTCGGCTGACGGTGGATTGCGATATCGATAGGCGCTCCGCCGCTCGGCGGAAGCTGCCGGCCTCGGCGACCTGAACGGCGTACTTCAGGTATCGGAGATCAAGAGTCAGGTCGGGCATGAGACCCGTCCGATCATACCGGCGGTCTCATCGGCGAACCGCCTGCGCCCGGTGAGCGGCACCCATGCACGTCCACTTTCATCGAGCCCACCCCCGCTAGCGCCTGGGGAACGAGCACGTCCGTTGATCTCAGATGTGGAATCCGAGCTGAGCCCCTCAATGAGCATGACCATGTCCGAATCTGTCATAGATGCATGCGGCGGTCATACATTTTCACACGCTTGAAGTCTATGCGCGAAGCATATATTCTTGCGGTATGGAGCCTGAGGTCGCCAAGTACCATTTAGGTGCACTCGCGTTGGCCGTTGCAGACAGCATCGCCAGTGTCTCGGCCTCGTTTTCACCAAGCGGCCCGGGGACCGCCGTGATGGTGTTACTCAGCATGGAGCCCGGACTGCCGATCAGCGTTTTGGCTACCTCGATCGGGCTTTCTCATGCCGGGACGGTGCGATTGATCGATAGGCTCGAGCGCGAACAGTTGGTGGAACGACGAAGACAAATCACCGACAGGCGGGCGCGCTTCATTCACCTCACCAATTCGGGGAAGAAGATAACGGACGCCTTGCTCAAGGCACGGGAGCAGGTGATCTCCGAATGTATTTCGCCCCTGTCGCCCAATGACCTCGACATTCTAGGCATGCTGTCGGAGCGGCTCCTTGTGGCAAACGGCTTCGACAAAGATGGCTCGGTCAGCCTTTGCCATCTGTGCGGCTACAGCAGGATCGCGCCTTCCCGTGGTAAAGCTAAGCCGGGGCGCTCGCCACGCTGGAACGTCGCATCAGAAGGCTGACGATATGATCAGGCAGGCTTGAAATAATGGGATCGTTTGCGCTCGAACTTCTTCTATGCGTACTTGCCTTCGGGTTCGGATATGCGGCGAACCAAGGCGGAACCTGTTTAGTGGTGGCCGCTCATGAGTTACACAGAAGACAGCCGCCGAAAATGTTCGTCGGATTTCTCGCAGCGTCGGCAGCGGCAGGCCTGGTTGCGGTCCCGATAGTCTGGACGGGAACACTGGGCGCAACACTCGCACCCTCGACCAGCATCAATTTCCTCCTGCTCATCGGCGCCATCGCCTTCGGCCTCGGCGCACTCATTAATGACACATGCCTGCTCGGATCGCTGGCGCGGCTTGGGGATGGGGAGATGCGACTTCTAGCTCTACCCTTGGGATTAACGATTGGTATCTTGGCTGCCGACCATGGCAGGTTCGGCTACGATTCAACATGGCCAAGCTTAATCTCCAAACCGAGCGCAACAGGCCTCGTTACTCTCCTAGCCTTCCTAGTTGTGCTCGTGCTGGCACTCGTTTTCGTTTCCACGAAGAGCGTTCTGCGAACAAAGCCGGGTTGGTCGTTCGGCGCTTCGATGATTGGACTCGGTATCACTGGCGGACTTCTATATGCACTCTCGCCGGCCTGGACCTTCGCAGACGTGATTCAACGCGCCCTTCCTCTCAGAATGTCCCCGGCCGGCGAGGTCGCGCTCACTGCGGTGATCTCTTCGATCGCAGGCGCCCTAACCGCCTCCTTTCGCCAAGGCAATCTGCGTCTCCAACTGCCGACAGCCAATGGCATTCTGCGATCTGTCGTCGGCGGCACATTGATGGGTATCGGCATCGCGCTCATACCCGGCGGGAATGATGGGTTGATCCTCGCAGCGGTTCCGACTCTTTCACCTGGTGGGATAGTCGCCTACCTTCTGATGACGACGACAATCGTCTTCGGATTTGCAGCGCGTGGTAAGTTATTCCGGCGCTGCCTTTCACGGCCATGATAAGGGCAACAGAGGACTTGCCCTCCTGACATGAGCATTTATCCCGACCGGGAATATCGGCTGACTAGCTCGTATGCCTTTGCAGGCCCTTGGACCATGATGACCACTTCAAAGGCCGCCGGCCCCAGAATCCTGTAGGTTGCATGGTAGGTGTCGTCTCCGCAGGCATAGACGCCACTCGCTTCCAACCCGGTATCCGTCCGCGAGAAACTCAAGCTGAGGAACTGCGTCCCGATATGAGGTCCGTCTGCGAACTCGACGACAACACTGTCCTCGCTCAAGCGATAGCGATACTGCCGGCACGCGGAGAATACTCTGCCATCTGCCAGTGAGAGAATGCCGCTCTCTCGATAAGCGAGCGCGCCTTCGCCGATCGCTGCTACGATTTCGGTGGGCATGGTTATCTCGTCCAGGGCCGCGTCCATCCGTACAGGCTGGACGTTTGCCAACGGGCTATAGGCCCACCCGGAGCGCCAGCCCCCCCCCTGTGCCAATATGACCTGCGTCACCTACCCCTGATCATTTAGTGAGCAACGAGGTAGGCATGACGACCACCACTCAACCCCAGGCATCCATGCACATTCTGAAGACCTCTGCCGATCCGCTCGTCTCGCAAGGAGCCCGTAGGGCGACTGAAGAGACGAGCGGATCGGCGGCGCCGACCAAGCCATCCGGTGACGACACCGAGGTCGTGCCACGCGCCCGACGTCGGCAGTTCTCCAATGCCGACAAGCGGCGCATCCTCGACGCGGTCGACCGCTGCAGCCAGCCCGGCGAGGTCGGTGCGCTGCTGCGCCGGGAGGGCGTCTATTCGTCAAGCCTGAGCACGTGGCGACGCCAGCGCGAGGCCGCCGAGTTGGCCGCCTTGGCGCCGCAAAAGCGGGGCCCCAAGCCAGATGTCGCCGCCGTCGAAGCGCGCCAGATTGCGCTGCTGACGCGTGAGAACGAACGCCTCAAGAGCCAACTCGACAAGGCGATGCTGGTGATCGAAGTCCAAAAAAAAGTTGCCGCATTGCTGGGCAGTCCGATCGACGACACGCACGGCAAACAATGATGCACGGCGTGGATGAGCTCGCCCCGGTTATCGGCACGGCGGCCGCCTGTCGAGCCGTCGGGCTATGGCGCGGCGCACCGGCCCGAAGCCGAGCGCGGTCACACCGCTTCACCCTTCACGGACCGCACCCTCGCCGCGCGCCGAGGCCTCGGCCACCGCTGGCGCTCGACGCCCTCGAGCAGCAGGCGCTGCTCGAGGTGCTCAACAGCGAACGCTTCTGCGACACGGCGCCGGCGGCGATCTACGCCACGCTGCTCGACGAAGGCCGCTACATGGGCTCGGTGCGCACCATGTACCGGGCGCTCGCCGCCGATGGCGGCACGCGCGAACGCCGGCGCCAGCTCAGCCACCCGAGCTACGTCAAACCCGAACTGCTGGCCACCTCGCCCAACCAGGTCTGGTCCTGGGACATCACCAAGCTCAAGGGGCCGGTCAAATGGACCTGTTTCCACCTCTACGTGATCCTCGACATCTTCAGCCGCCAAGTCGTGGGCTGGCTAATCGCCGAGCGTGAAAGCGCCGAGCTGGCCGAACAGTTGATCGCCGAGACCGTGTCCCGCCACGACATCGCGCCCGGCACCCTCACGCTGCATGCCGATCGCGGCGCGAGCATGCGCTCCAAGCCCGTGGCCGCCTTGCTGGTCGATCTGGACATCACCAAAAGCCATAGCCGCCCGCACGTCTCGGACGACAACCCGTATTCGGAGTCGCAATTCAAGACAATGAAGTACCGCCCGGACTTCCCCGCGCGCTTCGGCAGCCTCGCCGACGCCCGCGCCCACTGCCAGACCTTCTTCGCCTGGTACAACACCGAGCACCGGCACTCGGGCATCGGCTACATGACGCCGAGCAGCGTCCATTACGGCCAGGCACAAGCGGCGCATCTGCTCCGTCAGGACACCCTCGACGCGGCCTTCCTGGCCAACCCGAAACGTTTCAAGGGGCGCCGCCCTGAACCCCCAGAGCTGCCGAGCGCCGTCTGGATCAACCCACCCGCAACGGAGAAGAACGACGACTCGAACATCCTGGCTTCCGCAGTAAATTCATGAAGCACGGTGACGCAAAGTCATTGACACGTTCCGCCCATCAAGTCAAAATCCCGCAAAGGTCGCGCGTTTGCTGGGTAAAGGCATCGCCGATGAGGATGGCTTCGTGAGGCAGCGAAGCGCGAGCCAGCCGCTCGACATATCTCGCTTATTAGTATATGCGTCGCGCATATACTGCAACGCCTGCCCGAAGCACGTAGACGACGTTCGTGACGTTCCCACGGGACCACTGTTGAGGAATTTTAGATGAGCATTTTCGACCGTTATGAATTTCTTGTCCCCGAGCACGGTCGGAGGGATCTTGGCCTGCTTAGATGGGCTCTCGTGATCGTATTTCTGTGGTTCGGCGCGATGAAGTTCACAGCGTACGAGGCCTATGGTATCGCCCCGTTTATCGAACACAGCCCGATCATGAATTGGCTCGGCATGTTCGGGACGCAGGGGCAAAGCTATTTCATCGGCGTTATCGAGTTATCGACCGGTCTCGTTCTGATCCTTGGTGCATTTCGTCCACTCTTCTCTGCGCTAGGCGCACTAATGTCAGCAGCGACCTATCTGATCACGCTGACCTTTTTCATCACCACTCCAGGTGTCGCGGAGCAGACTGCCGGCGGCTTTCCTGCGATTTCGGCTGCACCAGGGCAGTTTCTACTGAAGGACGCAGTTCTGCTAGCGGCGTCCCTCGTGCTGCTGCGTGCTTCGGTCCGCCACAGAGGGGCGCTTGTGCTCTCGTGACTGTGGTCCTCTCGTGACGGCGGGCGTGCAAATCCTGCAGAACCTCCGCGGGGCATGGATGCTCCGTCGCGATATCGAGCCCGGAGGCGCTCAGCTGCATGGCGACGCGGTCTTCGCCCGTTTCGCCGCAATCCCCGACGTCGTGGAGCACGGACTGTTCCTCAATGGGATTGATACAATCGTGATCGCGCGCGGTGACACGATGGAAGTGCGACGCCGGGGGCAAGCTAGGTCTCGCTGATCTGCACCTGCGCGGCCTGGATGACAGCGCTGACGCGGAGTGATTCTCGGGCGCGACCTACGGCGATTCCGAGCGAAAAGGCTTGCCCTATAGCCGCCAGGTATCAACGGTTCCGCGGCCTTAACGAGCCGGACCCGTTTTTTTCGGCGCGCTCGATCAGTCGAAATCCTCCGAAACCCTTCTAAAACAGGACATTTTCCACAAGCCGCGCGGAGGAAGAGGACCACGGTATGGCTTGCTGTCTATGCTCCGCGCACATATAGATGTGGCAATGGATGGACCTCGAGATCGAAACATTTTCGGGGCGTTCGCACTCATGATCAGCGACGACATCGTTCGCGCTAGTTCATCGCGGGCGCCGGAAGCTGGACCCGCCGCCTCAGCGCTGGCGTTGCTCGCGCACAAGCCCGGGCTCTCGATCCGTATGCTTGCGATCGGGGTGGGCCTTTCACATGCTGGAACTGTTCGCCTGGTGGATAGATTGGTAAGCGAGGGATTGATCGAGCGTAGGGAGCATTCGACAGACGGGCGCGCGCGATCCCTCTATCTTACTCCAACTGGCAAGGTCGCGAGCGACGAGGTCCTGGCCTCGCGCGATCAAGTGATTGCCGAAGGGCTATCGATCCTTAATCCAGACGAACTGAAAACCTTATCGGACATCGCTGAACGCGTTCTCCGAAATCGCTTGGAAAACCTCGAGCAGTCATACCGCATCTGCCGCTTGTGCTGCTACGAGGGCTGCACGAACTGCCCCGTCGATGCCGAATTGCATGAGCGAGGTGTGGACCGCGAGAAGAACGACGACGCGTAGGAGACTCGCAATTGCGGCAGCTCAACGCTGCTCAGATGGCGGGGCTTCATAATGTCAGCGAGCCTACCATCAGCCGCATTCTTTTGGCTACGCGTCAAGCCGGCCGATCGGGCATGGCGGTCTCATTCTAATATGTCGGTGATCGCCCCACTTTTAGCCGCTCAATTGATCGGAACGCGGTTTCGGAAGCGGCCGTTCAAACCACTCGCTGCATTCCCATTTCTCTATGTCCGATAGGTAGTTTCGGGGAAAAGCAGTCGGGAACAGGTTTCGGGAACGCATGCTCCGGCAGGAGCGCAGCGCGCGTCCCAAACGCGTTTTCCCGGTAGAGCTTCCCAATCGGCAAAGTGCGGGCCACCTCAGACTGCGAACGCGAAAAACCGCCTGGCTGGTCACTCAAGGCAGGGTAACGACGATTTTCGCTGCGGATACACCCGCCTTCAGGGCTTCCAAGGCAGCCTGGAGCATTTCAAGGCCCTGGCCCACGATCTTCGCCGGAGGGGCGGGGACGAACGTGCGCGCCGCGAGAGCCTGCGGCAGGAATTCGCGGTAGATCATTGGACCAACCTCGTCATCCTTGAGGCTCGTCCCGGAGATGTGCGTCGCCTCGACTCCAAATGAACGCTCGTCGGGCGGGGCCAGCGTCGCTGCCACCCGGCGCGAGCCCTCGCATCTCGCAACTACGGCAAAACAGTCTTTCATGTGACCGGTCGCGTGAAGCGTTCCAGCGAGACTGCGCCCGCGCATTGCCTCAATCACGTCTTCCACGATGGCTGGACTCGAGTGGTCAAGAACCTCGCTTGCACCCAGCTCCTTCAACAGGCCGACGTTGCGCGCCGAAGCGGTGGCGACGCACCTGTAGCCCGACGCCACCGCGAGCTGGATGGCGTTGCAGCCAACGCTCGACGATCCACCCCAGACCAGAACGACCTCTGGACGCGCGGTCGGCGAGTGTAACGGTGGCGCGAGAGCCAACTGTGTCCGTCCGTAGAGCCCGCTTGCGGCGGTGCCAAGGCCAAGCGGGAGGACTGCCGCATCAGCGAAGGCAATGTTGTTGGGGATCGGCGCCGCCATGTGGTCCAGCACGATCGTGTGGTGCTGGAACGCACCCTGCGCAGGTTGATTTACGGTTGTCCCGACCGCCTGTCCGATGACTCGATCGCCGACCTTGAACCGCTCGACCGCGCCACCGACCGCCGCGACCTCACCGGAGACGTCGCTGCCGAGAATCGCGGGATAGTCGAGCCATGGCAAAAGCGCGACGTCCTGCAGAATCCAGTCGAGTGGGTTGATCGCGATGGCCGCGTTGCGGATCAATATCTCGTTCGCCGCCAGATGCGGCAGAGCGGTGACACCGATCCTCAGTGGCTGCCCCGGCGCTTTCTGCCAGGCGGCCTGATTAGTCACGGTTTCGGTCATCATCAACTCTTTCTGTCAAGTATTACAGCTGGGCGTTCGTCTGAGCGGTCCAACCGCCAGGTCGGGCGCACGAAGTGGCAGCTATAGCCCCCAGGATAGCGCACCAGGTATTCTTGGTGCTCTGGCTCCGCCTCCCAAAAGGGTTCTTCTGGGTTGATCTCCGACACGACCGGGCCTGGCCAGCTTCCTGATGCCTCGATTTCCGCGATGGTTGTGAGGGCGACTTCCTTCTGCACTTCGGTGGTGTAGAAAATCGCCGATCGATAGCTCGGACCGACATCGCTGCCTTGTTGCTCGTAGGTCGTGGGGTCATGTATCTGGAAGAAGAGTTCCAAGAGCGAGCGATAGGCGAGAACGGAAGGGTCGAAGGTCACTTCCACTGCTTCCGCATGGCCGTAATGTCTCGCGTAGGTCGGATCAGGCATTTCTCCGCCTGTGTAACCGACACGCGTCGAAATGACTCCCCTGGCTCGGCGCAGCAAATCCTCCATGCCCCAGAAGCAGCCGCCTGCGAGAATTGCTCGCTCTGTCGCGGCCGCCCTATTGCCGGTAGGCGATTGGCTCACAGTCCGTTCGCCCTCCTCCGTGTGCGCCACGGTCAAGCCAGCCTCGCGGGATCCGCAGCCTGACTGGCGCTCAAGAGCTCGGTCTGCACGTCCGAACCCCGGATGAGACTCAGATCGACGGGACACCGATCAGCGATCGCGAGGATCCGAGCGCGCTGATCATCACTCAGCGGCCCATCGAGGACAATGGTGCGGGTGAACCGGTCGGGTGGCATCATGTCCGGCACCTTCTCGTGCTGCACGGTCGTGCTCGCCCGTTCGAGCGGAAAGCCCTTGCGGTTCGCATAGAGACGCATCGTCATCACCGTGCAGGCTGCGAGGCCGGCAGATACGAGTTCGTAGGGAGATAGTCCGGTCCCGAGGCCACCGACCGATGCTGGCTCGTCGGCGAACAGAGTGTGCTCGCCGCTGCGGACCTTGAGCTGGAACGTCCCTGCAAGAGTTTCGGTGGAGACGACGCCCTCCGCAACCTCGACCTGCGGAAGATCCGCGCTGAGTGGTGGGAGAAAGCGGCTCGCCCAAACCGCCACCATGGCCGCGGCGTAGTTCGCGTCCGCGACGTCGGTGAGAAGGTGATCCGCGTTGTCGAGCGAGATGAAGCTTTTAGGGTGCCTGGACGCGACGAAGATGCGCGACGCGTGGTCGATGCCGACCACCTGATCCAGCGGAGAGTGCATGACCAGCACCGGCCGTCGCAGGGAGGCAATGGCCTTCTCGACGTCGATCCCCTCAACCGCCTCAAGGAACCCTCGGCGAATGAGGAAGGGCCTACCGGCAATCTCCACCGAGGCCTCGCCCTCGCTCGCGATGGTGTCCAGATCATTCGGTCCGAAGAGGCGCAAGATATGCTGAAGGTCGGCCGGCGCACCAATCGTCGCTACCGCCGCAATATCAGGCATGTCGGCGGCGGCTACGATCGCAGCGGTGCCACCCAGGCTGTGCCCGACGAGGAGGGACGGTGACATGCCCGCCGCCGCCATCGCATTTGCGGCGGCCCGAAGGTCCTCGACGTCCGACGCGAAGTTCACAGGTTCTCCCGTCCCACCGCCGATCCCGGTCCCGGCGAAATCGAACCTCAAGACCCCGATGCCCGCACGCGACAGCGCGCGCGAGATGTGAACAGCGGCGCGACTGTCTTTCCCGCACGTGAAGCAGTGGGCGAAGATCGCCCAGCCCCGCGGCGTCCCTTCCGGCGGTTCGAGGTGCCCGGACAGCGGAGAGCCAGCCCCACTGACAAACGTAAATGATCTTCCTGCCATGTCCATCAAACCTCCAGCACGCGGCTTGGCGGTTGCGCTCTCAGAACCTTCGACGGAGCTGAGCGGAGCGCACCGCCAACCGGTAATCGTCATCTCAGGCTATCATTTATATGTCTGGCGCATATAGACAAGCCCCTATACCATGATTATATGCGCCAAGCATACTTCTGCGACCTGCTTTCCAAAGGCGGTCTCACGGAAGAGGTATCAGTCAGGCGCGTGGGCCAAAGGACTATGGAACTCAATCAAGTCAGCTATTTCATCAACTTGGCCGAGACGCTGAATTTCACAGCGGCCGCTCGCTTGAGCGGTGTGTCACAGCCAAGTCTGACCCGCGCGATCCGCCGCTTGGAAGATGAGCTTGGCGGGCCGCTGATCTATCGCGACGGGAAGAACAGCCGCCTGACTGGCCTTGGCCATGACGTCGAGGCAGAATTCCGGCGCATGGTGGTCGCGATGAAGAGCGTTCGCAATCACTCGGAGCACTGGGCGATGGGGGGGCACCGCGTGCTGGATGTCGCCGTCGCGCCCACCGTCGGACCAAAGGAATTTACGGCATTCTTCGAGAGCGCATTGGCGGAGATGCCATCCATCGAAATCAAGCTGCACTCGCTCCAGTCGAACGAGGACACATCGGAGGTGCTTTCAGGAAAATACCACGCGTGCATCATGCCGCGTGAAACAAGACCGGAACGCAAGCTGGATGTGCATCCTCTATTTCGGGAGCGCTTCGTGCTCGGCTGTTCTGCAAACCATCCCTTGGCTGCCAACGAGATCGTGCGCGGCGAAGACCTGCTCGAGTTTCCTTTCGTCGATCGCCTGAAATGCGAGTTTCGCGATCGGATCCTCGATCACTTCGCGCGACGGGACTTGCTCATGCGACCTCGCTTTCGATCAGATCGCGAGGACTGGGTGCAACGGGTCGTCGCTGACGGCCACGCCATATGCATTCTTCCGGAACGATCGCCGACCGTGCAAGGCCTCGTCACTCGGCCGATCGACGGATTTGTCTTGGAGCGCGAAGTCGTGATCGCGACAGTATCCGGCTCCACGGCAACGGTCGAGATACGGAACATCGCGCAGCTGGCAGCCCGGTATGAGTGGAACTGAATCACGACGTGAAGAGCTTCGGCGCTATGGAAACTATACGCGCAGCGTATTGGACAAATCTGGGGCGCACTGCTATAGTCGGCGCAATGACTGCAAAGATAAATGACAGTGTGTCGAGCTCTCTAGATTAATTATTGGAGACTATCATGAAGTTTGAGAAGTCACAGGCAGCAGTTGACCGCCTGACCCCCGAGCAACGCCGGATTACCCAGGATTCGGGGACCGAAAGGCCCTTCACGGGTGAGCACAACGACAACAAGGAGCCTGGCATCTACGTCGACATAGTGTCGGGAGAGCCGCTGTTCGCTTCAACGGACAAGTTCGATTCGGGTACTGGCTGGCCCAGCTTCACCAAGCCGATCGTTCCGGCAAACGTGAACGAGGTGCGGGACAGTGCACACGGCATGGTCCGGACGGAGGTCAGGTCGGTACACGCCGACAGCCATCTGGGCCACGTTTTCCCGGACGGTCCTTCCGACCGCGGCGGTCTGCGCTACTGCATCAACTCTGCGTCCCTTCGCTTCATCCCGCGCGACGAGATGGAGTCCGAGGGATACGGTGAATATCTCGATCAAGTAGAGGAGGCTTAACATGCATCAGCGCGCTGTTCTCGCAGGAGGATGTTTCTGGGGCATGCAGGATCTGATCCGCAAGCGGCCCGGCATCATCTCGACCCGTGTGGGTTACACGGGCGGCGATATTCCGAACGCCACGTATCGTAATCACGGCACGCATGCCGAGGGGATCGAGATTGTCTTCGACCCGACAGTGACGAGCTACCGGCACATCCTGGAATTCTTCTTCCAGATCCACGATCCGACGACGCTGAACCGCCAGGGCAATGATCGTGGGCTCTCCTACCGGTCGGGCATCTATTATGTCGACGAGGAGCAGAAGCGCGTCGCCGAGGATACGATCGCCGATGTGGATGCCTCGGGGCTGTGGGATGGCAAAGTGGTGACCGAGGTCCAGCCGGTCGGCGAGTTCTGGGAGGCCGAGCCCGATCACCAGGATTATCTGGAGAAGCGGCCGGGCGGCTACACCTGCCACTTCGTCCGTCCCGACTGGGTTCTTCCAAAGCGGCATGAGGCCGGCGATGTGAGCCCTGCGGCCGGGGCTGCAGCGGAATAGGCTTCGCTGCCGTTAGTGCCGCGCCGATCCGGTTCGCAACCTCCGACGACCGCGTCAATCGACGCGGTCGTCGAACCCGGCCTTGAAGCAGATCATTCCATTCAGCCGCCGTCGCAGTGCCAGGATCCAGATATGACAGACCTCTCCTCCTTTCCCATCACGCAGCGCTGGCCAGCATCTTATCCGGATCGCTTGCAACTATACGCGGCCCCCACGCCCAACGGCGTCAAGGTCTCGATGATGCTGGAGGAGACTGGCCTGCCGTATGAGCCCCACTTCGTCGACATCTCGAACAACGAGTCGAAGGATCCAGCGTTCGTGTCGTTGAATCCCAACGGCCGCATACCCGCGATCATCGATCCGGCTGGCCCTGACGGCCAGCCCATTGGCATATGGGAAACCGGTGCGATCCTCATCTATCTGGCCGACAAGACGGGGCAGCTCATCTCAACAACACCCGCCCAGCGGTACGAGACTCTGGCCTGGGTGTTCTTTCAGGTGTCGGGCGTTGGGCCGACCTTCGGACAGCTAGGCTTTTTCCTGCGATTTGCCGGCAAGGACTATGAGGACAAGCGACCTCGGCAGCGCTTTGTTGATGAATCCAGGCGTCTTCTCGGGGTCCTGGATCACCGGCTGGAGGGCCGCGAATGGATTGTCGATGATTACTCGATCGCGGACATTGCGACGTTTGGCTGGGTGAATGCGCTGGTCGAATTCTACGCAGCGGGCGACATCCTCGGCCTAAGCAGCTATTCGAACGTGCAGGCATGGCTCGAACGCGGGCTGGCGCGACCGGCTGTACAGCGTGGCCTGCGAATTCCTGCGAGGCCTGCATGACCATTATCGCCGCATATTATTACAACGAAGGTAAGCGAGTCCGTGAAATCAGGCTCGATGAGCACGTCGAACTAAACGAGAATCGCTCGGGCTTCTGCTGGATCGCGCTTAGCGAGCCCACCGCAGACGAACTCAGCGCGATCCAGACGACGTATAACCTCCATCCTTTGGCGATCGACAACGCCATGCACCCGCTGTGCCCGCCCAAGCTCGAGGTCTACAACGATGAGTTGTACGTCGTCGCCCAGACCGCCGAGCTGGTCGGCGACCGGATCAGCTACGGCAAGATGGCGATCTTCACCGGTCACAATCACCTTATCACCGTGCGGCACGGCAATGCCGGAGCGCTGGGCAAACTTCGGGAGCAACTCGAGGCATCGCCGACGCAGTTCGGCAAGGGTGTCGACTATGTGCTGCACGCGATCTTGCACCGAGTGGTCGACCAGTATCTGCCCATCTTCGAAATGATCGAGGACGACGTCCTGGCGATGGAGCGACGGTCGCTGCACGATTTCCTCGGGCCAGAAGAGGTGGCGCGAATCTTCGAACTAAGGTCCGAACTCACGCGGTTCAAGCGCACGCTCGGGGCTATGGCCGAGCTGGTGCGAAAGCTCGTTCGCGGCCACTTTCCCTGCCTCAGCGCCGAAATGACACCATATTTCCACGACGTCGCGGACCATGTCCACCGCGTGCAGTCCATGGTCGACGGCCTCCTGCTTGTCCTGTCCACGGTCTTCGAGGCCAGCAGCCTTCTGGAAGCGCAAAGGATCGGTGTGGTCACTCGCCAGCTCGCGGCCTGGGCGGCGATCTTGGCGGTCCCGACGGCGATCGCCGGAATATATGGCATGAACTTCAAGCACATGCCGGAACTGGACACGCCATATGGCTACTTCGTCGTGCTCGGAGTGATAGCGGTGTTCTGCCTTCTCCTATTCATGCGCTTCAAGAAGGCCAAGTGGCTATGAGTAACGCACTTCGCGAGCTTCTCCGTCCGCCGAGTCACAGCGCGCTTTGTGCGCGAGCGTGTCCAATCCAGTTCAAGATGAAGGTGCTTCCATGACCTCCCAGGTGACCGACGTTCTAGAAGCAGTCCAGTCATTCATCGCCAAAGGCTATGACCGCGAATACCGCGTCAAGGACGGCAATCTCGTCGATCTCGAACTAGGGTCAACCCTCGATGCATGCAGCATTCGCGTCGATGCGGCGTTGCCCGATACCGCACAGGCCCTGATCGACCAGACGGCGATGATCCTACCGCACGTCAAGATCACCGAATTGCTGCTGGAGGTAGACGAATGGACGGGCTTCACCCGGCACTTCGCCCACCTGAAGTCAGGCGACCTGGCCAAGGACAAAAACCTATTGCTGACCACGATCCTCGCCGACGCGATCAACCTGGGCCTGACCAAGATGGCGGAATCGTGCCCCGGCACGACCTACGCCAAGCTGGCCTGGCTGCAAGCCTGGCACATCCGCGACGAAACCTACGGGGCGGCACTGGCCGAGCTGGTCAACGCGCAGTTCCGACATCCCTTCGCCGAGCATTGGGGCGACGGCACCACGTCATCGTCGGACGGCCAGAACTTCCGCACCGGCAGCAAGGCCGAGAGCACCGGCCACATCAATCCGAAATACGGCAGCAGCCCAGGGCGGACG
>NZ_KB894783.1 GCF_000374625.1 Allobrachymonas chironomi DSM 19884 | reverse complement strand
GATGCGTCGCGCATCCGAGGTCGTGGTACCCGCACGCAGGCCAGCGTCGATCTCGGCTCTCTTGACCCAATCGTGCAGGGTTTGCGGCACACAGCCAATCTTCGGCGCAATCGATTCGATAGCTGCCCACAACGAAGGGTACTCGGCTCGATGCTCCTGCACCATGCGCACAGCGCGCTCGCGCACTTCCGGGGAAAACTTGTTGGACTTGTTCATGGCTCCATCTTCTCAAGAGTTGGGGCCTCCTCGAAACCCGGGGCGGTTCACAACACCTTGGCAGAGGTGTCCACTTAAACCAACCAGCCTCCTCGAAACCCGGGGCGGTTCATGCAGCTTATCGTCGGTCTTGAGACTCCAACCGACTTCCCATTCGATCATCAAGTGATCCTGACTGAGAAGTACAGGATGCTCACTGAAGATGAGTGGGAGCCAACCTGGGAACTGATGGAGCCACTTTTGAAAAAGATGTACGACGCAACCCTTTCGCAGAGCTGAAGAGCACCCAGCTCAGCGCAGCTAAGGCATTGAGTGCATGGCGCTGATGCGCAAGTCCCCTCGCGGCAACAGTCACTGGACGACACACCTCAATTGAGAGGTCGCGCACGGGACCGCTGCCATCTTCGACAAGACTTCGTGACAGTCTGGGAGTTCTTCAGCGCACCTTGTCTCAGACTATGTTGCCTCGTCTCAGACTTTGTTGCGCTGTCTCAGACTCTATTGCCCGTGAACAGGCCCGCGTCAGCGCTGGTGGCTTATTCCACCGTCACGCTCTTGGCCAGGTTGCGCGGCTTGTCCACGTCCGTGCCCTTGGCCACGGCCGTGTGGTAGGCCAGCAGCTGCAACGGCAGCACGTGCAGGATCGGGCTCAGGCTGCCGTAGTGCTCGGGCATGCGGATCACGTGCATGCCTTCCTCGCTGCGGATCTGGCTGTCGGCATCGGCCAGCACATATAGCACACCGCCCCGCGCACGCACTTCCTGCATATTGCTCTTGAGCTTGTCGATCAGCTCGTCATTCGGGGCCACCACCACCACCGGCATGGCATCGGTGATCAGTGCCAGCGGGCCGTGCTTGAGTTCGCCGGCGGGGTAGGCCTCGGCGTGGATGTAGCTGATTTCCTTCAGCTTGAGCGCACCTTCCAGCGCAATCGGGTAGTGCATGCCACGACCGAGGAAAATCGCGTTGTCCTTGCTGGCAAAGTCTTCCGACCACTGGATCACCTGCGGCTCCAGCGCCAGCACCGACTGGATGGCCACCGGCAGGTGACGCATGCGCTGCAGGTATTCTTCCTGCTTGGCGGCGGGGATCGTGCCCTTGATCTGGCCAATCACCTGCGTCAGCAGGAACAGTGCCGCCAGCTGGGTGGTGAATGCCTTGGTCGAGGCCACGCCAATCTCCACGCCGGCGCGCGTGATGTAGTGCAGCTTGCACTCGCGCACCATGGCGCTGGTTGCCACGTTGCAGATTGTCAGGGTTTGCGTCATGCCCAGCGATTTGGCGTGACGCAACGCGGCCAGGGTGTCGGCGGTTTCGCCGCTCTGGCTGATGGTGACCACCAGCGTCTTCGGATGGGGCACGCTGGTGCGGTAGCGGTACTCGCTGGCAATTTCCACATCGCAGGGCACGCCGGCGATGGCTTCCAGCCAGTATTTGGCGGTGCAGCCGCTGTAATAGCTGGTGCCACAGGACAGGATCAGCACGCGCTCGATGTCACGGAACACGTTGGCGGCTTCGTCACCGAACAGCGTCGGCGCAAAGGCCTCGATGCCTTCCAGCGTATCGGCCAGCGCACGCGGCTGCTCGAAAATTTCCTTCTGCATGTAGTGGCGGTAGGGGCCGAGTTCGGCGGCACCGCTGTGTGCGTGCACCGTCTTTACCGGACGGTCGGCTGCTTCCAGGCGCTGACCGGCGTTTTCGATCCAGTACTTGCCCGGCTGCAGGTCGATCACGTCGCCTTCTTCCAGATAGACGATCTGGTCGGTCACGCCGGCCAGTGCCATGGCATCGCTGGCCAGGTAGTTGGAGCCGTCGGCCGCCAGGCCCAGGATCAGCGGCGAACCGGCGCGGCCACCAATCACGCGATTCGGCTCGTCACGCGCGATCACTGCCACGGCATAGGCGCCGTGCAGGCGCGCCAGCGCTTCCTTCACCGCCACGAACAGGTCGCCGTCGTAGACGGAATCGATCAGGTGGGCAATCACCTCGGTATCGGTCTGGCTGTCAAACTGGTAGCCCTTGGCACGCAGTTCGGCGCGCAGCTCCTCGTGGTTTTCGATGATGCCGTTGTGCACCAGCGCGATACGCGCCTTGCCTTCGACGGCAGCCCCTTCGGCCTGCGGGCCAAAGCTGAAATGCGGGTGTGCGTTGTGCGTGGCCGGCACGCCGTGCGTGGCCCAGCGCGTGTGCGCGATGCCGGTATAGCCGCCCAGGCCATCCTGCTGCACCTGCTCCAGCAGCTCGGCGACACGGGCCGTGCTGCGGGCGCGCTTCAGACCGTCATTCCAGACAGCCACGCCGCAGGAGTCATAGCCGCGGTACTCCAGGCGTTGCAAGCCCTGCACCAGCACCGGCACCACATTGTTCGAACCCACACCAGCAACGATTCCGCACATTCTTCTTCTCCAAGGTTGAGCGGCGGGCCCGGTGGGCACGCCAATCCCCCATGATAGGGGTTGGCGGGAAAAACAATCGTTCAAATTTCACAAAAAATGAAAGATAATTTCATGAAAACAGTGAAGTGAATTTATCTTTCAAAATAGCAGGTAAATTGAAATGGATGATCGCGTGGAACTCGATGCCAGTGACTGGCGCATTCTCCAGCAGCTGCAGCAGGATGCCAGCCTGAGCAACCAGGCACTGGCCGAGCGCTGCCACCTGACACCCCCCACCTGCCTGCGCCGCGTGCGCCGTTTGCAGCAGCTCGGCCTGATCGAGCGCACCGTGGCCGTGCTCGGGGCCGATGCGCTGCGCCGGCATACCGGGGCCGGGCTGACGGCGATTGTCGAGGTCACGCTGGACGTGCAGGCCGAAGAGCGCCAGTCCGCCTTCGAGGCACTGGCGGTGCAGGAAAGCGCCGTGCAGCAGTGCTACCGCACCTCGCCCGGGCCGGACTTTGTGCTGATCATCACCGTGGCCGACATGCCGGCCTTCATGGCCTTGAGCCAGCGCCTGTTCAGCCAGCAGGCCAATGTGCGTAATGTGCGCTCCTTCTTCAGCCTGCGCCGCGCCAAGTTCGGCACCAGCCTGCCACTGCCCCTGGCCGACAACTGAAATCCGCCCTGTAGGTCTGATCCGATTGACATCGGCCGGCTTGTCCCCATGTAATGGGGCAAGGCGCAGCAGTGTGTTGCGCATACTATCCAGGAGCTGTTGCACATGGAGTTCAAGGATTACTACCAGGTGCTGGGCGTCGACAAGAGCGCCAGCGCCGACGACATCAAGAAGGCCTACCGCAAGCTGGCCCGCAAATACCATCCGGACGTCAGCAAGGAAGCCGACGCCGATGCCCGCATGGCCGAGATCAACGAGGCCAATACCGTGCTGTCCGATCCCGAGAAGCGCGCCGCCTACGACCAGGCCGGCGCGCAGCCGCAGGGCGGCGGCCACTACCAGCCGCCACCGGGCTGGGATGCCGGCTACAGCTGGCGCGAAGGCGATTTCCACAGCGGCGGCGAAGGCCGGTACAGCGATTTCTTCGAGCAGATGTTCGGTCAGGCGGCGCACGCCGGCCGAGCACAGCGCCAGCAGCGTCCCAGTGCCATGCGCGGGGAGGATTTGCATGCCAGCATCGAACTGGAGCTGCGCGATGCCTACCAGGGCACCGAACGCACCATCACGCTGCAGAGCGCCCGCCTGACGGACGACGGTCAGGTGGTGCCGGAGCAGCGCAGCCTGCAGGTCAGGATTCCCAAGGGCGTACGCGAAGGCCAGCTGATCCGGCTGGCCGGGCAGGGGGGGCCGGGCTTTGGTGGCGCTGCCAATGGCGATGTGCTGCTGGAAGTCCGTTTCCGCCCCGATGCGCGCTGGCGCGTGGAAGGCAAGGACGTGACGCAACGTGTACGCGTCTCGCCCTGGGAAGCTGCCATGGGCGGCGATATCCAGGTCAACACGCCGTCCGGCAGCACGGTGGAAGTGACCGTGCCGGCGGGATCGGGCAGCGGCCGCAAGCTGCGCCTGAGGGGGCGCGGCATTCCGGCAGCCGAACCCGGTGATCTGTATCTGGAGCTGGAGCCGGCGATTCCCGGTGCCGTGACCGATGAACAACGTGCGGCCTGGGAGGCCCTGGCCAAGGCCTATCCCGGCTTCAACCCGCGCCTGGCCTGAGCAAGGAGAGATTGACGATGGCACACCTGACCACCACCATCCCCGTGCCGGCAGACCTGACCGAGCTGCTGGCCGACCATTCCCTGACCCTGCAGGAGCTGGCACGCGCCTGCCGCATGGCACCCGAGTGGGTGCACGAACGCGTGCACGAAGGCGTGATAGGCATCACGCAGACCAGCAGCGATCCGCGTGTGCTGGCCGATGACCAGGGCAGCTGGCGCTTTTCCTGCACCATGGTGCTGCGTGCACGCCGCATTGCCGATCTGGAACGCCAGTTCGATGCCGATCCGCAGCTGGCAGCGCTCACCGTGGACCTGATGGAAGAAGTGGCGCGCCTGCGCCGCCAGCTGGAGCGACTGGCATGACGACGCAGACCACCCTGCCGGACGCCGGTGCCGTACTGCAGTTCTGGTTTGACGAGACCACACCGAAACAGTGGTTTGCGGTGGATGCCGGCTTCGATGCCCTGGTCACGGAGCGTTTTGGCGGACTGCTGCAGGCTGCCGCGCACTGTGAGCTGGCCGATTGGCGTGGCAGCGCCCGCGGCCGGCTGGCCGAGATCATCGTGCTGGACCAGTTTTCACGCAATGTGTACCGGGGCACGGCGCAGGCCTTTGCCCAGGATGCGCAGGCCCTGGTGCTGGCGCAGGAAGCCATGGCCGCTGGCTGTGACCAGGCGCTGCCGCCGCCACAGCGGGCCTTTCTCTACCTGCCCTATATGCACAGCGAATCGGCGCTGATCCAGCAACAGTCGGTGCAGCTGTTCGATCAGCCGGGGCTGGAGGACAACTACCGCTTTGCGCTGCTCCACCGCGACATTGTGGTGCGCTTTGGCCGCTACCCGCATCGCAATGCCCAGCTCGGACGCGTGTCCACGCCCGCGGAGCTGGAGTTCCTGCAGCAGCCCGGGTCCAGTTTCTGAACCGGGCGGCTGCGCCGCTCATTTCCGGATCTTGGCCGGGCGCGTGTAGTTTTCCTTCTGTGTCAGGCGGCCACGCACCACGCTGAGGGCGTTCGGCGGCGTGTCCTTGCCGATGGCGCTGCCGGCACCCACGGTACCGCCGGCACCGATGGTGACCGGGGCTACCAGCACGCTGTTGCTGCCGATATGCACATCGGCCTCGATCACGGTGCGGTGCTTGTTGGCGCCATCGTAGTTGGCCGTGATGCTGCCGGCGCCGTAGTTGACGCGTTCACCGACATCGGCATCGCCCAGATAGGCCAGATGGTTGGCCTTGGAACCCTTGGCCATGACGGAGTTTTTCACCTCGACGAAGTTGCCGATGTGTACTTCCTCGGCCAGTGCGGCACCGGGGCGCAGGCGCGCAAACGGACCGATCAGGCTGCCGGCACCCACCTGCACCGGCTGCTTGCCGCCGTCGATATGGGTGAACGGGCTGATCACCACATCGTCGCCTATCGTGCAGTTGGCCAGCACGCAGTGTGCGCCGATTTTCACGCGGTGGCCCAGCGTGACCTGGCCCTCGAATACGCAGCCCACGTCGATATCCACATCCTGGCCGCACTGCAGCGTGCCGCGCACGTCAAAGCGCGCCGGATCGCGCAGGCGCACGCCTTCGGCCATCAGGCGGCGGGCCTGACGCTGCTGGTATTCGCGCTCCAGCTCGGCCAGCTGCAGCGGGCTGTTGACGCCGGCAACCTGCACCGCGTCGTGGATCAGGTGTGCCTTCACCGGTACGCCATCGGCCACCGCCAGCTTGACCACATCGGTCAGGTAGTACTCCTGCTGCGCGTTGTGGTTATCGATACGGCCCAGCCACTGGCGCATCAGGCGCGTCGGTGCCGCCATGATGCCGCTGTAGATCTCTTTCACCAGCAGCTCCTGCGGCTTGCCGTCCTTCTGCTCGACGATGCGGTTTACCTCGCCATCGGGGTTGCGCAGCACGCGGCCATAGCCGAACGGGTTGTCCATGGTCAGCGTCAGCAGCGCCAGGGCATCGCCGTTGCAGACTTCCAGTAGCTGGCGGATGGTATCGGCTTCGGTCAGCGGCACGTCGCCGGACAGCACCACCATCACGCCCTCGTCGTCGAGTACCGGTAGTGCCTGTTGCACGGCATGGCCGGTGCCCAGCTGCGGCATCTGGCGCACGAACTCGCGGTGCGGTGCGGCGTCATCGGCCTGGGCCAGCGTCGCCTCGACCTGTTCGGCACCGTGACCGGTGATGACCACGACCTTGCGCGCCTGCAGCTGCGCAGCGGTATCGAGCACATGCTGCACCAGACCCTGATGGGCCAGTTGCTGCAGCACCTTGGGCGTGGCGCTCTTCATGCGGGTGCCCTTGCCGGCAGCCATGATGACGATATCGAGAGGCATCTTGTTCACGGGAAAACTCCTTGCAGGTTCTGCGTCAGCGCGCACCACGGCGCACGCGCAGGATTTCATCCAGGATCAGGCAGATGGCGCCAATGGTGATGGCGGTATCGGCGATATTGAAGGCCGGGAAATGGCCGCGGTAGAACAGCGGCTCCAGGAAACGCCAGTGGAAATCCAGGGAGTCCACCACATAGCCGTGCAGCACCCGGTCCAGCACATTGCCCACGGCACCGCCCAGCAGGCTGGCCATGGCAAAGCTGAACAGGCGCTGGCCCGGGTGACGCACCAGCATGTAGATCATGAAGCAGGCGGCCACGATGCCGATGCCCATGAAGAACCAGCGCTGCCAGCCGCCGGCCCCGGCCAGGAAGGAGAAGGCGGCGCCGTAGTTGTGCACCCGCACCACGTTGAAGAAACTGGTGACGTAAGTGCTGTCACCGAGCTGGTAGTGGCCCAGGATCAGGAACTTGGTGAACTGGTCAAACAGGAACCAGAGCGCCGCAATGCCCAGCCACAGGACCAGGCTGTCGCGTGAAGCCCGGGCTGGGCGGCGTTTGCTGTTGCGCGATCGGGTTGCCGCCATTTATGCAAACTCCCGCTGTTCGCCGGTACCGAAGAGGTTGCTGCTGCAGCGGCCACAAATTGTCGGGTGCTCGGGATTGCTGCCGACGTCATCGCGGTAATGCCAGCAGCGCTCGCACTTCTGTTCGCTGGAGGGCGTGACCGTGATGGCCAGTGCCTCGCCGGCCGCCAGCGTGACCCGGGAGGTGATGAAGATGAACTTCAGGTCTTCGCCCAGGCTCTGCAGCAGCGCCAGGTCGTCGGCCGCTGCAGTCACTGTCAGCTCGGCCTGCAGCGAGGCACCGACCTGGCCCTGTTCGCGCAGGGTCTCGATTTCCTTGAGCGCGGCAGCGCGGATGTCCAGCAGGCGCTCCCACTTGGCGTCGAGCGCGGCCTGCGGGGCGGGCAACTGGCAGTATTCCTCGATAAAGATGGAATCGCTGCTGCCGATCAACTCCCAGGCCTCCTCGGCGGTAAAGCTGAGGAAGGGGGCCATCCAGCGCAGCATGGCGTGCGTGATCTGGTGCAGCGCGGTCTGGGCGCTGCGGCGGGCATGGCTGTCCTCTTGCGTGGTGTAGAGGCGATCCTTCAGCACGTCCAGGTAGAAACCGCCCAGGAACTCGCTGCAGAAATGCTGCAGGCGTGCCACCACCGGGTGGAATTCATACACCTCGTAGTGCGCCAGGATGTCGGCCTGCAGCCCGGCAGCGTGGCTGAGGGCGTAGCGATCCACCTCGAACAGCTGATCGTGCGGCACGGACTGCGTGGCGGCATCGAAATCGCTGATATTGGCCAGCAGGAAGCGCAGCGTGTTGCGGATGCGGCGGTAGGCATCGACCACGCGCGCCAGGATCTTGTCGTCGATCGCCAGATCGCCCGAGTAGTCGGTGCTGGCCACCCAGAGGCGGATGATTTCGGCACCGAGCTTGTCGCTCACGCTTTGCGGGGCCACCACGTTGCCGACCGACTTGCTCATCTTGCGACCCTGGCCGTCCACGGTAAAGCCGTGCGTCAGCAAGCCCTTGTAGGGCGCGCAGCCATCGGTGGCGCAGGCGGTCAGCAGCGAGCTGTGGAACCAGCCGCGATGCTGGTCATGGCCTTCCAGGTACAGGTCGGCCGGGAATTGCAGCATGTCGGCATGGCTGCCGCGCAGCACGTGCAGGTGCGTGGTGCCGGAATCGAACCAAACGTCCAGCGTGTCGTTGACCTTGGTGTAGTGTTGCGCGTCGTCCGCGCCCAGGATCTCTTCGGGCGTGACCTTGCTCCAGGCTTCGATGCCGCCTTGTTCCACCATCTGCGCGGCCTGTTCCATGATCTCCATGGTGCGCGGGTGCAGCTCGCCACTGTCCTTGTGGATGAAGAAGGGCAGCGGCACGCCCCAGTTGCGCTGGCGGCTGATGCACCAGTCCGGGCGGTTGGCAATCATGTCGCGCAGGCGGGCCTTGCCGTTTTCCGGGTAGAAGCTGGTCTGTTCGATGGCGGCCAGCGCGGTTTCGCGCAGGCTGCGGGCCGGCTTGTCGGTGGTGAACACGCCTTCGCCCTCGTCCATGCGCACAAACCACTGGGCCGCGGCGCGGTAGATCACCGGCGTCTTGTGGCGCCAGCAATGCGGGTAGCTGTGCGTGATGGTGTGCTCGGCAAACAGGCGGTCGGCCTGCTTCAGCGTGTCGATGATGACCGGCACTGCCTTCCAGATGTGCTGGCCGCCAAACAGCGGGAAGCCGGCCTCGTAGGTGCCGTTGCCGGTGACCGGATTCAGGATCTCGTCATACGCCAGGCCGTGGCTGACGCAGCTCTGGAAGTCATCCAGACCGTAGGCCGGGGCGGCGTGCACGATACCGGTACCGTCGGCATCGGTGGCGTAGTCGGCCAGGTAGACCGGGGCGGTGCGGCGGTAACCGGCATCCACATCATGCAGCGGATGCTCGAAGCGCAGCGCTTCCAGCGCGCGGCCCTTGGCCGTGCCCACCAGTTCGCCCTGCAGGCCGTAGCGTTCCAGGCACTGGCTCACCAGCGAGCTGGCCAGCAGCAGATAGCCGCGTTCGGTGTGCACCAGCGCGTAGTCCAGTTCGGGGTTGACGTTGAGCGCCTGGTTGGCCGGAATGGTCCAGGCGGTGGTGGTCCAGATCAGCACATAGGCCGGTTCGTGCAGCGTGGTCAGGCCGAAGATGGCGGCCAGCTTGTCCGGCTCGGCGCAACGGAAGGCCACGTCAATCGCCTGGCTCTTCTTGTCGGCGTATTCGATCTCGAATTCGGCCAGCGAGGAGCCGCAGTCGAAACACCAGTACACCGGCTTCAGGCCCCGGTAGACAAAGCCGCGTTCCATGATCTGGCGCAGCGCACGGATTTCGTTCGCCTCGTTGGCGAAATTCATCGTCTTGTACGGATTGTCCCAGGCTCCCAGCACGCCCAGACGCTTGAAATCGGCCATCTGGCTGGCGATCTGCTCGGTGGCGTAGGCACGGCTTTTCGCCTGTACCTCGTCACGCGGCAGATTGCGGCCGTGCAGCTTCTCGATCTGGTTCTCGATCGGCAGGCCGTGGCAGTCCCAGCCCGGCACGTAGACGGCGTCCAGGCCCTTGAGCTGGCGTGCCTTGACGATCATGTCCTTCAGGATCTTGTTGACGGCATGGCCGATGTGGATCTGGCCGTTGGCATAGGGCGGGCCGTCGTGCAGGATGAACTTTTCGCGGCCGGCGCGGGCGGCACGCAGCTTGGCGTGCAGGCCGGTGTCTTCCCACTGTTGCACCCAGCCGGGCTCGCGCTTGGGCAGGTTGCCACGCATCGGAAAGGAGGTATCGGGCAGGTTCAGCGTCTTGCTGTAATCGGTCTTGTTGTCGGTATCGGACATGGAGAGGGTTCCTGGGGCTGCAGGGCCGCTGGCCGGCCTGGCGGGAAAAGAGGGGGACGCGGGGTGCAGGGCGCGGCAAGGGCCACGCCTGCAGGACAGGGCAGCGTCAAATTCGGTCGCGTGTGGTCTGGCGGCGCGTTTCGCTGTGGCGGTCGGCAAACCAGGCGCGCGCGTCAGCGCAGTCCCGGGCAATGCCCTGACGCAGGGCAGCCAGACCATCGTATTTGCGCTCATCGTGCAGTTTGTGCAGCAGGTCCACACGGATGATTTTACCGTAGCCGTAGCCATCGGGCAGGCCGTCAGGCCATTCGAGACAGAAGGTCTCCAGCAGCACGCGGCCACCGTTGACATCGTTCGGGTCGAGCGAAGGGCGCACGCCCAGGTTGGCCACGCCGGGCAGCACCCGGCCATCGTCGAACAGGCCGCTGACCTCGACCACGAAAATGCCGCTGGCAGCCGGTTTCCAGTGCGAGAAGCGCAGGTTGAGTGTGGGGAAGTCCAGTTCGCGGCCCAGCTTGCGGCCATGCACCACGTGGCCGCTGATGCTGTAGGGGCGACCCAGCAGCCAGGCGGCTTCGGCCATGTCGCCGTTGGCCAGGGCGGTGCGCACCTCGGTACTGCTGACACGGATGCCGGGTTGCGCCGGGGCCGGTTCGCCCGGCTGCAGCGGGCGCGATACCTCGTAGCTGTTCATGCGCGCCACTTCAAAGCCGAGTTCGCGGCCCATGGCGTCGAGCATGGCGTAATCGCCGGCGCGTTTCGCGCCGAAGCGGAAGTCATCGCCGACCAGCACGTACTGGGCGCGCAGGCCTTCCACCAGCACCTTGCGGATGAACACTTCGGGCGGCAGCGAGGAAAACTCGGCGTTGAACGGCACGATGACGGTCTGGTCGATGCCATTGCTGGACAGTTCGCACAGCTTGTCGCGCAAGGTGGCAATACGTGCCGGGGCCAGCTCCGGGTTCTGGAATTGCTCGGCAAAGAAGTCGCGCGGGTGCGGCTCGAAAGTCATGGCGCAACTGGGCAGGCCGCGGTGGCGCGCCTCGTTGCGCAGCAGTGCCAGCATGGCCTGGTGGCCACGGTGCACGCCGTCAAAGTTGCCGATGGTCAGGGCGCAGGGTGGTGCGTCCGGCGGGAGGCGATAGCCACGGAGGATCTTCATGGCTGGCTATTATCCCATCGTGATCCGGTCGTTGCCCATCATTGTGCCGATGCCGGTTGCGGGGCTGTCAGCAGTTGCTGGTATTCCCGGGCCAGGGTGGCGCAGTCGCTGGCCATGGCAGCTTGCTCGGCGGTCAGCATCAGCGGCCGGTCCCAGCCGCTCTGGTACTGGCGGCGCAGCTGGCGGATGTCATAGCCATGCGCCAGCGCCTGGCGCGCGGCCCCGACATCCGGGGCGGCTTGGCCCGGCTGGCAGCCGGCCAGCGCGATGCGCAGCGGGATCAGGCTGCGGGCGGTGTTTTCCAGCGTTTGTGCCTTGATGTCGGTGGGTGCCGGCACCGCTTGCCAGGCATGGGCCTGCCACTGGCTGGCCGCCGCCGTATCCTGGCGGCGCGCGGCCGACATCGCCAGCGCTTCGGCGGCCTGCAGGCGCAGCATGGGCGGCAGCTGGCTGGCGGCAGGAGCTTGCAGCGCCGGGGCCAGGCGGCTTTCCAGCTGTGCTGCCAGCCCTTCCGGCTGCTGCGGCATGCGCACCAGCGCCGCCAGGGCGATCTGCTGGGCCTGCAACGTCAGCGCATCCTGCTGCCGGCTGTCAAGCCAGGGCTGCAGGCGCTGCAGCAGGCGTTCACCGCGCTGCTGTTGCTGCGGCAGATCGCCAAATTCGGCGCCGTCGTGCAGCTGGTGCACGGCAACGGCCAGACGGGTACGCGGCACATCGGTGAACGCGCCATAACCGGGCAGCTGGGTGACCCACCAGGCCAGGTTCATCGCCAGACCGCCGGGTTCCTGGTGCCGCTCCAGCGCCTCGATTGCCTGGCGCGAGCCATAAACCGGCAGCGCCAGCGCGATCAGCACGGCCAGCAGGATGAGCAGGGTTTTCTTCATGTCGGGGATTCTCGTCTTGCAGCGCCACCAGACAGCAAAGCCCGGTGATGCAGGCATCGTCCGGGCTTGTCAGATCAGCTGCCGTGCAGGGATCAGCTTTCCACAAAGGCGCGTTCGATCACGAAATCGCCAGGTGTGGTGGTGTTGCCTTCCTTGAAGCCGCGCGCTTCGCACAATGCTTTCAGGTCGCGCAGCATGTGCGGGCTACCGCAAATCATCACGCGATCGGTTTCGGGGTTCAGCTCGGGCAGCCCCAGTTCGCGCGCCATCTGGCCGCTCTCGATCAGGGTGGTGATGCGGCCTTCGCGCTCGAACGGCTCGCGCGAGACGGTCGGGTAGTAGACCAGCTGCTCGCGCACGATTTCGCCCAGGAATTCGTGCTCGGGCAGCTCCTTGGTGATGTAGTCGCGATAGGCCAGTTCGTTGATGAAGCGCACGCCATGCACCAGAACCACCTTCTCGAAGCGCTCGTAGGTTTCCGGGTCGCGGATGATGGACATCCAGGGGGCCATGCCGGTGCCGGTACCCAGCAGGTACAGGTTCTTTGCCGGCAGCAGGTAGTCGATCAGCAGCGTGCCGGTGGGCTTCTTGCCGACGATGATGGTGTCGCCTTCCTTGATATGCTGCAGCTGGCTGGTCAGCGGGCCGTCCTGCACCTTGATGCTCAAGAATTCCAGGTGCTCCTCGTAATTGGCGCTGGCAATGCTGTAGGCGCGCAGCAGCGGCTTGCCGTTGGGCTGCTTCAGGCCGATCATGGTGAAATGGCCGTTGGAGAAACGCAGCGCGGAGTCACGCGTGGTGGTAAAACTGAACAGGGTGTCGGTCCAGTGGTGCACGGACAGGACTTTTTCTTCTAGGAAGGCGCTCATGGTGATGAAAAAGGATGGTTCTGGCGACCATCCTGTTGTTACGGGGAAACCTGTATTGTCTCGCACTTGCCACGCCAGGTAAAGCACAGGCCTATACACCCGGAGCTGCAGGGCGGTTGCCAGCCGCCGGGGCGGCAGCTGCGCAGCCGGCTCTGGGTGCATAATTCGCGCATGACGCAAGCCCGACGCAATATCGTGATCCTGATTTCCGGTGGCGGCTCCAACATGGCCGCCATTGTCCGTACCGCCAAGCAAGAGCACTGGCTGCGCCGCCTTGGCGCGCAGGTGGCGGCGGTCATCAGCAACAAGGCCGATGCCGGCGGCCTGCGTTTTGCCCGGGAGCAGGGCATTGCCACGGCCGTGGTCGATCACAAGGCCTACCCGGACCGGGCCGCCTTTGATGCAGCGCTGGCCGCACAGATCGACAGCCACCAGCCGGCACTGGTGGTGCTGGCCGGTTTCATGCGCATCCTGACGCCGGAGTTCGTGGCGCGCTATGCCGGCCGGCTAGTGAATATCCATCCTTCGCTGCTGCCGGCGTTTACCGGCCTGCACACGCACCAGCGTGCCATCGACGCCGGCTGCCGCTACGCCGGTGCCACGGTGCATCAGGTCACCGCCGAACTCGACCATGGCCCGATCCTGGCGCAGGCCGTGGTGCCGATACTGCCCGGCGATACGGCCGAGGCGCTGGCCGCGCGCATCCTGACCCAGGAACACCTGATCTATCCGCGCGCGATTGCCGACTGGCTGCAGCAGACCACCCCTGTCCCGGAGACCCCATGAACCCGAACCCGCTGCCCGTGACCGTTCCTGCCCCCAACGATGTGGTGGTGGCCTGGCCCGAACAGCCGCAGCAGCTGTTCCTGCTGCTGCATGGTGCTGGCCAGCGTCCGGCGGCCATGCGCGAGATGGCGCAGCAGCTCGCCGATGCCTTTCCCGATGGCCTGGTCGCCTGCCTGGCGGCTCCGCACCAGCATGATGATGGCGAAGGTTTCCAGTGGTATTCGGAGCGTGGCGAGAACGATGAGAATCGGCTGGAGCGCGTGTTGCCGGCGCGTGACGAGCTGATGCGCACGCTGCAGGCCTGGCAGCAGGCCAGCGGTCTGGGGCCGGAGCGCACGGCGCTGGTCGCCTTTGGCCAGTCCGGCATGCTGGCACTGGAAGCGGTAGTGGCCAGCGAAGCCGTGGCGACACGCCTGTTTGCCGTGGCCTGCCGTTTTGCCACGCTGCCCGACGCCATGCATGTGCAGACCACGCTGCACTGGTTGCATGGCAAGGCCGATTCGCAGCTGCCATTCCAGGCCGCCACCGAGGCGGCCTACCGCCTGCGTGCCCTCGATGCCGATTTCTCCGTTGATATCTACCCGGAAACCGGCCATGAATTCAGTGCGGAGATGCAGCAGCGCGTGTTGCACCTGCTGCGCAACCATGTGCCGCTGCGCATCTGGCGCGAGGCGATGCAGTAGTCCGGCCGGCCGCCCGCCGATGATCATGGTGGATACTTGAAGACCTCTTCACGGTCTTTTCACCATTGAGAGAGTCCCCTTGGAACATCCGACAGCACCCATCAAGGCTTACAGCTATCTGCGCTTCAGCACCCCCGAACAAATGCGGGGTGACTCATTCCGCCGTCAATCGTCTATGGCAGAGGCTTATGCACTTCAGCATGGCCTAGAGCTAGACACCACACTGACCTTGCACGACCTTGGCGTTTCCGCCTTCCGGGGCAAAAACCTTACCGCAGAGAGTCAGCTAGGCTTTTTCCTGCGGGCTATCGAAGACGGAATTGTTCCCCAGGGTAGTTATCTGCTGGTGGAATCTCTTGACCGAATCAGCCGACAGACAGCACGCAAGGCGCTGCGTGCGCTTGAGTCCGTGGTGGATGCAGGCGCTGTACTCGTGACCCTCAACGATGGCCGGAAGTACGACAAGGACAACCTAGACGATGATCCCGTTGCGCTGTTGTTGAGCATCCTAACCTTCATGCGCGCCCATGAAGAAAGCGCCATGAAGGCCAGCCGCCTGAAGGCAGCATGGGCAGAGAAGCGCACACAAGCCAGCAAATCCCGGAAGGCAATGACAAGCGTTTGCCCCGCATGGCTAGACCTTGACCGGAAGACCGGGGTGTTTCGTGAGGTGCCGGAACGTGTGCAGATCGTGCGCCGCATTTTCGACATGACTCTAGAAGGTGTTGGGCAGGGCGTCATCGCGCAGACCTTGAACCGGGAAGGGGTGCCGGTCTTTGGCCGGGGGATGTACTGGCACCGCACCTACATTGCCAAGATTTTGGATAACCCCGCCGTGCGTGGCGTGTTTGTTCCGCATGTGCATGACCAGAGTAGCGGCAAGCTCGTGCGGGTTGCCCTTGAGCCGGTTCCGAACTACTACCCGGCGATCATCGACGCGGACACCTTAGAACGTCTCCAAGCCATGCGAACGGGGTCAGTTCAGCCCCGCAGGGGAAGGCACGCAGCCAAGCCGCTAAACAACATCTTTGGCGGTATTGCCCGATGCGCGGCCTGCGGGGGCTCCATGACCATGACGAACAAGGGGGATGGAAACAAGTACTTTGTTTGTACTCGCGCCAAGACGGGGGCTGGCTGTACTTACAGAACGCTGCGCTATCAGCGTGTTGAGGATTGCTTTCTGTCGATCTGGCCCGCCTTGTTGGATACGGTGCCGGATGCGTCAGAGCAAGCGAAGGGAGTGCGGCAAAGCCTGCGCACCTTGGAAGAGCACTTGGAATGGATCAATCAGACCATTGCCAGCATCATGCAGGCCATCGAAACATCAGACCAGCGGACAGCGCCAGCAACGTTACTTGAGCGCCTGACTGAGTTGGAAAGGGAGAAAGCTAAAACTCTACAAATGCAGCAGGAATACACCCTGCGCGAGCAAACGCTTGAGAAAAACGCCCTAGCACTTCGCATTCGCTCGCTGCACGATGCTTTAACAGAACCAGAAATTGACAAGGCAAAAGCGAATGCAGCCCTACGGCAATTATTCAGTGGGATTTTGATTTCGTGGGAATCAGAAACTCTGGCATTCCAATGGCAGCACAGCACATACATCACCCCGGTGCATTTCGCTGAGGATGGAACTAACACCGTGCGACCACTGACGCGGCCCGCTATCTCGCCACCCGTTGCACCGTTGCCATCTGTGCCGCAAGTTCCCCCGCTCAAGGCTTAGGCGGTACGGGCACCGTGCCGTCAAAGTCCAGCAACACCGAGGGCTTGAGATTCAGTGCATCAGCAAGGCGGCAAATGTTCACGAGGGCGATGTTTCTTTGCCCTCGTTCCACGCCACCGAGATAGCTGCGAGCAATCCCGGACTCAAGGGCCAAAGCCTCTTGACTCCATCCCCTCGCTTTCCGTAGCGCGGCAAGTCTTTTTCCAAATTGTTTTTGCGCGTCCACGGCTGTTTTCCAAACAGGAAAATGCTATGGAAGCGACCTCTTTAAGGCCACGCCCTATGAGTGACAATCGTGGCCTTTCTGGCCTATCATTGTCACTCTTAGTAGCCATGGAGTCGTTAGCTTGAAACTCGCGCTTGCCCTTGTTCTCCCTCTCATGCTTGCTGCATGTGCAACCGAAAGCACCGGCCCCGTGTCGGCTGGCAACGGCACTTTCGTGGTGTCACGTCAGGCCGGAGCGTTCCCCAGTGGCCGGGAGCCCTTGCTAGTAGAGGCCCTTGGTGAGGCTCAGGCGAAGTGCGCAAACTGAATCGACCCGGATCCTGTAGACACCTGTGAGTCTCATAACTGAGGTCTAATAGGAGGTGCCATGAGTCAGAAGAGATATCCGGAAGAATTCAAGATCGAAGCGGTCAGACAGATTGTGGAGCGCGGTCATGCGGTGGCCGAAGTATCGGAACGCCTGGGCGTCAGCCAACACAGCCTGTACAAGTGGATCAAGCAGCGACAGATGTCCCCCGGCCAGCGCCAGGAGCAATTGAGCCAGTCCGAGGAGCTGCGCCGCCTGAAGGCTGAACTCAAGCGTGTTACCGAGGAGCGCGACATCCTAAAAAAAGCCGCCGCGTACTTTGCCAGGCAGTCCGGGTGAGGTACGCGTTTATCCAGCGCCATGAGGGTGTACACGCGGTACGCCGTCTATGTTCGGTGCTGAGGGTCCATCCCAGCGGCTATTACGCCTGGAAGCACAAACCCTACAGCGACAAGCAACGCGATGACCAGCGTCTGCTGGGCCTGCTCAAGCAAGCTTGGCTGGAAAGTGGCTGCGTGTATGGGTACCGCAAGCTGACTCTGGACATGCGCGATCTGGGTGAGCCGTGCGGCAAGCATCGTGTGGCACGTCTGCTGCGCGCAGCAGGTATCCGTTCACAGACGGGCTATCGGCGCCGCCATGGCAGCCGGGGCGGCAGGCCTGCCGTGGTGGCTCCCGATCATCTGAATCGGCAGTTCACGCCGATGGGTCCCAATCAGGCATGGGTGACGGACATCACCTATATCCGCACGCACGAGGGCTGGCTGTACCTGGCTGTCGTACTTGATCTATTCTCCAGGCAGGTTATTGGCTGGTCCATGGGCAGTCGCATCGATAGCGATCTGGCTTTGAGCGCGCTGCTGATGGCCATCTGGCGCAGGCAGCCCAAGGAGTCGGTTCTGGTGCATTCCGATCAGGGGTGTCAGTTCACGGGGCAGGATTGGCAGAAGTTGCTGCGCGCGCACAATCTGGTCAGCAGCATGAGTCGGCGTGGCAACTGCCACGATAACGCGGTGGCGGAGAGCTTCTTTCAACTGCTCAAGCGCGAGCGGATTCGTCGCCAGATCTATTCCACCCGGCAGGATGCGCGGGCCGATGTCTTCAACTACATCGAGATGTTCTACAACCCCAAACGACGCCACAATACATGCGGGGCGGTATCCCCGATGGAATTCGA
>NZ_KB894782.1 GCF_000374625.1 Allobrachymonas chironomi DSM 19884 | reverse complement strand
CCACGTCATGGCGAGCCTTGCCGAAATGGAGCGCGAGCTGACCGTCGAGCGCACCCGCGCCGGGCTGGAAGTCGCCAAGCAGCTCGGCCGCAAAGGCGGCCGCAAGCCGAAGATGACCGACAGCAAGATCGAGTCGGCCAAGAAGCTGCTGGCCAGCGGGGTGCCGCCCAAGGACGTGGCCAAGAACCTCGGCGTGTCCATTCCGACGCTGTACCGCTGGGTGCCAGCCTCCACGCACGCTTAGCGTGCTTTATTTTCCGTTTTCTGAGACGACCCCATGACGGCAGCAGTCAGGGTGTGGATCTTGTTGTGGGCCATGGGCACTTCTCCTGAAGTCGGCATGTCATGCCGGGGGTTGAAAGCGGTGCGAAGGCGGGCTTTGCACGGCATCAAAAACACCCATGAAAACCCTGTTCATGACAAGGATTCTGGCGGCAAACGCCTGCCATGACAAGGTGTGCCGGAGTGTAACACTGGGTTAATCGCTCAGATGCCAGGCGGGCCCAGCATCAGCCGGTCCACCACACGGCGCAGCCGGCCGTAGTGGAACTTGCACAAGCCCTGCCATTCGGTGCTGCGACACAGTGCCACGCTGCCCATCGGGTCCTGCAGCGCCACGCGCACCTGGCCGGGCGCGATTTCACGCACACTGCCCTGCAACGGCAGCAGGGCGCACAGCTCCGGGTCCAGCTGCAGTGCCAGTTCCAGCACGCGCGGGGCACAAAAGCCCAGTACCACCTGCGGCTGGCCGTGGCCCAGCAGCGCCGTCAGGTCCTGTTCCTGCCACAGCTGCAGCTCCTCGGCTTCCAGCGCGCTGCGCACATCGCGCAGTGCGGCATGAAACGGGCGATGCAGCTCCACCGTCAGCGCATAGGCCGGCAGGCGCGGCTCGGCGGACGCAGCCACATCGGGCTGGCGTGCCGGACGGGAGGCAAAGGGCCAGACCATGCTGCCACGCCCTCAGGCGGCCGACTGCACGGCGCGCTCCAGCGCCTGCACGAACAGCGCCGCCACATCGCAGCCGGTCTGGTTGGTGATTTCCTGGAAGCCGGTGGGACTGGTGACGTTGATCTCGGTCACGCGCGTGCCGATGATGTCCAGGCCGATCAGCAGCAGCCCGCGCGGGGCCAGCGCCTGGCCAATGGCGCGCGCCGTCTCGCGGTCGGTATCGCTCAGGGGCTGGGCCACCCCCTTGCCGCCCGCCGCCAGGTTGCCGCGTACCTCGCTGCCCTGCGGAATGCGTGCCAGACAGAACGGTACCGGCTCGCCACCGATGATCAGCACGCGCTTGTCGCCGGCGCTGATCTCGGGCAGGAATTTCTGCACCATGACGCTGTTCTGCCCGCCGGCGTTCAGCGTCTCGATGATGCTGCCCAGATTCAGGCCATCCGCCTTGACGCGGAAAATGCCCATGCCGCCCATGCCATCCAGCGGCTTGAGAATGATGTCCTGGTGCTCGGCGTGGAAGGCGCGGATGTCGGCGGCGCGGCGCGTCACCAGCGTGGGCGTGATGAACTGCGGAAACTCCAGGATGGAGAGCTTTTCCGGCTGGTCACGCAGGGAGGCAGGCTTGTTGAACACGCGTGCGCCTTCGCGCTCGGCCTGGCTCAGCAGGTGGGTAGCGTAGAAGAATTCGGCATCAAAGGGCGGATCCTTGCGCATCAGCACGGCGTCAAAGTCGCGCAATGCCACCTCGCGGCGCTCCCCCGCGCTGTACCACTGCGGCTTGTCGCTGGCCAGGGTGATGTCGCGCACGGCCGCCGTTACCAGCTGCTGGCCGCACTGGCTGTGCGCCACCCAGCGCATGTCGGCCGGCTCGCACACGCTGATGCGGTGCCCGCGTGCCTGCGCCTCGCGCATCATGGCAAAGGTGGTGTCCTTGTAGATGACAAAGGTATCGATCGGGTCGGCTACAAACAGCAGGTGCATGGAAATCCTTTCGCGGGTTCAGTCCGCACTTTACCCTGTTTGGCCCGGCGTTGCCGGCTTCAGACGCGCCGGCGCGGCACGCCTTCCTGCACCAGCAGCGCCACCATGCCGGCCACCACGCCCCAGAAGGCCGAACCGATGCCGAGCAGCTCCACCCCGCTGAGCGTGACCAGGAAGGTGATCACCGCCACCTCGCGGTGCCGTTCCGGCCCCAGCCCCGCCACCAGGCTGCTGGCGATGGTGGACAGCAGCGCCAGTCCGGCCACTGCCTGCACCAGCTGCATCGGGAAGGCCGCCAGCAGCCCGGCCACCATCACGCCGCCAATGCCGATCACGATCATCAGCACGCCCCAGACCGCCGCAGCCATGTAGCGGCGCGCCGGATCCTCATGCGCCTCGCGGCCCATGCAGATGGAGGCGGTGATGGCACTGAAGTTGATCGCATAACAACCGAACGGGGCCAGCACCAGCGACACCATGCCGGTCAACGTGATCAGCGGCGATACCGGCAGCACATAGCCGGCGGCGCGAAAGGCGGCCACGCCGGGCAGGTTTTGCGAGGCCATGGTGACCACGAACAGCGGCAGCGCCAGGCTGACAATCGCCTGCCAGTGGAAATCCGGCTCGATGAACACCGGCCACGCCAGCCCGAAGGCCAGCGCCGAGGTATCGAGCATGCCGCTGAACGCTGCCCAGGCAATACCGGCGATCAGCGTCCAGAGCATGGCGTAGCGTGCGCTGAAGCGCTTGCCCAGCAGGTAGACCAGCAGCATGCTCAGGACCAGCCCCGGAGCCGTCCCCGCCGCGCCAAAGGCCTGCATGGCAAAGCGTGCCAGCACGCCGGCCAGCAGGGCTGCCGCCACCGCCATCGGAATCCGGTCCATCACGCGTTCGAACCAGCCGCTGACGCCACACGCCACGATCAGCAGCGAGCTGACCATGAAGGCACCAACCGCCTGGCTCAGCGTGAACTGGCCGCTGGCCGCTGCCGTGGCCAGCACCACGGCGCCGGGCGTGGACCAGGCCATCATCACCGGCTTGCGCAGCAGCAGCGAGGGCAGCAGGCTGGTCAGGCCGCAGGCCATGCACAGCGCCCAGATCCAGGACGCGGTCTCTTCGGTGCTGGCACCCAGGCCATGTGCCGCCTGGAAGATGATGGCAATCGAACTGGTAAAACCGACCAGGGTCGCGACAAAGCCGGCGACCAGGGCGGTGAGCGACATGTCCCGCATCCAGTCGCGCGGGGACAGGGAAGACAGCAAGGACATGGGAGGCAGGTAGCAGGTAGTCAGCGTCCGGGCATCAGCCCTGCAGTTCGCGGTCGCGCGCGATGCAGGCGGCAATCGCCTGCTTCACGGCATGACGGAAACCATGGGCATCGAGCGCGTTGACGCCGGCAATGGTGGTGCCGCCGGGCGAGCACACCTGGTCCTTGAGCACGCCGGGATGCTGGCCGGTTTCCAGCACCATGCGCGCCGATCCGGCCACCGCCTGCGCCGCGATGCGCTGGGCATCGGCACGCAGCAGGCCGGCCGCCACGCCGGCATCGGCCATCGATTCGATCAGGATGTCGATGAAAGCCGGCGAGCAGCTGGCCACGGCCATGAAGGCGCTGAAGTCCTTCTCGCCGATCTGCACCACTTCGCCACAGGCGGCGAACAGCGACTGCACCAGCGCCAGCTCATCGGCCGTGACCGTGGCGTTGGGCGCCACTGCCGTCATGCCCTGACCGATCAACGCCGGCGTATTGGGCATGACGTGGAACAGCTTGGCCTGGGAGCCGTACATGGCCTCCAGCCGCGCCATGGACATGCCGGCAGCAATCGAGATCAGCAGCGCCTGCGGCTGCAGCTGCGGCCGGATTTCGGCCGCCAGGTCAGCATACTGCTGCGGTTTCACCGCCAGCAGCACGATATCGGCCTGCTGCACCGCCTCGGCATTGCTGGACGCCACCTGCACGCCCAGCTCGGCCGCCATGGCGTGCGCATCGGCCGTGTTGAGCGAGGTGATGCGGACCTGATCGGCCGGCACCAGGCCGGCGCGCAGAATGCCGCCCAGAATCGCGCGGCCCATGTTGCCGCACCCCAGAATCGCAAGTCGCTGTGACATGGCGTGGCTCCTCAACCGAGTTTCTGTTTCAGCAGGGCATTCACCTGGCCCGGGTTGGCCTTGCCCTTGCTGGCCTTCATGACCTGGCCGACCAGGGCGTTGAACGCCTTGTCCTTGCCGGCCTTGTACTGCTCGACGTTGCCGGGGTTGGCGGCAATCACCTCGTCGATGATCTGCTCCAGCGCACCGGTATCGTTCATCTGCTTCAGGCCCTTGGCCTCGATCAGGGCATCGACCTCGCTGCCTTCGCCGTTCCACAAGGCGTCAAACACCTGGCGGCCGGCGGCGTTGCTGATGGTGCTGTCGGCAATGCGGCCGATCAGCGCCGCCAGCTGCGCACTGCTGACCGGGCTGTCGGCCACGTCCCTCTCGTCGGCATTCAGCCGGCGCGACAGCTCGCCCATGACCCAGTTGCTGCTCAGCTTGGGCTGGCCGCTGGCGCGTGCCGTGTCCTCGAAGAAGGCCGCCATGGCGCGGCTCAGTGTCAGCTGGCTGGCATCGTACTCGGGCAGGCCGTAATCGGTCACGAAACGCGCCGCCATCTGGCGCGGCAGCTCGGGCAGCTCGGCGCGCACCTGCTCCACCCATTCGGGCGCAACCACCAGCGGCGGCAGGTCGGGATCGGGGAAATAGCGGTAATCGGCCGAATCTTCCTTGACACGCATGGCGCGCGTCTCGCCGGTGTCGGGATCGAACAGCACGGTGGCCTGCTGGATCTCGTAGCCGTCTTCCAGCTGTTCGATCTGCCAGCGGATCTCGTAATCGATCGCCTGCTGCATGAAGCGGAAGCTGTTGAGGTTCTTGATCTCGCGGCGCGTGCCCAGCGGCGCGCCCGGCTTGCGCACGCTCACGTTGGCGTCGCAACGGAACGAACCTTCCTGCATGTTGCCATCGCAAATACCGATCCAGGTCACGATCTTGTGCAACTCCCTGGCGTAGGCCACGGCCTCGTCGGTGCTGCGCATGTCGGGCTCGGTCACGATTTCCAGCAGCGGCGTGCCGGCACGGTTCAGGTCGATGCCGCTCTGGCCGACGAAATCCTCGTGCAGCGACTTGCCGGCATCCTCTTCCAGGTGGGCGCGCACCAGGCGCACGGTTTTCTGCTCGTCGCCGACGTAAAAGCTGACCTCGCCGCCCTGCACCACCGGAATCTCGAACTGGCTGATCTGGTAGCCCTTGGGCAGGTCGGGATAGAAATAGTTCTTGCGCGCAAAAATGCTGCGCGGTGCGATGTGCGAACCCACCGCCAGACCAAAGCGGATGGCGCGGTCCACGGCGGCGCGGTTCATCACCGGCAGCGTGCCCGGCAGCGCCAGGTCCACGGCGCAGGCCTGGGTATTGGGCTCAGCACCAAAGGCGGTGCTGGCGCGGCTGAAAATCTTGCTCCTGGTGGACAGCTGGGCATGCGTCTCGAAGCCGATCACGACTTCATAGCCCTGGACGAGTAGCGTTTTGCTCTTGCTCATGGTGTTCAGATTCCTTGCGGCGTGCGCAGATGCCAGTCGGTGGCCTGCTGGAAGCGGTGGGCGGCGTTCAGCAGACGGCCTTCCTGCAGGTAGTTGCCGATCAGCTGCAGGCCCACCGGCATGCCGGCATCGCCAAACCCGGCCGGCACGCTCATCGCCGGCAAGCCGGCCAGCGAGGCCGGCAGCGTGTAGATATCGGCCAGATAGTCGTCCAGCGGCGTCTTGTCGGCACCCAGCTTGCCCGCCACGCGTGGCGCCACCGGGCCGGCAATCAGGTCGCACTGGGCAAAGGCCTGCTGGAACTGCTCGGCGATCAGGCGGCGGATCTGCTGCGCCTTCAGGTAGTAGGCATCGTAGTAGCCATGGCTCAGCACATAGGTGCCGGTCAGGATGCGGCGCTTGACCTCTTCGCCGAAGCCTTCCTCGCGCGTCTTTTCGTACATGTCGGTCAGGTCGCCGTACTGGGCGGCGCGGTGGCCGTAGCGCACGCCATCGAAACGGCTCAGGTTGCTGCTGGCCTCGGCCGGGGCAATGATGTAGTAGACCGGGATGCTCACCGGCACCAGCGGCAGGGAAATGTCCACCAGCGTTGCGCCCAGCTTCTGGTACTCCTGCAGCGCATCCTGCACGGCAGCACGCACGTCATCGCTCAGGCCCTCGTCCAGGAATTCGCGCGGCACGCCAATGCGCAGTCCCTCGATGCTGTCGTTCAGCTTCAGGCTGTAGTCCTCGACCGGCACATCGAGCGAGGTGGCATCACGGTCGGCATCGACGCCGCCCATGGCGCCCAGCAGCAGCGCGCAGTCCTCGGCCGTGTGCGCCATCGGGCCGGCCTGGTCCAGGCTGCTGGCAAAGGCGATCATGCCGTAGCGGCTGACGCGGCCATAGGTCGGCTTGATGCCGGTGACGCCACAAAACGAGGACGGCTGGCGGATCGAGCCGCCGGTATCGGTACCGGTGACACAGGGCGCCAGACGTGCTGCCAGCGCCGCCGAGCTGCCGCCGGAGGAACCGCCCGGCACACGCGTCAGATCCCAGGGATTGAGCGTCTTGCCGAACGCGGAGTTTTCCGTGCCTGCGCCCATGGCGAACTCGTCCATGTTCAGCTTGCCCAGCGTGACCATGCCGGCACCGGCATCCTGGCCGCCCTGCTCCCGGTTGCCAAAGCCCAGACGCGCCACCACGGTGGCATCAAACGGGCTGCGGTAGTTCTCCAGCATGCGGCTGGCAGCGGTAGTAGGCCAGTCGCGCGTGACGAACACGTCCTTGTGCGCCACCGGCACGCCGGTCAGCGGCGTGGCCTGGCCGGCGGCAATGCGGGCATCGGCCAGGGCCGCCTGTTGCAGCGTGGCATCGGCATCGATGCTCAGGTAGGCGTTGATATCGGCGCGGGCCTGGCTGCGCGCCAGGAAATGCTGCGCCAGTTCGGTGGCGCTGGCCTGGCCGCTCTGCAGCAGACGGCTCAGCCCGGCCACGGTTTGGGTATGGAATTCGCTCATGGTGGAAATCAGTTGCTGGTCTGGGGGAGGCGCACGGCCTTACTCGATCACCTTGGGCACCAGGAACAGGCCCTTGTCGACGGCCGGCGCGCTGCGCTGGTTGGCCTCGCGCTGGTCGGGCTCGCTGGCGACATCGTCACGCAGACGCAGTGCCATTTCCTGCAGCACGTCGGTCGGATGTGCCAGCGGCTGCACGCCGGTGGTATCGACCTCCTGCATGGCACCCACCACGGTGTTGAAGAACTGGTTGAGGTGATCCTGCAGGCGCGGGCCTTCCTCGGCGGTCAGCGACAGCCGGGACAGCTTGGCAATGAAGGCAATGTTTTCTGCGGTAAGGGACATGGAGCAATCTCTTGTCGGATGAACGCGGCGTCTGGTGCAGACCGGTTGCAGGGCTGATGGTGCAATGCAACAAGTGGACTGGTTCCGTAGTCGAAAGTGACGTTCGGATACTGACGCAATACGGCGGATAAGGTATTATCCTAGGTTTGGAACCGGTCTGCGAATGGCCGTGCGCATTGCCGTTGCCAACGCCCTCTGTCCAAGGCGGTAACCATGGTGCCCGCAGCGCCCGCATCCCCTTCCCGAAACAGACATCTCCCCAACATGCAGCGCCGCCGCAGGCATCTCTTGCGGCGGGCTTGAAGGATCCTACACATGTTCTCTGGTTTCCGCCGGTACTTCTCCACCGACCTGGCCATCGACCTCGGCACCGCCAACACCCTGATCTGCACCCGTGACAAGGGCATCGTCCTGGACGAACCCTCGGTCGTGGCCATCCGCCACGAGGGCGGCCCCAACGGTCGCAAGGTGATCCAGGCCGTCGGCCGCGAAGCCAAGGCCATGCTGGGCAAGGTGCCCGGCAACATCGATGCCATCCGCCCCATGAAGGATGGCGTGATTGCCGATTTCGTCGTCACCGAGCAGATGATCAAGCAGTTCATCAAGATGGTGCATCCGCGCTCGGTGCTGCGCCCCAGTCCGCGCATCATCGTCTGCGTGCCCTGCGGCTCGACCCAGGTCGAGAAGCGCGCCATCCGTGACGCCGCCCTGGGTGCCGGTGCCAGCGACGTGTTCCTGATCGAGGAGCCTATGGCCGCCGCCATCGGTGCCGGCCTGCCGGTCTCCGAAGCCAGCGGCTCCATGGTGGTCGACATCGGTGGCGGCACCACCGAAGTCGGCGTGATCAGCCTGGGCGGCATGGTCTACAAGGGCAGTGTGCGCGTGGGCGGTGACCGCTTCGACGACGCCATCATCAACTACATCCGCCGCAACTACGGCATGCTGATCGGCGAGCAGACCGCCGAAGCGATCAAGAAGGAAATCGGCTCGGCCTTCCCCGGCTCCGAAGTCAAGGAGATGGAAGTCAAGGGCCGCAACCTGTCCGAAGGCGTGCCGCGCAGCTTCACCATCAGCAGCAACGAGATCCTGGAAGCGCTGAGCGATCCGCTCAACCAGATCGTCAGCGCCGTCAAGACCGCGCTGGAACAGACCCCGCCCGAACTCGGTGCCGACATTGCCGATCGCGGCATGATGCTGACCGGCGGTGGCGCCCTGCTGCGTGACCTGGATCGCCTGCTGGCCGAGGAAACCGGCCTGCCGGTGCTGGTGGCCGAAGAGCCGCTGTCCTGCGTGGTGCGCGGCTGCGGCATCGCCCTGGAGCGCATGGACCGTCTGGGCAGCATTTTCACCGACGACTGAGATACCTGGCGGAGCCGGCTAAACACCGGTTCCGCCACATCCGCTTGCCATGGCCCTGGACTCCCTGGAACGCAGCACGCCCCGCCTGTTCCATCGCGGGCCGTCACCCTTGACACAACTCGGCATCGCCACCGTGGTGGCGGTGTTCCTGATGCTGGCCGACAGCCGTTTCCAGGTCGGCAACTCGGTGCGCGCCGTGGTGGCCACGGTGCTGGCTCCACTGCAGTGGCTCAGTGCCCAGCCGGTGAAGTCGGTCAACCTGATGGGTGATTACGTCACCACACTCGACACCGCACGCCAGAGCCAGGAGCAGGCCGCGATGCTGATCGCGCAACAGGCGCTCAAGGCGCAGCGCGCCGAACTGCTGCAACGCGAAAACGAGCAGCTGCGCCAGATGCTGAGCCTGCAGCAGGCGCTGCCGATCAACGCGCGCGCCGCCGAGATCGTCTACATTGCCCCGGACCCGTTCACGCGCAAGGTGGTGATCAACAAGGGCAGCACGCAGGGCGTGGCACCAGGTTCGCCGGTGATCGATTCCACCGGCCTGCTGGGCCAGACCATACGCGTGTTCCCGCTCAGCAGCGAAGTCTCGCTGATCGACAATCCCGAGTATTCGGTGCCCATCCTCAACACCCGCAGCGGACAGCGCGGCCTGGCCTTTGGTGATGGCGAGGCAGCCCAGGCCGGCATGCTGGAAGTGCGCTTTGTCTCGCACAATGCCGATTTCCAGGTCGGTGACGTGCTCACCACCAGCGGCAGCGGCGGCATCTATCCGCCCGGCCTGCCGGTCGGTACGGTGACCGTGGTGGAGCGCCAGAGCAGCACCTCGTTCTCGCGCGTGCAGGTCAAACCCTCGGCCCGTCCGCTGGCGCTCGGCTATGTGCTGGTGCTGGATCCGCAGCCGGTGGTACAACAGGAAGCTGCCGCTGCAGCAGACGCTGCCAGCCAGGCGGCTTCGGCCGGGAGTGCGCCATGAGTCTGCATCGCACCCAGCAGCTGCTGCTGCCAGTCCAGCCCTGGTTCATCGCCATCACCCTGTTCGTGGCCCTGCTGCTGAACCTGCTGCCGTTTGGCCGTACCCCCTGGGTCCCTGACCTGCTGCTGCTGGTGCTGGCCTTCTGGGTGCTGCACCAGCCCCTGTTCGTGGGCGTGACGCTGGCCTTTGTGTGCGGTCTGGTGATGGACGTGCACCACACCACCCTGCTCGGCATGCATGCGCTGGCCTACAGCCTGGTGGCCTGCCTGATGCACCTGTCGCGTCGCCACCTGCAGTGGTTCTCGCCCTGGTCGCAGTCGGTGCAGATGCTGGGCATCTTCCTGCTCGGCCATGGCTGCCTGTGGCTGCTGCGCCTGATCAGTGGGGGCGATTTCCCCGGCTGGTCGCTGTTGCTGGCTCCGCTGATCGAGGCCGCACTGTGGCCGCTGGTCAGCCTGCTGCTGCTGGCACCGCAGCGACTCGCGCCCGACCGCGACCTGACCCGTCCGCTGTGAGCCGCCTGTGGCCATGATTCCCGGACTGCATTCCGCCAGCGACATCCGCAATGCCGAAACGCAGCAAAGCGCGTTCCGGCTGCGGCTGGTCGCCATGGGAGCGCTGGTACTGATCTGCTTCAGCCTGCTGGTCTGGCGCTGGAGCGTGCTGCAGATCGCGCGCCACGACACCTACCTGGAACAGGCCGAACGCAACCGCACCGCCCTGCTGCCGATCGTGCCCAGCCGCGGCCAGATCATGGACCGCAACGGCATCGTGCTGGCGACCAACTACTCGGCCTACACGCTGGAGCTGACGCCCAGCAAGATCGATGACGTGGACGAGACGATTGATGCGCTGGCCGAGATCATCCCGATTTCCGATGCCGATCGGCGCCGCTTCAAGCGCTTGCGCCAGGACAGCCGCAGCTTCGAGGCAGTGCCGCTGCGCAGCCGCCTGAGCGAGGAAGAAATCGCGCGCTTCTCGGCACAGCGCTACCGTTTTCCGGGCGTGGCCATCAATGCCCGGCTCTACCGCTACTACCCGTACACCGAAGCCGGCAGCCATCTGATCGGCTATATCGGCCGCATCAACCAGCGCGAGAAGGAACGCATCGAGGACAGCGACCTGGCCGACAACTACAAGGGCACCGAGCATATCGGCAAGCTCGGCGTGGAGCAGGCCTACGAGGAGCAGCTGCACGGCACCTCCGGCCGCGAGCAGATGGAAACCACCGCCGGCGGCTTTGTCGTGCGCCGGCTCGCCAGCAGCCCGTCCACGCCGGGACAGAACGTGATCCTGTCGGTCGACATCAAGCTGCAGATGATGGTGGAGCAGCTGTTCGGCAAGCGCCGTGGCGCGCTGGTGGCGATCGATCCGCGTGACGGCCAGGTGCTGGCACTGGTCAGCGCCCCGACCTTCGATCCCAACCTGTTTGTCGACGGCATCGACCACGAGAGCTGGAATGCGCTGAACAACTCGCCGGACACGCCCTTGCTGAACCGCGCGATCCGCGGCACCTACCCGCCCGGCTCCACCTACAAGCCCTTCATGGCGCTGGCGGCACTGGAAACCGGCACCCGCACCGCCGGCACCACGATCCACGATCCCGGCTACTACATGTTCGGCAGCCACCGCTTCCGCAGCGGCCATGCGCTGGGCAGCGTCAACCTGCACCGCAGCATCGTCAAGTCGAGCAACGTCTACTATTACTCGCTGGCGCACGAGATGGGCGTGCAGAAGATCCATGATTTCATGGCACCGCTCGGCTTTGGCCAGTCCTCCGGCATCGACATGCGCGGCGAGACGCGCGGCATCCTGCCGAGCCCGGAATGGAAGCGCAACACCTACAAGCGCGCGGCCCAGCAGAAGTGGTTGGCCGGCGAGACGATTTCGCTCGGCATTGGCCAGGGCTACAACAGCTTCACCATGCTGCAGCTGGCGAATGCGCTGGCGACGCTGGTGAACGGCGGCCACAAGTACGAGCCGCGCGTGGTGCAATCGCTGCAGGATCCGGAAACGCGCCAGCTGCACACGCCGGAGCGGGACCCGGCGCAGGACCTGGGCTACCAGCCCGAGCACATCACCATGGTCAAGAACGGCATGGTGGGCGTGACGCTGGAAGGTACCGGCCGCGGCGTGTTTGCCGGTGCCGGCTACCTGAGCGGCGGCAAGACCGGTACTGCCCAGGCGGTATCGATTGCGCAGGGCCAGCGCTACAACGCGGCCGCACTGGCCGAGCGCAAGCGTGACCACTCGCTCTACGTGGCGTTTGCGCCGGCCGACAATCCGACGATTGCCGTGGCCGTGATCGTGGAAAACGCCGGTTTTGGTGCCACCGCCGCAGCCCCGATCGCGCGCCGCGTGCTCGACTACTGGCTGATGGGCCAATACCCGAACGAAGCCGATATCGCCGCCACCTCGGTCGGCCGCAGCAGCCGCCCGATGGGCACGCCGCTGCGCGTGGCCGACATGCCCTGGCCCCCCAAGGGCACGGCGATGCTGACGCAGAACGGCAACGGCCTGCCGATGGCGGTGCGCAGCACCGAGGCCATGGCGAGCGCGCCGTTGCCAGCCGCTACCGTTGCCAATGTCGCCCCGGCAGCGGCAACTACGCCGGCTTCTTCGGTTTCTGCCGCGGCAGCCGCACCCCTGCCTCCGACCAGCAGCCCCTACCTGCCAGCACCAGCGGGTGCGCTGTACCAGATCTTCCAGCCGCGTCCGCCAGCGAGCGCTGCCTCGGGTGCAACTGCCGCCAGCGTACCGCAACCACCGGCCAGCCCCGCCACGCGGCGCTGAATCCGGCCTTCCGGAAACAACAAGGGCGCGCTGTTGCCAGCGCGCCCTTGTCATGCAAGCCGACGGGAATCAGGCCTTGATGTTGTGGCCACCGTCCACATAGACCACGCTGCCGGTCTGGCCGCTACCGGCCAGGGTGCACAGCTGGGCAGCGGCATAACCGACTTCTTCCAGCGTCACCAGGCGACCCAGCGGGGCGCGCGTCACGGCGTCCTCGATCAGGGCGTCAAACTCGTTGATGCCGGAGGAGGCGCGGGTACGCATCGGGCCGGGAGACACGGCGTTGACGCGGATGTTCTGCTCGCCCAGCTCGTTGGCCAAGTAGCGCACGGTGCACTCCAGCGCCGCCTTGACCGGGCCCATCAGGCCGTAGTTGTCCACCACTTCCTGGGCACCATGGTAGCTCATGGAAATCAGCTGGCCACCATCTGTCATCAGCGGGACCGCCAGCTTGGCGGTGCGGATGAAGGAGTGGCAGGAAATGTCCATGGCCTGCAGAAAGCCATCGGCAGAGCTGTCCACCAGCGGGCCGTGCAGATCCTGTGCCGGGGCAAAGGCGATCGAGTGCACCACGGCATCCAGCTTGCCCCACTGCTGGCGCACGGTCTCGAACACCGACTCCAGCGAGCCTTGCTGACGCAGGTCCATCGGCATCAGCAGCTCGGGGGCCACGCCCAACTGCTCGGCCAGCGGCTGCACATGCGGCTTGGCCTTGTCGTTCAGGTAGGTCAGGGCCAGATCGGCACCCAGGCTGCGCATGGCAGCGGCACAACCGTAGGCGATGGAGCTGGCATTGGCCACACCCAGGATCAGGATGCGCTTGCCATCCAGGCGCACGGCAGCCGGGTTGAACAGGGTGTTTTCCAGGGAAGCGGGCAGGTCGTGGAGATTCATGGTGTTCTTCTTCAAGTTTGTTGCAATGCAGCAATCTTAACCCCTATGACGTTACGGAAGGATGACGCATTGCCGCAATTTGTGAACGGTCGTGATATTTGGCACTTTTGCGCTCATCGCACAGGCCGATTTTTTCCTCTGGCACTACAACCATGTCCTCCCTGGTCTGACACCGCCAAACGCCCAGGCCGTTTAGGCTGAAGACATGGTTCAACACGAGAAGGAGACACGCCATGACCACCTACACCCTGCGCCAAGTCCGCCCGCTGCTGACCCCTGATGAACTCAGCCTGTTTCAGGACAGCCGTCGCCAGTCGATCGGCCAGCTGAGCGTCCAGCAGCTGCGCAAGGCGATTGACCGCAGCCGCAGCCTGCGCGACAAGTACCGCGACCTGTATCGCCGCCAGACGGTGGAAACCCGGACCAGCCGCACCGCCGAAGGCAAGACGGCACGCTCCCAGCACGGTGGTGAAAACGCCCGCACACAACTCAAGTCCGACGTGCTGGCCGATGTGCTGCAGCGTTTCCAGCTGCGCCTGGACAAGGTGACCGAAACCGCTGGCAAGGTGATGGGCAAGAAGTCCGGAGCCAAACGCAAGCAGACCCGCCAGGCCGCTGCCGATGACAGTCCGGCCATGGACATCGAAACCCTGAAGCAGGATGTGCGCGATGCCCTGGCGGCCTCACGCGAGGCGCACGACAACCCGCTGCACGATGCCATGGAGCAGCACACCGATATCAGCGGCAAGGCCAGTGCCCAGGCGCATGGCGCGATGCCGACCGACATCCAGCCGGCAGCCTTGCGCCAGAACGTGCTGAAGCAGGATCCGGTCAACATGAAGATCCACGCCTCGGCACGCGGACGTGGCAAGGCGTATCAGGCGCATTCTGACAAGCGCGGCGAAGACAACAGCTGATCATCGGGCGCAGCAGCGCCCGCCCGGCTCCTCGCCCATGAAAAAACCGCATGCAGTACATGCATGCGGTTTCCCTTCATCCGGCGAGGGGATAACGATCAGCGCGCGCCACTGATCTCCACATCAACGCGGCGGTTCGACTGCAGGCAGGCGACCAGTGCTGCGCGCGCGGTATCGGTACACTGCACCACCGGCTGGCTTTCGCCCATGCCTGCGGCAGAGATGTTGGCCGCGGGCACGCCCTGATCGACCAGATAGCGACGCACGGTTTCTGCACGACGCTGCGACAGCGCCAGGTTGTAGGCATCGCTGCCCAGTCGGTCGGTATGGCCCACCACGCGCATGTGCGAGTTGCTGTCCAGCTGGCGCAGCTCACCGGCCAGGCGGTCCAGTTCGGAGCGGCCACCCGGCAGCATGTCAGCCAGTGCCGAACCGTCAAAACGGAACAGCGTATCGCCCTTCAGGCTGATCACGTGCGACTTGGCCGGCGCTGCCAGCGGCTGGCCATTCACGAAGCGTGCGCAATCCTCCGGGGCCCAGTAGAAGGACTGGCCCTTCATGTCCTTGTCGAAGATCACCTTGTACTGGCAGATCGTGACTGGACCATGCGGCACTTCGCGGAACTTCATCACGTAGTCCCATTCGCGCGCGCCCAGGGTCTCGCGGAAGTGCGGACGCCCGATCAGGTAGTACAGGTCATCCTTGGTGACGCCATTGCTGATCTTGCGCAGGTTTTCCACGTTCGGGAAGATGCCTTCGTGGATGCCCGAGGTCTTGTCGATGTCAGGGAAGATAATCTCGTCGGCCTGGCCCTGGTCATTCACGCCACGGCTCACGGTGGAGGTACAGGCGGCCAGTCCGGCGGCCGCTACCACGGTCAGCAGTGCGCCCGTCAGGCGGCCCAGTGTGTGCTTGTTCATGTTCTTTGCTCCAGATTGAATGTATTGAATCCATGATCCGGGTCGGCGTCACGCGGCAGGCGTGACGCCGGATCCCGTCAGCGCCACTGGTAGAGCGCACCTACGCCGGCACCCAGGTGCCCTTGCGTGTTGGTCGACAGGTTGCCCTTGAAGATCCACTTGCCGTTGTCCGACATGCCGGAGACACCGACCGCCATGCTGGACTGGCCGTGGTAGGTACCACCGGCTACAGCCACGCCCTTGGCACCCGGCATCGTCACCTGCGGGATCGAGGCCGTAGCAATGGCATTGGCGACGCCGGCATAGGCATCCTTGGCGACGCCGTTGATCTGGTCACCCAGATTGCTGATCTTCTGATCGACGGCAAACAACTGGGAGCCATTGACGGCCTGCGTGCTGGTCGCGCTGACTTCGCCTGGAGCCACGTTGTTGATCGTGTTGCCGCCCATGTTCACCGTGGCACCTTTCTGCACCGTCAGGTGATCGCCCACGGTAGTTCCGCCCTGCAAGGTCACTTCGCCGGTAAAGGTCGGGTTGTCCACCACGTTCACCTGCAGCTGCTTGTCGCGCAGCGAGACCGTGGTGTTCTTGCCATCGACCACGTTGACAGTGTCATTGCCAGCGATATGGCTGCTGGTACCACCATTGGCCTGCAGGTTCCAGCCCTTGTTGGCGGTCAGGTCCACCGCCTGCAGCGCATCATTGACCGTGGTGTAGGTCTTGCCACCCACGTTCAGGCCCGCGTTCACGGTGTTGGTTGTGGCGTTGTAGGTACTGCTGCCACCCAGCACATTGGCGATGTTCTGGCCGGCCTGGTGCAGCTGGCTGCCGTTCACGGCCTGCTTGCTGTCAGCCGACAGGGTCGCTGGTGCCACGTTGTTGATCGTGACGCCGCTGCTGGTATCGCCATTCGGGCCGACCAGCGTCACCTGGCTGGTGCTGGTGAACGGATCTGCCGCGGGCGTGTTGCCACCGGCTGCGGTGTTGGTCGTGGTGTACTGCAGCGCAGACGGAGCAGCCGAGACCGTCACCTTGGACGTGCCGGTGGCATCCTGCGTTACATCCACACGCGTGCTGGTGTTACCTGCAACAAAGTCCACGCGCTTGCCTGGGGCCACGTTGCCGACCTTGCCATCGGCATTGCCGATGTCCCAGCCGGCATTCGCCACATTCGCCACGTCCTTCAGCTGGCTGACGTTGACGGCATCGGTATCTGCCACGCCGGCTTTGACGTTGGTGATGGTGGTGCCGGCCGCATTGATACCGCCCTGGGTCACGCTCGGGCCACCCTGGATCGTCAGGCCATTACTGGTGACAGTGGTGTTGCCGGCGGTCAGGCCCTGGTTGTTGATGATGGTGCCACCGGCATTCACGCTGTCAACGTTCAGGTTGTTGGCCAGATTGAAGGTCGCCGTATTGCCGGTGTTGCTGATCAGGATGTTGCCATCGGTGTTGGTCAGCTGCACGGTATCACCGGGCTTGACGTTGCTGGCGGTGCCCGCGTCGGTGGCCAGGTTCCAGCCCTTGTTGGCGGTCTGCTGCACGTTGTTAAGTTGGCTGACGTTGACCGCATCGGTCAGCGCCGTGCCGGCCGTCACGCCAGTGATCTTGCCACCGCCGTCGGCGTTGATGGTCACATTGCCAAACTTGGGCGAATCCGCCATTTGCAGCTGGATCGCGCCCGTTGCAGAATCGGTCACCGTCTTCAGGTTGGTGCCGCTATAGCTGCCTGCCGCCGATGCCAGGCCGCGGATCGCCAGCGTCTGGCCCAGATCACGGTGCACCGTGCTGCCCTCGTTGCCACTGAAGTTCAGGCCATCTGTCTTCAGCTGGTTCAGCTGGCTGACGTTGACGGCATCGTTGTTCTCGACGCCATTGGCCACGTTGGTGATCTTCAGCCCCCCTGCATTGACGCCCAGGTTGGTCATGCTCGGACCGCCCACAATCGTCAGGCCTGTCGTGTTGATGCTGGTATTGCCCAGCGTCACGCTGTCCAGATTCAGGTCTCGCTTGAGTGCTACCTGCACACCAGATGCATCCGCTGTCGTCGTGATGTTGGCATCTCCTGTTACCGCCACCGTCTCGCCCAGTTTCTTCACGCCAGTCGTGCCCGTGTCGCCGGTGAAGGTCAGGCCCTTGGTGTCCACCACCTCCTTGGCGTCCACACCCTTCTGGATGTCGTCCTTGGTCGACTGTGCCAGATCCACTGCGTAGTCAGTGACATTGTCCGCCTTGGCAGTTGGGGTTACCGTCACGGCCGTCGAGCCTGCGCTCGTCGTAGCGCCCTTCGCATGGATCGTGTAGATGTCCTGGCCTGCCGTACCCATGCTCTTGTCGACACTGGTCACATTGGTGCCAGCCTTGACTTCCGTGCGCGCACCGGTTGCTGCCGTGGTCAGCTGGCTGACGTTGACGGCGTCGGTCAGCGCCGTACCGGCTGTCACGCCGGAGATCTTGCCGCTGCCGTCGGCGTTGATGGTCACATTGCCAAACTTGGGCGAATCCGCCATTTGCAGCTGGATCGTGCCCGTTGCAGGATCGGTCACCGTCTTCACGTTGGCACCGCTGTAGGTACCTGCCGTAGTGGCCTCACCCATGATACCCAGCGTCTGACCCAGGTCACGATGGACATCACCTGCCGTCGCATCGTTGGCCGTGAAGTTCAGACCTTGCGCCACCAGCTGGCTGCTGGCAGAGCTCAGCTGCTCCTGCGTGGCCGCCACACCACCGGTGTAGGTCGCCGTCGGATCGAACGTCGTGTTCGTCAGGCCGCTCACCGTGCCAGTGTCGCCGTTGATCGTCACCGGGTTGGTCG
>NZ_KB894781.1 GCF_000374625.1 Allobrachymonas chironomi DSM 19884 | reverse complement strand
GAGAGCCTGCACAGCCAGTTGCGCAAGATCATCAAGACGCGGGGGCACTTTCCCAACGATGATGCAGCCACCAAGCTGTTGTGGCTGGCGCTGCGAAACATCACGGCCGACTGGGGGCGCCCGGCCCGGGAGTGGCGCGAAGCGATGAACCAGTTTGCGATACTCTATGAAGAGCGTTTTACCGAGCCGGCACAGGCAGGACGGTAAGAGGCCTTCTAACAGTCACGGAAAATAACCCGACCGCCTCGCACACAGAAATTCTGACACTCCCAAAGCCGTCATCACATGGCGACGGGGGTGCTGTTGCTGCTGCCCGTCAATGTAGTCACGCAGGGCCTCATCCAGTACGGCCTGGAACTGGCGCCCCTGGTGTTCTGCAATCAGACGCATGGCTGTCAGCACTTCCGGTGCGGCCTGGGAAGAAAATTTTTCACGAACATGCGTGGTCATGGCTGCCCCATCATGATATTTCCTGATGATCCAGCATCACTGCCAAGACTTTGCCCAGACCGCCACCCCCGGCAAGAGCACCATGACATGGTCACACCATCACTTCCATCCGGAAGCGTTGCGCAACCGCCCTCACCTCCTTCATCCGGCCATGACCCGGCAAGGGCTTCTCCTCCACCGTGACCAGTCCAGCCTGTTCCAGCTGGTCCACATCCCGCTTCACTGCGCTACGATCACGCTGCAGTCTGGCCGCCAGGATGGTGATAGAGCCCGGCGCCTCCTTAACCGCTCGCAGCAGCTCCAGCTTGCTCACGGTCAGCAGTCGCAGCATGTCGGCAGGATCTTCGAAACTCAGCACGCGTTCGACTGGCAAAGGCTTGCCGGTATCTGCCAAAGCAGCAATCCTGGCACCACGCTGAAAAAACTCCTGTTCACTCGCGGTCCTGATGGTAACTTTGTGCATGTCTAACTCCTCAAGGCAATCCAGTCTGCCTGAAACTGCTCCTCCGTATCCTCGAAGCTGGTGAAGCGGACAGGCTCGACCTGTCCGAAATAATGGCGATGGTGGTAGCCGTGCTGGTTGTCATAGCCGACCACCCTTCCGTTATCGCCAGCGTATAAGGCATGGTTGATATAGGCCAGGTTATAGCGTGACACACGCCCTTGACCATCAACCCACACCTCGCGCCTGAGTTGACCATTGCCACGCTTGCGCGCAATATAGTGCACATCGTCAATGATCTTTTTATCAGCCATGATCTAATTTATCATGGCTGAAGGCCAGTGTACAGCACTATCTTGTCGCTGCCGGATATCAGCCGTCTCTATCCGCGCAAAACTCGACAACAATGGAGCCAATTCTGCAAAGAAAAACGGCCTGGAAGCAAAACTTCCAGGCCGTTGATTTCCTTGTATTTTCTGGTGGCTCGGGGCGGAATCGAACCACCGACACGCGGATTTTCAATCCGCTGCTCTACCAACTGAGCTACCGAGCCAACAAGCAGGTATTGTAGCGCGTTTTTTGCACTTTGCACAAGCTGCCGCCATTTTTTTGTCACATGCGCCTCAACCAGCCGCCTGCTTCTTCTCGCGCGCGATGTCCACGCCCAGCTGCTTGAGCTTGCGGTACAGGTGGGTGCGCTCCAGGCCGGTTTTTTCGGCCACGCGGGTCATGGAGCCGTTTTCGCGCTGCAAATGGTAGATGAAGTAGCAGCGCTCGAATTCGTCACGCGCATCACGCAGCGGCTTGTCCAGATCAAAACTCTGGAAGCTGTTCTGCCCGCTCATGCCCACCGGGGTAGCCACCACCGGCTGGAAGGCAGGAGCAGCCGCTGCCACGGCAGGCGTGCTGCTTACTGGCGCCACCATATCGGCACTGGCCATGACGGGCGCCGCCGCTGTCGGTGCGGGCGCGCTGACGACATCGGCCGGACGGGCGCCTTCGCGCGCCAGACCCAGCTGCACCGCCTTGAGCAGTTTCTGCATGGTGATCGGCTTTTCCAGGAAGGCCTGGGCACCGATGCGCGTGGCCTCCACGGCAGTATCGATGGTGGCATGGCCACTCATCATGATCACCGGCATGGTCAGCAGGCCCTGGCCGGACCATTCCTTGAGCAGCGTGACACCATCGGTATCGGGCATCCAGATGTCCAGCAAGACCAGGTCGTAGTTGCTCTGCTGACGCGCCTGACGCGCTTCGGCGGCGTTTTCCGCCAGGTCCACCGCGTGCCCTTCGTCGTTCAGGATTTCCGAAAGCAGTTCCCGTATGCCGTGTTCATCGTCCACGACCAGAATCTTTGCCATCTTTGTACTTCCTCACCCGGGAAAACCGGAATGTGTTGCGACAATGATACAGCCATTGTGCCACAGCAATCCAGGCTGCGTCAGCCCGTCGTGCCAGTACTTTCCTCATCCCCCTCGGGCAGCGGCGGGAACAGCAGGCTGACCTGTGCCCCGGCCACCTCGCCCGCCGGCTCGCGGTTGCCCACCTTAAGCCGTGCACCGTGCTCATCGGCGATTTTCTTCACCACGGCCAGGCCCAGCCCCGTGCCCTTGGACTTGGTCGTGACATAGGGCTCGAAGGCACGCACCAGAATGTGCTCCGGGAAACCGCCGCCCTCATCCTTGATCGACAGGCGCACCCGGCGCGTCATCGGACGCCACTGCGTCTGCAGCAGCACCGGCCGATCAACCAGCCCGGCATGCTCATGCGCATCCTGTGCGTTCTGCACCAGGTTGTGGATCACCTGGCGCAGCTGCTGGGCATCGGCCATCACCGGCCGGCACTCCGGGTCCAGCTCCAGCACCACCGGCACCGGCTGGCCCGATGCGCCGGCCTCGTACATCTGCACCACGTCGGTCACCAGCGCGTTCAGATCGATACGGGACAGTTCTGCCGCGGGCAAACGGGCATAGTCGCGGAACTCGTTGACCAGGCGCTTCATGGCATCGACCTGTTCCACGATGGTACGTACCGACTTGGACAGGATCGCCTGCTGCGGCTGCGGCAAGTTGTCCATCAGCTTGATCTCCATGCGCTCGGCCGAGAGCTGGATAGGTGTCAGCGGGTTCTTGATCTCGTGCGCCAGCCGACGCGCCACCTCGCCCCAGGCCTGCGCGCGCTGCGCCGAAATGATCGCCGAAATATCCTCGAACACCAGCAGTCGCGCGCCCTGCAGGTCCGGTACGGGCAGCTTCACGCCGCGCAGCATCAGCGTGGTATTGTCCTGCTGCAAGCCGGCATGCGATCCCGGATTCAGCTCCACCGTCTGCTGCCAGTACTCAGAGGTGGTCTTGCTGCGGAAACGCTCTTCCAGCAGCTCATCCTCCTGCTCCAGCGCACTGTCCTGCAGCAGCGGGGCCGGCTCCTCGCCCTCCTGCATCATCTCGAACTGGCTGGCCACGGCCTGGGCCAGCTGCTCCAGTCCGGCAAAACCGGCCAGCTCATGCCCCAGCAGGTCCGACTCCGTGATCTGCAGAATGCGCTCCGCGGCCGGGTTGACCGACAGCACATGGTCATCGGCGTCCAGCACCATCACGCCGCTGCTCAGGTTGTCCAGAATGGTCTGCAATTCGGCCCGCGAGGCATCGAGCTCGGCCATGCTGCTGGTCAACGCCTGCTGGGCATCGGCCAGCTGCTGCGTCATCATCGAGAAGGAACGCGTCAGCCCGGCGAGTTCGTCATCCGCCTCGTACACCTGCTTGGGGCTCAGGTCGCCCCGCGCCACCTGCTTCACGCCCTCGGCCAGCAGCAGCAGCGGACGCGCCAGCTGCGTGGCCAGCACCGCCGCCAGCAGCACCGCACCAAACACCGCCAGGATCAACGTCAGCGTCAGCGTACCGATGAACATGCGCGTCATGCCGCTGCGCGCCAGCGCGCGCTCCTGGTAATCGCGGTTGGCATCCTGCACCATGAGTGCGTTTTGCAGCAGCTCCTGCGGCAGCGGCTGTACCACCTGCAGGATCCAGGCCTGCTCCAGCAGGCCAAACTCGCTGGTGCGCACCAGGGTATAGGCCACGATGCGCGCATGGCGGCTGAGCTGCTGCTGCATTTTCTGCTCGGCCTGTGCATCGGCAATATCGACATCGGTCGAGGCTTCCAGCCCCTCGATGCTGGCCACCACCGGCTTGCTGTGCAGCTCGGCGATCAGCTCCGGCGTGGGCGCACCGGTCGAGGCGGCAAACAGGGCACCGCCGGCGCTGGCAATACGCTCGCCGCTTTGCGACCACAGCAGCATGTGCTCGGCATTCTGCTGCTGGCGCAGGCGCTCCAGCTCCATGTTCAGACTGAATGTCGGCGTGTTCACCAGCTGCTCGCCGGCGATCTGGGTCTTGATGCCGGTATCGCGCGTCATGGTGTCCAGCACATTGCGTCCCAGGTTCAGGCCCGCCCCCAGCGCCGTCTCCACCTTCACGTCAAACCAGCTTTCGATCGAGCTGCTCACGAACTGGTAGGACACCAGATAGATCAGCGCACCCGGCACGCTGGCCACCAGCACGAAGGCCGCCGCCAGCTTGAGCAGCAGCTTGCTGCCGAAGCGGCCACGCCGGTAGCGCGACCAGACACGCCAGCCCATCCAGACGATGATGGCAAACAGGATGACGGCCAGCACCAGGTTGACCACCAGCAGGCGTTCGAAATTGCGCTCGTAGAGGGCGCTGTTGCCGGTGGCCTGCGCCAGCAGGAACATCATCACCAGCACGATCGCCAGGATCAGCAGCAGGATCACCGGCACGGCCCAGCGCAGCGTGGTGCCGCTCGTCTTCCAGTAGCTGTCAAAGGACTTCAGCAAGCCCTGACGAAACGGGGAGGTGGAACGGGACATGGGACTGCAGCCGGCCTGTCAGGGCGATCAGGCCCCCGGCGTCACCAGCACCTGCTGGTTCAGGCGGAAGCTGCGGCGCGCCTCGATATTCCAGTCGGCCTGACTGCTGGCACCGATCTGCAGCGGCCGCTGCAGCTGGCTGACATCAAGCTGGAAGGCCACGTCCACGGCAAAGCCGGCATCCTTGTCCCAGTCGGCACTGGACAGCACTTCCCAGTTGGAAATGCGCTGGATCACGCCCAGCGCCTGCTGCAGCGTGTCGTAATTCTGGTTCACCGCCACGCCTGTCACACCGCTGCGGTTGAAGGGCTGGGTACTGAAATTCACGCGCCACTTGCGCGTCAGCGGCTGGTAGGCCAGCCGCATGTAGCGCTGCCGCCGGTGCACCGGCTTGTTCGACCAGTACCAGCGCTCCTGCACGGTATTGGTGCTGAACACGAAATACAGCGGCACCCCCTTGCTCAGGATGTCCTGCACGCCATCGGACAAGGAAAAGCGCACATTGCCGGTCATGCGTACCGCATCCTGCGTCAGCTCGAAGCGCACATTCTGGATCGATGCCGACGCCGCCCAGGCCGCCGGCATGCCGCCAGCCAGGCACAGGGAAGCCGCACCGGCAGCACGCAGCACATGGCGGCGGGACAGCGGCACGGACTCAGTCGCGTTTGGCAAGCAGGGCATAAAAGAAACCGTCATGATCCATCAGGCCAGTCACACCAGTGTCACCAGCCACCCCATTGTCCATGAGACTGGAAGCTCCCGTACCCTCCATGGGTAACAAATGCCCGGGAGCCGGCAGGCGAACGGCATCACTGTGGCAAGAAAGGAACGCCCCGATCTGGCCATCGCCCTCCTCCCTGAACACCGAGCAGGTGCAGTACAACAGGCGGCCGCCCGGCTTCAGCAGCGGCCACAAGGCCTGCAACAGACGTGCCTGCGCTGCCGCCAGCTGCGCCACATCCGAGGCCCGGCGCAGCCAGGGCACATCCGGATGACGCCGCACAATGCCCGATGCGGTACAGGGCGCATCCAGCAACATGCCGTCAAACAGGCTGCCATCCCACCAACTGTCGACTTGCGCTGCATCCACCGCGCGCACCTCGGCGGGCAGTTGCAGGCGCTGCAGCGTATCGTGGATTCGTTCGCAGCGCTGCGGATCCTGATCCAGCGCCAGCACCGCATGGTCGCCCAACTCCAGCAGGTGCGCCGTCTTGCCGCCAGGCGCGGCGCAGGCATCAAGCAGACGCAACGGCCGGTCCTGCGGCAGCGCCTGCAGCAGCAGCGGTGCCGCCAGTTGCGCCGCCATATCCTGCACCGAGACCCAGCCCTCGGCAAAACCCGGCAGCTGCTGCACCGGACAAGGGCGCTGCAGCACGATGCCATACGCCCCCTGACGCCAGCCGTCCAGCCCGGCCGGGCGCAACTGCTGCTCCAGATAGGCATCTGCCGTCATGTGCCGCGCATTGACACGCAGCGTCATCGGAGCCGCCTGCTGACCATGGCGAATCAGCGCCGCCGCCACGTCCGGCCCATGATCGCGCTGCAATCGCTGCAGCCACCAGTCCGGCACATTCAGCAAGGCCGGATCGCCCTGCGGGCTGGCCTGCTGCACGGCCTGACGCAAGGCCGCTTGCTCACGCAGATAACGGCGCAGCACGGCATTCACCATGGCCGCGCTGTGACGCAGCTTCGGATGGCGCTTGGCCGCTTCCACCGCCTGGTTGACCAGCGTGAAGTCGGTGTAGCCCCGGCTATCCTCGCGCTGCGCGCCAGCCTGCCAGGCCAGCACCAGCGCACTGTGCAGCAGGGCCTGCAGCAGCGGTGCCGGACGGCGCTGCACCAGCTGGCTGCACAGCAGCCGTCCCACGCCCAGTCCGCGCAAGGTCTCGAACACCAGCGCCTGCACGCCCGGGCGCAAGGCTGCCGGCACGGCCTCCAGCGCCGTGGTGGCACTGGCCCCGGCCTCGACCTTCTGCATCACCGCGGCCACCTGCTGCAGCTGATGCCACAGCGGCGTATCACCATGGGAAGCGGCGGGGTTCGGCGGGACTGATTCCGGCTTTTTCATCAGGATTCCTGTTGCAGGGATACGGGCCAACCAGCCGGTCAACCCAGAAAAAAACCTGTGCAGCACGGGCTGCACAGGTTCATCATGCACTTGCGTCAGCAGACGGACAAGCACCTGTGGCGATCCGGCAGCCGGTCCGGGACAGACCGCCGGTGTGGATCACTCCTCGCCAGCGTCCGTTTCCGGAGCTGCCGGAGCCGCTTCGCCCGCAACATCGTCGCTGGTGGCAAACAGGGTGTCCTCTTCGGCCTGGGCAATCGCCATGCGCTCGGCTTCGTCCATCTCGTCCTTGGCCTTGCGTGCCTGGTGGTAGGCCAGACCGGTACCAGCCGGAATCAGGCGACCCACGATCACGTTTTCCTTCAGGCCACGCAGCTCGTCGCGCTTGCCCATGATGGCAGCCTCGGTCAGCACGCGCGTGGTTTCCTGGAAGGACGCCGCGGAGATGAAGGAGTCGGTCGACAGCGACGCCTTGGTAATACCCAGCAGCAGGTTGCTGTAGGTCGATTCCATCTTGCCTTCGGCGCGCAGCGCGTCGTTGGTGTTCAGCATCTCGCTGCGCTCGACCTGTTCGCCGGCAATGTAGCCCGATTCGCCCGGGTTCTCCACCACCACGCGACGCAGCATCTGGCGCACGATCACCTCGATGTGCTTGTCGTTGATCTTCACGCCCTGCAGACGGTACACGTCCTGCACCTCGTCCACGATGTAGCGTGCCAGCTCCTCGATGCCCAGCAGGCGCAGGATGTCCTGCGGGTCGGCCGGACCGTCGACAATGCTTTCGCCCTTGTTCACCACCTGGCCTTCGTGCACCAGGATGCTCTTTTCCTTGGGCACCAGCTCTTCCCAGACCTTGCCTTCCGGATCGGTGATCTGCAGACGTACCTTGCCCTTGGTTTCCTTGCCGAAGGAGATGGTACCGGTCATCTCGGCCAGCACGCCCTTGTCCTTGGGCGTACGGGCTTCGAACAGCTCGGCCACGCGCGGCAGACCACCCACGATGTCGCGGGTCTTCTGGCCTTCCATCGGGATGCGCGCCAGCACTTCGCCGGGGCCCACTTCCTGGTCGTCACGCACCTGGATCAGCGCGCCCACCTGGAAGCCGATGGTCACCGAGTGGTCGGTACCGGGGATCTTCACTTCCTTGCCTTCGGCATCGATCAGCTTCACCAGCGGACGCACCACCTTGGTGGAGCCACGGCGCTTGGGATCGATCACCACCAGCGTGGACAGGCCGGTCACCTCGTCGACCTGCTTGGCCACGGTCAGACCTTCCTCGACGTTCTCGAACTTCACCTGACCGGCGTATTCGGTAATGATCGGGCGCGTCAGCGGGTCCCAGTTGGCCAGGATGGTACCGGCCTTGATCTGCTGGTCGGCCTTGATCGCCAGGGTCGCGCCATACGGCACCTTGTGGCGCTCGCGCTCACGGCCATGCTCGTCGGAAATGATGATCTCGCCGGAACGGGAAATCACCACCAGCTCGCCCTTGCGGTTGCTCACGTAGCGCATCATCGAGTTGAAACCGATGAAACCGTTGGAACGCGCTTCCACGCTGCTGGCGATGGCGGCACGCGAAGCGGCACCACCAATGTGGAAGGTACGCATGGTCAGCTGGGTACCCGGCTCACCGATGGATTGGGCCGCGATCACGCCGACCGCCTCGCCCACGTTCACCAGACCGCCGCGACCCAGGTCACGGCCATAGCAGGTTGCGCACAGGCCGAAACGGGTGGCACAGGTCAGTGCGGTACGCACCTTGACCTCGTCCACGCCGGCGGCTTCCAGCACATCCATCAAGTCCTCGTCGAACATTTCGCCCGGACGGGTCAGCACTTCACGCGTTTCCGGGTGCAGCACATCCTCGGCAGCAGAACGGCCCAGGATACGATCGCGCAGCGATTCGATCACCTCGCCGCCCTCGACGATGGCGCGCATCACCTGACCATCGCTGGTACCGCAATCATGCTCGGTCACCACCAGGTCCTGCGTCACGTCCACCAGACGGCGTGTCAGGTAACCGGAGTTGGCCGTCTTCAGTGCCGTATCCGCCAGACCCTTTCGGGCACCGTGCGTGGAGATGAAGTACTGCAGCACGTTCAGGCCTTCGCGGAAGTTCGCGGTAATCGGCGTCTCGATAATCGAGCCGTCCGGCTTGGCCATCAGGCCACGCATGCCAGCCAGCTGACGGATCTGCGCCGCAGAGCCTCGCGCACCGGAGTCGGCCATCATGTAGATGGAGTTGAACGATTCCTGGTCGACTTCCTTGCCCTCGCGGTCGTTGGTCTTCTGCTTGGCCAGCTGGGCCATCATGACCTTGGACACTTCGTCACCGGCCTTGCCCCAGATGTCCACCACCTTGTTGTAGCGCTCGCCCGCGGTCACCAGACCGGAGGAGTACTGCTGCTGGATTTCCTTCACTTCGGCTTCGGCACGGCCAATGATCTCGTGCTTCTGCGGCGGCACCAGCATGTCCTCGATCGCGATCGAGATGCCGGCGCGCGTGGCCAGACGGAAACCGTTCTGCAGCAGCTTGTCGGCAAACACCACGGTTTCCTTCAGGCCGCACTTGCGGAACGAGCTGTTGATCAGCCTGGAGATTTCCTTCTTCTTCAGCGTCTTGTTCATGGTGCTGAACGGCAGGCCCTTGGGCAGGATCTCGGACAGCAGCGCACGGCCCACGGTGGTTTCCACCAGACCGGTCTTCGGCACGAACTCGCCGGTTTCCTTGTTCTTGCCGTACTCGGTCAGACGCACGGAAATGCGGGTCGTCAGCTCGACTTCCTTGCTTTCCAGCGCGCGCTCGACTTCCTGGATGTCGGCAAACACCATGCCTTCACCCTTGCCGTTGATCTTCTCGCGGGTGGCGTAGTACAGACCCAGCACCACGTCCTGCGACGGCACGATGGAGGGTTCGCCGGACGCCGGGAACAGCACGTTGTTGGAAGCCAGCATCAGCACGCGCGCTTCCAGCTGCGCTTCCACCGACAGCGGCACGTGCACAGCCATCTGGTCACCGTCAAAGTCGGCGTTGAACGCGGAACAGACCAGCGGGTGCAGCTGGATCGCCTTGCCCTCGATCAGGATCGGCTCGAACGCCTGGATACCCAGACGGTGCAGCGTCGGCGCACGGTTCAGCATCACCGGGTGCTCGCGGATCACCTCTTCCAGGATGTCCCACACCACCGGGTTGTTGTTCTCGACTTCCTTCTTCGCCTGCTTGATGGTGTTGGCGATGCCCATCTGCTCCAGACGGGCAAAGATGAAGGGCTTGAACAGCTCCAGCGCCATCAGCTTGGGCAGACCGCACTGGTGCAGCTTCAGGGTCGGGCCCACGGTAATCACGGAACGACCGGAGTAGTCCACGCGCTTGCCCAGCAGGTTCTGGCGGAAGCGGCCGCCCTTGCCCTTGATCATGTCGGCCAGCGACTTCAGGGCACGCTTGTTGGCGCCGGTCATGGCCTTGCCACGACGGCCGTTGTCCAGCAGGCTGTCCACCGCTTCCTGCAGCATGCGCTTCTCGTTGCGCGCGATGATTTCCGGAGCCTTCAGCTCCAGCAGGCGACGCAGACGGCTGTTGCGGTTGATCACGCGGCGGTACAGGTCGTTCAGGTCGGAGGTGGCAAAACGACCACCATCCAGCGGCACCAGCGGACGCAGGTCCGGCGGCAGCACCGGCAGCACTTCCAGCACCATCCACTCCGGCTTGATGCCGGACTTGCGGAAGGCTTCCAGCACCTTCAGGCGCTTGGCATTCTTCTTGACCTTGACTTCGGAGCCGGTCAGGTCACCACGCAGGTGCTCGATCTCGGAATCGATATCGATGCTTTCCAGCAGGTCCTTGATACCCTCGGCGCCCATCTTGGCCTGGAATTCGTCGCCGTATTCTTCCAGGTTCTTGTCATAGTCGTCCTCGGACATGATGCTGAACTTCTTCAGCGGCGTCATGCCGGGATCGGTTACCACATAAGCCTCGAAGTACAGCACGCGCTCGATGTCGCGCAGCGTCATGTCCAGCACCAGACCCAGACGGGACGGCAGGGACTTCAGGAACCAGATGTGGGCGCAAGGCGCAGCCAGGTCAATGTGGCCCATGCGCTCGCGGCGCACCTTGGTCTGGGTCACTTCCACGCCGCACTTCTCGCAGATCACGCCGCGATGCTTCAGGCGCTTGTACTTGCCGCACAGGCATTCGTAGTCCTTGATCGGGCCAAAGATCTTGGCGCAGAACAGGCCGTCACGCTCGGGCTTGAAGGTACGGTAGTTGATGGTTTCCGGCTTTTTCACTTCGCCGAAGGACCAGGAGCGGATCTTCTCGGGCGAAGCCAGGCCGATCTTGATGGCGTCGAAGTGCTCTTCGGGCTTGATTTGTTTGAACAGGTCGAGCAAAGATTTCATGATGACTCTTTCCTAAATGAGGATGCAACAAGGGGAACACGCAGGGGACGGGCACCGCAGTGCCCTGCCCGGTCAGCCGCGTTCCAGCTCGATATCGATACCCAGAGAGCGGATTTCCTTGACCAGCACGTTGAACGATTCCGGCATGCCGGCATCGATGGCGTGCTCGCCCTTGACGATGTTTTCGTAAACCTTGGTACGGCCCTGCACGTCGTCGGACTTGACAGTCAGCATTTCCTGCAGCACGTAGGACGCGCCGTAGGCTTCCAGTGCCCACACCTCCATCTCACCGAAACGCTGGCCACCGAACTGGGCCTTGCCGCCCAGCGGCTGTTGCGTCACCAGCGAGTACGGACCGGTGGAACGGGCGTGCATCTTGTCGTCCACCAGGTGATGCAGCTTCAGGAAGTGCATGTAGCCGATGGTGGTCGGGCGCTCGAAGCGCTCGCCGGTACGGCCGTCATACAGGTAGGCCTGGGTGCGCGAAGCCGTCAGGCCCTTGGCTTCGGCCACTTCGTCCGGGTAGGCCAGCTTCAGCATGCCCAGGATTTCCTCTTCGGAGGCACCGTCGAACACCGGCGTGGCGAACGGCAGGCCGCCCGTCAGGTTGCCGGCCATGGACATGACCTCGTCATCGGACAGGTGCTGCAGCTGCTCGGCGCGGCCGGAGCTGTTGTAGACCTTTTCCAGATACTGGCGCACATCGGCAGCCGCCTTTTCCTGCTGCAGCATATCGTTGATGCGCTGGCCAATGCCCTTGCCGGCCCAGCCCAGGTGCACTTCCAGCACCTGACCCACGTTCATGCGCGAAGGCACGCCCAGCGGGTTCAGCACGATGTCAGCCGGGGTACCGTCAGCCATGTAGGGCATATCCTCGATCGGCACGATCTTGGACACCACACCCTTGTTGCCGTGGCGACCGGCCATCTTGTCACCCGGCTGCAGGCGGCGCTTCACGGCCAGGTAGACCTTGACCATCTTCAGCACGCCAGCGGGCAGCTCGTCGCCCTGCGTCAGCTTCTTGCGCTTTTCCTCGAAGGCCAGGTCGAAGCTGTGACGCTCCTGCTCCAGCGACTTCTTCACGCTCTCGATCTGGTCGGCCACGGTTTCATCTGCCGGGCGGATGTCGAACCAGTGGTACTTGTCCAGGCCATCCAGGTACTTGGCATCGATGGTGCTGCCACGGGCCAGCTTCTGCGGACCGCCGTTGGCTACCTTGCCAATCAGGATCTTGCGCAGACGGTCCATCGCGTCCACTTCCACGATACGCATCTGGTCGTTCAGGTCCAGGCGGAAACGCTTCAGTTCGTCGTCAATGATCTGCTGGGCGCGCTTGTCGCGCTGGATGCCTTCGCGGGTGAACACCTGCACGTCGATCACGGTACCGCTGGAACCCTGGTCCACGCGCAGCGAGGTGTCCTTCACGTCGGATGCCTTCTCGCCGAAGATCGCGCGCAGCAGCTTCTCTTCCGGCGTCAGCGTGGTCTCGCCCTTGGGCGTGACCTTGCCTACCAGCACGTCGCCCGGATTCACTTCCGCGCCCACGTAGATGATGCCGGAATCGTCCAGACGGTTCAGCTGCACTTCGCTCAGGTTCGGGATGTCACGCGTGATTTCCTCGGCGCCCAGCTTGGTGTCGCGCGCCATCACCACCAGTTCCTCGATGTGGATGGAGGTGTAGCGGTCTTCGGCCACCACGCGTTCGCTGATCAGGATCGAGTCCTCGAAGTTGTAGCCGTTCCAGGGCATGAAGGCGATCAGCATGTTCTGGCCAATGGCGATCTCGCCCAGGTCAGTCGATGCGCCGTCAGCCACCACGTCACCCTTGGCCAGCACGTCGCCACGCTTGACGATCGGGCGCTGGTGGATGTTGGTGTTCTGGTTGGAACGCTGGTACTTGATCAGGTTGTAGATGTCCACGCCCACTTCGCCGGCCACGGCTTCGTTGTCGTTGACACGGACCACGATACGGGTGGCATCGACATAGTCGACCACGCCACCACGGCTGGCCGTCACCACGGTGCCGGAGTCGACTGCCGCCACGCGCTCGATGCCGGTACCCACCATGGGCTTTTCCGGACGCAGCACGGGCACGGCCTGACGCGACATGTTGGCACCCATCAGGGCACGGTTCGCGTCGTCGTGCTCCAGGAAGGGCACCAGGGCGGCCGCCACCGACGCGATCTGCGCCGGGGACACGTCCATGTACTGCACTTCGGCCGGATCGACCAGCACGGATTCGCCCTTTTCACGGGCAGAAACCAGCTCGCCGGTCAGATGACCTTCCTCGTCCAGCGTGGCGTTCGCCTGGGCGATGATGTACTTGTTTTCCTCGATGGCCGACAGGTAGTGCACCTCGTCGGTCACCTTGCAGTCCACCACGCGGCGGTAGGGAGTCTCGATGAAACCATACTCGTTCAACTGGGCGTACAGCGCCAGCGAGTTGATCAGACCGATGTTCGGGCCTTCCGGCGTCTCGATCGGGCAAACGCGGCCATAGTGCGTCGGGTGCACGTCGCGCACCTCGAAGCCGGCGCGTTCGCGCGTCAGGCCGCCCGGGCCCAGTGCGGAGACACGACGCTTGTGCGTGATCTCGGACAGCGGGTTGGTCTGGTCCATGAACTGGGACAGCTGGGACGCACCGAAGAACTCCTTCAGCGCCGCGGAAATCGGCTTGGAGTTGATCAGGTCATGCGGCATCAGCGGTTCCTGCTCGGCCTGGCCCAGACGTTCCTTCACGGCCTTCTCGATCCGGGCCAGACCGGTGCGGAACTGGTTCTCGGCCAGCTCGCCGACACAACGCACGCGGCGGTTGCCCAGGTGGTCGATGTCGTCGACTTCGCCACGGCCGTTGCGCAGGTCCACCAGCGTCTTGACCACGGCCATGATGTCCTCGTTGGACAGCACCATCGCGCCTTCGGCCTCGTCGCGACCGATGCGGGCGTTGAACTTCATGCGGCCCACGCGCGACAGGTCGTAGCTGTCCTCGCTGTAGAACAGGCGATGGAACAGCGCCTGCACCGCGTCTTCGGTCGGCGGTTCGCCGGGACGCATCATGCGGTAGATTGCCACGCGCGCGGCAAACTCGTCAGCCGTGTCGTCAATGCGCAGCGTCTGGGAGATATAGGCACCCTGATCCAGCTCATTGGTGAAGATGCAGGAAATCTCCTGGATGCCGGCTTCGCGCAGCTTCTTCAGCAGCGCCTCGGTCAGCTCCTCGTTGGCCTTGGCGATGATCTCGCCGGTGTCGCCATCGATGATGTTGTTGCTCAGCACACGGCCGATCAGGAAGTCTTCCGGCACGCTCACGTGGCTGGTCTGTCCAGCATCCAGTTCGCGGATGTGCTTGGCGGTGATGCGCTTGTCCTTGGCAACAACGACCTTGCCGTCCTTGTCGATGATGTCGAAACGCGCCACTTCACCCTTCAGGCGCTCGGGTACCAGCTCCATCTGGGCGCCACTGTCCATCAGGCGGAAGTGGTCGTTCACGAAGAAGTTGGCCAGGATCTGCTCGGGGTTCAGGCCGATGGCCTTGAGCAGGATGGTGACCGGCATCTTGCGGCGACGGTCGACACGGAAATACAGCACGTCCTTCGGATCGAACTCGAAGTCCAGCCAGGAGCCGCGGTAGGGAATGATACGGGCGCTGAACAGCAGCTTGCCCGAGCTGTGCGTCTTGCCCTTGTCGTGTTCGAAGAACACGCCGGGCGAACGGTGCAGCTGGGACACGATCACGCGCTCGGTACCGTTGATGATGAAGGAGCCTTTCTCGGTCATCAGGGGCACTTCGCCCATGTAGACTTCCTGTTCCTTCACTTCCTTGACCACCTTGGACTGGGCAGTGGAAGCATCACGGTCGTAAATGATGAGTTGCACGCGGGCACGCACGGCAGAGCCGAAGGTCAGGCCACGCGTCTGGCATTCGCGCACGTCAAACGCGGGCTTGGCCAGGTTGTACTCGATGAATTTCATTTCCACAAAACCGTTGTGCGAGACAATCGGGAATGCGGATTCGAACGCAGCCTGCAGACCTTCTGCACGCCGTTTCTTGGGTGCAACGTCCTTTTGCAGGAAGGCGGTGTAGGCATCACGCTGCATTTGCAGCAGATACGGAATTTTCAGCACGCTGTCGCGTGTACCAAAGCTCTTGCGGATCCGTTTGCGTTCGGTATAGCTGTAAGACATGGGCTCTCCAGGTGAAGACGTCTAGCATTCTGGCTTGCTAGCGCGGCGGTTAGTCTTTCCTCGGATGGATGCGGGCCTGCGCTTGCCCGCAATCTTGGTGGCTGGCCCCTACCAGCCATTGGCAGACGGTCACGCGTTGCACGCGACCCGAACCAAGGGTCTTCCGCCATCGGGAACAGAAGACACTTTCAAGCACGGCAGACCTGTCGGCAGCTGCACTTGAAGGTGTTTTCTGCATCAGGGCCGGAACGAATCCCGAACCCTGGCAAGAAACACCAAAGGCTGGAATGCCTTTGCGGACATTCCAGCCTCGGGAGAAACCCAATTACTTGAGTTCTGCCTTGGCACCAGCGTCGACCAGCTTCTTCTGGGCGGCTTCGGCGTCGGCCTTGGGCATGGCTTCCTTGATGGTCTTGGGAGCGCCGTCGACCAGGTCCTTGGCTTCCTTCAGACCCAGGCCGGTGATTTCGCGCACCACCTTGATCACGCCAACCTTCTGGGCGCCAGCTTCGGTCAGGACCAGATCGAAATCGGTCTTTTCTTCAGCAGCAGCAGCGCCGCCAGCAGCGCCGCCAGCAGCGGGAGCAGCCATAGCGGCAGCGCTCACGCCAAACTTCTCTTCGATAGCCTTCACCAGCTCGTTCAGTTCCATAACGGACATGCTGTCCAGAGCGGTCAGGAATGCGTCTTTATCAAATGCCATGATGTTTTCCTAAAAAATGATGTTGGTTGACAGGATCTGCCGCCACTCAGGCTGCAGCCTCCTCGCCTTTTTTCTCTGCCAGAGCCGCCAGCACGCGTGCAGTACGCGATACCGGAGACATGAACAGGCCACACAGCTGCGACAGCAGCACTTCCTTGGTAGGAATGTTGGCCAGCTCTTTCACGCCGTTCACATCCAGAACTTTTCCGGCATAGACGCCGCCACGGATGACCAGCTTGTCGTTGGTCTTGGCGAAATCGGCCACCACCTTGGCGGCGGCCACTGCGTCTTCGGAGAAGCCATAGATCAGCGGACCAGTCATCTGGTCGGACACGGACTCGAAGCTGCTGCCGGACACGGCACGACGGGCCAGCGTGTTCTTCAACACGCTCAGGCTCACGCCCTGGCTACGGGCCTTGCTGCGCAGCTCGGTCATGTCGGCTACCGTAATACCACGGTATTCCGCCATCACGAGCGTTTGAGCTTTAGCGGCGAGTTCGGTCACTTCGTTGATGACCGCTTCTTTCTCACTGCGATTGAGACTCAAGATCTACTCCTCAAAATGTGCACGGGATTGCTCCACATGCACGCCCTTACTTGCAGCGACCAACTCACTTTCGGAAACACGGAACCGGTTGCCCGATTCCCTTCAACCTCTTGTGTGCGGGATCGCCATCTGCGCTGGCTGCAGGATTAAGTGCCTTGCGGCACGCCAGCGGTCTTGGATGGCCTGCCGGACCGGAGTCCGGCAGCCCACCTCCTGCACCGGTTGCCCGGTGCAAAGCCTTATCGCGCCAATCAGGCAGCGATGGTCTGGGTGTCGACGCGAACGCCAACGCCCTGGGTAGAAGACACTGCCACCTTGCGCAGGTACAGACCCTTGCTGCTGGCCGGCTTGGCCTTGTTCAGCGCTTCCACCAGAGCTGCCAGGTTGCCCTGCAGCTTCTCGTTGTCAAAGGAACGCAGACCGATGGTCGTGTGGATGATGCCAGCCTTGTCGACGCGGAACTGGACCTGGCCAGCCTTGGCGTTCTTGACAGCGGTTGCCACATCGGGAGTCACGGTGCCCACCTTGGGGTTGGGCATCAGACCGCGCGGACCCAGGATCTGACCCAGCGTACCCACCACGCGCATCGCGTCGGGAGCAGCAATCACCACGTCGAACGGCATGTTGCCGGCCTTGACTTCAGCAGCCAGGTCGTCCATGCCCACCACGTCGGCACCAGCCGCCTTGGCTTCCTCGGCCTTGGCACCCTGCGCGAACACGGCCACGCGCTTGATCTTGCCGGTACCATTGGGCAGCACCACGGCACCACGCACCACCTGGTCGGACTTCTTGGCGTCCACACCCAGTTGCACGGCCACATCGATGGATTCATCGAACTTGGCGGTAGCACATTCCTTCACCAGGTCCAGTGCTTCAGCCACGGCGTACAGCTTGTTGCTGTCAACCTTGCCCTCCAGGGCTTTTTGCTTCTTGGTCAGCTTGGCCATCTCACACGCCCTCCACAGTGACGCCCATGGCACGGGCAGAACCGGCGATCGTGCGCACGGCGGCGTCCAGATCGGCGGCAGTCAGATCCTTCATCTTGGCCTTGGCAATTTCTTCCAGCTGTTCGCGGGTGATCTTGCCGACCTTGTCGGTGTTCGGCTTGGCAGAACCCTTGTCCAGCTTGATGGCCTTCTTGATCAGCGTCGCTGCGGGCGGCGTCTTGATGATGAAGGTGAAGCTCTTGTCTGCAAACGCGGTGATCACCACCGGCAGCGGCAGACCCGGCTCGACGCCCTGGGTCTGGGCGTTGAACGCCTTGCAGAATTCCATGATGTTCAGACCGCGCTGGCCCAGAGCGGGACCAATCGGCGGCGAGGGGTTGGCTTTGCCAGCCGGCACTTGCAGCTTGATAAAGCCGACGATTTTCTTCGCCATGCTATTTCTCCTTGCGGGTAATAACGCCTGCCAACAGCAGGCTCCCCGGGGTTATGACCCTGGCTTGACGGTGATGCGCGGGTCGTGAAACGCAGCACCCAAAACTGGCGACCTGAATCAGGTCTTTTCGATCTGGGAAAACTCCAGCTCGACCGGCGTGGCACGACCGAAAATGGTCACCGACACGCGCAGCTTGTTCTTCTCGTAGTTGACTTCCTCGATGCTGCCGTTGAAGTCCGCAAACGGGCCTTCCTTGACGCGCACCATTTCGCCCACCTCGAACTCCACCTTGTGGCGCGGCTTCTCGCTGCCTTCCTGCATCTGGCTGACGATCTTCTGCACATCAGCCTGCGAAATCGGGGTCGGACGATTGCGGGCACCACCCACAAAGCCGGTCACCTTGCTGGTCTGCTTGACCAGGTGCCAGCTCTCGTCATCCATGATCATTTCCACCAGCACATAGCCGGGGAAGAACTTGCGCTCGGTGGTGCGCTTCTGGCCATTCTTGACCTCGACCACCTCTTCGGTCGGCACCAGGATGCGACCAAACTTGTCCTGCATGTCGGCGCGTGTGATGCGCTCCTGTAGATTGCGCTCGACAGCACGCTCCATGCCCGAATAGGCCTGCACCACGTACCAGCGAAAATCGGGATTGGCTGCCGCTTCCAGCATCGTTCCTTCTGTCATGCTTACCTCCATCCCAGAATCAGGCCATACAGAATCCATTCCAGGGTCTTGTCGGTGAGCCACAGAAAGGTAGACATCACGAGCACGAACAGGAACACGAACAGGGTCGTCTGCGATGCTTCCTTGCGCGATGGCCAGACCACCTTGCGCACTTCACGGAAAGCCTCGCGGAAAAAATCCACCAGACTACGACCGGACGCAGAGGTCAGGTAGGCAGCAACACCGGCAGCAACACCTGCCAGCAGGGCCACCCACTGCACCAGGGCACCCTGGGACGCCAGCATGAAATACGCAACGAAACCCGCCAGCACCAGCAGTGCAGCAACGGCTACCTTGGCCTTGTCGGCACCGGTAGTGACTGTTTCAACCTGAGGAGAAGAAGCCATGTGGCAATTCCAGAATATGCAGATCCGGGCAACACACCAGGATCAGACTGTCGCCAAAAAGAGCGAAGCCTTATATTTTATATCGACTTGCAGAAATAGTAAAGCCCGCTTTGCAGCGGGCTTCTCTTTTTTGCCACACCTCAGAGGGTGGCAGGGGCAGAGGGAATCGAACCCCCAACCTTCGGTTTTGGAGACCGACGCTCTGCCAATTGAGCTATACCCCTATATCCTTGCGTTGATTACGCAATGATCTTGGCAACCACGCCAGCGCCGACGGTACGGCCACCTTCGCGGATAGCGAAACGCAGACCTTCTTCCATGGCGATCGGGGCGATCAGCTTCACGGTGATGGACACGTTGTCACCCGGCATCACCATTTCCTTGTCGGCCGGCAGCTCGATGGAACCGGTCACGTCCGTGGTACGGAAGTAGAACTGGGGACGGTAGTTGTTGAAGAACGGCGTGTGACGGCCACCTTCGTCCTTGGACAGCACGTACACCTCGGCGGTGAACTCGGTGTGCGGCTTGATGGAACCCGGCTTGCACAGCACCTGGCCGCGTTCGACGTCTTCACGCTTGGTGCCGCGCAGCAGGATACCGACGTTGTCGCCAGCCTGACCCTGGTCCAGCAGCTTGCGGAACATTTCCACGCCCGTGCAGGTCGTCTTCTGGGTGTCCTTGATACCCACGATCTCGATTTCCTCGCCGACCTTGATGATGCCGCGCTCGACGCGA
>NZ_KB894780.1 GCF_000374625.1 Allobrachymonas chironomi DSM 19884 | reverse complement strand
TCGAATTCCATCGGGGATACCGCCCCGCATGTATTGTGGCGTCGTTTGGGGTTGTAGAACATCTCGATGTAGTTGAAGACATCGGCCCGCGCATCCTGCCGGGTGGAATAGATCTGGCGACGAATCCGCTCGCGCTTGAGCAGTTGAAAGAAGCTCTCCGCCACCGCGTTATCGTGGCAGTTGCCGCGCCGACTCATGCTGCTGACCAGATTGTGCGCGCGCAGCAACTTCTGCCAATCCTGCCCCGTGAACTGACACCCCTGATCGGAATGCACCAGAACCGACTCCTTGGGCTGCCTGCGCCAGATGGCCATCAGCAGCGCGCTCAAAGCCAGATCGCTATCGATGCGACTGCCCATGGACCAGCCAATAACCTGCCTGGAGAATAGATCAAGTACGACAGCCAGGTACAGCCAGCCCTCGTGCGTGCGGATATAGGTGATGTCCGTCACCCATGCCTGATTGGGACCCATCGGCGTGAACTGCCGATTCAGATGATCGGGAGCCACCACGGCAGGCCTGCCGCCCCGGCTGCCATGGCGGCGCCGATAGCCCGTCTGTGAACGGATACCTGCTGCGCGCAGCAGACGTGCCACACGATGCTTGCCGCACGGCTCACCCAGATCGCGCATGTCCAGAGTCAGCTTGCGGTACCCATACACGCAGCCACTTTCCAGCCAAGCTTGCTTGAGCAGGCCCAGCAGACGCTGGTCATCGCGTTGCTTGTCGCTGTAGGGTTTGTGCTTCCAGGCGTAATAGCCGCTGGGATGGACCCTCAGCACCGAACATAGACGGCGTACCGCGTGTACACCCTCATGGCGCTGGATAAACGCGTACCTCACCCGGACTGCCTGGCAAAGTACGCGGCGGCTTTTTTTAGGATGTCGCGCTCCTCGGTAACACGCTTGAGTTCAGCCTTCAGGCGGCGCAGCTCCTCGGACTGGCTCAATTGCTCCTGGCGCTGGCCGGGGGACATCTGTCGCTGCTTGATCCACTTGTACAGGCTGTGTTGGCTGACGCCCAGGCGTTCCGATACTTCGGCCACCGCATGACCGCGCTCCACAATCTGTCTGACCGCTTCGATCTTGAATTCTTCCGGATATCTCTTCTGACTCATGGCACCTCCTATTAGACCTCAGTTATGAGACTCACAGGTGTCTACAGGATCCGGGTCGATTCAGAAGTGGGATAGCAATAGGCATAGGCCCACTCGCGCAGCAGCGTCTGGATGAAGCGCTCGGCCTTGCCATTGGTGCGGGGCGTATAGGGTTTGGTGCGAAGGTGCTTGATCTTCAGGCGGCGCAGCAGACGGGCAAAGCGCCGTGAGGTGTAAGCCGAGCCGTTGTCGGTCATCACTCGCTCGATCCTCACGCCCAAGCCGCGGTAGTAGCGCAGCGCCGCCAGCAGGTGCTGGCAGGCGCTCCTGGCCGTCTCATCGGGCAGCATCAGGCTGAAGCCCACGCGCGAGTGATCATCGATGGCCACGTGCAGCGCCTGCCAGCCGGCCTTGGCCGTGTAGCGCGTGCGATCGCCCGTGACGCGGTGACCAGGCTGCGCAAAGCACGCCAGCTTCTTGGTATCCAGGTGCAGCAACTCGCCGGCGGCCTTGCGCTCGTAGCGGCGCACAGGCACTGTGGCCTGCAAAGGCGGCAGGCGCGCCACCCCCGCGCTCTGACAGGCTCGGGCCACAGTGCTCCTGCTCAGGCCCACGCGCTCGGCGATCTGCGCGTAGGTCAGCCGCTGGTTGCGTCGTAGCGCCACGGCGCGCTCGATCTTGCTGGGATCACTGCGCTGGGGGCTACGCCTGGGTCTTGAGCTGCGATCGAGCAGGCCAGCTACGCCCTGTGCGGCAAAACGGCGCTGCCATTTGCGAGCCGTTCGCGCGCTGATGCCGGCAGCCTCGGCTGCCGGCATCAGGCCTATGCGAACAATTTCCTTGACCAAATGGGCTCGCCCTTTTGGAGTCAATGAGGCATTCTTATGGGTGTTCATCCGGGGATTGCTGAAGTTGATGTGGCTAGAGAACCTCCATCTTGCTTCACCTCGGGTGAACAACCTATTGGGAAACGACAGCTAGACACTGTCTGGCGAATTGGCCAGGTCAGGAAGAACGACCGCATCTGCTGCAAGTTCGGGCGGCTGAACCCGCGCCCGAACTGCGCGGTCAGGTCGGCAGACAGCCGCTCGATCAACTGCTCGCCGTACCCCGCACGGCGCTTGCCCTGCTGCTCGGCCTCCACGATGCGACGGCCGATTTCCCAATAGCTGGCGGTCATCAGCGCATTGACGCTGCGCGCCGTCGCCCGGCGCGCGGCATCGAGCACTTCCACGATGCCGCCGTGGATGCCGGCGTAGCCGGCAGGCAGGGCGGCGGGTGCGGCTCCCGCCGCCGCAGGCGTCTTCTTGGTCACGCTGCCACCTCCGCGTGCCGCTGCGCCCCGGTGTTGGTCTTGCGCCGGCTGGCCACCAGCTCGGCCGCTTCGCGCACCGGCTTGTCCTCTGTGTGGACGTAGCGCATGAACATCGCCACGGTCTTGTGCGCCGTCAGCGCCATGCCGACCTTGACCGGGATGCCCGAGTTGGCGATGTCGGTCGCCGAGCGGTGCCGCACGCCGTGCGTGCCCACATGGGTCACGCCGGCGCGCTTGAGGATGCGCGTCCAGCCGCCGTAATACTCGCCCGTGGTCATGTGCTGCCCCGGATGGTTCGGGGACGGGAACACATGCGGGCAACCGTCCTCGCGCGGCGCGGTGGACAGCAGCCGGTAGGCTTCGTCGCTCAAGGGCTTGGACATGCCGCCGGTCTTGCTGTCGGGCCAGACCACGCGCCGGTTCTCCAGGTCCACCCAATCCCATTGCAGCGTGACGATTTCCGAGCGGCGGGCCGCGAACTCGAATTGCAGCCGGATCGCCAGCGGCAGGACCGCATGATCCAGGCCCAGCCCGTCGGTTTCCAGATAGTCGAGGTACCGGAACAGCTTGACCATTTCCTCGTCGCTGATGAGGTGGGTGGCTTCGCCATCCGGGTACACCGGGACGTGCCGGCACGGATTGGTGCCGTCGGGCCGGTAGCCCCACACCTCGGCCAAGTTGAACATCTTGCGCATCACGCTGAACGTGCGGTTCGCCTCGGCTGGCTTGTACGCCATCTTCTTCATCGCCCCGGCAATGTCCGGGCGCTTCACGTCCTGCACCTTCATGCGGCCCAGCATCGGGATGATGTTGCGGTCGATGACGCCCTGGTAGCCGTCCTGCGTGCTGGGCTTGTTGCGTACCTTGGAGTGATCCTCCATGAACTTCTCGCACAGCTCCTTGACCGTAGGCGCCTTGCGCGCCGCCGCCTTGTCGGCGGCCGGGTCGCCGCCCCGGCGCACCTGCGCCAGCCATTCCTGCGCCAGCGAACGGGCTTGCTCGACGGTCAGTTCCCCGAACAGGCCCAGGGCTGGCTTGCGTCGCTCGCCCGCGTTCGTGCGGTACTGGAGCATGAACACCTTGCGGCCCGCTGGTGTAATCTTGCACAGGAAGCCGGGCACCAGCGTGTCCCGGAGTTCGACGGCTTGCGCCTGGGGTTGCGCCGCCTCCACGGTGGTCTTGGTGAGTTTGATCTTTGCCATGATGACTCCTCGGAAAGACCCGATTCCCAGGAGCCTTGTAGGGGCCAGCAGAGGGGAAGCCGGGTCAGGTTTCGGAAAGCACCGGCATATGTTGAACTCGCCTAAGTTTTTGATAAACCTGCTGTATCGGGCTTCGGCGTAGTCCAGCGAAGTTCGGTGCGGGAGTCATGGTGAAATGAAAAAACCGGCCGGGCCACAAGGCCACAGCCGGTTCAGGATCAGGCGCCCAGGCGCGTGATCAGTACGTCAGGTTCAGCTGGAAGATCGCCGTGGTACCGCTCACCTCGTTGCCCACCATCAGCAGCGGCTTGCCATTGGGCGACTTGGCCGCCGGGATAAACGCCAGGCCTTCCGGACCCAGATCGCCGGACTTGACCGTAGACGGATCCTTGGTCGTCCAGTCCTCGCGCGTGTTGATGTAATCCACCTGCACCGGGGCCTGCGGCTGGCTCACGTCATACACCAGCACGCCACCCATGCGCTCCAGGCCGACAAAGGCAAAGGTCTTCTCGCCAATCCGGCCCACCGTCACGCCTTCGGGCTCCGGGCCCTTGTTGTCGCTGCGGTTGTCCATGGCGTCACCGGCTTCGTGGTTGGAGTTGAAATAGTCCTTGCACGGGATATTGCGGGCGGCACCCACCTTGCAGCTGTCGCTGGCCAGGAACTGCTCCATCGCATCACCCGAATCCCACACCTGCTGGCCTTTCTCGTCCCAGATCGAGATCGAGCGTGTACCGTAGGCATACAGCTTGTCGTACATCAGGCGGTCGCCGTTGACCGGGTCGGCCACGCCGGCGGCGGTGTACAGTTTGGGCGTGCCATCGGCGTTGGTTTGGTAACCCTGGGTCCAGCTGATGGTCAGGCGGCCCAGTGCATTGTCGTCTCGGCACTCGCCGGGCTTGCCGGCCTCGGCACCGCAGTAGCCAAACACGGCCGGGTTCAGCAGGCCGCCCTTGGCCAGCGCGTTCAGCTGCGGCGGCAGGTCGTCGCCGGCACGGCCGCTCCAGCCCTTGGCATTGATCAGGTGCTTGACGCGGAATTCCTCCACAAAGCCCTTGCTGGCATCGCCAGCCCAGTAGGCGGCGTTGTCCTCACCCCAGGCGCGGGCATCGCCCTCGTTGGCGGTAATCAGCCAGGTCTTGCCTTCGGCCTGGAAAGCCGCCATGGCATCCGGCAGGTACATGCCGAACACGCCCGGCCAGGTACGGATGTCCGCGGCCTTGTCGGTATCGCTGGCATCCAGGCCCTGGCCTTCCACGCCATGGTCCTTGTAGCCCAGCGGCACGATATCCGTCACCCTGGCATTCGCCACATCGATGATGGCAAAGGCATTGTTCTCCTGCAACGTGGCCCAGGCCGTCTTGCCATCGGCAGACACGGCGATGTATTCCGGCTCCAGATCCTGCGCCACGCTGGCGCGCGGGCCAAACAGGCGCACGCCCTTGGCCAGCAGGGCCGCACGCTGGTTGTTGAAGGCGCGGAAATCGGCCGTGCGCACCACCGGCTTGGCCGGCGTGCTCACATCCACCACGCTGATCGATCCTTCGGGGTCGGTCTGGTAGTCATCGCTGGGCTCGGCCTCGTTGGCCACCAGCACGGTCTTGCCATCGGGGGTAAAGGTCAGCATGTCGGGCAGGGCGCCCACCTGGGCCTGGCCGACCAGCTTCAGGTCGCTGGCCTGGTACAGCGCCAGCAGGCCGGGATCGGTCTTGTTGGCCGCCTGCACCGCCACGGCCACCAGGCCATCGTGCACCGCCACGCTGTTGATCGAGGCACCAGCCAGCAGCTGGGTGGCATCGATCATGCCGATGTGTGCCGGTTGCGCCGGGTCCGTCATGTCGATCACATCCACCGCACCCTTTTGTGCGTTGACGACAAAGCCGCGCTTGCTGGCAGCGTCAAAGGCCGGAATCTCGGCAGCACTCTCGAAATAGACACCGCTGGCGTATTCGCCCACTTTTTCCAGCTGCAGCGTTTTCGGCGTGGCTTCGGCCGGGGGCGTGGCCACAGGCGTGTTGTCATCGTCACCGCCACAGGCGGCCAGGGCAGCAGCAGCCAGCAGGGACAGCAGCAGGTGGCGGGGAAAGGAAGTCAGTCTGGACATGGCAGCTAGAAACAGGTTGCGGAGTTCCTGTTTGTAACTGCTGTTTGTTACATGTTCATGAACCGGCGGCGTCAGCCGGCTGCCTCGTCCGCGCCTTCCACCTCAGTCGGCACACGCGGTGCCAGCGCGCACATCAGCTCGTAGCCCAGCGTGCCGGCAGCCTGTGCCACCTCGTCAATCGGCAGCACGGCCCCGCCGCCGGAGCGGCCCCACAGGGTGACCTCCGTACCCACCCGTGGCGCAAAGTCGGCCGGAATCTGCGTAGTGGCGGGCGTCAGGTCCACCGCCAGCATGTCCATGCTCACGCGTCCCAGCGTGCGGCTGCGGTGGCCGGCCACCAGCACCGGCGTGCCCGTGGGAGCCACGCGCGGATAGCCGTCGGCATAGCCGCAGGCCACAATGCCCACCCGCAGCGGGCGTTCGGCCGTGAACGTCGCGCCATAGCCGATGGCATCGCCCGGCTGCAGCTCGCGCACGCTGATCAGCTGGCTGCGCAGGCTCATGGTGGGCTGCAGCCCCCAATGCGCGATGCCGTGCTCCGGAAAATCCGGGCTGCTGCCATACAGCGCAATGCCGGGGCGTACCCAGTCGGTCTGTTCGGCCAGCTGCGGCTGGCGTAGCAGGGCGGCGCTGTTGCACACGCTGCGCTCGCCCGGCAGCTCGGCCGTGGCGGCCTGAAAGCACGGCCAGGCCGCCGCCACGCCGGGCTCGGCCACATCGGCGGTGGCAAAGTGCGTCATCAGGCCGATATCCTCCACCTGCGGCAGGGCCTGCAGCCGCGCATAGGCGGCGCGGAAGCGTTCAGGGGCAAAGCCCAGCCGGTGCATGCCGCTGTCGAGCTTGAGAAACACCTTGTGCGGCTGCAGCGTCTTGTGGCCGGCCAGCATCTCCATCTGCGCATCGTCATGCACCGTGTGCCACAGGCCCAGGCGCGAGCACAGTTCCAGGTCACGCGGCTCGAACACGCCTTCCAGCAGCAGGATCGGGCCGCGCCAGCCGAGCTGGCGGATACGTTGCGCCTCGGCCAGATCCAGCAGCGCAAAGCCGTCGGCTCCGCGCAGGCCTTCGTACACGCGTTCGATACCGTGGCCGTAGGCATTGGCCTTGACCACCGCCCAGACGCGCGCCTCGCCGGCGGCCTGGCGGCAGCGCTGCAGGTTGTGGGCAAGGGCATCGGTATGGATCAGGGCGTGGATCGGGCGTGGCATGGCGGATTCGGGCAGAAGCTCCCGATTATGCGCCTGCCGGACGGATTGCGCGGGGAATTTGCCGTCCGTCATCAAACCGCCAGCCAATTGGCGCATACTACAAGCATTGCCTGCCGTTGTGACAGGCCCCCATTCTGTGCCCGGAACGTTTGCCGGGCTACATACAGCGTGTGCTGCAGCCCGTGGCCGGCATCGCTGTGACTGTGAAGGTTATTCGCTTGATTTTTGCCGATTTCTGCCTGCGCGCCGGAGCCACCGCCAAATGAAGCGCGGGTTCTACACCATCATGGCCGCGCAGTTCTTCAGCTCGCTGGCCGATAACGCCTTGTTCATCGCTGCTGTCGCGCTGATGCGTGCCAGCGGTTCGCCAGACTGGCAAATGGCGGCGCTGGTGCCCATGTTTGCGCTGTTCTACGTGATACTGGCGCCGTTCGTGGGGGCCTTTGCCGACTCGCAGCCCAAGGGCCGCGTCATGTTCTACAGCAATGCGATCAAGGTCGTGGGCTGTCTGATGATGCTGTTCGGTTCGCACCCGCTGCTGGCCTATGCGCTGGTCGGGCTTGGTGCCGCCGCCTATTCCCCGGCCAAGTACGGCATCCTGACCGAGTTGCTGCATCCTTCGCAGTTGGTGCGTGCCAATGGCTGGATCGAGGGCCTGACGATTGCCTCCATCATCCTGGGCGTGCTGCTGGGTGGTCAGCTGATCGGGCCGCACCTGGCACCGCTGCTGCTGTCGGTCAACCTGCCCTTCATCGATACCGGCATCATGACGCCGGAAAAGGCGGCCATCTGCGTCATCATGGTGATCTACGCGCTGGCTTCCATCATCAACACCTGGATTCCCGAAACCGGCGTCATCATGCGCCCGCTGCCGCGCAACCTGCTCACCCTGGTGCCGGATTTCCGCATCTGCAACCGGCGCCTGTGGGAAGACAAGCTGGGCCAGATTTCGCTGGCCACCACCACGCTGTTCTGGGGCGTCAGCGGCAACCTGCGCTACATCGTGCTGGCCTGGGCGGCGGCGGCGCTGGGCTACAGCGTTACCCAGGCCTCCAGCCTGGTCGGCGTGGTGGCGCTGGGCACGGCTGCCGGAGCCATCTGGGCCTCGATCCGGGTGCGTCTGGACCAGGCCCCGTCCGTGATGCCGCTCGGCATCGTGATGGGCCTGCTGGTGATCATGCTGATCTTCGTGCGCGATGTCTGGGTCGCCGCACCGTTCCTGATCGTGCTCGGGGCCATCGGCGGCTACATGGTGGTGCCGATGAACGCGCTGCTGCAGCACCGTGGCCACAACCTGATGGGCGCGGGCCGCTCGATTGCCGTGCAGAACTTCAATGAACAGGCCTGCATTCTGGGCATGGGCCTGTTCTACACCCTGTCCACCAAGTGGGGGCTGACGGCGTTTGGCGCCATCACCGGCTTCGGCCTGCTGGTTGCCTTCACCATGTGGCTGATCATGCGCTGGTACGCCCACAACCTGCGCCGCTACCCGCGCGAGGTCGAATCGCTGCTGGAATTGGCGCGCAGCGACAAGCTGCACTGAGGCCGATGCCGATGTCGCCACGCCTGTCCACAGGCCGGAGCTGCCATGCCGGCTGATGCCCGTACCCGCCTGCTGCCCGCCTGGGCCATCGCCTACAACGCGCTGGTCTGGGGCGTATCCTGGCTGCCGCTGCAGCACCTGCAGGGGCAGGGCCTGCATCCGCTGTGGTCGACCGCGCTGATGTACAGCCTGCCGGCGCTGACGCTGCTGCTGTGGCGGCCGCAGCTGCTGCGCGAGTTTGCCCGTCAGGGCGATCTCTGGTGGCTGCTGCTGGCTTCCGGGCTGACCAATGCCTGCTTCAACTGGGCCGTCGCCACCGGCGATGTGATCCGCGTCGTGCTGCTGTTCTACCTGATGCCGGTCTGGACCGTCTTTCTGGCCTGGTGGCTGCTGGACGAGCGCCCGACCCGCTCTGCCCTGTGGCGCGTGCTGCTGGCGCTGGCCGGCGTGGTGCTGGTGCTGCAGCCCGCGGACGGCCACTGGCAGCTGCCCCTGCCGCAGAACCAGGCCGACGTGCTGGCGCTGCTTGGCGGCTTTTTCTTCTCCTGTACCAATGTGCTGCTGAACCGCAGTAGCCGCCACAGCTCGCCGCAGGCGCGCGTGCTGGCCATGTTTGCCGGCGGGGTGCTGCTGGGCAGCCTGACCGCCTGGAGCATGCTGCAGCTGGGCCGCATGGGGGTCACGCCGCTGCCGGCGCTGGAATGGAGCTGGGTGTTGCAGGTGGTGCTGTTCAGCCTGCTGTTCATCTCGGGCAATGTGGCCTTGCAGTACGGATCGGCGCGCCTGTCCTCGCACACCATGTCGCTGATCATGCTGCTGGAAGTGATTTTTGCCAGCATCACCTCGGCCTGGCTGGGCTCGGCGCAACTGGGCCTGCAGGTGCTGGCGGGCGGCGTGCTGGTGATGGCGGCGGCCTTGCTGGCGATTCCGCGGCAGGCATCACGGACGCATTGAGGCTGGCGCTGCGGCTCAGAACTCCACGTCTGCCAATGCCAGGCTGACGGCCACGCTCGGGTAGGATCGCGCACCTTCAAAATCGATGGCGACCAACCCGGCATACAGCATGGCCGCTACGGCAGCCACGCCAAGATAGCGCAGATACGGATGACGGGTGTCGTGCTTGCGGGCGGGCATGGTGTTCTCCTGGCAGCGGGCGATGCCGCTCATCGCCCATGTGCCCATCTTCGGTGCGCAGCAGCGGTCTGTCTGTCAGAAAATGCCGCATCCTGCGGCACCCGCATTACTGCAGCAGCCGGAACACCAGCGGAATCAGGAACGATCCCAGAATCGCCTGCATGCCCAACGCCAGGCCGGCAAAGGCACCCGCTTCGGCATTCACCTGCAGCGCACGTGCCGTGCCAAAGCCGTGTGCCTGCGTGCCGAGCGCGAAACCGCGTACCGGCCAGGCATCGATGCGGCACCAGTCGAAGATGTACTTGGCGGTCATCGCACCGAACAGGCCGGTATACAGCACGAAAATGGCTGCCAGCGCCGGCAGGCCGTGGATCGCTTCGGCGACGCCCATGGCCACCGGGGCCGTCATCGCCTTGGGCGCCATGGACACGACCAGCTCCCTGGGCAGGCCGAAAGCCCAGCCCAGCAACACGGCGCTGACGGCACTGACGGCACCGCCCAGCAGCGCCGCTGTCAGCAGGGCGCGGAAGTACTGGCGCACCACCTGGCGTCGCTGCCACAGCGGCCAGGCCAGCGCCACCACCGCCGGGCCGAGCAGGAAGTGGATGAACTGCGCGCCGGAAAAATAGCTCGGGTAGGGCGTGCCGGTGAGCAGCAGCAGGGCGATCAGGATCGCCACCGAGGTCAGCACCGGGTTGGCCCAGGAGGCGTAGCCGGAGCGCGCGTACAGGAAGAAACCGAACAGGTAGGCGGCCAGCGTGGCCGTCAGCCCGAACAGCGGCATCTCGGACAGATAGATCCAGAGTTCGACCATGTCATTCACGGGCACGTTCTCCCTGATCGGCGGGTGTACCGCGCAGCAGGGCGCGCAGCACCAGCGCCGTGACCGCCAGACCCAGCAGGGTGGACAGCGACAGCACCAGCAGGACACGGCTGCCATACTGTTCCAGCAGCGGCAGCTGGGTGATCACGCCCACGCTGATCGGCACGAACAGCAGCGAAAAATGCGACAGCAGGAATTCGGCGCAGGCCTGCACCGGCTTGCGCAGCGGAGCCCAGAACAGGGTGGGCAGCAGCAGTACCATGCCGACCACCGGGGCAGGCAGCGGCAGGCCGAACAGGCGCACGATGCCTTCGCCAGCCACCTGGAACAGCAGCAGGATGGTGAAGCCCTTCAGACCGTCCATGGAGTGTCAGGACTTGTGGCGGTTCGGGCAGTCCGGCTTTCTGCAGTGGGCGTACAGGCTCAGTGCGTGATCGTGCAACTCGAAACCGTGGTCGCGCGCGATGTTGTGCTGGCGTTTTTCGATCTCGGGATCGAAGAACTCCTCGACATGGCCGCAATCCAGACAGACCAGATGGTCGTGGTGCTGGCCCAGATCCAGCTCGTAGACGGCCTTGCCGTTGTCGAAGCTGTTGCGGCTGAGCAGGCCGGCCTGCTCGAACTGGGTGAGCACGCGGTATACCGTTGCCAGACCGATGTCCGAGCTTTCCTGCATCAGGATGCGGAACACGTCTTCCGCGCTCAGGTGGCGCTGCTCGGAGTTCTGGAAGATTTCCAGGATCTTGAGACGCGGGCCGGTGGCCTTGAGACCGGTACTCTTGATTTCCTCGATATTGCTCATGGTGCTGCCGCTACAATGTCCTTTCGACTGAATAGTGTTCACATCATATCTTCAGGAAGGCATCCCGATGCAGGATCATTCCCAAGCAAGCTCCCCGCGCCGAAGTCTGGCGCGCGCCATGGCCACCCTGACCGTGGCTGCCGCCCTGCTGGGCACTGGCTGTGCCATTTACAAGCCCGAGGTGGCGCAGGGCAATTTCGTCTCGCGCGAGCAGGCCGCACGCCTGGCTCCGGGCATGACGCGTGACCAGGTGCGCCAGGTACTGGGTACACCGCTGCTGCAGGACCTGTTCCGTGCCAGCCGCTGGGACTACGTGTTCACGCTCAAGGACCGCAAGGACGTGGATCGCCTCAACTACCGCCTGAGCGTCTTCTTCGAGAATGACGTGCTGGCGGCGGTAGAGGGTGCGGAGACGCTGCCCACCGAGACCGAATTCGTGCGCGTACTGGGCGACCAGAAGGACTACAAGCCACGCAACCTGCAGGCCGATCCCGACAAGCTGCAGGGCTTTGCCGAGAAGAACCGTCCGCCCGAAAGCAAGCTCCCCGAGCAGCCCACGACACCCGGTTCCACCAGCTTCCCGCCGCTGCCGCAGTAAGTCCCATCCCTGTTTTCCCGTTTTTTCATGCAACACCATATTGCCATTGCCGGCGCCAGCGGGCGCATGGGCCACATGCTGATCGAGGCCATCCAGGCCGCTGACGACTGCACTCTGAGCGGTGCGCTGGATATCCCGGCGGCCCCGGCGCTCGGCAGCGATGCCGCCGCCTTCACCGGCCAGCCGGCCGGTGTGGCCATCACCGCCGATCTGGCGCAAGGCCTGCAGGGCGCACACACCCTGATCGATTTCACCCGTCCCGAAGGCACCATGGCCTACCTGGCCGCCTGCCGTGCTGCCGGCGTCAACCTGGTGATCGGCACCACCGGCTTCAGCGAAGAGCAGAAGGCGCAGATCGCCGAGGCCGCGCAAGACATGGCCATTGTCATGGCACCCAACATGAGCGTGGGCGTCAACGTCACGCTCAAGCTGCTGCAGATGGCGGCACGCGCCCTGTCCACCGGCTACGACATCGAGATCATCGAGGCGCACCATCGCCATAAAGTCGATGCCCCCAGCGGCACCGCACTGCGCATGGGCGAGGTCATCGCCGATGCCATCGGCCGCGACCTGAAGGAATGCGCCGTCTACGAACGCTACGGCCACACCGGCGAGCGCGATCCGTCCACCATCGGCTTCTCCACCATCCGTGGCGGCGACATCGTGGGCGACCATACCGTGCTGTTTGCCGGCATCGGCGAGCGCATCGAGATCACGCACAAGTCCTCCAGCCGTGCCACCTACGCCCAGGGCAGCCTGCGCGCCGTGCGCTTCCTGGCCGGCAAGCGCAGCGGCCTGTACGACATGTTCGACGTGCTCGGCCTGCCCAGGGACTGATGCCTGTGGCGTGATCCCTGGCGGGCGGTTTTCGTGCCTTTTGCGGTGTCTTGCATGAAGGAACCGCCCAAGCGCGATACCCTCCGGGCCGGCCTGTGCCTGGTGGGTGCGGTATATTTCATGTTTCGCAGCAACTGAGTCTGTCAGGCTGCTGTTTTCCGAATTTTTCGCCTGCCAAGCGCCAGTCGGCGAGGCCAAGCCATGCAAGAAACCTACCAGCACCAAGCGATCGAGGCCGCCATCCAGCAGGCCTGGGGTCGGGATGACGTCTACCGCGTCGAAGAGACCTCCGACAAGCCGCATTACTATGCCTGCTCCATGCTGCCCTACCCGAGCGGCAAGCTGCACATGGGCCACGTGCGCAACTACACCATCAACGATATGCTCACGCGCCACCTGCGCATGAAGGGCCACAGCGTGCTGATGCCGATGGGCTGGGACGCCTTCGGCCTGCCGGCCGAGAACGCGGCGCTCAAGAATGGCGTGCCGCCGGCCAAGTGGACCTACGACAACATCGCCTACATGAAGAAGCAGATGCAGGCGATGGGTCTGGCGATCGACTGGAGCCGCGAAGTGGCGACCTGCGATCCCGAGTACTACCGCTGGAACCAGTGGCTGTTCCTGAAGATGCTGGAAAAAGGCATCGCCTACCGCAAGACCCAGGTTGTCAACTGGGACCCGGTGGACATGACGGTGCTGGCCAATGAGCAGGTGATCGACGGCCGCGGCTGGCGTACCGGCGCGCTGGTCGAGAAGAAGGAAATCCCCGGCTACTACCTGAAGATCACCGATTACGCGCAGGAGCTGCTGGACCATGTGCAGGTCGGCAACCCCAAGGCCACACTGGACGGCTGGCCCGAGCGTGTGCGCCTGATGCAGGAAAACTGGATCGGCAAGAGCGCCGGCGTGCGCTTTGCCTTCACCCACGATGTCGCCGGTGCCGATGGCAAGCTGATCGGTGATGGCCGCATGTACGTGTTCACCACGCGTGCCGACACCATCATGGGCGTCACCTTCTGCGCCGTGGCGGCCGAGCACCCGCTGGCGCTGCACGCGGCTGCCGGCAACCCGGAGCTGGCCGCCTTCATCGAGAAGTGCAAGCAGGGCGGCACCACCGAAGCCGAGCTGGCGCTCAAGGAAAAAGAGGGCATGCCGACCGGCCTGCACGTGGTGCACCCGATCAGCGGGGAGTCAGTGCCGCTGTGGGTCGGCAACTACGTGCTGATGGGTTATGGCGATGGCGCCGTGATGGGCGTGCCCGGCCATGACGAGCGCGATTTCGCCTTTGCCCTCAAGTACGGCATTCCGATCAAGCAGGTGGTGGATGTGCTCGGTGCCGAGCACTACGATTTCACGCGCTGGCAGGAGTGGTACGCCGACAAGACCAAGGGCATCACCATCAACTCCGACAAGTTCAGCGGCCTGTCCTGCGCCGATGCGGTAGACAAGGTGGCGGCCGAGCTGTCGGCACTGGGCCTGGGCGAGAAAAAGACCACCTGGCGCCTGCGCGACTGGGGCATCAGCCGCCAGCGCTACTGGGGCACGCCGATCCCGATCATCCACTGCGTCAGCTGCGGCCCGGTGCCGGTGCCCGAGAAGGACCTGCCGGTGGTGCTGCCTGATGACTGCATCCCGGACGGTTCCGGCAACCCGCTGCACAAGCACGAAGGCTTCCACGCCGGCGTCACCTGCCCGCAGTGCGGCAAGCCGGCGCGCCGCGAGACCGACACCATGGACACCTTCGTGGACAGTTCCTGGTACTTCATGCGCTACACCTGTGCGCAGAACAACACCGCCATGGTCGATTCGCGCACCAACTACTGGATGCCGATGGACCAGTACATCGGCGGTATCGAACACGCCATCCTGCACCTGCTGTATGCGCGCTTCTGGACCAAGGTGATGCGCGACATGGGCCTGGTGGACTGCGACGAGCCGTTCAAGCGCCTGCTGACGCAGGGCATGGTGCTCAACCACATCTACAGCCGCCGCACCGCCAAGGGCGCCAAGGAATACTTCTGGCCGAGCGATGTCGACCATGTGCTGGATGAGGAAGGCAAGGTCATCGGCGCGAAGCTGAACAAGGCAGTGCCTAGCGCTGACGGCGAGCTGCCGGCGGGCACCGCGATTGACTACGAGGGCGTGGGCACCATGTCCAAGTCCAAGAACAACGGCGTGGATCCGCAGGCGCTGATCGACAAGTACGGTGCCGACACCGCGCGCCTGTACACCATGTTCACCGCACCGCCCGAGCTGACGCTGGAGTGGAACGATGCCGCGGTCGAAGGCAGCTACCGCTTCCTGCGCCGCGTCTGGAACTTTGCCGTCAAGCACCAGGCCGCCCTGCGCGCCGGCATTGCGGCACCGGAACTGGCCGCCATCAGCGCGGCCGGCAAGCAGCTGCGCTTCGAGATCCACACCACGCTGGGCCAGGCCAACTACGACTACGAGCGCATGCAGTACAACACGGTGGTGTCTGCCGTGATGAAGATGCTGAATACGCTGGAAGCCGCCAAGCTGACGGATAGCGCCGACGACCAGGCTGCGCTGGCCGAGAGCTTCTCGATCCTGCTGCGCGTGCTCTACCCGGTGTGTCCGCACGCCACCTGCCACCTGTGGAACGAACTGGGCTACGCGGCTGTCAGCGGTCCGCTGCTGGACGCGCCCTGGCCGGCAGTCGACCCGGCAGCGCTGGTGCAGGACGAGATCGAGCTGATGCTGCAGATCAACGGCAAGCTGCGCGGCAGCATCCGTGTGCCGGCCGATGCCGACAAGGACGCGATCGAGGCGGTTGCGCTGGCGACCGAGGCCTTTGCCAAGTTTGCCGAGGGTGCCAAGCCGAAGAAGGTGGTAGTGGTGCCCAAGCGCCTGGTCAACATCGTGGTCTGAGGAGAACGGCATGCAGCGCAGACAGATTCTGGCCATCACGGCACTGGGCGCCAGCAGCCTGCTGGGCGCCTGCGGCTTCCGTCTGCGCGGCAAGGCCGATTACGCTTTTGGTGCCATCTACGTGGCACCGGCCGAGCGCGATACGGTCAACCACTTCGTGCGGCGCATGCTGGGCCACCAGCAGGCGCAACTGGCCAGCAGTGCCGAGAGCGCCGATGTGGTGCTGCGCATCCTGCAGGACCAGCCGAGCCAGAGCACCGAAGTGATTACCTCCAGCGGTCTGGCGCAGGAAGTGACGCTGGGGCTGGCCGTCACCTTTGATGCCGTGGATCGCCAGGGCCGCACGCTGATGGCACCGGCCACCATCCGCCTGGTACGTGATATCAACTACAGCGAAACCTACCAGCTGTCCAAGGTCGCCGAGATCCAGGGCCTGTACCGAGACATGCGTATCGACGCCGCGCGCCAGATCCTGCGCCGCCTCGACGCCGTACAAGAACCCCGCTGATTGCTGCATGCAGATTTACGCTGACCATCTGGCCGCCCACCTGAAACAGGGCTTGCGTTCGCTTTACACCGTGCACGGCAATGAGCCCTTGCTGGTGCAGGAGGCGGTCGATGCCATCCGCGCCACGGCGCGCCAGTCCGGTTACACCGAGCGCACCTCGCACACGGTGCAGGGCGCGAACTACGACTGGGGCGAAGTGGTGGCGGCGACGCAATCGCTGTCGCTGTTTGCCGATCGCCAGATCGTCGAGATCCATGTGCCTGGCGGCAAGCCCGGCAAGGAGGGCTCGCAGGCGCTGCAGCAGGTCGCCGAATCGGCGCAGGGCAATGACGGCACGTTGGTGATCGTGACGCTGCCGCGGCTGGACAAGCAGACGAAGGCATCGGCCTGGTTTGTCGCGCTGGAAAACCAGGGCGTCACCGTGCCGGTGGAAAGCGTGGAGCGCAATGCGCTGCCGCAATGGATTGCCCAGCGCCTGCGCCTGCAAGGCCAGCATGTGGCGGCCGGCGCCGAGGGCGAGCATGCGCTGCGCTTCTTTGCCGACCGCGTCGAGGGCAACCTGCTGGCGGCGCACCAGGAGGTGCAGAAACTCGGCTTGCTCTATCCGCATGGCGAGCTCAGCGCGCAGCAGATCGAGGCGGCCGTGCTCAACGTGGCGCGTTACGACGTGTTCAAGCTGAGCGAGGCAGTGCTGGCTGGCCAGTTCGAGCGCGTGCAGCGCATGATGGACGGGCTGCAGGCCGAAGGTGAAAGCGAGGTGCTGGTGCACTACGCGCTGGCCGAGGACATCCGCGCGCTCAAGCGTGTGCGCGAGGCGCTGGACCAGGGCAAGCCGCTGCCGATGGCGCTGCGCGAACAGCGCATCTGGGGCATGCGCGAGCGCCTGTTCGAGCGCGTGGCGCCGCGCATGACGGCGACTTCGTTGGCCGGCCTGCTGCATGCCGCCCACGTGGTGGACGGCATCGTGAAAGGGATCAAGAGCCCGGATTGGCCGGTGGATAGCTGGCAGGCGCTGCAGCGCCTGGCCTTGCAGCTGTGCCGTCAGGCGGCCGAGGCGCGTCCGCGCTGAACATCCAGGCCTCGGGCCGCAGCTGGCGCATGTCGAAGCCGGTCGGCTGCTGGTACAGGCGCAGGCCGAACTCCGGCAGCTGTGCCAGTACATGGTCGAACAGGTCGCCCTGAATGCGCTCGTACTCGGTCCAGACAATGGTGTTGGTAAAGCAGTAGATCTCCACCGGAATGCCATGCGGTGACGGGTCCATGATGCGCACCATGCGCAGCATGTCCTGGCGGATTTCCGGGTGGTTTTCCAGATAGCTCAGCACATAGGCGCGGAAGGTACCGAGGTTGGTCAGCCGGCGCAGGTTGGCCGGGTCGCCTGCGGCCTCCTTGGGCAGCTGCTCCAGCCGGCGCTGGTTCTCGTCGGCAATCGCCACTTCCTTTTCGTGCAGGTAGCCGCGTAGCAGGTGCAAGCGGTGCAGCCGGGTGCGCTGCTCGTCGTTCAGGAACTGCACCGAGGTGGCATCGACCGGAATCGTGCGCTTGATGCGGCGGCCGCCGGAATCGCGCATGCCACGCCAGTTGCGGTAGCTTTCCGACATCAGGCGCCAGGTCGGGATCGTGATGATGGTCTTGTCCCAGTTCTGCACCTTGACCGTGTGCAGCATCATGTCCACCACCTCGCCATCGGCACCAGCCTGCGGCATGTCGATCCAGTCACCCACGCGCAGCAGGTCGTTGTTGGCCAGCTGCATGCCGGCGATGAAGGACAGGATGGTGTCCTTGAACACCAGCATCAGCACTGCGGACAAGGCACCCAGACCGGAGAGCAGCAGCAGCGGCGAGCGGTCGATCAGCACCGCCACCACCACGATCAGGCCGCCCATGGTCAGCAGCAGCTTGGCCAGCTGTACATAACTCTTGAGCGACAGCTGCTGGCGCGGCGAGGTCATGGTGTGCAGCGACTGGTAGGCCAGCAGCGCATCCAGCAGGGCGAGTAGCACGCGCACCACGTACCAGACCGCCAGCGCGGACAGCACGCTGGACATCAGCGTGAATACGGTGCCACTGGAAAACGGCGACAGCTGCATGCCGATCTGCACCAGCAGCGGCCCTGGCACACGGGCGGCGCGGCGCAGCACGCGCTCGTCCAGCACCACATGCACGCCGGCGGACAGGTTCTGCAGCCGGCCCATGACCTGGCGGCGCAAGGTCAGCAGAGCGAACTCCAGCAACAGGCGCAGCCCGATGGCCAGCGTCATCAGGCCGGCAAACAGCGTGAACATGCGCAGGCCGGGTGGCCAGGAGGCCGGCAGGGCCAGGGTGAGCTGTTGCAGCAGGACCTGCAGGCTGTCCTGCAGGTTGAGGTCGATGCGTTCAGGCATGGGCAAACAGGTGCGACAGCCGGGGCTGCCGGCCGGGATCGTTAACGGAAATGCGTCATGCAGCTTATCATGGAGGGATGGGCCCCTGTGGCCAGGTTGCCGGATGGGCTGGCAGCCTCCCTGTTATTCCGGATTCCAAGCGTCATGAGTACCGATGTGCATGTCCTGATGCAGCAGATGGGCGAACGCGCCCGCGCTGCCTCCACCCTGATGGCGCGCGCCAGCGCCGCCCACAAGAACACCGCCTTGCGCGAACTGGCACGCCTGCTGGGCGAGGCCGGCGCGCAACTGGCCTATGCGAATGCAAAAGACATCGCGCGCGCCGAGCAGAACGGCCTGAGCGCGCCGATGGTGGACCGCCTGCGCCTGACGCCGAAAGTGATCGAGACCCTGCAGGAAGGCTGCCTGCAGCTGGCCGCCATGCCGGACGCGATTGGCACCATCAGCGGCATGCAGGAGCAGCCCAGCGGCATCCGCGTTGGCCAGATGCGCGTGCCGATTGGCGTGTTCGGAATGATTTTCGAGAGCCGTCCCAACGTCACCATCGAGGCTGCCAGCCTGAGCATCAAGAGCGGCAACGCCTGCATCCTGCGCGGCGGCAGCGAGGCGATCGATTCCAACCTGGCACTGGCGGCGCTGGTGGCACAGGCGCTGCAGGCGGCTGGCCTGCCGGCTGATGCGGTGCAGATGGTGCCGACTACCGATCGAGTCGCGGTGGGCCGCCTGATCGCCATGCCCGAGTACGTGGACGTGATCATCCCGCGTGGCGGCAAGAGCCTGATCGAACGCATCAGCGCCGAGGCCAAGGTGCCAGTGATCAAGCACCTGGATGGCAACTGCCACACTTACGTGGATGATCCCTGCGATCTGGACATGGCGGTCAAGGTGGCCGATAACGCCAAGACGCAGAAATACAGCCCCTGCAACGCGACCGAAAGCCTGCTGGTGGCCGAGGCCGTGGCAGCTGATTTCCTCCCGCGCATTGGCCGCATCTATCAGGACAAGGGCGTGGAAATGCGCTGCGATGCCGCATCGCGCGCGATTCTGGCAGCCGCGCTGCCGCAGGCGCAACTGGTGGACGCCAGCGAAGAGGACTGGGGCACCGAGTATCTGGCAGCAGTGATCAGCATCAAGGTCGTGGGCGGGCTGGACGAGGCGATTGCGCATATCAACCGCTATTCCTCGCAGCACACCGAAGCGATCCTCACCACCGATCACATCCACGCCCAGCGCTTCCTGCGCGAGGTGGACTCCAGCAGCGTGATGGTCAACGCCAGTACGCGTTTTGCTGACGGCTTCGAATACGGTCTGGGTGCCGAAATCGGCATCAGCACCGACAAGTTCCACGCGCGTGGCCCGGTCGGCATCGAAGGCCTGACCTCGCTCAAGTACGTGGTGCTGGGGCAGGGCGAAGTGCGGAACTGAGTGCTGCCAGCGGCAGCCGGGGCCTAGTCCTCGCTGCCGCGCAGCACCTGCCGCACCACATCGCCGCCAAAGCCGCGGCTGGCGAGAAAGCGCATCTGCTTCGCACGTTCCTGCGGCGTGGCGGGCGGCTGGCTGAACTTGCGCTGCCAGACTTCGCGCGCACGTTCCAGTTCCGTGCCTTCGAGCGTGTCCAGCGCCTGTTCAATGGTGCTGTCGTCCAGGCCCTTGCGGCGCAGCTCCTGCGCGATGCGTGCCGTACCGAGCTTGCCGGCACGGCGATAGACCAGCGATTGCGCGGCGCGCTCGTCGGACTGGAACTGCTTGTGCTGCATCTCGTCCAGCACGGCGTGGATGGCGGCCAGACGCTCTGCCGGCTCCAGGCCGGCTTCCGGGGGCTGGAGTTCGGCTTCGGTCAACGCGTCGGCATGGGCGCGGGCGCGCAGTTCCAGCCAGTGCAGCAGCTTGCGCTCCATCTCGGCACGCGAATAATCGCGCGCTGCCAGCAGCGCCAGCGCCTTGCCCTTGAGCGAGAGGGTGACGGGGCGCATGTCAGCAGCGCTCCCGCCACGACTGGCTGCGATCAGGCCTCGACATCGTCGGTGATGTCGCCATCCACGGTGTCGCTGCTCGTAGCGACGGACGCCATGCCGCTGATGCCCAGGTGTTCGCGCACCTTGTTCTCGATCTCGCGTGCCAGCGCCGGGTTCTCGCGCAGGAACTCGCGCGTGTTGTCGCGGCCCTGGCCGATCTTCTCGTCGTTGTAGGAATACCAGGCACCGGCCTTGTTGACGATGCGTGCCTCGACCGCCATGTCGATGATCTCGCCTTCGCGGCTGATGCCGGTGCCGTACAGGATGTCGAAACGGGCTTCCTTGAATGGCGGCGCGACCTTGTTCTTGACCACCTTGACCTTGGTTTCGCTGCCGACGACTTCGTCCCCCTTCTTGATGGTGCCGACGCGGCGGATGTCCATGCGCACGCTGGAGTAGAACTTGAGCGCGTTGCCGCCGGTGGTGGTTTCCGGGCTGCCGAACATGACACCGATCTTCATGCGGATCTGGTTGATGAAGATCACCATGCAGTTGGTCTTCTTGATGGTGGCAGTGAGCTTGCGCAGCGCCTGACTCATCAGGCGTGCCTGCAGGCCGGGCAGCTGGTCGCCCATGTCGCCTTCAATTTCGGCCTTGGGCGTGAGGGCGGCGACCGAGTCGATCACGATCAGGTCCACCGCGCCGCTGCGCACCAGGCTGTCCACGATCTCGAGCGCCTGCTCGCCGGTATCGGGCTGGCTGATCAGCAGCTCATGCAGCTGCACGCCGAGCTTTTGCGCGTATTGCACGTCCAGCGCGTGTTCGGCATCGACGAAGGCGCAGGTGCCACCGACCTTCTGCATTTCGGCGATGACCTGCAGGGTGAGCGTGGTCTTGCCGGAAGATTCCGGGCCGTAGACCTCGATCACGCGGCCGCGCGGCAGGCCGCCGACACCCAGCGCCACGTCCAGGCCGAGCGAACCGGTGCTGACAGTCTGGATGTCCTGCACGGGCTCGCCTTCGCCCAGGCGCATGATGGTGCCCTTGCCGAACTGCTTTTCGATCTGCGCCAGTGCGGCTTGCAGTGCTTTTGCCTTTTCTGCCTGATCAATCGTGCTCATGGAATGCTCCTGGTTAAATGAGGTGAAAAGTATTATATGTCAAAACATACAGCATGTATGCATGAGCAGGAGTATAGGCGAGGGTAGAATCAAAAAATCATGATTAAAGGGCAGTTTGCATGACTAACTATCTGCAGGAACCACGCTATACCACGGGCGATTGGCGCGCCAGCCATCTGGGCCGCCTGCTCGGCGAAGCCTTGCGCCGCTTTGATGCACGCGTGCTGCAGCTGATGGCACACGATCCCGAAGTGCCGCTGGCGCTGTCCAACTTGGCAGCGCGGCAGCAGGTGAGTGCGGCACATGTGCACATCACGCGGCATTTGTCCTTGCAAGGCAACCGGCTGACCGAGCTGGCCGAGGCTGCCGGCATGCGCAAGCAGGCCATGGCGGCCCTGGTGGACCAGTGCGAGGCCTGGGGCATCGTGCAGCGCGGGCCCGATCCGCGCGATGCGCGTGCGCGCCTGATCGTGTTCACGCCGCAGGGTCTGGCCTGGTTGGGTGGTTTTGAGCGCGCCGTGGCGCAGGCAGAGCGTGAATTTCGTGAGGCGGTGGGGACGGAGGTGGCGACGGTGGTGGCGCTGGGGCTGGAGGTGTATATACAGTAACGATGCCCGCCCTCGGTCGTCGTCAATAAGTGGTTGCAGGGAATCGACCGCAGCGCGCTTAAGCCAGTTGTTCATATTTGTCCGCTGATGCAGCGAGCTTGCGGGCTGGGCGGGTTGGATGTGCTCGACATTATGGCGGCCAAGATTTGATGCTTGAATGCCACCACTGGCGGCGCTAGCAACTTTCGGTGTCGGACTCCCCTGTGATGATGAAGACTGGCCGCGATGCTGGATTGCACCAGTGCTGCTAACGCACGGTAGCCAGCATGCAAAGCAGTGCGAAAAAGAACTGGAAATGGTGACGGGTAACCATCTTTAAGGTAGATGGTTGAAATAGCGTGATTATGTGAAATAGTGCTCAGACCGTTGCATAACCCCCCCTCAGAACCCCACCTAGCTGTGTTCTAATATTTGTGTTGAATGATTCGTATGTGTTTGCTGTGAGTTTGCGCATAGGCGTTGGCAGGGTGTCAGATGCCTTTATTTTTCACACATTGGAGTAATCGCATGAACAAGACGTATAAGTCGGTCTGGAACGAGGCGCTGGGTGCCTGGGTGGCTGTGTCGGAGCTTGAGACCTCGCGTGGCAAGCGCAGCAAGCCAGGGGCGGGTGCAGGTGTTCACACGCTGGCGGCGAAAAAGACAGTGTCATCTCTGGCCGTCTGGAGCTTGTCGGCTGTCACATTGGCCATGTTTGGGATGTTGGGGCTCATGCCGACGGACGCTCTTGCACAAGCTGCCGGATCTGTGGTGCAGTGCAAGCTGGGTGATGGCAGCAACTCCTTGTATTGCGATCCGACTACTACTGCTTCCACTACTCAGGCGGCTGGTACAGAGTCAGTGGCCATTGGTGCCAGGGCGAGAGCGACTTACTATCGGGATGTGGCGCTAGGTGCTGATGCAAAAGCACAGAGTGCGGCTAGTCCAATCCAGAATCCGGCGGTGGCGGTAGGTGCTGGTGCCTCGGCAACTGGCAAGTACGCTACAGTAGTTGGAGCGCAGGCAACGGCGAATGGCAATGACTCCATTGCCATCGGAGGCCTGTCGAAAAGCCTGTATGGAAATGCAATTGCAGTAGGAACTAACGCCGAAACAAAAGGTAGTGACGCTGTTGCCGTGGGCTCTGCTGCATCTGCTGCAGCGCAATCTACAACGATCGGCTCCTATGCGACTGCAACCGGTAAGTATGCCAGTGCGGTAGGTCATTACGCCAAAGCATTGGGTAGCAATAGTGTGGCCATGGGACATCTCAGCGCTGCGACCGGAACCCGTTCCGTGGCCGTAGGTGCCACGAGTGCTGCCGGAGATTACGGCGTTTCTCTCGGCTACTTCGCCAACGGCAGGCCTGTAACGAAGGGGGCGTCGGCGATTGCTATTGGCAGGGATACGACGTCCAGTGGGAAGAGTGCGATTGCTATTGGTGGCAATACGGCGGACTCCCTGCCTGGGACTCGGGCCACCAATGAGGCAGCGATTGCGATTGGCGATCAATCCCTGTCCTCCGGATTTCGCAGTACGTCGATTGGCTATGAAGCCAATGCGTTAGCATCAAATGCTGTGGCGGTGGGTACAAGATCTCAAGCCAGTGGCGCTTCCGCTATTGCTCTGGGTCATGGTGCCCAGGCAACCGGCACCCAATCCATCAGCATTGGTACCGGCAACCAGGTCTCGGGTAACCATTCGGGTGCCCTTGGTGATCCGACGATCGTGACGGGCGACAACAGCTACAGCGTGGGTAACAACAATACGTTGAGCACAAAAAACACGTTTGCGCTGGGTAACGCTATCACCACTACCATCGGTAACGATGTGGTCCTGGGCACCGGTTCTGCCTCCTACGCTACAGGAACGGCTACCAAGGGTACTGCAGCCTACAGCAGCGAAACCATCGAAGGCATTACCTACAACTACGCAGGCAACACAGCGCCGGCCAATGTGATTTCTGTGGGTGCCACGGGTGCAGAAGGTCGCATTCAGAACGTGGCAGCCGGTCTGGTCAGCACGACCAGTACCGATGCCATCAATGGCAGCCAGCTGTATGACACCAACAAGGCTCTTGGTAATCTGGCCGGCAACACGGCTGCTGCACTGGGCGGTGGTACAACGCTCAATCCCGATGGCACGCTGGAAGCACCGAGCTACACCGTCACAACCAATCCTTCCACTGGCACCACGACCACGGTCAACAACGTGGGTGACGCACTGGCTGGTCTGGACCAGGCTGTCAATCAGCCGCTGACGTTTGTCGATGACGCCGGCGTCGCCGTTGTGCGTCCTCTGGGTAGCACGCTGAACGTGGTGGGTGGCGTGACCGATCCGGCCCTGCTGAGCGACGGCAACATTGGCGTGGTGGCTGATCCGGCGACGGGTTCGCTGAACGTGAAGCTGGCCCAGGACATCAACCTGACGCCGGATGGCAGCGTAACCGTGGGTGACACGGTGGTGGATACGACGGGCATCACGATTGCCGGCTCCCCGGCAGACCCGACGACGAACGTGAGCTTGACCCAGGACGGCCTGAACAACGGCGGCAACCAGATCGTGAACGTGGCCAGCGGTGTCACGGATGCGGCTGGCAACCCGGTGACGGATCTGGCAGATGCGGTGCAGACCAATGCGGTCAACGTGGGTGACCTGAAGAACGTGAACGATGGCCTGACTGCTGCAGGTCTGAACTTCACGGCCAACGATGCGACGGCAGGTGATGTCCATCGTGACCTGGGTCAGACGCTGGGTATCATGGGTGAGGCCACTACGGCAGGTACCTACAGCGGTGCCAACGTGAAGACGGTGACGGATCCGGCGACAGGCGCGATCAACGTGCAGATTGCTGATGCGCCGGTGTTCACGGGTACGGTGACATCCAATACCGGCTTTGTGGTGACCAATGGCCCGAGCATGACGACGAG
>NZ_KB894779.1 GCF_000374625.1 Allobrachymonas chironomi DSM 19884 | reverse complement strand
CGTTACGATGATTGCCCGCTTGCGCTGGCCGCTCACCCCCCGGTGGATATCCCAGATGATGGCTGAGCTCTCCACCCAAGGCACGTTCGATCAGCGCCTTCTTCAGCGCCATCGTCATGTCCTGGATCGATGCGGCCGTCATTGGGCCTTGCTGTACCAGCTGGTCCAGCAACTCCTCGGGGATGCTTGGCAGCGAGGCAGACTTCTCGGCAATCGCCGCGTTCTTCAACTTCGTTTTGCTTGACATACATGCTCCTGTTGCACATGGTATGCCTCATACACAAAATTTATGACAGGCTCACATTAATCCGAGTGCCGCCATATTAGTTCCAATATATATGCTCCATGGTATTTTCATGTCAAATATATATGTCGACATTGACATAAACATATTCTGCGCATGCGTGCCATCAAGGCCCCATCCTGATAGCCTGCCCCATTATGTCGAGCAGCATTTGCCCACGAAAAAGGCCGCATATGCGGCCTTGTCATGTGCGGCTGTCGCCTGATGCTTACAAGCGGCGATGCCCCAGCGCTGGCAACTGCTGGCGCATCTCCTGCATCATGTCCCAATCACAGTTGGCGGTCACGACACCGGCATCCACGGCGCGTTCGGCCAGCAGTTTGCCCCAGGGGTTGATGATCATGGTCTGGCCCCAGGTGCGGCGGCCGCTCTCGTGCTTGCCACCCTGTGCCGGGGCCGCCACATAGGCCAGGTTCTCGATGGCGCGTGCGCGCAACAGGATTTCCCAGTGCGCCTGACCGGTGGTATAGGTAAACGCACTCGGCACCACGATCAGGTCGGCGGCCAGCTGGCGATACAGCTCCGGGAAGCGCAGGTCATAGCAGGTCGACAAGCCGATGCGCCAGGTGTGGCCATCCGTGGACGGCAGATCAAACGTGACCGGCTCCGAGCCGGCCACCTGCACACGCGATTCGTCATAGCTTTCGCCACCACGGTGAAAGGCAAACAGGTGAATCTTGTCGTAGCGTGCCACCTGCTTGCCGTCCGGGTTGTACACCAGCGAACTGTTGGTGACGCGCCAGGGCTCATCGCTGCGCAGCGGAATCGCGCCGCCCACCAGCCACAGATTCAGATCATTCGCCATTTCGGCAAGAAAGTTCTGCAGCGGTCCCTGACCCGGCTCTTCGCCCAGCTCCAGTTTCTGCTCATCGCGCAGGGCCATCTGACAGAAATACTCGGGCAGGATCGCCAGTTCGGCTCCCTTGCCGGCAGCTTCACGCAGCAATTCCTGGGCAGTGATCAGATTGGTGGCAACCGAAGTACCGGACACCATCTGGATGGCAGCGACTTTCATGCAACAACTCCTGGTAGGCAGGCCAGCACCTGCCGGATTTCTGAAAGGGATAGCCTGATCATAAGCCAGGCGCCGGCTCTTGCCGCTCCGCCAGGCGGTGGATACGAAAAAGCCGGCCTGATCTGCACCAGGCCGGCTTGTGACATGCCGTCAGGCAGGGACGCTTACTTGGCGTTCACGACCTTGACCATGTCCAGGCAACGGTTGGAGTAGCCCCACTCGTTGTCGTACCAGCTCACCAGCTTGACGAAGTTGCCATCCAGCGCGATACCGGCTTCGGCATCAAAAATGCTGCTGCGGGTGTCACCACGGAAGTCGGTGGCCACCACCTTGTCTTCGGTATAACCCAGCACGCCCTTCATCTTGCCTTCGGACTGGGCCTTCATTTCGGCGCAGATCTCGGCGTAGCTGGCGGAGTTTTCCAGTTCCACGGTCAGGTCGACCACGGACACGTCAGACGTCGGCACGCGGAAGGACATGCCGGTCAGCTTGCCCTTCAGGGCCGGCAGCACCACGCCCACGGCCTTGGCGGCGCCGGTGCTGGACGGGATGATGTTTTCCAGGATGCCGCGGCCACCGCGCCAGTCCTTGTTGGACGGGCCATCCACGGTCTTCTGCGTGGCGGTGGCAGCGTGCACGGTGGTCATCAGGCCGCGCTTGATGCCCCACTTGTCGTTCAGCACCTTGGCCACGGGTGCCAGGCAGTTGGTGGTGCAGGAGGCGTTGGAGATGATCGGCTCGCCGGCATAGCTGGCGCAGTTCACGCCGTGCACGAACATCGGGGTGTCGTCCTTGGACGGAGCGGACATGATCACCTTCTTGGCGCCGGCGTCAATGTGCTTCTGTGCGCCTTCCTTGGTCAGGAAAATGCCGGTGGACTCGATCACCACGTCCACACCGATCTCGTCCCACTTCAGGTTGGCCGGATCCTTCTCGGCGGTCAGGCGGATGGTCTTGCCGTTTACCACCAGGTTGTTGCCTTCGACCTTCACGTCACCCTTGAAACGGCCATGCACGCTGTCGTACTGCAGCATGTAGGCCAGGTAGTCGGGTTCCAGCAGGTCGTTGATGCCGACCACTTCGATGTCGTTACCGAAGTTTTCGACAGCAGCGCGGAACACGCAACGACCGATGCGGCCGAAGCCGTTGATGCCTACTTTGATTGCCATGAGGTTTTCTCCTTGAATATGAAACGTGAAACCGGGAGGAAGTTGTCAGTTGCCGAGCACGGACTGCACCTGTGCAGCCACGTTGTCGGCAGTGAATCCGAAATGCTTGAACAGCGTACCGGCCGGAGCCGATTCGCCATAGGTGTCGATGCCGACCACGGCAGCACAGCCGTACTTGTACCAGAAGGCTGTCACGCCCATTTCCACCGCAATGCGCGGCAGGCCGGCCGGCAGCACGGTCTGGCGGTACGCCTCGTCCTGGCGGTCGAAGGTGGTGGTACTGGGCATGCTCACCACGCGCACGCCCACGCCACTGTCAGCCAGCAGCTTCTGCGCCTCGATGGCCAGTTGCACCTCGCTGCCGGTAGCGATCAGCACCGCCTGCGGCGGCTGGCCATCGGCCGGATCGGACAGCACGTAACCGCCCTTGTGGATGATGCTCAGGTCATGCTTGGGCAGATAGGGCAGGTTCTGGCGGCTCAGCAGCAGCGCCGTCGGACGCTCGCGGTTCTGCAGCGCCGCCGACCAGGCCACGGCCGTCTCGGCGGTGTCGCACGGACGCCAGACATCCAGATGGGGGATCAGACGCAGACTGGCAGCGTGTTCGATCGACTGGTGCGTGGGGCCGTCTTCACCCAGACCGATGGAGTCGTGCGTGAACACATGCACCACGCGCTGACGCATCAGCGCGGCCATGCGGATCGCGTTGCGGCTGTAATCGCTGAAGGTCAGGAAGGTGCCGGCGTAGGGGATGTAGCCGCCATGCAGCGCAATGCCGTTCATGATGGCGGCCATGCCGAACTCGCGCACACCGTAGTTGATGTGGCGGCCGATCCGGCCGTCTTCGGTCTTGACCACGGCACCGGCCGCGTCGACACGGAAGGCCGGCGTGGACGGGGTATTGGTCAGGTTGGAGCCGGTCAGGTCGGCGCTGCCGCCGAGCAGTTCGGGCATGGCGGCAGTAAAGGTGTTCAGCGCGATCTGGCTGGCCTTGCGCGAGGCCACGGTTTCGGCCTTTTCGGCGGCCTGCTGCGTGGCTTCGATGCAGATGCGGGCGAAGTCGTCGCTCAGCTGGCCGTTCATGCGGCGCAGGAATTCGGCGGCCAGCTGCGGGTGCGCCATGGCGTAGGCGGCAAACACGCTGTCCCAGGCGGCTTCGGTCTTCTGGCCGCTGTCGCGTGCGTCCCAGGCGGCATAGACCTCCTGCGGGATCTCGAACGGACCGTGCTCCCAACCCAGCGCCTGGCGCGTCAGGGCAATTTCCTCGGCACCCAGCGGTTCGCCGTGGGCCTTGGCGGTATCGACACGGTTGGGGCTGCCCTTGCCGATGTGCGTCTTGCAGATGATCAGGCTGGGCTTGCCGCTGGAGGCCTTGGCCTGCGCAATCGCCGCCGACACGGCTTCGGCATCGTGGCCGTCCACCGGGCCGATCACGTTCCACTGGTAGGCCTCGAAGCGCCTGGCGGTATCGTCCACGAACCAGGGCTGCACCTGGCCGTCGATGCTGATGCCGTTGTCGTCGTACAGCGCGATCAGCTTGTCCAGCTTCCAGGCACCGGCCAGGGCGCAGGCCTCGTGGCTGATGCCTTCCATCAGGCAGCCGTCGCCCAGGAACACATAGGTGTGGTGGTTGACGATGTCGTGGCCGGGGCGGTTGAATTCGGCCGCCAGCAGCTTTTCCGCCAGTGCCAGGCCCACGGCATTGGTCATGCCCTGGCCCAGCGGGCCGGTCGTGGTTTCCACACCGGGGGTGATGCCGACTTCCGGGTGACCCGGGGTCTTGCTGTGCAGCTTGCGGAAGTGCTTCAGTTCGTCCAGCGGCAGCTCGTAACCGGTCAGGTGCAGCAGCGCGTAGATCAGCATGGAGGCATGGCCATTGCTGAGCACGAAACGGTCACGATCGTGCCACTGCGGGTTGGACGGGTTGTGACGCAGGTGCTGGCCCCACAGGGCAACAGCCATGTCGGCCATGCCCATCGGGGCACCGGGGTGACCGGAATTGGCCTGCTGTACGGCATCCATGGAGAGCGCGCGAATGGCATTGGCCATGGTAGTGGCCGATACGGAGGAGGTCATGCGGATGGACTCCGGGGTGTGGATGAAATGGGGAATACCCTCCATTTTAACCCTGACAAGCACGATTGCTGCAAATGGATACAAGGCACAGACGCAGGCAGGGAATTACAATCCGGCCAGACCCGGACGCACCCGGCACCGGGCCAGCCCCTCTCCTGCCCATGTCTGACGCTGTTTACCCGAACACCCCCCGCCCCCCGGCCCAGGCCATGCTGCTGGCTGCCGGCCGCGGCAAGCGCATGCGCCCGTTGACCGACCACACGCCCAAGCCGCTCTTGCAGGTCCAGGGCCGGCCCCTGCTGGAATGGCCGATGCGGGCGCTGGCCAGCCAGGGCTTTACCGAGGTGCTGGTGAATACCGGCTGGCTGGGTGAACAGCTGCCCGCCTGGTTTGGCGATCGCTACGCGCACGGCCAGCCGCTGCCCGCCAGCGCGCTGCGCTACTCGCGCGAGGAGATCGATTTTGGCGAGGCGCTGGAAACCGCCGGCGGCATCGCCCGCGCCCTGCCGCAGCTGGCCGATACCTTCTGGCTGGCGGCTGGCGACGTGTATGCACCCGATTTCGTCTTCAGCCGTGCGGCCTACGCCCATTTCGAGGCCAGCCAGGCCCTGGCCCACCTGTGGCTGGTGCCCAACCCGGAGCACAACCCCGCCGGCGACTTTGCGCTCGATCCCCACGGCGTGCTGCACGATACTGCGCGCGAGGACGACAGCCTGCCGCGTTATACCTACAGCACCATCGCGCTGCTGCGCCGGGAACTGTTCCAGCCCCCCTGGTGCGCTATTCCGCCCGGCAATCCGCAGGGCGTGGTGGCCGCGCTGGCGCCGCTGCTGCGCGCCGCCATGGCGCAGGGCCGCGTCACCGGCAGCCTGTACAACGGCAGCTGGACCGATGTCGGCACGCCGGAACGGCTGGCGGCCATCAACAGCAAGGCCCGCTGACCGGATCGATCAGCGGACCCTGTACATGTCGGCAGCCGGGGATTACTGCAACGGCTTGCCCATGATGCGTTTCAGCGTGCCGTCCTTGTCCACCAGATGGTGCTTGAGGGCGCCCGCCACGTGCAGCACGATGGCCGTCAGCATCACCCACAGCAACAGGCCGTGCACCTGGCGCGCATTGCGGGCCATGTCACCGTCCAGCGGCAGGTTCTTGCCGGGGTTGGCCAGATCCGGGTTGTTGGCAATCAGCTCCAGCCCGAACAGCTGCAGGCCATGACCACCCATCACCGACATCATCATGCCGGACAGCGGGAACAGCACGGTTCCGATCAGCAGCACCCAGTGCACCAGCGTGGCCAGCGCATTCAGACCGGCGCCCTGCTGGCCCAGCGGCTTCGGGAAACCGTTCATCAGGCGGTGGACCAGACGCCACAGCACGAACACCACGATCAGCAGGCCGAAGGACTTGTGCAGGCCATACAGCGCATAGGCGTCGTTTTCAGCCATGTACCAACCCACGCCCATCAGCACGATCATGAACAGGGCCACGATCCAGTGCAGGAACACCGACGTGGAAGAGAGTTTTTGCAGGGTATCTTTCATGGAATTCTCACAAAATGCGCACGGCACACGGCCGCAAGAGATCGCCCCTGAGAGGATCACCATCAGGGTTATCACGAACATACCTGATTAGTTCGTAAATTGAATGTCTTTGGGGGTGGCAGCTTGCAACCACTTGTAACAAACAGCACTGCCGCCGCAGACAGGTCGGCAGTGCACAATAGCCACATGCACGATTCCGCCTCTCCCTCCCTGTACGCCGCACGGCGCCACCGGCTGGCACAACAGCTTGGTCCGCATGCCGTTGCCGTGATTCCGACGGCCCCCGAACGTCCGCGCAACCGCGACAGCGACTTCCCGTACCGGCACGACAGCTACTTCTATTACCTGACCGGCTTTGCCGAGCCGAATGCCACGCTGGTGCTACGCACCGATGCTTCCAGCCAGCCCCACGCCACGCTGTTCTGTCAGCCAAAAGACCTGGAGCGCGAAATCTGGGATGGCTACCGCCTCGGCCCGGATGCCGCCGTCGGCAGCCTGGGCATCGATGCCGCGTTCAGCCAGGCCGTGATCGACCAGGAAATGCCGGCCCTGCTCGACGGTGCCCACCTGGTGGCCTACCCGTTTGCCACCCACGCCGGCCTGGAAAGCCGTGTCGCCGGCTGGCTCGATGCGGTACGTGCGCGCACCCGCCTGGGTGCCGTCACGCCGGCGCGCCAGCTGGATGCCTGCACGCTGCTGGACGAGATGCGGCTGGTCAAGGACGCACACGAGCTGTCCCTGATGCGCCGCGCCGCGCAGATCAGCGCCCGGGCCCATGTGCGCGCCATGCAGGAAAGCGCGCGCCTGCTGCGCACGGGAGCCGATGCGCGTGAGTACCACCTGGAAGCCGAGCTGCTGCACGAATTCCGCCGCCAGGGCGCGCAGTTTCCGGCCTATACCAGCATCGTCGCTGCCGGTGCCAATGCCTGTGTGCTGCATTACCGTGCCGATACCGCCCCGCTGCGCCCGGGCGAGCTGGTGCTGATCGATGCCGGCTGCGAGCTGGACGGTTACGCCAGCGACATCACGCGCACCTTTCCGGCCGATGGCCGATTTACTGCCGAACAGCGCGCTGTCTACGATGTGGTGCTGGCGGCGCAGCAGGCCGCAGCGGATGCCACCGCGCCCGGCCGCCGCTTCAACGATGCGCACGAGGCGGCCCTGGCCGTGCTGGCCCAGGGCCTGCTCGATCTGGGCATTCTGGACCGCAGCAGGGTCGGCAACGTGCAGGACGTGCTGCAGCAACGCGCCTACCTGCCCTTCTACATGCACCGCACCGGCCACTGGCTGGGCATGGATGTGCACGATTGCGGCAGCTATGTCGAGCCGTCCGAGGCTGGCCAGGCCACCGAACGCACCGACCCGGTCAGCGGCAAGACCGTGCTGGAACGCCCGAGCCGCATCCTGCAGCCTGGCATGGTCACCACCATCGAGCCCGGCCTCTACATCCGCCCGTCCGACACGGTGCCGGAACGCTTCTGGCACATCGGCATCCGCATCGAGGACGATGCCGTGCTCACCGCCGACGGCTGCGAGCTGATCACGCGTGACGTACCGGTGCAGGCCGACGAGATCGAAGCCCTGATGCGCGGCTGATGCGGGCCGGCCTCAGACCAGCGGCACCGGCCGCTCGTCGAACACGCGGCGCAGCACAAAGCTGGAGTGCACACCCGTCACGCCCTCGATGCGGGTGAGCTTGTGGAGCAGCAGGTGCTGGTAGTGGTCCATGTCGCGCACCACCACCTTGAGCTGGTAGTCGGACTGCTGGCCGGTGATCAGCAGGCATTCCAGCACCTCGGGAATATCGCCCACCAGCGCCTCGAAGTTGGCAAAGCGCTCGGGCGTGTGCTTGTCCATGGAAATGCTGATCAGCGCCATCAGGCTCAGGCCGAGCCGGCGCGCATCGACCAGCGCGCGGTAGCCGGCGATCAGGCCGGCGTCTTCGAGCGCCCGCACGCGCCGCAGGCAGGGAGATGGCGACAGCCCGATGGCATCGGCCAACTCCTGGTTGGACATGCGCCCATTGGCCTGCAACGCGACCAGAATGGCGCGATCGTAGCGATCCAGCTCCATATCTTGCACCCAAACTCCTGATTTGGCAATTTTCTGCCAATATTGTGGCACTGCAACATGAAAATCGCAAGTTTCTGCTGCACCTGCACAACTAAGATAACACCCATGCAACAAGCAACAGCGACCCCGGTCTGACACCCCACCCGCAGGTGCAGACTCCCGACCAGGGCTTGTGGCCATACCCGATCCGGGTCACGCCGCAAGGAGATGGGCAGCCCACCAGGCAGCCAGGTCAGAAGTGATACAGTGGCGGCATCGTAACCCGGTGCCGCCACTTGTCTTTTGTACTGCTCAGCCTCAATGTCGCGCTTGCCAGTCCGCTGCTGATGCAGGGACGCAGCGTGCTGTCCGGTATCCGCAAGCGCGGTTCGTCCGCTACGCTGTCCGTCAGCCGGCTCGGTCTGCAGGGCGACGAGCAGGCCGATCTCGATGTGCACGGCGGCCTGCGCAAGGCCGTTTACGCCTATCCATCCGAACACTACGCCTGGTGGCAGCAGCAACGCCTCGCGCGTGGCGTGACGGGTGCCGACCAGCCCCTGCCCTGGGGCTTTCTGGGCGAAAACCTCACCCTCCAGGGACTGACCGAAGCCGATATCCATGTGGGTGACCGGCTGCGGTTTCCCGACTGCGTGCTGCGCGTGACCGAAGCACGCCAGCCCTGCGACAAGCTGGTGCACATCATGGACTATGCCCAGGCGGCGCGCGACATGGTGCAGCACGAACGCTGCGGCTGGTATCTGGCCGTGGAGCACACCGGCACCCTGTGCGCCGGCCAGCATGCCCAGCTGGAACCCGGCCCGCGCCAGACCCCGGTGGCCAGCCTGCTGCGCCGGCACCGCCACCTCTGACCCGCCCCTGCCTGACACCATGGACCTGCGACAACCCCTGGATTCCCGCGCCTATCTGCTGATGCTGCTGCTGTGCACCATCTGGAGCCTGCAACAGATCACGCTCAAGGCCACGGCTGCCGATTTTTCGCCCACGCTGCAGCTGGCGTTGCGCTCCGGCATTGCCGCACTGCTGGTCTGGGGCATGATGCGCTGGCGCGGCGAGCAGCTGACCGTGCGCGACGGCATCTGGAAGCCCGGCATCGCCGTGGGAGTGCTGTTCGCCTTCGAATTCCTGCTGATCGGCAAGGGGCTGCAATACACCAGCGCCGGCCACATGATCGTGCTGCTGTATTCGGCGCCAATTTTTGCCGCGCTCGGCCTGCACTGGAAGCTGCCTTCGGAACGGCTGGCACCGCTGCAGTGGCTCGGCATCCTGCTCGCCTTTGCCGGCATCGCGGTGGCCTTTCTCGGCCACGGTAGCGCCACCAGCGTGGACATGCTGATCGGCGACCTGCTGGCGGTGGGCGCCGCCATGCTCTGGGCCGCCACCACGGTGGTGGTGCGCACCACGCGCCTGGCCACGCTGCCGGCCACCCAGGTGCTGTTCTACCAGCTCGCCGCCGCCTTCGTGCTGCTGCTGCCGGGTGCGTGGCTGATCGGCCACACCACCTTCCACATGGAAGTGCCCGCCCTCTGGGCCGCACTGGCGTTCCAGGCGCTGGCGGTGTCCTTCTTCAGCTACCTGGTCTGGTTCTGGTTGCTGCGTTTCTACCTGGCATCGCGCCTGGGCGTGCTGTCCTTTCTGTCGCCACTGCTGGGCGTGGTGCTGGGTGCCTGGCTGCTGGACGAGCCGATCGAGCGCCATTTCATGATCGGCGCTGCCATGGTGCTGGTCGGCATCGTGCTGGTGAGTGGCCATGCCTGGCTGCAACAAGCCCTGCAGCAGCGCCGCGCCTGAGCCACGCTCCTACACCGGCACAAGCCCTGCTCCGTACGCCGGCCTGCCCTGTCCGGCTTACGCTGGAGTCTCCATCCACCCCACAGGAGACTCCCATGTCCGTAGCCAAAGTCCTCGAAATCAGCGCTTCCAGCAACAAGAGCTTTGAAGATGCGATTCAGACCGGCATCAGCCGTGTCAACACCAGCGTCGACCAGGTGCAGGGCGCCTGGATCCAGGAACAAAAGTCGTAGTTGAAGCCGGCAAGATCACCGAATACCGCGTCAACATGAAGGTGACGTTCATCGTGCTGGATGTGGCTGCGAATACCTCGCCGGCGAAGAAGACGGCGGTGCGCAAGAAGTAAGCCTGCTGCGTCATGGCCGGCATCCGGCCATGGCGAGCACCTGCAATCGCTGCGCTGCGCGGAAAGCACGATGCACAAAAAGCGCGCCTGCAGACGGGTGGCGTGTCACCCCGGCGCGCCAATGCCCGCTTGGAGTGCATCTCGAACTGCCTCATGGTATACCTTGTTTTCATGAAATAATAAATACCTTTTTATTATTTCATGCCTACCAGGGCAGGTATCACACTTGACGCACGTGAACAAGTGATTGCACTATGACGGCATTGACGATCAAACACAGCAGCACGTTCGGCATCTGGCTACGAGGTCTCAAGGACGACTCCACCCGGCGACGTCTGCTGCTGCGGCTCAGGAAAGTCAGCTTGGGCAATCTGGGTGACGTATCTCCCGTAGGCGCTGGCGTGATGGAAATGCGGGAGCACTTCGGCCCCGGGTGGCGCATGTATTACATCCAGCGCGGCTCCACACTCATCATCATGCTGGGCGGGGGCAACAAGACCAGCCAGGCGCACGATATTGTCCAGGCCAAAGCCTTGGCCGCCAGCCTCAAGGAGTAAACACGATGTCCTCTTCACAACCTGCCCAGCCTGTGCTGTTGACCGATTTCGATGCCGCCGATTACCTGAAAGACGAGGCGGACATCACGGCCTACGTGAATCTGGCACTGGAAGATGGCGACCCGGCACTGCTGCTGGCGGTACTGGGTGATGCCGCCCGCGCACGCGGCATGACACAGGTGGCAGAACAGTCCGGTCTGTCCCGTGAGGCCTTGTACAAGGCACTGCGCCCCACTTCACGCCCGCAATTTGCCACCGTGGCGCGGGTCTGCCGGGCATTGGGCATCAAGCTGGTAGCACAGTCAGCCTGATTCCTGACATTCTTCCCCGATCCTGTTGCAGCAAGGATACTGACTGCGCACTCCAGGATCGAGGTACCGCATGCGGGCAGCCCGATGATCGGCTGCCCGGCTGTCCCCCTTTGCAAAAATGGGGGTCAGCTCACATGCTTGCCAATCAGCCCCGCCAGCGCAAACATGTTGACGCTGTCCGCACCCAGCACCGGGCGCAGCTTGTCGTCGGCCACGATGGTGCGCTTGTCCTTCGGATCCTGCAGGTCGTGGCTCTTGATGTAGTCCCAGATCTTCTTCATCGCCTGCGGGCGCGAGATCAGGTCGTCACCGATGACGGCAGCGAGTTCGGCGCTGGGCTTGAGCGTACCGGCCGCCGGAGCGCGCTTCTTTTTCTCGGCGGCAGGTTGGGCCGCCTTGGTTGCCTTGGTCACCTTGGGCTTGGCAGCGGCTGATTTCACCGCCTTTGCCGGCTTGGCGGCAGCTGCCCTGGTCGCGGCCGTACCGCGCGCTGCGCCTGCCTTGCCGGGACGCGGCTCGAATTCGAAGCCGACCTTGCCCGCAGCCGCATCCCAGACCAGGAAGGCCTTGAACGGACGGCGCGTCTTGTTCGAGATGAACTTGTCGAGCAGGTCGGTCTTGCCGGTTTCCAGCAGCTTGGCCAGCTGCTCGTGCGTGATCGGCTGCTGCAGGATGATGGCACCGGTCTTGAACTTGCAACTCGGCGTGACCTGCTGCACCGTGGGCACGGCTTTTTCGCAGACGTAGTTGCTGCCATGCTCGACCACGCGGCTGCCGCAGGACGGGCAGCTGCCCAGCGCCTGTACCTGGGTCAGGTCCAGCAGTTCGCCGCTGTCGCCGTCGCCCTTGTCGCCAAAGTCGAATTCGAGCTTGTGGTTCTTCGTTTCCTCGTCAAAACTCAGCTTGAGTTCGGCGGTGAACGGCCAGCCGGCCTTGCTGCGGAAGCCTTCCAGCGGGCCGACCTGCTTGTCGCGCAGCAACTGCTCGACTTCGGCATCTTCAAACGTGCGGCCGCCGGGGATCTTGCTGATGGAAAAACCGCAGCCCTCGCCCGCGCCATGGGCCCCGGTGCAGCTGTAGCGACGGTAGTTTTCCTTGACCACGCCGCCACAGGTCGGGCAAGGCGTCTGCAGCGTGACGTAATCGCCCGGCACGGTATCGCGATCGTACTCCTTTGCCTTCATGACAATGCGCTCGGTCATGGCGGCAATGTCGCGCATGAAGGCTTCGCGGCTGAGCTTGCCATGCTCGATCTGCGACAGCTTGTACTCCCAGTCGCCGGTCAGCGCCGGCTTGCTGAGTTCGTCGACCTCCAGGCCGCGCAGCAGCGTCATCAGCTGGAACGCCTTGGCCGTGGGCATCAGTTCGCGGCCTTCGCGCAGGATGTATTTCTCGCCGATCAGGCCTTCGATGATGGCGGCGCGCGTGGCTGGCGTGCCCAGTCCCTTGTCCTGCATCGCCTCGCGCAGCTCGTCGTCCTCGATCCACTTGCCGGCACCTTCCATGGCACCGAGCAGCGTGGCTTCGCTGTAGCGCGCCGGCGGCTTGGTCTTCAGGCCCTTGGCCTGCGCCGATTCGGTCGCTACCTGCTCGTTGGGCTGCACCGGCACCAGGTTCTTGCCATCCTTGTCGTCGCCCGTTTCGGAGGCGGCTTCCTTGCCGTAGATCGCCAGCCAGCCGGGATTGACCAGCACCTTGCCATCGCTGCGGAAATGGTGCTGCTGCACCCGCGTGATGCGGGTGGTGACCATGAATTCGGCACTCGGGAAGAACACCGCCATGAAGCGGCGCACCACCAGGTCGTACAGCTTGCGCTCGGCCTCGCTCAGATTGCCGGGGGCCTGCAGGGTGGGGATGATGGCAAAGTGATCGCTCACCTTGCTGTTGTCGAAAATGCGGCGACTGCGCTTGATGTAGCCCTGGTCGATGGCCTGACGCGCATAGGGAGCCAGATGGCCCATGCCGCTGTCGGCCAGCATGGCAAAGGTCTGCTGCGCCACACCCAGGTAGTCCTCGGGCAGGTAGCGCGCATCGGTACGCGGGTAGGTCAGCGCCTTGTGGCGCTCGTACAGGCTTTGCGCCAGGCTCAGCGTGGTCTTGGCGCTGAAGCCGAACTTGCTGTTGGCCTCGCGCTGCAGGCTGGTCAGGTCGAACAGCAGCGGCGAGGCCTGGGTGCTGGGCTTTTTCTCTTCGGTGACGGTGCCGGTCTGGCCGCGCACGGCTTCGACAATCGCCTCTGCCTGGCGGGCATCCCACAGGCGATCGGCCCGGGCCTCGGCGTCATCGCCCTTTTTCCAGGCCGGATCGAACCACTTGCCGGGGTAGAGGCCGGCCTGGGCGGCGAACTCGGCATGCACCTCCCAGTAGTCGCGGCTGACGAACTTGCGGATCTTTTCCTCGCGCTCCACCACGATCGCCAGCGTGGGGGTCTGCACCCGGCCGACGGTGGTCAGGAAGAAGCCGCCATCGCGCGAGTTGAAGGCTGTCATGGCACGGGTGCCGTTGATGCCGACCAGCCAGTCGGCCTCGCTGCGGCTGCGCGCGGCATCGGCCAGGCCCCGCATCTCGGCATCGCTGCGCAGCTGGTCAAAGCCGTCGCGGATGGCCTGCGGCGTCATGCTCTGCAGCCACAGGCGGCGCACCGGCTTGCCTAGCGGCTTGGCCCCGCCGGCGTATTGCTCGATCAGGCGGAAAATCAGCTCTCCTTCGCGGCCCGCGTCGCAGGCGTTGATCAGATCCGTCACTTCCTTGCGCTTGGCCAGACGGGTGACCGCTCCCAGGCGCGACTTGGTCTTTTCCACCGGCTTGAGGTCAAAGTGCGGCGGTATCACCGGCAAATGGGCAAAGCTCCACTTGCCGCGCTTGACGTCGTATTGTTCGGGGGCCTGGATTTCCACCAGGTGGCCGACGGCGCTGGTGACAATGTAGCGATCGTTCTCGAAATAGTCGTCATGCTTGCTGAACGTGCCGGCAACCGGCGTCAGGGCGCGCACAATGTCTTGCGCGACCGATGGTTTCTCGGCGATGACCAGTGACTTGCTCATGGGATGATGGAATTCCTGTATAGATATCTGGTGCTGCGGCCAGCCTGTACGCTGCCGGATGGCGGCAGCATACCCCAGCTGACTGCACAATGTGCAGCAACATGTCCTTTTTATAAGCTACCACAAGCTGGCAGGTCGTCGACGCCCTGCCCTGACAATCGATTTCCGCATGTCCGCATCCCTTACCCTGAACTGGCCCGCCGAAACCCTGTGGAGCCAGATCGAACCGCACTGGCCCGGCTTCAGTGTGGAAGTCCTGCCCACCCTGGACTCGACCAACAGCACGCTGATGGAGCGCGCCCGCGCCGGCCAGGCCTGGCCGGTGCTGCTGGTGGCCGAGCAGCAGACCGCCGGCCGCGGCCGCATGGGCCGCAGCTGGCTCAGCGAGCAGGCGGTCGGGCAATCGCTCACCTTCTCGCTCGCCCTGCCGATGGACGAGGCCGACCTGTCCGGCCTGTCGCTGGTGGCCGGCTGCGCACTGGCGCAAGGGCTGGACCCGCTGCAGCGTCACGGCATCCGGCTCAAGTGGCCGAATGACCTGTGGCTGCAGCAGCGCAAGCTCGGCGGCATTCTGGTCGAGGTCTGCATTCTGGGTCGGCAACGCCATGTGGTGATCGGCTGCGGCATCAATATCGCGGCACCGCCGGTGCTGCCGGCAGCCGCCGCCGGTCAGGCCCGGGTCACGCCTCCGGCCTGGGTGCAGCAGTTTGCCCCCGGGGTCCTCGCGCCCGAGGTCCTGTTGCAGGTCGCCATGCCGCTGGCGCTGGCCATGAAACAGTTTTCGGTCCAGGGCTTTGCCCCCTGGCAGGCCGAATTTGCCCGGCGCGATGCGCTCGCCGGCCAGCTGGTCCGGTTGTCCGACGGCAGCGAAGGCCTGGCCAGCGGCGTCAACGCCCAGGGCGGCCTGCTGATCCGCCAGCTCGACGGCCAGCTGCACGAAGTGCTGAGCCAGGAAGTCAGCGTGCGTCCGGCCGCAGGCTGAATCCGCTACCATGCCTGCAGATGCCGGAGCGTCCCGGCCCACGGAATCGCCATGAACACCTCTCCCGCTTCCCCAGCCGTAGTGCACCTGATGGACTGGCAGGCCGCCCTTGCCAGCCAGCCGGATCCTCTGTCCGATGCCGCCCGGGACGCGGTAATCGCCGACTGGGCACAGCGCTGCTGGCTGGATCTGTCCATCGCCCTGCCGCACCAGCACCATGCCGTGCTGGCGCATCCGGGCAATCTGCAGATGGCTGCGCGCTGCTACCTGTATGCGGGCGAAGCCGCCAGCGGCTGGCTGCACTCGCCGCTGCATGGCAGCGCCGAAGCCCCGCACTGGAACGCCGACAGTGCCACGCTGGCCGATGAAGCGGCCCGGCTGGCGCTGGGCCGCGGCTTCTGCGCGGCCGATGCCGCCGTGCTCGGCCTGATGGGCGCACTCGCCGCCATCGATGCCGGCAGCCACACGCTGCCCGCAGACTTCACGCGCCAGCGCCGCCATTTCCCGCTGCTGGGCGCGCCCCGCGCCCAGCCTTTTGCCGGCATGCCGCGCAGCCTGCGCCAGCCGGCGCATCCGCATCGCCTGTATGCGGTGATGGGCGATGCCGACTGGGTCATCCGCTGCCTGGAGCTGGGCGTGAAACTGGTGCAACTGCGCCTGAAAGATCCGGCCCCCGGCGAACTGGACGCGCAGATGGCCCGCTGCGCCGAAGCCGCCAGCCGCCACGGCGCGCTGCTGATCATCAATGACCACTGGGAAGCCGCGCTACGCCACGTGCTGCACCGCAATAGCCACGGCATTTACGGCATCCACCTGGGGCAGGAAGACCTGCAACAGCTGTCCGATGCCGATCTGGACCGTATCCAGCTGGCCGGCCTGCGGCTGGGCCTGAGCACGCACAGCCTGTGGGAACTGTCACGTGCGCTGCGCACGCGCCCGAGCCATCTGGCCTGCGGCCCGGTGCACGCCACCACCACCAAGGACATGCCCTGGATTCCGCTGGGCAACACCAACGTCGGCTGGTGGGCACAGCTGCTGCATGCCGATGCCGGCCCTGCGCATCCGCCGCTGCCGCTGGTGGCGATTGGCGGCATGACCCCGGCGCGCGCACAGGTAGCCGCCGCTGCGGGGGCAGACATGGTGGCCGTGGTCAGTGACATCACGGGCGCGGCCGATCCGGCCGATGCCGTGCGCGCCCTGGATCAGGCGATTGCCGCCGGCCAGGCTCAGCGTGATGCCGAGGCGGCCCCGCCCTGGCCGGAGCCCACGCTACCGGCCTGAGGTCTGGCAGCGCGATAGCGCCATCAGAACTTGCGGAACACGAGCAGATTGCGCTGCGCCTCGGCCTCGCTCATGATGTCGGTGCTGATGCGCGTCAGGCCGGCACGGCCCACGCTCAGGCGCATGTTCTCGTCCTTGGAGGCCAGCTGGATCACGCTGTTGCTGGCATCCCAGCGGAAGCGGCCGTTGCTGGTAAAGCTGTAGGGCTGGGTGCGGCGCTTGATGGTGGTGGACAGCGTGTAGGTATTGCTGCCATTGAGCGTCAGCACCATGTCGATGCCGGTGCAGCCGGCTGGCGCATTGCTCGGGCAGCGGCTGCTGCCGATGTAGCGGCCGGGCCAGTTCACGCTGTAGCGCGCGCCCTGCACCGCCGTCGGGGCCACCTGCGTGGCCGTGGAGCCGGTGGTGGGGCCGCCGGCACAACCGGCCACGATCACGGCACCGGCACAGCCGGCAGCGGCCAACGCCAGGCGCGACCAGGAAGAGATTCGGGAAAACAGGCTCATCGGGGTATCCTACTGCGGGGCATGCAGCACTGCGCCGCATGCAAGGCGTGGTTAATGGCATCGAATGTACCGCCATCTGCTGCCAACTCCCGCGATCCGACAAGTCCTGTTACGATTTCCCCATGACCACGACTTCCTCCCCGGCCCCCATCGGCATCATCAGCGCGCTGCGCGACGAACTCTCGGCCGTGCTGCTGCGCATGCCGCCCGAAAGCCGGCAGCGCATTGCCAACCGCAGCTTCCGCCAGTGCCACTGGCACGGCCAGCAGGTAGTGGCGGTGCTGTCGCGCATCGGCAAGGTCGCCGCGGCCACCACGGCCACGGCCATGATCGAGCGCTATGGCGTGCGGGCCATCGTGTTCACCGGCGTGGCCGGTGGTCTGGGCGAAGGCGTGCAGGTGGGCGATCTGGTGGTGGCGCGCAGCTTTCTGCAGCATGACCTGAACGCCTCGCCGCTGTTTGCGCGCCATGAGGTGCCGCTCTACGGCCTGACCCGCTTCCGTACCGATACCCCGCTGAGCGATACCCTGGCTGCCGCCGCACGCCAGGCGCTGTCAGAGCCGGTCGGCCTGCTCGGCGCACAGGCGATGCAGGATTTCGGCCTGCACACGCCGCAGGTGCACGAGGGCCTGATCCTCAGCGGCGACCAGTTCATCAACACCGCCCAGGACAGCGTACGGCTGGTCGCGGAGCTGCCTGATGCGCTGGCGGTGGAAATGGAAGGCGCTGCCGTGGCCCAGGTCTGCCACGATTACGGCGTGCCCTTTGCCGCCATGCGCACCATCTCGGACCGCGCCGACGACAACGCGCATGTGGATTTTCCGCGCTTTACCGAACAGGTCGCCAGCCACTACAGCGCGGCCGTACTGGACACGCTGCTGGCACAGCTGCCGGCCTGATCCTCCTTACTGCAGCGCCTCGCGCAGCTGCCCGGCGTAGCCCTGCAGCAGCTCGAAGCCCGGCTCCTTGCGCGGCCAGGCCAGTCCGATACCATCATCGGCATGGCGTGGCACCACGTGCATGTGAAAGTGGAACACGGTCTGCTCGGCCTCCTTGCCATTGGCCTGCAGCAAGGTCAGCCCGGGCGGATCGAACACCTCGCGGATGGCATGCGCCACGCGCTGTGCCGTCTGCATCACGGCGGCGGCTTCCTCCGGCGTCAGGTCATAGAAGGTGGGCGCGTGGCGCTTGACGGCCACCAGCACATGACCGGGATTGCACTGTCCCAGATCCATGAAGGCCACTGTCAGATCGTCCTCGTAGACCCGGGCAGAGGGGATTTCGCCGGCGATCAGGCGACAGAAAATGCATTGTCCGGGCGGGGAGGTATCGACAAACTTGGGCATGGTGTCTCCTTTCTGGAAATGGTCATAGCCGTGATATTGACACGATTTGCCCCTGGCGCGTGCAGGGCCACGACACCGCATGCTCCCGGTCTCTCCGGCCCGGCTTTCCGCAGGTAGAATCGACCCTCCCTGCCCTCGCGGCCCCCATGTCAAAACAGTCCTGATTCCGTGAAAAAAATCCTCCTCGCCTCGCTCGCCCTGTCCGCCTTGTCCGTCTCTGCAGAACAACCCATGCAGGTCGATGATGCCGGCACCCTCACCCCAGGCGACTTCAAGCTGGAAAGTGTTCTGGCTCGCGACCACAAGGTGCGCAGCGGCGAATGGGCTTTCGGCTTCGCACCGGTGGCCTCCCTGGAAGTCGGTCTGTCTGCCACCCGCGCCTTTGACCGGGAGCCCCAGCCCAACACCAAACTGCAAGGTGCTGGCGTCAATGTCAAATGGGTACCGGTTCAGTCCGCCACCGGTTGGTCTCTGGGGGCCAGTCTGGCTTACGGCCACCTGCGCATCCATGAACACGCCACCCCGGCCAAGTACAACGAAAAAGCCTATGCTCTGACCGGTCTGGCCACCTATCGCCTGGAAAGTGATCAGGTCGTGCACCTGAACCTGGGCGCACAGCACACACGGGCACAAGGGAGCAGCGAGAACGCGGCCACCTGGGGTGCCGGCTATGAACAGCCGCTCACCCGCAAACTCCGGATGACTGCAGAGGTGTTTGGTCAGGAACATGCCGGCCCGGACAAGGCACTGGGTCTGCGTTACGAGGTGGCGCCGGGCCTCAAGCTATCCGCTGCCATGGGCCGCGGCAACGACCGCAATTTTGGCCGACTGGGCATGGCCTGGGAGTTTTAAGCCACTTCACGGCTTGAGCAAACGTCCCAGGTAGCGCCCCGTGTGACTTTCCGGCACCGCCGCCACCTGCTCCGGCGTGCCCTGGGCTACCACCGTGCCGCCACCGCCACCGCCTTCCGGCCCCATGTCGATCAGCCAGTCGGCGGTCTTGATCACGTCCAGGTTGTGCTCGATGATGACGATGGTGTTGCCGGCATCGCGCAGATGGTGCAGCACCTTGAGCAGCAACTCGATATCGCCAAAATGCAGGCCGGTAGTGGGCTCATCCAGGATGTAGAGCGTGCGCCCGGTATCGCGGCGGGACAGTTCCAGCGCCAGCTTGACACGCTGCGCCTCGCCGCCCGACAAGGTGGTAGCGCTCTGGCCCAGCTTGATGTAGCTCAGGCCCACATCGAGCAGAGTCTGCAGCTTGCGCGCAATGGTGGGCACCGCGCCCATGAACTGGAAGGCCTCGTCCACCGTCATGTCCAGGATCTGGGCAATGTTCTTGCCCTTGTACTGCACTTCCAGTGTTTCGCGGTTGTAGCGCTGGCCGTGGCAGACATCGCAGGGCACGTAGACATCGGGCAGAAAGTGCATTTCCACCCGCACCACGCCATCGCCCTGGCAGGCCTCGCAGCGGCCGCCGGCCACGTTGAAGCTGAAGCGCCCCGGGCTGTAGCCGCGCTCACGCGCCGCCGGCATTTCGGCCATCAGTTCGCGGATATGGGTAAACAGGCCGGTGTAGGTGGCCGGGTTGCTGCGCGGCGTGCGGCCAATCGGTGACTGGTCCACATTGATCACCTTGTCGAACTGCTCCAGGCCCTCGATGCCCTCGTGCGGAGCCGGTTCGGCATGGGCGCGGTGAATGGTCTGGGCCGCTGCGGCGTACAGCGTATCGTTCACCAGCGTCGACTTGCCTGATCCCGACACGCCGGTCACGCACGTCATCAGGCCAACCGGAATGTCCACCGTGACATGCTTCAAGTTGTGACCATGCGCGCCGCGCACCGTGATGCGCTGCAGGCCCGGGTGCTCCGCCGCGACCGGTGGCTGCTCGCCGCGCACCCGTGCCAGCGCACTGCTGCCGCGGCGGCTGGCCGGCGCGGCCTCGGGCTCGCGATGCGGCAGCCAGGCGGTGCGCGTGCGCGGCACCTCGATCCGGCGCGATCCCGACAGGTACTGCCCGGTCAGTGAGCCGGGAATCGCCATCACCTCCTCGCAGCTGCCCTGGGCCATCACGCGGCCGCCATGCACGCCAGCGCCCGGCCCCATGTCGATCACATGGTCGGCGGCGCGGATCATGTCCTCGTCATGCTCCACCACCAGCACGCTGTTGCCCAGATCGCGCAGGTGCAACAGGGTGCCGATCAGGCGGTCGTTGTCGCGCTGGTGCAGGCCGATGCTGGGTTCGTCCAGCACATACATCACGCCGGTCAGGCCGGAACCGATCTGGCTGGCCAGCCGGATGCGCTGCGCCTCGCCGCCCGACAGGGTTTCGGCGCTGCGCTCCAGGCTCAGGTAGTTCAGGCCGACATCGTTCAGAAAGCGCAGCCGGTTGGCAATCTCGCGCACCACCTTGTCGGCGATCTCGGCCTTGGCCCCCTGCAGCTGCAGCTGTTCGAAGTACTGCTGCGCCTCGCCCAGCGTGACATGGCTGATCTGGTAGATGGCGCGGCGCTGCCCACCCTCGCCCACAAACACATGGCGCGCCTCGCTGCGCAGGCGCGTGCCATGGCAGCTCGGGCAGGGCTGGATGCTGCGGTAGCGTGCCAGATCCTCGCGTACCACGGCCGAATCGGTATCGCGGTAGCGCCGTTCCATGTTCGGCATCACGCCCTCGAACGGATGCTGCTTGACCACTTCCTCGCCCTTGCGCGCGCCGCTTTCCATCACGTAACGGAACCGGATCCGCTCCTCGCCGGAACCGTGCAGCACCACCTCGCGCACCGCCTTCGGCAGCTGCTCGAAGGGCGCTTCCACATCCACCCCGTAATGTTGACAGACCGATTCCAGCAGCGAGAAATAGTAGCCATTGCGCCGGTCCCAGCCCTTGATGGCCCCGCCCGCCAGGCTCAGCCCCGGAAACGCCACCACGCGGTGGGCATCCATCACGTCCACATGACCGATGCCTTCGCAGGTCGGGCAGGCGCCGGTAGGCGAATTGAACGAAAACAGCCGCGGCTCCAGCCCGGCAATGCTGTAGTTGCACACCGGGCAGGCATACTTGGCGTTGAACCAGTGCTCGTGGCCGCTGTCCATGTCCAGCGCCACCGCCCGGTGTTCACCCAGCCGCAAGGCCGCCTCGAAGCTTTCCGCCAGCCGCTGGCGCGCATCGGGCCGCACCTTGAGTCGGTCAATCACCACGTCGATGCTGTGCTTTTCCTGCTTGGCCAGCGTCGGCAGGCTGTCCACTTCCACCACCGCGCCATCGATGCGGAAACGTACATAGCCGAGCGCCTCCATGTGCGCCAGCTGCTCGGCAAACTCGCCCTTTTTCTCGCGCGCCAGCGGTGCCAGCAGCATCACGCGTGTGCCCTCGGGCAACGCCAGCACCGCATCCACCATCTGGCTCACGGTCTGGGCCTGCAGCGGCTGGTCGTGCTCGGGGCAGTACGGCGTACCGGCGCGCGCGTACAGCAGGCGCAGGTAATCGTGGATCTCGGTCACCGTGCCCACGGTGGAGCGCGGGTTGTGGCTGGTCGCCTTCTGCTCGATGCTGATCGCCGGCGACAGGCCCTCGATCAGGTCCACATCCGGCTTGTCCATCATCTGCAGGAACTGGCGCGCATAGGTGGACAGGCTTTCCACATAGCGGCGCTGGCCTTCGGCATACAGGGTATCGAACGCCAGACTGGACTTGCCCGACCCCGACAGGCCGGTGATGACCACCAGCGCATCGCGCGGAATCTCCAGATCCAGGTTCTGCAGATTGTGCGTGCGGGCACCGCGGATGCTGATATGGGTATGCGCAATGTCAGCGCGCGAGGAAGAGCGTGATTTCGCCATGCGGATTGCGGCTGCCACCAGCAGCCGCCCAGAAAAAGGACAACAAAACATGATAGCCCAGCACCTTGACAGTGCCAAATGGCAGGGCTGCTTCACGCCAGCCGCAAACGCGTTACCATGCCCGTAGACGCTGCGCCATGCGGCCCGGCCTTGCACGCCCGCTGGCCGCCTGCGCACCACACCCCCCAGGAGACCCCGCATGCTGAATTTCGATTACCAGAACCCCACCCGCATCATCTTTGGCCAGGGCAGCACCAGCAAGCTGTCACGCAGCGTGCCGCCCAAGGCGCGCGTGCTGGTGCTGTACGGCGGCGGCAGCGTGCGCCGCAACGGCACGCTGGACGATGTGCTGGCCGCGCTGCAGCAGGACGGCGAACGCCATGTGGCCGAGTTCTCCGGCATCGAGCCCAACCCCACTTTCGAGACACTGATGCGCGCCGTGCAGCAGGTGCATGAGGAACAGATCGACTTCCTGCTCGCCGTGGGCGGCGGTTCGGTGATTGACGGCACCAAGTTCGTGGCTGCGGCGGCGCGCCTGCCCGCCAGCGAAGACGCCTGGAGCATTCTGGAAAGCCGTGGCCGCGTGATCAAGGACGCGCTGCCCTTTGGCGCCGTGCTGACGCTGCCCGCCACCGGCTCGGAAATGAACGCCGGCGGCGTGGTCACGCGCGCCGCCACGCACGACAAGATCTCCTTCAGCAGCCGCCTGCTGTACCCGCAGTTCTCCATTCTGGACCCGGTGCGCACCTACACCCTGCCCGCGCGCCAGGTGGCCAACGGCGTGGTCGATGCCTTTGTGCACACCATGGAGCAGTACCTGACCTACCCGGTCGATGCCCGCGTGCAGGACCGCTTTGCCGAAGGCCTGCTGCGCACGTTGGTGGAAATCGGCCCCGATGCCGTGGCCAGGCCGGAAGACTACGACACCCGCGCCAACCTGGTCTGGAGCGCCACCATGGCGCTCAACGGCCTGATCGGTGCCGGCGTGCCGCAGGACTGGGCCACCCACATGATCGGCCATGAACTGACCGCGCTGCACGGCATCGACCATGGCCGCACGCTGGCCATCGTGCTGCCGGCCGTGATGGAAGTGCGCCGCGAGGCCAAGCGCGACAAGCTGCTGCAGTACGCCGAGCGCGTGTGGGACATCCGCGACGGCGATGCCGACGCCCGCATCGATGCCGCCATTGCCCGCACCCGCAGCTTCTTCGAATCGCTGGGCGTACCCACCCGTCTGGGCGACTACCAGCTGGGAGCCGATGCCATCGATCCGCTGGTGGCGGCGCTGGAAAAGCACGGCATGACGCAACTCGGCGAAAAGCAGGACATCACGCCGGACGTCAGCCGCCAGATCCTGCAAGCCGCGCTGTAAGCGAGGCCAGCCGGGGCAGCGGCCGTCACGGCCGTGTCACCAGACAGTCACATGCCTGCGCCATGATGAGGGCGTGATGACTGTCTGCATCCTCTCATGTCCCTGAAGGCACACCTGTACCGGGGCATGCTGTTCCTGACGCTGCCCCTGCTGCTGTTGCTGATTGCCGGCCCCCTGATCTGGCCGGACATCGACCAGATCATCATGCGCTACCGGGCCGCCGATATCCCGGCGGAACAGGCCATGACCGAGGGCGCCTTCCCGCTTCCCGCCAACCACGGACTGAGCTACCTCACCTGGCGACAGACCCAGCCACAGGCCATCGACAACCTGTTTGCCCCCGGCAGCGAAGCGCTGCTGCACGCCATCCAGAATTCGCTCTACCAGATCCCGGCCTACCGGGGCCAGCTGCTGAACGTGGTCGGGGACCTCCGCTTCGGCCCGCAGACAGTGGAGATCCAGCTGGAAACTATCGACAACCCGCACGTCCGGGATCGCTACCGCTGGCAAGCCGATTCCGGCTGGGTCTACGAACAGCCCGAGCGGCTGTTCAGCCAGGCTTCCCATGAACGGCGCGTGCCACTGCACACCCTGACCTTCGCCCTGCTGCCCTCGCTTTACGCCGATGCGCGCCAGCGCAGCGACGGCCTGTACCAGGCACGCATCCCCCAAGTGGTGTTCGCCACCGGCACCAAACGCACGGTCCAGCGCCTGGCTGCCACCACCCATGTCGGCCTCGGCAACGCCTCCAGTTGGGTGGTGCGGCTGCATGACTCGCGTTCCATGCGCACCGTGATCTATGCGCCCCATGGCCGTTTGAGAAAGGTGGTCGATTGATGCCTGTGCGACCCCGTCGTCACGCACGGCTCTGGCTGCTGGCAGCCATCGGCCGGGAGCTGCAGCAATTGCCGGCCTTCGGCGGGCAGCCGATCCAGCTGGTGGGGGAAGTGGTTTTGCCCACGAGCAGGTCAGCGTGTTGGTGCAAGACCCGCTGCAGCCCACGCATTACGACCGCTACACCTGGCAACAGGGCGCTTGGCAGCGCCAGGAAGCCGTCAAGCTACCGGTTCCGGCCCGCAAGCACGCCTTGCCGGCCGCCCAGGTGCCCTGGGCCACGGCGGCGGCTTCTTACGGCAGGCGACAGCCGAAGCGGCCAAACTGGAACAGGCCCGTCCACTCAACGATCTGAGCTTTGAACTGGATGTCTACGACGGGCCGCACTTCAGCGTCTACCTGCGCAACGAACGCCAGTACCTGTCACTGGACTACGCCCCGGATGGACAGCTGCTGCGCCACAGGACGTTCTGAGAACCTTCAGAGCGGATAACCGACCGCGCCCAGCACCTTGAGCGGCCCTTCGCGGCGCACCAGCTCCATCTGCTCCGGCTGGCGCAGGTAGAGCGCACCGCCAAAGCAGATCGCGCTGAGCGAAATACCCTCGACCATTTCCTGACTGCGCGGAATCAGCAGCAGCCAGCCATCGCCAACCAGCAGGTTGCAGGCCGGCAGGCAGCCATCGGTATCCGGCGCCAGGCCGAGCTGGCTGCAGGCCACCTGGAACGCCTGATGCAGCGTGGTGGCGGTCTGCTCTACCGGAGCACCCTGCATCTCGCCGATGCGCACAAAGCAGTGCTGCAGCGGCAGCGCCGGATGCCGCGCCACCTCCAGCGGCTGCGCTCCCTGCGGCAGACCGGGCAGATACAGGCGCAGGTTGGCCTGCTCGTCGGTACCAGGAATCCATTGCAGGTGCTTGTGACGCTGGCTGGCGCCGGCAGCGGTGCCGCCGTTGTACAGGCCCAACCCGCCGGCCTCGGTCATCACCAGCGCCAGTGCGGTGAAATCGGCCAGATTCAGCGGCTCCAGCTGCTCGGCAAACACGCGGCGCGCCAGTACCAGATGGCGCGCGGTGAGCGGAAACTTGTTCAGGATGATGGTGTGGTGCTCGCCGATCGGGCCGACGGTCAGCGCCGGATCGGGGTTCAGGAAGGGGTTGAAGTTGGGGTCACGCGGGCCACCGGGAATCGCCACCTGGGCCGTGGCATCCTTGGCCGCCAGCGAGGCCACCCACAGCACCCGGAAGCGCATGCCGCCATCGTCCATCTCGATCTGTTCCGATTGCACGGGGACCAGGTCGCCAGAAGCCAGCGCGCTGGCGCTGCGGGAATCGATGGCGTGCATCAGGGGGGTGCTCATGCGGATACTCCTTGTGGTGGGGCGGCAACAGCCTTTCTCTGAAACGGCAAAACAGCTTGGGAGATTAGCAGCTGCCACCGCTTCCGGCCAGCGGGGAAGACCCTTGCCCGCTGGCCGGGCCAAGGCCCTGTTGCCAGGGGGCTCTTGCACGTCGGGGCCGCTGGCCGGGTTCTACAATGCGCGTTTTCCTTTTTGCACGCAGGCCCTGGCAATGAGCAGCAGCACCTCTTCACGCGACGGTTTCAGTTCCGGTTTTGGCGTTATCGCCGCCACCCTGGGCTCGGCCGTGGGGCTGGGCAATATCTGGATGTTTCCCTACCAGGTGGGCATGAATGGCGGCGCCGGCTTTCTGCTGATCTATCTGCTGGCCACGCTGGTGGTGGGCCTGCCGCTGATGATCGGTGAAATCAGCCTGGGCCGCAGCGCCCGCAGCAACCCGATCAGCGCCTACCGCAAGCTGGCTCCCGGCAGCGGATGGTGGCTGATTGGTGCCATGGGCCTGCTGTCGGTGCTGCTGATCATGTCTTTCTACTCCAGCGTGGTGGGCTGGGTGTTTGCCTACGTCGGCAAGAGCCTGGGCGGCAGCATCCTGACGCAGGACCGCGCACTGCTGGAAGGCAGTTTTGGCCAGCAGATCCAGTCGCCACTGCAGGCGCTGGGCTGGCAATGGGCGGTGCTGCTGGTGGTGGGCAGCATCATCACTTTTGGCGTGAGCCGCGGCATCGAAGCCGTGACCAAGCGCCTGATGCCGCTGCTGTTCGTGCTGCTGATCGCGGTGGCGGTGGCCTCGCTGTCCCTGCCCGGGGCGATGGAAGGGGTGCGCTTTCTGTTTCTGCCGGATTTTTCCCGGCTCAACGGCCAGGTGGTGCTGATGGCGCTGGGGCTGGCCTTTTTCAAGCTGTCGCTGGCAGTCGGCAGCATGATGATTTACGGCAGCTATTTCCGCCAGGAGCAGAACATTCCGCGCACGGCACTGACCGTGATGCTGGCCGATTTGAGCGTATCGCTGTTGGCCGGGCTGGCAATTTTTCCGGCGGTATTTGCGCTGGGCTTCAACCCTTCCGGCGGCCCGGCGCTGCTGTTCCAGACGATTCCGGCCGTGTTTGCCAGCATGCCCTTGGGGCATGGGCTGCTGGTGGTGTTTTTCATCCTGACGGCGCTGGCCGCCATTGGCGCCATGCTGTCGCTGGTGGAAGTGCCGGTGGCCTTTCTGCACGAACACTACCGCCAGCCACGCACCCGCGCCACCTGGTGCGTGATCGTCGTGCTGGCGCTGCTCGGCAGCCTCAGCGCCCTCTCGGCCAGCAGCCTGAGCCAGGTGCAGCTGGCCGGCATGTCGCTGTTTGACCTGTTCGATTTTCTCTCCAGCAAGCTGCTGATGCCGCTGTGCGGACTGCTCACCTGCATCTTCATCGCCCGCCGCTGGGGCCGCGAGGCCTTTGTGCAGGCCAACAGCAACCAGGGTGCCCTATCCAATCAGGCTCTGCTGCGCCGGGTGTACTGGGTGCTGACGCGGATTACGCCGGTGCTGATTGCGGTGGTGATGGGGGTGGGGTTGCTGGGGTAAAGGTCAGTCAGTCTCCGAGGCCATCACGCGAATCCGTAAAACCCGAGCCAAGTACAACAGTGCCGGCTCCCCCTGAATGCCCAATGCCGACCATGACTGGTCGGCATTGGACTGATCCCGGGCATGCAAGCATGCCCGGGATACCCCGTGGATCAAATCACCACGAAGTCGCTGGTCAGCAAGCTGGCGGGCTTGTTTTCCAGAGTGGCAAAGACCGTCGGCGCATACACCGTGTTCGTGCCATCTGCATCGTAGGACAAATTGCCGGTTGCGCTGTCATACAGCACCGTCGGATTTTGCGTGGTAGCGCTGCTGCCAAACTCCAACGTCCATGCCGGTGAAGTGCCTTCCAGACCAGGCAAATAGCGGGAATCCAGTACCAGCTTGTCGCCTTGGGCAGCATTGAAATCCTTCACCACATCAGCGTTGGCTGCAAGCAAGGGCGCAGTGAACACGAAGCGATCCGCACCTGCACCACCTGTGAGGGTGTCAACGCCGGCTCCGCCAATCAGGATATCGTTACCGTTGCCGCCATTCAGCGTGTCATTGCCGATACCACCGTACAGCCGATCATCGCCATCACCCCCATTGAGCGTATCGTCACCAGCACCGCCGTACAGGGTGTCATTGCCGCCCATGCCGTTCAGTGTGTCAATACCGTCACGGCCATCAATGGTGTCGACTCCCGCCGTACCCGTCAGGGTGTCGGCAGTCACATCGCCAGACAGGGTGGCATTGCTGATCGGCAAGGCAGTCAGGTTGATGATCAGGTGGCTTTCAACCACGTCACCATCTCCATCCACAAACCTGAACAGGGCCACTTCCGGGTCGTAATTGACAACGCTCGCAGGCGGATCGTAGGTGTAGTTCCCGGACTCTGTGCCTTGTGCCATAGCAATGGTCAGCACGCCACCCTTGGCCGTGGTAACTTGCAGTTTGCCGTTGCCCAGATGCTGCCACGTTCCGCCGTTGCCAGTCATCGCCTGACCATCCCAAGTGTAGATATGGCCGCCGATTTCCACCCTGGCCACATAACCGCCATCTCCACCAAAGCCCGAGCCGGGGATGCTACCTGCCAGCAGTGTGCTGTTGATCGCCTGAGGTACTGGCGTAGTTCCGGTCAGGAAAGCTGCCAGATCACTCATGTTGGTCACGACCTTGGCCAGATTGGCATTGTCATCTGCTCCGGTCACACCGTTGTAGGCAATCGGAAGCAACTGGTTCAGGTTAGCCCCCGCCCCCATGCCGATGGCATAGGAGACAATCTTGTAGTCCTTGTTGATGTTCAGCTCGCCACGCAGGAAAGATTCCCAGTTGGCCTGGCCCACATCGGTATTGCCACCAGCCTGGAAGCCGGTGATACTTCCGCTGCTGATGCCATTATTGGAACCATTGCTGGCCGTGGGTGCGCCATCCGTCAGCATGTAGGAAATATTGGCAGGATCCTTGCCCTTGGCTACCGGCTGACCATACACCCCGTTTACGGTATCGTGACCGTAAATGCCCTGCGCCGCATTGTTGGCCGCACTGAAGGAGTCGATCAATTCCTGCAGGGCAGCATCATAGTTGGTGGCACCAGAACCATAGTAATTGTTCCAGGCATTAATGATCGCCTTGGCCTGCGCAATGGTCACCCAGCCCGCAGTCTGCTGCGTGGCGCTGTAGTTGAAGCTGGACAGGCTGACCCTGACCTCCCCTTCCTGCGCCGCATTCAGGTTGGCCTGGTACTGATCCAGCATGATGTTCAGGGCATCCTTGGCCGCACCCAGACGGGTCGTGTTGTAGGTTGTGCCGTTGGCCCTGGTAATTGTCACAATGTCATCCATGCTGCCAGACAAGTCCAGACTGATCATGACGTTGGCGTAGAACTTGCTGGCCACACCCACAGTCGAATACACCGGTGAGGCATACGGGCTGTCATCTTCCACGGTGACAACAAATTTTTGCTTGTCGACACTCAAGTCGCCATGCCCATCCCTGACCTGAACATCAAAGGCGAAATCCAGCACGTCTTCGACAGTCTTGTTCGGATGGTCCAGCGGCTTGATAAGGGTAACATTAACCCCTGCCTCATACGCATTGGTCGCTCCTGTAGCCAGCGCCGGGGTACTTTCTACCTTGATGACCTCGACATAATCCGGCTGCCCCTTGGTACCGGTGTAGCCGATCAGGACGTTATCCGTGGTGTCATCCCATTGGACCAACTTGCCACCAGAGGTAAATGGCGGTGTCAAGGTGGGTGCCGTGAACTTGAAGGTATACGTCAAGCTGTCCACGTCCACGAACTTGATCACACCCAAGGCCTGGGCATTCGCAGCATCCGTCTGGTCAGAGGTTCCGGCACTATCCGGAATACCACCGGTCAGGCCTTCTTCTGAAACCACCATCTTAACCGGTGTACCCGGATCCAACTCGGGCGAGTCATTCTCCCCTGTAATGGTGATTTTCAGGGTCGTGGTTGACAGATCCCCGTCGCCATCCCGAATCGTGTAGACAAAGCTGTCAACTGCGCTATCTCCCTCTCTCATGGTCTGGGCGACTGCATTCGGCTTGTAGGTATACGTGCCGTTGGCCTGCAGCGTCAAGGTACCGTACGCACCTCCAAACGCAGTTCCTACATTACCAACCACAGCCGTCGTTTCATCTGTACCGGCCAGACGAACTCCAACCACCGTCGCGCCATCTGCGCCCTGGATGTCGTTGGTCATCACCATGCCGTCAGTGATTTCCTGATCTTCCGTGATGGTGCGCGTGTCTGCCAGCGCCGTCGGCACATCGTCCACGATCTTCACCGTCAACGTGCTGCTGGCCGGATCATCATCCATGTCCGTCAGCACCACCGCAAAGTCCTCGAACAGATCGTTCTTGCCATTGGCAGTCGGGTGCGTCTCGTTGTCCTGCAGCGTGTACGTGTACGTCACCACACCCGTGGCCGCATCGTAGCCCGTGATCTTCAGCTCGTTGCCCAGGGGCGTCGTGATCGTCTTGGCCGTGAACACATCATTCGTGATCACTGCCTCGCCATGCACCGTCAGGCTCTTGATGCC
>NZ_KB894778.1 GCF_000374625.1 Allobrachymonas chironomi DSM 19884 | reverse complement strand
GCCTGCCGTTGCCTGGCCCACCGTGCCCGCAGCAACTCCCGTCACCGCCGTCACCGTCACGCCATCGGCTCCCGCCGTGTCCTTCGCGCCGTCCGTGGTGTTGGTGTCACCACCTGCCGCATCCACGCCCGTGAGCACGTTGCCCGTGGCCGCTGTCGTCTGCCCCGCCGCCACGCTGTCCACATCATCCACCGCCGTCGGCACATCGTCCACGATCTGCACGCTCAGCGTGGCATCGGCCTTGTCACCATCGTTGTCCGTCAGCACCACCTTCAGGTCTTCGTAGACGCTGTTGTTGGCCTTTGCTGCATCCTCGGGGTGCTTCTCGCTGCCCAGCAGCGTGTATTCGTAGCTGACCTTGCCCGTGGCCTTGTCGTAGCCCGTCACCTTCAGCTGGTTGCCCAGCGGCGTGCTCACCACGGCACCGGTCAGCACGCCATCCTTGATCACCTCGACGCCGCCAATCGTCAGCGACTTGACGCCATCCTGCGACTTGATCGTGAAGTCACCCACGCCCTTCTCTGCCGTGCTGGCGGCGTTGCTGCCCTGCGCCAGCGCTGCCTCCTCCACCGTCACATCGCCACCATTCTCCTTGGGCGTCAGGTTCGTGATCTCCGGCTTGTGGTCTACCGGCGGCGGCGTGCTGCCGCCACCGCCACCCAGCAGCGGGGCCGCCAGCAGCGGCAGCCACCACAGCGGCACCGGTGCCTCGCTGATACCCAGCACCTGACCCGCCTGCTGGCCTTCCAGCAGCATGCTCACGGCATCGCTGCCTTGCGCCGTCTCCGGAATGAAGGGGTAGACGTTGCCGTTCTCGTGCGTACCCACCAGCAGGTTGTCGCTGCCTTCGCGGTAGCCCTGCTCGCCGTTGTCCTTGTAATAGCCCTCGATGATCAGGTCCGGCTGGTCCACACTGGCACCTTCAAACGCCACGTACAGATCACTGCCCACGCGTTTGGTCGCCACGTTCTCCGGTGCAAAACCGGTGCCGTCATCTGTCAGGTGATACTTCACATCAGCCACGGCCTGGATGCGCACCGGCTGCCCCTTGGCACCGATACCTCCCTCGCCACCGGCGATCTGCAGCTCTTGTTCCGGCGTCTCGGATTGGGCCAGGATGCGAAGGGTAATGTTCTGGATGCTCATGTCTCTCTCCCCTGCCCGCGCTCCCCTGGATGTGTGGGGGTTGCGCAGGCGTTACTACTCAAGATGAAGAATGGATGGATGCGGGCTGCTTACTGGCCCGGAATATTTCCAGCAGTGGTGCCATACAGCACGATCTCGACGCGACGGTTCGGCTGGTCGCACTGGGTGCGCTGTGCCTTCTGGTTAGGGTAACGCGCGCGACAGTCGCTCACCACCAGCTGGCTTTCACCACGACCTTCGGCCTTGAGGTTGCGCGTGGGCAGTTGGTGCTGCTGCAGGGCCTGCTGCACTGTGGCAGCACGGCGCTCCGACAGCGTCTGGTTGTAGGCGTCGCTGCCCTCCGGATCGGTGTGGCCGACAATCTCGATGCGATCCACCCTGGCATCGCTGGCGGCAATGTCACGCGCCACACGCGCGATGTCCTGCTTGCCCTGCTCCAGCATGCTGCCGTAGTCGTGACGGTCAAACGGAAACAGTGCCGAGGTTTCCAGCGTGTAGGTCTTGAGCGGCACCACGCACTTGGGCTCTACCCGCGACAGCGCGTGCATCTGCTCCTTCTGGGCGCGTGCCAACTGCTGGCCGGTCTCGGCATCCAGCTGCTGCAACACCGGCTTGCCGTCAGCGCCTGCCGCCACGCGGAAATAGGCCACCTCACCCGCCGCCACCTGAAACTTGGGCAGGTTCAGCCGCTTTTCCTGGTAGCGTGTACCCACATCGCTGGGGTGCGCCACCAGCGTGTTCTGGCCCACGCACACCTTCTGCTGCTTGAACGCGCCGTCCTGCAGTGAAGTCATGTACTCGCCATTCACAAAAATATTGACCGCCTGGGTCTGCACCTCACCCGGCTCACGAATGAAGACCGCGCTGGCGATCTCCTGCGCCACCGGCGTCTCCACCTTGCCTTCTGCCAGCGGCTTGGGATACCGGTCACCGCCTGTTGCCACACAGCCGGATAGCGCGACCGCTGCCACCATTCCGAGTACCGGAACCCAGTTGTTCACACGGCTTGCCTGCTTCATGACCATCTCCTTCAGTCGCACCACCCGGCGCCAAGCCGAACAGCATCATGGGTAATAAACGTCATTCAGGAGAGTCAGTTGCCAGCCTCTGTTCCCACACGCATCTGACGCGCAGAAAAGACATGCTCCATTCCACCTGATGACATAACGGCTATTACACATCAGATGCGTTACGCTATGTATACCTGAAATCCAGTAATATTTCACTAATCTTGCAGCCGCGAAATGCTGCGCATCTGGACAAACCAGGATGTACGACGCCCATCAATAACGAACGATTGTTAGATAATGCGGGATCATGCAATAAATTGGGCAGCCGCACAAGGCTGCCCAGGTTATCCGGCAGATCGTTCCCGCAAGCAGTTCAGGGCACCAGGCGTATCGGCACGGTCAGACGGTAGCCTTGCCCGCGCACCGATTTCACGCACTGCTCCACGCCCATTTCTTCCTGCATCTTCTGGCGCAGGCGGGTCATCAGCACCGCCAGACGCTGGCGGGATTGCGAGACGGCATCATCATCCGGATAAAGCAGTTCACACAGGGGGGCATAGCCGAGTTCCTGCCCCGGCGTACCCACCAGCAGGCGCAGCACCCGGTATTCACTGTTGGTCAGGCTCGCGGAACGGCCATCGGCATGGGTCAGCCGCAGCAGGTGCTCGCTCAGCATCAGCTGGACATCATCCCGCGGGCGTATGCGGCAGGACAAGTTGAACAGCACCGATTCCAGCTCGCCCACGTGCGTCGGCTTGGTCAGATAGACGTCAGCCCCACTGCCATAGCCCAGGGCACGGTCAGCCTGGTCGCCGCGCGCAGTCAGCATCACGATACCGATTTCCGGGAAAGCCTTGCGAATGCGACGGGCGATGCTGATGCCATCTTCCTGCGGCAGGTTCAGATCCAGCACCAGCACATCGGCAGGGGTTTCTGTCATGGCCACATCCAGCTCGCGTCCGCTGCTGACACCACGCACATGCCAGTCAGGACTGCTCAGATAATCCACCAGCTCGTCGCGCAGCAAGCGGTGATCTTCCACAACAATGATTTCCAGTACGCCAGGCATGACCCTACCATTTGAGATTGTCCGCTAGGCCGGAGCATGCATAACGCGCATTCATGCTCCGGAACGCCCCGGGGAAAACCCGTGTCACGCACCCGATACCAGCTTTCGGGCCCCACAAAATGGCAGTGCAGATATCTGGCACCCAGCCATGACGCATCAAGACTTTCATGCAAAGCCCTGCCTCGAGGCGATTGAAGCCTGATGTCAGCCTTATATCATACAATATATTGTCGGAAAAGGTTATCCCCGGATATGGTGATATTTTCCTCTTTATTACATTCGCGGCGCGCTGCATGCTTGACGGAGCACTCTTGATACTGTAATTGCCTCGCATCTGCCAGCCTGCTCACCCTGGCAAGGTCAGCTCGAACACGACTTCATCCAGCTCTCCCTGGTAGACGATGTCTCCGCCCATGGCCAGCGCCACATGGCGCACCCAGTACAGGCCCAACCCGGTCCCCGTGTGCTGGTGCGAGTGCTCGGCACGGTAGTACTTGGTGAACAGTCGTGATGCATCCGGCTGGTGTCCCTCGGCCACCCGGTTGCAGACCCGCAACCGGAAGCCTTCCTTCCCACCCCCCTGCGACCATGGCTGCAAATGAATGCAGACCTCGCTCTCCGGTTCGCTGTACGCCAGGGCGTTCTCCAGCAAATTGCCGATCATCAGGCGCAGCAGGTCCGGATCGGTCTGCACCGGCTGCTCCAGCCCCGACTCCAGTCGCACTCGCAAGGGTTGCGAACATTCCGCCACCAGTTGTTGCACCAGCACCTGCACATCACACGACTCCCGGCTGATCTGCCAGGCCCCGGTTTCCATCCGGTCGGTATGGCGTACCTTGTCTAGCACCATGTTCATGGCATCCACCGACTGATGGATGCGCTGCAGCCGTCCGGTCACCAGCGGCGGCATGTCCTCCCACCCCTTGGCTACCGCCAGCGCGCCCAGCCGGATGGCCGATAGCGGTGTCTTGAGCTCGTGCAGCAGCATGCCCAGCAGGCCATCCATTTCCTCCCGGCGCGAAGTCTCCCAGTACAGCTCCTGTTGCATGCGTTCCGCCCGCATGCGCACCATCAGCGCGGAACGCAGGGCCAGATGGTCACGCCGCCATTGCACCAGAAACTGCGCAACGCCCACCAGCAGACCAATCGCCAGCTCCGGATACAGCACCGACAGGCTGACATCCGTCAGCGGCAACAAGCCGAGCCAACTCAGTTCGAGGTAGAGCACCATCATGACCTGGGCCAGGAACAGCAGGGCCAGCAACACGCGGATATAGCCATCGCCGAAGCGCACAAACCAGAGGCTGAACAGCCCCCAGAAGCCATACATGATGATCACTGCGACATGCAGCAGCCAGGCTTCGCGCGCATATCCCAGCCACACGGCCAGCAACAGCAACGGGGCCATGGCCAGGTACATCCGGTTCGGCAAGACCGTCCAGCCTGGTGCCTGATAGAGACGAAACAGCCGCAGAAAATACCACTGCATCAGGGCCATGTACCCGATGCTGGCCACGTCCTTCAGCCCCGTCGCCAGCAGGGGCTGCTGCGGAAACAGGTACTTGTCCAGCAAGCCTGCCGTCCCGGACACCACCAGCAGCATGCAGGCCATGGTGGCGGCCGCAATCAGCCACTGCCGATCCCGCGAAGAGCCCCAGTGCAGCAGGCCCAGCACGGCCAGCGTCAGCAACAGCCCGACACCAAAACTGACCAGCAGGCTGCGCTGCATGTCCTGCTGCAGACTCTTTTGCGCATGCATGACCTGCACCTTGAGCACCAGGTGCTGCACGCTCTGCACCCGGATATAGGCCCGCAGATTCGCCGGCGTGGCCCGATCCGGCAGATTCACGACGATATGCCCCTCGCTGCGTCCACGTTCGGTATACGGCACGTGCATGCCCAGCCTCACATGCTGCCAGTCATCCACCCCGGTCCCGGGCAGGAACACCCGAACATCTTCCAGATAGGGAGGCTGCAGTGTCAGCACCAGATCGCGTGCCGCCATCGGCTCCACATCCACCCGCAGCCAGATCACCGCACTGGTATGCCCCAGCGCCAGCACCTGCGGCATCGGCCGGAACGGCAATTGCTCCACCTGCCCCAGCGTCAGGTTGCCATCCGGATCCATCAGATAACCGCGACTGGAAATATGGTCCGGCAAACCGTCATCGGCCTGCAGTGACAAGGGCAGGAAAACGGCCACACAGGCCAGCAGACAGGTCAGCAGCCAGCGCTCCCAACCTGTTCTTGTCGCCTTGCGCCCCTGCTGCATGCCCACCTCCCGTCCAAGCCCAAATGCCTGCTGACGCCATGCGCCACAGATCCCGGTTACATTGTGCTACACCCAGCGCCGGTCGTCACAAGCGGTACGACACCAGCGATTCACTGAAGTCGTTGTTGTGCAGCGGCTTGCCTGCTGGCGGAAAGGCGCGCTGCATGCAGTCGGTACGCGGACAGACGCGGCAACCCGGCCCGATCGGCGTGATCTCGCGCGGCTGCTGCAAATCCCAGCCGTCGGCATAGACCAGCTCGTGCGCCTGCGACAGCTCGCAGCCGATACCAAAGGCAAAGCGCTTGCGCGGCGCAGCAAAACTGCCGCCACCGCGCTGCACACTGCGCGCAATGCCAAAGTAGCGCGTGCCATCCGGCATTTCCGCCACCTGCGTCAGGATGCGACCCGGCTGCACAAAGGCCTCGAACACATGCCACAGCGGACAGGTGCCACCATGACGGGCAAAATGCAGCGAGTTGGCGCTCTGGCGCTTGGACACATTGCCGGCCTGATCCACCCGGATCAGGTAGATCGGTACTCCGCGCGCGCCGCTGCGCTGCAGCGTGCTCAAACGGTGGCAGATGCTTTCGAAACTCACGCCGAAGCGGCGCTGCAGCCATTCCACGTCATAGCGCGATTCACGCGCCGCCTGCAAAAAGGGCGCATAGGGCAACAGCAGCGCACCGGCAAAATAGTGCGCCAGCCCCTGCCGCGCCAGCGTCAGCGTCTGGGCATCGGCCAATGCCGGGTCATCGATGCAGGCTTGCTGCAGCACATCGCCATAGGCCAGGAACACCAGCTGCGTCGCCATCTGGAAAGCCTGTTGCGCATCGCTCAACGAGGCGTTCAACTCCAGCCGCTTGCGTCGCGCATCGTAGCTGCGCAGCTCCAGCGAACCCTGCGCGCTGGCCACCACGTCCACGCCATGCGCCTCCTTCAGGCGCGCACGCAACACGCTGGCACGCCGACCCGGTTCCACGCCCCACTCCAGCGCCAGCTGCTCGGCCAGCCGATCCAGTCCGTCAAAATAGTTGTCATTGCGATTGAAAAACTCGCGCGCCGCCTCGTGCGGGAATGGAGCCGACGGAATCTGCTGCGAATCGCCATAAAAGCGCTCCACCAGCTGCTGCAGCTCGTCCTGCAGGTGCAGCTGGTGCTGATACAGGCGCACCAGCATCTCCGCCAGACTCGGCACCATATGCACCATGCGATCCAGATCGGCCGGTGTCACGTTCAGGTCGCCGGCCAGCCGCTGGTCGCGGAAGATGCCGTCCAGTTCGCCCAGCAGACGCCGGCTGCGGTCTTCCGAGAAATCGCTCAGATCCACCTGGAACACCTGCGCCAGCTTCAGCAGCACCGCGGCCGTCACCGGCCGCTGGTTGTTCTCCAGCTGACAGATATAGCTGAACGACAGCCCCAGCCGTTCGGCAAACGCCGATTGCGACATCTGGTTCTTTTCACGCAGCCGGCGCAAGGCCGGCCCCATCAGCAGCTTGCGGCTCATGCAGGCACTCCGGTTCTTTCACAACATTTACAAGACCGGACCATTATCTGTGAAAGCCAACACAAGAACACACGAACTCTCCATAACTTGGTAGAAACCCGCAAAAGGATTGTGAAAGCTGTAAATACCATTCCTGTAAATTCTTTTTCCCCAGAGTCGAGGAGACACCCCATGAGCATCCCCCAGGTTCCGCTGCTGATCAACGGCGAATTTGTCCAGTCCAAGACCACCGAGTGGCGCGACGTTGTCAACCCTGCCACGCAGGAAGTCATCGCTCGCGTGCCGATGGCTACCCAGGAAGAACTGGATGCCGCAGTAGCTGCCGCCAAGGAAGCCTTCAAGACCTGGCGCTACACCCCCATCGGCACCCGCGCCCGCATCTTCCTGAAGTACCAGCAGCTGATCCGCGAAAACATCAAGGAAGTCGCCGCCATCCTGACGCGTGAACAGGGCAAGACCCTGCCCGACGCCGAAGGCGACGTGTTCCGCGGCCTGGAAGTGGTCGAGCACGCTGCCAACATCGGCACGCTGCAGATGGGCGAATTCGCCAACAACGTGGCCGGCGGTGTCGACACCTACACCATCCTGCAGCCGCTGGGCGTCTGCGCCGGCATCACGCCGTTCAACTTCCCGGCCATGATCCCGCTGTGGATGTTCCCCATGGCCATCGCCACCGGCAACACCTTCGTGCTGAAGCCCTCCGAGCAGGACCCGATGTCCACCATCCGTCTGGTCGAGCTGGCCATCGAAGCCGGCATCCCGGCTGGCGTGCTGAACGTGGTGCACGGCGGCGTTGACGTCGTCAACGGCATCTGCGACCACAAGGACATCAAGGCGATCAGCTTCGTCGGTTCCACCGGCGTCGGCACCCACGTCTACAACCGCGCCAGCCTGGCCGGCAAGCGTGTGCAGTGCATGATGGGCGCCAAGAACCACGCCATCGTGCTGCCCGACTGCAACAAGGAGCAGACCCTGAACGCCCTGGCCGGTGCCTCCTTCGGTGCCGCTGGCCAGCGTTGCATGGCGCTGCCGGTCGTGATCCTGGTCGGCGAAGCCCGCAACTGGGTGAACGAGATCGCCGAGCGCGCCAAGAGCCTGAAGGTCGGCAACGGTGCCACCCCCGGCGTGGACGTCGGCCCGCTGGTCAACAAGAGCGCCCGTGCCCGCGTCGACAACCTGATCGCCTCCGGCGTGGAACAGGGTGCCACCCTGGTGCTGGACGGCCGCAACCCGCAGCTGGACGGCGCGGAAGCCAACGGCAACTTCGTCGGCCCGACCCTGTTCACCGACGTCACCGTCGACATGGACATCTACAAGCAGGAAATCTTCGGCCCGGTGATGTGCGTGATGGGCGCCGAGACCCTGGAAGAAGCCATCCAGATCATCAACGACAACCCGAACGGCAACGGTACCGCCCTGTTCACCCAGAGCGGCGCTGCGGCGCACAAGTTCCAGGAAGAGATCGACGTCGGTCAGGTCGGCATCAACGTGCCGATTCCCGTGCCGGTCCCGCTGTTCTCCTTCACCGGTTCGCGCGCATCCAAGCTGGGCGACCTGGGCCCCTACGGCAAGCAGGTCATCACGTTCTACACGCAGACCAAGACCATCACCAAGCGCTGGTTCGACGAAGCCAACGCCGGTGGCGTGCACACCACCATCAGCCTGAAGTAAGGCAGGAACAGGCCCGCGCGGCCTGTTGCTTCCCTGGTGCCCGGCGCTGCAGGTTCCTCCGCAGCGCTGGCGTCACCGGGGTTCTCGCCGGCCGCCCCGGCCTGCCAGGAGACGCTGCTGTCTGCGCCCCTGACAAGCCGGATACAGGCAACACGCCCAGGCAAAGCACGCGCCGGTGCCCGCCCAAGGAGACAAGCCCCATGTATTTCGATCTGACCGACGACCAGCAGCAATTCGTCGCTGCCGCCCGCGACTTTGCCGCCGGCGAACTCGCTCCCCACGCCGCCCAGTGGGATGCCGAACACACTTTCCCGCGCCAGGCCATCGCCACTGCCGGTGCGCTGGGCTTCTGCGGCCTGTACGCCTCCGAACAGTACGGCGGCCTCGGCCTGGCCCGCCTCGATGCCACCCTGGTGTTCGAGGAGCTGGCCGCCGTGGATCCGTCCACCACCGCCTTCATCACCATCCACAACATGGCCACCTGGATGATCACCAGCTGGGCCAGACCGGAAATTGCCGAACAGTACGCCCCCGCGCTCACCGCCGGCGAGCAGCTGGCCAGCTACTGCCTGACCGAACCCGGTGCCGGCAGCGATGCCGCCAGCCTGCGCACCACCGCCGTGCTGCAGGGCGACGAATACGTCATCAACGGCGAGAAGATGTTCATCTCCGGCGCCGGCAGCACCGATGTGCTGGTACTGATGGCCCGCACCGGCGGCCCCGGCGCCGAAGGCATTTCCGCCTTCCTGGTACCGGCCAACCTGCCCGGCATCCAGTACGGCAAGAACGAGGAAAAGCTCGGCTGGCTCAGCCAGCCCACGCGCGCCATCAGCTTCAGCGATGTCCGCATCCCGGCCAGCCACCTGCTGGGCCAGGAAGGCGAGGGCTTCAAGATCGCCATGAAGGGCCTGGACGGCGGCCGCATCAACATCGCCACCTGCTCGGTCGGTGGTGCCCAGGGCGCGCTCAATGCCGCAGCCCAGTACATGCAGGAACGCAACCAGTTCGGCAAGCCGCTGGCCGCCTTCCAGGCACTGCAGTTCAAGCTCGCCGACATGCAGACCGAGCTGATCGCCGCACGCCAGATGGTGCGTCTGGCCGCCTACAAGCTCGATACCCGCAGCAGCGATGCCAGCACCTACTGTGCCATGGCCAAGCGTTTTGCCACCGATGCCTGCTTCCAGGTCGTCAACGAGGCGCTGCAACTGCACGGCGGATACGGCTACCTGCGCGAATTCCCGCTCGAACGCCTGCTGCGCGACCTGCGCGTGCACCAGATCCTCGAAGGCACCAACGAAATCATGCGCGTCATCGTGGCGCGCCGCCTGCTCAGCGACCGCGGCCTCGACAGCCTGCGCTAATCCCGTTTTTGTCACAGACACCCAAGGAGACATTCATGAACATCGCATTCATCGGCATCGGCAACATGGGCGGCCCCATGGCCATCAACCTGCAGAAAGCCGGTCACGAAGTACAGGCATTTGACCTGTCGGCCGCCGCCTGCGCCACCGTCAGGGAAGCCGGCGTCGCCGTTGCCAGCAGCGCCGTCGAAGCCGCCAGCAAGGCCGATGTCGTGGTCAGCATGCTGCCCGCCAGCGCCCATGTCGAAGCACTCTACCTCGGCAAGGACGGCCAGGTCGGCCTGCTCGACATCCTGCCGGCCGGCGCCCTGATCATCGACTGCAGCACCATCGCCGCCGCCAGCGCCCAGAAAGTGGGGGCGGCCGCCCAGGCCAAGGGCTACGACTTCATCGATGCGCCAGTCTCCGGCGGCACCGCCGGTGCTGCGGCCGGCACCCTGACCTTCATGGTCGGTGGCTCCGAGCAGGCCCTGGGCCGTGCCCGTCCGCTGCTGGAAAAAATGGGGGCCAACATCTTCCACGCCGGCGACATCGGTGCCGGCCAGACCGCCAAGATCTGCAACAACATGCTGCTCGGCATCCTGATGATCGGCACCAGCGAAGCCATGGCCCTCGGCCTGGCCAACGGCCTCGATCCGAAGGCCCTGGCCGAAATCATGCGCCGCAGCTCCGGCGGCAACTGGGCCCTCGAGAAATACAACCCGGTTCCGGGCGTGATGGACGGCACCCCGGCTGGCCGTGGCTACACCGGCGGCTTCGGCACCGACCTGATGCTCAAGGACCTGGGCCTGGCCCTGGAAAACGCCATGCAGGTGCGTGCCAGCACCCCGCTGGGTGCCATGGCGCGCAGCCTCTACGCCGCCCACAGCCTGTCCGGCAAGGGTGGCATGGACTTCTCCAGCATCATCCAGATGCTGCAGAAGGCCTGATCCGCCACGGCCACATTTTCCTGCATGCAGGAACACCAGGCTCCCGACCATCAGGCGGGAGCCTTTTTCATCTACCATGCAGGACAGCAGGCACAAAAAAACCCACTCCGTGACCGGAATGGGCCTTGACCTGCCGCGAGAACAGGCATGACATCGGTGGCGCGACTGGCGGGGATCGAACCCACGACCCTCGGCTTCGGAGGCCGATACTCTATCCACTGAGCTACAGTCGCTTGGAACATGGTGCCATGCGTTCTGACTCGCATCAAAATGTGGCGAGATCGACAGCTATTACCATGCGCAACGGGCAATTGTAGGTGTTTTTTGCCAAAGCGTTGACTATAATTGCCTGTCACGATTCGTTTCGTTTTTTATCAGAACATCCAAGAGGACGTCATGAGCCAGATCGCACCAGATTCGTATGCCGCTTCCGAGGCGACCAAAAACCGCCAACTCAGCCTGGTATCCGCCATCACCTTTGGTACCCTGCTGCTGCTGCTGGCCGTTGCCGTGTACTTCTCCACGTATGCCAAGCCTTCCTTCAACCCCAACAGCCCGGAAGCCCAGGTTGCTGCCGCCCAGCGCATCCAGAAGGTCGGCTCGGTTGAACTCAAGCTGGCTCCGGCCGCCCGCGCCACGCCCATGACCGGCGAAGAAGCCTACAAGTCCATCTGCATGTCCTGCCACGACGCAGGTGTTGCCGGTGCGCCCAAGCTGGGTGACAACGGTGCCTGGGGCCCGCGTATCGGCCAGGGTGTGGACACCCTGTTCAAGCACGCCATCGAAGGCTTCACCGGCACGCACGGTGTCATGCCGGCCAAGGGTGGCAATCCTGACCTGAGCGACGACGAAGTCAAGCGCGCCGTGGTCTACCTGGCCAACCACAGCGGTGCCAGCTTCGCCGAGCCGGCCATCACGGCTGCCAGCGGTGCTGCTGACGGCGCTTCCGGAGCCGCCTCTGCTGCTGCACCGGCTGCCTCTGCTGCCTCCAACTGATTTCCGGTCAACCCTGCCCCAGGCAGGGACACCCGATCAGCAAGCCGCTCTCCGGAGCGGCTTTTTCGTGCCCGCGCTGTTTTCAGATTCCGGTGGCCTGCGGGCTGCGCACATAGCCATACAGACGCGGCAGTTCTGCCGCATCCACCTCGTCCAGCGGCCAGCAGCCAGCTTCCAGCGCATCCGCCGCCAGGGTCATGTCTTGCGTATGCACCAGGCCCAATCCGGCATCAGTCACCAGATAAAGATGCCCCTCGGCATCGTGCAGGGCTTTGCCGGCCTGCACCTGCCTGCCGGTATGCGTCCAGACCTGCCATGCTTGCGACTCTGCCGGCCGCTTCAGTCGCAGCACCCAGGGAGCGCGCTCCAGCTCTACAAACACCCGCTGCGGCCCGTTCTGGAAATACCAGCGACCGTCAGCATCGGCCTCATAGTTGCGGCCGATGAAATCGCGCAGCTTCTCCATCTCCACCCGGCTGCCCCGGCTCGCTGCACTGCTCCCCGCACCGGCAAACGGACCGGCCGCCTGCGCCGCAGCATCACGCAAATACCAGTCACCGCGCGCACCCAGTCCCAACCAGCCGGCGCAGGCCGGAACATTCGGCCACTTGGCCATCGCCTGCTTCACGATATCGTCCATCTTGTCTCCTTCTCCGGGTCAGCCATTTACGCCCTGGTCCTGCGCATTCTGTCACGTAGTCTGATATGGCGGCGGGCAAGTTCTGCGGTATGCTTTCCGCATCATCCCCTCTTTCCGCATGGAGAATCCTATGAAGCGCTGGTTTCTGGTCCTGATGACTGTCCTTGGCCTGTTCAGCCTGTCTGGCTGTGGCTACAACCAATTCCAGTCCCTGGACGAAAAAGTCAAATCCTCCTGGAGCGAAGTGCTGAACCAATACCAGCGTCGCGCCGATCTGGTACCCAACATCGTCGCCACCGTACAGGGCGAGGCCAACTTTGAACGAGACACGCTGACCCGCGTCATCGAAGCCCGTTCCAAGGCCACCTCGATCCAGGCCACGCCCGAGCTGATCAACGACCCGGAAGCCTTCAACAAGTTCCAGCAGGCCCAGGGCGAGCTGTCCAGTGCCCTGTCGCGCCTGATGGTGGTTGCCGAGCAATATCCGCAGCTCAAGGCCAACCAGGCTTTTCGTGATCTGCGTGTCACGCTGGAAGGCACGGAAAACCGCATCACCGTAGCCCGCAACGATTACATCCAGTCGGTGCAGGAATACAACGTGCTGGCGCGCCAGTTCCCGACCAACCTGACCGCCATGATTTTTGGCTACAAGGCCAAGCCCAACTTCACGGTAAGCAACGAAGCTGAAATCTCCCGTCCGCCGACGGTGAATTTCGACAACCAGTCGCAGCCGCAACCCCAGCGTCAGTAATCCCCCAGAGGCCAGCCGTCATGACCGCAACAGCCCTTCCCGCGTCCGGAGCCCGCCTGTTCCCGGGTGTGCGACAGATGCTGCTGGTCCTGCTGCTGGCCTGTGTCGCACTGCTGCCCACCAGTTGGGCACAGCAGCTGCAACCGATTCCTGCGCTCACGACACGTGTCACGGACACCAGCGGTACGCTGTCGCCAGCCGACAAGGCCTCGCTCGAGGCCCGTCTCGCCGCCTTCGAGCAAAACAAGGGCAGCCAGATCGTCATCCTGATGGTGCCTACGACCCAGCCCGAGGACATTGCCGCCTATGCGCTGCGTGTCGCCCGGGAGTGGAAAGTGGGCCGTCGTGATGTCGGCGACGGCCTGCTGATCCTGGTCGCCAAGGATGACCGCCGCATGCGGATCGAGGTCTCACGTGCGCTGGAAGGAGCCGTGCCGGATATCGCCGCTGCGGCCATCATCGATCAGGCCATGAAACCGCGTTTTGCCGCCGGCGATTATGCCGGGGGCCTCTCGGCGGCCGTCGAACAGATTCTGGCGCGCATCGATAACGAGGCACTGCCAGCGCCCCATCCGCAGGGCCGCACCGCACCTGACATGATCGACAACAGCATCGGCTGGATCGAAGCCCTGGTGATTGTCACCATGGTGGCCATGATCGGTGGTGCCCTGCTCAAGTCCATCCTCGGTCGTCCGCTCGGCTCCCTGGCGACAGGCGCTGCTACCGGTGGCATCATGTTCGCCATGACCGGGGCCCTGACGGCAGCCGGTATCGCCGGCCTGGTCGGCCTGCTGATCGCCTTGTTTGGCGGCTCGGGCGGTGGCGGCCGAGGTGGTGGTGGCGGAGGTGGCTCCGGCCCGTCCGAGGCCCTGCGTCGCCGCAACAATGCCGGTCGTCGCGGCCCGGTCATCCTGCCCATGCCGGGCCCCGGCTGGGGTGGCGGTGGCGGCTTCGGAGGTGGAGGTTTCGGCGGCGGCTTCGGCTCTGGCGGTGGCGGCAGCTTTGGAGGCGGTGGCGCCTCGGGAGACTGGTAATCATGCCTTTCAGCAATCCCTTTCGCAAGACGGAACCCCTGCTACAGGACAACAGCGCGGCAGAAACTTTTGCCGATCCCGCAGCACGTGAACTGCTCACGGAACAGGCCATCGAGCAGCTGACCGCGCACATCACCCACAGCGAAACCCGTCACACCGGTGATATCCGTATCTGCATCGAGCACACCCTGCCCGAGAGCTATCGGCAGCGTCAGGCCAGCGCCCGCGAGCGCGCCGTCATGCAGTTTGCCAAGCTCCGCGTCTGGGATACCGAGCACAACAACGGCATCCTGATCTACATCCTGCTGGAGCCGCATGCCATCGAAATCGTCGCAGACCGTGGCTACAACCGTTGTGTTGCGCAAAATACCTGGCAGGACATCACGGACCGCCTGCGGGAGCGTTTCCAGCAGCACGATTACCTGCAAGGCCTGAGCCAGGCCCTGGATCGCATTACCGACACCATGGCCCAGTGCTACCCGGCAGATCCCGCTCATGTACGCACCGAAAACCTGCCCAATGCTCCCGTGATTCTGGATCCGGCTAGCAAGCGCTAGTCGGCGTAAACCGCTTGGTCAGCCGTGCTTTTGCACGGCTTTTTCACGTCTGTACCCGGGTACTGTCATGAGCCAGACCTTTTGGATCGCCTGTGGATCCCGATTCGTCTGCAGCAAAGTCCGTGCCTGTTCTGCCAAACTCCAGCAACGGACATCGCCACAAAGACAGCTGCCAGGCCGGCAGCGCTCTTCCTGCAGATCGGCAATACCGCATGACAACATTCCAGCAGCCCATGAAAAAATCCCCTGCAGTTGCCTGTCAGGGGATTTCTTGCCTCCGGTTACCCGGTTGAGTGCTGATGCTGCATCAGCGCTTCTGGCGGTACTTGCGCAGGGCAGCCAGCTGAGCAGCCATGATGGCCAGCTCGGACTGTGCCAGGGCCACGTCGAACTCGGTCTTGGCGCTCTTCAGGGCTTCTTCAGCTTCCTTCTGGGCCGCCAGGGCCTTGCTCTCGTCCAGATCCTTGCCGCGGATGGCGGTATCGGACAGGACAGTGACCACATTGGGTTGCACTTCGAGGATGCCACCCGCCACGAAGATCAGCTGCTCGTCGCCATTCTCGTCCTGGATGCGCACGGTACCGGGCTTGATGCGGGTGATCAGCGGCGTGTGGCGGGGATAGATCCCCAACTCACCGCTTTCACCCGGCAGGGCCACGAAGCGTGCGCGACCGGAATAGATCGACTCTTCCGCGCTGACCACATTCACTTGCAGGGTGTTCATGTGCTACCCCTTATCAACCAGCGGCCAGCTTCTTGGCTTTTTCGATGGCTTCGTCGATGGTACCGACCATGTAGAAGGCCTGCTCCGGCATGTGGTCGCATTCGCCGTCCACGATCATCTTGAAACCGCGGATGGTTTCTGCCAGCGGCACATACTTGCCCGGAGAACCCGTGAACACTTCGGCCACGTGGAACGGCTGGGACAGGAAACGCTGGATCTTGCGCGCACGAGCCACGCTCAGCTTGTCTTCCGGAGCCAGTTCGTCCATGCCCAGAATCGCGATGATGTCACGCAGTTCCTTGTAGCGCTGCAGGGTACCCTGCACAGCACGGGCCACCTTGTAGTGCTCTTCGCCGACGACCATCGGGTCCAGCTGACGGCTGGTGGAGTCCAGCGGGTCCACGGCCGGGTAGATACCCAGGGCAGCAATGTCACGGCTCAGCACCACGGTGGAGTCCAGGTGGGCGAAGGTCGTGGCAGGAGACGGGTCGGTCAGGTCGTCCGCGGGAACGTACACGGCCTGGATGGAGGTAATGGAACCCACCTTGGTCGAGGTAATACGCTCTTGCAGACGGCCCATTTCCTCGGCCAGCGTCGGCTGGTAGCCCACGGCGGAAGGCATACGGCCCAGCAGTGCGGACACTTCGGTACCGGCCAGCGTGTAGCGATAGATGTTGTCCACGAAGAACAGCACGTCACGGCCTTCGTCACGGAAGGACTCGGCCATGGTCAGACCGGTCAGCGCCACGCGCAGACGGTTGCCCGGGGGTTCGTTCATCTGGCCGTACACCATGGCTACCTTGGACTCGCCCAGGTTCTCCAGGTTCACCACGCCGGAATCGGCCATCTCGTGGTAGAAGTCGTTACCTTCACGGGTACGCTCACCCACGCCGGCAAACACGGACAGACCGCTGTGTGCCTTGGCGATGTTGTTGATCAGCTCCATCATGTTCACGGTCTTGCCCACACCGGCACCACCGAACAGACCCACCTTGCCGCCCTTGGCAAACGGGCACACCAGGTCAATCACCTTGATGCCGGTTTCCAGCAGTTCCTGCGAGGGGCTCAGCTCGTCGTATTCGGGAGCCTTGCGGTGGATGGAAGCAGTTTTCGCCTGATCAACGGGACCACGCTCGTCGATCGGCTGACCCAGCACGTCCATGATGCGGCCCAGGGTAGCGGGACCGACCGGAACGGTGATCGGGGCCTTGGTGTTGTACACCTCCATGCCGCGACGCAGACCGTCGGAAGAACCCAGGGCAATGGTACGCACCACGCCGTCACCCAGCTGCTGTTGCACTTCCAGGGTCAGGGCAGAGCCGTCCATCTTCAGGGCGTCGTAGACCTTCGGCATCTGGTCGCGCGGGAACTCGACGTCAACGACGGCGCCGATACACTGCACGATCTTGCCTTGTACTTGATTTTCTTGAGCCATTTTTTGCTCCAATAATTTCTAGGGTTACACCGCTGCGGCACCAGCCACGATTTCCGACAGCTCTGTCGTAATCGCAGCCTGGCGGGTCTTGTTGTAGACCAGCTTCAGCTCGTGAATCACATTGCCTGCGTTGTCGGTAGCGGCCTTCATGGCCACCATGCGCGCCGATTGCTCGGACGCCATGTTTTCGGCTACGGACTGCAGCACCAGCGCTTCCACATAGCGGACCAGCAGATCGTCGATCACGGACTGTGCATCGGGCTCGTAGATGTAGTCCCAGTTCTGGGACTTGCCACTGGCCATCGTCTCTTCTGCCATCTTGCTCTGGGACAAGGGCAGCAGAGGTTCCAGCACCGGTTCCTGACGCATGGTGTTGATGAAACGGGTGTAGCCGATGTACACCGCGCTCAGTTCACCATTGGCATAGGCATCGAGCAGTACCTTGACCGGGCCGATCAGCTTCTCCAGTTGTGGCGTATCGCCCAGCTGGATCGTGTTGGCCACGACCTTGGCACCCATGCGGTTCAGGAAGCTGAAGCCCTTGTTGCCAATGGCCACGGCACGCGTCTCGATACGAGCGTCCTGATTCTCACGGATCTTGTTGGTCACACTGCGCAGCACGTTGGTGTTCATGCCACCGCACAGACCCTTGTCGGTCGTCACGACGATCAGGCCTACGGCCTTGGCATCGTCGTTCTTGACCATGAAGGGGTGAACGTATTCCGGGTTAGCGGCACCAAGGTTGGCAGCAATGTCCCGGACTTTTTCGCTGTACGGACGAGCCGCGTGCATGCGATCCTGCGCCTTGCGCATCTTGGATGCGGCCACCATTTCCATGGCCTTGGTGATCTTCTTGGTATTTTCTACCGAAGCGATCTTGCCGCGAATTTCCTTACCTGCTGCCACGTTGCTCTCCCGTGATCACGCGAAGGACTTCTTGAAGGCAGCGATGGCGTCGGCCAGCTCGGCCTCGTCCTTGCCTTCCTTGTCGAAAGCCTTGTTGTCTTCCAGACGCTGCAGCAGGGCTGCATTCTTGTCCTTCAGGTGTGCATGCAAACCGGCTTCGAAAGCCAGAACCTTCTTGACATCGATGTCATCCAGGTAACCCTTGTTCACTGCGAACAGCGTGGCACCCATCAGGCTCACCGGCTGCGGGCTGTACTGGGTCTGCTTCAGCAGTTCGGTCACGCGGGCACCGCGGTCCAGCTGCTTGCGGGTAGCTTCGTCCAGGTCAGACGCGAACTGCGCGAACGCAGCCAGCTCACGGTACTGTGCCAGGTCGGTACGGATACCACCGGACAGGCCCTTGATCAGCTTGGTCTGTGCAGAACCACCCACGCGGGACACGGAGATACCGGCGTTAATGGCGGGACGGATACCGGCGTTGAACAGGCTGGTTTCAAGGAAGATCTGACCGTCGGTAATGGAAATCACGTTGGTCGGAACGAATGCGGACACGTCACCAGCTTGCGTCTCGATGATCGGCAGTGCCGTCAGGGAGCCAGTCTTGCCAGTCACTTCACCCTTGGTGAACTCTGCCACGTAGTCGGCGTTCACGCGGGCTGCGCGCTCCAGCAGGCGGCTGTGCAGGTAGAACACGTCACCCGGGTAGGCTTCACGGCCCGGCGGACGACGCAGCAGCAGCGATACCTGACGGTAGGCCACGGCCTGCTTGGACAGGTCGTCATAAATGATCAGGGCGTCCTGGCCGCGATCGCGGAAGTATTCGCCCATGGTGCAACCGGCGTAGGCGCTCACGTACTGCATGGCTGCAGATTCGGAGGCGGAAGCGGCGACCACGATGGTGTAGTCCATGGCACCCGCACGCTCCAGCGCACGCACCACGTTCTTGATGGACGAAGCCTTCTGACCGATGGCCACGTACACGCAGGTCATGTTCTGACCCTTCTGGTTGATGATCGCGTCGATGGCCACGGCAGTCTTGCCGGTCTGACGGTCACCAATGATCAGCTCGCGCTGGCCACGGCCGATCGGCACCATGGAGTCGATCGACTTCAGGCCGGTCTGCACCGGCTGGTCCACGGATTTACGTGCGATCACGCCCGGAGCCACCTTTTCGATCACGTCCGTCATCTTGGCGTCGATCGGGCCCTTGCCGTCGATCGGCTCGCCCAGCGCGTTGACCACGCGGCCAATCAGTTCTGGACCCACCGGCACTTCCAGAATGCGGCTCGTGCACTTCACGGTATCGCCTTCGGAGATGTGCTCGTAGGCACCCAGAATCACCGCGCCAACGGAGTCACGCTCAAGGTTGAGCGCCAGACCGAAAGTCGGGGTGCCATCGGGGGCTGCCGGGAACTCCAGCATTTCACCCTGCATCGCATCAGACAGGCCATACACGCGGCAAATGCCGTCAGCAACGGAGATAACGGTACCTTCGTTGCGGATGTTGGCAGTGCCCACCAGACCCTGGATGCGGCTTTTGATTTGTTCAGAAATCTCTGCGGGATTGAGTTGCATGACTCTTTCCTTCTTCCTTAATTGCCTCAGACCCGGCCCGCTTACGCAGTCAGCGCCTGTTTCATTTGTTCAATACGGGCCTTGACGGAGGTGTCGAGCACTTCGTCACCCACGACAACGCGCACGCCGCCAATCAGCTCCTGGTCCACGACCACAGTCGGCTGGAGCTTGGTGCCAAAGCGCTTTTCCAGCAGCGCCATCAGATCTGCGAGTTCGGCACCTTCCATCGGGAAGGCGCTGTAGATCACGGCATCTGCCGCCCCAGTGGCAGCATTTTTCAGCGACTCGAACTGGCTGGCGATTTCGGGCAAGGCCGCCAGGCGGCCGTTGTCCAATACCAGGCGCAGGAAGTTCTTGCCTGCTTCGGGCAAGGCTGCCGGCAGCAAACCTGCAATCAGCTCGAACAGCTGCGAGCCGTGCACTTTGGGGCTGTCGGCCACCTGCAGCAGCTCGGCATTGCCAGCTACCGCAGCAAGCTGGCCCACCCACTGGGCAGTCTCATCCAGCTTGCCGGCACTTGCGTCGAACAAGGCCTGAGCATAAGGACGAGCAATGGTTGCAAGTTCAGCCATGTTCTTCCTTTATCAGAGCTCAGCCTTGAGGCGGTTGAGCAGTTCAGCATGCACGCCAGCATTCACTTCCTTGCGGAGGATCTGCTCGGCGCCCTTGACGGCCAGGGCAGCCACCTGCTCGCGCAGTTCTTCGCGTGCGCGAACAACCTGCTGCTGGGCTTCTGCCTGTGCGGCTGCAATGATCTTGTTGCCTTCTTCGGTGGCACGGGCCTTGGCTTCTTCCACCATGGCTTGCGCGCGACGATCGGCATCGGCCATGCGGGCAGCCGCCTCATTGCGAGAGGTGGACAGTTCCGCTTCGACCTTCTTGTTCATGTCCGCCAGATCAGCCTTGGCCTTGTCAGCCGCAGCCAGTCCGTCGGCAATCTTTTGCGCCCGCTCGTCCAGCGCCTTCGTGATCGGAGGCCACACGAACTTCATCGTGAACCACACCAGGATCGCAAAGACAATGGCCTGCAGGACCAATGTTGCATTGATATTCATGTTACCCCCTTTCGGTCATGAAAGGTAACAGAATTAGATGGCGAAGGGGTTGGCGAATGCGAACAGCAGGGCGATAGCAACACCAATCAGGAAAGCCGCGTCGATCAGACCAGCCAGAATGAACATCTTGGTCTGCAGTTCGTTGATCAGCTCAGGCTGGCGTGCGGAAGATTCGAGGAACTTGCCGCCCATCAGTGCAATGCCGATAGAGGCGCCAACAGCACCCAGACCGACGATCAGACCACAAGCCAGTGCAACGAGGCCGAGAATGTTTTCCATGAAAAGCTCCTAAAGGTTGGTGGAAAAGTAAAAGAAAACCAGTTGAAATTGCGATCAGTGTGCTTCGTGCGCCTGACCGGTATAGATCAGCGTCAGCATCATGAAGATGAATGCCTGCAGCGTAATGATCAGGATGTGGAAGATGGCCCACACCGAACCTGCAATGATATGACCGATGGCCAGACCGATGCCCGTACCGCTCAGCGCCCATGCACCACCCATCAGGGCAATCAGCATGAACACCAGCTCGCCTGCAAACATGTTACCGAACAGTCGCATACCGTGAGAAACGGTCTTGGCAACATACTCGATGACCTGCATCAGGAAGTTGATCGGGTACAGCAGCGGATGGTTGCCGAAGGGGGCTGCCACGAGCTCATGCGCCCAGCCACCCAGACCCTTGATCTTGATGTTGTAGAACAGGCAGACCAGCAGCACACCAACCGACAGACCCAGCGTCGTGGACAGGTCGGCGGTCGGGACGATACGCATATAGGCATGGTGCGGATCATGGCCGGCAGCGGCATAGCTGCGCGCCCACATCTCGGGAACCAGGTCCACCGGCAGCAGGTCCAGCGCGTTCATCAGGAAGATCCAGACAAACACGGTCAGTGCCAGGGGGGAAATCAGCTTGCGGCTCTTGGCGTTATGGATCACGCCCTTGGCCTGGTTCTCGACCATTTCGGCCATCACCTCAACGGCAGCCTGGAAGCGACCCGGAACACCGGAGGTCGCCTTGCGGGCACCCAGCCACAGCAGCCAGCAGCCCAGCACACCCATCAGGATGGACCAGATCAGGGAGTCTGCATTGAACAGGCTGAAATCCACGATTTTGGTCTGCTTGACCGCCTCGAGGTTGAAGTTGTACTGCATGTGCTGCAGGTGGTGGACGATGTACTCACTTGCCGTGGGGCCGTGGTTCACCGCTTGCTCTACGTTTCCAGCCATATCGATCAATCCCAAAAACAAAATTCTTCAGTGCGCCACGCTTCTGGTACGCATCCATGCGAGCCAGTAGGCCTTCAGCGTCACTACAAATCCTGCCAGCATTGCCAGCCAGTTCATGTGCTCCCCCATCAGCAGCGGCGCCAGCGCCAGCAGCACGATGGTCAGCATGACCTTCACACCCTCCCAGGCCAGCACCGATGCAAAGCCGAAGCCGGCACCCAGCCGGATCCCGGCCTGCTCCTGCCGGCGTCGACCTCGCAGCATGCCTGCGATGGCCAGCGCCGATGGCAGCAGTGCTGCCAGCACCCCATAGGCAGCCGACAACACCACGGCAGGAGTCCATCCTGCCAGCATTTGCACCACTCCACTTGCAACAACTAGCACCAGCCCCACATACGCCTGCACTTTCCACATCTGCCACAAGGACGGTGCGGGATTGGCATGACGCCAGGCCTCGGCCTGCTCTGCGGTCCAGGGAATGACCTCGTCTTCCTCTGGTGCGTCGTCGTACGTGGTGGTGTTTACGGGGTACTGCTTCATTTTTACAATCCGCTACCCGCACACACAGTTGGGCACACACGAACTCCGGCGCATTATACGCAGCAACACGCCATATGACCAGTTGATGCGCATTTTTTGACAGACACACGCTTTATTTTCCGTCAGTTGCAGCGTTTTGCTGCAGTAGCTTGACCCCATGCCATGTACTGCCGTGGCGCGACATTCTCTTGCAAAAGGGCCACAATGTACCCATATGTTGCATACGAGGACTCCAGCCCGGAGCCCTGCGGGCATTTGCCCAGTCACCGGATACACACAGCATGACCGACAATCCCCAACAAGCCACTCGGGAATCCCTGATCGAGTTTCCCTGCGCCTTTCCCATCAAGGTGATGGGCGAGCACGCCGAGGAGTACATTGCCGAGATCCACGCAATCGCCCGCCAGTTCGACCCGGACTACGACGAGACCAGTTGCGAGCTGCGTCCGAGCAGCACCGGCCGCTATATCGGCATCACGATCACGGTACAGGCGGTCAGCCAGCAGCAGCTGGACGACCTCTACCGGGCACTGACCAGTCATCCGCGCTCCAAGGTGGTGCTGTAAGTGACGATCCGGATCCTGCAACGTGGCGTACTCGATTACGCCACGGCATACGACGAGATGCGCGCCTTCACCGAGACGCGTGATGCCACCACGCCGGACCAGCTCTGGCTGTGCGAGCATCCACCGGTGTTTACACAAGGCCTGGCCGGTAAGGCCGAACATGTGTTGCTGCCTGGCACTATCCCGGTAGTGCAGAGCAATCGTGGTGGTCAGGTGACCTATCACGGACCGGGGCAGGTCGTGGCCTACCCGCTGCTCGACCTGCAGCGCGCCGGCTACTTCGTCAAGGAACTGGTCTACCGCATCGAGGAGGCTGTGCTGCGTACGCTGTCCGACTACGGCGTCACCGGCCATCGCGTGGCCGGTGCGCCCGGCATCTATGTGCGGCTGGATGATCCGTTCAGCCACGCTGCCCTCAACGAACCGCGCGCGCCCGGACAGGAGTTCCGCAATCTGGGCAAGATCGCCGCGCTCGGCATCAAGGTCAGCCGCCACTGCAGCTACCATGGCGTGGCGCTGAACGTGGACATGGATCTGGAACCCTACCAGCGCATCAACCCCTGCGGCTATAGCGGTCTGCAGACCATTGACCTGGCCTATTGCGGCATCCGCACCAGCTGGCAAGAAGCTGCCGACCGCCTGGGCAATGCGCTTGCGCGCCGTCTGGGCTCCTGATTTCTGCCTGCGCAGCAAGCGTCCTGCGGCTACACTTGCACCACTGTTTTTCGTCTGCCTTCTGCCATGAACCCCAAAACACCCGAATCCCACAGCAGCAATCCCGTCGTGCGTGAAGCGCAGGACCTTGCCTCCTACAACCCGCTGGCCAAGCAGAAGGCCGCCGCCAAGCTGTCGCGCATTCCGGTGAAGGTGGAGCAGCACGAGATCCTGCGCAAGCCGGAATGGATTCGCGTCAAGGCCGGCAGTCCGAGTACGCGCTTCTACGAAATCAAGGATATCCTGCGCCAGAACAAGCTGGTGACGGTGTGCGAAGAAGCCTCCTGCCCGAACATCGGCGAATGCTTTGGCCACGGCACGGCCACCTTCATGATCATGGGGGACAAGTGCACGCGCCGCTGCCCGTTCTGCGATGTCGGCCACGGCCGCCCCGATCCGCTGGACGTGAACGAGCCGGAAAACCTGGCGAAGACGATTGCCGCGCTCAAGCTGAAATACGTGGTGATCACCAGCGTGGACCGTGATGATCTGCGTGATGGCGGTGCCCAGCATTATGTGGACTGCATCCGCCGCACACGCGAGTTGTCTCCCGCGACCCAGATCGAAGTGCTGGTACCCGATTTCCGTGGCCGCGATGACCGGGCGCTGGACATCCTGAAGGCGGCACCGCCGGACGTGATGAACCACAACCTCGAAACGGTGCCGCGCCTGTACAAGCAGGCCCGGCCGGGCAGCGACTACCAGTTCAGCCTGAACCTGCTGAAGAAATTCAAGGCGCTGTTCCCGCATATCCCGACCAAGAGCGGCCTGATGGTGGGTCTGGGCGAAACCGACGAGGAAATCCTCGAGGTAATGCGCGACATGCGCGCCCACGATATCGACATGCTGACCATCGGCCAGTACCTGGCACCCAGCACCAGCCACCTGCCGGTACGCCGTTATGTGCACCCGGACACCTTCAAGATGTTCGAGGAAAAGGCGAAGGAAATGGGCTTCAGCCACGCCGCCGTGGGCGCGCTGGTACGCTCCAGCTATCACGCCGACCAGCAGGCACACGCCGCTGGTGTCTGAACCGGATCGGGACGTACAGGGCGAAACATTTCGCCATGTACGATGGCAGGCCGAACGCGCTTGCCAAATTAAATCATTCAGGCTATAATTGTTACCCCTCCGGCCCGCGGTCGGAGCATCTTTCGTTGCTGTTCTTCGGACGCCAGTGCCAGGCAGTATCAGCGGCGGACTTCAGTCAGCACCCGCATCCCTATCCGGATGCCTGCTGCTCGACACCATGAAGATCCCTTTTTCATGGCCTTGTTGCCACCCCCTTGTGGAGATGCCATTGCAAGCTTCAACCCATTCCATTCTTCCCAAACAGCGCCGTGCTGCACAGGACGTGCCGCGCATGGCTGCCGGCCTGCACCTGATTGGCGATCTGTACGGCTGTGACAGCGATCCGCGCCTGATGACGGATGCCGCCTATCTGGAAGCCTTCTGCAAGCAGGCCGTCGCCGATGCCGGCCTGACCACCGTGGGCAGCCTGTTCCACAGCTTTGGTGAAGACAGCGGCGTGACCGGCGTGGTCGTGCTGGCGGAATCGCACTTGTCACTGCACACCTGGCCGGAAGACGGCTACGTGACACTCGACGTCTATGTCTGCAGCTATGCCTGCGACAACAGCGCCAAGGCCGAAGCCCTGTTCAAGACGATGATGGACGCCTTTGATCCGGAAGACCCGCATCTGCATCGCGTGGTACGCGCATGAAGCCCCCTGCCGACCGCTTTGCGCTGGAGCAGCTGACAGCCGATTTCGGCTTTTATCTGCGCGCCAACCGGCTGCTGGCCGAGCAGCGTTCCGAGATGCAGCATATCGAGATCCTGGAAACGCCGCTGTTCGGTCGCGCCATGCGCATCGACGGCTGCTTCATGACCTCCGAACGTGACGAGTTCTTCTACCACGAGCCGATGATCCACCTGCCGGCAGTGTCATTGGGTAGCCCGCGTTCGGCCCTGGTGATCGGCGGTGGCGATGGCGGTGCGATCGAGGAGCTGCTGAAGTACCCGGAAATGCAGCGCGTGGTGCTGGCCGAGCTGGACAGCGAGGTGATCGACATGGCACGCGCGTGGCTGCCGCAGATCCATCGTGGTGCTTTTGACGATCCGCGTCTGGAGATCCGTCTGGGCGATGGCCGTGCCTTTGTCGAGCAGTGCGAGGAACACTTCGACCAGATCGTGCTGGATCTGACCGATCCGTTTGGCCCGGCAGTGCAACTCTACACCACCGAGTTTTATGCCAGCTGCCGCCGCGCCCTGCAGCCGGGCGGCGTGCTGTCCTTGCATATCCAGTCGCCCATTCACCGTCCCGATACGCTGGCGCGCATTGTGGCTTCGCTGCGCGAGGTGTTCCCGGTGGTGCGCCCGTACCTGCAGTACGTGCCGCTGTACGGCACCCAATGGGCCATGGCCATGGCCTCGGACAGCACCGACCCGCTCATGCTGAGCGCCGCAGAGGTGGACCAGCGCATTGCCGCGCTGGGACTGCGCGATCTGCAGCTGTACAACGGCGCCATGCATCAGGCACTGCTGGCCCAGCCGAACTATCTGCGCACGCTGCTGGCGCAAGCCGCCGAGCCGATCCGCGATGGTCTGGCCCTGCAGGATCCCAGCCTGCAGCCCGAAGACTTCGATCCGCTGCAGGTCACACGCGCCTGAAACCGGACCGGATCAGCCTGCGGCCTGCATCAGGCTGGCCGGATCGCGACTGGCCAACAGCTGTTGCGCCCACTCCTTCAGTTTGCCGCTATCGGCGCGCACGATTTCCTGCTTGACCGCCAGAATCTGTGCCGGGTGCATGGAAAAACTGCGCAGGCCCAAACCCAGCAGCAGCCGCGTGAAACCGGTATCGCCGGCCATTTCCCCACAGACGGAGACCGGCTTGCCGGCATCGATCGCGGCCTGGATCGTCATCGCCAGCAGCTGCAGCACCGCCGGGTGCAGCGGATCGTACAGATGCGCCACGGATTCATCGGCACGGTCGATCGCCAGCGTGTACTGGATCAGGTCATTGGTGCCGATCGACAGGAAGTCGACATATTCGAGGAACATGCGGGCGGTGAGGGCCGCCGCCGGCACCTCGATCATGGCACCGAGCAGGACCTCGCCATAGACCATGCCCTTGTCATCCAGTTGTTGGCGCGCCGTTTCCAGCATCTGCAGGGTCTGACGGATTTCACGCTCATGGGCCAGCATCGGGATCAGCACATGAATGCGCCCGAGGGCCGCAGCACGCAGGATGGCGCGCAGCTGGGTCAGGAACATGGCCGGCTCGGCCAGGCTCCAGCGGATGGCGCGCAAGCCCAGCGCCGGATTCAGGTGCGAGGCATCCGGCACGCTGTCATCCAGCGGCTTGTCGGCTCCCACATCGATGGTGCGTATCGTCAGCGGCAAGCCCTTCATGCCTTCCAGCGCCTGACAGTAGGCACGATACTGTTCTTCTTCGTCAGGATGATGCTGCTTGCGTCCCATGAACAGGAATTCGCTGCGGAACAGGCCGACCCCGACCGCGCCTGAAGCCAGTGCCGCCTGGGTATCCTGCGGCAGCTCGATGTTCGCCAGCAGCTCCACCTTCTGGCCGTCCAGCGTGACCGAGGGCGTGCTGAGCATGCGCAGCAGGCGCGTTTTTTCCAGTTCATCCTGGCGCTGGCGGAAGCGGTATTCATCCAGCACGATAGGCGAGGGGTTGACCAGCATCACACCGGCATCGCCATCGATGATGATCCAGTCGTCCTGCTGCACCAGCCGGCTGGCGCCGCGCGCACCGACAATCGCCGGAATGCCCATGCTGCGCGCCACAATGGCAGTGTGCGAGGTCTTGCCACCGACATCGGTGACAAAGCCCTTGAAGACGCTTTGCCGGAAATGCAGCATGTCGGATGGTGTCAGGTCATGCGCCACCAGCACCAGCGGCACATCGGCCGCATCCTCTTCCAGACATTCACCGCTGCGGCACATCGGTTTCTGCATGCCCAGCAGCGATTGTTCCCCTTCGATGCGCTTGATCAGACGCTCGATCACCTGTTCCAGATCCGCCTTGCGCTCACGCAGATAGGGGTCATCCATGTCATCGAACTGGCGCGCCAACCGCTCGAACTGGGTCGACAAGGCCCAGCCAGCGTTGTAGAGACGATCGGCAATCCAGTAACGCACGCCGCTGTAAAGCTCATCATCCTGCAGCAGCAGCATGTGCACCTCGAGCAGCGCCGCCACTTCGCCGGGCATGTCCTTGTTCATGGTGGCCAGCAGCAGCTGGATTTCCTGTACCAGCGCATCGCGCGCCTCGTACACGCGTGCGATCTCTGCCTCTACCTGCTCGGCATCGATGAAATAGTGCCCGACATCGGCGCGACTGGACGCAATCACCACGGCACGGCCGATGCCGACGCCACGTCCCACGCCAATGCCATGGATCGATATCGTCATGCTGACTGTCTCCTCTGCCTCATGCTGCCGCCAGCGGCCAGCTTACTCACCTTCGCCGAACTTGTCATTGATCAGGGCCAACAACGCGTCCATCGCTTCCTGCTCCTGTTCGCCACTGGTTTCCAGCGTGACTTCGGTACCGATGCCGGCAGCTAGCATCATCACGCCCATGATGCTCTTGGCATTCACACGACGGCTGCCGCGTGTCATCCAGACTTCGCAGGGGAAGGAGCCGGCCAGCTTGGTGAGCTTGGCCGAGGCACGGGCATGCAAACCCAGTCTATTGCTGATGGTGATGTCTTGCTGAATCATGGGGGAGATCTCGTTGCTGATTCTGGACCGGCGTGTAGGCAAAGGACATGATGCCTTGCTGGGCACCTGCCATGGCACGTTCGACCAGGTCTTCGAGGGCCTGTTCCGCATAGCAGGTCGCGCGCAGCAGCATCGGCAGGCTCAGTCCGGTAAGGGCACGCACCTGCATGCCGTGCGTCGCCTGGGGCACCGATTGCAGCAGATGCTGCACCACGTTCGAAGGCGTGGCGCCGAAGACATCGGTGAGAATCAGCACGCCATCTGCCGACGAGCGCTGCAGCAGCTCCAGGGCACGCTGCTGCGTCACATCCGGTGCCTCCTGGGGCGGGACATCCAGCGCCAGCACCCGTTCGCCACAATCCGGAAAAACATGCAGGGCGCACTGGCGCATCGCGTCTGCCAGCGGCTCATGGGCAACGATCAGAATCTGGTTCATGCTGTCACGCCGCAAAGGCGTGTTTCATCCTGTCGAAAGTTCACTGCTGCGTCAGTCCCCTTGCTGCAGGAACTGGCGGAAAATCATCATCAGGCCATGGCTTGCCGGCCCGATACCAGCTTGACAGTATAGGTGACAATCTGTTTCACTGCTGCGCACTATCTCCCATGATTGCAGCGGGTTTCGACACAAACGCTACACTAGCCGGACTGATTCCGCTTCCTGTATCCCACCATTCAGCACCATGAAACTCGTGTTCCGCCTCATGGCCATCCTCGCCATCGCCGGCGTGGCGGCTGCCACCTATTTCTCCCTCAACAGCAACAAGTCGGCCCCGCAAACCAGCTACCTGATGCTCGACGGCAGCCAGAAAAGCACCACCGACTGGCAGGGCCATGTCACGCTGGTCAACTTCTGGGCCACCAGCTGCACCACCTGCGTGGCGGAAATGCCGATGCTGAGCCAGACCTACGAGAAGTACCAGGCGCAGGGCTACCGCACCGTGGCCGTGGCCATGCAGTACGATCCGCCCGAGTACGTGAACAACTTCGTGCAGTCACGCAAGCTGCCCTTCGAAGTGGCGCTGGACCACACCGGCCACAACGCCAAGGCCTGGGGAGATATCAGCATCACCCCCACCACCTTTCTGCTCAACAAGCAGGGAGAAATCGTCAAGCAGTATGTGGGTGCGCCCAACGAGCAGGAGCTGCACAGCCTGATCGAAAAGCTGCTGGCCTCCTGAGCCGGGAGCTATTTGCGCCTGAAGCTGTCGTGACAGGACTTGCAGCTCTGTGATGTGGCACTGAAGGCCTTTTTCAACGCACCCAGCTCTCCGCTGCGCGCCGCCTGTGACAACTCGGCGGCGGCCTGCCTGAAATCGGCCGCTTCCTGCTGGAAGCGGCTGGAATCGGTCCAGATTTCCGGTCTGGCGCGGGTATCGCCCTGGTCACTACCCGCAATGAAGCCGGCCCAGGGCAGGTGCGCCAGGTAGGCCACCACATCCGCGTGCAGTCTGGCTGCCGCAGGATCATGGGGGCTCTTGCCGCTTGCCATGGCCCCCAGGGGCGAAAAATGCGCCTGCATCAGGTTGAATGCATTCTGGCGGTAGGCGACGGCATCTTCGGGCTTGGCGAAATGCTGGGCCGGAGCTGCTGCACTGCCCAGCAGCAGGGCAGTGGCCAGCAACAGATGAGGTACGGGTTTCATATAGACAGTTCCTTGTTGTTCCAGTCAGGCAGGCTGGCTGGCAAAACAGACAGACGTCTCCACTATAAGCCAGCCACAGCCCTGTGATAGAGTGGAAGATTCATCTGCTGCCCAAGACAGCGCCTGCAAGACCTGTCATGTCTACACGCCCTTCACGCACCCCGATCCGCATCTGGGATCTTCCTACCCGTTTGTTCCACTGGCTGCTGGTGCTGCTGGTCACCGGCATGTTTGTCACCGCTACTCTGGGCGGGCTCTGGATGGACTGGCATGTCCGACTGGGTCAGGCCATGTGTGGCCTGCTGCTGTTCCGCCTCTTCTGGGGCATACTCGGTGGCCGCTGGTCGCGCTTTTCATCGCTTCGACTGCAATTGTCTGCACTGATGCAACAGCTCTCCGGTCAATCCCCTGCCAGCATGGAAGCCGGTCACAGTCCCAGCGGCTCCTGGTCCGTCGTCATCATGCTGCTGGCATTGCTGACGCAGACCATCAGCGGCCTGTTCAGCAGCGACGATATAGCGTTTGCCGGGCCACTGGCAGCCTGGGTGTCCAGTGACAGCAGCCGCTGGTTTACCCGCATACATCTCTGGGGGCAAAACCTGATACTGGCCTTGCTGGCCCTGCACATCCTGGCTGTGCTGTTCCAGAGCCTGGTGCGCGGCAAGACACTGATGGCCCCCATGCTCACCGGTGACAAGCCATTGCCTGCCGATACGCCCGCCAGTCGTGACAAGCCGGCCAGCTGGCTGCTCGCCCTGTTGTTGCTCTGTCTCTGTGTCGCCTTTGCCTGGTGGCTGGGCACCCTGTCATCCCCATTGCTGTAGTTTCCTGTAGCGCCATGCCTGATCTTCCTGAAACGCCTCCCACCATCAGCCTGCACACCATCACGGACGAGCACCTGCTCGACGAAGCCCGCCGGGTTGTGCAGGAGTATGCCGACAGCCTGGACATACCACTGGACTTCCAGGATTTTGAACGCGAGATGGCGGAGTTTCCAGGCGTCTACGCCGAACCGGGTGGAGCGCTGCTGCTGGCCCTGGTGGATGGTGCGGTTGCCGGCTGCTGCGCCTTGCGCCCCTTGCCCGACTCCGACTACGCTGACGCCGCAGAAATGAAACGGCTCTATGTGCGCCCGATGTTCCGTGGCTTTGGCCTGGGCCGCACCCTGACCGAGGGCATTCTCGATGCCGCGCGTCTGGCCGGCTACCAGCATGTGCTGCTGGACACCATCAGTGACATGGAAGCGGCCCGCGCATTGTACGAAGAGCTGGGTTTTGTCGAAATCCCGCCTTACTACTACAACCCCCATGCCGGCACACATTACCTGATGCTGGCCCTGTAAGGCCACGGACACAAAAAAGGGCCGACGTCAAGCCCTTCCTGCAAATTACGCGGGACTTGAAATCATATACGGGGCAATAGGTTAGCTCTGTTTCGTGCCGCATTCAGGAGATGCGACGTTGTGGACTGGGAGCCACATGAGAGCCTTGGGAAAGTAAGCCACGTCGTGCTGAGACGATGAAAACCATCTAGAGACAGCAAACTTATTTGTCATAGTAGCCCATTCCTTCGCGCACCATCCAAAACAAACAAAGCACAACAGCAAATACCAGGGAAGATGACAGCTTTCGATCCGTTGCGGTCCTACAAATTCACGCGTAGCCATGCCCAAGCATGGATGCTCAGTGCATGGCCTGTGTTCAGCTTGCCGATCTCAGAACAAATCTGCGTTGGGCTCTTCAGGTGCGGTGGGCGACGCCTCTGGCGTGGGTGCGGCAGCCGACATCAAGCGATGCAGTTCCTTGAGTTTGGCCAGCAGCTCGTCGAATGTGACCACCACGACATCTTTGGATGAATGGCGGAATGAACCGCCCCGGGTTTCGAGGAGGCTGGTTGGTTTAAGTGGACACCTCTGCCAAGGTGTTGCTGTCGGCAAGTTGCCTCCAGTAGTTTGCCTCAGCTTCTGCCGGCGGGATACCCCCGATCGGCGTGAGCAGTCGGACGTGGTTGAACCAGTGCACCCATTGCAGGGTCGCCAGTTCCACGGCTTCCCTGGTCTTCCAGGGGCCCCGGCGATGAATCAGTTCGGCCTTGTATAGCCCGTTGATGGTCTCGGCCAGCGCGTTGTC
>NZ_KB894777.1 GCF_000374625.1 Allobrachymonas chironomi DSM 19884 | reverse complement strand
CAGGCGTTAGGCTTTGCATCCAACAGTACGTAATCTTCAAGGAGAGCTAAATGCGCTATCTGTATCTTGCAATCATCATCCTCATGACACTCGTCGTCGTCACATTCATGGTCCAAAATAGCGGCAGTGCGACGGTTTCCCTCCTTTCTTCTTCAGCGACGTTGCCTTTATCGCTGTTGACCTTCGGCACCTACTTCTTAGGCATGCTGACAGGTGGCATGCTCATTGCTTTCATTCGATCATTGGTTCGCGGCGCAACCAAGCCGCAACCAAATCAGTAGATACAGGCATAGCCTAACAATTCGTTCAAGCCGAACTTGCTTCGTTACGCCGGCAACATGGCAGATTAAGCTTGCCATGTTGCCGGCTCCACTACGCAAGTCGGCTTAACTCAGGCGTTAGGTCTCTCTAAGGAAATCGCCATGTCTCCCAAGTCAAGACCGTTGCAAAACCCCCTCAGAAGCCCACCTAGCTGTGTTCCAATGTCGTCAGGAGGATGATCGCGATGGAAAGTTTCTTCTTGATGGGTGCCAGTGTATTGACCCAAGACCGTTGCATAACCCCCCGGAAGCCTAACAAACCATGTTCCAATGACAGCAGGAGGATGATCGCGATGGACAGTTTCTTCTTGCTGGGTGCCAAGCCGCTGGTGCAGGACAGTCCCAGCATGAAGCTGCACGAGTTGCTGGACTGGCATTCCATCGCCGGCCACCTCAAGGGACTGTACCAGCGTGAGAAGTCGGGTGCCGGTGGCCCCGAGCCCTATAACCGCCTGGGCATGTTCAAGCTCATGCTGCTCGGTCAGTGGCACGGCCTGTCTGATGCCCAGCTGGAACAGGCCCTGCGCGTACGCCTGGACTTCATGGTCTTTACCGGATTCGAGCCCTCTGCAGGCGAGTTGCCGGATGCCAGCACCATCTGCCGCTTTCGCAATCGTCTGGTCACAGCCGGGCTGGATCAGAACCTGCTCACGCTCATCAATGGGCAACTCGAACAGCTGGGACTGAAGGTGCAAGGCGCGCGTGGAGCCATCATCGACGCCACCATCATTCCCAGTGCCGCCCGGCCCAACAGGTACCTTGAAGAAGGCCAGCCTGCCCAGGTGATCGACAGTCCCGACGCAGAGGCGCGCTGGGTCAAGAAGGGCAAGGATGCGTTTTTTGGCTATCGCGGGCATACGGCAGTCGACAGCGAAGACGGCTATGTGGAGCACGTGCAGGTACGCCCGGCCAATGAGGCAGAGATTACCCGGTTGCCGGACATCGTGGATGCCCTCAAGCCGGGGGTGGTAGCGGTATTGGCCGACAAGGGCTATGCCAGCAAGGCCAACCGGCAGTTTCTGCAGGAGCGCGGCATAGGGGATCTGATCCAGCACAAGGGCAGCCGGGGTCACCCGTTGCATCCGTTGTACAGCCAGTTCAACAAGAAGATCGGGGCGATCCGCTTCAAGGTGGAACAGGCGTTCGGGACGATGAAACGCAGGTTCAATCTGGCACGGGCGCGGTACTTTGGGACAGCAAAGGTGCAGGCGCAGATGTGTTGGGCGGCCTTGGGGATGAACCTGCTGAAGGCGCACCGCAAGTTGAAAGCGATGGAGCTTGCGGGGGTAGGTGCGCCCTGAGAGGGCAAATGGAGCTCCCAAAGTGGCTCACAGCCACTTCGGGGGGCATGAAATCATGCAAAACGCGACAAAATCAGCATGATTCTTGCTTCGGCCGGATGATCGGCGAGGTTATGCAGCGGTCTTGCATATGATGGACGCACGTAAGTTATTGATAAACCTGCTGTATCGGGCTACAGCGCAGTCCAGCCAAATGTCGGGCTGAAGTCATCGTGAAACAAAAAAAGCGCCGCAAGCGCGGCGCCAAAGGACACTCCGGAAAAGGGCAGCAGGGTGCTGCCCCGGTTATGAATTTACTTGTAGCCCACGCGGTCCAGCAGCTGCTGCACGCGCGTCTGGTGCTTGCCGACCACGGCGACCGGAATCGTTTCAGACTTGAAGCTCTTGCCGCCGGTCATGGCGCGCAGCGCCGGGTTGGGCAGCGAAACTCCCTTCACCACCGGCCATTCGTTGTTGCCGTTGGCAAAGTAGTCCTGTGCCTTGGCACTGGCCAGGTACTCCAGGAACTGCTGCGCCAGCTGCTTGTTCTTGGAGTGCTTGGCCACTGCACCGCCGGCGATGTTCATGTGCGTGCCCCAGCTGCCCTGGTTGGGGAACACCACGCCTACCTTCTCGATCACGGCGCGGTCTGCCGGGTTGCCGGAACGCATCATGCGTGCCAGATAGTAGGAGTTGGTCAGCGCCACGCCGCATTCGCCGCTGGCCACGGCCTTGATCTGGTCGGTATCACCGCCCTTGGGGCTGCGCGCCATGTTGTTGACCATGCCCTGCAGGAAGTCCTGCGTGCGCGCCTCGCCCATGTGTTCGTACATGACGCTGAACAGGCTCAGGTTGTAGGGGTGCGAACCGCTGCGGGTGCAGACCTTGCCCTTGTTCTTGGGATCGGCCAGTTCCTCGTAGGTATCGACATCGGCGCGCTTGACTGCCATCTTGTTGTAGACGATCAGGCGGGCACGGGTCGAGAAGCCGAACCAGGTGGTGCCGTCGGCCGTGGCCGCAGCGCGATACTGCACCGGTACCGCCTTTTCCAGCGCGCCGGACTTGATCGGGGCGAACAGGCCGGCGTTGTCGGCCATGGACAGGCGGGCTGCATCCACCATCAGCACCACATCCGCCGGAGAGGAGGCACCCTCGGCGCGCAGGCGCTGCATCACGCCGGCATCGTCGCTGTCCACGCGGTTGATCGTGACGCCGTGCGCCTTGGCAAAGCCGTCGTACAGCTGCTGGTCGGTCTGGTAGTGGCGCGCCGAGTAGATGTTCAGCTCCTTGGCCTGGGCGTGGGCAGCAGGGCTGGCCAGCACGCTGGCCGCCAGGGCGATGCCGGTCAGCGCCAGCGAGGTACGGGAAGAGCGGGTGTTGGACATGGAAGCAGGTCTCCGGTCAGAAAAGTGCAGCCGCTACAGGCTGCTGAACGGATGCCAGTATAGCGCTGTAATGACAATGATTTTCATTCATTAAGCGATGGCGGCAGGTTTTTTGTGTGAATAACGCTGTTGTTGCGCGGCAGAAACAGGGGCGTCGCATCTCAGAACAGGCTGAGCGTCATGCCATCGTCCTGCGCCAGGCCGGCTGTCGGGTCGGCTTCCCATTCGGCCAGCGGCAGCAGGTTGCTGGCGCGCACGCCAAGCAGGCGGAAATGGCGCGTCAGGTCCACGCGCTTCAGGCACTGGCCGGCATGGCGGCGGATCTCGGCGGCATCGGCGGTGTAGTGGTCTACGGTCTGGTCGCGCGTGGCGATGCGGAAATCGGTATAGCGCAGCTTGATGCCGAAAGTGCGCGCCACATAGCCCTTGCGTTGCAGGTCGGCTGCCACCTGCTGGCTCAGCCGCGTGAAAATTTCGCCCAGCTCGGCCTTGTCGTGCACCGCGTGCAGGTCACGCGCAAACGTGGTTTCGCGGCTCACGCTGACCGGCTCGCTGTGTGTCACCACCGTGCTGTCGTCACGGCCCCAGGCCGATGCGTGCAGCCAGTGGCCATAGCTCTTGCCAAACTGCTGCATCAGCCAGAGCGGATCGCAGGCGGCCAGCTCGCCAATCGTGTGGATGCCGAGTTGTTCCAGCCTGGCACCGGACTTGGGGCCTATGCCCTTGATCTTCCGGCAGGGCAGCGGCCAGATCAGCGGCTGCAGATCGCTGTCCTGCACGATGCTGATGCCGTTCGGCTTGTTGAATTCGCTCGCCATCTTGGCCAGCAGCTTGTTGGGTGCCACGCCTACCGAACAGGTCAGGCCGGTTTCCTGCAGAATGCCGCGCTGGATGCGTTCGGCCAGCACGCGGCCACCGTCTGCCTGGCCATCGGGGACCTCGGTGAAATCGATATAGACCTCGTCGATGCCGCGGTTTTCCATCACCGGCGCGATGCCGGTGATGACGGCCTTGAAGCGACGCGAGAAATCGCGGTAGCGCTCGAAATCGCCGGGCAGCAGGATCGCGTCGGGGCACAGGCGCGCCGCCTTCATCAGGCCCATGGCCGAGCCCACGCCAAACTGGCGCGCCGGGTAGGTGGCGGTGGTGATGACGCCGCGCCCGGCATAGCTGCGCAGGCGCGGGAACTGCTCCAGCGGAATCTCGTGCAGGCGGCCGGCCCAGGCCCGTTGCAGCGGGTGGTTCGGGTTGTGGCGGCCACCGCCAATCACCACCGGCAGATCACGCAGCTGCGGGTAGCGCAACAGTTCCACCGAGGCAAAGAACGCATCCATGTCCAGATGCGCGATGCGTCGCTGGCGGGACGGGGACGGAGGGCTCTCCGTGCTCACCTCGGGGAAAGGCTCAGGGGGCGGCGTTGACCACCTCGTTACCGGTTTCGGTACGGATCCGGCCACCGGCTTCCATGCGCTCCTGTTCGCTGGCAAACGGGCCGATCAGCACGCGCCAGTTGCTGCCACGCGGTGCCACATGCACCAGGGTCGACACGCTGGGCAGCTTGTTGCGGATGTTGCTGGCCATGCGTTCGGCGTTGTCGTGGCTGGAGAAGGTGCCGGCCTGCAGGTGCAGGCCGTGCAGCACACCATCGGTGGCCACAGGCGCTGCCGCCGTTTGCGCTGTCTGGGCGGGGCTGGTGCCATTGCTGGCGGACAGCGTGCTGCTGCCGACACTGGCATCGACCACCGGAGCGCCGCCGGTGGCAGGCGGATAGTAGACGTTGGTGCAGGCAGCCAGGGCCAGCGCAGAAGCGGCCAGCCACAGGCCGGAATGCAGGCGGGAAGGGATGGAGGGCTTCATGTGTCGGTATCGTGCAAATCTGTGGACAAGGCGCTGCCGGAGGGTGGCAGCACATGGCCCTATTGTGCCTCAGCCGGGTCTGCTTTGCGGTGCCGGCCCGGCTGTGCCGGGCCGCTCTTGCACTTGGTAACCTGGCCGCCTCAGCGCGGCAGCGGGTAGCTGCCCGGCACCAGGATGTCCTGCCGGACATTGCCCAGGCGCGTGTGGCCGCAGAAGGCCATGCTGATGTCCAGTTCCTTGTGGATGATGTCCAGCGTCTTGCTGACGCCGGCTTCGCCCATGGCTCCCAGTCCGTAGAGGAAGGCGCGGCCAATCGAGATGCCGCGTGCGCCCAGCGCCCAGGCCTTGAGCACATCCTGGCCGCTGCGCACGCCGCCGTCCATGTGCACCTCGATCTGGTCGCCGACCGCCTCGACAATCGTCGGCAGCGCCTGGATCGAACTGGGTGCGCCATCGAGCTGGCGGCCGCCGTGGTTGCTGACGACGATGGCATCGGCGCCATGCTGCACTGCCAGCCGCGCATCTTCCGGCTCCATGATGCCCTTGACGATTAGCTTGCCGCCCCAGTAGCGCTTGATTTCGGCCACATCGTCCCAGCTCAGCGTCGGGTCGAACTGCTCGGCGGTCCAGGTGGAGAGCGAGCTGACATCGCTGACGCTGCTGGCGTGGCCGACGATGTTGCGGAAGGTGCGGCGCTGCGTACCCAGCATACCCAGGCACCAGCGCGGCTTGGTGGCCAGGTTGATCAGGTTGGCCAGCGTGGGCTTGGGCGGGGTGCTCAGGCCGTTCTTGATGTCCTTGTGGCGCTGGCCCAGTACCTGCAGGTCCAGCGTGAGTACCAGCGCCGAGCAGTTGGCGGCGCGGGCGCGGTCGATCAGGCGAAGCATGAAATCGCGATCACGCATGACGTAGAGCTGGAACCAGAATGGGTGGCCGCCGGTGGCCTCGGCCACATCCTCGATCGAGCAGATGCTCATGGTGGAGAGGGTGAAGGGCACGCCAAAGTCCCGGGCGGCGCGCGCGGCCAGCATTTCGCCATCGGCGTGCTGCATGCCGGTCAGGCCGGTGGGGGCCAGATAGACCGGCATGCGGTAGTCCTGGCCGAGCAGCGGGGCGCGGGTGCTGCGGTTTTCCAGATTCACCGCGACGCGCTGGCGGAACTGGATGCGGCGGAAGTCGTCCTCGTTGGCGCGGTAGGTGCCTTCGGTGTACGAGCCGGCATCGGCATAGTCGTAGAACATGCGCGGCACGCGCGCCTGGGCCAGCTGGCGCAGGTCTTCGATACAGGTGATGGTGGGCATGGTGTGCTCCTGGATGGCATCAGCTTGTGGCCGGCAAAGAGCTCATATTACGCGAATCTGCGGCGCCAATGACAGCGGGTTTTACCGGTGTTGCGCCACCACGCCGGCACCGCGCACCTCGATCTGCACCTGATCGATGAGGCGGCCATCGGGCTGGCGCAGCTGGATCTGGTGGCGGCCCGGCCAGGGCAGCCAGCCGGCCTGCTGGCCCTGGCCTACCTGCTTGCCGTCAATCCACCATTGGGCCTGGGCAGCGTGCGTGCGCAGCTGCAGGCGCTGGCGCTGCGGCGGAATGTCCGGGTCCAGCGCCAGGATCGTGCCATCTACCGGGCTGTCGATGCGTGGCGGCAGCTGGCGTGCGGCGGGCTGATCGGGCAGGGCGAACAGCGCCTGCTGGCTGCCGGCGACAAACCATTCGCTGCGCGCGGCTTCCAGCGGCTGGCCGTCCGGGCCCGGGCCGAAGCGTACCGGCTGGCGCACCACGCCGCGTGGCGGTGTCGGTGCATGGCTGGGCAGTTCGGCGTGCAATGCCTGCATCAGCTCGGCCCAGATCGGCGCTGCACCGCTGGTGCCGCTGACATCCCACATGGCATCGCCTTCGGCATTGCCGATCCAGACGCCGACGGTGTAGCGCTCGCTCCAGCCGATCGCCCAGTTGTCGCGCATGTCCTTGCTGGTACCGGTCTTGACGGCGCTCCAGAAGCGCGTGCGCAGCACGCTGTTGATGCCGAAGGTGGTGAGGCGGGCGTGGTTGTCGGACAGGATGTCGCCAATAATGAAGCTGGCGCGTGCATCCAGCGCCTGGCGTTGCGCCGTGGCCGGGATCGCCTCGTCCAGGCGCGTGCGCACCGGCGTCCAGTGGCCGCCGTTGGCCAGTGCGCGGTAGGCATTGGTCAGCTCCAGCAGGCTCATCTCCGGACTGCCGAGTGCCAGGCTGTAGCCGTAGTAGTCGCCGGTGCGATCAAGCCGGATGCCGAGCTGCTGCAGCTGCTGCGCAAACGGATTCACGCCGACCATGCCGACGGTGCGCACCGCCGGCACGTTGTAGGAGTTGCCCAGCGCCATGCGCAGCGAGGTCCAGCCCTTGAAGTGGCGGTCGTAGTTCTGCGGGATGTAGAGTCCGCTCTGGGTCGGGATCGCGGCCGGCGAATCGTCCAGCAGCGAGGCCGCGGTCAGGCGCGATTCGGCCAGCGCCTGGCCGTAAAGAAAGGGCTTGAGCGTGGAGCCTGGCTGTCGCCGCGCCAGCACGCCGTCCACCTGCGGGCTGCGGCTGGTATCGGGCGAACTGCCGACCCAGGCCAGCACGTCGCCGCTGGCGTTGTCCAGCACCAGCACTGCGCCATCGCGCACATTCAGCGTCTGCAACTCGTGCAGCTGGCGTTGCAGCAGGGCGCTGGCCTGGCGCTGCAGCGGGCCGAACAGGGTGCTGCGCAGGGTGCTGCCACCGGGCTGATCGGCCAACAGGCGCTGTGCCAGATGCGGCGCTGCGCCATCGCTCGGGGCCCACGGGCGGCGCAGCAGCACGCCGGTCGCGTACAGGCCGAGGCTGTCGCACAGCATCTCCGAGGTGCCGCTGCCGCGCATCTGCGCCAGAATGCCGCAGGCGCGCTGCCCGACCTGCTGCGGCGCGGCATTGGGCGCGCGTACCAGCGCAGCCGTGATGGCGGCTTCGCGCTCGTCCAGCCCGTGCGCGGCCTTGCCGAACAGGGTGCGGCTGAGCGCATCGATGCCGACCAGCTCGCCGCGGAACGGCACCAGGTTCAGATAGGCTTCGAGGATCTCGTTCTTGCGCCAGCGGCCGTCCAGCCATTGGGCGGTGGCAGCCTGGCCGATTTTCTGCACGATGCTGCGGCGCTGGCCGGGCAGGCCGTCGGCATCGATCAGGCCGGCCAACTGCATGCTGATGGTGGAAGCGCCGCGTGTGCGCTCGTTGCGGAGATTGCTCCAGGCCGCCGCACCGACGGCGCGCCAGTCGATGCCGCCGTGCTGGTAGAAGCGCTTGTCCTCGCTGATCAGCATGGCGCTGCGCAGTGCAGGGGAGACATCATCCAGCGTGATCCAGGCCCCGCGCCGTAGCTGCGGGTTGGTGCGCAGGCGGTGCAACGCCTCGCCCTGACGGTCCAGCAGCAGCGATTCGGACGAGGCATGCGCCTGGCGTACCTCGTCAAACGTTGCCACGGCGCGGGCGGGCAGCAGCAGGCTCACGGCCAGCAGGCTGCCCAGCAGGATCGCGCGCGGCAGACGGGTCGGCATCAGGGTGCCGGCTCCACGGTCACGCGGGCGTTCGGCGTGACGCCAAACACCTCGGGTGCGTACAGGCCCTGCACGCGCGTGGCGGGCAGGCCGAAGCTGCCGGCGCTGTTCAGGCGCACGGTGTACTCGATGCTGCTGCTGCCACGCGGCAGGAATTCGTAATAGGCACGCCAGGCCTCGAAGCCGCGTTCCACATAGGCCAGCCAGCCGTTGCCGCTGCTGCGTTCGCCCTGGGTGGCGATGGCGGAATCACCGCCCAGACCGCTGCCGAGCAGGGTGGCTCCGGCCGGCACCGGATCGCTTACCACTACCCAGGTCATGTCGCTGGCGGCGTTGATCTCCAGCTTCACGCGCCAGATATCGCCACGGCTGTGCTTGCCGGAAACGGCCTGCTGTACCGGCGTGATGGTCTTGCGCACGCTGTAGCCGGCCGATTGCGGGGCGGTCACCGGCACTGCTGCCAGCGCCTGTACCGTGGCCCAGGGCTGGCCGCTGCCTTGCTGCTGCAGCTGCAGGCGTGCCGTGCCGCCGGGCGCGTTCTGCCAGGGCAGGAAGGCCAGGTTGTTGGTGTACATGTGGGCGGCTGGCGGGGCACCGTAGGCCGGATGCTCCGCCGTGGATGCGCCCGGGGCGACACGTGCGACCTGGCTCCAGTCGATGCTGCGGCTCTGCTGGTCCAGGCGGATCAGCGTCTGGCCGCTGACGGCTGCCTTTTCGTGCTTCGCGGCAAACTGTTGCAGCGCCAGGCTACCCCACAGATTGGCGGTGGTGGTGTTCCAGGCACCATGCTGCTGGCGCGCGATAAAGCCGCTGACCAGCGCCGGCAGGTCGTCCTTCCAGCCCGGCAGTTCCAGCACCGCCAGGAGCAGGCGTGCGCTATTGGTATCGGCGTTCTGCATCAGCCACCACCAGTAGTCGTTCTGCTCGTTGCTGAAGCTCAGGCGCGTGCCCTGGTAGTTCAGACGCGCGCGCAGCTCCTGTTGCGCCTCGTCGAGCAGGCGGTCGCGGCCGGCCAGGGCCGGCATGCGCTGCAGGATGTTAAGCCAGTCGATCACGGTGTGTGTCGGCCACTGCTGTGGCGTCAGGGCGATGCTGCCCAGCATCTCCGGGCGGGCCTTGCCATAGCGCGACAGCGCCTCGATGGCGGCCAGCTTGCGCATGTCGCGGTCCTTCACCGGGCTCCAGAAATCGCGCTCGATGCGGCCTTCGACAAATGCCGCCAGGCCGGACAGCATGGCGTCTCGGCTGGCTACCGGCAGACGCCAGGCTGGATCCAGCTTGCCGGCTTCATGCGCGCTGGCCAGCAGATAGGCGGTCAGCGTGTCGCTGCCGCGCGAGCGGCCACCCTGCTGCGGCGGGAAGTAGCTGGCCAGGCCATCGCCATCAAGATGGGCCGGCAACTCATTCAGGATCGCCTGCCACTGGCTGCTGTCCTGCATGCCGATGGCACGGCTGCTGCGCTGTTCCAGGCAGGTGTACGGGTATTGCGAGAACCAGTCGCGCACCCCTGGCAGGCCGTCCGCGAGCGAGGCCTGCAGCGTGACCTGCACACCGCCACTTGCCACATTGCCGCTGGCCAGACTGCCCGGCGGCGTGGCCAGCGCGATTTCCTGGCCGCTGACCTGCTCCAGCAGGCCCTGCTGCACCGTCAGCGGCACGGCTGGCAGCAGGCGCTGGCTGACGCGCAGCGCATCGCTGGCCTGGCTGCCGGACTGGTCAGCAGCACGGATTTCCCAGACGATTTCCTGCAGCGCCTCGCCAGCGGTCTGCGCCGGAATGCGCACCTCCCAGCTCACGTCCTGCGCCCCCTCGGCCGGAATGTCCACGGTCTGCGATTTCAGCTCCAGCAGCATGGCCTTGGGCGTGAGCTCGACTTTCATCGGCTTGCTGGTGGTGTTGCGCAGCGTGACCTGGGCGATGTAGCTATCGCCTTCGCGCACCAGCGGCGGCAGGCCGCTGACAATCTGCAGATCCTGCGTGGTGCGGATGCTGGCTTCGCCGGTACCGAACAGGTCCTGGCCGCTGGTCGCCACGGCCACCACGCGGAAGCTGCTCAGCACATCATTCAGCGGCACGTTGATGCGTGCTTCGCCGTTGGCATCGAGCTGGACGCGCGGGTCCCACAGCAGCAGCGTGTCCAGCAGTTCGCGCACATGGGTGCCGGCACCGCCGTCACCGCCGGCCGGCACGGCCTTGCGGCCATAGTGGCGGCGGCCAATGATTTCCATCTGCGCGGTGGAGGTTTCCACGCCCCAGGGACGTTGCTGGAACATGGCACGCAGCAGGTTCCAGCTGTTGTTGTTGCGCAGCTCCAGCAGGGCCTGGTCGACTGCCGCCACAGCCACTTCGGCATGGGCCGCCGGCTTGCCATCGGGCAGCAGGGCGCGGATCGTTACCTGGGCCTGCTGGCGTGGCTGGAAGCTCTCCTTGTCTGTTGTCACGCTGACTTGCAGCGTGTGGGCCTGCAGCCCGACATCCAGTTCGGCCATGCCGAGGCGGAAGGCCGGCTTGCTCAGATCGACCAGCGGCGTGGGCGCCACATACTCCTTGCCATCGTGCCAGAAGGCGCGCCACCACTCACGCGGCGACTTGTAGCCCCAGGTGAAGAAGCTGTACCAGGGCACATCACGCAGGCGGCCGCGCAGTGCCAGCACGCTCACGTACACGTTGGGGCCCCATTCGGGCTGGATTTTCAGTTTCACGGTCGGATCCTGGCCGTTGAGCTGCAGCACCTCGCTGTGCAGAATGCCTTCGCGCTCTACCGTGAGCAGGGCGGTGGCGTAGCGGAACGGCATGCGCACCTGCAATTTGGCGGTGTCGCCGGGCTGGTAGCTGCGCTGTTCGGGCAGCACATCCATGCGGTCGTGGTCATCGCCGCCCCACCAGATTTCCCCCTGTTTCGTCACCGTGACCGAGCTGCCGGCCTGCGACTTGCGGCCTTCGCTGTCGGTGGCGGTCACCACCAGTTCGACTTCGCCGGGCTTCTTCAGATGGGCATTGCACAGCAGCAGGCCGCGGCTGTCGCTCTTGCCCGAGCAGACTTCGCCCAGATCCTCGCTGCTGTGCTGGTTGTCATAGGTGTAGAAGCCGCCCACCAGACGCTTGCGGCTGGTGGTGGTGGTGTGGGCAATCGCGCGTACCGACAGCGGCACGCCGGCCTGCGGCTTGCCGCTGGTGTCCAGCGCCAGCGCCTGCAGCTTCAGGTCCTTGTCGATCGAGATCCAGCCTTCGGTGCGGATGCCCGCGATCACCGCTGCCGGCCAGATGCGCTGGCGCGACTGCAGCGTCTGGAACGCACCGTTGGGATCGCTGTAGGTGGCTTCCAGCGTCAGATCCTGCGGCTTGGGGCTGGCCACCAGCTCGGGCAGGTTGAGTTGCGCCGTGCCATCGGCTCCCAGCGTCAGCGGCATGCGGTTGGCCAGCAGGCGCGTGCTGCTGGCGTTGTCGTCCGGATTGGCGCTGTCGTCTTCGGTGTCGTAGTCAAACCAGTCGCTGTTGCGGCCAAAGCTGTACTCGCCGTAGCCGGGAAAATGGATCCAGCCATCGCGCACGCTGGCCGAGACTTCAACCGGCAGGCCCTTGGCCGCGCCGCCGTTCAGATAGGCCAGCTCCACTCGCACCGGCAGCTGCTGCGTGGCGACCAGCGGGGCTTTCGGTACCGGCTGGATGCTGCCGCGCATCACCGGCAGACGGAATTCCTCGACGCGGAAATCGCCGCTGTCGATCTCGATGTCACGGCCCCGGGCATCCTTGCCGCTCATGCTGATGCGGTACATGCCAAGCCGGGCACCCCGCGGAATCTGCCACTGCGTTTCGGCCGTCATGCCGCCGGTGGCCATCTTGCGCCAGCCCAGCGGCTGCTCGATCACGCTGTCACTGCCGACATGGGTCAGCTTGAGCGTGCCGGGCAGGGTCTGCATGGCATCCAGGCCCTGGATCGTTTCGATGCGGGCAAAGTGCTTCATCGATACCGTTTCGCCGGCCCGCAGCAGGCTGCGGTCCAGCACGCTGTGGGCGCGCAGATCCGGGTTCGGATCGGTGCTGGTGGGGACGTTGAAACGCCAGGATTCGATGCCGCGGTTCCAGTCGGTCCAGACAAACGCCATGTCGGACACACCCTGGGCATCGGTGGTGCGTGCGCTGACGAACAGCGCATTGTCGCTGCCGTACTCGCCGCAGGCCGGGGCCTCGATCGCCTGCGGGTATTGCCACAGGCCGTTGGCATCGGTGGTGCCGCTGGCCAGCGGCTTGCCATTGCAGCCGCTGATGGCTACCTGCGCTTGCGGCACCGGCTTGCCACCATCCAGCGTGGTGACCCAGACCAGCGAGCCGGCACGCCCCTGTTTCACGTGTACGCCCAGATTCGTGACCAGGGCGCCGGTGCGCACATACATGTGGCGCTGCTTGAAATGCGGATCGAGCAGCGCGTTGCCGAGCAGGGGCGAAGCGATTTCGACCACGTGGTAGCCCGGCGTGAGTGGAATGCCGACCACCTCGAACGGGCGCGGATCCTTGTCGTCGATCTGCGGCATGGTCATCGCCTGGGCTGCAGACTCGGCCTGCAGCAGCGACAGCATGCGCGTTTCCACGCTGTCATCGGGCACGGATTTGTAGCTGTCCTCGCCGACCGGCTCCGGCAGCGTGGGTGGCAGCTGGCGCAGGCCATCCTTGCGCGCGCGGCTGCGTTCGATCAGGGTCTGGTCGTAATCGGCCAGCTGGCGGTACCAGCGGATGATGTCGGCATCGGATTGGGGCGTCAGCGTGCGGATCTCGCCGGCCGGCTGCAGCGCCTTGCCGGCGAGATCGCGTTCCACGCTGCGCAGCGTGACCGGCAGCAGCGCCGGGCCCTTGGGGCCTTCGGCAAAGCGTTCCACCACGCCAAACGGCGCCGCGGCAAACTTGACCAGCGGCGGCATCACGCCGGTGCTGACGCTCAGCGGAAAGCTGGCGGCATTCTGCAGCGGGCGGCCGGCATCGTCCTGCAGGCCCTGCGGCAGAATCAACCGCATGGCGGCCTGTTCGGGGAACGGCGGCTTGAACTCGAGCGAGCGCACGCTGCCTTGCTGCTGTTCATCCAGTTCCGGCTTGCGCTTTTCCTGACCGACTTCCAGTACCATCTGGCGTGCCAGTTCCACCGGCACCGGCGCACTGAAACGCAGCGTTACCGGGCGGATTGGCAGGCAGGCCGATTGCGCATTCGGGCGTTCGCAGCTCATGCTGGCTTCGAGTGGCGAGCGCACCTGGAAGTCCCAGCTGCGCCGTGCCGCATCGCCGCTGCCGGCAAAACGGCCCAGCGTCAGGCTGACGCTGGCATCGGGCGGCAACTTGCGGTTGCAGGCCAGCAGCACGAAATTGTCGGGCTGCTTCTTGGCATCGTCGGCAAACCAGCGCGATGCCAGAATCTGCGTGCGTGCATCGCCGCTGACCAGACGCAGCGGCACTGCTTCGCCCATGCCCTCGACACGGCACTGGGCAGCAGCCTGCACCTGGGCGGCATCAACGGCACCGTTGAAGCGCAGGATGAAGACCTGGTCTTCGCTGATCTCACCACCGCCGGGGTAGACATCCCGGGCATAGGGCGCTCCGGTGGCAAAGGCCACGCGGGTGTCTGCCAGCGTATCGCCGTCCGGGGCGCGGAATCCGGGGGTGCTGGTGGCGGTACAGCGTACGCCGGCCGGCAGTGCGTTCTCGAAGTCGGCGGCCCAGGTGCGCGGGTTGCGCCAACCACCGTCATGCGGCGGAATCACCGCCTGTGCCGGCCCTTCGCACTGGATGCGGAACGGGGCCTGGGCCTGCGGATTGCCGGCCGGCACCGCGTCCTTGTCGAAGCGCACCAGGAACTGGCGCACCTCGCTGGTCTCGCCGCGCGGCGAAACGCTTTCAATCTTGAGGGCCAGGGCAGAGCCGCCGGCAACCAGTGCCAGTGCCGGCAGTGACCAGCGCAGCACAGTCCTGCGCAAGGGGGCCGGGGGAATATGCCGGCGATGCGGCGCGGGATGTCTGGACATGCGGATCCTCCAGGGAGCTTTCGGGGGATAGCCTGTTGGCAGGGATGCCCGCAGTGGGCGCGTAGCCCGGAAAAGGCCAATGTCCTGATTCTAGGCACTTTTTCGGCCAGAACGTGAAGGAAGTCTCGCGGCTGGCCGATTCACCTGGGCGGAATTGACAGATCCATGTAAAAAACCCCGGCAGGGGGCTGCCGGGGTGGAGCGGGGAAGCGTCGCAGATGCGGTCAGGCCTTGGGCATCAGCCGGCACTTGGACTCGGCGCGTGGCGTGAAGGCGTCTTCACCGGACACCTCCTGCACGGTCTTGTACAGGTCCCAGGCACTCTGGGACTCGGCTGCTGTCTTCACCTGCACCAGATACATCGGGCGCAGCAGCTTGTCAGGCCGGTTTGCGCTTGCGTCCTCGCAGACGATCCACAAAGGCCAGCCACTCTCCCACCATGCCGCGGCGGAACAGCATCACGCAGATCACGAAGATGAAGCCGATCACCATGGTGACCTGTTCACCCAGGCTGTTGAACCAGCTCACGCCGGTCAGGTTGGCCAGGAAGTTGCCGATGTTGCCCAGGCGGTTCTCCAGGATCACCACGATGGTGGCACCGACGACCGGCCCCAGCAGCGTGCCCATGCCGCCAATCAGCGTCATCAGGATCACCAGACCGGACATCGACCAGTGCACGTCGGTCAGCGTGGCAAAGCCCAGCACCACCGTCTTGGTCGCACCGGCCAGCCCGGCCAGCGCTGCCGACAGCGTGAAGCACAGCAGCTTGAAGCGATCCACGTCGTAGCCCAGCGAGATGGTGCGCGGCTCGTTCTCCTTGATCGCCTTCAGGATCTGGCCGTAGGGCGAATGCACGGTGCGGTAGATCAGCAGGTAGGCCGCAACCACGATGGCCAGTACCACGTAGTACATGGTGAAGTCATTGTTCAGATCCAGGATGCTGGCAATCATGCCGCGCGGTACACCCTGCAGACCGTCCTCGCCACCAGTGAACTTGGCCTGCAGGCAGATGAAGAAGAACATCTGCGCCAGTGCCAGCGTGATCATGGCGAAGTAGATGCCCTGGCGGCGGATCGCCACATAGCCCATGATCACGCCGACCAGGGTGGCAAAGGCGGTACCGGCGAGGATGCCGATGACCGGATCGGGAATCACGCTGGTCATGACCCAGCCGGTGATGTAGCCGGCACCGCCAAGGAAGGCGGCGTGGCCGAAGGACAGCAGGCCGGTGTAGCCCAGCAGCAGGTTGAAGGCGCAGGCAAACAGGATGAAGCACAGCAGCTTCATCATGAACACGGGATACACCATGAAGGGTGCAGCCAGTGCCAGCAGCAGGAGGAGTGCGTAACCGATGGTCTTGTTCATTTTTTAGGGCCTTTACTGCTTACTTTTCCTTGCCGAACAGTCCCGCAGGGCGGAACATCAGCACCAGCACCATGATCACGAACACCACGGTGGTGGACGCCTCGGGGTAGAACACCTTGGTCATGCCCTCGATCACACCCAGTGCCAGGCCGGTGACGATGGAGCCCAGGATCGAGCCCATGCCGCCGATCACCACCACGGCAAACACCACGATGATCAGGTTGGAGCCCATCAGCGGGCTGACCTGCAGCACGGGGGCAGCCAGCACGCCGGCGACGGCGGCCAGGGCCACGCCCAGACCGTAGGTCAGCGTCACCATCAGCGGGACGTTGATGCCGAAGGCCTCGACCAGCTTGGGGTTCTCGGTACCGGCACGCAGCAGGGCGCCGAGCTTGGTTTTCTCGATCACGAACCAGGTGCCCAGGCAAACGATGAGGGAGGCGAACACGACCCAGGCGCGGTAGTTGGGCAGCACCATGAAGCCGAGATCGGTGGAGCCGCGCAGCAGCTCGGGCGGGCTGTAGGAGAGGCCGGAGACACCGTACTGGGTACGCAGCAGGCCCTCGACGACGAGGGTGATGCCGAAGGTCAGCAGCAGGCCGTAGAGGTGGTCCAGCTTGTAGAGGTGCTTGAGGAAGAGTTTCTCGATCACGATGCCGATGGCGAACACCACCAGCGGTGACAGGAACAGCATGACCCAGTAGCTGAGTCCCAGGTATTGGCCGCCCATCCAGGCGAACATGGCGCCAAGCATGAACATGGCGCCGTGGGCGAAGTTGACGACGTTGAGCAGGCCGAAGATGACGGCCAGGCCGAGGCTGAGCATGGCGTAGAAGGAGCCGTTGACCAGGCCGATCAGCAGCTGGCTCAGGACGCCCGCCAGGGGAATGCCGAATATTTCCATGGGAATGCAGTATTCAGGGTGGGAGGGAGCCGGACCGTTGCCGGCCCGGCGTGTCAGCGGGCTGCCGCCGTGTAGCGGCAGCCGCCGGGGAGGCAGTCAGATCAGGACTTCTTGACGAAGCTGCACTTGGAATCGGCGATCGGGGTGTAGGCCTCGTCGCCCGGCACCGCCTTCACTTCCTTGTAGTAGTCCCAGGGTTCCTTGGACTCCTCGGGCGTCTTGACCTGCATCAGGTACATGGTCTGCATCAGGCGGCCGTCTTCACGCACCTTGCCATCCTTGACGAACATGTCGTTGATCGGCGTGCTCTTGATGTGCTCCATGACCTTGTCGCCATCGGTGGTGCCGGTGGTCTTGACCGCGTTCAGCCAGGTGGTGGTGGCCGAGTAGTCGGCGGCCTGCAGCATGCTCGGCATGCGGTTGAACTTCTCGTAGAAGCGCTTGGCGAACTTGCGCGTGTCGTCATTCTGGTTCCAGTACCAGCTGGTCGTCACCAGCAGGCCCTGGGCATCCTTCAGGCCCAGGCTGTTCACGTCGTTGATGAACACCAGCAGACCGGCCAGCTTCATGTCCTTGGTCAGGCCGAATTCGTTGGCTGCCTTCACGCTGTTGATGAAGTCGCCACCGGCATTGGCCAGGCCCAGCACCTGGGCGCCGGACTGCTTGGCCTGCAGCAGGAAGGAGGAGAAGTCGGAGTTGCCCAGCGGCACCTTGACCGAGCCCAGCACCTGGCCGCCACCGGCCTTGACGATGTCGGAGGTGTCCTTTTCCAGCGAGTGGCCGAAGGCATAGTCGGCGGTCAGGAAGTACCAGGCCTTGTCGCCGCGCTCGATCAGGGCCTTGCCGGCCACGCGTGCCAGCGCCACCGTGTCATAGGCGTAGTGCACGTTGTAGGGCGTGCAGTCCTCGTTGGTGATGCGTGCAGAGCCGGCACCGATGATGAAGTAGGGCTTCTTCTTCTCGGCCATGATCTTGGCGGTAGCCAGGGCGGTGGCGGAGTTGGTGCCGCCAATCATCATCTGCACATTGCTCTGGTCCAGCCACTCGCGTGCCTTGGAGGCGGCGATGTCGGCCTTGTTCTGGTGGTCGGCGCTGACCAGCTCGACCTTCTTGCCCAGCACTTCACCACCAAAGTCGTCGATCGCCATCTGGATCGCTTCGGCACCGGCCTTGCCGTCCACGTCGGAATAGACGCCGGACATGTCCGTGGTAAAGCCGATGCGGATCACATCACCGCTGCCGCCGGCCGTGGCTGCGGCAGCAGTGCCGCTGGCACCGGAGGCTGCCGGCGCCGTGGTACTGGCCTGCTTGCCACAGGCGGTCAGCATCAGGATCGATGCAGCGATCGCGGTGAGGGTAGCGCTTTGCTTGATTTTCATGGGTATGTCTCCTGGGGTGGATAGTTGGAGTGCGTGTGAAAAAACGGAAAAAGGAAAGGCAATGATCAGACGCCCAGCAGCTCGTTGAGCACAGGCATCTTTTCCTGCAACTGGTCAGCGGAGAACTGCTCGATGATCTCGCCGTGCTCCATGACGTACATGCGGTCGGCCAGCGGAGCGGCAAAGTGGAAGTTCTGCTCCACCATCACCACCGTGTAGCCCTTGGACTTCAGCATGGTGATCATGCGCGCCAGCGCCTGCACGATCACCGGGGCCAGGCCTTCGGAGATCTCGTCGAGTAGCAGCAGGTTGGCCCCGGTGTGCAGGATGCGGGCCACGGCCAGCATCTGCTGCTCGCCACCCGACAGGCGGGTACCGGGGCTGTTCTTGCGACGTTCCAGGTTGGGGAACATCTCGTAGATTTCCTTGGTGTGCATGGGCGGCTGCGGCTGCTTGCTGCGCACGCGCGGCGGCAGGTAGAGGTTCTCCTCGCAGCTCAGGCTGGCGAAGATGCCGCGTTCTTCCGGACAGTAGCCCACGCCCATGTGGGCGATGCGGTAGGTGGGCATGCGGATGGTTTCCACGCCATTGACCTTGATGGAACCACGGCGCTTGCCGGTCAGGCCCATGATGGCGCGCAGGGTGGTGGTGCGGCCGGCACCGTTGCGGCCCAGCAGGCTGACCACCTCGCCCTTGTTCACGGTCAGGTTGACGCCATGCAGGATATGGGATTCGCCATACCAGGCGTGCAGGTCGCTGATTTCCAGCACCGGGGCGCCGGTGGCGGCGTGGCTGGCAGCAGTTTTCTCGATCACGGCTTCCATCTCAGTGGGCTCCTTGCAGTTCGCCGGCAGTGGTGCCCATGTAGGCTTCCATCACCTGGGGGTTGCTGGACACGGCGGCGTAGTCGCCCTCGGCCAGCACGGCACCGTGTTGCAGCACGGTGATGGTGTCGGCAATGGTGGAGACGACCTTCATGTTGTGCTCGACCATCATGATGGTGCGCCCGGCAGAGACCTGCTTGATCAGGTCGGTGACGTGACCGACGTCCTCGTGGCCCATGCCCTGGGTCGGTTCGTCCAGCAGCATCAGCTCGGGCTCCATTGCCAGGGTGGCGGCGATTTCGAGGGCGCGCTTGCGGCCGTAGGGCAGGTTGACGGCGAGTTCATCGGCGAACTGCTCCAGCTTGACTTCGGCGAGCAGCTGCATGCAGCGGTCGTTGAGCTGGTCGAGCATTTTTTGGCCGCGCCAGAAGTGGTAGGAGACACCGAGCTTGCGCTGCATGCCCAGACGGACGTTTTCCAGCACGGTCATGTGCGGAAACACGGCAGAGATCTGGAACGAGCGCACGATGCCCTTGCGGGCGATGGAGGCGGGTTCTTCGCCGGTGATGTCCTGGCCGTTGTAGATGATTTGGCCGGAGGTGGGCTTGAGGAACTTGGTCAGGAGGTTGAAGCAGGTGGTCTTGCCGGCGCCGTTGGGGCCGATGAGGACGTGGATGTCACCACGTTGGACCTGGAGGTTGACCTTGTTGACCGCCACGAATCCCTTGAATTCCTTGGTCAGGTCTCTGGCTTCGAGAATGATGTCGCTCATCGTGCTGTGTACCGGGGTTGGGTAAGACCGGCGCAGTCTACGCTGCAGAAAAGCACGATCGGACTCAGGTTTTCCCTGACAATTGCCTGACCCGTAATTTGTGTGCTCAAGGCTTCAGCAGCTCCCAGAGGGAGGCGTCAGGGATTACCCTTTGCACACGAAATCCAGCTTGTTACATTAATTCCGCGAGGCATATGGGGACATACTCCCCGATACTGGGGGTCAGTCGTTGCCGAACAGGTCGCGCGTATAGACCTTGTGCGCGACATCGGCCAGCTGCGGGCTGTGGCGGTTGGCCAGGATGATGTCGGCTTCCTGCTTGAAGGCAGCGAGATCGTGCACCACGGGCGAGCGGAAAAAGTGCTCCGCTTCCAGCGCCGGTTCGTGGACGATGACGCGGATGCCCCGGCCCTTGATGCGCTTCATGATGCCCTGCACACTGGAGGAGCGGAAGTTGTCCGAGCCGGACTTCATGATCAGGCGGAATACGCCCACCGTGCGCGGCTGCTGGCGGATGATCTCGTCGGCGATGAAATCCTTGCGCGTGGTGTTGGAATCGACGATGGCGCGGATCAGGTTCTGCGGTACATCGCGGTAATTGGCCAGCAGCTGCTGCGTATCCTTGGGCAGGCAATAGCCGCCGTAACCGAACGAGGGGTTGTTGTAGTGGCTGCCGATGCGCGGGTCCATGCCCACGCCGTCAATGATCTGGCGCGTGTCCAGGGCATGGGTGGCGGCGTAGGTGTCGAGCTCGTTGAAATAGGCTACGCGCATGGCCAGGTAGGTATTGGAAAACAGCTTGACCGCCTCGGCCTCGGTGGCGCCGGTGTACAGCACCGGTACATCCTGGCGTTCGGCGCCCTGCTGCAACAGGGCGGCAAAACGGCGTGCCCGTTCCGAATCCTCGCCGATGATGATGCGCGAGGGGTACAGATTGTCGTGCAGTGCCTTGCCCTCGCGCAGGAACTCCGGCGAGAAGATCAGCTGCTCCGTGCCCAACTCGCGCCGCATGCGTTCGGTATAGCCGACCGGGATGGTGGACTTGATTACCATCACCGCCTGCGGTGCCAGCTGCATCACCTGGCGGATCACGGCCTCGACCGAGCTGGTATCGAAGCTGCCGGTTTCCGGATCGTAATCGGTCGGCGTGGCGATCACCACGTAATCGGCATCGCGAAAGGCCTCCTCGGCATCCAGCGTGGCACGCAGTTGCAGCGGCCGCTGTTGCAGGTAGTGCTCGATGTCGGTATCGGCAATTGGCGACCGGCCGGCGTTGATCAGGGCCACCCGCTGCGGCACGATGTCCAGCGCCACGACTTCCTGGTGCTGGGCCAGCAGCACCGCAATCGACATGCCCACGTAACCGGTTCCGGCAATCGCAATCTTCATGGTCTTTCTCCGGTTTTGCTGCAGCGCATCAAGACTGCTGCCCTGCAGGCATGGTATGAATCCGCCATGGCAGGTTCGTGAAGGAGATTTGTCGGTTGCATGACAGGCGTGTGCCGGCTTGACAAGAGGCCCGGCGATTGGGTAGGGTGTACCGTTTTGTTTTCGAAAGACCCGATGCCCTCCACCCCCTCCCTGCTGAACGACCGCGACCTGGCAGACCATGTTGTCGAGCTGGTGCAAGATGCCTCGCCCGAAGCCTTGCGGTCGCTGTTGCGCACCTTGCACCCGGCCGATATCGCCGGCGTGCTGGAGGGGCTGCCCAAGGGCCAGCGCCTGCGCGTGGCGGCAGAGCTGGAGCCGGCGGCGCTGGGCGCGGTGATGATGGAAACCAGCGCCAGTGTGCGTCAACAGCTGATTGGCGCGACCAAGGCCCAGCGCCTGGCCGAGGCGATCCATGACCTGGATCTGGATGCGCTGGCCGACCTGTACGACCGGCTGCCGCCACAGGTGATGCAGGCGGTGGTGCGCGACATGAACGCGCAGCGACGCGAGCGGCTGGAGCAGCTGCGCCAGTACCCGCAAGACAGCGCCGGCGGCATGATGGACGCCGATGCCATCGTGATCCGCGACGACATGCGCCTGTCGGTGGTGCGGCGCTATCTGCGCATGATGCGGCGCAAGCAGCACAACGTCATGCCGGCCACCACCGACAGCCTGATGGTGATCGATGCGGCCGGCCGTTTTCAGGGTGTGCTGTCGCTGGTCGATCTGGTGTCGCTGGGCGGCGACAAGCTGGTCCGCGAAGTGATGGATACCAGTGTCGAAGGGGTGCCGGTGACCATGCCGGCGAGCAAGGTGGCACGCCGATTCCGTGACCGCAACTGGATCTCGGCCCCGGTGCTGGATGCCGAAGGCCGCCTGCTGGGGCGTATCACGATCGATGACATGGTCGACGTGCTGGAAGAAGATGCCGAGCACAGCGCGCTGGCGGCGGCCGGCCTGGATCAGGCCTCCGATCTGTTCGAGCCGGTCGGGCGCAGTGTGCGATCACGTGCCATCTGGCTGGGCGTCAATCTGTTCAATGCGCTGATCTCGGCCTGGATCATTGGCCGCTTTGGGGGGGCCATCGAGGCCATGGTGGCGTTGGCGGTACTGATGCCGGTGGTGGCCAGCATGGGCGGCGTGGCCGGCAACCAGACCCTGACGCTGGTCACGCGCGGCCTGGCGACCGAGCAGGTGAGCCGGCGCAACACCGGTGCCCTGATGCGGCGCGAACTGGCCGTGGCCTCGCTCAACGGCCTGTTCTGGGCCATGATCGTCGGCGCGGTGGTCCTGGTCTGGTTTGACATTCCGGCACTGGCTGCGGTGTTTGCCGTGGCGGTGTTCATCAACCTGGTCAACGGCACGCTCAGTGGCGCCATGATTCCGCTGCTGCTGCAGCGCCTGGGTCTGGACCCGGCGCTGGCCGGTGGCGTGGTGCTGACCATGCTGACCGACGGCATCGGCTTTGGCGTGTTCCTGGCGCTGGCGACCCTGTTCCTGCTGTAGTCGCCGCGCTCAGAGCTGCTCGATCAGGGACTGCACCACGAGCGGCACACCGGTGGCGGCACGTTCTTCCACCACATAGAGTTCGCGGTCGGCTACTGCCGCTCCCAGGTTGGGGTGCGGATCGATCAACACGCACAACGCATCCTGCGGGGCGTACTCGATCAGCCCGGCCGCCGGATAGACCTTGAGCGAGGTGCCGACCACCAGCACGATATCGGCATCGCTGATCAGGTCCACGGCGTCTTCGATCAGCGGTACGGCTTCGCCAAACCAGACGATATGCGGCCGCATTGGCGCGCCGGCGGGATCCTTCATGTCAGGCGGCTGGTCGCCATGCCATTCGATCACGTGGCCTTCGTCGTCCTGGCTGCGCAGCTTGATCAGCTCGCCATGCAGGTGCAGCACGCGGCTGCTGCCAGCACGTTCGTGCAGGTTGTCCACGTTCTGCGTCACGATGTACACGTCGCAGGCTTCTTCTAGTGCGGCGAGGGCATAGTGCGCCGCGTTGGGCTGTACCTCGCGCAGCTGGCGGCGGCGCGCGTTGTAGAAATCCAGCACCAGCTGCGGATCGCGGGCAAAGGCTTCGGGCGTGGCCACGTCTTCCACGCGGTGGCCTTCCCACAGGCCACCGGCTCCGCGGAAAGTGTCGAGTCCACTGTCGGCGCTGATACCGGCACCAGTCAGCACCACACAGCGCTTGCGGGAGGGAGTGTCAGGTGTTGTCATGCCCCGATTGTGCGCGATTCTGCCGGCGAAGACATCTCCGGCCGGGCTGGCGCGGGACAGGGCTGATAATCGGACACCTGTCCCCGCTCCAGAAGGAACTGCCATGCGCCTGCCGATCCGACGTCCCGAACCCCTGCTGCTCGGCATGGCCCTGCTGGCGGCGATCGGTCTCTGGCTGTTCATCGCAGTGGCCGAGGAAGTGTCCGAAGGCGAAACCGGCGCACTGGACCGCGCCATCCTGCTGGCGATGCGCGATCCCGCCAATCTGCAGCAGGCGGTCGGGCCGGCCTGGCTGGATCAGGCCGCGCGCGACATCACGGCGCTGGGCAGCACATCGGTGTTGAGCCTGCTGGTGTTGCTGGTCGTGCTCTTTCTCTGGTTGCTCGGGCGGCGCGGCATGGCGCTGTATGTGCTGGTATCGACTTCGGTTGGAGCCGGCCTGTCCTTTCTGCTCAAGGCGCTGTTCCAGCGGCCGCGACCAAACCTGTTCCCGCACGGCGACACGGTACTCACCGCCAGCTTTCCCAGCGGCCACGCCATGATTTCCACGCTGGTTTACCTGACCCTGGGCGTGTTGCTGGCCAGGCTGCTGACTGAACGGCGGCTGGAGATTTTCGTGGTCTTGTCGGCCATGCTGGTAGCACTGCTGGTCGGGCTGAGCCGCATCTACCTGGGCGTGCACTGGCCCACGGACGTGCTGGCGGGCTGGGCCGGCGGGGCTAGCTGGGCATTGCTGTGCTGGACGCTGGCGATGTGGGTGTGGCCGGGGTTTGGTTTGCGTAGTGGTCGGTGAGTCACCTGGGTCTTCACGAGTTTTGCTACCGGTGTGAGCCTGGTCAACGGTGCGGCAGCTACCACTGCTGGTACTCCGACCATCATCAACAACGCGGGAGCGCTGTTCTATGATGCCGACGGGGCAGGCAGTGCTGGCCCAGTCCAGTTCGCCACGCTGACGGGTGTTTCCACCCTGCAGCCCACGGACTTCGTGATCCTGTAAGTCGCATCAGCCAGCTGATGCCCTCCAGGACCCGGTTGCAAGACCGGGGCCTTTTTCATGCCAAAACGGCAGGCACAAAAAAGCGCGGCCAGAGCCGCGCCAGTCATGCAGGGCAGGGTGCTATCAGATGCCCGCTCCCGCATCCACAAACTCCGTCACCTTGCTCGGCCGCAGCCAGACGCGGGTGCCCGGCGCAAACTGCAGGCGTTCTTCCAGCTGACGATGCTCGCTGCGGGTCAGTTGCACATCCACCAGATGGCGGTCGTCCTCGCGCTCGAACTCCATGTAGCTGTACGGCCCCACGATCTGGGTCTGTTTCCATATGGCGCTGATGCTGCCTGCCGGCGCGGCGGCATTGGCCAGGGCCGGCAGCACGTCGATCTGGTGCGGGCGCACATAGGTGGGGGTCTGGCTGCCTTGCGGGTGCAGGCGGTTCACATCGCCCAGAAACTCCATCACGAAAGGCGTGGCGGGTTGCTCATACACCTCGTTGGGGGAGCCTACCTGCTCGATGCGGCCGGCGTTCATCACCACCACGCGGTCGGCCACTTCCAGTGCTTCTTCCTGATCGTGCGTGACGAAGATGCTGGTCACACCCATGTCGTGGTGGATCTGGCGCAGCCAGCGGCGCAACTCCTTGCGCACCTTGGCGTCCAGCGCGCCAAAGGGCTCGTCCAGCAGCAGCACCTGCGGCCGCGTGGCCAGCGCACGGGCCAAGGCCACGCGCTGGCGTTGGCCGCCCGACAGCTGGTGCGGGTAGCGCTGGGCCAGCTGGCCCAGTTGCACCTTGTCCAGCAGCTCCTGCACGCGGGCGGCAATTTCCTTCCTGGGCGGGCGTTGCGAGGCCGGCAGCACGGTCAGGCCAAAGGCCACGTTGTCGGCCACGGTCATGTGGGCAAACAGCGCGTAGTGCTGGAATACAAAGCCGATATTGCGCTTGCGGGCATCGGCATAGGTCACGTCCTGGCCGTCAAACTGTACCGTGCCGCTGTCGGGCAGTTCCAGCCCGGCCAGTACGCGCAGCAGCGAGGTCTTGCCCGAGCCGGAGGGGCCCAGCAGTGCCAGCAGTTCGCCGCTGGCAATGTCCAGGTGGATGTTGTCGCACACCACGGTGCGGCCAAAGGCCTTGTTCAGGTTCTGGATCGAGATATGCATTTGCAAAACTCCGGAAATCAGTGCGAGGACGCCGTGTGGCGCTCGACAAAATACTTCAGTACCAGCGTCACCAGCGCCAGCAGCGCCAGCAGCGAGGCCACGGCAAAGGCGGCCGAGAACTGGTATTCGTTGTAAACCACTTCAATGTGCAGTGGCATGGTGTTGGTTTCGCCGCGGATATGGCCGGACACGATGGACACCGCGCCAAACTCGCCCATGGCACGCGCATTGCTCAGGATCAGGCCGTACAGCAGCGCCCACTTGATGTTGGGCAGTGTCACGCGGCGGAAAATCTGCCAGCCGCTGGCGCCAAGAATGCGGGCCGCTTCTTCCTCGCTGCTGCCCTGTTGCTGCATCAGCGGAATCAGTTCGCGCGCCACAAACGGAAAGGTGATGAACACGGTGGCAATCACGATGCCCGGCACGGCAAAAATCACCTGCAGGCCATGCGCTTCCAGCCAGCCGCCGATCAGGCTGTTGGCGCCATAAATCAGCACCAGCGCCAGGCCGGCAATGACCGGCGACACGGAAAACGGCAGATCGATCAGCGTCAGCAGCATGCTCTTGCCGCGGAAATCGAACTTGGTAATCGCCCAGGCTGCGGCAATGCCGAAAATCGCGTTCAGCGGCAGCGCAATCGCCGCCGCCAGCAGCGTCAGCTTGATGGCCGACAGGGCGTCCGGTTCGGTGATGGCGGCCCAGTACACCACCATGCCCTGGCGGAAGGCCTCGTAAAAGATGCTGAACAGCGGAACCAGCAGGAACAGGCCCATGAATAGCAGGGCGATCCCGATCAAGGTGATTCTCAGCCACAAGGGCTCACTGGAAACAGGAGATGTGCGAACGGCAGCAGGAGCAGACATGACAACCTCGGATCAGACGGTTTGGCGGCGACGGCTCCAGGCCTGCAGCAGGTTGATGGCAAACAGCATGGCAAAGGCGGCCAGCAGCATCACCACGGCAATGACCGAGGCACCGGGAATATCGAACTGTTCTACCTTGCTGATGATGAGCAGGGAGGTGATTTCGGTCTTGAACGGGATATTGCCGGCAATGAAGATCACCGAACCGTACTCGCCCAGCGCACGCGCAAAGGCCAGGGCAAAGCCGGTCAGCAGGGCCGGCATCAGCGCCGGCAGAATCACGCGGCGGAAGGTCTGCAGGCGGCTGGCGCCCAGCATGGCGGCCGCTTCTTCCTGTTCCTGGTGCAGATCCTGCAGCACCGGCTGCACGGTACGCACCACAAACGGCAGGCCGATGAAGGTCAGCGCCAGCATCACGCCCAGCGGGGTATAGCTGACCTTGAATGGCAGCAGGCTGCCGATCCAGCCGTTTTGTGCATACAGGCCGGTCAGCGCGATACCGGCCACGGCGGTGGGCAGCGCAAACGGCAGGTCCACCATGGCGTCCAGCAGGCGACGGCCCGGAAATTCATAGCGCACCAGTACCCAGGCCACCAGCATGCCGAACACGGCATTGATGCTGGCCGCCACCAGCGAGGCGCCAAAGGTCAGCTTGTACGAGGCCACCACCTGCGGATCGCTGGCCACGCGCCAGAACTGCGCCAGGCTCAGCTCGCTGGCCGAGACAAACACGGTGGCCAGCGGGATCAGCACGACCAGGCTCAGGTAGAGCACCGAAATGCCCAGCGACAGGTTGAAGCCGGGCAGGATGCTGTGGGTGCGCAGCAGCGGATTGCGCCAGGGGCGCGGCGCGGCAGGCCGTGCCGGCGGCTGGGGCGCAGCGGTGTTCCGTGCGGGAGCGTGGGAGGCAGGAGCGGTCAAGGTGGCACTGGACATGGCAGATCGGAAACGGCAGGGCAGGAGGTCTGGAGGAGCCAGCTGCCCCGGTCAGGGGCGGGCCTGCACTATCGGCAGGCCCTGCAGCAAGGGCTTACTTTTTCAGCTGGGCCACGGCCAGGTCGTAGAAACCGCCATCGGCAAAGTGGTCCTTCTGGGCCTGGGCCCAGCCGCCGAACAGCTCGTCCACGGTAAAGGTCTGCTGCTGCGGGAAGGCATCGGCATACTTGGCCAGCACCTGCGGGTCACGCGGGCGCAGGTGGTGCTTGGCCGCCAGTTCCTGGGCTTCGGGCGACCACAGGAAGTTCAGGTAATCGGTGGCCGCCTGGCGCGTGCCCTTCTTGTCGACCACCGGGTTGACGATGGCGACCGGGTTTTCGGCCAGCACCGTCCACTTCGGGTAGATCACTTCAAAGTTGTCGCCAAATTCCTTCTTGATCAGCGGCACTTCGCTCTCGAAGGTGGCCAGGGCATCACCGATGCTGCGCTGGGCAAAGGTGGTGGTGGCGGCACGGCCACCGCCGTCCAGCACCGGCACGTTGGCAAATACCTGGGCGGTCTGTGCCTTGGCTTCGTCGGCGCTGGCACCGGACTTCAGGGCCGAGCCCCAGATCGCCAGCCAGGTGTAGCGGCCATTGCCGGCAGTCTTGGGGTTGGGGATGATGGCTTCCACGCCGGGCTTGGCCAGATCCTTCCAGTCGTGGATCTGCTTGGGGTTGCCCTTGCGTACCAGAATCACCGACAGCGAGGTGTTGGGCGCGGCGTTGTTGGGGAACTTGCTGGCCCAGTCCTTGTCCACCAGGCCCTTGTCGGCCAGAAAATCGATGTCGCTGGCCTGGTTCATGGTCACCACATCGGCCTGCAGGCCTTCGGCCACGCTGCGCACCTGCTTGCTGCTGCCACCGTGCGATTGCTGCACGCTGATCTGCTTGCCTTGCTGGAACAGCGGGTTCAGCTCCTTGTAGAACTCGCGCGATACGTCGTAGCTCACGTTCAGCAGCGTGCCGCTGTCGGCAGCGGCGGCCTGCGATGCCGGCGCTGCAGCCGAGGCGGCGCTGGTGCTGGCTTCCTTCGAGCAACCCTGCAGCACCAGACCGGTGCCCAAGGCTGCAAGTGCCAGGCTGGTACCGCGCAGCAGGCTGCGGCGGCTGAGGGAGGAGTAGGCTTCGGAACGGGCAGAGGTCATGATCGTAGGAAGAAACAGGGTCAAAAAAATGTCAGGAGCCCATCGTAGAAGCTCCTGACCATTCATGGAACGAATAAATAGTTGTTTTGTTATGCCGTAATCGCAATAAGGAACGGTTTACTGGCGCGCCTTGGCAAAGATCTGGTCGTAGATGCCGCCATCGGCAAAGTGTTCCTGCTGGGTGCGGGTCCAGCCGCCAAACACCTCGTCAATGGTGAACAGCTTGACCGGCGCGTAGGTATCGGCAAACTCCTTGGCCACCTCGGCATTGGACGGGCGGTAGAAATGCTTGCCGATCAGGCGCTGCGCCTCGGGCGTGTACAGGTAGTCCAGATAGGCCTGGGCCGCCTCGCGGGTGCCATTCTGGTCCACGTTCTTGTCTACCAGCGCCACCGGCGGCTCGGCCAGGATGCTGACCGAGGGCGTGACGATGTCGAACTGGTCGGCACCCAGCTCCTTCACCGCCATGTAGGCCTCGTTTTCCCAGGACAGCAGCACATCGCCCTGACCGCGCTGGGTAAAGGTGATCAGCGAGCCGCGTGCGCCGGAATCCAGCACCGGCACGTTGCGGTACAGCTGGGTCACGAAATCGCGTGCCTTGTCGGCCGACTGGTTGTTCTGCTGCAGCGCATAGCCCCAGGCCGCCAGGTAGTTCCAACGTGCGCCGCCGGAGGTCTTGGGGTTGGGGGTGATGACCTGGACGCCGGGCTTGACCAGATCATTCCAGTCCTCGATGCCCTTGGGGTTGCCCTTGCGCACCAGGAACACGATGGTGCTCTGGTAGGGCGTGCTGTTGTGCGGCAGGCGCTGCTGCCAGTTGGCCGGCAGCAGCTGGCCTTGCGTGGCCAGGGTGTCGATATCGGCGGCCAGCGCCAGCGTCACCACATCGGCCTTCAGCCCGCCCAGCACCGACAGCGCCTGCTTGCCGGAGCCGCCATGCGACTGGCGGATGGTGATCGGCGTGCCGGTGCGCTGCGTGTACTGGCTGGCAAAGGCCTGGTTCAGCTCGGCGTACAGCTCGCGCGTGGGGTCGTAGCTGACGTTGAGCAGGGTGATGCCCTTGCCGTTGGCCGCCGCTTCGGATGCCGGCGCCGATGCCGCGCTGGCGGCGGGACTGGCCTTGCCCTGGTTGTTTTGCCCCGAGCAGGCTTGCAGCAGCATGCCGGCCCCCAGAACGGTCAGCAGGGAGCCTGCAGTGCGGAACAGGGTGCGGCGGGGGAGGGAGATGGAAGCCATGGGGTGAAAAACCTTTGCAAGAAAAAAGCGGAACAGGGCTGCATCTTGTCCGCTTCTTTCACACCGTGGAACGAATAAAAAATTCTGTTTTTATTTGTTTTTGTTATGTCGAGGGTGGGGTGGCCAGCGTCAGCACCACCGGCGTATGGTCGCTGGGCCGTTCGTTGCGGCGCGGCTCCTTGTCGATCACGCAGGCGCTGGCCAGCGGCTTGAGGGCATCGCTGACGAGGATATGGTCAATGCGCATGCCGTTGTTGCGGCGGAAGGCGAAGTTGCGGTAGTCCCACCAGCTGTACGCTTTTTCCGGCTGCGGGAACAGGCGCAGGCTGTCGTGCAGGCCCAGGCCGATCAGCACCTGCAAGTGGGTGCGCTCTTCGGTGGTGCAGTGGATGGTTTCGCGCAGGCCTTCCGGGTCCCACACGTCCAGATCGTCAAAAGTGATGTTGTAGTCGCCCAGCAGCACCAGTTGCGGAAAGCGCTGCAGCTCGGCGCGCAGCCAGGTCTGCATGGCTTCCAGCCAGCGCATCTTGTAGGCAAACTTGTCGGTGCCGGGGGCCTGACCGTTGGGAAAATAGGCGTTCACCACGCGCAGCGGCTGGCCGTTGGGGGCGGTATAGCTGCCGCTGAGCACGCGCGCCATGTCGCAGTCCATGCCGGGAATGTTGCGCACCACATCCTGCGGTTTTTCGCGCGAGATCAGCGCCACGCCGTTGTAGGTCTTCTGGCCGAAAAACTCGCAGTGGTAGCCGGCATCGGCGATCGCCTGCAGCGGAAACTTGTCATCGGTCAGCTTGGTTTCCTGCAGCGCCAGAATCTCCACTTCCGGGTTGGCAGCAAGCCAGTCCAGCACTTGCGGCAGGCGCACATTGAGGGAGTTCACGTTCCAGGTGGCGATTTGCATGGTGGTGCTATTCCTTTGAAAAACAAGGGCCTGCAGCAGAAGGCAGGCCAGCGGGCATTATCGGTCAGCGGGTGGCTGCCGTGCGTCCGTGGGGGCATGCGTGCGTCCCGGATCGAGCAGGCGTCGCAGCGCCACGGCCCATAGCGCACCTCCGGCCACCTTGGCGGCAAACTGCAGCAGCACGATGGATGGCATCAGCACGCCAAACGCCAGCGTCGGGAACGCCAGTGAATCCACCGCCGCACCGGCGATGTTCGAGCGCATGGCGCGCTGCATCCAGCTGCCCTTGCCGTAGGCAAATACCAGCCAGTCCACCAGCGCAGCCAGTGTGAAACTGATGGCGCTGGCCACGGCGATCTGGCCGGCTGCCGGGTTCAGCAGCCAGGAAATCAGGCCGGAAGCGGCAATCACTGCCAGCATCTGCCACGGACGCACGCGTACATGCAGCCAGTCGCGCAGCGTCAGGTCCAGGCCGATCAGTACAAAGGCATTGATCGGAGATACCCACGGCCCGAAAGCGGCAATGGTCAGGTTGGCGGCCACCACGGCGGCGGCGTAAAGCAGGATGGCGAAGATCACGATGGTTCCAACGGGTTCAGGGGGCAGGGCAGGAAGTCCGGTGTGCCTGCGGGTTTCCTCATGGGCGTCACACGCAGGTCGGGCCATGCCGCTATCATTCCCGCTGCAAGATTTTCCTGGCTGGCAGGGCGTATTGTCGCTGCAGCCGCACCATTCCACCATGCATCTCCCTCCCCACATGACCCCCGTGGCGCTCGACAAGGCGTTCCGGCTCCTCAACCACGGCCCCACGGTACTGGTCTCGGCGCGCCATGGCGGCGTCTCCAACGTGATGGCGGCCGCCTGGGTCTGCGTGCTCGATTACGCTCCGCCGCGCCTGACCGTGGTGCTGGACAAGTCGGCCAAGACGCGCGAGCTGGTGGAGCAGAGCGGGGGCATGGTGATCCAGGTGCCGAATGTGGCGCAGGTGGAGCTGACCCAGTACCTGGGCAGCCACAGCTGGCACGATGAGCCGGCCAAGCTGGCACAGGCCGGTGCCGGGCTGTTCGAGGTGGACGGCGTGGACCAGCCCTTTGTTGCCGGCTGTTCCGCCTGGCTGGCCTGCGAGCTGATTCCGGAAGCGCACAACCAGCAGAGTTACGACCTGTTCATTGCCAACATCACCGCTGCCTGGGCGGATGAACGCGTGTTCCACCACGGCCGCTGGCATTTCGAGCAGGCCGATCCGGCCCTGCGCAGCCTGCACTATGTCTCGGGTGGCCACTACTACGCGATTGGCGAAGCGCTGGAGCGCCAGGCCGATTGAGTGTGAGTGCCCTTCAGCGCTTGCGCTCGTAGGTCACGAACGCATAGCCCAGGCCATCCGCGCTGACATGCGCCTCGCGCGCGGTTTCCTGCCATTCCGCGCCCAGTGCCGGCATATGGGCATCGCCCTCGACATCGGCATCGATTTCCGTCACCAGCACGCGGCGCGCCAGCGGCAGGGCCTGCGTGTAGATCTGCGCACCGCCCATCACCCAGGCGACCTCGGCATCGCCGCACAGCGCCAGCGCCTGCTCCAGGCTGTGCGCCACCTGCGCGCCCTCGGCCTGCCAGCCGGTCTGGCGCGTGATTACCACATTGATGCGGCCCGGCAACGGCCGGAAACGCGGCGGCAGACTGTCCCAGGTCAGCCGGCCCATGATCACCGGTGCGCCCAGCGTCTGGCGCTTGAAGTGCGCCAGATCCTCCGGCAGGTGCCAGGGCAGGCGGTTGTCCTTGCCGATCACGCCATTGCGTGCGCGGGCATAGATCAGGTGCAGATGCGGTGTATCGTGTGTCATGGAAGGACATTGTAGGAATTTGTGGCGCGGCCTGCCGATGCCGGCAAGCCTTGCTATACTGCCACGATGAGTGAAAAGCGAGCTGCCAGCCAGACCGCCGGGCTGTCCTATGCCCGGGAAAGCGACACCCTGCACCTGCAGGGGGACTGGACACTGCCGCACTTTGCCGCTCTCGAAGCCGAGGTCCGCCGCCTGCAGACCGATCTGGGCGATGCCACCCGTATCGATGCCGGTGCCCTGGGCGCCATCGATACCGCCGGTGCCAGCCTGCTGCACCAGCTGCTGGGTGACGCGCGTCTGGCGGCCCTGGCGGCCGAAGATTCCCCGCTGCCCCCCGAACGCCGCGCCCTGCTGCAGGTGGTGGCACAGGCGCTGCAGACGACCGGCGAGCCGCCGCCGCGGCGCAAGCGCGTGCCGGTCATCGATACGCTGGCCGCGCTGGGCGAGCTGATGGCGGGCGGCTGGTCGCATGCCGTCTCCTTCATGGGTTTTATCGGTCTGGTGCTGGAGCAGTCGATCCGTATCCTGTTCCGTCCCTGGCGCTGGCGTATCACTTCCTGGGTTGCCCACCTGGACCAGACCACCTTTCGCGCCGTGCCCATCGTGGTGCTGATGAACTTCATGGTGGGTGCCGTGGTGGCCTTTCTCGGCGCCACCATCCTGCGCGATTTCGGTGCCACGATCTACACCGTCAATCTGGTCGGTTTCGCCTTTTTGCGTGAATTCGGCGTGCTGCTGGCGGCCATCCTGGTGGCCGGCCGTACTGCCAGTGCCTTTGCCGCCCAGATCGGCTCGATGCGCGCCAACGAGGAAATCGATGCGATCCGCGCCCAGGGTCTGAACCCGATGGAGCTGCTGGTGATTCCGCGTGTGCTGGCCCTGCTGGTCGGGCTGCCGATCCTGACCTTTATCGCCATGCTGTCCGGCCTGGCGGGCGGCATGCTGGTGTGCGCGCTCGTGCTCGACATCGCGCCGCGCCAGTTCATGGCCATCATTCAGGAAAGCATTCCGGCGCTGCACTTTTACCTGGGCATGAGCAAGGCCCCGGTCATGGCCGTGCTGATCGCCATGATCGGCTGTGCCGAAGGCTTCAAGGTGCAGGGCAGTGCGCAATCGGTTGGCCAGCACACCACCATGGCGGTGGTGCAATCGATCTTCACCGTGATCCTGATCGATGCGGTGGCGGCGCTGTTCTTCATGGAAATGGACTGGTAAGCCATGCAAGCCACGGACACCCGCAACATCATCGAACTGCGTGGCCTGCGCACCCAGTTTGGCAGCCATGTGGTGCATGACCAGCTCGATCTGGATGTGCGCCAGGGCGAAATCCTGGGCGTGGTCGGCGGCTCCGGCAGTGGCAAGTCGGTGTTGCTGCGCACCATCGTCGGCCTCAACCGCGCGGCTGCCGGCAGTGTGCGCGTGTTCGGCAAGGATCTGCTGGCGCTGCCCGAGGCGGAACGTCGCCTGGAGGAGCGCCGGTTTGGCGTGCTGTTCCAGAAGGGCGCACTGTTCTCGTCGATGACGGTGACGGAAAACGTCGCCATGCCGCTGATCGAGCATGCCGGCCTGTCGCGTGCCGAAGCCGAGCGCATCGCTGCCGTCAAGATCGCGCTGACCGGGCTGCCGGCCAAGGCCGGCAATGATTACCCGTCCGATCTGTCCGGCGGCATGATCAAGCGTGCCGCCCTGGCACGGGCGCTGGCACTGGACCCCGACATGCTGTTCCTGGATGAGCCCACCGCCGGCCTGGATCCGATCGGCGCGGCGGCCTTCGACCAGCTGATCCTGACCCTGCGCGATGCGCTGGGTTTTACCGTGTTGCTGATCACGCATGATCTGGACACCCTCTACACCATTACCGACCGCGTGGCGGTGCTGTCGCAGAAACGCGTCATCATCAACGACACGCTGCAACGCGTCGAACAGTTCGACGATCCCTGGGTGCAGGCCTATTTCCACGGCCCGCGCGGCCGGGCCGCCGCTGCAGCGATCCGTTCTGCCACCCATTTGCCGGAGACATCCTGATGGAAACCCGAGCCAGACATGTGCTGATTGGCCTGTTTACCGTGCTTGCCACGGTACTGGCCCTGTTGTTCACCCTGTGGCTGACGCAACAGAGCGAACGCGACTTCCATTTCTACGATATCGCCTTCGAGGAGGCCGTGACCGGCCTGTCGCGTGGCAGCACGGTGGAGTTCAACGGCATCAAGGTCGGTGACGTGATCGACCTGCGCATCAACCCGAAGGACCCGCGCAATGTATATGCGCGGGTGCGGGTGGAAAGCACGGCACCGGTGCGCACCGATACCAAGGCCAGGCTGGTACCGGTCGGCATTACCGGCACCTCCCTGATCCGCCTCACCAGCGGCGAAGACCCGAACAGCCAGCCGCTGGTCAGCACCGATGTCTCGATTCCCACCATCATGGCGACACCATCGCCCATGAGCAAGCTGCTGGCTGGTGGCGAGGACGTGCTCTACAACTTCAACGAACTGCTGATTGGGGCGCGCAACCTGTTCTCCCAGGACAACGTGGCCAGCCTGAGCAAGACGCTGGCGCACCTGGAGCAGACCACCAGTGCCCTGGCCGACAAGCAGCAGGGCATGAATGCGGCACTGGCCAACTTCAGCAAGGCCAGCGCCGAGGCCAATCGCGCCTTTGCCGAAATGAACAAGCTGATGCAGTCGAGCGACAAGCTGGCCAATGGCGAACTCAAGCAGAGCCTGGCGCGTGCCAATGCCGCCATGGCCTCGTTCGAAAGCAGCATGGGCACGCTGGATGCACTGGTCAAGGACAACCGGGGTGCCATTGACAGCGGCGCACGCGGTGTCGCCCAGTTGGGCCCGACCATGACCGAATTGCGCGGCACGCTGAGCTCGGTGCAGGGCGTGGTGCGCGAGCTCGACAACGACCCGGCCGGCTACCTGCTGAGCCGTGAACCGATGAAGGAATTCAAGCCATGATGCGTCTCCCGTTTCTGCGTGCGTCCCGCGTCGGCCTGCTGCTGGCAGCGGCTGCGCTGGCTTCTGCCTGCTCCATCCTGCCGGAGAAGGAGCCGGTGGATACCTACGCGCTGCCCGGTACCCTGTCCCAGCGCGCCGCCGGCGTGTACTCGGCCGGCATCAGCCCGGCGCTGCGCGTGGTGCGTCCGGTCGCCGGCGGTGCCATTGCCGGCAAGCGCATCGTGGTCATGCCGGAGCCGGACCAGTTAAGCGTCTACCAGGGCGCGGTCTGGAGCGAACCGGCGGCCCAGCTGGTGCGGGACCGTATCGTCGATGCCTTTCTGGCCGATGGCCGGTTGCCGTCCATCACCACCGATGAAGGCGTGATGGCGCATGCCGATCTGCTGCTGTCCAGCCAGCTGCGCGACTTCCAGAGCGTCTACGAGAACGGGCAGCCGGTGGTGGTGGTGCGTCTCGATGCCCATCTGCTGAACGCCAGCACCAACCGCATCATCGCCAGCCGCAGCTTTTCCCACCGCCATTCGGTGATCGGCAAGGAGGTGCCGCAGGTGGTGCAGGCCTTTGGCGCTGCTACCGATAGCGTGGCCCAGGACTTGGTAGACTGGGCCGTGCAGCACGCTGCAACCCGCTGAACACGGATGCCCGACATGACCCTTTCCCGATTCCTGCTGGCCGGCAGCCTGGCCCTGGCCAGCCTGTCCGCCTCGGCACAAGCCCTGACCTTTGACAAGCCGGAAGATGCCGTGGCCTACCGCCAGCAGGCTTTCGGCCTGCTGGAAACCCACTTCAGCAACCTGACCGCGATGACGCTGAACCGTATTCCCTACGATCCGCTGCAGGCGCGTCTCGATGCCAATGCCATCCGCGTGCTGTCACGCCTGCCGTTCCATGCCTTCCCGGCGGGTACGGCGGCACCGCTGGCCGGTTCCCGCGCAACCGACCAGATCTGGACCGCTGCCCCGCGCTATGCCGACAGTGCGCGCAGCCTGCAGCAGGAATCCGACAAGATCCATGGTGCCGTGGCGCGTGGCGATCTGGTGCAGCTGCGCAAGACGCTCAACGAAGCCGGCGCCATTTGCCGCAAGTGCCATGACCAGTTCCGGGCGCGCTGATCGCGGCAGTAGCGCGCTGTTCAGTCTGCGCGCTTGAGCAGCACCGCCGCAATCGCCAGCATCACGCAAGCCGCCGCCACGATATCCTGCCACTGCGGCCATTCGCCCACGATCAGCGCCGCGCTCAGGATGCCGATCAGCGGAATCATCATGATGCTCATGGCGCTGGTGGAAGGCGGCAGGGCGCGTGCCAGGCCAAACCAGAGCACCTGCGCCGCGCCGTAGTTGATCAGCACGCCATAAGCCAGGCTGATCCAGACCGGCACGCTGAAATCGTACGATTGCGGTGCCTCGAACAGCCAGGCCAGAATCGCCATGCAGATCGTGCCAAAGCCAAGCAGCCAGACAATCAGCGCCTCGTTGGACAGCGTGGTTTGCGCCCGGCGCATCCAGATCGTGCCCAGCGCCCAGGCAAAGGCCGCCCCCTGCATCCACAGGATGCCGGCCGGGCTGCCTGCCAGCCGCTCCAGCTCGTTGGACAGCAGCAGGCCAATCGCCAGCAGCACGGCACCCACCGCCACGCCCAGGCGCAACGTCAGCTGCTGCCGGTAAAACAGCACGCCAATCAGCACCGTCCACACCGGCATGGTAAAGCCGAGAATCGCGGCGCGGCCGGAGGGCAGCTGCTGCAGCCCGAAGATCGACAGGCCGTGCCAGCCCAGCATGTTCGGTACGGCCAGCACACCAATCGTGATCCAGTCCTGCCGGTTCTGCGGCATCAGGCGCACGCTGCGCGACTTGAAGTAGATGGCCAGACAGAGCATCCCCAGGCCCATGGTGAGGGTGCGGAAATGTAGCGGCTGCAGCTGTTGCAGCGACAGCTTCATCATCGGCCAGTTCACCCCCCACATCAGGGTGAGCACCACCAGCGCGATCAGCTGCTGGCGGCTCAGAACGGTTTTCTGCATGATGCGATCAGACCGCCATCGGTGCCGTCAGCGGCGCATGGTGTTCGTAGCCTTCCAGCCGGAAATCGGATGGTTCCACCTGTTCCAGCCACTCCGGCTGGTACTGGCCGGTCACGGCATAGTCGGGAATGCGGTCCGACAGCACCAGCTTGGGTGCCGGGAAGGGCTCGCGCTGCAGCTGCTGCTGCAGCATGTCCACATGGTTTTCGTAGATATGCGCATCGCCGATGAAATAGGTAAACCAGCGCGGCGTGTAGCCGGTCAGCCGGCCCACCAGATGCAGCAGCGCTGCGCCTTCGGTCAGGTTGAACGGCGTGCCCAGGCCGACATCGTTGCTGCGGATATACAGGCAGAGCGAAATCTCGCGCTTTTCCTGGTTCACCAGGAACTGGTACAGCAGGTGGCAGGGCGGTAGCGCCATCTCTTCCAGCTGCGCCCAGTTCCAGCCATGGAACAGGATGCGGCGGCTGGTCGGATCGGTCATGATGGTGTCCAGACACTGGCGCAGCTGGTCGATCGCCTTGTACAGCAGCGCATGCGGGCGCTGTGACTCCAGCACCGTACCGAGCTGGCGGTAACCGCGCTGTTCGGCATCGGCGATCTGGGCGGCACTTTGCGGCAGCGCCAGGTCAATCAGCTTGAAGGCCGGCCAGGCACGCCACTGCACACCGTACACCGGACCCAGGTCATCTTCCTGCAGGCGATAGGGGTTGGCCAGCCAGGCGGCATTCTCGTTGGCGTTCTGGTCCCAGACCTTGCAGCCCAGCGCACGGAACTCCGCCGCATCGCGGCTGCCGCGCAGAAAACCCACCATTTCGCCAATCGCCGACTTGAAGGCCAGCCTCTTGGTGGTCACCGCCGGAAAGCCCTGTTGCAGGTCAAAACGCATCATCGCGCCCGGAATGCTGCGCGTGCGGATGCCGGTGCGGTTGTCCTGCCAGGAGCCATTCTCGAAAATGTCCCGGACCAGATTCAGATACTGTTGCATGGTGGAAAGTGCCGGTCAGCCGCTGCGCGGGACCGCTATGTGCGTGTCATGGAGGAAAGCGGCCATGATAGCAGTCGTGCCTTGTGGCCGGTTGTCCGGCGGCCTGAAGCCATGGTGCCGGCAGGCTGGTTCAGCTCCCATCAGCCCCTCAACCCAGCAGCCCCTGCAGGCCGCGCCAGCCCATCAGCAAGGCCAGCACCGACAGCACCAGCAGGCACAGCAGCCGGAAATGCCGGAAGGCCATGCGCTGGCGCAGGGCCAGTCCGGCCAGCAGGCCGATGATCGCCACCAGGCACAACGCCCCCATCATGGCCCAGCCGAGTGGCAGCGTCTGCAGCACCGGCCACAGCACCACCAGTTGCACCAGCTTGCTCAGCGCAAAGCACAGGTTGGCGGCCTGTGCAATCTCGTGCCGATCCCGGCTCTGCGCCAGCAGCACCATCATCAGGATCGAGGACATCGCATTGGTGGCCCCGCCAACCACACCGGCCAGCAGGCCGAGCAGCAGGGTCGCCGGCAGGCCCCGGGGTGGTGCCGGCAGGTCGCGCCGCAGCGAATGCAGGACATAGAAGCCGGTGGCCAGCGCCAGCGCCAGCTGCAGCCAGGCCGCAGGCAGGATCAGCAGCAGATACACCCCCAGCAGGCTGCCAACGACGCTGGCCAGCGCCAGCAGTGCATAACGCCGGATCATCGCCGGCAGGCTGTGCAGCGGCAGCAGGCTGGCCAGGTTCAGCAACAGCGTGGGCAGCAGCGTCAGCGCCACCGCCTGCGGCATCGGCATGAACAAGGCCAGTGCTGCCGTGGTGATCAGTGGAAAACCGATGCCGACCATGCCATGCAGCACGGCGGCCGGGGCGAATACGCCCAGCAACAGCGCGGCAGACATCAGCGCAGCACGCGCCCGGGGTTCATGATGCCCTGCGGATCCAGCGCCTGTTTCACGGCCTGCATCAGCTGCAGGGCTACCGGCGACTTGTAGTCGGGCAGGGTGTCGCGCTTGAGCTGGCCAATGCCGTGTTCGGCGCTGATGCTGCCCTGGAAACGCTGCACCGCATCAAACACCAGCGTGTTGATCGCCGGCTCCTGCTCGCGCAGGAAATCGGCCGGATCGACTCCGACCGGGGCCTGCACGTTGTAATGCAGATTGCCATCGCCCAGATGGCCGAAGTTGACGATGCGCACACCCGGAATGGCCGCCGCCAGCGCGGCATCGGTCTGCGCCACGAAATCGGCAATCGCCGAAATCGGCAGGGAAATATCGTGCTTGATGTTCAGGCCTTCCTCAGCCTGTGCCAGCGAAATGCTTTCACGCATATGCCACAGGTTCTGTGCCTGGCTCAGGTTTTCTGCCACGATGGCATCCGTGACGCAGCCCTGTTCCATGGCCGATTCCAGCAGGGATTCGAACAGCGCACGCGCATGTTCCTCGCTCTCCTGATCGGAGTTTTCCAGCAGCACGCAGTAGGGCGTGTCCTGGTAGAGCGGCACCCGCAGCTGCGGAAAATGGCGGTCCACCAGTTCCAGCGCAAACTGCGCCATCATCTCGAAACCGGTCAGGCTGGCACCCAGCCGTTCGCGTGCCAGGTTCAGCAGTTCGGTAGCGGCCTGCACCGAGGGCACGGCCGCCCAGGCTGTCAGCTGCGCCCTGGGCTGCGGGTAGAGTCTGAGCGTGGCGGCAGTGATCACTCCCAGCGTGCCTTCGCTGCCGATATACAAGTCGCGCAGGTCATAGCCGGTGTTGTCCTTGCGCAGTCCGGACAGCATGTCCAGCACCTCGCCCTGCGGCGTCACCACTTCCAGGCCCAGGCACAGCTCGCGCGTATTGCCGTAGCGCAGCACCTGCGTGCCGCCGGCATTGGTGCCCAGGTTGCCGCCTATCGTGCAGCTGCCTTCCGATCCCATGCTGAGCGGAAACAGCCAGCCGGCGTCTGCCGCGGTCTGCTGCAGCTGTTGCAGGATGCAGCCGGCTTCCACCGTGATGGTCTGGTTCGCCACGTCCATCCGGCGCACGCGGTCCATGCGCTGCAGGCTCAGCACGATGCTGTGGCCTGCCGGTTCGGGCGTGGCGCCGCCGACCAGGCTGGTATTGCCCCCCTGTGGCACTATCGCCACGCCGGCTGCAGCGCAGGCCCGGACCACGGCGGCCACTTCGGCGGTCGTGCCCGGCCTGGCCACACACAGGGCCTGGCCGCGATAACGCTTGCGCCAGTCCTGCAGATGGGGCTGGGCATCCGTGCCTGTCAGCACGTGGGTCGCCCCCAGCAGCGTCTGCAGTTGCCGGAGAAAAGTGGTGTTGTCGACAGGAGAGGTGGTGGGGCTGGATACGGTCATGGCCGTCATGATACCCCTCGTGGCAGTCAGGCCGATGCGGCCGGCTTGTCCTGCGGCGCGGCAGACTCCGCCTGTTGCACGGCCTCGGCATTTTCGCGCAGCACATTGGCAAAAAAGGCGCGTGCGGCACGGAAGCGCAGCCGGACATGCAGGCTGCAGGAGACAAACAGCACCAGGCACAGCACGATCTCGGCAATGGCGTAATAGCGCACCGGCGGCGGATCACCCCAGGCGCGCACCACGCCTTCACAGAAATAGAGCCAGATCATCAGGCTGACCCAGCGATAGGTGTACATGCGGTTGCGCAGCAGGCCGGCCAGCGGAATGCACAGCGGCAGGGCCTTCAGGGCGACCCAGGAGCCGCCCGGACGCAGCGGAGCCAGCCACAGCTCCCAGGCCAGGCACAGCGCAATCAGCGCCATCAGGCTGCCCACGGCAACATGGCGCGTCCAGCGGATGGCCGGGGTGGGAGGAATGACCTGCAGGCCATCGGAATCAGGGGTGTCGGGTGTCATGGGTGCGGAAAATCGGAGGGCGCAGCATCGCGCAATGCTGGCATCATAGCGCCATGCAGATCCTCCGCACGCTGAACCACTGGAAGGCCAGGTTTTCACACTTGGTGCTGGACTTCCCCCTGCGCGATACCCTGCTCATGCTCTGGCAGCGCTTTCGCGAAGACCATCTGGCGCTCACCGCCAGCAGCCTGACCCTGACCACGCTGATGGCCATGGTGCCGTTCTTCGTGCTGATGCTGGCGATTTTTACCGCCTTCCCCATGTTCGGCCGGCTGCGCCACGCCATCGAGAGCTGGATGGTGGACAGCCTGATCCCGCCCGCCATCGCGCAACCGGTGCTGGAAGGGCTGATGAGCTTTGCCAGCCATGCCGGCAAGCTGGGGACCGTCAGCATGCTGCTGTTCGTGCTCACCGTGTTCAGCCTGATGTCGGGCATCAACCAGCACCTCAATGCGATCTGGCGGGTGCGCAAGCCGCGTCCGCTGGGGCAGCGCATCCTGATCTTCTGGGCTGCCGCCACCGTCGGCCCGGTGCTGCTGGGTGGCAGCATTGTCACCACCTCCTATCTGCTGTCGCTGTCGCGCGGCTGGGTGACCGGCATACCGGTGGTCACGCCGGGCGGGCTGCAGGTTCTGATCGACCTGATCGAATTCGGCCTGATGGCGCTCAGCTTTGCCGCGCTCTACCATTTCGTGCCCAACACCCAGGTGCGCTGGTCGCATGCGCTGGCTGGCGGCGTATTCACGGCAGCAGGCATCACGACCGGCCAGCAGCTGATCGGCTGGTATCTGAAGTCGGTGCCCTCGATTTCCGTTGTCTACGGCACGTTCGCCGCTGTGCCTATCCTGCTGATCTGGCTCTATCTGACCTGGATCGTGATCCTGCTGGGCGCGGTGGTTGCGGCCTACCTGCCGAGCCTGCTGGACGGCTTGCGTCGTCACGGCCAGGGCAGGGGCTGGCAGCTGCAGCTGGCGATTGAACTGCTGCGCCGCCTGCACCAGTCCCAACAGGAGCCGCGCCGGGGGGCCACGCTGCAGGAATTGTCGTGCGGTCTGCGTGTCGAGTCACCGCAGCTGGAATCGGTACTGGAAGACATGGCGGCGCTTGACTGGGTGGCCCGGCTGGACGAGGACAACGCCCGCTGGGTGCTGATTGCCCCGGTGGCACAGACCCGCATGCAGCCGCTGATCGAGCGCTGGCTGCTGCCACGCACGCCGCAGCTGGAGGCGCTGTGGCGGCATCCGCCGGAAGAGGTCACGCTGGCCGATGTGTTGCACAGCCCTTACGGCCCCTGATTCCGGCGGCCGCAGCCTCAGGGCCGTGCTGGCCTGATCGTCTGCAGCTGTTCGTCGGCCATGCCGACCAGCAGCGCACGACCATCGTCACGCAGGCGGAATTCGCCATAGCGTGCGGCTTCCCAAGCTTGCGCCTCGCCCTCGCGGAAATACCAGGCATTGGTGACCAGAACCGGCATGCCATGCTGGTGGCGCAGCGCCATGCGTCGCTCGTTGGCTTGCAGGGGCGGCTTGCTGTCATCGTGCTCCAGGCGCACGATGGTTGCCACACCACGCGCATCAAGCTGGAACACGGCATGGCGTGCTGGCGGTTCGGGCTTCCAGTCCTGGTTGTCCGGCTCGGGCTGGTCCAGGCTGCCCGGCGCATCGGGTGCGCTGGCCGTTGCGTCGGGTGAGGGGAGGGTGTCGGGCGCGGGTTCCGCTTCGGCCAGGCTGCGTTCGCCAAGCGGCAGCGTCGGATCAATCGCAAACGCCAGTGCCATATAGTCGCCCTGCACCAGCGAACGCGGATCGACCGGGGCCAGCCGCACCAGAATGCGTTCGCCGTCGCGGATCAGGGCTTCGTTGCTCTGGATGCCGGGCAGGACCACGGCGGCAGTGGCCAGTGCCGTCAGCGGGATCAGGTGCCGCAGCTGTGGCATGGGCAGGCGGGGGGCAGTAGCGGGGACGGCTGGCTCAGCGGCTGTTCGGCGTTGCTGGCGCACGCGCATCCAGGCCGCCAATGCAGCCAGCAGCATGCCGGTCAGCAGCAGCATGCCGGCTTTTTCCAGCAGGCTGAAATGGATCTGGTAATAGAAGGCACCGATCACCCAGAGCACGGCAGCCACGGCGGCAGCGGCCAGACGCCAGCGTCCGGTCGCGCAGCAGAGCGCCAGATAGCACAGCGGTACGCCCAGCGAGGGCAACAGCGCCGAGGCGAGCAGCAGCAGGGCGGCCAGTGCCACCATGGGGGGCTGGCGCCATTCTGGCCAGGCACGCCACAGCGCGGTGCTGCCCAGCAAGGCAAACAGCAGCGACATCAGCGGCAGCCACCAGCTCCAGAAGTTCCAGCCCGGACCGCTTCCCGGCAAGCCCATGGCCATGCCCGGGCCGCCACCCAGCAGGCCGGTCAGCAAGAAAGTGTTGCCGGCTTCCAGCATGTGCTGGCCCAGCACTGCCAGCATCCAGCCGGCCAGCCAGCTCTCGGCTTTTTCCAGCCGCTTCCAGGGCAGGGACAGGCCCTGGCGTTGCAGCCACCAGATGCCTGCCGGAAATACCAGTGCCACCAGCGGATTCAGCCAGGCCAGCGCCCAGGCGGGTGCCTCCTGGCCGATAAACAGGAAGCTGTCCGTGCCCGTCAGCTGGACGATCAGCCAGGGCAGCGTCACGCACAGGCCGGCACCCATCAGCAAGACTAGCCAGGTCTGCCGCAGCAGCCAGGTGCTCAGCAGCATCAGCAACGTCAGCACAGACAGGCCGGCAACGAACTCACGGGTGTCCAAGCCCACGCGCTCCAGGGACAGGGCCGTAAAGACGCTGGCCGCCAGCATGCCCGTCAGCAGAAAGGCATAGCAACACTGCTCAAGAAACAGGCTGCGTCCACCGGCGCGCAATCCGGCCAGTGCCAGCGCCACCATGAGAAAACCCAGGACAGCACCTGCTTCGGGGCTGGAGCCCGAGACAAAAAAGGCCAGCGCCATGGGCAGCACGGCCAGCCAGCCGCCCAGCGCCGACAGAACAATCAGCGAAGCGGGACGTTGCCCGGCGGCATCCGGCCGGATTGCTGCCAGGGCCTGCTCCGCAGAGGGCCACCAATCTTGCGTCACGCCGTGGCGCAGGGCACGCGCCAGCCCGTCTGCCTGTGACCCGGCCAGCAGATCCGCAAGCCTGTGCATGGGCGCGGAAGCCTGTCCCGCAGGTTCGGATCGGCTCATGCCCTGGCGTTGCGTGTGCAGACGCATCAGTCCCGCCACGGTCAACCCCAGCAGCAGCAACCCGACCAGGCCGATGCTGAACAGGCTCAGAAAATCCTGCAGCAGAATGCTGCTGACCTGGGCCATGGCCAGCACCAGCAGGCCCAGTGCCACTGCACTTAGGTTCATCAGGTCATGGTGCGCAGGCCGCCCATACCAGAGTCCCAACAGCAGCAATAGCAGCACGGCAGGCAGCAGGCTGTACAGCGTCGTCAGCGGTTGCTCCATGCGGGCTCCCGACAGTGCCAATCCGGTGGCCAGCAGCACCAGCAACAGCAAGGCCACGCGTGCGCCCAGGCGCGAACTGCCGGTCCAGGCCTGCCAGGCCGGCTGCAAGGCCAGCCACCACAGGCCACCCAGGCCCATGGCCAGCAGCTGAGTCAGCAGGACAGGGCGATCCTGCAGCCAGAATCCGCCCTGGATCCGCTCATGTGCCCACAAGGTGATCGCCAGATGCGCCACCACCAGCCAGACGATCCACAGCAGCGGATGGCGCAGTCCCAGACAGAGCGGCAGTGTCAACGCTGCCCACAGCGCAAACAGCTGCCAGGTATCGGCTCCGGTCTGGTAGGTCTGGCCAAAAAACGCCAGCAAGCCGCCCACACTGGCCAGCGCCAGCACGCCCAGTGCCGTTGCCGGCAGCGCACGCCGACCGGACAGCGCCCAGCTCGCCAGCGCCGTCAGCAGCACGGCCAGTCCCAGCAGCACAAAATGCGTGCTGCGGCTCCAGTCGTCCCAGTTGGCAGCAATCGCCATCAGCAGGCCAAATCCGCTCAGCGATGCGGCCAGCAACACCAGAATGCGCTGCAGCAGTGGCCATGCACCGGGCGGCGGCTGTTCCAGCGCGGCACTTTGATGCAAGGCCTGCTGCTGCGGCAGGGTCAGCGAAAAGCTCTGGGCCAGGCGAGCCAGTGTGATACGGGGCAACATCAGTCAGTCACTTCACTCAGTTGATTCCATCCGGTTTCAGCACAACTGCTCGCGCATCGCCAGCAGCACACCATCCGGCGCTTCCGTCATCAGGCTGTGGCCGGCCGGCAGCGTCACCACATGCGCGCTGGCGGCCGCATCCACCAGCGCGCGTGCCGCCCTGGGGGGGGTCATCTGGTCGGCGCTGCCCAGGATGAACAGCACCGGACAGCTCACCTTGGCCATGTCTTCCAGACCCGTTGCGTAGCTGTTGCAGGCCTGGAAACCTGTCTGGAACACGTTGTGTTCCGGGTTGCTCGCCAGCACCCGGCGCATCAGGGCGCGCGCACCGCCATAGGTCCACAGGCCGTTGTTCATGCCCTGGCCTGTCACCGGGCTGCACAAGCTGGAATGCGAGAACTGGTTCACCATCGCGATCGCCTTCTCCGGTGCCGATGCCGACATCTCCAGCAAGGCAGGGGCCACCGGCATCGGAAACGCCGTTCCCACCAGCACCAGCTGGCTGACACGCTGCGGTGCCAGGCTGGCCGCGTGCAGCGCAATCAGCGAGCCCCAGCTGTGGCCTGCCAACACCGCCTGCGGCACCTGCAGCTGGTCCAGCAGCGCCAGGATCGCTTCTGCCGCCTCGGCCACGCTGGCCGGCGGCTTACCCTGGCTGCGGCCATGGCCCGGCAGGTCAATCGCCAGCACGTTATAGCCATGGTTGGCAAACCAGCGGCTCTGCAGCGCCCAGACACTGTGATCGTTCAGCACGCCGTGTATGAACACCAGCGTCGGCTTGCCCGCGTCAAAGGTCTTGCCTCCGGTGTAGGCATACAGGCTGTGTCCGTTGATTGCGTAGTTCATGCGCGTGCTCCCGCCTTTTCTGCCGCCTTCAGGGCGCGTTTCAGATCATCGATCAGGTCATCGGCCTCTTCCAGTCCGATCGACAGGCGGATCGTGCCCGCTCCGATACCGGCCTGGGCCAGGGCCGCATCATCCATGCGGAAATGCGTGGTACTGGCCGGGTGGATCACCAGACTGCGGCAATCGCCCACATTCGCCAGATGGCTGAACAGCTTCAGGTTCTCGATAAACACGCGGCCTTGTGCCCGATCCCCCTTGAGATCAAAGCTGAACACGCTGCCGGCACCACGTGCACCCAGCCGCAGCAGGCGTTCTGCTGCGGCATGGCTCGGGTGACTCTCCAGCAGCGGATGCCCGACGCGCTCCACCATCGGATGTTCGGCCAGGAAGCGCACCACCTTTTCGGTGTTGCCGATATGGCGTTCCATGCGCAGCGACAGTGTCTCGATGCCCTGCAGGATCAGCCAGGCACTGTGCGGGCTCAGGCAGGCACCAAAATCGCGCAAGGCCTCGCGGCGCGCACGCAGCAGGAAAGCGCCAACCGTGCTCTCCTCGGCAAACACCATGCCGTGAAAGCCGTCATAGGGTTCGCTCAGTTCCGGAAACTTGCCCGATGCTGCCCAGTCAAAACTGCCGCCATCCACCACCACGCCACCAATCACCGTGCCATGGCCACTCAGGAACTTGGTCGCCGAGTGGTAGACGATATCGGCACCCAGCTCCAGCGGCTTCATCAGATAAGGCGTGGTCAGCGTCGAATCCACCACCAGCGGCACACCGGCCGCATGCGCAATCTGGCTGATTGCCGGAATATCCAGCACGTCCAGACCCGGGTTGCCCACGGTCTCGCCAAACAGCATGCGCGTCTCCGGGCGGATGGCGGCACGCCAGCCATCCAGGTCACCCGGTTGCACAAAGCTGGTCTCGATCCCGAAACGGCGCAAGGTGTAATCCAGCAGGTTGTGGCTGCCGCCGTACAGCGCCGTGCTGGCCACGATATGGCCGCCAGCGCCCATCAGCGTGCTCACGATCAGGTGCAGCGCAGCCTGGCCACTCGCCACCGCGATACCGCCCACACCGCCTTCCAGCGCCGCCACGCGCTGTTCCAGCACGGCATTTGTCGGATTGCTGATGCGGCTGTAGACATGACCGGCCCGCTCCATGTTGAACAGGGAGGCGGCCTGATCGCTGTCCTGGAACACGAACGAGGTCGTCAGGTGAATCGGTACGGCGCGTGCGCCATTGGACGGATCGGGGGCGGCACCGGCGTGCAGCGCCAGGGTGTCGAATCCGGGATCGGAATATCCGGGCATGGGGTCTCCTGCTAGTGATGTCTGGTCACAGTGTATCGTCTGCCTGACGGCGACTCCGGGAACATAGGGGTAAGCAGATGGCCCAAAGCGCCGCAAGCTGGGCTATATTGTGACGATCTGTCAGGAATTCCAACGCAACCAGCAAGAGGCAAGCATGAAGGTCAGCGATATCCTCCGTGTCAAGGGCAACACCCTGTACACCATTCACCCCGACGACACCCTGCTCAAGGCACTGGCCACCGTGGTCGAAAAAGACATCGGCTCCCTCGCCGTCATGGAGCATGGCGATCTGGTCGGCATGCTGACCTTCCGCGAGCTCAACATCCAGTTGCATGCCAATGGCGGCAACCTCGGCAGCACCCTGGTGCGTACCGCCATGGATGACCATCCGATCACCTGCACGCTCAATACCGACCTCGACGAAGTCCGTCGCATCATGCTCGATCACCATGCGCGCTACATTCCGGTCATGGACGGTCGCACCATGCACGGTGTCATCAGCTTCTACGATGTCGCCAAGACCGTGGTCGAAAGCCAGAACTTCGAGAACAAGATGCTCAAGGCCTACATCCGCGATTGGCCGCAAAAGGACCCCGAAGACATCGGCGCCGAATAAGCTGTCCGATGCTGCCGCGCCGCCAGTCTCCTGCGGCTGAGGCTGCAGGCCGGTGTCATGCCTTGGCACCGGCAGTCTGGCGCAGCCTGCCGGTCTGGCTCTCCGCCTTGCTGCTCGGTGCCTGCAGCAGCATGCCGGGCAGCTCCGGGTCGCAAGCCGGCAGCTTCGCCCACGCAGCGGCGCGCCAGTCTCCCGAAGCTGCCAGCGGCTACAGCAGCAAGCCTGGCTGGTCCACCAGCCGCTTTGCCGTGGCGGCGGCCAACCCGGTCGCCACCCGTGCCGGCTTCGAGATCCTGCAAGCCGGTGGCAGCGCCCTGGATGCTGCCATCGCCGTCCAGCTGGTACTGGGCCTGGTCGAGCCGCAGTCCAGCGGTATCGGCGGCGGAGCCTTTCTCCTGTATGACGATGGCCGGCAGCTGCAAGCCTGGGATGGCCGCGAAACTGCACCGGCTGCAGCAACCGACTCCTTGTTCCTCAAGCCCGATGGCCAGCCCATAACCTTTCATGATGCCGTCGTCGGCGGTCGTTCGGTCGGCGTTCCCGGCCTGCTGCCCATGCTGGAGCAGGCCCATCGCCAGCATGGCATCCTGCCCTGGGCGCACCTGTTCGATCCGGCCATCCGTCTGGCCGAGCAGGGCTTCGCCATTTCCCCGCGCCTGCATACGCTGCTGCGCAACGAGCCGCATCTGGCACGCAACGATGCTGTCGCAGCCCGCTACTTCTACGATGCCGCCGGTCAGCCCTGGCCTGTCGGGCATGTCCTGAAGAACCCCGAGTACGCTGCCATATTGCGAACCCTTGCCAGCCAGGGCGCCAGTGCCCTGCAGCAGGGTGCCTGGGCACAAGCCGTGGTCGACAAGGTGCAGCAGCACCCCGGCAACCCCGGTCAGCTCAGTCTGCAGGATCTGGCGCATTACCAGCCTCGCCAGCGGGAGCCGCTCTGCTTCCGGCACCTGGCGCAGCAGCAGGCCTACCTTATCTGCGGCATGCCGCCACCCAGCTCGGGTACGCTGGCCATCGGCCAGATCCTCGGAATCCTCGACCACACACCTGCCGCACAACTGCCGCTACAGCAGGGGCTGCCATCGACACCCTGGCTGCATCTCTATACGGAAGCCTCGCGCCTGGCCTTCGCCGACCGTGCCCAATATGTGGCAGATCCGGACTTCGTGCCGGCACCCGGCAACAGCTGGTCCGACATGCTCGATTCCGCCTACCTGCGCCAGCGCGCCAGCCTGATCGCCCCGGATGGTGCCTCCATGCAGACGGCACAGCCCGGCCGGCCCGGCAGCTTCCGGCTGGCACATGCCAGCATGCCGGCGCAGCTGGAATACGGCACCAGCCATATCAGCATCATCGATGCCCAGGGCAGGGCGCTTTCCATGACCAGCAGCATCGAGGACCAGTTCGGTGCCCGTCTCATGGTCAATCGCGGCCAGGGTCTGCCGGGTGGATTCCTGCTCAACAACCAGCTGACCGACTTCAGCTTCACCCCGGTAGATGCACAAGGCCGCGCGGTAGCCAACCGGGTGCAGCCCGGCAAGCGCCCGCGCTCCAGCATGGCGCCCATCCTGGTCTACCGTCAGCAGGCCGATGGCAGCCGCGGTCCCTTGCTGATGACAGCCGGCAGCCCGGGCGGTTCCCTCATCATCCATTACGTCAGCAAGCTACTCTATGGCACCCTGCATTGGGGGCTGGATACCCAGCAGGCCATCGCCTTGCCCAACTTCGGCTCCACCAACGGCCCCACCTTGCTGGAGCAGCATCGATTCCCCGCAGCAGAAATCCATGCCTTGCGGACACGAGGCGCCGAGATCCGCGAAATGCCCATGACCAGCGGCCTGCAGGCGATCATGCGCACCCCCCATGGCTACTTCGGTGGCGCCGACCCGAGACGAGAAGGCATCGTCATGGGGGAATGAGAAAGAGTTCTCGCCCTGAACGTGAAGACGGTGTATACTCTTGACCTTCACCGGCAGCAGGGTCGAAGAGCGCACGCAACGCGCACTTTTTTGACAATTTTTTGACTGAAGCTGGTGGAAACCCGGAAATGCTGTTATAGTTCACTTCTTCGCCGCACAGGCGGTCTGGTTGAGGGGCTGAGGCGCTGATCCAGGCGGGATGAAAAAGGATTTTGAAAAATTTCCTTGACGTCATCAAGAAGTGTGTTATAGTAGAGGGCTTCGCTGATCGCGGCGGAGTTTGGGAGATGGGAGTCTCTCGTGATCATTAAGAATTTACAGCCGATAAGCGTGGGTGTTTGCGGTAGCTGCCTTAGGGTGGCACTCGTTGCGAACTGGAATTTTAAAAGAAGTC
>NZ_KB894776.1 GCF_000374625.1 Allobrachymonas chironomi DSM 19884 | reverse complement strand
GTGGCAGAGCGTGCAAGGCGTGACCGTGCGCCCTATGACGTGTGGGTCAGAGAGGGTCAGTTGCATACGACACCCGGCAGAACGATCGATTACGAGGCGATCGCCCGCGAGCTGGCCGAGATATGCAGCACCTGCAACGTGCAAGGGATCGCATTCGACCGCTGGCGCATCGACGTGCTGCAAAAGGAACTGGACAGGATCGGCGCTGATGTGCCTTTGACCCCATGGGGACAAGGCTACGCCAGCATGTCGCCCGCGCTGGACGCTTTGGAAGCCGAGCTGCTGAACGAGCGCATAGCGCACGGTATGCACCCGGTATTGACGATGTGCGCGGCAAACGCAACGACCGTGCGCGATCCTGCCGGAAACAGGAAGCTGGACAAGAGCCGTCAGACAGGCCGCATCGACGGTATGCAGGCGCTTGCCATGGCGATGGGCCTGGCGACGAGCATGGCCGAGGAAGAAGCCTTTACCGGCATCTATTTTGTGTAACCCTGCCGGGGGGTGCCGCAAGGCGTATCCCGGACGCGGATCAGACGGACAGTGCCGCGCTGGAAGAAAACCCCGTCAGCCGGTGGGATGCGTCGGACGCCCGCGACCGGCACCTATTCATCCATTCATGAGGAACTGACATGCTGACACTGATCGAAGTCAAGCAGCACCTGCGCATCGAGACGAGCGACGAAGATAGCCTGCTGCACGCCTACATGGACGCCGCAGAAGCGTCTGTGGCCGATTATCTGGGCATCGAGCTACCCAGCGCCATGCCTGCGCCTGTACGCGCTGCCATCCTGCTGCGTGTGGGTGATCTGTACGAGAACCGCGAGGGGCAGACAGACCGCCCGTTGCACGGCAACCGGACTTTTGAGCGTCTGCTGCAACCCTATCGAGTGATGGCGCTATGAGGGCCGGAGAACTTGACCAGCGCGTGACGCTGGAGCGCTTCGGGGAGTACAAGGACGCATCCGGAGCCTGGACGGAGGGCTGGGAGACGGTGGGGACGTTCTGGGCCGCTGTGCTGCCGCTGACGGGTCGGGAGGTGATTGCTGCTGACGCGGTGACGGCTATCGGTGATGTGCGCATCATCATGCGCTACCGGCCTGGCATCACGCCTGCTGACCGGCTGACGCACAAGGGCAAGCAGATGAACATCACGGCCGTGATCGACCGTCACAGCGCTGGCCGGACGCTGGAGCTGCTGTGCAAGGTGGTGGGGTGATCGTTCGGCCCACTTGGATTTGAAATCCGAAAGGGCTTCTTCCCGCGTGCGCGTGGGCGAGGGCGTTCGTCACTTGAAACGGCTTCAAGTGATAAGCTTCTTCCCGCGTGCGCGTGGAAGCCAGTTGGCTCAAACCAACATGAGGGCAGGGTGGACACTGAATGTCCACCCTCAAAGTCCACTGCCGAGCTGGCCGCAATCTCCGGCGTACACGTCAACACCATCAAGCAAGCCAAGACCGTTCAGGCAAAGGCCGCTCCGGAAGTGGTTGAGGCCGTGAAGAACCAAGCTGAAGGTGCATCAAAGTGATGGCGCCATGTTCCCCCAAAGCGTCTTAAAATGGCGTCAATTTCCCGCGTTTTCGGGCCCCTGTTACAAAAAAGTGGGGGAACAAAGCGGTATAGGGGAACAAGTGGGGGCAAAGATCGAAAGTCACCCCGAAAAATCATAATGAATTCAATTGGTTAACCGGAGAATTCGAATCTCTCCGGGCCCTTGCTGACAAGATGGCCGCTTTTCCTGCACGGGCTTCATGCTGCACTGCGCAAAAAGGTGCATTTCAGGAATAATATCCAGTCTGCCGCGGCATCCTGCCGTCTCATGCGGCCTGTCCTGGAAATCGCCAACATGACCAGTCTCATCAACCTGTTCTTCTCTACCCCGCGCCGTACCCTGTTGTGGATGGCGGCCGTGATTTTGGGCATGCTGAGCTTCGGCATGTACCTGCAGTACGGCCTGGGCCTGACACCCTGCCCAATGTGCATCGTGCAGCGCTATGCCTATATTGTGGTGCTGATCCTGGCCTTGCTGGGTGCGGTGGCAGGGGGCTGCCGCACGGCGCTGGCGGCAATGGGCCTAATCCTGCCGGTGGCGCTGTTCGGTGCCTTTACGGCGGCACGCCAGTCCTGGCTGCAATGGTATCCGCCCGAGTTCTACAGCTGCGGGCGTGACTTTTACGGCATGATCGAGCAGCTGCCGCTGAGCCAGGCGCTGCCGCGCATCTTTGCCGGCAGCGGTGATTGCACGGCGATCGACTGGACCTTCCTGGGTGGCACGATTGCCAACTGGTCTTTTGTCGGCTTCGCTGCCATCGTGCTGGTCTGTCTGGGCTGGTTCCGCACGGCGCTGCGCCGTCGCTGAGCCGCATGGCCCAGACGCGCGAGATACGCGCGCAGATCTCCAACATCAGCAAGACACGCAAGATCACGCGCGCCATGGAACGCATGGCGTTTGCACGACTGGCGCAGGCGCGCAAGCGTGCCGAGAGCATCCGTCCCTATGGCCGCATCCTGCGCAAGATGATGGCGCGCTTTGTGCATGTGGACGGTGATTACCAGCCAGCCCTGATGGCGCGTCGCGATCCGGTGAAACGCGTGGGCCTGATCGTGGTTACCACTGACCGCGGCATGTGCGGCCCGCTCAACACGCGGCTGCTGCAGGAAGTCGTGCAGCAGCTGGAGCGTTGGCAGCAGGCAGGGCAGGAGTGCAGTCTGACGATTGTCGGCCTGCGCGGTCTGGCCACGCTGAAGCGTTGCGGCAGCAGGGTGGTGGCGCATGTGCCCGCGGGCAGCGAATTCCAGCCTTCGGAAGAGCTGCTGGGCACAATGTCGGTACCCATCATGCAGTTCCTGCGTGGCGAGATCGACGAGTTGTATGTTGCTACCAACCGCTTCGTCAACGTGCTCAACTATCAGCCGCTGCTGTCGCGCTTTCTGCCGCTGGGCCATGCGCTGGCAGGCGTGCCGGAGCACCTGCAGCTGCCATTGCACCACCATCCAGGGCATCATCCGGTAGATTACATCTATGAACCCGGCGAGCAGGAAGCAGTGGATGCGCTGCTGCTGCGCTACGTTGAAACCATTATTTACCAGGCGGTGGCCGAAAACGCTGCCTGCGAACAGGCTGCGCGCATGACGGCCATGAAATCGGCCTCGGAAAACGCCGATCAGCGCGTGGAAGAATTGACCCTGGAATACCACAAGGCCCGACAGGAAGCGATCACGCGCGAGCTGATCGAGATCGTGGCCGGAGCGGCAGCCATCGATGAACGCTGAATCCCCTACCCACCACGGCCGCCATGCGCTGCCTGACCACCTGCACCTGGAAGTCGGTACCGTCAGCGGGCTGATCTTCAGCGGGGTGGTGTACGAGGTCAATCTGCCGGGGTCGGCCGGTGGCATGGGCGTGCTGCCCGGGCATGTGCCGGTGCTGACCACGCTGGATGCCGGCATGCTGAGCTACCGCACAAGCGCAGATGCCGAACCTGCTGCGCTATATGTCGTCGGTGGCCTGGCCGAAGTCGGGCCCGGCTATGTGCACGTGCTGGCCGATCACGCGGTGCACTCGGAAGAGGCCGATGCCGTACGCCGTGCCGAGGCGCTGCACCGTGCCGAGGCGCAACATGTGCCCGAACCGCGTCCGGCAGACTTCAAGGGCATCAAGGCCGCCCTGGACCAGGAGCTGCTGCGCTTCTTCCAGATGGTGCTGTTCGGCCGCAAACCCTGATCGCAGCCACCACGAAAAAGGGCTGATCGATGATCAGCCCTGGTATCGGTCGCAGCCGTGCTGGAGCCGGATTACTTGCGGCTCATCAGGTCGAACGCGTGGCGGAATTCGCCCATCGGGTGTTCACCGTGCTCGTAGATGCTGTTGGCACGGCCGACCAGCAGGCTGTCCAGCGTGCCGATGCTCTCGGTATCCTTGTTGTCGCAGGGGACGCGGCTCAGCACGTAGCGCATGGCATTCAGGCGGGCGCGCTTCTTGTCGTCCGACTTGATCACGGTCCAGGGGGCGTCCACGGTATCGGTTTCGAAGAACATGGCTTCCTTGGCGCGGGTGTAGTCGTCCCACTTGTCCAGGCTGGCCTTGTCGATCGGGGACAGCTTCCATTGCTTCAGCGGGTGCAGTTCACGCTCTTTGAAGCGGCGGCGCTGTTCATCGCGGCTGACCGAGAACCAGAACTTGATCAGGTAGATGCCGCTGCGTGTCAGCATGCGCTCGAAAAGCGGTGCTTGCAGCATGAATTCGCGGTATTCGTCATCGGTGCAGAAGCCCATCACGCGCTCCACGCCGGCACGGTTGTACCAGGAACGGTCAAACAGCACGATCTCGCCATGCGTGGGCATATGCTTGACGTAGCGCTGGAAATACCACTGGCCCTTTTCTTCCTCGGTCGGCTTTTCCAGGGCGACCACGCGTGCACCGCGCGGGTTCAGGTGTTCCATGAAGCGGCGGATGGTGCCGCCCTTGCCGGCAGCGTCACGGCCCTCGAAAACAATCATCACGCGGGCCCCGGTTTCCTTGACCCAGGCCTGCAGCTTGAGCAGCTCTACCTGAAGCGTGTATTTCTGCTTCTCGTAGCTCTTGCGGCTCATCAGGTTCTTGTAGGGATACCCGCCCTTGCGCCAGTTGGGCGCCAGTTCGTCATCGCCGGTGCCACGCTGTGCGACATGCGTGGGCGTGGCCAGCATCAGGCGCAACGCATCCAGTTCGTCCTTGGAGGCGCGGCTCATGAGGGTCTTCATGGCCTCGACCTTGTCTTCGGCCTTTTCCAGGATTTGCTCGATGGCCACTTCACGACGCGTCAGCGCGGACAGCTCGGCGTCACGTGCGGCAACCTTGGGAATGTTCTCGGGCGATGTTTTGCCGAGAATCACGTCACCCGATCGGGCGAGGCGGGGTTTTTCGGGGGCGGGGGTGCGGCGTGTGGCCATCAGCGGCTCCTTCTTGATGTTGTTTAAACCCAAAGGAGCATTTTAAATGGCACGGATTTACACGTCATCACAATTTTTTCACTAAAACCTGGCTTCTTCGGTCCCAGTTGTACTTGCGCTTGCGTGCTTCAGGCAGCCAGTTGGGATCGACAACCTGGAAACCGCGCTTGATGAACCAGTGCATGGTGCGCGTGGTGAGCACAAAGATGCTCTTCAGGCCCTGGGCACGGGCGCGCTGCTCGATGCGGCGCAGCAGCTTGTCGCCATCGCCCTGGCCCTGCACCTGCGGGCTGACCGTGACGGAGGCCATTTCGGCGGTGCCATTTTCAGGGTAGGGATAGAGGGCGGCACAGCCGAAGATCACGCCATCGTGCTCGATGATGGTGTAGAGATGGGCATCGCGCTCGATTTCGTGGCGCTGGCGCTTGACCAGGGTGCCGTCCTGCTCGAAGGGCTCGATCAGCTGCAGGATGCCGCCCACGTCCTCGATGGTGGCTTCGCGCAGGCTTTCCAGCTTTTCGTCTACCACCATGCTGCCGATACCGTCGTGGGTGTAGATTTCGAGCAGGATCGAGCCATCAACCTTGTAGGGCACGATATGGCTGCGTTCCACGCCATTCTTGCAGGCCTTGATGCAGTGGCGCAGGTAGAAGCCCTTGTCGGTGTGCTTTTCGGGCGGTGGCAGCTGGGCCATCAGATCTTCGGCATAGGCCAGCGGCAATTCGGTATCGATCGGGTTGTCTTCACCGGGCGGATCGAAGGGGCGCTGGCGGATGCCGCCGTTTTCGGTCAGGAACAGCAGCTTGTCGGCATGCAGCTCACTGGCCACCTCGGTGGCGACGTCTTCCATGGTCAGGTTGAAGGCTTCACCGGTGGGCGAGAAACCCAGCGGCGACAGCAGCACCAGCGCGTTCTGGTCCAGCATGGACTGGATCGCGCTGGCATCGATCTTGCGCACCTGGCCGGAGTGCAGGTAGTCCACGCCGTCCACGATGCCCACCGGACGGGCGGTGAGGAAGTTGCCGGAAATCACGCGCACCGTGGCACCGGCCATGGGGGTATTGGGCAGGCCCTGGCTGAAGGCGGCCTCGACCTCGTAGCGCAGCTGGCCGGCCGCCTCGAGCGCACAGTCCAGCGCCACCTCGTCGGTGATGCGCAGGCCCTTGTAATAGCGCGGCTCCTGGCCCTTGGCGCGCAGCTGTTCGTTCACCTGCGGACGAAAGCCGTGCACCATCACGATGTGCACGCCCATGCTCTTGATCAGGGCCAGATCCTGCACGATGCTGGGCAACTTGCCGGCAGCAATGGCTTCGCCGGGCACGCCCAGCACCAGCGTCTTGTTGCGGTGCATGTGGATGTACGGCGCTACCGAACGGAACCAGGGGACAAAGGTGAAATTGAAAACGCTGGACATGGAACGATATGGGGATGGCGGCAGGCGCGCCAAGTGACGCCCGCCGGCAATGCTGGGATAATCCCGCATTTTCCGATACTTTGCTTCAGATCAGGACACTCCTTGTCAGATAAATCCCCCTTGCGTATCCAGTTTCCGGAATCGCTGCCGGTTTCAGGCCGTCGCGACGAGATCATGGCGGCGCTGCAACGCCACCAGGTGATCATTGTTTGTGGCGAAACCGGCTCCGGCAAGACCACGCAGCTGCCCAAGATCGCGCTGGCGCTCGGGCGCGGTGCCTGCAACGCCCAGCCGGGCCAGCGGCCGCGCCTGATCGGCCACACGCAGCCACGCCGGATTGCCGCCAGCAGCGTGGCCAAGCGCATCGCCGAAGAATTGCAGACGCCGCTGGGCGAGGTGGTGGGCTACAAGGTGCGTTTTGCCGACCGGTTGCAAAAAGGCGCTTCGGTCAAGCTGATGACGGACGGCATTCTGCTGGCCGAAACGCAGAGCGATCCGCTGCTCAAGGCCTACGATACGCTGATCATTGACGAGGCGCACGAGCGCAGTCTGAATATCGACTTTCTGCTCGGCTACCTGAAGGAAATCCTGCCGCGCCGGCCCGACCTGAAGCTGATTGTCACCTCGGCCACGATCGATGCCGACCGCTTTGCGAAGCACTTTGCCTCGGCGAACGGACCGGCACCGGTGCTGATGGTATCGGGCCGGCTGTTTCCGGTGGAAATCCGCTATCGTCCGTTTGAAGAGACGCGCGATACCGATCTGAATACGGCGATTGCCGATGCCGTGGACGAGCTGTGGCGCAGCCCGCAGGACAGCGGCGACATCCTGGTGTTCCTGCCCGGCGAACGCGAGATCCGTGAAGCCGCCGATCATCTGCGCAAGCACCTGAGCCACAGCCCGGTGTTGCGCAGCACCGAGGTGCTGCCGCTGTTTGCGCGCCTGAGCCAGGCCGAGCAGGACCGCGTGTTCGACAACCACAAGGGCCGCCGCATCGTGCTGGCCACCAACGTGGCAGAAACTTCGCTGACGGTGCCAGGCATCCGCTACGTGATCGATTCCGGTACCGCGCGCGTCAAGCGCTACAGCTATCGCAACAAGGTAGAGCAGCTGTTGGTGGAGCCGGTCAGCCAGGCGGCAGCCAACCAGCGTGCCGGCCGTTGCGGCCGGGTTGCCAACGGCATCTGCATCCGCCTGTATGACGAGAAGGATTTTGCCGGTCGCCAGCCGTTTACCGATCCGGAAATCCTGCGCTCTTCGCTGGCCGGCGTGATCCTGCGCATGCAGTCGCTGCATCTGGGCGAGGTGGAGCATTTCCCGTTTCTGGAAGCGCCGCGCCCCAAGGCGATCAGCGATGGCTACCAGCTGCTTAACGAGTTGGGCGCGGTCGATGACGACAAGCAGCTGACACGCACAGGCCAGGCGCTGGCTCGCCTGCCGCTGGACCCGCGCGTGGGCCGCATCCTGCTGGAGGCACAAGAACGCGGCGCGCTCAACGAGGCACTGGTGATTGCCTCGGCACTCAGCGTGCAGGATGTGCGTGACCGGCCGCTGGAACAGCAGGCCCAGGCCGACCAGCAACACGCCAAGTTTGATGACGAGCGCAGCGAATTCGTCAGCACGCTCAAGTTGTGGCAGTGGTTGCACGATGTGCGCGGCGGCCATTCCGCGCTGGGCTCGGCGCGCAGCCAGCAACGTGAGGCCGGCCGCAAGCCGACGTCGCAAGCGGTGCTGCCGGTGGCGCAGCGCAGCCAGGGCAAGTCACAGCCGGCTGCCGAAGAATCAGCAGCGATCCAGCCAGTGCACAAGCTCAGCAATCGCCAGTACGAGAGCCTGCTGCGCCAGAACTTCATCAACGTGCGCCGCGTGCGCGAATGGCGCGACACCCATAGCCAGCTGCTGACCGTGGCGGCCGAGCAGGGCTGGAAACCGAAGCCGCAGCCAGCCAGTTACGAGCAGCTGCACAAGAGCATGCTGGCCGGCCTGCTGGGCAACGTTGGCTGCAAGAATGACGAGGAAGACTGGTTCCTGGGCGCACGCGGCATCAAGTTCTTCCGCCATCCCGGCGCGCGCCTGCGCAAGCGCCCGGGCCGCTGGGTGGTGTGTGCCGAGCTGATGGAAACCGGCCGTCTCTACGGCCGCACCATGGCAACCATAGAGCCGCAGTGGCTGGAAGAAGTCGGCGCGCACCTGCTGCGCCGCCAGCTGCTGGACCCGCACTGGGAAAAAAAGGCCGGCAAGGTGGTGGCGCTGGAACGTGCCACGCTGTACGGCATCGTGCTCTACAACAACCGCCGCGTCGATTACGACAAGCTCGATCCCGAACACGCACGCGACATCTTCATCCGCCAGGCGCTGGTCGAGGACGATTGGGAGAGCAAGCTGCCGTTTCTGGCCGCCAACCGCAAGATGGTGCGTCAGGTCGAGGATCTGGAGCACAAGTCGCGTCGCCAGGACGTGCTGGTGGATGACGAGCTGATCTATGCCTTTTACGATGCCCAGATTCCGCGTGAAGTCTGCAACGCGCATCAGCTGGAAAAATGGTTCCGCGAAGCCAGCCGCCAGCAGCCTAAGCTGCTGCAGATCAGCAAGGATGAGCTGATGCGGCACGAAGCCGCCGGCATCACTACCGACCAGTTCCCGCGCACCATCCGACTCGGTGGCGTCGATTGCCGGGCCAGCTATCTGCACCAGCCCGGCGATGCACGCGATGGCGTCACGGTGGAAATCCCGCTGTTTGCCCTGAACCAGGTCGACGAAGAGCGTGCCCAGTGGCTGGTCCCCGGCATGCTGAAAGACAAGATCCAGGCCCTGCTCAAGAGCCTGCCGCAACGTCCGCGCAGCCGCTTTGTGCCCCTGCCTGACAGTGCGCGCAAGCTGGCCGAACAGATCCAGCAGGAGCCGGGCTTTGGCAAGGGCAGTCTGGCCGATGTGCTGCTGCAGTGCGCGCGCGAGCATACCGGGCTGGACGTGAAGCTGGCCGATTTCAAGCTCGACATGGTGCCGATGCACCTGTTCATGAACTTCCGCGTGGTGGATGAGCATGGCCGCCAACTCGGCATGGGCCGTAACCTCGGGGCCCTCAAGGCCGAGCTGGGTAGCCAGGCGCGTGGTGCCTTCCAGGCGCTGGCGGTGCTGAAAACCGCCGTGCGCAAGGAAGAGCCGGAGGCCAGCGCTGCTGTGGCAGCCGCTGCCGCGCCGGCTGGCAAGGCCACCCCCCAGGCTGCTGCCACGAACAGCACACTGGACGAAGACCAGCGCTACACCGACTGGAGCTTTGGCGAACTGCCGGAAATCATGGAGCTGCGGCGTGGCCGCCAGACCCTGATCGGTTTTCCGGCCCTGATCGATGTCGGCGATGCCGTGACGATTGAGCTGTTTGATGAGCCCGAACGGGCACAGACACGTCATCGCCTGGGCCTGCGCCGTCTGTTTGCCCTGCAGGTGCGCGATACCCTCAAGTATCTGCAGAAGAACCTGCCGGACTTCCAGAAGATGGCCACGGCCTACATGCAGCTGGGCACGGCTGATGAGCTGCGCCAGCAGATTCTGGATCTGGCGATCGATCGCGCCTTTCTGCTGGAGCCCTTGCCCGCCGATGCCGACAGCTTCCGCCAGCGGGTGGAAGAGGGCAAGAGCCGGCTCAGCCTGATTGCCCAGGAAGTGGCGCGTCAGGCGGCGATTGTGCTGGCCGAGTTCGATGCCGCACGCCGCAAGCTGAAAGACACGCGCAACCAGCCCGAGGCAACAGCCGACATCACGCAGCAGCTGCAGAAACTGGTCGGCCCGCGTTTTCTGGCCGATACCCCCTGGACCCAACTCCAGTTCATGCCGCGCTACCTCAAGGCGATCACGCTGCGGCTGGACAAGCTGCGCAGCGACAGTGCCCGCGATGCGCAGAAGCTGGCCGAGCTGAAACCGCTGGAGCAGCGCTACTGGCGCCTGCTGGCCGAACGCAAGGGGCAGCAGGACAGCCGCATGCTGGAGTTTCGCTGGCTGCTGGAGGAGTTGCGGGTCAGCTTCTTTGCACAGGAATTACGCACGCCACAGCCGGTCAGCGTCAAGCGGCTGGAAAAGATATGGATGCAACTGATTCATTGAGAAACATTTGTCTTGAAGCAAACATGGGTAATCGCTTGATTTGGGCGCATGGTGACGGCCATGTATACTTGAAAAAAGATTCCCAATACTAGGAGGTAACCCGCATGATGCAACGTACTTTTGGCATTCTGACCCTGGTGACAGCCGCTGCACTGGCAGCTTGTGGCGACAAGCAGGAGGCCCCGAGCGCCGCCCAGACTGCCGCTTCCGAGGCCACCACGTCTGCCCAGCAGGCTACCGAGGCTGCTGCTTCTGCAGCGCAGGCCGCTTCTGCCGTAGTTGAAACGGCCAGCCAGGCTGCCAGCGCTGCTGACCAGGCCGCCCAGTCTGCTGGCACTGCTGTTGTGGCCGCCGGTACGGCTGCCGTGGCTGCTGCCGCCGCTTCTGCCGATGCCGGCAAGGCTGCTGCGCCTGCCGCTGCAGGTGACGTGGATCTGGCTGCTGGCGAAAAGTTGTACAAGACCGCCTGCTTTGTTTGCCATGATGCCGGTATCGCTGGCGCGCCCAAGCTGGGCGACAAGGAAGCCTGGGCTCCGCGTCTGGCGCAGGGCGATCAGGTGCTGATCAAGCACTCCATTGACGGTTATACCGGGCTGACCGGCGTGATGCCGCCCCGTGGCGCCTCCACCGCCAGCGACGAGGAAATGAAGAATGCCGTGATATTCATGACCAGCAAGGTTCGCTGATTGCCAACTGTTGCACATGGCCTGTCTTTTTTTACACGACAGGCTTGTGTCAGCATCCGTCCATGCAGTAAATTAGCGTCACCCTGCGGGCTGCGTGGTCAGCAGGTCTTTTTTATCCAGTTCAAGGAACAGATCATGAACTTCCAACGCTCCATGCTGGCTGTGGCAATCGCTGCTGCCGTGTCCCTGGCCGCTTGCGGCAAGAAAGAAGATGCCAAGGTCGAAAAGGCCCAGGACCAGGCTGCTGCCGCCGCCGGTCTGGCTGCTTCCGCTACCGTGAATGCGGCCTCTGCTGCTGCCGAATCCGCTGCCAGCGCCGTCGACAAGGCCGTGGACGCTGCCAAGGGCGCTGCTGCTGCAACGACCGACGCTGCCAAGGACGCTGCTGCCGCCACCAAGGAAGCCGCCAATGACGCCCTGAAGAAGGCCGAAGAAGCTGCCAAGAAGGCCCAGACTGCTGCCAGCCGCTAAGCCGGCAAGCTAGCTTGAGGCGGCTGCTGGCCGCCTCCAGAACCCATCATCCGCGAGGAGATGGGGTTTTTTCATGTGCGCCTAGAGGCGTGCCAGTCGCTCCAGCGCCTGCTGTAGCGTGGCATCCTGTTTGGCAAAACAGAAGCGGATGGTCTGCCTGTCGACCGGCTGGCCGTAGAAGGCCGACAGCGGAATCGCGGCCACACCGATGTCGCGCGTCAGCCATTCACAGAAGGCGGCTTCCCCCAGATCGCGCTCCGGCAGGGCGATATCGGCATAGCTGACACACTGGAAGTAGGTGCCCTGGCAGGGCAGCAGCCGGAAGCGTGTCTGCTGCAGGCCGCTGGCAAACAGGTCACGCTTGCGCTGGTAGAAAGCCGGCAGGCCCAGATAGGGTGCCGGATCCTGCAGGTAGCGAGCCAGCCCGTGCTGCATCGGTGTGTTGACGGTGAACACGTTGAACTGGTGGATCTTGCGGAACTCCGTCATCAGCGCAGCCGGGGCGGCCACATGGCCGACCTTCCAGCCGGTGACGTGGAAGGTCTTGCCAAAGCTGCTGACCACGATGCTGCGCGCTGCCAGTGCCGGATAACGCGACACGCTGGCATGCGGCATCCCGTCAAACACCATGTGCTCGTACACCTCGTCGCTGATGACGATGATGTCGGTGCCGTCCAGCAGCTGCTGCAGGCGCAGCATGTCGGCTTCCGACCAGACCGTGCCGCTCGGATTGTGCGGCGTGTTGATCATGATGGCGCGCGTGCGCGGCGTGATGGCGGCCGCAATGCGATCAAAGTCCGGCGCATGGCTGAGCGGATCCAGGCTGACCGCTACCGGCACCGCATTGGCCATGCGAATACCCGGAACATAGCTGTCGTAGCAGGGCTCCAGCACGATCACCTCATCGCCCGGCTGCGTGATGGCCAGCAGGGCGGTCAGCAGTGCCTGGGTGGCACCGGCCGTGACCGTGATCTCGGTTTGTGCATCGTAGCCATGACCGTAAAGCGCGGCGATCTTGGCTGCAATCGCCTCGCGCAGCGCCGGAATACCGGGCATGGGCGGATACTGGTTGTGGCCCTGCTGCATCGCTTCGGTCACGCCATCCAGCAGTGCCGGATCACAGCCAAAGTCCGGAAAACCCTGGCCCAGGTTCACCGCCTGGTGCTGCTGGGCCAGCGCCGACATCACGGAAAAAATGGTAGTGCCGCTATCCGGCAGGCGGGAGGGCACGGGCGGAGTCCGGGACATGATGGCGTTCCTTACAGGGCGTAATCTTCGTAGTGGCCCGTCATGGCCTTGTGTACCAGCTTGCGCGGCAGGCGTTCGCTGAGCAGCTCGGCAAATTCGTAGACGTAGTTGCGCAGATAGATGCCGCGCTTGAAGGCGACGCGCGTCACGTTGCTGCCGAACAGATGGCCCATGGGGTGATACACCAGGCCCGGCTTGCTGTCATCGGCAACAGCCATCTCGGCAACGATGCCGATGCCCAGGCCATGCAGCACATAGGTGCTGATGACATCGGAATCGATCGCCTCGAGCACGATGTCGGGCGTCAGGTGACGCTGGGCAAAGGCCTGGTCGATGCGGGTCCGGCCGGTGAACGAGGGGTGGTAGGTGATCAGCGGATGTTCGGCCAGCATTTCCAGCGTGATGCGCTGCTGCTGTGCCAGCGGGTGCGCCTCGGGAATCACCAGCACGTGCTGCCAGTCATAACAGGGCAGGGTGACCAGCTCCGGATAGTCCGCCAGGGATTCGGTGGCGACACCGATTTCGGCCGTTTCTTCCAGCAGCATCTGGGCCACCTGCTCAGGCGTACCCTGGTGCAGGCTGATCTGCACCTTGGGGTAAAGGCCGCGCAGGCGTGCCACACGCGAGGGCAGCACATAGCGTGCCTGTGTGTGGGTGGCGGCAATGCTGAAGCGACCGCTGTCCTGGCTGCTGAATTCCTCACCGATGCGCTTGAGGTTGGCCACTTCGCGCAGGATGACCTGGATGCTTTCCAGAATGTGCTGGCCGGGTTCGGTGACCTGTTTCAGGCGCTTGCCATGGCGTGCAAAGATGTCCACGCCCAGTTCTTCTTCCAGCTCGATGATGGCCTTGGAAACACCTGGCTGCGAGGTATGCAGTGCCTTGGCTGTTTCGGTCAGGTTGAGGTTGCGGCGCACCGCTTCCTGGACAAAGCGGAATTGATGCAGGTTCATGATGCGGAGTGCATGAAGTGGGAATCTTTCATTCCCCTGGATTATAAGCGGCGGCTGGCTTATAGGGACAGGCAAGAAAAAACCCATTGCCCGGGAAGCAATGGGTTCAAGGATGGTCGGAGTAAAAGGATTCGAACCTTCGACCTTCTCGTCCCGAACGAGACGCGCTACCAGGCTGCGCTATACTCCGAAGACAGAAATTATAGCTCAGAAAATGCATGTTTTGAAGTGGTACTGCATTTTCCGAAAAATTTCTTCAGGCCTGGCCGATGTCCTGCAGGATTTCTGCGGTCAGCCAGTCGGCAAAGCTGTGGCGTTGCCCGATGCCAGGCTGCAAGTGTAACTGCAAATCCGGCTGCTCCTGCTGCAGCTGGCGCACCAGGGCGGGCAGATCTTCCAGCAGGTGGTTGCCGTTGCCAAGAAACAGCGGAATCACGTGCAGCTGGGTCACGCCATGCTGTCGTACCAACCGGCGTGCGGCTTCTGCCAGATCGGGCTGCTGCAGTTCCAGATAGGCGCGCTGCACCTGCAGTACGGGATCGCGTTGCTGCAGACGCTGTTCCAGCAGCTGCACCGTGTCGTCCCAGCCGGGGCGACGCGAACCATGACAGAACAGGATCACGCCGCAACGCTCCGCTGTCGGCTGGCCGGGTTGCGCGCTCATCGGTTGCGTACCAGCCAGGCAAAGGCCGCCAGCGAAATCGCGGTGTAGATCAGGCTGGGTGTCAGCGCCGCCAGCCAGGGCATCCAGCCGTTCACGTTGCCGATATAGCCGAACACGTTGTTCAGCAGGAAGAAGCTGATGCCGACGATGACGCCACCAAACACCGCTGACGAAATCGCGCCGGAGCGGAAATGCAGGTAGGCAAAGGGCAGCGCCAACATCATCATCACCAGGCAGCTGAACGGGTAGAACACCTTGTGCCAGAACTTGATCTGGTAGCTCTGCGCCGACTGCTTGTTGCTTTGCAGGTGGTTGATGTAGGTATACAGGTCCAGCGTGGACATGCGGTCCGGGTCCAGCAGCGCGGAAGACACCATGTCCTGGCGGATGGTGGTGGCCAGTGGCATGCTGTCCTGGATGGCGCGGTCCAGCTGCTGGCGCTCGTTGTCCGGGATTACCGTGCTGCGCTCGACCTGGCGCAGCTGCCAGTGCTCCCCTTCGAGGGTGGCCGATTCGGCACGGATCACTTCCTGCAGCAGACCCTGCGGATTGAAGTCGAAAATGCGTACCTGCCGCATTTCGCCGGTTGGCAGCAGCTCCTGCACGTTGACGATGCGGTCGTGATCGCCCAGGCGCTCCTTCATCCAGGCGCCGGTGCGGCCGGTGGTGAGCTTGCCCTCGATGGCGGCTTTCTGCTGCTGTGCCATGCGCTCCGAGGCCGGTGCCACATAATCGCCCAGCACGAAGGTGAGCACGGCAAAACCCAGGCCCAGCCAGAGCAGGGTGCGCAAGGCCTGTGCCGGACTCAGGCCGCTGGTGCGCAGAATGGTGAATTCGGACGATTGCGCCATGCTGGACATGACGTAGATGCTGCCGATCAGCACCGTGATGGGCAGCAGCTCGTAGGCGTGGCTGGGCAGCAGCAGGCCGACGTAGAGCATGGCACTGCTCGGGCTGTAGTCGTGGTTGTTGCGGCCGGCAAAGGACAGTTCGCTGACGGTATCAAAAAAGAAGAACAGTGCCAGAAAGCCGATCGAGACGAACAGCACGGCCAGCAGGATCTGGCGGTAGATATAGCGTTGTGACACCCTCATGCCGCCACCTCCGCACGGGCGCCACGCCGGCGCAGCCAGCCGCCCAGTGTCCATTGCTGCTGGCGCTTGTAGAGCCAGAGCAGGGCGAACAGGAACACGCCGCCATGCAGCACCAGCAGTGTCGGCAGCATGCCGGCCTTGTCCATGCTGATGTAGTCGCTGGCATAGTTGAGCAGGTTGTAATAGATGACGAAGATCATCAGGGCCAGCAGCACACCACCACTGCGCGAGGAACGCACGTTCAGATTGGTGGAGGCCACGGCCAGCAGCACCAGGTTGAGCGCGGCCAGACCCATGCCCAGTCGCCAGCCCAGTTCGCCCTGGAAGCGCGGTACGTCAATGCCGAACAGGACCGGCGTGGAGACCATGCGCGGATTGGCGCGCAGCAACGCATCACGGTTGTTCAGGTCGATGCCGCCGGACTGTGCCTGCTGTTCGCTGATGCGCATGCCGTATTCACCGAAATGACTGATGGTGAGAGTCTGGTCCTGGTTGATTTCGGTGCTCTGGCCGTCATTCAGCACGGCAAAGGCGCCATCCTCGCGCTGTTCGATCCTGCCGCTGCGTGCGGTGATCACGGTTTCGGTATCGTCCTTGCGCGTGAACACGAACAGCTTGCTGGCGTTCTCGATCTGGCCGCTGCCACGGGTGTTGCGGTCATCATCCACGTACAACACGCGTGAGCCATCGGACGACTCCTGGAACTGGCCGGGGGCGATGCGCTCGATGTCGCCGCGTGTCTGGTAGCGGCTCAGCAATTCCTCGGTCTGGGCATTGGCCCAGGGCCAACCGAACAGCGACAGCGCCATGATCAGCAGCACGATCGGCAGCGAGAAGGTGAAAATCGGCCGCAACAGGTTGAACATGCTCTGTCCGCTGGAGAACCAGACGGCCATTTCGCTGTCGCGGTACATGCGCGTCAGCGTGGAGACGACGCAGATGAACATGCTGAGCGTGAGCAGCACGTGAAAATAGGCCAGCGTCGAAAAGCCCAGGATCAGGGCGACTTCGGACGGGCCGATGGCACCCTTGCTGGCATATCGCAGGGCACGGATCAGCATCATCGTGAGCACGATGATGAGGAGCACGAACAGCGTGGCCCCGAAACTGCGGGCCAGTTCGCGCCGGATGGAAGTTTGGAATAACATTGGCGTTGCGCTAAAGCCTCAACTCAAACCGACATTATGATGAATTTTTCTCTTGCATCTGCCAATCCCCTGACCCAGGACGCCGAACTGGGTGATGTCCTGATCCTGCTGGCCGCTGACGGCCTGGACCTGGGAGAGCCGCTGCAGGCCGGATTGTCCCTGCTGGTCAAGCGGGCTCTGGCAGCCGGCCACTGGAGCACCGATTCCGGCAAGCGCCTGTCGCTGTACCTGCCCGAATCGCGCCCGGCGGCGCGGGTGGAGCTGCTGGGTATCGGTGACGGTGCGCCGGCCAGAATCCGGGATGCCCTGGCTAAGCTGGTCAAGGAGTTGGCGGTGGATCCGCTCAAGCTGGCTGTCTGCTTTGCCCAGGACGCCACAGACGCCCAGTGGACGGCGGCCATGACGGCTATTGCGGCCGGCGGCCATGTCTATGGCACGACCAAGCCCAGCGCCAGGGGCGGCCTGAAGAAGGTACTGCTTGGCGCACCCAATGCGGCTACCCGCAAGAGCTCGCTGGCGTATGGCAAGGCATTGGTGGCCGGCATGACGCTTGCCAGGGAGTGGGCCAACCGCCCGGGCAACCATGCCACGCCGGGCATGCTGGGAGACGTGGCGCGCCATATCGCGGCCCAGGCCCGCAAGGACGGAGGCCACGGCCAGCTTGAATGCGAGGTGCTGGAGCAGAAGCAGATCGAGAAGCTCGGCATGGGGTCTTTCCTGTCCGTAGCCAAGGGCTCGGATGAAGCACCACGCTTCATCGTGCTGCGCTACGAAGGCGCCGATGACAGCCAGCGCCCGCTGGTGTTTGTCGGCAAGGGCATCACCTTTGACAGCGGTGGCATCTCGCTCAAGCCGGGGGCCGGCATGGACGAGATGAAGTTCGACATGGGCGGTGCCGCCAGCGTGCTGGGCCTGTTCGAATCGCTGCGCCTGCTGCGCCCCAAGATCAATGTGGTAGGCCTGATTCCGACCTGCGAGAACATGCCGAGCGGCCGTGCGCTCAAGCCGGGCGATGTGGTGCAAAGCATGAGCGGCCAGACCATCGAGATCCTGAACACCGATGCCGAGGGTCGCCTGATCCTGTGCGATGCGCTGACCTATGCCGAGCGATTCCAGCCGCAGGCGGTGGTGGATATTGCCACCCTGACCGGCAACTGCGTGCTGGCACTGGGCCATCTGCGCAGCGGCCTGTTCAGCACCAACGATGTGCTGGCCCACGAACTGCAGCGCGCTGCCGATGAAAGCTCCGACCTGTGCTGGCGCATGCCGATGGATGATGTCTATGGCAAGGACCTGAAGTCCAATTTTGCTGATATGGCCAACGTGGCGGGCCGCCTGGCCGGCGCGATTTCTGCCGCCAAGTTCCTGGAGCGCTTTACCGGCCGCTATCCGTGGGCGCACCTGGACATTGCCGGTACAGCCTGGGACGAAGGCGCGGCCAAGGGCGCGACCGGGCGTCCGGTGCCGCTGCTGCTGCAGTTTGCACTCAACATGGCAGAGCAGCCGGTGGACTTCGGTCCGTCCGTGGCACAGCAGCAGAGCCAAGCCGACAAGGTCGCCGCTCCGTCCAGGACAGCGAAGACCGGCAAGGTGGCGAAGGCTGCTCCGCGCAGCAAGAGCGGCAAGCGCGCGGGTTGAACGTGACCGAGGTTGCCTTTCATTTCAATATTCCGGAGCGCTTGCGCTATGTAAGCCGTCTGCTGCGCAAGGCCGTGGCGCATTCGGAATCGGTGGTGCTGGTGGCTGCCCCCGAGGTACTGCAGCAGGTCGATCATCTGCTGTGGCAGTTGGCGCCGACCGAGTTCATCGGCCATTGCCTGCTGGCGCAGCCGGAGCAGGCGCAATCGCCCGAAGCGCGCCATGCGCGCCTGTGGCTGATGTCCGATGTCAGCCAGTGCGAACGTCACGATGTGCTGGTCAGCCTGCTGCCCGAGGTGCCGGCCGGTTTCGAGCAGTTTGCGCGCCTGATCGAGGTGGTCACGCTGGACGAGCAGGACCGCGCCCAGGCCCGTTTGCGCTGGAAGCACTACACCAGCCGGGGTTACCAGATCGTGCGCCACGATGTGCAGGTGCGCGGCTGAGGCAGGGGTGGACAGCAGCCTGCGGCGAATCGGTGTTTTCCCTTGAGCTTGACGTCTGGCTGAAAAATGGAAAAGGGTCTGGCTACAATTTTTTTCAACAGCCAGATCGAGACAGTCTGCATTCCGTGGATGTCGGCGGCTGCCATCCTTGTGTAATGGGAGAGCTCCATGCAATTTGAACTCCGTCTGAGCGTAGCCGCCGTCCTCGCAGCCAGTGCCGTGCTGGCAGCCTGTGGCCAGAAAACCGAAACCCCGGCAGCGCCTGCCGCCAGCGGAGGCAATGCTGCAGCAGCGCCTGCGGCTGATGCCCAGGTCGTCAAGCTGGCCTCCGTGGCACCCATGTCGGGCAGCCAGGCCCACTACGGCAAGGACAATGCCAACGGCGTGCTGATGGCCGTGGATGACCTGAATCAGCAGGGTGTCACGATTGGCGGCAAGCCGGTGCGCTTCGAGGCGGTGGTGGAAGATGATGCCGCCGACCCCAAGCAGGGCACGGCCGTGGCGCAAAAGCTGTGTGACTCCAAGGTCAACGGCGTGGTCGGTCACCTGAACTCCGGCACCACCATTCCGGCATCCAAGATCTACAACGACTGTGAGCTGCCGATGGTCACGGGTGCCGCCACCAACCCGGCGCTGACCAAGAACGGCTACAAGACCACCTTCCGCATCATCGCCAACGACAACACGCTGGGCGCGGCGCTGGCCAACCAGGCCAAGGCTTTCGGCCTGAAGCGCGTTGCCGTGATCGATGACCGTACCGCCTATGGCCAGGGCCTGGCCGAGGTATTTGCCGCGGTGGCCAAGCAGAATGGCATCGAGGTGGTGAGCCAGCAGTTCACCAATGACAAGGCGACCGACTTCATGGCGATCCTGACAGCGGTCAAGGCCCAGAACCCGGATGGCATCTTCTACGGCGGCATGGATGCCCAGGCCGGCCCGATGTTGCGCCAGATGGAGCAGCTCGGCCTGACAACGCAGAAGTACTTTGGCGGTGACGGCATCTGCACCACCGAACTGGCCAAGCTGTCCGGTGGCTCCAAGCCGCTGCTGAACGTGGTCTGCGCCGAAGGCGGTGCCTCGCTGACCAAGATGCCGGGTGGCCTGGCCTGGCGCGAGCGCTACGAAAAGGCCTTCCCGGGCCAGTTCCAGATCTACAGCCCCTACACCTATGACGCCACGATGCTGATCGTGGATGCCATGAAGCGGGCCAATTCGGCTGATCCCAAGGTCTACCTGGCCCAGTTGGCGGCTTCGGATTACGCTGGCGTGACCTCCAAGATCAGCTTTGACGAAACTGGCGACATGAAGAATGCGCCCAGCACGCTGTACCAGTATGTGGATGGCAAGAAGAAAGCCATGGACTGATGCCGGGCTGAAACCGAAACCCTGATGGCAGCAGGCCACCCGTCACGGGTGGCCTGTTTTGTCTTGGGGTACTGCTGATGCGTGTGGCGGCCCGGACACAAACGGCGCAGCTCAGTCCTCGGCACTGGCCGCCAGGCCGGAAGGCGGGGGCGGCGGCTCTATCAGCTTGCAGCTGCTGGGCACTTCGGGCGACAGCGTGACGACCTGCTGCAGCGACAGCACCCCATCGTATTCGACAGCATAGCCATCGGTGGCCTGGCCGGCGGAGACAGCGCGGATTTCGGCGTAGATCGGCTGGTAGGCTTCGTTGGCCTTGTCGGCCTTGTCGATCGCCATGTCTTCCAGCGGGGCGAGCTGCTCCGGTTCGCCATCAAGCCAGAAGGTCTGGTTGGTATTGCAGGGCGAGAAGGTCTCGACCTGCGGTCCCCAAAAGAACACGCCCTGCATCAGCGGAGCATCGGCTGCAGCGGCCGTACTGGCAGCGGTTGCCGCAAGCGCACTGGCAGCCGACGCCGGGGGCGCAGCTGCATCGGTGCCGGGCTGGCAGGCCGACAGCAGCAATGCCAGCACGGGAGTGGTCAGCAGCAGGCTGCTGCGGGCAGGCGAACGGAACATGAGAATGGTATGTGACATGAAAAAAGGGGCCGAAGCCCCTGCAACTATATACCAGCAGCGCGGCTTGCCGCGCCCGGCATCAGCGCTTCTTGGTAACCAGACCGTACAGGTACAGCACGATGATGGCACCGATGATGGAGGCGATCCAGCCGGCGGCATCACCCGGGCCGTACAGACCCAGCATGGAGCCCAGGAAATTGGCCACGGCAGAACCCACAATACCCAGCACGGTAGTCATCAGGAAACCGAGGCTGTCGTTGCCCGGCTTCAGGGCGCGGGCCAGCAGGCCGACGATAAAACCGACGATGATGATGGAAATGATTTGCATCATGAGAAAAAACTCCCTGGTTGGTTGTCAATGGCGTCATCCTAACCGTAAATCTTGACAGTCCTGTGCCAGACAAGCGCTTGCAGCCGTGTCAGACTGTGATTTATGTCTCCTGCTGGGCGGCTTCCAGGGCCTCCAGCTGCTCCGACACCTCCAGCCATTCCATTTCGGCTTCATCGAGCCCATCCGTGACCTGCTTGAGCTGGCGGCCGGCATCGGCAATCGCCTGCGGTTCCAGCGGCTGGCAGAGTTCGGCCTCCAGACGCTCCTTGTCGGCGCGCAGCTTGTCGATGTCTTTTTCGAGTTGCTGCTGGCGCTTGGCCAGCGGGCGGCGCTGCTCCAGGTACTGTTGGCGGCGTGCGGCCTGCAGCTTGCGCTGCTCGGCACCGCTGAGGGCGGGCTTGCTGTCGGCATCGGCCGTTGCGCTGCTGTTGCCGGCGTTCAGCTGTTCGCGGCGCTGCCGCGCCACTTCCTGCAGGTAGCGTTGGTAATCGTCCAGGTCGCCATCAAAGGGGCGGATGCCGCCTTCGCCAACCAGCCAGAAATCGTCGCAGACAGCACGCAGCAGGGCGCGGTCGTGGCTGACCAGCATCACCGTGCCTTCGAAGCTGTTGAGCGCCATTGCCAGCGCCTCGCGCGTGACCAGATCCAGGTGGTTGGTGGGTTCGTCCAGCAGCAGCAGGTTGGGGCGCTGCCAGACCAGCATCGCCAGTACCAGGCGCGCCTTTTCGCCGCCGCTCATGCTGCCCACGGCCTGGTGCACCATGTCGCCGGCAAACTGGAAGCTGCCGAGAAAGTTGCGCAAGTCCTGTTCGCGGCCGGCCTGGGCTGCCAGGTCCGGATGCTCGCGCGCCAGCCGGGTCATGTGACCGAGCGGGTGGTCGTCGAGCTGCAGCACGTCGAGTTCCTGCTGGGCAAAATAGCCCAGGCGCAGGCCCTTGCCTTCGGTGATGCGGCCGGCCAGCAGCGGCAGCGCATGGGCAATCGTCTTGACGAAGGTGGACTTGCCCTGGCCGTTGGCTCCCAGCACGCCAATGCGCTGGCCGGCCAGTACCGACAGGTGGATGCCTTGCAGGATCACCTTGTCCTGCCCGGTGATGGGAGGCAGGGCCTCGCCGCTGTGCAGCTGGTGCTGGTGCAGTTGCTGGCTGGTGCTGAAATCCTGCAGTTCGCTGTCGACTTCGGCTGGTGTGATGTGGGCCGCACCACGGTAGCCAAAAGCGGCATCGCGTACCGCCAGCATCGGGTTGGGCAGTTGCGGCGGCTCCTGGAACTCGAAGGTGAAATCGGCGCTGGTGAGAACCGGAGCCAGTTTTTCCATGCGTTCCAGCGCCTTGACGCGGCTCTGGGCCTGCTTGGCCTTGGTGGCCTTGGCCTTGAAGCGGTCAATGAACTGCTGCAGATGGGCGATTTTTTCCTGCTGGCGCGTGTAGGCCGCCTGCTGCAGCACGATGCGTTCCGCACGCTGCTCCTCGAAGGCGGTGTAGTTGCCACTGTAGCGCGCCAGCTGGGCGTGTTCCACATGCACCGTGACCTGGGTGATGGCATCCAGGAATTCTCGGTCGTGGCTGATCACCAGCAGCGTGCCGGGATAGCGCTTGAGCCAGCTTTCCAGCCAGACCAGGGCGTCCAGGTCCAGGTGGTTGGTCGGTTCGTCCAGCAGCAGCAGGTCGCTGGGGCACATCAGCGCGCGCGCCAGCTGCAGGCGCATGCGCCAGCCGCCGGAGAAGCTGTTGACCGGACGTTCCAGTTCGTCGATCTGGAAGCCGAGTCCCAGGATCAGTGCCTGGGCGCGGGCGCGGGCATCGTGCGCGCCGGCATCGGCCAGCAAGCTGTGCGCGTGGGCGATCGCCATGCCGTCGCCGCTGGCATCGGCTTGCGTCAGGGCGGCCTGGGCTTCCTGCAGCCGGGTATCGCCGCCGAGCACGAAGTCGGTGGCGCTATCGCCGGTTTCGGGCATGTTCTGCGCCACTTCGGCCATGCGCCAATGCGCCGGCACGGTGACATCGCCGGCATCTTCATGCAGGCGTCCCTGCAGCAGGCTGAACAGGCTGGACTTGCCGCAGCCGTTGCGGCCGACCAGGCCAACGCGCTCGCCGGGGTTGATGGTCACGGAGGCCTTGTCGAGCAAGACCTTGGTGCCGCGCTGCAGCACCACATCCTGTAGCACGATCATGTGTCGATGCCCTCCGACAGGTTTTCCAGCAGGCGGCGGTAAATGTTCTTGAGCGGCTCGATGTCCTGCAGCGCGATGTGCTCATCGATCTTGTGGATGCTGGCGTTGGGCGGGCCGAGCTCGATCACCTGCGGACAGATCTGCGCGATGAAGCGGCCATCGCTGGTGCCGCCGCTGGTGGACAGCTCGGTTTCCAGCCCGGTTTCGTCGCGGATCGCCTGCTGCGCCGCCTGTACCAGATCGCCGGGCGGGGTCAGGAAGGGCAGGCCGCTGATGCTCCAGTCCAGGCTGTATTCCAGGCCATGCTGTTGCAGCACGGCCTCGACACGCTGCTGCAGACGCTCCGGCGTGGATTCGGTGCAGAAGCGGAAGTTGAAGTCGATCACCACCGAACCGGGAATGATGTTGCTGGCTCCGGTGCCGCCGTGGATATTGCTGATCTGCCAGCTGGTGGGCGGAAAGAAGGCATTGCCGGCATCCCAGGTGATGGCGGCCAGCTCGGCCAGCGCCGGCGCGACCTGGTGGATCGGGTTGCGCGCCAGCTGCGGATAGGCGATATGACCCTGAATGCCGTGCACGGTCAGGCGGCCGCTCATGCTGCCACGGCGGCCATTCTTGATCATGTCGCCGGTTTGCCTGACGGCCGTGGGTTCGCCCACCAGACAGTAATCGATGCGGGTGCCGCGCTGCTGCAGGGTGCGGCAGACGATCACGGTGCCATCGTGCGCCGGGCCTTCCTCGTCACTGGTGAGCAGAAAGCCGATGTTGAGCGGCGTGTCCGGCTGCTGCTGCAGGAATTCGCGCACCGCCACCACCATGGCGGCGAGCGAGGTTTTCATGTCGCTGGCACCACGGCCATAGAGCTTGCCGTCGCGCCGGGTCGGCTCGAACGGCGCGCTGCTCCACTGCTCCAGTGGGCCGGTCGGCACCACATCGGTATGGCCGGCCAGCACCAGCGTCTTGCCGGCAGCGCCCAGCCGGCCGGTGCGTAGCGCCCACAAGTTGCTGACGCGGAAATCGTCCGGGCCGCTGTCGATGCGTTCGCAGCCGAAGCCGAGCGGTTCCAGCTGGCTGACCAGCAGCGGCAGGCAGCCGGCATCGTCCGGCGTGACAGAGGGCAGGCGGATCAGGTCTTCGGAAAGGGCGAGGGTGTCGGACATGGAAATCCTGCAGAAAGGCAGTGGTTTGCCGGAAAAAAACAGGGGCGTGCACGGCCTGGCCGGCACGCCCGCAGGCCTGTGGCAGCGGAAATCAGTCGCGCAGCAGATCGTTCAGGCTGGTCTTGGCGCGGGTCTGGGCATCCACCCGCTTGACAATGACGGCAGCATACAGGCTGTAGCGGCCACCGTCCTTGGGCAGCGAGCCGCTGATCACCACCGAGCCGGCCGGTACGCGGCCATAGCTGATTTCGCCGGTGGCGCGATCATAAATGGGCGTACTCTGGCCAATATACACGCCCATGCTGATCACGGAGTTTTCTTCCACGATCACGCCTTCGACGATCTCGGAGCGCGCGCCGATAAAGCAGTTGTCCTCGATGATGGTCGGCTTGCCCTGCAGCGGCTCCAGCACGCCGCCCAGACCGACGCCACCGCTCAGGTGGACATGCTTGCCGACCTGCGCGCAGCTGCCGACAGTGGCCCAGGTGTCGACCATGGAGCCCTCATCGACGTAGGCACCAATGTTGACGTAGGAGGGCATCAGGATTGCGCCCGGCGCGATGTAGCTGCCGCGACGCGCCACGGCCGGCGGCACCACGCGCACACCGCTGGCCTGCAGCTCGTTGTCGCTCATGCGACCGAACTTGGTCGGCACCTTGTCGTAAAAAGCCAGGTCACCGGCGCGCATCAGCACGTTGTCCTGCAGACGGAAGCTCAGCAGCACGGCCTTCTTGATCCACTGGTGCACCGTCCATTTGCCGACATCCTCGCGTGTGGCAACGCGCAGCTTGCCATTGTCCAGCTCTGCCAGCACATGCTCCACGGCGTCCACGATTTCCTTCGGGGCGGAGGAGGGGCTGATGTCGGCGCGGCTTTCCCAGGCGTTTTCGATGATGGTTTGCAGTTGGGTCGTCATGGGGAGTTCCTGTCAGGACGGAAAAATCAGGGATGGTGTCCCTGGACAAAGGCCCGGATGCGGTGTGCCGCTTCCAGGCAGGGTTCGGTTTCGGCCACCAGGGCCATGCGGATGCGGCCGGCACCCGGATTGTGGCCACGCGCCTCGCGGGCCAGATAGCTGCCGGGCAGTACCGTCACGTGGTAGTGCTGGTACAGGGCACGGGCAAAGGCTTCGTCCGAGCCGCCACAGCTCTGTCCGATACCGGCCCAGAGGTAGAAGCCGGCATCAGGCAGGCCTACGTCCAGCACGTCAGACAGCAGCGGCGTGACCTGGGCGAACTTGTCGCGGTACTGGCGACGGTTGTCGGTGACATGGGCTTCATCGCTCCAGGCGGCGGCGCTGGCGCGCTGCACCACCGGGCTCATGGCGCAACCGTGGTAAGTGCGATAGAGCAGAAAGGATCGGATCAGTTCGGCATCGCCGGCCACAAAGCCGCTGCGCAGGCCCGGCACATTGCTGCGCTTGGACAGGCTGGTGAACATCAGCAGCTTGCGGAAGTCATGTCGGCCCAGGCGCATGGCTGCTTCCAGGCCGCCCAGCGGGGCATCATCACGGAAATAAATCTCGCTGTAGCACTCGTCCGAGGCCATCACGAAGCCGTAGCGATCCGACAGCGCAAACAGCTTGCGCCATTCTTCCAGCGGCATCACAGCCCCGGTGGGATTGCCGGGCGAGCAGACGAACAGCAGCCGGGTGCGCTGCCAGACGTCGTCCGGCACGCTGTCCCAGTCCACGGCAAAATTGCGCTCCGGCAAGCTGGGCGCGTACCAGGGGGTGGCCCCGGCCAGCAGGGCGGCACCTTCGTAGATCTGGTAGAAGGGATTCGGGCACAGCACGATGGCGTCGGCAGCGGGATCGATCACGGTCTGGGCGAAGGCAAACAGCGCCTCGCGCGAGCCGTTGACGCTCAACACCTGCGTGAGCGGATCGAGTTGCACACCATAACGGCGCTGCAGCCAGTGGGCGCAAGCCTCGCGCAGCAGCGCTTCTCCGGCAGTGGCCGGATAGCCGGCCAGGCCCGGCTGGCCCAGGGTGGCATCGCACAGGGCCTGTTTCAGGAACGGCGGGGTGGGGTGTCTGGGTTCGCCGATGCCCAGGCTGATGGGGGAATAGTCCGGGTTGGGCGTGATGCCGTCGAACAGCTGGCGCAAGCGCTCGAAGGGATAGGGTTGCAGCAGTCGCAGGCGGGGGTTCATGGTTGCACGGTTGGCAGTCCGCCGCATGGGACGGCGGGGGGAACAGGTATGATGCGTTTTTTTCCGACTCTGTATTGTAAGAGCCCGGGTGCCGCTCGCTGAACGGTACGCGGATTTTGCGCCTGACAACGTGCGACTGAATTCGATCAAGCTTTCCGGCTTCAAGTCCTTTGCCGAACCGACCCATTTCGAGCTGCCCGGGCAGCTGGTGGGCGTGGTCGGACCCAATGGCTGCGGCAAGTCTAACATCATGGATGCGGTGCGCTGGGTGCTGGGCGAGAGCAAGGCCAGCGAGTTGCGCGGCGAATCGATGCAGGACGTGATCTTCAACGGCACGACCTCGCGCAAGCCGGCTTCGCGCTCGTCGGTGGAGCTGGTGTTTGACAATGCGGACCACCGCGCCGGTGGCCAGTGGAGCCAGTTCACCGAGATCGCGGTGAAGCGCGTGCTCACGCGCGAGGGCGGCAGCAGCTACTTCATCAACAACCAGCCGGTGCGCCGCCGCGATGTGCAGGACGTGTTCCTGGGCACCGGCCTGGGGCCGCGCGCCTACGCCATCATTGGCCAGGGCACGATCAGCCGCATCATCGAGAGCCGGCCCGAGGAAATGCGCCTGTTCCTGGAGGAGGCAGCGGGTGTCAGCAAGTACAAGGAGCGCCGCCGCGAGACGGAAAACCGGCTGAACGACACGCGCGAGAATCTGACGCGGGTGGAAGACATCCTGCGCGAGCTCGACAGCAACCTGAGCCGGCTGGAAAAACAGGCCGAGGTGGCAGAAAAATACCACCAGCTGCAGGCTACGGGTACGCGCCGGCTGCATCAGATGTGGTACCTGAAGCGTGCCAACGCCGCTGTTGACCAGGGCAAGGTGCTGGCCGAGGCCGAGGCCGCCCGCAATGCACTGGAAGAGCGCATGGCCGAGGTGCGCAGCACCGAAGCCGGGCTGGAAAGTATTCGCCAGGCGCACTATGCCGCCGGTGATCAGGTCAATCTGGCGCAGGGCAAGCTGTACGAGGCCACGGCCGAAGTCGGCAAGCTCGAAGCCGAGATCCGTTTTGTGACAGAAAACCGCCAGCGTGCCGAACTGCGCTTGCAGCAGTTGCAGGAACAGATCACGCACTGGGACGAGCGCCGCCTGGAAGCCGAGGCCGAACAGGAAGGTCTGGCAGCACAGGACATGGAATCGGAAGAGCGCGAGGCGATCCTGCAGGCGCAGGTCGAGGAGCAGTCCATGCAGCTGCCGGCGCTGGAAGAAGCCTTGCGTCACAGCCAGCAGCGCAGCAACGAACTGCGCGCCAGCGTCAGCCAGGTGCAACAGCAGATCCAGGTACTGGCCGCAGAGCAGCGCAGTATCGAGGAGCAGCTGCGCCAGCAGAACCAGCGTCGCGAGCGCCTGCTGGGCGATCGCAAGGCGCTGGCCGCCCCGGAAGAAGCGCGCCTGCTGCAGATGGAGACGCAGCTGGCCAGCAGCAGCGAGCAGCTGGAGCTGGTCCAGGCCCGATGGGCCGAGCTGCAGGATCAGGTGCCGCAGCTGGACGAACAGCGCCGCCATGCCCAGCAGGGCCTGAACAGCGAATCGGGCAAGCTGGCCGACCTGACGGCACGACTGGAAGCGCTCAAGGCACTGCAGGAAAAACTCAAGACCGACGGCAAGCTCGCGCCCTGGCTGCACAAGCACGGGCTGGACGGCATGCAGCGCCTGTGGTCGCGGCTGCAGGTCGAATCCGGCTGGGAAAACGCCATCGAGGCGGCGCTGCGCGAGCGCATGGGCGCGCTGGAGGTATCGCGGCTGGACAGCATTCGCGCCTTTGCCAGCGATGCGCCTCCGGCCAAGCTGGGCTTTTACAGCCTGCCGCAGGCGACCGCGATCACGGCATCTGGTGCGGTGGCGCTGCCGGCCCTGATCGACAAGGTGCGCGTGCACGATGCCGGTCTGCAGGGCTTGCTGGCCGAATGGTTGCACGGCTGCTACGCGGCCGCCACGCTCGACGAGGCGCTGGCGCAGCGCCAGCAGTTGGCGCCAGGGCAACGGATTCTGGTGCGCGCCGGCCATGCCGTGAGCGCGCACAGCGTGGATTTCTACGCCCAGGACAGCGAACAGGCCGGCCTGCTGGCGCGCGCCCACGAGATCGATAACCTGGACAAGGCCCTGCGTGCCCGGCAGCTGATCCACGAAGAAGCGCGGCTGGCCTTGTCGCGCGCCGATGCCGCCTATGCCGATGCCAGCCAGCGTCTGGCCAGCGTGCGCCGCGAGGCCGCCGATGCACAATCGGCGCATCACGCGCTACAGGTGGAGCAGCTGCGCTTGCAGGAGCAGTCCGAACAGATGCGTGCGCGCAGCGCCCAGATCGGTGCCGACCTGGAAGAAATCGATGCGCTGCTGGAAGAGCTGCAAATCCGCCGCGCCACTGCCGAAGGCCGCTTCGAGGAACTCGACATGCAGCTGGCCGATGTGCAGGAGCGCCATGCCCAGTCCGAGGATCAGGTGATGGCTGCCGAGCGCAAGCTGTCGGACAGCCGCGAGCAGCAGCGCAGCCTGGAGCGTTCGGCGCAGGAGGCGGTGTTTGCGCGCCGCAGCCTGCAATCGCGCGCGGCCGAGTTGCAGCGCACCCTGGCCACGGCCAGCCAGCAGGCGCAAGCACTGCAGGCCCAGCTGGAACAGGCGCGCCAGGATCTGCAGGCCATGACGGCCGATCAGGCGCAGGACGGCCTGCAGGACGCGCTGGAGCGCAAGGCCGAGCGCGAGCTGGATCTGGCGGCCCGCCGCAGCCAGTATGAAGATCTGAGCGCCCGATTGCGCGCCAGCGACGAGCGCCGCCTGACGCTGGAGCGCGAGCTGGACCCGCTGCGCCAGCGCATCACCGAATTGCAGTTGAAGGAGCAGGCGGCACGCCTTGGCGTGGAGCAGTTCAGCCAGTCGCTGCAGGAAGCCGAGGCCGATGAGGCAGCCATCGCGCAAGGGATCGAGGAAGAAGGCGTCAAGCTGCAGGGGCTGCAGGGCGAGATCGACCGCATCCAGCGCGAGATTGCCGGCCTGGGCGCGGTCAACCTGGCCGCCATGGACGAGCTGGTCAGCGCACGCGAGCGCAAGACCTTTCTGGATGCGCAGTCGGCAGACCTGCTCGATGCCATCACCACGCTGGAAGATGCGATCCGCAAGATCGACGGCGAAACACGCGAACTGCTGGGATCGACCTTTGACACCGTCAACGAACACTTTGGCCGCATGTTCCCCGAACTGTTTGGCGGTGGTCAGGCCAGGCTGATCATGACCGGCGATGAAATCCTCGACTCCGGCGTGCAGGTAATGGCACAGCCGCCCGGCAAGAAGAACCAGACGATTCACCTGCTCTCGGGGGGTGAGAAGGCGCTGACCGCGATCGCGCTGGTGTTTGCCATTTTCCAGCTCAATCCGGCCCCGTTTTGTCTGCTGGACGAGGTGGATGCGCCGCTGGACGATGCCAACACCGAACGCTATGCCCGGCTGGTGACGCGCATGAGCGCCGAAACGCAATTCCTGTTCATCAGCCACAACAAGATTGCCATGGAAATGGCCAGACAGCTGATTGGCGTGACGATGCAGGAGCAGGGCGTGTCACGCATCGTTGCGGTAGATATGGAATCGGCTGTCTCCATGGCCGATTCCGAGCCGGTTTGACCTAAGATACGGCCAAGTCATACGGAAATCCCATGAGTTACTCCCTACAAATCGGTCTGGCGGCAACAGGTGGCGTGGTGCTGGCAGGCCTGGTACTGCACAACGTGCTGCAGGCACGCAAGGCGCGTCCGCGCAAGGCCGAGCCCGAAACCGCCACGCCGCTGCATGAAACCGCCGATGCCGGCGCCATCGTGCCCGGCGAAGCCGAGCGCCAGGAACCGCAACTGGGCGATGCCGCCACGCTGGCCGCCGATGAGGCCGCCACCCCAATCACGCTGCAGGTACCGGTCCACCAGGAGCGCCGCCTGATGCTGGATCCGCTGCTGGATGCGCTGGCACCGATCCTGCTTGATGAGGGCGCGCTGGTCTCCGGCGATGCCGCCTTGTCGGCCCTGCCGGCGACACGCCGCGTGGACAACAAGCCGTTTGCGGTGGAAGGCCGTCTCAAGGACTCCGGCGAGTGGGAATACCCGCAGCCCGGCCACTTGTACAACGGCTTCCAGGCCGGCGTGCAGCTGGCCAACCGCAGTGGCGCACTGAACGACATCGGTTTTTCCGAATTCACGCTCAAGGCGCAGGATTTTGCCGATGCCATCAATGGCTCTGCGCGCATCCCCGACATGCGCAACGAGGTGCATCGCGCACGCGAACTGGACCAGTTTGCCGCCAGCCACGATGCGCGTCTGCACTTTGTGCTGCGTGCACGACAGGCCGCCTGGAGCATTGGCTACCTGCAGCAGACCGTGGCGCGCCACGGTTTCGTGCCGGGGGCCTTGCCGGGCCGTCTGGTGCTGCCGTCCGCCACCGAAGGCGCAGCCCCGTTGCTGAGCCTGGAATACGACACCCAGGCAGCGCTGGCCGAAGACCTGGAGCAATCCGCCATTTACGAGACGCTGCTGGGTCTGGAAGTCACGCATGTTCCCGCCGAGGAACGTCCATTTGCACGCATGTGCGAGATCGCGCTGCAGCTGGCCGAAGACATGGGCGGCAATGTCACCGACGGCAATGGCATCCGCATCATGCCGGAATCGATGGAGAAGATTGCGCAGGAGCTCGAAGGCCTGTACCAGGAGCTGGATGCGCACGGTTTTCCGGCCGGTTCCGACCTGGCGCGCCGCCTGTTCTCATGAGCACGCCCGACCTGTTCGGGGCGCAGCCCGATCCGCTGCTGCAGGCGCGCGAGCGTGCCGCAGCCCTGCGTGCGCAGTTGCACCACCATGCCTATCTGTACTACACGCTGGCCGCGCCCGAACTGCCCGATGCCGAGTACGACCGCCTGTTCCAGGAGCTGCAGACGCTGGAGCAGCAGTATCCGGAGTTGCTGACTGCCGATTCGCCCACCCAGCGGGTGCTGGGACAGCTGTTGCCGGGCTTTGCCGCTGTGCGCCATGCCGTACCCATGCTGTCGATCCGCACCGAGACCGATACCGAAGCCAGCGGCGTCACCACCTTTGATGCACGGGTGCGCAAGGAGCTGGGCCTGACGCCGGCAGAGCCTCCGGTCGAGTACGCGGCCGAGCTCAAGTTTGACGGCCTGGCGGTCAACCTGCGCTACGAGCAGGGCGTGCTGGTGCAGGCCGCAACCCGGGGCGATGGTGAAACCGGCGAAGACATCACGCAGAACGTGCGCACCATCCGCCAGATTCCGCTGCGCCTGCGCGGCGAGGCGCTGCCGGCAGTGCTGGAAGTGCGCGGCGAAGTCTATATGCGGCGCGATGCCTTCGAGGCGCTGAACGAACGTCAGCGCGAGAAAATCGCCCGCGGTGCCAGGAACGAGAAAACCTTTGTCAACCCGCGCAACGCCGCCGCCGGCTCGCTGCGCCAGCTGGATCCGGCCATCACCGTGCAGCGCCCGCTGAGTTTCTATGCCTACGCCTGGGGCGAGGTGCAGGGCTGGGAGGCCATGCCCGACAGCCACAGCGGTGTGCTCGATGCCTTTGCGGCCTTCGGCCTGCCGGTGTCCCAAGAACGTGTGGTCAGCCAGGGCCCGCAGGGCCTGATCGCCTTTCACCAGCAGATTGCCGAACGTCGTGACAGCCTGCCGTTCGATATCGACGGCGTGGTCTACAAGGTCAACCGCATCGCCTTGCAGCGCCAGCTCGGTTTTGTCAGCCGCGAACCGCGCTGGGCCGTGGCGCACAAGTACCCGGCGCAGGAAATGCTGACCGTGGTGCGCGATATCGACGTGCAGGTGGGCCGTACCGGCAAGCTGACGCCGGTAGCCAAGCTGGAACCGGTGTTCGTGGGCGGCGTGACTGTCACCAACGCCACGCTGCACAACCAGGAAGAGGCCAATCGCAAGGATGTGCGCATTGGCGACACCGTGGTGGTGCGTCGCGCCGGCGACGTGATTCCCGAGGTGGTGTCGGTGGTGCTGGAGCAGCGCCCCGAGGGCACAGTGCCGTTTGCCATGCCCGATGCCTGCCCGGTCTGCGGCAGCGCCGTGGCGCGGGAAGAGGGTGAGGTCGATACCCGCTGCACTGCCGGCATCTACTGCAGCGCACAACGCAAGCAGGCGGTGCTGCACTTTGCCCAGCGCCGCGCGCTGGACATTGAAGGTCTGGGCGACAAGCTGGTGGAGCAGTTGGTGGATGGCGAAATCATCCACAGCCTGCCCGATCTGTACACGCTGCAGCTGGACACCTTGTCCGGGCTGGAACGCATGGGCGAGAAATCTGCGCACAACCTGCTGGATGCGCTGGAAAAGAGCAAATCCACCACGCTGGCCCGCTTTGTCTACGGCCTGGGCATCCGCCATGTGGGCGAAACCACGGCCAAGGACCTGGCACGCCACTTTGGCAGCCTCGATGCCCTGCTGCAGGCCGATGAGGCAGCGCTGCTGCAGGTACCCGATGTGGGGCCGGTAGTGGCTGACAGCCTGCTGCGCTTCCTGGCCGAGCCGCACAACCGCGAAGTACTGGAACGCCTGCGTGCGCTGGGTGTGCATTGGCCGGAATCGGCAGGCGAGGCGGCTGCCCTGGCCAGCGCCAGCCCGTTGGCCGGCAAGACCTTTGTGCTGACCGGCACGCTGCCTTCCATGGGCCGCGACGAGGCCCGGGAACTGCTCGAAGCCGCCGGCGCCAAGGTCACCGGCAGCGTGAGCAAGAAGACCGATTACGTCGTCGCCGGGGCGGAAGCCGGCAGCAAGCTGGACAAGGCACAGACACTGGGCATCCCGGTGCTGGACCAGCAGGGCATGCTGGATCTGCTGGCGCAGCAGGGCTGAGCCAGCTCGCTTGTCATCATTCACAAGGGCTTTCGTGATAGCCTTGTCCTTTGCGACAAACCATTGTGACAGGAGAAAGGGATCGCCATGGATCAGGAAATTGAACTCTGTCTGGCCTTGCCGGCAGAGCTGAACGCTGCCTTTATCCAGAAGCTGCCCAAATTGCTGCCCGCCGCCGGCAAGGCGGTACAGCAGGATCTGCTGAGCATTTATTACGATACGCCGAACATGGACCTGCAGCGCCGCGAGATGGGGCTGCGCCTGCGCCAGAAGGGCGAGCAGTGGATCCAGACCGTGAAGTACGGCCAGAGTGCCGGTGGCGGCTTGAATGCGCGTGCCGAGTTCGAGCACATCACGCATGGCCCGGCGCTGGAGCTGGCGAATATCGCCGATCTGGACGCGCGCAACTTCCTGTGCGATGACAAGATCGCCACGCGCCTGCAGCCGGCATTCACCACGCGCATCCAGCGCACGCTGTGGGAGGTGGAGGACAAGCAGGGCAATATCGTCGAGATTGCGCTGGACATCGGCCATATCTCCTGCGATGACCGCAGCACCGTGGTGAACGAGGTCGAGGTCGAACTCAAGCAGGGCAGGATCGAGGCGGTGTTTGGCGTGGCGCTGACGCTGGCCAAGGCGTTTCCGCTGCTGCCGCAGCCGCGCAGCAAGGCCGAGCGCGGTTCGCGCCTGTTCACGCAGACACCGATCAAGCCGGAAGGGGCCAAGCTGCCCGAGCTGTTACCCGACATGACGCCGGTCGAGGCGCGCCGCCTGATCAAGATGGAATGCCTGCGCCACCTGCAGGCCAACCTGCCGTGGGTAGGCCAGGGCGATGACATGGAATTCATCCACCAGGCGCGCGTGGCGATTCGCCGCATGCGCTCGGCCAACAAGGCGTTTTCCGCGCTGCCGGATGATGCCACCTGGAACCGTCTGGAAACCGGCCTGCAGTCTCTGGCCCAGATGCTGGGGGATGTGCGTGACCGCGATGTGCTGGTACACGAAACCCTGGCGCGCATCGAGCCGGCCTTTGAAGGCAAGATTCCGCTGCATGTGGTGCAGCAGGCACTGCTGCAGCAACGCGAGGAGCTGATCCAGAAGGTGCGCACGACGATGCATTCGCCGCGCATCGGCACGCTGCTGCTGCATCTGCTGGCCTGGCTGCATGTGGACCATCCGGAAGACGCGGCCGCCGAAGGCGTGACGCTGAAGGATTTTGCCCATGCCGCGCTGGACAAGCGCCTGTCGGCGGTGGAAAAGTACGCCAAGCGCTGGGAGAAGCTGGACGAACCCGAACGCCATACGCTGCGCAAGCATGTGAAGAAACTGCGCTACAGCGCCGAATTCTTCTCCAGCCTGTACCCGGCCGCGCGCGTGAAGAAATTCCTGGGCTCCTACCGCGACGTGCAGGAAGCGCTGGGCCTGATGAACGACGCCGTGGTCAGCCGCGAATTGCTGCAGCAACTGGCGGTGCAGCAACCGGCTACGGCGTTTGCCGCGGGTGCAGCGGCTGGCTGGGAAGAGCGCATTGGCTATCTGGCCGTGGAAGAAATCATGCCGGCGCTGCAAGAGATGCGTGGGGCGAAGGTGTATTGGTAAGGCGGTAAACCGAGAGATTCACCGGCCTTCCGTATCACCGAAGAGTTCACGGCAGTGGGGCTTGACGCTTCACTGCATCCAGCGTCCTGCCTTCTTCATCTTTCCACTCTTGCCAGCCATTGGCTGTACGTCCCAGTATGGCCGCTGCTGCCATGCTGGGCGAGCGGAATAGATGGTCTTTGGTAAAGATCACGGTATCTCCTACCGCCTTCATGACCCCATCTTCCAGTAGCTTGTCCCGAAGATTGGCGGTACTGGTTCCCCTGATTGAGGGGACATGGCTTTTGCGGCCAACCGAGCCTGTCAACACGACAAAACCCTCTTCGGTATACAGCCCTCGACCCTGGGTTCCGCCAGATTTGCAATAGAAATATTCTTCTGGCTCATCCGGCTTGCTTGTTTGCACCAATGGGTCAAACATCGGATACCCCAAGGTAGCGAGCAGGATTTGCCCCGTTTCGAATATTTCGTGGCAATCGGCTTCCATGGGAGCAGGCGTGTAGGGGCGTGACCCTGCATTGCCGTTCAAATCAGAGTAGCGATCAATCTTGCGAATCGTCTGAAGGCTGTGCCATTCCAGAAACAGGGCATGTGTCTGGGTCAGGGAGTTGGTGCGGGAAATCATGACCAGCGCGCGCTCCCAGAAATCTTTCTGCGTGTCATGCCCTTTGAGACGCGTCTGCAGGTCACCCGATTGACCCACATAGACTTGTGGCTCACTACCGTCTTCCGGCTTTGAAACCAGGTAATAAACGCCTACCTGTTGACTTTCCGGCATCTTCAGGAAGTCAGCCAGCAGCTTTCTCGGGATGTCAAATACCTGGACGATACGTGTCGTTATTTCAGCGACGCGAATGCCTGTTGGACTACCGCCTGGCAGAAAAATCTGGATGGTTTTGGGAGTTGGTTTTGTCATGGTTGCTATATGCTCAGCCTTGCCCCAGCAACTGGATACACCAGAATGTCAGGAAGCCACCAAACAGGATCAGCGTGAAGTAGGACTTTTCTTCCACTTCGTGGGCCTCCATCAGCAGCTCTTCGGTTACCAGATAGAGCAGAGCCGCGGCACTGAAGGACAGGACGGTGCCGATGGTGTCGTGCGAGACTTGCGCCAGCAGCAGGCTGCCGGCCGGAGGCTCCACAACTTGAGGCCGTACATGAACAAGCTGCCAGCGGCAAAGGCAGCAATGATGTGCCAGGGCTGAGGGTGTTCGCGGGCGATTTCTGGAAGCAGTTCTACCGCCAGGGCGGCCAGCACGACACCGGCGGCAAAGTGCTGGATCATGCTGCGCGTCTGGTGGCCGGGTGACCAGACGGCCGCCAGCAAGCCGCCGACCAGGGCGACCACGGCCGGAATGGCCATCAGGAGGAAGGGGGAGGAGGTCATGACACCGGCAGATTGGTGAAAAACACCCCTGCAATAGTCATGGTGCCCGGGACGGGGGTCGAACCCGTACGCCTTGCGGCTCCGGATTTTAAGTCCGGTATGTCTACCAATTCCATCACCCGGGCAGGGTTACCGGGCGTGACCGGTCGGCAACGCGCCATTATAAAAGAAGAGGCCCCGCCCCGATGAGGCAGGACAGGTAGACAGGCTCAGCCCGCCCGACGCTTGCGCACCGCCGCCGCCAGCTCGCGCAACACCGGTTCGGTCTGCTCCATGCTGATGCAGGCATCGGTAATCGACACACCGCGCTTCAGCTCCCCCTTGCCCAGATCCTGACGACCTTCTTCCAGGTGGCTTTCGATCATCACGCCGGTGATACGCGCATCGCCGCCGGCGATCTGGCTGGCCACGTCGGAGGCGACGTCGATCTGGCGCTGGTGCTGCTTGCTGCTGTTGGCGTGCGACAGGTCGATCATCACCTGCGGGCGCAACTGGCTGGCCTGCAGCGCCTCACAGGCGGCCTGCACGTGGGCGGCATCGTAGTTGGGGGTCTTGCCGCCGCGCAGGATCACGTGGCAGTCGTCATTGCCGCGCGTCTCGAAAATCGCGGCCTGGCCCATCTTGGTCATGCCCATGAAGGCATGGGGAGATTGCGCCGAAACAATGGCGTCTACCGCCACCTTGACGCCGCCATCGGTCCCGTTCTTGAAGCCCACCGGGCAGCTCATGCCCGACGCCAGCTGGCGGTGGCTCTGGCTTTCCGTGGTGCGTGCACCAATCGCGCCCCAGGCGATCAGGTCGCTGATGAACTGCGGGCTCAGCAGGTCCAGGAACTCGGTGCCGGCCGGCAGGCCCAGCTCCACCACTTCCAGCAGCAGGCGGCGTGCGCGCTCCAGGCCTTCATTCATGGCAAACGTGCCATCCAGGTGCGGATCGTTGATATAGCCTTTCCAGCCCACCGTGGTGCGCGGCTTCTCGAAATACACGCGCATCACCACCAGCAGGTCGTCGGCCAGCTCCTGCGCCAGCGGCTGCAGGCGGCGCGCGTACTCCATGGCCTGGTCATGGTCGTGAATGGAGCAGGGCCCCACCACCACGATCAGGCGGTCATCGCGGCCATGCAGCACATCGCTGATGGCGCGGCGCTGTTGCTCCACGCGGTCGATCAGCGTATCGCTGACCGGCAGGCTTTCTTGCAGCAGGGCCGGTGTCAGCAGCGGGCGCACGGCGCGGATACGGGTATCGTCGATGCGGGTGGTGTCGTGAGTCGTTTGGGTCATGTCGTTTGTCCGTGGCAATGGCTATGCCGCCGCATTGTAACCATGCCCGGTGACACGGCCATGGAACAGCGGCAGGCGGGAATCAGTTGGTATCCAGCGCTTCCAGCAGCTGGTGCTCCAGTTCGGTCTGGAATCGGGTGGAAGACAGCTCCGGCGCATGGATCAGAAAGGTGTCTTCCACGCGCTCGCCCATGGTGGAGATCTTGGCCAGCTCCAGCGCGATACCGTTGGCCGCCAGTACGCGCGTGATGCGGTAGAGCAGGCCGATGCGGTCGCTGGTGTTGATGGTCAGCAGCCAGTTCTGGCCCTTGTCATCAGGGGCCAGCTTCACATAGGGCGTGATCGGAAATTCCTTGACGCGGCGCGACAGGCGTGTGCGGCCGGGTTCGCGCAGCGGTTCACGCTTTTCCAGCGTCTGTGTCAGCGAGGTTTCTACCATGGTGATGAACTCGCGGTAGTGCTCCGGCATGATGGCGGTGACCATCAGGAAGGTGTCGAGCGCGCAGCCGTCACTGGTGGTGTGTACACGTGCATCCAGAATGCTGAACGAGCCGCGCTCGAAAAAGCTGCAGATGCGGGCAAACAGATCCGGTTCGTCCGGCGTGTACACCATTACCTGCAGGCCCTCGCCATGCGGCGACAGGCGTGCGCGCACAATCGTCTTGCCTTCGCCTACATGGCGTGCCAGATGACGCGTGTGCCAGGCGATGTCGCCGCTTTCGTGGCGCATGAAATAGCGCACATCCAGCGTCTGCCACAGCTTCACATGGCCGTTGTGCGGCATGGAGTGGCGTGCCAGCTCGATCAGCGCCTCGCGCTTGCGGGCTTCCACCAGCGCATCGGCATCGGGAATATGGCCGCCCAGCACACGCTGCGTGCTCTGGTACATCTGCTGCAGCAGCTTGCCTTTCCAGGCGTTCCATACCTTCGGGCTGGTGCCGCGGATATCGGCCACGGTCAGCAGATAGAGCGCCGTCAGGTAACGCTCGCTGCCGACCAGCCGGGCAAAGCGGGTAATCACCTCGGGATCGTTCAGGTCCTGCTTTTGCGAGACCTGGCTCATGGTCAGGTGTTCGCGCACCAGAAAGGCCAGCAGCTCGGTATCGTCCTTGCCGATGCCATGTGTCTTGCAGAAGCGGCGAATCTCGATTTCGCCCAGCTGCGAATGGTCGCCGCCACGGCCCTTGGCCACATCGTGGAACAGCGCGGCGGTAGAGAGAATCCAGGGCGCATCCCAGCCGGCAGCCAACTGCGAACACAGCGGGTATTCATGCGCATGCTCGGCCTTGAAAAACCGCCGCACGTTGCGCACCACCATCAGGATGTGCTGGTCCACCGTGTAGACATGGAACAGGTCGTGCTGCATCTGGCCGACGATCTTGCGGAACACCCACAGGTAGCGGCCCAGCACCGAGGTCTGGTTCATCAGGCGCAGCGCCTGCGTCACGCCGCTCGGGGCCTGCAGGATCTGCAGGAATTGCTGGCGGTTGACCGGATCGCGCCGGAAGCGGCTGTCCATGAGGGCGCGCGCGTTGTACAGCGCCCGCAGCGTGCGTGCCGACAGGCCCTGGATGCCGACTTCGCGCTGCAGCACCAGAAAGGTTTCCAGAATCGCGTGCGGATGGCGCTGGTAGAGATCGTCGGTGGCGACGTCGAGCAGGCCATCGGTATCGAAGAAGCGCTCATTGATCTTGCGGCGCGGCCGATCGATCTGGCGCGGCAGGTAGTCCAGCCGGGTCAGTGCGGTACTGGCCACCGGGTTGACCACGGATTGCTGCTGCAGCGGCGAGGCCTCTTCGGCGGCTGCGGCTGCAGCCTTGTCCTGCTGGCGCTGCTGCAGCGCGCGCATGGCTTCCGTCACCGGAGCCGGATCGTAATCGTAGGTATGGCCGCTGTCACGCAGGCGCTCGGCAATGTTGAGCAGCAGGATCTGGCTCAGCTGTACCACGGCCTTGGCTGTCCAGTAGTAGTGCCGCATCAGCGCTTCGCTCGGACGGATCGGATTGCGATCCGGGCCGGTGCGCGTGGTGCGTGACTGGGTGGTGTAGCCGAGCTGTTCGGCCACACTGGTTTGCACATCAAACAGCAGGCGATCCTCGTGGCGGCGCGTTACCAGGTGCAGCTGGCTGCGGATCATGCCCAGCATGGCATAGGTCTGCTTGATCTGGCGCGCCTCGTAATCGGTCAGCAGGCCGCTTTGCAGGATGCTGTCCCAGCTGTTGCCGTAACCGGCAGCCTTGGCCACCCACAGCAGCACATGCAGATCGCGCAGGCCGCCGGGCGATTCCTTGCAGTTGGGCTCCAGCGAGTAGGGCGTGTTGTCGTATTTGGCGTGGCGCTGGCGCATTTCCAGCGTCTTGGCCAGGTAGAAGGCGTAGGGCTGCATGGCGCTGTCGCAGGCGGCGCTGAGCTGCGTGAACAGCTTGCGCGATCCGGTGATGTAGCGCCGCTCCAGCAGGGCGGTCTGGATCGTGATGTCTGCCTGCGATTCGGCGATGCATTCCTGCAGCGTGCGCACGCTGGAGCCGATCTGCAGGCCGGTATCCCAGCAGCAGCTGATGAAGTTTTCGACACGCTCCTTCAGCTCCGGGTTGCCAGCCAGGTCCAGGCCATCGGGCAGCAGGATCAGCACATCCACATCGGAGTAGGGCGACAGCTCGGCACGGCCATAGCCGCCCACGGCTGCCAGCAGCAGGCCGCCGCGCTGCAGGCCGTGCGCACGCCACAATGTGGTCAGCATGCGGTCGGTCAGGCGCGTGAGCTTGCGCCACAGCGTGTTGACGCTGCGCAGCGCACGCAGCTTGCGGCCACTGGCAGCAAAGGCCGCGAACAGGGCCTCCTTGTCCTGCTGGTAGCCGGTGCGCAGACCGGCCAGTGTTTCCGGGGAAAGAGGGGCGAGAGTCTGCGGCATGCGGGTCTGCAAAAAATGTGGCGGATCAGGTCTTGGTGGAACTGACGAAATCCGGCAGTGCCGGCATGCCGGGCGATACCGTCAGTACCTCGTAGCCGGTCTCGGTAACGACCAGCGTGTGCTCGAACTGGGCGGACAGGGAGCGGTCCTTGGTGACAATCGCCCAGCCATCCGGCCCCTGCTTGATCTCGCGGCGACCGGCATTGACCATCGGCTCGATGGTGAAGATCATGCCGGGCTGCAGCTCTTCGAGCGTGCCGGGCTTGCCATAGTGCAGCACCTGCGGCTCGGTGTGGAATTCCTGGCCGGTACCGTGGCCGCAGAACTCGCGCACCACGCTGTAGCCGTGGCCTTCCACGTACTGCTGGATGGCGTGGCCGATGTCGCCCAGGTGCGCCCCCGGCTTGACCTGCTGGATGCCGAGCCACATCGATTCGTAGGTCACGCGCACCAGACGCGAGACAAACGGCGGAGCCGCTTCCTCACCGCCAACGATGTACATGCGGCTGCTGTCGCCATGCCAGCCGTTGGTGATCGGCGTCACGTCGATGTTGACGATATCGCCTTTCTTGAGCGGCTTGTCATTGGGGATGCCGTGGCAGACTTGGTGGTTGACCGAGGTGCACATGGACTTGGGGTAGGGCGTATGGCCGGGCGGCGCGTAGTTCAGCGGTGCCGATACCGAGCCGCGCGAGGTGGTGTATTCGGCGCACAGGCGGTCCAGCTCGTTGGTGGTGACACCCGGCACGACAAAGGGCGCCAGGTAGTCGAGCAGCTCACCGGCAAAGCGGCCGGCGACACGCATGTGTTCGATTTCTTCGGGGGTATGGATCTTGATGCTCATGGGGTGCAATTATCCTAGGAATAGCGGGACACCGCAGGCAGCAGGGATTGTCGGGCCTGCACAACAGGCGGACAAGGTGGCGCTTTGCATTTACAATCCGACACTTGCCGGCACCATGCCGGTGACAAGACCCAGGTGCCTGTGATGCCGGAATGACCCGGCTGGCAGGTTAAACGGGAACCGGGTGCGTGCCCAGCGCACAATGCCCGGACTGCCCCCGCAACGGTAAGCGAGTGAGGGTGCATCAGGCCATGTCAGGTGGCAGCCACTGCAGATTCCATGCGGTGCCGTGCAATGCGGCAACCGGCGCGGATGGCGGGAAGGCGATGCATCAAGACTTGCGAGTCCGGATACCGGCCTGAGTTGCATGTGCTGCCATGACAGGGTGATGGCAGCGGAAAACCTGGCCGTCTGCGGGGTAGCAGACACGGCGGCAAGGCTTGGTCCGGCAGATGCTGTCGGCCAGCCACCACGACCGACCTGTCGCATGCAGCACGGCCTATCGATACGAGAACAGGCCTTGAAACTCCATCCTCATTCCATTCGCCTGGCAGGTCTGCTGATCTGCCTGACTCCGGTTGCCGCTGCCGTGGCGCAAACCGTCCAGCCCGATGCCGTCGAGTCGGCCTTGCAAGTGGCTGCAGCCAGCCCGCAGGACGAACCGTACCGCGTGGTCGTCACCGGCGCGCGCGCACCGATGCCGCTGAAGGACACGCCGCAGCGCATCGAGGTGGTGACACGCCAGGAGATCGAGCGCACGCCGCATCGTGAACTGGCCGATCTGCTGGGCAAGACGACCAACGTGGACACCAAGCGCTACCCGGGCATGAGTGGCTCGGTCGGCATGCGCGGCTTTACGCCGAGTTCGCCGATGACTGGCGAAAGCATGCAGACGCTGATCCTGCAGAACGGCATTCCGGCCGTCAACAACAACCTCAGCTTCATGCCGGTCAACGGCGTGGCGCGCATCGAGGTCATGAAAGGCCCGGCATCTTCGCTGTATGGCTCCCAGGCCATGTCGGGCGTGATCAACGTGATTCCGGTGCGTCGTACCGGGGAGATTGAGGGCGGTGTGGGCGTCTCTGCCGGCAACCACAACTTGCGCCAGGTCGAGGCGGATATCGGTGGTGCCATCAACGAGACGCTCAATTTCGACTATTTTGGCAACTGGGAAAAACGCCGCGACTACAAGGATGGTCGCGGTCAGACCATGGAGTTCAGCGGCTACAAGAAGCACAGCCATGGCCTGCGCCTGGGTGCCGAACTGGCACCGGGCTGGACGCTGGATGCGCGCGCCGACCTGTTCCGTGCCGATGACGTGCAGAACCCCGGCCCCGATCCGGAAATCAAGCAGTTCGAGACCAGCAAGGATGCCGAACGCGACCTGTACAGCCTGACGCTGCAAGGCGAGCTGGGACAACACACGCTGTCTGCCGCAGCCTATACCGGCAAGGAAAACTACGTCAACTACGATCTCCGTAAAGACAGCAGCCTGGCCCAATCCTACGATTCGCGCATCAAGTGGCACGGCCTGCAACTCAAGGACGAATGGGACTGGGCCGACGGCTACAAGCTGGTGTTTGGCTACGATTACAACCAGACCGAAGCCAGCGCACGCAGTGGCACGCCGCCCTGGACTTTCTCCTATAACCCGGACAGCAAGCTGAAGACGCATGGCCTGTATGCGCAACAGAACGTCAACCTGAACGAGGGCAGGACCAACTTCTACGTGGGTGGGCGTTATGACCGCATTACCATGTCCACGCTGCCGACCGATGGCCTGGGCAACGTGACGCAAAGCCGCGAGTTCAGTCAGTTCAGCCCCAGCGCCGGCATCAAGCAGGAAGTGGCACCGGGCATCTCGCTGCATGCTTCGGCCGGCAAGGGCTTCAGTGCGCCCAGCGCCTGGAAGCTGTCTGGCGAGTACTCTGGCAGCGACTGGAAATATGATGAGGCTACCAAGGAATGGTATCCGGTGCCGATCACCTATGTCGGCAATGCCAGTCTGGATCCCGAAAGCAGTGTCAGTGTCGATGCCGGTATCGGTATCGAGCGCGAAAACTGGAACATGGACCTGACGCTCTACCACACGCGCGTCAAGGACAAGATCGTCGCCTACGATGTCAGCCCCGGCCTCAAGAGCTGGCGCAATGCCGACGAGGCGCGCATGCGCGGCGTCGAGCTGACAGGCCAATGGCAGTTCAACCCGAATCTGCATCTGGATCTGGGCTATACCCACAGCTTCCGCAGCGAACAGCGCAATGGCAGTGTCTGGTCGCCCCTGGAGTACGTGCCCAAGAACACCGCACGTGCCGCCCTGGTCGGCAACTGGGACAGGCTGCATGCCCGCCTCGGTACCCGCTACAACGGCAAGAGCTGGAAATCCAAGGCTGAACGTGGCGGCTACACGCTGTGGGACATGAGCCTGGGCTATGTCATCGACAAGCGCCAGACGGTCAGCCTGAGCGTGGACAACCTGTTCGACCGCTACTATGAAGAAGTCCATAACTACAACATGCCGGGCCGTGAAATCCGCCTTGGCTACCGTTGGGACTTCAGGTAATTGACCATGTCCAGCCGTCCGCTTCGCCGCCCGATGCTGCGCCACGCCCGACGCTGGCTGGCCGCGGGTTGCGTGGCGGCGGCGCTGGCCGGCTGTCAACCCGGGCCGTCGCAACCCAAGGCGACAGCGGCCATTCCGGGTCACCCCGAACGTATCGTCTCCCTCAACCTGTGCACCGACCAGCTGCTGCTGCAGCTGGTGGAACCACAGCGCATTGCCGCGGTCAGCCGGCTGGCGCACGATCCCGGCCTGTCGGTGCTGGAGCCGCAGGCGCGTGCGCTGCCTGCAGTCCGTGGCGATACCGAAGAGGTGCTGCTGCTCAAACCGGATCTGGTGCTGGTGGGCCGTTACACGGCACGCTACACCACGCAGATGCTGCGCTCGCTGGGCATTCCGGTGCTGGAAGTGCCGCTGGCCAGCAGCCTGGCCGAGGTGCAGCAGCAGATCACGCTGGTCGCTGATGCCGTGGGAGAATCGGCCAAGGGCAGGGCGCTGGTGCAGGCGCTACAGCAGCGCCAGCTGGAGTTGCAACAGGCGGCGCAGCAGCAAGCCGCGCCATGGCCGGTAGCGGCCGAGCGCAGCTGGCAGGGCTACAGCACCGGCACAGGCACCTTGATGAACGAGCTGATCGAACTGGCCGGCTACCGCAATGCCGGCGTCGAGGCCGGCCTGACCGGCTATGGCTATCTGCCGCTGGAGCGGTTGGTGGCCACCCACCCCGATCTGATGCTCACGCCCGACTACGCCAGCGACATGCCCAGCGTGGTGCCGCGGGACCAGCTGCACCCGGCGCTGCAGCACACCGCGCTCGACAGCCTGACGATGCAGACCCGCACCACCATCTGCGGCGGCCTCTGGAGTCTGGATACGGCAGCGCGCATGGCACAGCAGCGCCAGGGCCGATAATCGCTGCCATGACTGTTTCCGAATTCTCTGCCATGCCGGGTCGCGCCCGTTGGTCGCTCGTCCGCTGGCTGCTGGCCGGGCTGGTGCTGCTGGCGCTATGCCTGCTGTCGCTCACCATTGGCTATGTGGACATGTCGCCGCTGCGCCTGCTGCAAGGCGTGCTGGCTGGTGACTGGGTGCCCAGCCGCATCTTCTGGGATCTGCGCCTGCCGCGTACCGTGCTGTGCGTGGCGGTGGGTGCCGCACTGGGCATGTCCGGTGCCGCACTCCAGGGCCTGTTGCGCAACCCGCTGGCCGAACCCGGCCTGCTGGGCGTCACCAGCGGCGCCGCGCTGGGTGCCGTGATCGCGCTCTACACCGGCCTGGCGCAGATGGCCGCGCTGGCACTGCCGCTGGCCGGCATGGCCGGTACCGCGCTGGCGGTGCTGCTGGTGCTGCTGCTGGCGCAGCGCAACCAGGACACCACCACGCTGATTCTGGCCGGCGTGGCGATTTCCTCGCTCTGCAGCGCACTGATTGCGCTGGTGATGAACTGGTCGCGCAATGCCTTTGCGCTGCAGGAAATCGTGTTCTGGATGATGGGCTCGCTGGCGGATCGCAGCATGCGTGAAGTGGCACTGGGCGTGCCGGCGATCGTGCTCGGCCTGCTCTTGCTGTGGCAATCGCGCCGTGGCCTGCAGGCGCTGGCGCTGGGCGAGGAAACCGCACACACCATGGGCATCCGTCTGCCGCAACTGCGTCTGCTGGTGCTGGCCGGCACGGCCTGCAGCGTGGGCGCAGCGGTGTCGGTCGCGGGCAGCATCGGGTTTGTCGGGCTGGTGGCACCGCATGTGATGCGCCCCTTCGTCAAGGCCGATCCCGCCGCGTTGCTGCCGGTATCGGCCTGGGCCGGGGCCATCCTGCTGCTGCTGGCCGATATCGGCGTGCGCCTGGCCTACAACGATGGCCAGGAACTCAAGCTCGGCGTGCTGACGGCGCTGATTGGCGCGCCGTTCTTCCTGTCGCTGATCCTGGGCCTGCACCGGAGGTCGGCATGAGTGCGCTGATGATGCAGATGCAAGGCGTGCAGATGGAGGCCGGCAAGCGTACGCTGCTGCACGGTATCGATCTGGAACTGCGCAGCGGCCAGCTGCTCGGCATTCTCGGCCCCAACGGCGCCGGCAAGACCAGCCTGTTGCGCACCTTGCTCGGCATGGCGCCGGCCAGCCAGGGCCGCATCCTGCTGCAGGATCGGCCGCTGGCGCAGTGGTCGGCCGGCGAGCGCGCACGCCACATCGCCTATCTGGCGCAAGGCCAGCAGGTGCACTGGCCGCTACCGGTAGCCGATGTGGTGGCGCTGGGCCGGCTGCCGCATGGCGATGCCGAGCGTCCCGCTGGCGAAGCCGCCATCCAGCGGGCCATGGCGCTGACCGACTGCCAGCACCTGTCCACCCGCAATGTACAGACGCTGTCCGGCGGCGAGCGCGCCCGCGTGCTGCTGGCACGTGCGCTGGCCACCGAAACCCCGATCCTGCTGGCAGACGAACCGCTGGCCGCGCTCGATCCGGCGCACCAGCTGCAGATCATGGGCCTGCTGCGCCAGCTGGCGGGGCAGGGCATGGCAATCGCCGTGGTGCTGCATGACCTGACGCTGGCCTCGCGTTTCTGCCACCAGGTCTGTGTCTTGCAGCAGGGCCGCATCCAGGCGCACGGCCAGCCGGCACAGGTGCTGGACGATACCCTGTTGCGCCAGGTTTTCGGCTTGCAGGCGCTGCGGCTGCAGCAGCTCGACACCGATTGCATCGTGCCCTGGGAAGTGCTCACCTGAAGCACGGGCACAAGTGCGTGGGGAATGCCCACGAAGCCCCCACCGACATGCCCGCCGATTACAATGGCGGTTTACATCAGCTGCCTGTTGCCTCTCATTTCCATGCAGACAACCATTACCCGTTTCGAGGGCGGCAACGCTCTCACCCATTTCCGTTCCCAGCAACTCCTGAGCCAGATCCAGGCGATCGCTCCCGGTGTGCGAGCCATCACCGGCCAGTTCATGTACTGGGTTGAAAGCGACCAACCGCTGGATGCGGCCAGTCAGCAGGCGCTGCAGCAGCTGCTGACCTATGGCGAGCCGGCCGAAACCGCTGGCCAGCCGCTGGCCAGTATCGTCATCACGCCGCGCGTTGGCACCGTGTCGCCCTGGGCCTCCAAGGCGACCGATATTGCGCGCAACTGCGGCTTGACCGATGCCGCCAGCGTGCGCCGCATCGAGCGCGGTACCGTATACACGCTACAGGGCGGCAAGCTGAAGGATGGCCAGCTGGAACAGATTGCCGCGCTGCTGCACGACCGCATGACCGAAAGCGTGCTGCCCACGCTGGATGCCGCCAACAGCCTGTTCACCCACCTGGACCCGGTGCCGATGGAGCACGTCGATGTGCTGGGAGGTGGCCGTGCCGCGCTGGAGCAGGCCAACCGCGACTGGGGCCTGGCGCTGGCCGACGACGAGATCGATTACCTGCTGCAGGGCTTCCAGGAGCTCAAGCGCAATCCGACCGACGTGGAACTGATGATGTTCGCGCAGGCCAACAGCGAACATTGCCGCCACAAGATCTTCAATGCCGAATTCACCATCGATGGCGAAAAACAGGACTTGAGCCTGTTCGGCATGATCCGCAATACCGAAAAGGTATCGCCGCAGCACACCATCGTGGCCTATTCGGACAACGCCGCCATCATGGAGGGCACGGTCAGCCAGCGTTTCATGGCCGATGAATCCACCGGCCACGGCATGCGCTACCGCGCCCAGGACAAGCTGCAGCACGTGCTGATGAAGGTGGAAACGCACAACCACCCGACGGCGATTTCGCCGTTCCCCGGCGCCTCGACCGGCGCTGGCGGCGAAATCCGTGACGAAGGTGCCACCGGCCGCGGTTCGCGTCCCAAGGCCGGCCTGACCGGCTTCACGGTATCGAAACTGTGGGGCGGCATGAGCGACCAGCCGGGCGGCAAGCCCGAGCACATCGCCAGCCCGCTGCAGATCATGACCGAAGGCCCGCTGGGTGGTGCCGCCTTCAACAACGAATTCGGCCGTCCCAACCTGACCGGCTATTTCCGCGAATACGAGCAGACCATCGTCAGCCGCACGCAGGAGGGCGTGCAGGTGCGCCAGATGGGCTACCACAAGCCGATCATGATCGCCGGTGGCCTGGGCAGCATCGATGCCGGCCTGACGCACAAGATCGAATTCCCGGCCGGCACGCTGCTGATCCAGCTCGGCGGCCCGGGCATGCGCATCGGCATGGGCGGCGGTGCGGCCAGCTCGATGAGCAGCGGTGCCAACGCGGCCCACCTGGACTTCGACTCGGTGCAGCGTGGCAACCCGGAAATCGAGCGTCGTGCGCAGGAAGTGATCAACCACTGCTGGGCCATGGGCGAGCACAACCCGATCCTGGCGATCCACGACGTGGGGGCCGGCGGCCTGTCCAATGCCTTCCCCGAACTGGTCAACGATGCCGGCCGTGGCGCGCGTTTTGACCTGCGCAGCGTGCCGCTGGAAGAAACCGGTCTGGCACCCAAGGAAATCTGGTGCAACGAGAGCCAGGAACGTTACGTGATGGCAATCGCCCCGGAAAGCCTGGAGCAGTTCCGCGCCCTGTGCGAGCGCGAGCGCTGCCCGTTTGCCGTAGTCGGCGTCACCACCGACGAGCGCCACCTGCATGTGGGCGCGGTCGATCTGGACTCTGGCAAGATTGTCGATCAAGACCTGCCGGTCGACATGCCGATGAACGTGCTGCTGGGCAAGCCGCCCAAGATGCAGCGCGATGTGCAAACCATCATCCACCACGGCATGCCGCTGGATACCGGCGATCTGGACCTGCAGCAGGCCATCATCCAGGTGCTGAGCCACCCGACCGTGGCCAGCAAGCGCTTCCTCATCACCATTGGCGACCGCGCCGTGGGGGGCCTGACGCACCGCGACCAGATGGTCGGTCCGTGGCAGATTCCGGTCGCCGATGTGGCCGTGACCCTGGCCGATTACGCCGGTGTGGCCGGCGAGGCCATGAGCATGGGCGAGCGCACACCGCTGGCCGTGTTCGATGCGCCCGCTTCCGGCCGCATGGCCGTGGCCGAGGCCATCACCAACCTGCTGGCCGCTCCGATCGAACTGCCGCGCGTCAAGCTGTCCGCCAACTGGATGGCCGCCTGCGGCGAAGCCGGCGAAGATGCCGCGCTGTACCGCACGGTGCAGGCCGTGGGCATGGAGCTGTGCCCCGAGCTGGGCATCTCGATTCCGGTGGGCAAGGACTCGCTGTCCATGCGCACCCAGTGGCAGGACCCTTCTGCCGAAGGCGCAGCCCAGGCGCGCAAGGTGGTCTCGCCGGTCAGCCTGGTCATTACCGCCTTTGCCACGCTGGAAGACGTGCGCGGCACGCTCACGCCGCAGCTGGACCGCGACACGCCCGATACCCGTCTGCTGCTGATCGATCTGGGTCGAGGCCAGCAGCGCATGGCCGGCAGCATCCTGAGCCAGGTGCTGGGGCAGGGCGGTGACATCGTGCCGGATCTGGATCAGGCGAAAGACCTGATCGCCCTGGTCCAGGCCGTCAACACCCTGCGCGCGCAGGGCAAGATCCTGGCCTACCACGACCGCAGCGACGGCGGCCTGCTGGCAGCCGTGGCCGAAATGGCCTTTGCCGGTCATGTCGGTGTGGCCCTGACGGTGGACATGCTGCTGGCGCACGGCGATGGCCTCAGCGACAGCCGTCTGGACAGCGGCGAAGCCAAGAACTGGGCGCAACAGACCTCGGGCCGCCGCCACGAAGAAACGCTCAAGGCGTTGTTCAACGAAGAGCTGGGCGTGATCCTGCAGGTGCGCAAGGAAGACCGCAACGATGTCATGCAGGTGCTGAACGCGCATGGTCTGGGCGGCTGCAGCCACTTCATCGGCAGCGTGCGCAACGAGAGTTCCGAGGTCGATGCCGGCAAGGGCCAACTCTCGATCTGGCGCGATGCGCAAAACATCTTCAGTGCCGAACTGGAAGACCTGCACCAGGTGTGGGACAGCGTGAGCTGGAAAATTGCCCAGCAGCGCGACAACCCGGCCTGCGCCGACAGCGAACACCAGGCTGCTGGCGCCAAGGGCGATCCGGGCATGCACGTGCACCTGACCTTCACGCCTGAGGCGCCTGCCGTGCACACCAGCCGTCCGCGCGTGGCCGTGGTCCGCGAGCAGGGCGTCAACTCGCACGTGGAAATGGCCTACGCCTTTGACCGTGCCGGTTTCGAGGCACTCGATGTGCACATGACCGATCTGCAGACCGGCCGCGTCAAGCTGGACGATGTGCAGGGCGTGGTTGCCTGTGGCGGCTTCAGCTACGGCGACACCCTGGGTGCCGGCGTGGGCTGGGCGCGCAGCATCACCTTCAACCCGGTGCTGCGCGATGCCTTTGCGCAGTTCTTTGCACGCCAGGACACCTTTGCCCTCGGCGTCTGCAACGGCTGCCAGATGTTTGCCGAACTGGCCGGCATGATCCCCGGTGCCGAGCACTGGCCGCGTTTCACGCACAACCAGAGCGCTCGCTTCGAGGCGCGCCTGAGCATGGTCGAAGTGCTGGATTCCCCCAGCATCTTCCTGCAGGGCATGGCCGGCAGCCGCCTGCCGATCGCCGTGGCGCACGGCGAAGGCTTTGCCAACTTCGCGGTGCAGGGCGACCACGCCCAGGTGCACAAGGCCATGCGCTACGTGGACAACCACGGCCAGCCGACCGAGGCCTATCCGTTCAACCCGAACGGCAGCCCCGGCGGCCTGACAGCTGTCACCACCGCCGACGGTCGCTTCACTGCCATGATGCCGCATCCCGAGCGCGTGTTCCGCCAGCTGCAGATGAGCTGGACCGATCCGGCCCAGGCCGGTGACAAGACCGGCTTCAGCCCGTGGATGCAGCTGTGGGTGAATGCCCGCAAGTGGATCGGCTGATCTGCCTGGACAGGCGCTGAAAAGCCAACGGGCCTGCAGGTGCATCCTGCAGGCCCGTTTTCTTTATCGGGTGAAATGTTCAGCGGCGGAACTTGGGGTCGTCTCAGAAAACGGAAAATAAAGCACGCTAAGCCGGTTGCAGCGGCCGTAGCGGCCTGAACTTGCCCGCGCCGATCTTGGCGCTGCTGCGCCAGAGGTAATCGCCGGTCAGGTTGATGTGCTCCCAGCCGAGCGGCGACAGGTACTGCAACAGGCCGTCATCGACGGCTTGACCGTG
>NZ_KB894775.1 GCF_000374625.1 Allobrachymonas chironomi DSM 19884 | reverse complement strand
CTTGAGCCTGGCGTTTTCTTCCTGCAACTCACGCAGTTGGGCCAGGTGCGGTACGGTCATGCCCGAATACTGGTTTTTCCACTTGTAGTAGGTCGGCTCGCTGATGCCGTGCTTGCGGCAGGTCTCGCCGACCTTGGCTCCCAGCTCCACCTCCTTGAGGATGGCGACAATCTGGCTTTCACTGAATCTGCTTTTCTTCATGTAGGAACTCCTTCATACCATGGAATTCTCTACCACCGACTGGCACAGGTTTTCGAGGAGGCTACAGCTGCCAGGGGTATCGGCGACGGGTCTTGATCTACATAAAGTAATAGTTGCCACCGCAACGAATGGCAGTGAATGCGCGATTTCCTGCGCACTGGGAAATTCACTAGTTGCGTATGCAACTATCTTGCGATAAACCTGAAGTTACAATGAGCCGGACGGCAGGGCCCTCGCCCTTGCCTTTCGGGATCTCTCGCTGTGCCCTTTTCGCTCGACCGCTCCTTTACCCATCGTCTGCACACCCTGTCCAAGATCACCGACCGGCAGACCCAGCAGGCCTACCAGGAGGCTGCCGGCCTGCCCCTGGGGGAAGGGCGCTGCCTGGCGGCCATTGGCTCGTTCAGTCCGCTGTCACTCAACGAGGTGGCGCACATGGCCAACGTCAACAAGGGGCAGGCCAGCCGCGCCGTGCAATCGCTGGTGGATCAGGGGCTGGTGGACAAGCAGGTCAATGCCGCCGATGCCCGTGGCGTGGAATTGACACTGACCGAGAAGGGGCAGGCCAGCTGGCAGCATCTGATGCAGGTGATTGCCTTGCGCAACGAGGACATCGTGGCCTGTCTGGACGATGTGCAACGGGCCCAGCTGGATGCCTTGCTGGATGTGCTGGTGCAGCACGCACGCGCCAGCGACTGAGCGGCGGCTGGCATCGCTGGCCAGCCACGGACCACCCTTCAATCAAAACTCATCGTGTAGATCAGGTCGATCGCGCTTTCGGTCCCGGTTTCGCCACGCAGCTTCAGGCGCCGGTTGATGTCGTAGAAGAAGTACAGCGTGCCCATGGCCGAGTTGAGCCCGTGCTCGTAGGCCACGTAGAAGTTGCGTGAGAAGCGCTTGCCCAGCATCACGCTGGAGTTCTCGACACCGTCGCCGCTGAAGGAGAGCGAATCCAGGCCCAGCGCATCGGCCAGCTGGCCGGTGATGCCCGGGCCGCCGCCGGCCAGCAGCGCCATGGCGGCCTGCTGCAGCAGGGCGGTGTCGGAACTGCTGGCGGCACTGCGGCCCAGCACCAGCCAGGAGAGTTTTTCCGAATCGGGCATGGCCGGATCGGAGAACAGCTGGACCAGCGGACGCTGCGCCGTGCCACGGATATGCACGCCCACGCGCAGTTCGCCCAGGTTGGGGCGGATCGCCATGATGTCGAGCACCGGGTTGTCGGCGCGGCCGGAGAAGCGCAGGGTGCCGCGTTCGATATCCAGCTCCTGGCCGTAGGCACGATAAGTGCCGCGATCGGTACGGATGGTGCCGACCAGCAGCGGCATGGACTGTAGCGTCGGGCCGTTGCGGACCTCGAGCTGGCCGCGCAGGCGCGTGTTCAGGCCGAAGCCGCGCACGCGCAGGTCATCGCCCATGTCGATGGTGACCAGGATATCGGGCGTGATGCTGCTGTTGGTGCGGGCAGTGGCGGCCTTGACCTGGGGGTTGTTGGCCACGGCCAGCGCTTCGGCATTCGGCTTGCGCATCGCCAGCGTGGCCTTGGGATGCTGCTTGCTTGGCAACACCACCACATCGTCGTCCAGCTGCGGTGTGCTGTCGCTCGGAATCTCGATCAGGGCGCGATCCACCTTCAGGTTGCCGCGCGCGGTCAGGCGCAGGTCGGCCAGCGTGGTGGTGACCATACCCGAGACCGTGATCTGGCGTTCCGGCATGGCCGAGAGTTGCAGCGCCTGCAGTTCGGTGCGCAGGGACATGCGCACGGCCTGCAGCAGCGGACGGCCATGGCCGGCAGCACCCCAGTCCACCGTGCCCGTGATACGGGCGCTGCCACCCGGCCTGCGGTTCACGGTCGGGCCTTGCAGCGTCAGCTCCTCGATCACCATGCGTTCACCGGCCAGGCGCAGCTGCATGCGGCCATGGTCGAATTCGATGCCATCCACCACCGAACGCATGCCGAGTTCGCGTGCGGCTATCGTGCCGTTGACGAGCGGCTGGCGCAGGTTGCCGCCCAGCGCCAGATCGGCCTGCAGCGTACCACGTATGCGCCAGCCGGGCGGGGCGAACATGCTCCACACGCCCACGCGCGGCATGTCGGCGCGCAGCGTGCCCTGCAGCGGTGCCGCCGGAGACAGCGTCCAGCCGCTGCCGCTGCGGCTCAGGCGCGTGTTGATCAGGGCGTTGGCACTGCCGGCCTGGCTGCTGTCCCAGAGCAGGCGGGTCTGCAAGTTGCCGCCCTGGCCCTCGATGTCCAGGCGCGCGTCACGCACGCCGGTACGCAGCGTGCGGCCATCGACCAGCATCTCCAGGTCGCCGCGGCTGCGCGCCAGCGTGGCGCGCACGCGCATGGCGTTGCCCAGTTCCACGTCCCAGTTACCGGCAATGGCCATGTCGCCACTCAGGCCGGCACCGCTGATCGAGCTGCTGGCAATGGCATCGATCCAGCTCAGCGGAATATCGCTCAGGCGGCCCTTGCTGTGCAGGCTGTAGCCGCCGGCGCGCTGCACGAAGCGCACCGGTTCGGCCAGGATGTGCGCCTGACCCGGCACGCTGTCGCCACTCAGGTTGATGGTGATGGCACCGGTCTGCAGTTGTAGCGTGCCCTGGCCCTGGGTGATCTGGATTTGGGTCGGGCTGGCCAGGCGCGCCTGCCACTGCTTGTTCTGCAGCTGGTCGGTCACCTGGAGTTCGGTCGCCTGCAGCCGGGCCTGCCAGCCTTGCGGCAGCTTGCCGGCCGTGCCGTCAAGTGCCAGCTGCATGCGGCGCATCTGCTGCTCGATGCGGGTGCGGCCGCTGACCTGCGCCTGCGCCAGGGTGCCCTGCACGGTCAGGCGCGTGCCGAGGATGTTCATCGCCTGCGCTGCCGTCTGGCCGCCGGAGCGCAGGCTGATCAGCGGGGCTTCCAGCGTGCCGTCGAGCCGCATGTTGCGGCCCTGGTTGCCCCAGCCGCCATTCCAGCGTGCATTCAGCGTGGTCGAGCCGCTGATCGCCTGGCCGGCCCCTAACTGGCCCATGCCGGGCAGCTGGCGCAGCCAGGCCAGCGTCTGGTCGATGCGCTGCACGCGGGCTTCCAGCGTGCCCTGGCCGCTGGTTTCGGACAGGTTGCCCTGCAGTTGGGCCACGCTGCCGGGCAGGCGCAGCGCCAGTTGGCCGCTGGCGGCCTGGCTGTCCACCGCATAGCGGGCCGATCCCTCCAGGGCGGCATCGAGCGTGCGCAGCCGGATTACCGGCAACTCCACGGTGCGGTCTTGCCACAGGCCCTGCAGATCCAGCAGGTCCAGCGCCAGACCCTGGCCGCGTGCCATGGCGCGGCTGCCGCCGTCGGAGCGCAGCTGTGCCGCGAAGCGTACCGGAGCCTGGGCGATGGCCTGGCCGGGCTGCAGCTCGGAGTGCGCCGTGATCGTGCCGCTCAGCGGGGCAGCGGCAAAGCGCGCATCGATCAGGCCCGGGTTCAGGTGGCGGATGCGGAAATCGCCCAGCCAGCCGGTAGCGGGCAGATAGCGCCCCTGGCCCTGCAGCGTGCCACCACCACGGCCCTGGTCCAGCAGCAGCTGCGTGATGTCCAGCGCGCCGTGGTCGTAACGCAGTTCGGCTTGCAGGCGTGCCAGCGGCAGCAGGCCCTTGTCCAGTGGGCCGGCGTCGTCGTTGCGGATATCGGTTTGCGCCAGCCAGCGCGTGTTGCCAAGGAAACCGAGCATGCCCGGAGCCTCGTTGGTGGTCACCGTGCCGGAGGCCGCGGCCGCCGCGGCACTGGCCGCGCGCGCGGTGGAGGCGGCTCCATCCGGCGCGCCGACATCGGGCTCCAGACTCAGCGATCCCTGCAGCCGGCTGCGTGGCAGCGAAGGCAGAAAGGCCTGCAGGTCCAGCTGTTGCCAGCTGGCCTGGGCGCGTGCCAGCGGCTGCGTGCGCCAGGGATGGACATCGGCCTGCAGCTGCAGGCGCGTGCCCGCTTGCCCGTCCTGCGTTCCGGAGGCGGCCGCCAGCGGCGCGAGTCGGGCCTGCACCTGCAGCAGCGCATCAAAACCGGACAATGTGCCGTTGGCGCTGGCCTCGGCCTGCAGATGTTGCGCCGGCATGTTCTGGCTGGCGGGCAGCTCCAGCGTGCCGGTCAGCTGCAGCCGGGTGTTCATGGGCGCACGGCCTTCGATGCGGGCCGTGCCCTGGTAGCGGCCATTGGCCACCTCGATGGCATCGAGCCGCAAGTCATGCACGGCCGTCACGCGGTCATAGCGGTACAGGCCACGCAAGTTGGTGATCACGGTGTCATTCGTGGGCGCGGTGACGCTGCCCGTGTCCGGCACGATGGTGCCGTCACCACGGGCGGCCGAAGCTGCCATCTCGGCCGCCGATGCGGCCAGCCCGGCTACGGCAGCGGTCGGATCGCTGGCTGGTGTGGCCGGTGCCTGCAGGCGTTCCTGGCGCTTGTCGCGCTGTTGTTGCTGCTGTTCGAGCCTGGCTGCTGATGCCGCCGCGGCCGCTTCATCGGGCGACTGGTAGCGGATGTCCTCCTGCTCCTTCGGCTTGCCGACAATGCGCAGGGTATCGACCACAAACGGCAGCTCCACGTTGACCGGCAACGTGACATCCTGCAGCGGCGGTTCCGGTTCGGTTGGCGGGATTTTCTCGCGCGTGTCCTGCAGCGTGGCGGTACGCACATGCACCAGGCTGAAGCGCGTGGCGCGGTCCCACAGCGTGGCCAGATCCCATTCCACATCGACCGTGTCCAGCGTGACAATGAGCTCGCCGCCGGTGTGACCGGTTTTTTCCACGCCCTGGCTGGTCCAGACCAGGCGCTCCACATGGCCGCCACGGCGTACCGATCCGCTCACGCCATCGGCTTCGAGTGTCATGTGATCGGGCAGGTAGCCACGGATGATGCGGATCACGGTGGCCAGCGACTGGTCGTTGGCGCTCCAGTGCCAGAGTGCCGTACCACCGATCAGCAGCGCGATGATCAGCGCCAGCAGGCCCCAGGCGCTCCAGCGTGCGCCCCGGCGCGCCGCACGGCCGACGCGCTGGCGGCGCGTCAGTGCGGGTGCTGCGGCGGTTTCCGGCGTGGCCGTGTCGGGAGGGGAGGAATCGGCCGCTGTCATCAGAAGTTGAATCCCAGGTTCAGGTGCAGGCGGAACTGCTTGACGTCCACGCCATAGGCCACGGCAGCCTGCACCGGGCCGACCGGGCTGTTCCACAGCATGCCGGCACCGACGCCGACCTTGACCTTGCTTAGCTCGCTGGCCGTGTTGGCCACGGTGCCGGCATCGACAAACGTCACCATGTCGAAATCGGTTGCTTCGCCGTTGCGCAGCCAGGGGCGACGGTATTCCAGGCTGCCGGCCAGCAGGAAGCGGCCGGGATCGGTATAGCCCTCGGCATTGGTCACGCCCAGCTCCTGGTAGCCATAGCCGCGCACGGTGGCATTGCCGCCGGCCAGGAACATCAGGTTGTGCGGAATCACCACGTCGTCGCGCGCGAACACGCCGCCGGCATCCAGCCGCAGCACCAGCTCGCCGTTGCGACGGCGCGCGAACGTCTCGGCGGTGGGGGCAACCACCAGCGGGGCGTCAGCCAGCGCGGGGGTGGCACCGGTGGCGGCGGCCTTGATCTGGCGACCGCTTGGCAGGGCTTCGCTGACGGCCTGCCCGATCGGCCGGTCCAGGGACAGAAAGCCCAGGTAGCGGCCCACCAGACGGCCAAACGGCTCCTGCGTCGGTTGCACCGTCATGCCGGCACCGGCTTCCAGGCCGATACCGAAACCGCCGGTCGGACGCGTGGTGCTGTTGAAGCGGCGGTAGGTCCAGGTGTAATGGCCACTGAGCGCCTGGGCGCTGACCGGTTCGCCGCTGTCATAACGGGTCTTGCTGTGGTCGTACTGCAGGTAGTAGGAGCGGTCGATGCTGCGGCCGGCCTTGGCGCGGCCAAACTTCAGCTGTTCGGTGCGCTGCACGCGATCATCCAGATCCTCGCGCACCAGATTCACGCCGCCGGTCCAGCGCCACAGGTTTTCGTCCGGGATCGACATCAGGTTGCTGCTGAACGCCTGCAGCTTCTGGTCCAGCTGCAAGCGGCTGACGCTGCGCAGCCCCAGCAGCGGATCCTTGTTGTGGGTGAAATCGACCGAGGTACGCGGACCGCGATCGGTGCTGAAGCCCACGCCCAACACCAGCTTTTTCATTCTGGCCTCGCGCACGCTGACGTTCACCGGCGCGTTTTCCGGATCGCTTTCCGGCCGCGTATCGAGCGTGACGATGGCGCTGTCGTAGTAGCCGCTGTCCAGCAGCCGCTCCTGTGCCTCCAGCAAATCCTGCTGGCGATAGTCCTCACCGGTACGCACCTGCGCCAGCCGTTCGATGATGACGGGGTCGTAGCGTTGCGTGCCTTCGATGGTCAGCGGTCCGTAACGGTACAGCGGACCGGAAACATACAGCGCCTGCAGTCTGGCCGTGCTGGTGTCCGGATCGATTTCGGCACGGCTGCTTTCCAGCCTGGCGGTGGGGAAGCGCTCGGCCTGCAGACCGCGCAGGGTCTGCGTCTTGGACTTGCTCCACGCGTCCTGGCTGAAGCCTTCACCCTGGTCCAGCGTCCACAGCGCACGCGCCTGCTCCAGCTGGGGCTGCGCCGGAGCATAGCTGGTGACCGGGCCGCTGAACTGCAGGTCGACACTGCTGACCTGGGCCTGCGGGCCGGGATCGATGGTGATGACCACCTGCGGCAGGGCCGTGCTGCCGGGCGGGGCTTCTTCCAGCTTTTGCGTGATCACCGGCGTGAACAGGCCGCGGGTGCCGAGCAGCTGGCGGATCTGGGTTTCCGATAGCTCCAGCAGTTCGCGCAGCTCGCCCAGGCTGATATCGCTGACCTTCTGGTAGCGCTTCAGCTCCAGGTAGCGATCAACAAACTTGGCGATCTCGGCAGGTGCCTCGATGCGGATATCGAAGGATTGGCCATCGGTGACCGGGGAAAAGCTGTCATCGGTTCCTGCCGGGGCAGGGTCGCTGTCCTGCGTGGTGGCGACAGCGGGCGCATCCGTGCTCGCGGCCGGATCAGCCGCCGTTGCGGGCGCAGTAGTGGCTGCAGCCGGCCGGCTGACCAGCGTGTCCTGTTGCTGCCAGCCTGGTGCCAGATCGCCCGCCATCGGCGATCCGGCGGGTGAGGCGGCCCAGACACTGCCGGCGCACAGCAACAGGCAGGCCGCCAGGATCGGGCGGCCATGGGGGAGGGGGGAAACAGCGGTCAGGAGGGGGTGCTTGGCTTGTGGCAAACGCATTTACAGCAGGGTCCGGATGCCCTGCTCAAGTCCTTGAAGGGTCAAGGGTACCATTTTTCCGTGGCCCAGCAACTGCTGCATGATGTCGATGCTCTGGCGGTACTGCCACACGCCTTGCGGTTCCGGATTGATCCAGATGTGCTTGGGAAACGCCTGCAACAGGCGCTGCATCCAGACCGCGCCGGCTTCCTCGTTGTGGTATTCGACGCTGCCGCCGGGCTGCAGGATTTCGTACGGGCTCATGGTGGCATCGCCGACAAACACCAGCTTGTAGTCCTTGTTGTACTTGCGGATGATGTCCCAGGTCGGGAACTTCTCGGCATAGCGGCGGCGGTTGTTCTTCCACATGTAATCGTAGACACAGTTGTGGAAGTAGTAGAACTCCAGGTGCTTGAATTCGTTCTTGGCGGCGCTGAACAGCTCTTCCACGCGCTGGATGTGGTCGTCCATGCTGCCGCCTACGTCCATCAGCAGCAGGACCTTGATCGCGTTGTGGCGCTCCGGGCGCATGCGGATATCGAGCCAGCCCGCGTTGGCCGCCGTGGCGCGGATGGTCTCGTCCAGCGCCAGTTCCTCATGCGCGCCCTGGCGCGCGAACTTGCGCAGCTTGCGCAGGGCGATCTGGATGTTGCGTGTGCCCAGTTCCAGCGAGTCGTCGTAATCGCGGAAGGCGCGCTTTTCCCAGACCTTGACCGCGCTGCGGTTGCGGCCGGTGCCGCCGATGCGGATGCCGGCCGGGTTGAAGCCGCCATGGCCGAACGGGCTGGTGCCGCCGGTGCCGATCCACTTGTTGCCGCCGGCATGGCGGCCCTGTTGTTCTTCCAGGCGCTTTTTCAGCGTTTCCATCAGCTCGTCCCAGCCCATGGCCTCGAGCTGCGCCTTTTCCTCGGGCGTCAGGAATTTCTCGAAGGTCTGCTTCAGCCAGTCCTCGGGAATCTCCTTCAGGATCTCGCCGACATGCTCCACGCCCTTGAAATACAGGCCAAAGGCCTGGTCGAACTTGTCGTAATGGCGCTCGTCCTTGACCAGGCAGGTGCGGGCCAGAAAGTAGAAGTCATCCAGGCTGGCGCGCTCGGTCGCCGGCCCGACCACCTGTGCCTGCAGCGCTTCCAGCAGGGTCAGGAATTCGCGTACCGATACAGGTATCTTGGCCTTGCGCAAGGCCTGGAAAAAGGGGATCAGCATGGCTTGCTCCGGTACATGACGAGGCGATACAGCAGCTGCGCCTTCGCCTCGGGCCATTCGCCAGCCGTCATGCTGTACATGACGGTGTCGCGCACGGTGCCGTCACGGCGCAGCGCGTGGTGGCGGATCACGCCATCCCTTTTCGCGCCAAGCCGCTCGATGGCGCGCTGGCTGGCAAAGTTGAAGTTGTCGGTACGCCAGCCCACTACGGCGGCGTGAAGGGTCTCGAAAGCGTGCGTCAGCAGCATCAGCTTGGCGGTACTGTTCACATGGCTGCGCTGCACGCTGCGGGCATACCAGGTGTAGCCGATCTCCAGCCGGCGCACCTCGGGCAGCATGTCGTGGTAGCTGGTGCTGCCCAGGACACGCCCGCTGGTCGCATCGATGACGGCAAACGGCTGGCGTGAGCCGGCAGCCTGCATCTGCAGCGCCGTGGTGATATAGGCAGTCTCATCGCCCGGAGCCGGCACGCCGGTCACGCGGATGTTCCATAGCTCGCCATCACGCGCCGCTGCCGCCAGACCGTCAGCGTGCTGCGGCCCGAGCGGCTCCAGCCGCACGCCATCGCGTTGCAGCTGCAGTGCGTGAACCCAGGCAGCGGCGCTCATCGGCGCATGCTCAGCGGTTGCGGTTCTGCATCGCCACCAGTTTCTCGAACAGGGACAGGTCCTGCTCGTTCTTCAGCAGCGCGCCCAGCATCGGAGGCATCTTCATCTTGCCGGCTTCGGAGGCTTGCAGCGCGCCCGGCGGCACGTCTTCGGCCAGCAGCAGCTTGAGCCAGTCCAGCAGCTCGCTGGTGCTGGGCTTCTTCTTCAGGCCGGGGATGGTGCGCAAGGTGGTGAAGGATTCGAGGGCGGCGCGCAGCAGCTCCTGCTTCAGGCCGGGGAAGTGTACGCCGACGATTTTTTCCAGTGTCTCGGTATCGGGGAACTGGATGTAGTGGAAGAAGCAGCGGCGCAGAAAGGCGTCCGGCAGCTCCTTCTCGTTGTTGGAGGTGATGAACACCAGCGGGCGGTGTTTCGCCTTGATCAGCTCGCGCGTCTCGTAGCAGTAGAACTCCATGCGGTCCAGCTCGCGCAGCAGGTCGTTCGGGAATTCGATATCGGCCTTGTCGATCTCGTCGATCAGCAGCGCCACCGGCTGGTCGGCGGTGAAGGCCTGCCACAGCACGCCCTTGACGATGTAGTTCTGAATGTCCTTGACGCGGTCATCGCCCAGCTGCGAATCGCGCAGGCGGTTGACGGCATCGTACTCGTACAGGCCCTGCTGCGCCTTGGTGGTGGACTTGATGTGCCACTGCAGCAGCGGCATGTTCAGCTCGCTGGCGACCTCTTCGGCCAGCATGGTCTTGCCGGTGCCGGGCTCGCCCTTGACCAGCAGCGGGCGCTGCAGCGTGATGGCGGCGTTGACGGCGAGTTTGAGGTCGTCGGTGGCAACGTATTGGTCGGAACCCTGGAATTTCTGCATGTCGTATCCGGTTGGTCTATTCAAATCAAAAAAGCGGCTGGATGCCCGGCATCCTACTTGATGGTGACGCCCTTGAGCTCGGGCTTGGGCGGCGGGTAGCGCAGGTCCATGCCCTGCAGGGTATCGCGCACCACGGTGGCGATCATCAGGTTGCGGTGCGTCTTGCTGTCGGCCGGCACCACGGTCCAGGGAGCCCAGGGCGTGCTGGTGTGCGACAGCAGCTGGGCATAGGCCTGCTGGTAGTCATCCCAGTGGCGGCGCACTTCCAGATCACCGACCTCGAACTTCCAGTGTCGGGTCGGGTCATCGACGCGCTCCTGCAGGCGTTCGCGCTGCTCGTCCTTGCTGATGTGCAGCATGAACTTGAGGATCACGGTGCCGTTTTCCGACAGCATGCGTTCGAAGTCGTTGATCTGGGCATAGCGCTGGCGCGTCTGCTCGGTGCTGATGCTCCGGTTGACCACCGGCACCAGCACATCCTCGTACTGGCTGCGGTTGAACACCACGATCTCGCCCCGGGCCGGCATCTCGGCATGCAGACGCCACAGGTAGTCATGGCTGAGCTCCAGCGATGTCGGGGCTTTCCAGCCGACGCTGCGCACACCCAGCGGGCTGGTATGGCTGAACACGCCACGCAGCGTGCCGTCCTTGCCCGATGCATCCATGCCCTGCAGGATCACCAGCAGGGCATGGCGGCGATCCGCCAGCAGCACGTCCTGCAGCAGGTCGATTTCTTCGGCCAGTGCCTTGACGGCAGCCTTGTTTTCCAGCTTGGAACCGATCGCATAGGGCTGGGCTGCGGGGTCGAAATCGGCCATCCTGACCGTGCTGGCGGCGCTGTAGGCGCCACTGCCATCGGTGGCATGCACGGAGCGCGTGACCGGCGGCTGCCATTGGCGCAGCAGCGGGGTGGGCTTGGCCGGGTGCTTGCCATGCTTGGCGGATTTGCTCATGGTCGACTCCTTGTAGTTGTTGTCGGGGCTTCAGTCTTGTGTGGCCAGTCGCTGCACGCTGGCCAGGTAGGCCTGGCCGTCCGGCGGGCGGCCGTTGCGCTGGCTTTCCCAGATCATGCGGCCCAGGCAGTCCATCACCGCGTGGTGGGCCGCATGCAGGTCATGCCGGCGTGCCGCCAGCAGCTCCACCGCCTGGCGGATACCGCGCGGCTGGTCGATGCTGCATTGCTCGCTGATGGTCAGGTGCATGGACAGGTGCAGAAAGGGGTTGGCCTGGCCGGCCAGATCCGGCTTCTGCATGGCCGCCAGGGCGGCATCGACATGGGCCAGGTCGGCATGGTATTCGGGGTGCTGGTCGATCCAGCCGGCAATCAGCGTTTCCATGGCATCCATGGGCTGGCTGTCTCGCCACTTGGCATAGGTGGCACAGAAATAGCGGCGCACATCGGCCTGGCTTGGTTGCATCAACATGGGGGTAAAGCGGTTCCAGATTTATGACGAATATATGACATACACCGAAAATCGGGTTTCTACAAGCCATTTTGCAGGATTTTGCGGCCACGCTACGCCCAAAACCGTGGGCGCGCAAGGGCAAACAGGGTACAGTGCAACTTTGCCCCTGTTTTAAGCAGTCCGCTGCTGTCCTCATGGTTCACGAAAGGAGCTTCTTGCCATGCCCGTAGTTGTCGTCGTCAACCCCAAGGGAGGGGTGGGCAAAACTACCGTCTCCACCAATATTGCGGGCTACTTCGCCTCGCGCGGGGCACGTGTCATGCTGGGAGATGTGGACAAGCAGCAATCCTCGCGCCAGTGGCTGGCCGACCGTCCGTCTTCCGCCGGCAAGATCGTGCCCTGGGAAACCGCCACGCCCGGCAAGGTCAAGGTGCCCAAGGGCGTCACGCATGTGGTGCTCGATACCCCTGCCGGCCTGGACGGCAAGGAGCTGAAAGGCGTGCTCAAGATGGCCACCAAGGCGGTGGTGCCGCTGCAGCCCAGCGTGTTCGACATGCGCGCCACGGTGGATTTCATGCGCGAACTGATCGAGTACAAGAAGCTCGCCCGCATCGATATTGCCCTGCTGGCGATGCGCGTCAAGGAAAACACCCATTCGCTGCAGCACCTGCGCGATTTCTGCGAACACCTGCCGTTCCCGTTGCTGGGCGTGGTGCGTGACACGCAGAACTATGTGCATCTGGCGGCGCAGGGCATGACCCTGTTCGATGTGCCGCCGGGCCGTGTGCAGCGCGACCTGCAGCAGTGGGAGCCGATCTGCCGCTGGCTGGACGAACCCTCGCGCCCGCAGCCCAGTGGCAAGGTCGATCCGGACGCGCGCTACTGAATCCCTGCGCCGGCAAAGCCGCACTGTCGCCAGGCCTCGTACACGGTGACGGCCACGGCATTGGACAGGTTCAGGCTGCGCTGCGTCGGCAGCATCGGCAGGCGCAGCCGGCGGTTTTCTGGAAAGCTGTCGCGGATTGCGGCCGGCAGGCCGGCAGTCTCGCAGCCAAACACCAGCCAGTCGCCCGGCAGGAACACTTGCGCCTGCACCGGATGGCTGCCGCGCGTGGTCATGGCAAACAGCCGGCCCGGATCCGGCTGTGCGCGCTCCAGAAAGGCCTGCCAGCTGGTGTGTACCTGCAGCGTGGCGTATTCGTGGTAGTCCAGCCCGGCGCGGCGCAGCTGCTTGTCGTCCAGGCGAAAACCCAGCGGCTCGATCAGATGCAGCGTGCAGCCGGTATTGGCCGCCAGACGGATCACGTTGCCGGTATTTGGCGGAATTTCGGGGTGGACCAGGACGATGTGAAACATGGCTGCGCATTGTCGCGCCAAATCGGGGCGCTAATCAAACCGGGGTTTTTCGGTGCGCGCCAGCACCACCGCGCTGACGCGGTGGCAGCCCTCGGCCAGCAGCGCGCGGGCCGCTTCTTCCAGCGTGGCCCCGGTCGTCATCACGTCGTCCAGCAGCACTGCATGGCGGCCTTCCACCAGTGGCGCGAGCCGCAACGGTACCTCGAAAGCCTGCCGGATATTGTGCTCGCGCTCGGCATGCGGCAAGCGGCTCTGGTGCGGCGTGTGGCGGCTGCGTTGCAGCCAGTCATGGCGCAGCACGGCCTGTTGCGGGCCAGGGCGGATCTGCCGGCGCAACTGCTGTGCCAGCAGCCAGGTCTGGCTGAAGCCGCGTTCCGCCAGCCGGCGCGGGTGCAGCGGCAATGGCACCAGCAGATCGCAATTGCGCACCAGGGCGACCAGCTCCGGGCAGGCGGCCATGCGCTGCGCCAGCAGACCGGCCAGCGCCGGCTGGCCATGGAACTTGAAGGCATCGATGCAGCCTTGCCAGGGCCAGACATAGGAGAGGGCGGCGTGGCAGCTTTCCAGCAAGGGGGCCGGATGCTGGCTGCAATCGTGGCACAGGCCGTAACCATCATCCTCATCCGGTGGCAGCAGCAGGGCACAGCCACGGCAGCGCGGCGCCTGTTGCGCATGCAGGTGCAGGCAATCGGTACATAGCGCTTGCGCCGGCCAGCTCTGGCAAATGCCGCAGCGGGCGGGAATCAGGCGGGTGAACCAGTTCGACATATAAATCAAAAGAATTAATATCCGTATTGTAACTGAGCATGTCATCTTGCCGCCCGGCCACGCATTTCCCGTGTTGGCACAGGGCGGGAGTGGCGCTATATACTGCCCGCGTGCATACCCCGACCCAACTCCCCCCCAGCATCGATCCCGTGGCCGCGCGCCGCTGGCAGCAGCTGCCGCTGCCGCACAGCCCCTGGCTGCACGAGGAGATCGCGCGCCGCATGGAAGACCGCCTGTCGCTGATCACGCTGCAACCGCAGCGCTGGCTGCACTGGCAGCCGCTCAAGGGCGGCCGGCAGGCGCATGCGCTGTTGCGTCAGCGCTATCCGCAGGCCCAGTCCTGGGCGTATGAGGCCGATGCCGCCAGCCAGCAGGCGCTGCAGCAGCTGACCGCCGCGGAGGGGGGCAGTGGCTGGCTGCGCCGTACCCTGGGCGGCCTGCTCGGCGGTCCGTCGGCCACACAGCCTGCTCTGCCTGAAGCCGGCAGCATCGACATGCTGTGGGCCAATATGGCGCTGCACATGGCGGCTGATCCGCAGGCCCTGCTGGCGCAATGGCGCCAGGCGCTGGCGGTGAACGGCTTCCTGATGTTCTCGGCGCTGGGGCCGGATACGCTGCGCGAGCTCGATGCGCTCTACCGCACGCTGGGCTGGCCGGCGCCGGCACACCAGTTCACCGACATGCACGATTGGGGCGACATGCTGGTGCAGGCCGGTTTTGCCGAACCGGTGATGGACATGGAGCGCATCACGCTGACCTTTGCCACGCCGGAGCGCCTGCTGCAGGAGCTGCGCGAACTGGGCCGCAACCTGTCCACGCAGCGCGACGCACGCACCCGTGGCCGTGGCTGGCTGCGCCAGCTGCACCAGGGCCTGCGCAGTCTGGAGCGGGATGGCAGCATCGCTTTGACCTTCGAGGTGATCTATGGCCACGCCCTGCAACCCGAGCCGCGCCACAAGGTGGAAGGCACCACGGCGATCACATTGGACCAGATGCAGCGCATGCTGCGCAAGCCGCAGGCCTGAAGCACGACGCCCTATTTTGCAAGATCGTAGAATGACCGCATGACACACTCCACGCACACCATTCCCGGGGCTGGTGGCCTGACGCGCCGCCAGCTCGTTTCTACGCTGATGCTGGGCGGTGCCGCCTGGTTGCTGGCCGGCTGTGAAGATGGCAGCTCGGCCGGCAGCAAGTCGGCCAAGTTCAACAGTCTGGACATCAGCGGTGCCAAATACGCACAGGACTTTTCCCTGCCCGACATGAACGGCCAGCAGCGCAGCATGGCCGATTTCCGTGGCAAGGTAGTCGCCATGTTCTTCGGTTTTGTGCAGTGCCCGGATGTCTGTCCGACCACGCTGGCGGAGATGGTGCAGGTCAGGGAACTGCTGGGAGCGGATGCCGACAAGCTGCAGGTGCTGTTTGTCACGGTGGATCCGGAGCGCGATACGGCCCAGATCCTGAAGGAATACCTGGGCAACTTCGATCCGTCCTTCCTGGCGCTATTGCCCACGCCCGAAGAGCTGCGCACCCGGATCGCGCCGGACTTCAAGGTCTACTACAAGAAGATCGAAGGCAGCACTCCCACCAGCTACACCATGGACCACACTGCTGGCGTGCTGCTGTTCGATCCCAAGGGCAAGGTGCGCCTGCACAGCAGCTATGGCAGCCCGGCTGCCTCCATCGCTGCCGATATCCAGGCGCTGTTGGCCGAGGGCTGATCTGGCTGCTTCTGAACGTAAAAACACCCCAGGGCCGGTTCGGCCGTGGGGTGTTTTGGCAGGTGCAGCCCGGCGCTGATGCTCAGGCGTATTCGGCCAGCGCGGTCTTCATCTTCTTCATCGCCGCCGATTCGATCTGGCGGATGCGCTCGGCGCTGACGCCGTATTCGGCGGCCAGCTCGTGCAGCGTCATGCCGCCGGAGCCATCGTCGTTGACATTGAGCCAGCGCTGCTCCACGATGCGGCGGCTGCGCGCATCCAGCGTATCGAGCGCGGCGGCGATGCCGTCGGTGGCCATGGCATCGCGCTGACGCGCTTCCAGCATGGCGGTGGGCTCATGGCTGGCATCGGACAGGTAGGCGATCGGGCCGAAGGCCTGCTCGCCGTCATCGGACGGGGACGGGTCCAGCAGCACGTCACCGCCGGACATGCGCGTTTCCATCTCCATCACTTCCTCGCGCTTGACATTCAGGTCCTGCGCGATGATGTCGATTTCCTGCTCGGTCAGGCCGTCGCGATGCGCCATCACGTCGTCCAGGTCGGCAGCGGCACGGAAGCCCTGCTTCTTGCTGCGCAGATTGAAGAACAGCTTGCGCTGGGCCTTGGTGGTGGCCACCTTGACCATGCGCCAGTTCTTCAGGATGTATTCGTGGATCTCGGCCTTGATCCAGTGCATGGCATAGCTCACCAGGCGCACGCCCTGATCCGGATCGAAGCGGCGCACCGCCTTCATCAGGCCGACATTGCCCTCCTGGATCAGGTCGCCATGCGGCAGGCCATAGCCCAGGTACTGGCGCGATACCGCCACCACCAGGCGCAGGTGCGACATGATCAGGCGACCGGCAGCGTCCAGGTCGTTGTGGTCTTTCAGTTTTTTGGCGTAGTCGTGCTCCTGCTCGGGCGTGAGCATGGGCATGCGGTTGACTGCCGAAATGTACGAGTCGAGATTGCCCAGTGCGGGCAGGGTGGCCACAGCCGACCAGTTGGGGGCCAGGGCCAGGTCAGTCTTGGAAGCAACAGTCTTGTTGTCAGCCACGTATCGATTACTCCTGAAAGTGTAGGTGTGCAGATTGGACTCTGCCCGATGGGCAAAGTTCCTTGCCGACGATTCATGTTAGCACTCCTGTCAAGCGAGTGCCAAAACGGATCGTGAAAGACGTAAGCAATCGCAGCCTATGGAATGGCTGCGGGGGCAGGTCCTGTTTTTCATGGTAGGCGGTTCGCGGCCGCTGGCGTGTAGGGCCAGGGCGTCAGCCCAGCAGGGCCTGGGCAAATTCGCGCGCGTTGAAGGTTTGCAGGTCTTCCAGTTTTTCACCGACACCGACAAAGTACACCGGGACCGGCTTTTCGCGCGCAATGGCGCACAGCACGCCACCCTTGGCGGTACCGTCCAGTTTGGTCACGATCAGGCCGGTCAGTTCCAGCGCCTCGTCAAAGGCCTTGACCTGGGCCAGCGCGTTCTGGCCGGTATTGCCGTCAATCACCAGCAGCACCTCGTGCGGGGCGGTGACGTAGGCCTTGGTGATGGTACGGCGGATTTTCTTCAGCTCGTCCATCAGGTGCAGCTGGGTCGGCAGGCGACCGGCGGTATCGACCAGCACCACGTCCTTTTCGCGTGCCCGACCGGCAGCCACGGCGTCAAAGCTGAGCGCGGCCGGATCGCCGCCGGAACTGCTGACGATTTCCACCGTGTTGCGGTCGGCCCAGATTGCCAGCTGTTCGCGCGCAGCGGCGCGGAAGGTGTCGGCGGCGGCCAGCAGCACCTGCTGGTGATGGTCGCTCAGGTGCTTGGTCAGCTTGCCGATGGAGGTGGTCTTGCCAGCGCCGTTGACGCCGGCGACCATGATCACGGTAGGCGTGTGCTCGCCGATCATCAGCGGTTTCTGCAGCGGGGCCAGCAGATCGGCGATGGCATCGACCAGCAGCGCCTTGACCTGGGCCGGATCGCTGGCACGCGCCTGCTTGACGCGCTGTTTCAGGTCTTCCAGCAGGAATTCGGTGGCCTGTACGCCGGCATCGGCCATCAGCAGCGCGGCTTCCAGATCCTCGTACAACTCGTCGTCGATGCGGGTGCCGGTGAATACGGTGCTGATGTTGTTGCCGGTACGGCGCAGGCCGCTCTTGAGTCGGCTGTACCAGCCGGCACGATCCGGGTCGGCATCGGGCTTCTCCTGGGGCGGGGCGGACAGGGCGTAGCTGTCGTTGTCGTCAGCAGCGGCAGGGCTGCTGATAGCTGCCGGGACGACTGCAGGCGGGGTGGTCACCGCTGGTGCCGGTTCGATGATTTCCGGCGGCAGTTCATGTTCGGTGGCGGCCTCCATGGCGGCACGCTCCAGATCCTCCTCGCTGATCGGGGGCAGCACCGTGCTGTCTGCTGCGTCAGGCGGCTCCGGCGTCAGTCCGGCGGTTTCGGGCTCGGCAGTAGCAGGGGTCTGCTCTTCGTCGCTGCCAAAGCTGCGGCGCAGCCGGTTCAGCCAGCCCTTGGGGGCTTCGGCAGCCGGTACGGCGGCAGGTTCGGGTTCCGGGGTGACGGCGGGTGTCGCCGCGGGGGCGGAATCGGTGGGAGCCTCTGCGTCGGGCGCAGCAGGTTTTTTCTTGAAGAAGCTGAACATGGAGGATGTGGTGTGGCCGGAGAGAGGGCAGGCAGTGCCCCTGATTGTAAGGACAAGCTCTGGTTTGCCCTTGCAATATCCATGCTGCCGGCTGCGCGATGTACGACTTTGGCGGGCAGGATGCGGCAAAAAGCCGGCAGATGGCGCTGTCTGGCGGGCTTTTCCCCTATGATCGCGGCATGGGACGCTCTGCCATGTCACTGGAAGCCATCAATGCCAGCCTGCGCGCCAGGCCGGCAGATGCTGCGCGCCCGGTCGCCCGGCCCGCCAAGGGTGCACCAGCGCAGCGCGGAGCCGGCCAGATCCGTATCATTGGCGGCCAGTGGCGCCGCCGCTTGCTGCCGGTGGCGGCCGGTCCTGGTGTGCCGCCCGGCCTGCGACCCACGCCGGACCGCGTGCGCGAAACCCTGTTCAACTGGCTCGGCCAGGACCTGGGTGGCTGGCACTGCATGGACCTGTGTGCCGGCACCGGCGCGCTCGGTTTCGAAGCCGCCTCGCGCGGTGCCGCCCGCGTGCTGATGCTGGAGCAGCATGCCGCCCTGGTCAAACAGCTGCGCCAGCTGCAGACCACGTTGCAGGCCGATGCCGTGCAGGTACGCCAGGGCGATGCCCTGACACTGCTGCGTGACCTGGCCCGGCAACAACCCGCCAGCCAGGACCTGATCCTGCTGGACCCCCCTTACGAAGCCGACTGGTACGGACAGGCGCTGCAGCTGGCGCTGCCGCTGCTGCGTGCCGGCGGCTACCTCTATCTCGAAGCCGGCCGTGCCTGGGATGAGGCCGAGCTGCAGGCGCTGGGCTGGCAGTGCTGGCGGCATCTGCAGGCCGGTGCCGTGCATGCCCACCTGCTGCGCCCGCTGCAGGCGGCCGACTGAACCTGTATAGGAGACTTTCGCGCATGAATCCCGTGATCGCCGTCTATCCCGGCACCTTTGATCCGATGACCCTGGGCCACGAGGAACTGGTGCGTCGCGCCTCCCAGCTGTTTGGCCACCTGATCGTGGCTGTGGCAGCCGGCCACCACAAGAAGCCGATGTTCGATCTGGCGGAGCGGCTGGAGATGGTGCGTGCGGCCGTGGCGCGTTTCCCCAACGTCACGGTCGAGAGCTATGACGGCCTGCTGCGCGATTTTGTCGTGGCGCGTGGCGCGCGCGCCATGGTGCGCGGCCTGCGCGCGGTGACCGATTTCGACTACGAATTCCAGCTTGCCGGCATGAATCGCCGCCTGATGCCCGATGTCGAGACCGTGTTCCTGACGCCGAGCGACCAGTACCAGTTCGTCAGCAGCACCTATGTGCGCGAGATCGCCACCCTGGGCGGCGAGGTGCACCAGCTGGTATCGCCGGGCGTGTTCCAGCGCCTGATGGCCAAGAGTGGCCGGCTATGAATGCCTCTGTCGTCACCCACTTCGAGTGGCTGATCGGCATGTATGTGGCGATGAGTCTGTGCACGCTGCTGGTCTACGGCTGGGACAAGCTCGCGGCCAGGGCCAACAAGCCGCGCATTCCGGAATCGTATCTGCACATGCTGGCGCTGCTGTGCGGCTGGCCCGGCGGCTGGGTCGGGCAGAAGCTGTTTCGCCACAAGACGGTCAAGGCCTCGTTCCAGACCGTGTTCTGGCTGACCGTGCTGCTCAACATGCTGGCGCTGGGTGCCCTGCTGTACTGGGACTTGTCGCGCATTCCCTGAGCCATGTGGTCCGATCCCTGGCTGCTGCAGCGCGGCTGCACGCTGCGCTGCGAGCAGCGTGATTTTCCCGAATGGCACCGCGGCCGACCGCACTACCTGTGCTGGGTGATCGATGCCGACAGGCCCGCCGTGCGACGGCGCTGGCAGCAGGCGCGCACGGCACTGCAGGAGCTGCTGCTGGCGGATTATGTGCGCCAGCCGCATGTGACGCTGGCGCTGGGCGGCTTTCCGCAGCTACAGGCCGGGCCGGAAGCGCTCGATGCCGCCGGCCTGCTGCAGCAGCTGCAGGGCTTGCGCCAGGCAGCGATTGCGCCGTTTGCACTGCAACTGGGCCGGCTGGACAGCTTTGCCAGCGTGCCGTATCTGCAGGTGCATGCCGCTGCGCCCGGCTATGCGGACGCGCGCCGGACGCTGCTGGCGGCCGAGGCCCTGGCCGACCCCCATGTGCCGCATCTGACGCTGGGCCACTATGCCGATGCCTGGCCGCTGGAGCGGCTGGCCGCATGCCGTGAGCGCGTCCCGGATCTGCCGCTGACACTGCCGGTGCAACAGCTCTGGCTGGTGGCCTACGCCACGCACGATATCGGTGGCCGCCTGTGGCCGGTGGCCGAGTGGGATCTGCAGCAGCAGCGGCTACGCTGGCATGACAGCCGACTGCTGGGCCCGATCGGTGATGAGGTGCTGGCGGCGAGCGGCGTTCAGTCGCCGGCCATGCCTTCTACCACCAGCTGAACGCTGTCGCGGCCCTGCCAGCTGTTCACATCGAGCCGGTAGGCCAGGGTGGCGCGCGCCGGCAGCGGCTCGCTGCGGCCAAACCAGATGCCATCGACCAGTTCGCCGTGGTGGCGCAGCCGCAGCTTGAGGTGGCGCTCGCCCACCAGGCGCTGTTGCACGATGTCCAGCTCCTCGCAGAACACCGGTGGCGCAAAGCCCTGGCCCCAGACCCGTTGCTGCAGCTCGCTGGCGATATCGACACGGCGGAATTCGGGGGGCAGGGCGCCATCGGTTTCGAGCGTGCGCGTGAGCGTGGCCGCGTCCAGCCATTCGTCGGCGATGCGTGACAGTGCCTGCTCGAAGGTCGGAAAATGTTCGCGCGCAATGGTGCAGCCGGCTGCCATCGCGTGGCCGCCAAAGCGCAGGATCACTTCCGGGTGGCGCTTGGAAATCAGGTCCAGCGCATCGCGCATGTGAAAGCCCGGAATCGAGCGGCCCGAGCCCTTCAGCTCCTGCTGCTGGCCCGGAGCGGCACTCGGGGCAAAGACGAAGATCGGCCGGTGCAGCCGTTCCTTCAGGCGCGAGGCCACGATGCCGACCACGCCTTCGTGGAAGTCCTCGCCGAACACGCTGAGTGCCGAGGGCGGGGTGCTGTCGCTGGCAAACAGGGCTTCGGCACTGGCCTGGGCCTGCTCGCGCATGCCGTCCTCGAGTTCGCGGCGTTCGCGGTTGATGCTGTCCAGCTGGTGTGCCAGCTCCAGCGCGCGTGTTGCATCGTCGGTCACCAGGCATTCGATGCCGAGCGTCATGTCGGCCAGGCGGCCGGCGGCGTTGATGCGCGGCCCCAGCGCAAAACCCATGTCAAAGGTGGTGGCGCTGCGCCAGTCGCGCCCGGCCACCTGGAACAGCGCCTGCAGGCCGGCCGGCATGGCGCCGCCGCGAATGCGCTTCAGGCCCTGGGCCACCATGCGGCGGTTGTTGGCGTCCAGCCTGACCACATCGGCCACGGTGCCGAGCGCGACCAGCGGCAGCAGCGCATCCAGCCGCGGCTGGGTCTGGGCCGTGAAACGGCCGCGCCGGCGCAGTTCGGCCCGCAGCATCAGCAGCACGTAGAACATCACGCCGACACCGGCCATCGACTTGCCGGGAAACGGGCAGCCGGGCTGGTTCGGGTTGACGATGACATCGGCGGCGGGCAGGGTGTCGCCGGGCAGGTGGTGGTCGGTGACCAGCACCTGCATGCCGAGCGCGTGGGCGGCATCGACGCCTTCCACGCTGGCGATGCCGTTGTCCACGGTGACCAGCAGTTCGCCGCCGGCAGCGCGAACGCGTTCGGCAATCGGGCCGGTCAGGCCGTAGCCGTCCACCACGCGATCGGGTACCAGGAACTGCACCTGGCTGGCGCCCAGCATGCGCAGGCCGCGCAGCGCCACGGCGCAGGCGGTGGCACCGTCGCAGTCGTAGTCGGCCACGATGCAGATGTTGCGGCCGGCGGCGATGCTGTCGGCCAGCAGCACGGCGGCTTGCTGCGCGCCCAGCAGCTGGTCGGGCGGCGTGAGGCGGGCCAGGCCGTCATCCAGCTCGTCCGGCAGCACGCCGCGCGCGGCGTAGAGGCGTGCCAGCAGCGGGTGCAGGCCGGCCTGTTCCAGCGCCCAGCAGGCGCGGGGCGGAATCTCCCGGGTCAGCAGACGCATGGCTTACAGCGTCTTCTGCAGCAGCGCGGGCAGCTGGGTCGGGCGCAGGCTGCGGATCAGCTTGTCGAACAGGGAGACCGGAGCGCTGTGCCAGCTGGCGGCGCGCTGTTCGCTGCACAGCGTGAGTTGCAGGCCTTGCAGCGTGCCTTCGCGCTGCTTTTGCAGCAGCGGTGCAAACACGTGCTCGTCCAGCCAGCGCCAGGCGGTCAGCCAGGCGTCCCAGTCCTCGCGCTGGGCCGCGGTGGCCAGCTGGCGCAGCATGTGCGGTTGCAGCGCGTTTGCATCTTCGGGGAAGAGCGGGATGTCGGCCGGCAGCACACCGGTGCCGCTGACCCAGAACGAGTTCACCGGCAGCTTGCCGGCCGCCTGACGCCGTTCATTGACCGGATGCGTGTGCAGCAGCATCTGCATTTCGCTGTGCAGGCGCTGCAGCGGAGCCGCGCGTGCCGCCGTGGGGCTGGTGGTCGCCTTGACCTGCGAGGGCATCCAGCTTTCGACATTGCGGCCACAGACACGATCAAGCGAGGCGGTGCGCAGGCCTTCGAGCAGCGAACCGCGTGCCAGCCACTGGATGTTGCCGGGCTTGCTGCCCGGCACGGCCACCAGGTACAGGCCTTCTTCGGCAAACCAGGGCTGCATGGCGTGCAGCAGCTCCTGGCCTTCTTCCAGCGTCAGCTCCAGCTCCTGCGGGTGTGCCATGGTGACGTGATCGGTCTGGATCTGCCAGTGGCAGGGCGTGACCAGACCCCAGGCGACCGGAATCGTCGTGGCCATGCCATGGCTGCGCGCCATGTGCGCGGCCCAGGGCATCTGGCCGTCCTGGCGCAGTGTCTCCGGCCATTGCAGGGCTTCGGCCAGCGCATGCTCGTGCGGCGTGCTGTAGTTGTATTCGTCCCAGTGGCGCACCGGCAGCGGCTGTAGCCGGTCCAGCAGGGCGGGCAGGTGTTGCAATTGCAACTGTTGCACGGCCTGCAGGCAACCCGCCGAGCGGGTCAGGGCGAAGGGAATGACAAGATGGTGGGATTGGGTGGACGACATGACAACTTTCTGATACTTGCACCTGGGCTTGACTCTATTCTAGAGGGGTGGCAGCGCACTGTCCCGGTGTACGGCATTGGCGCTGGTTTCAGGTTGTTGCACATGCCGAAACGGCCGGCGTGCAGGGCAGGCGCGTACCCCGGAGCTGACGCCATCATGGCGGTGAAAGCGGGGGCTGCTTGGGCCACTCCAGATACTCCGCTGCCCGCGCCAGATCCACCGGTTCCAGCCGCGGCACGATACCCAGGCAGGGCGCATCCAGCCGCTGCTGCAGCGTGGCGATGTTTTCCTGCTGTACCAGCATGCGCGGATCGATGTGGTTGCCGACCCAGCCGGCCAGCGTCAGGCCGCTGGCGGCAATCGCCTGCGCCGTCAGCAGGGCGTGGCTGATGCAGCCGAGCCGCAGGCCGACCACCAGCACCACCGGCAGTTGCAGTGCTACCGCCAGATCGGCCAGGGTGTGCTGTTCGTCTACCGGAACCAGCCAGCCGCCGGCGCCTTCCACCACCACGGCAGGGGCGATATCGCGCAGTTGCAGGTAACGGGAGCGCAAGGTGTCCAGATCGATCCGGATGCCGGCCTGGCGCGCCGCCACGTGCGGTGCAATCGGCGGTTCGAACAGATAGGGGCAGCGCCATGCCTGCGGTGCGCGGATCGGGCTGGCCTGGTCCAGCAGGGCCACGTCATCGTTGTGCCAGTAGGGGCCTTCGGGGCCCTGGCGCCAGTCGGCGCCGGCGGCCACCGGTTTCATGCCGATGCAGGGCTGGCCATCGTGGTTGTAGCGGTGGATCAGCGCCGCGGCGATCAGGCTTTTGCCGACTTCGGTATCGGTGCCGGTCACGAACACGCCCCGGGCCAGGGCAGCGGGGAGCCGGCTCATGCGGCGGGCTCCAGCACGTCCAGCAGGCTGCCCAGCGCGCCGTCGGCCAGATGCTGCAGCTCGTCCGGATTCAGCACATAGGGCGGCATCAGGTACAGGGTGTTGCCGATCGGGCGCAGCAGCAGGCCGCGCTGGCGCGCTGCCAGGTGGTAGCGCTGCGAGAAGGTGCCGCCAGCCATGCCGTTGCGTGCATCGTCGGCGGATTGTTCCGGGATGGCGGCGGGATCGATATCGCAGGCCCAGATCATGCCCTGGCGGCGCACCTGGCGCACGGCCGGGTGCTGCGCCAGCGGTTGCAGCGCCTGCGCCATCTGTTCGCCTAGCAGCTGGTTGCGTGCCAGCACGTTTTCGCTCTCGAAAATGTCCAGGCAGGCCAACGCGGCGCGGCAGGCCAGCGGGTTGCCGGTGTAGGAGTGCGAGTGCAGGAAGGCGGTGCGCACATCGTCGTCGTAAAAGGCCTGGTAGATGCTGTCGTGGGTCAGCACCAGCGACAGCGGCAGGTAGCCGCCGCTGATGCCCTTGGACAGGGTGATGAAATCGGGCCAGATGCCGGCCTGCTCGCAGGCAAAGAAGCTGCCGGTGCGACCGCAGCCCACGGCGATCTCGTCGGCAATCAGGTGTACCTGGTAGCGGTCGCACAGCGCGCGCAGCTGGCGCAGGTAGTCGGGATCGTGCATTGCCATGCCGGTGGCGCACTGCACCAGCGGTTCGACGATGACGGCGGCTATCGTGCTGCCATGCTGCTGCAACAACGCCTCCATGGCCTGCGCGGCCTGATGGGCGGCCAGCTGCGGCGTGGCAGCGAGGCGGGCATCGGGGCTGGGCGCGATATGCGTCTGGCGCACCAGCGGCTGGTAGGCGTGGCGGAAGATGTCCACATCGGTCACGCTGAGTGCGCCCATGGTTTCGCCATGGTAGCTTTGCGCCAGATAGACGAACTGGTGCTTGTCCGGCCGGCCGCTGTTGCGCCAGTAGTGCGCGCTCATCTTGAGGGCAATTTCGACTGCCGATGCGCCATCGGAGGCATAGAAGGCGTGGCCGAGCACGCCGCCGGTCAATGCCGACAGCCGCTCCGACAGCTCCACCACCGGGGCATGGGTGGAGCCGGAAATCATCGCGTGCTCCAGCGTGCCGAGCTGGTCCACCAGCGCGGCATTGATGCGCGGGTTGGCGTGGCCGAACAGGTTGACCCACCAGCTGCTGATGCCGTCCAGGTAGCGCTTGCCGTCCGCGTCGTACAGCCAGACGCCCTGGCCGCGGGCAATGGCCAGCGGCGGCAGGCGCTCGTGCTGTTTCATCTGGGTGCAGGGATGCCAGACGCTGCGCAGGCTGCGCTGGCTCAGGGACTGGGCTGCTGGTGTCATGTCGGCCGGTCATAAGTCACACATGCTCCCAGTGTAAGCCTTGGGGCAAGGGCACGTTATGTCACAACCCGGGACCGTGTCTGACAGGCGGCAGCAAATGGGCATGACACAATAGCTGCTGCCCGGGGAGACCCGTCACTACAAGAGATATGCAAAGTCCCTACGAACTCCTGATCGGCTGGCGTTACACCCGCGCCGGCCGCTCCACCCGACGCAACGGGTTCATTTCCTTTATTTCCGCAGCTTCCATCATCGGCATTGCGCTGGGGGTGGCGGCACTGATCATCGTGCTCTCGGTCATGAACGGCTTTCAGAAGGAAGTGCGTGACCGCATGCTGGGGGTGGTGTCGCACATCGAGCTGTACAACCCGGATGCCACCGGTCTGCAGGATGTGCAGGCGGTGATCCGCCAGGCACGCACCAACCCCGAAGTGATCGGCGCTGCGCCCTTTGTCTCCGGCCAGTCGCTGCTGAGCCTGGGCGACACCATGCGTGGCGTGCTGGTGCGCGGCATCGAGCCGGACCTGGAGCACGAGGTCAGCAATATCAGCGAGCAGCAGGCGGCAGCGCTGAAAACGCTGACGCCCGGCAGCTTCAACGTCGTGCTGGGGGTGCAGCTGGCCAGGTCGCTCGGCGTGCTGCCCGGCGACAAGGTGACCATGATCGCGCCCAGCGGCAACGTCACGCCGGCCGGCGTGATGCCTCGGCTGAAGCAGCTGACCGTCAGCGGCACGTTCGAATCGGGCCACTACGAATACGACAACGGCATGATGATGCTGAACGTGCAGGATGCCGCACTGGTCTACCAGCTCGAGGGGCCGATGGGCGTGCGCCTGAAGATCCGCGACCTGAACGATGCCCAGCAGGTATCGGCGCAATTGGCCGGCCTGTTCCAGGGCAGGTTGCTGGTGAGTGACTGGACGCAGCAGAACAAGAGCTGGTTTGCCGCCGTGCAGGTGGAAAAGCGCATGATGTTCATCATCCTGACGCTGATCGTGGCGGTGGCTGCCTTCAACCTGGTGAGCACGCTGGTGATGAGCGTGCAGGACAAGCGCGCCGATATCGCCATCCTGCGCACGCTGGGGGCATCGCCGCGCAGCATCATGCGCATCTTCATGGTGCAGGGCGCCACGGCCGGCATCATCGGCACGCTGGCCGGCCTGGCGCTGGGCCTGGCGGTGGCGCTGAATATCGATGTCATCGTGCCCTTCTTCGAGCGCCTGTTCAACACCAGCTTCCTGCCCCAGGATATCTACCTGATCAGCAAGATGCCGAGCGATCCGCAGGCCAGCGATATCGTGCCCATCGTGGTGGTGTCGCTGATCCTGTCCTTCCTGGCCACCCTGTATCCGAGCTGGCGCGCCAGCCGTGTCAACCCGGCGGAGGCGCTGCGCTATGAGTAATATCGTCCTGCAGGCGCAAGGCCTGACCAAGCGATTCCACGAGGGACGCAATATCGACCTGACCGTGCTGCGCGGCATCGACCTGAGCGTGCATGCCGGCGAAACCGTGGCGATTGTCGGTGCTTCCGGCTCCGGCAAGAGCACGTTGCTGCACATGCTGGGCGGACTGGATGCCCCCACCAGCGGCAGCGTGCAGATCATGGGCCAGGATCTGGCACAGCTCTCGCTGGCGAAGCAGGGCGAGTTGCGCAACCAGTACCTCGGTTTTGTCTACCAGTTCCACCACCTGCTGCCCGAATTCACGGCGGCGCAGAACGTGGCCATGCCGCTCTGGATCCGCCGCCAGGATCGCGCCAGTGCGCAGCAGCACGCGCTGCAGATGCTGGCTCAGGTCGGCCTGTCGGAGCGCGCCGAGCACCGTCCGTCCGAGCTGTCGGGCGGCGAACGCCAGCGGGTGGCGATTGCGCGTGCGCTGGTAACGCAGCCGGCCTGTGTGCTGGCCGACGAGCCCACCGGCAATCTGGACCGCAGCACGGCCGATCAGGTCTTCCAGCGCATGCTGGAGCTGGCCCGCGACAAGGGCACCGCCTTTGTGCTGGTCACGCACGACGAGGAGCTGGCCAACCGCTGCGACCGCCAGTTCCGCATGACGCAAGGCGTGCTGCAACCGCTGCACGCGGTCGATCCGAGCCCGCCGCTGCCCGTGGCATGAGTTTCTGGATCGACACGCACTGCCACCTGGACGCGGCCGAGTTCGATGCCGACCGCGATGCCATGCGCCAGCGTGCGCGGCAGCAGGGCGTGGCCCTGTGCGTGATTCCGGCCGTACACGCGCATGCCACGCATGTGGCACAAGTGCAGCAGCTGGCGCATAGCTGGGGTGATGCCTATGCGCTGGGCATACACCCGATGTGCGCCCCCACGGCGGGCGAACGCGAGCTGCGGCAACTGGCCGATCAGCTCGATGCCGCCCGCGACGATCCGCAGCTGGTGGCAGTGGGCGAAATCGGGCTGGATTTTTTCGTGCCGGAGCTGTGCACGCCGGAAATGCGCGCCCACCAGGACTGGCTGCTGCGCGAACAGCTGCGGCTGGCGCGTCAGCACCAGTTGCCGGTGCTGCTGCATGTGCGGCGTTCGGTTGATGCCGTGCTCAAGGCGCTGCGCCAGCTGCCGCCGGTCGGCGGCATCGCCCATGCCTTTGTCGGCAGCCGGCAGCAGGCCGAGGCCTTTCTGGGGCTGGACTGCCGGCTCGGCTTTGGCGGCGCCATGACCTTCGAGCGCGCCACGCGCCTGCGCGCCCTGGCAGCCACACTGCCGCACGATGCCATCGTGCTCGAAACCGATGCCCCCGATATCGCCCCGAGCTGGCTTTATGCCACCGCCGCCGAACGCGCTGCCGGCCGCCGCCAGGGCCGCAATGCGCCGGAAGAAATCCCGCGCATCGCCCAAGTGCTGGCCGGGCTGCGCGAACAGCCGCTGGCGCAGCTGCAGGCGCAGGTGCTGGCAAATACGCTGCAGGCATTGCCACGCCTGCAGGCACTGCTGCCCGGAAACACGGCATGAGCCTGCTGACCGGTCTGGCTCCCGTCTGTGACAGTGACACGCGTCTGCTGGTGCTGGGCAGTTTCCCCGGCATCAAGTCGCTGCAGCTGCAGCAGTACTATGCCCACCCGCAAAACCAGTTCTGGCGCATTCTGGGCACCCTGTGGAATCTGCCGCTGCCAGAGCTGGACTATGCCGAACGTTGCCGGCAGGCGCTGGCGCATGGTCTGGGCATCTGGGATGTCTATGCCAGCTGCGAGCGTACTGGCAGTCTGGACAGCGCGATCCGCCATGCCACGGTGAATGACTTTGTCGGGCTGGCACAGCGCAGCCCGCAGTTGCAGGCGATTGCACACAACGGTGGCGAGAGCTGGCGGCACCAGCGCCACACGCGCACGCTCGGCCTGCCGGTGTATCGGCTGCCGTCTACCAGCCCGGCCAACGCCAGCTGGAGCTTCGAGCGCAAGCTGCAGGCCTGGCGCGAGGTGCTGGAGGCGCACGGCCTGGCCTGATGCCTGCGCGCCGGCGGCGTTCTACAATGCCGCATGTCCAAGCAATCCCCCTCCCAGCCCGAGCCCTTCTGGCCCGAAGTGAATTTCTCCGAAGATGGCAGCTGCCGCTACCTGCACCTGGGCACCGAATGGGTGCAGGGCGCGATGCGGCTGAAGGATCCGCTCAAGCTGGAACTGGAATATATCCAGCGCATGATGGCCTGGCTGCTGTTTGTCGAGCCCGACAGCGTACCCGAGCGCCACGCCATGCAGCTGGGTCTGGGCGCCGGCAGCCTGACGCGTTTCACCTACGGCAAGCTGGGCATGCTGACTTCGTGCATCGAATTCAACCCGCAGGTCTACATGGCCTGTCGCCAGTGGTTCCGCCTGCCCGACAACAACGAGAAGCTCAATGTGATGCTGGGCGATGCCGGTGAGGAAATCCGCCAGCCCGAGTGGCAGGGCGCCATCGACGCGCTGCAGGTCGACCTGTACGACGAGGAGGCCGCCGCTCCCGTGCTGGACGATCCCGACTTCTACCGCGACTGCCGCGCGCTGCTGACGCCCGAAGGCTGCATGACGGTGAACCTGTTTGGCCGCGACAGCAGCTACGAAGACAGCCTGACGCGCATCGCCGAGGCTTTCGGTCCGGCGGCGGTGTGGGCCTTCAAGCCCACGCGCGAGGGCAATACCGTGGTGCTGGCACAGCGCACGCCACTGCGTTTCGAGCGCGCGCTGCTGGAGGCCCGCGCGCTGGACATCCAGAATCGCTGGGGCCTGCCGGCCGGGCGCTGGGTCAAGGTGCTGCGCCCGCTGGCGGAACAGCCCTGATGCCGCTTGCCGGCTTCAGTGGTTGCCGGGCAGGGGCAGATCGGCAAACGGGTCTTCGGCCTGGAAACGCTGGTGCAGCAGTTCCCGGGCAGCCGGCACATCGCCATTGGCGCACTGCAGGTGGCTGTCCAGATGGCGCTCGGATGCCGGCAGCAGGCGGCGGTAGAACTCGCGGCACATGATGCGCGCCTCGTTGCCCGGCCAGTCATGCGGCAGCAGCTCGGCTGGCAGTTCCGGATCACGCAGCAGCAGGCGGCGGTATTCGTGGATGATCAGCGTGCGCAGCAGGAAGGCGTGTTCGTTGCCCAGGGTATCGCCAGCCTGGTGGCGCAGCGCCTCCAGCAGCGGGCGGTAGCGCTCGACAAAGGCCGTGTAGGAGGCACCCAGCTGCTCCAGATTCCAGGCGTGCAGAATCATGTCCACGTCACGCGCCGAATTGCCGAAATGGTTTTCCACCGCCAGTAGCGGCATCAGCTTGTGCAGCAGCTCACCCAGGCCATCGGTCAGCAGGGCATCGGAGGCCGCGGCCAGATCGGCGCTCGGGTGGATGAAACAGTCGCCGCCCAACTGGCCGAAACCCTGCCAGAACATGGCACGGCGCAGCAACTCGCGTTCGCGTGCCGTGACATCGCCTACCGTCAGTATCAGGCGCCAGCGGCGGTCCCACACCGGCGGGCTGGAGGCGTAGATGTGGCGGGCTGCATCCTCGATGCGCTGCTGGCCGGCGGCTGTCAGCAGGTAGTCGGCCTTGCGGCCATGTGCTTCGGTGCGCAGCCAGCCTTCCTGCACCAGCCGGAAGACCGAGGTGCGGATCAGGCGCTCGCTGATGCCCAGCGGTTGCAGCAGGCGGATCAGGCTGCCCAGCCAGATGCGGCCGCCGCGCGGATACACGGCATCACCGAATACGGAAATGATGACGGAACCGGCGCGCACACGGCTTTGTTGGCAGAACGCATCGATATGGGCTTGGGCGAGAGTGGCAGGCATGCGGGGTACCGCGTGAGTATCAAGTCAATCGCGCATTATAGAAAATGGCGGGTCGCCCCAGGAATATAGTGCGATATAGCGTCAGGAAAATGTCAGTTGATAGCCGGCGATCCGTAGTGCGTGGAGCCCAGCTGCGCCGACAGGGTCCGGGCTGCCTGCTGTAGTGCCTGCATGGCCGCGCTGTCTTTGCCCAGATCGCTCATGCCGGCAATGCCGACCACCACCAGCGCCATGGTGATTTCGTTGCGGAAATTGAAAACGGGCGCGCCCAGTGCCTGTACGCCACTGGCAAAGTAGTTCTCGCGCACGCTGACGGCACCTTGCTGGCGGATGTGCGCCAGCTGTTCGCGTACCTCGGCCAGGCTGCGCTGCGGCGCATCGGCCGGCTGGCGGCGCAGCTCTTCCTGCAGCAGCGGCAGCACCTGGGACTCCGGCAGCCAGGCCGCAAATACCAGGCCGCTGGCGCTGCTGAGCAGATCGACCTGTACGCCGGTGACCACGTTGACGGTAATCGGCCGGCGCGGCCGCTCCCAGCGCACGATCACCGGGCCGCCGCTGGCCCAGACCGCCAGGGCGGTGGTTTCGTTGATGCTGTTGCGCAGGGCGGCAATCGCCTGAAGGCCGAGCCGGATGCGATCGATCCGGTTGACTGCCGCCATGCCGATGCTGAGCGCAAACGGCCCCAGGTCGTAGTGCGAACTGGCCGGATCCTGCATCACCAGGCCGGCGCGGATCAGGCTGACCAGATAGCGGTGTGCCTTGGCCGGCGGCATGTCGGCCTGCTGGGCGATGTCACGCAGCATCATCGGCCCCTGGCTGTTGACCAGCACGCGGACGACCGACATGCCGGTTTCGAGCGATTGCACGCCGCTGCGGCTGTCTTTTTCCAGTGTGCTCATGATGGCTTGCTCCCGAAGCGGAAGGGGAGTGGCCGTGCGACCGGGCCGGGCTGACCGGCGCTTGGGTGGATCTGATACATGCTGTTGAAAAGGGGTATGGACGAGTGTCGTAAAAAGGGGATTTTGGCCGCTTTCCGGTGGCCTGCAGAGGCTGTTCCGGACTGCGTGAGCGAGCGTAACTTCATGATTCTGATGGAGGAGGTTCGCATTTTTACTCCATACAAAATCAATTCCACCCATCGTAAACCCTAGTGTTGCTCTCAAAAAACGATACCTATAATCCGCCTCGATGTGACCATGTGTAGCACGACCAAGACTGTTCCGTCTGGTTGCCTGTGCATGACGCACCCGGGTCCGACACCACCGGCAGAACACTGCCCGGACCTGCTGTATCGACACCATGTGCAACCACGAACGGAGGAGTCACCACATGAACATGAAATTCGCCATCCCCAGCCTGAAAGCAGGCACTTCCCTGGCTGTGAGCGCCGTCATGCTGGCTGGCGCTGCCACCATGCTCACGGCCTGCAACTCCAAGAGCTCCGGCGATGCCGGCGCTGCAGCCAGCGGCGCATCCGGTGCCACGGCCAGTGCCACCGGTCCGATCAAGATCGGCAGCGTGCTGTCCGTCACCGGTCCCGCTTCCTTCCTGGGTGACCCGGAACTGAAGACGCTGCAGATGTACGTGGAAGACATCAACAAGCAGGGCGGCGTGCTGGGCCGCCAGCTGCAGCTGGTGCACTATGACGACGGCGGCGATGCCAACAAGGCCAACAGCTTCGGCAAGCGCCTGATCGAGGATGACAAGGTCGATCTGATCGTGGGCGGTACCACCACCGGTTCCACCATGGCGATGGCTCCGCTGGTCGACAAGGCCGGTGTGCCGATGATTTCCCTGGCTGGTGCCGTGGTGGTCACCGAGCCGGTCAAGAAGTGGATGTTCAAGACGCCGCAGACCGACCGCATGGCGGCCGAAAAGGTCTTCGACGACATGAAGAAGAACGGCATCACCAAAATCGGCCTGCTGTCCGAGACCAGCGGCTTCGGTCAGTCCGGCAAGAAGGAAACCGAAGGCGTGGCCGGCAAGATGGGCATGGAGATCCTGGCCAACGAAACCTATGGCCCCAAGGACACCGACATGAGCGCCCAGCTCACCAAGATCAAGAACACGGCGGGTGTGCAGGCCGTGTTCATCTTCGGCATGGGTCAGGGCCCGGCCGTGGCAACCAAGAACTATCGCCAGCTGGACATCCAGCTGCCGCTGTACCAGTCGCATGGCGTGTCTTCCAATGCCTTCCTGCAGCTGGCCGGTGATGCGGCCAACGGCGTGCGCATGCCGGCTTCCCCGCAGCTGGATCCGACCGCGCTGAAGGCAGACGATCCGCAGAAGCCGGTGGTCGAGGCCTACAACAACGCCTATCGTGCCCGCTGGAGCCAGGACACCTCAGCCTTTGGCGGCTACGCCTATGACGGCCTGATGATTGCCGTGGACGCGATCAAGCGCGCCGGCAGCACCGACAAGGAAAAAGTGCGCGATGCCATCGAGAGCACCAAGGGCCTGGTCGGTACCAGCGGCATCTTCAACATGTCCCCGACCGACCACAACGGCCTGGACATGCACGCCTTCAACATGCTGGAGGTGAAGGACGGCAAGTGGACGCTGGTCCCGTAATGCCCTGTAGCCTGCCGGTGTCAGCCTGACCCGGCGGCTCCCCCGGCTGCCGGTGCGCCGGCAGCCTGCCCATCCCGATCGTTCCCACCCCTCCGGTTGCATTGTCACGCGGCCAGCGCCGCTCCGGCGCATACACCAGAACAAGCACCGCCGCACTGGCTGGCCCGGTCAGCAGCACCGTACGCCACCAGTTCATCTGACACCAGGGAGTACCTACCATGGCAGAGTTTCTGCAATTCCTTTTTTCGGGCATCACGGTCGGATCGACCTATGCCCTGGCCGCTCTCGGCTTTACCCTGATTTACAACTCCAGCAACGTGATCAACTTCGCCCAGGGCGAATTCATCATGCTGGGCGGCATGCTGGCCGTCTATTTCAGCCAGACCGGCCTGCCGATGCCGATCGCCTTCATGCTGGCGATCCTGATTCCCGCCGTGGTCGGCATCCTGATGGAAAAGCTCACCATCGAGCCGGTCAAGGGTGCCGAAACCGTGACCCTGATCATCATCACCATTGGTGCCTCGCTGTTCATCCGCGGCCTGATCCAGGTCTGGCTGGGCAAGAGTACTTTCAGCCTGCCGGCGTTTTCGGGTGAAACCCCGATCATTCTTTTCGGTGCCGCGATCCAGCCGCAAAGCCTGTGGGTGCTGGGGGTGACCGCCATCGTGGTGGCGGCGCTGTGGTACTTCTTCAGCCGCACGCTGTCGGGCAAGGCCATGCTGGCCACCTCGTTCAACCAGACGGCGGCGCAGCTGGTGGGCATCAACACCAGCAAGGTGCTGTTCATCAGCTTCGGCCTGTCGGCGGCGCTGGGCGCACTGGGTGGCATCCTGCTGACGCCGGTGACCATGACCTCCTATGACGTGGGCATCATGCTGGGCCTGAAGGGCTTTGTCGCTGCCGTGGTGGGCGGCCTGGGCAATGGCCTGGGTGCCGTGATCAGCGGTCTGCTGGTCGGCGTGCTCGAATCCATGGGTGCCGGCTACATTTCCTCGGCCTACAAGGATGCGATTCCCTTCATCCTGATCCTGCTGGTGCTTTTCTTCATGCCGCGCGGCCTGTTTGGCGGCAAGTCTACCGACCGGGTGTAACCATGCGCAAGACCACAACCTGGATTTCCCTGCTGGCCCTGGCGCTCTGCCTGATCGTGGCGCCGTTCGTCATCAGCAACGCCTTCTACCTGGATCTGCTGATCCGCATCGCCATGAACGCCATCATCGTGCTGGGCCTGAACCTGCTGGTCGGCTTTGCCGGCCAGATCAGCCTGGGCCATGCCGGCTTCCTCGGCATCGGTGCCTATGCCTCGGCGATTCTGCCGACGCACTTTGGCTGGCATCCGCTGCTGGCGCTGATCGCGGGTGCCGCGCTGTGTGCCGCGCTGGCTGCGCTGATTGCGCGTCCGATCTTCCGACTCAAGGGCCAGTACCTGGCCATGGCCACCCTCGGCCTGGGCATTCTGGTCAACATCGTGCTGCGCAACGAGTCCCAGCTGACGGGTGGCCCGGATGGCATCGTGGTGCCGACGATGGAGCTGTTCGGTCTGGCCCTGTCCACCGACCGCCACTGGTACTGGGTGGTTGCCGCTTTCCTGGTGGTCAGCGTCTGGGCTTCGCTGAACCTGATCGACTCGCCATTCGGCCGTGCGCTGCGTGCGCTGCATGGTTCCGAAGTGGCCTCGCGCGTGGTCGGCGTGAACGTGGTGCGCTACAAGGTCGCCATCTTCACCCTGTCGGCGGTGTTTGCCAGCATCATGGGCAGCGTCGCGGCGCACTATGTGGGCATGGTCACGCCGTCGTTTGCCGATTTCTTCCACTCGGTCGAGCTGATCACCATGGTGGTGGTGGGCGGCATGGCCTCGGTCTGGGGTTCGCTGCTGGGTGCCGCGCTGCTGACGGCGCTGCCGCAGGCGCTGGCGACGCTGGAGGGCTGGGAGACGGTGATCTTCGGTGCCATCCTGATGATGTTCATGATCTTCCTGCCCAAGGGCATCGTGCCCACCCTGGCCAGCAAGTTCGCCAAGAAGGAGGATTGAGCATGTCCATGCTTGACGTACAGAACCTCTCCATCCATTTCGGCGGTGTCAAGGCCGTCAACGATGTGTCCTTCAGCATCGATCCCGGCATGATCTATGCCGTCATCGGTCCGAACGGTGCCGGCAAGACCACGCTGTTCAACCTGATCACCGGCGTCTACAAGCCGACCAGCGGCAGGATTCTGCTCAATGGCGAGGAAATCCAGGGCAAGTCGCCCGATGCGCTGGCACGCCGTGGCGTGGCGCGCACCTTCCAGAACCTGCAGGTCTGCATGAACATGTCGGCGCTGGAGAACGTGATGGTGGGGGCGCACCTGCGGCTGGACCGCAACCTGATCAAGGGCGCGCTGCACCTGCCGTCCATCACCCGCCGTGATGCCGAACTGCGCGATGAAGCCGCCGGGCTGATGGAGTTTGTCGGCCTGGGCCGGCAGGTCGGCATGCGTGCCGACGCCATGTCCTATGGCGCACTCAAGCGTCTGGAAATTGCGCGTGCGCTGGCGATGCACCCCAAGCTGCTGTTCCTGGACGAGCCGGCGGCCGGCCTGAACCACACCGAAACCCATGAAATCGACGAGCTGGTGCGCAAGGTCGCCGACAGCGGCGTGACCTGCGTGCTGGTCGAGCATGACATGAAGATGGTGATGAACCTGTCGCAGCGCATCCTGGTGCTGGACTATGGCCGCAAGCTGGCCGAAGGCACCCGCGAAGAAGTCCGCAACAATCCCGACGTGATTGCTGCCTACCTGGGCGTACATGCCTGAGACGCCAGAAGGAAACCCCATGGAAGCCTTGCGCATCATTACCGAAGAGCACCAGAACCTGTGGCGCATTGCCGCCACGCTCGAACTGCTGGCCAACGAGATCGGCGAAGGCAAGCCGATCGAGGACGATTTCTTCACCGTCCTGTTCGATTACCTCGACAAGTATGTGGACGGCAGCCACCACGGCAAGGAAGATGCCCATTTCTTTCCGCTGCTGCGTGAGCGCAGCCCGGAAGCCGCTGCCGTGCTGGACCGGCTGGAAGCCGATCACCGCCATGGCACCGAATCGGTGCGCGAATTGCGTGCCTCGATGGCGCGCGCCACCCAGGGCGATGCGCAGGGGCGTGCCAGTTTCGTGGCACACCTGCGTTCCTATGCCGTGCTGCTGAAGGACCACATCCGTACCGAGGAAAAGGACGTGATGGCGCTGGCGCGCAAGAGCTTCACGGAAGCGGACTGGACGCACATCAACGCCGTATTTGCCAACAATGCCGATCCGCTGTTTGGCGAGCAGGCACAGGCCGAGTTTGCCCAGCAGTTCCACCGCCTGAGCAGCCTGGCACCGGAATCGGTTGGTCTGGGGGCCAGCGAGGGCGGCCAGCTGCCCGTGGCCCCGGTCGGCCAGCCGCCGAAGCCGCGCGGCGAGCTGCTGCTGTCGGTGCAGGGCATGGAAAGCTGCTATGGCCGCATCAAGGCGCTCAAGGGCATCAGCGTGGACGTGCACCAGGGCGAACTGGTGGCACTGGTCGGTGCCAACGGCGCCGGCAAGACCACCTTCATGCGCACGCTGTCAGGGGTGCAGCCGATGTCGGCCGGCAAGATCCTGTTCGCTGGCGAGGATATCTCGCGTCTGCGTGCCGATTTGCGCGTGCGCCGCGGCATCTGCCAGAGTCCCGAAGGGCGTCAGGTGTTCGGTCCGCTGTCGATCGAGGACAACCTGCGTCTGGGCGCCTTTACCCAGTCGCGTGCCACCGTCAACGAGGACATGGAGAAGGTGTTCAGCATGTTCCCCATCCTCAAGGAAAAGCGTGCGCTGCCGGCTGGTACCCTGTCCGGTGGCCAGCAGCAGATGCTGGCGATTGGCCGTGCGCTGATGGGCCGTCCCAAGCTACTGCTGCTCGATGAGCCTTCCATGGGTCTGGCACCGCTGCTGGTCGAGGAGGTGTTCAACGTCATCAAGGCGCTGAAGGCACAGGGCATGACGATTCTGCTGGTGGAGCAGAACGCCTCGGCTGCGCTGGCGATTGCCGATCGTGGCTATGTGCTGGAAACCGGCTCCGTCACGCTGACCGGCCCGGGCAACGAGTTGCTGCAGAACGAGGATGTGCGGGCAGCCTACCTTGGGATGTAAGCCTGGCGGCAAGCCACTAAAAAAACCTGGTCGTCAGACCAGGTTTTTTGTCTCTGCTCACGCAGCCTAGCGCCGCGACGACACCACGATGCCGCCCACGATCAGCAGGAAGGCCACGCCGTGGTACCAGGCCGGCATGTCGCCCAGCAGCAGCACCGAGAGCACGGCGGCAAACAGCGGCGTGAGGTTGGTGAAGAAGCCGCCAATCGTCGGGCCGACGTGCTGGATGCCGATGCCCCAGCAGGCGTAGGCCAGCAGGGCCGGGCCGAGCACGACAAAGGCCAGGCCGCCGATCAGTGTCGGGTTGTTCCAGTCCACGTGCAGGTCGGGCATGACAGCCCATTCCAGACCGGTAAAGAAGATCGACCAGAGCACGCCAAAGAACAGCTGCGCCATCAGCATGCTTTTCCAATCGCTGCGGATCTCGATCGGTTCGCGCGTGTAGAGCAGCATCCAGCTGTACATGGACCAGCAGGCAGTAGCTGCCAGCATGTAGAGATCGCCCACCACCAGTTGCAGCTGCAGAAGGTTGGCCAGCGAGCCGCGTGACAGTACGAACAGCACGCCGGCCAGTGACAGCCCGGCGCCGGCCAGTTTGGGTAGCGTGACCGGAGCCTTGTAGGCCAGCCGGCCGATCAGCATCATCCACAGCGGCATGCTGGCCGCGACCAGCGTGACGTTGACCGGGGTCGAGGTGTGCAGCGCCATGTATTGGAACATGTTGTAGCAGCCAATGCCGAGCAGGCCGACGATGGCGTAGCGTTTCCAGTGCGCCCACAGCGGGCTGTCGGGTGCGATGGTGCGCCAGGAAAACGGCAGGAACACCAGTAGCGCCAGCGACCAGCGCACCAGGTTCAGCGTGACCGGGGGAATCAGGTCGGCCAGCAGGCGGCCGACCACGGCATTGCCGGCCCACATCATCGGGGCAAGCGTCAACAGGAAAATGGCCGTCAGCGGAATGCGCCCGGCAGGAGTGGTGGAAACAGACATGGGGAGCCACTGTAGCAAGAAAATCCCTGCGTTGCAGACAGGGACAACAGGCTCTCAGGTAGCATCGCCTTGTTGCTTTTCATCGCATTGCTTGCCAGGAGACTCTACATGACCGCCATTTCCAGCCGCGCCATCCGGATCGATGCCACCGGTGGCCCCGAAACCATGCAGCTGCGCCAGATCGAGGTGCCGGCTCCCGGCCCTGGCGAACTGCGCATCCGGCACCACGCGGTCGGGCTGAACTACATTGATGTCTATTTTCGTACCGGCCTGTATCCGATGGCACTGCCGGCCACGCTGGGCATGGAGGCGGCCGGCGTGGTCGAATCGGTGGGTGAGGGCGTGACCGGCTTCCGGCGGGGCGATCGCGTCGCCTACGTGGCGGCAGCGCCGGGCAGTTATGCCGACCTGCGCACACTGTCGGCCGATACCGTCTGCCATCTGCCGGACGATATCAGTTTCGAGACCGGGGCGGCCATGATGCTCAAGGGCCTGACGGCGCAATACCTGCTGCGCCGCGTGCGCGGCCAGCACGAGGTGGTGGCGGGTGACCATATCCTGTTCCACGCGGCCGCTGGCGGCGTCGGCCTGATTGCCTGCCAGTGGGCCAAGGCGCTCGGTCTGCAGGTGATTGCCACGGCCGGCAGCGCCGAGAAATGCGCGCTGGCCCTGGCCAATGGTGCCGCCCATGCCATCAACTACCGGGAAGAAAAATTTGCCGAACGGGTGCGCGAGATCACCGGCGGAGCCGGCGTGAAGGTGGTGTACGACTCGGTCGGCAAGGACACCTTCGAGGGTTCGCTGGCCAGCCTGATGCCGTTCGGCCTGATGGTCAGCTTCGGCAATGCCTCCGGCCCGGTGCCGCCGGTGGCACCGCTGGCACTGGCCCAGGCTGGTTGTGCCTACCTGACGCGCCAGACGCTGTTTACCCATCTGAGGCAGGGCCGCGCCACGGTCGATGCGATGGCGGACGACCTGTTCGGGGTGGTGCGCAGTGGCCAGGTGCAGATCCATATCGACCAGCGCTTTGCCCTGGAAGACGTGCAGCAGGCGCACCGGGCACTGGAAGCGCGCCAGACCACCGGTTGCAGCGTGTTGCAGCTCTGAGCCGCACTCTGCCGCAAGGCCCATGGCCTGCGGCACAATGGGGGTCCCGGCATGATTGGACAGAGCGTGACAGATACCGATTCCACGAGCGCAGCAACGGCAGCCCCATCATGGCATTTCAGCGAGTTGCGCGGGCATGCCGTGAGCGGCAGCGAGGCCCCGGGCCGTTCTGCCGACAGCCTGCAGGCCATGCTGGACACGCCCGGCAGCATGGCACCGTACTGGCGGCACTTTTTTGCCAGCCAGACCCTCACCGCGGCCAGCCTGGACGAGCGGCTGCAGGCGCTGCAGCGCCATATCCGCGACAACGATGTCGGCTACAACGTCCACTCCGGCGATGGCCAGGTGCAACGGCCCTGGTCGCTCGACCTGTTTCCGCTGCTGTTGCCGACGGCGGACTGGCAACAGATCGAGCGCGGCGTGTTGCAGCGCACCCGGCTGCTGGACCGGGTCATGGCCGATGTCTACGGCCCGCAGCAGCTGCTGCACGAGGGCCTGCTGCCGGCAGCGCTGGTGCTGGGACATCCCGATTACATTCCGGGCATGCAGGGCGTACAGCCGGCCAGTGGCGTGCATGTGCATGTGGCGGCCTTCGACCTGTCACGTGATGCGAACGGCCACTGGTGGGTGGTATCGCAGCGCCTGCAGGCACCGTCCGGTCTGGGCTACATGCTGGAAAACCGCCATGTGGTGGCGCAGCAGTTTCCGCAGGCGCTGGATCGCATGCGCGTGCAGCGCCTGCCCACGCTCTACCGGGCGCTGATTGCCAGCCTGCGCCGCCGCAGCCCGGCGGGCGAGCGCGCCCATATTGCCCTGCTCACGCCGGGGCCGTTCAACGAAACCTATTTCGAGCAGGCCTATCTGGCACGCTATCTCGGCATTTCGCTGGTCGAGGGCAGCGATCTGACCGTGCGTGACCGCAAGCTCTATCTGAAAACCCTGCACGGGCTGGAGCAGGTCGATGTGCTGATCAAGCGCGTTGATGACCAGTATCTCGACCCGCTGGAGTTGCGGCCCGAATCCCGGCTTGGCATCCCCGGCCTGCTGCAGGCGATCCGCGCCGGCAATGTGATCATGTCGAATCTGCCGGGCACCGGTTTTCTCGAATCCAGTGCCATTCTCGGCTTTTTGCCGGCGCTGGGACCGCGCCTGCTGGGCGAGGAGCTGCTGCTGCCGGCGCTGCACACCTGGTGGTGTGGCGAACAGGCCGTGCTGTCCGAGGCGCTGGCGCAAATGGACGATTGCGTGATCAAGGCGACCTACCCGGCAGCGCATCCCGGCGGTGTGCCGCGGCGCAAGGCCTTCGATCCGGTGCTGTCGCGCCACCTGGACGCCGAGGAGCGCCAGCAATGGGTGCAGCGCATTCTGGCGCAGGGCGAGGACTACACCATCCAGCGTTATCTGCCGCCGTCCAGCATGCCGGTCTGGCGCGCCGACGGTGCCGGCCAGGGTGGTCAGCTCGGTTTCCGGCCGGCCCTGCTGCGCGTGTTCTGCGTGGCCGATGCGCCGGGCGAATGGCGCGTGGTGCCGGGCGGCCTGGTGCGGCTGGTGGGCGATACCGGCGGTCTGTCGTCGATGCGCTCCGGCGGTTCCAGTGCCGATGTCTGGGTGCAGGCGGCAGACGGTGCCACCGAGACCGGCCATCCGCCCGGTGCGCTGCAGCCGGCCGGCCGCGGCACGGGCATGCCGACATCGCTGCGGGGCTGGCTGGTGACCAGCCGTGCGGCGGACAATCTGTTCTGGATGGGGCGCTATACCGAACGTGTCGAAACCAGCGTCGCCACGGCGCAACTGGTGCTGAATGTGCTGTCTGGCGAGGAACGGGCGTCACCCGCGCTGTTGCAGTGGCTGGATGGCCTGTTGCGCCACAAGGGCCTGTTGCCGGAAGCCGCCACGCGGACCCTGGCAGAGGACCCGGAGGCCTGTCTGCACCAGCTGATCGATGGCCTGGCCGGAGTCGGCGGGCCGGGCGTGATCCGCCAGCAGCTGTCCTGGCTGCATGGCACGGCATCGCGCGTGCGTGACCGCCTGGCGGCTGACCACTGGCAGGAGGTGCGCGCTGCCGAGCAGGGCTTCATCGAGTCCGGCGAGCGCCTGTCCCGCCAGCAGAGTTCCCGGCTGGACAGCGCCCAGCACATGCTGCGGCGGCTGGCACAGCGCATGACCGCCATTACCGGCTCGCAGCTCGACCGCATGACGCGCGATGATGGCTGGATCGTGCTGTCGGCAGGCCGCATGATCGAGCGGCTGGTGTTTCTGGCGCATGCCCTGGACCAGGCCTTCCTGACGCAGGTAGTGCGCGAGGAGGACGGTTTCGAGGCGGTGCTGGCGCTGTTTGACAGCACGATCACCTTTCACGCCTTCTACCAGCACAGCCATGACCTGACCGACCTGCTGCAACTGCTGGTGCACAGCCGCGAAAACCCGCGTGCGCTGGGCTGGGTTGCCTATACGCTGGAGCGCCGCATGGAGCGCCTGCAGCGCGGCCACGATGACGGCCGGGCTGATCTGCGCCTGCTGCTGCCGAAACCGGGCGAAGTGCCGCTGGCGCAGCTGTCGCAGGCCGACAGCCAGGGCCACCATGGCGCGCTGCATCTGTTGTTGCAGCAGTGCATGCAGGGCGGGCTGGCGCTGTCCGAGGCGCTGACGCAGCGCTACTTCACCCACACCAGCGTGGTGACGCACCAGACCATGCGCCGGCTGCACGAGGGCATGCCGGCATGAAGCTGCATATCCTGCACGAAACGCGCTACCGCTATGGCGGCATGGTGGACAATGCGCAGCACCAGGTGTTTCTGCGCCCGGCTGATTCCTCGGCCCAGCAGTGCCTGGAGCACCAGTTGCTGATCGATCCCGATCCGGGCGTGATCGAGACGCGCCAGGACATTTTCGGCAACACCACGTCCTGGTTCTCGCTGACGGCACCGCACGATGTGCTGTCGGTGCAATCGCGCAGTGTGGTGGAAACGCGCAAGCCCTGGGTGGTGGCCAGCCAGATGCCCTGGGAGCAGGTGCGCGAGCGTTTTACCTACCACAGTGGCGGCAGCTACGACCCGGCACACATCTTCGTGTTCCCGTCGATGTATGCGGCGGCCGATGCCCTGGCTGCCGATTACGCCCGGACCTCGTTTGCGCCGGGCCGTCCGCTGCACGATGCCGCCATCGAGCTGATGGAGCGCGTCTACCAGGATTTCATCTACCGCAGCGGTGCCACCGGCACCGGCACCACGGCCACCGATGTGCTGCAGCAGCGCTCCGGCGTCTGCCAGGACTTTGCCCATGTGCTGCTGTCCTGCTTCCGTGCCCAGGGGCTGGCGGCGCGTTATGTCAGCGGCTATCTGCTGACGCAGCCGCCGCCAGGCCAGCCGCGCCTGCGCGGGGCCGATGCCTCACATGCCTGGGCATCGGTCTGGCTGCCGGATCTGCAGCCGGTGGATGGCGATCCGGCGCAGCCGCCCGGGGGCTGGCTCGATCTGGATCCGACCAACCGGCGCTGGGGCTGGGATACGCCGGGCGATGACTATGTGCGGGTGGCGACAGGGCGCGACTTTACCGATGTGTCCCCGCTGCGCGGTGTGATCAATGGCAGCGCAGGGGATGAACTCGACGTGGCGGTTACGGTCGAGCCGGAGCACGAACGCTCCGGTTCACAGGCGTGATTTCGCCTCGGCGCTGGCAGCGGCCTTTTTCGCGAACTCGGCGCGCAGCGCCTTCAGCTTCTCGCGCGGATCTTCCTTGACGGTGGCGCTGTCCAGTGCCATTTCCTTGATGAAACGGCTGGGCTGCGCGCTGATGATGTCGCGTCCCTTCTTGCGCCGGCGTGTCCAGCTCACCGCCAGAGAACGCTGCGCGCGCGTGATGCCCACGTACATCAGCCGGCGTTCTTCCTGGATGCGCTGCAGCAGGCCTTCCGCTTCGCCGCTGCCGGCCTCATCGTCCACGCGGAACGGCAGCAGGCCTTCCACCACGCCGATCATCATCACATGCGGCCACTCCAGACCCTTGGAAGCGTGCAGCGTGGACAGCGTGACCACGTTCTGCTCCTCCTCGCGTTCGGAGATGGTGGAGAGCAGGGCGATGGTCTGTGCCACTTCCAGCACGGTCCTGATCTCGCTTTGCGTGTGCACACCGGCGGTATCGTCCAGCGTGCCGCCGGCGCGGCCCGCCATCCAGTCGATGAATTCGAGCACATTGTTCCAGCGTGCGGCGGCGACCTTTTCGCTGTCCTCGCTGTCGATCAGGTATTGCTCGAACTGGATCTCGCGCAGCCAGTCGCCGAGGAAGGTGCGCGCCGCTTCAGCGCCGCTGGTATGGCGTGCCCGGTACTCCAGATCGTTCAGGTAGCGGCCAAATTCATGCAGGCTGTCTACCGCGCGCTTGGGCAGGGCGGCCGGCAGAGAAGGGCTGAACAGCGCCTCGAACATGCTGATGCGGTACTTGCCGGCAAACTCGCCCAGCTGCTGCATGGTGGTGTGGCCAATGCCGCGCTTCGGGCTGGTGATGGCGCGCAGAAAGGCCGGATCATCATCGTTGTTGGCCAGCAGCCGGAACCAGGCACACAGGTCCTTGATTTCGGCGCGGTCAAAAAAGCTGGTGCCGCCCGATACCTTGTACGGAATCTGCGCGCGGCGCAGCGCGGTTTCCAGTAGTCGGCTCTGGTGGTTGGCACGGTACAGGATCGCAAAGTCGCGGAACTCCTTGTAGCTGGAGGTGGAGCGCAGGCTCTGGATGCGCGCCACCACACGGTCGGCTTCGTGTTCCTCGTTGTCGGCATCGATCACGCGTACCGGCTCGCCATCGCCGAGCGCGCTCCACAGGGTCTTGGGAAACAGCTTCGGGTTCGGGCCGATCACGTTGTTGGCGGCCTGCAGGATGTTGCTGGTGGAGCGGTAGTTCTGCTCCAGCTTGATCACCTTCAGCTCCGGAAAATCTTCCGGCAGCTTGCGCAGGTTGTCCAGCGTGGCACCGCGCCAGCCGTAAATGCTCTGGTCGTCGTCACCCACGGCGGTAAAGCGTGCATCGGGCCGGTGCGGTCCGACCAGCAGCTTGAGCAGCTCGTACTGGGTGGCGTTGGTGTCCTGGTATTCGTCGACCAGCACATGGCCCAGCTGCTGCTGCCATTTTGCGCGTACCTCGGGGTGCTGCTGCATCAGCTTCAGTGGCAGCTGGATCAGGTCGTCAAAATCCACGCTCTGATAGGCCTGCAGGCGCTCATGGTAGAGCTGCATCACCATCGCGGCGCTGCGATGCTCCTCGTTGCCGCGAGCCTGCTCCAGCGCCTGGGCCGGCGTCAGGCCCTGGTTCTTCCATAGGCTGATGGTCCACTGCCATTGGCGCGCCACGGCGGCATCGGTGGTCTTGCCGCAGTCCTTCAGCAGCGACAGCACGTCATCGCTGTCCAGGATGCTGAACTGCTCCTTCAGGCCAATCGTCTGGCCATCCTCGCGCAGCATGCGCACGCCCAGCGCGTGGAAAGTGCAGATCACCACCTCGCGCGCAGCCCTGGCACCAATCAGGCCCTTGGCGCGCTCGCGCATTTCGGCGGCGGCCTTGTTGGTAAAGGTGATGGCGGCAATGCGCTTCGGCTCCAGTCCGGCCTGGATCAGCCGCGCGATCTTGTGCGTGATCACGCGCGTCTTGCCCGAACCCGCGCCCGCCAGCACCAGGCAGGGGCCATGCAGGTAGTTGACCGCTTCCTGCTGCGCGATATTCAGGCCATCAGACGACATGGAACTCCAGAAAGACAAATGCAAAGACCCGCCGCAGCGGGTCGATCAGGGATGGGACATTATCGCCCAAAGCGGGAAAGCAGGGGCCGGTCCGTTGGTCTGGCTCTGGCAGAATGGGGCGCTTGCCGAGTGCTGCCCGATGCTGTCGATTCTTGCCGTTACCTTTCCATTCTTTGCGCTGGTGCTGTGTGGCTATCTGGCCGCACGTCGCCAGCTGCTGCCTTTGGCTGCCATTCCGGGCTTGAATAGCTTTGTGCTGTATTTTGCACTGCCTGCGCTGCTGTTCCAGCTGGCGGCGCGCACGCCGCTGCAGCAGCTGCTGGATGGCGTGCTGCTGGCCTGCTACCTGCTGGCGGCTGCCGTGCTGGTCACCCTGAGCGTGGCCCTGGCGCGACGTCAGGGCCGCAGCTGGAACGATGCCGCCATGGGGGCCCTGGTGGCGGTGTTCCCGAACAGCGGCTTCATGGGGGTTCCGCTGCTGGTGGCCCTGCTGGGCGAAGCCGCCAGCGGCCCGATCATCCTGCTGGTTGCCGCCGACATGGTGATCACATCCTCGGTCTGTATCGCGCTGTCACGGCTGGACGGGGCCGAAGGCAGCGGCCTGCAGGCGATGCGGCAGGCGCTGGGCAAGGCCTTGCGCGGCGTGCTCGGCAATCCGATGGCGTGGGCGATTCTGCTGGGTACCGGATTCACGGCGCAGCAATGGGTGTTGCCGGCGGTGCTGGACAAGACCGTCAGCCTGCTCGCCAATGCCGCCACGCCGGTGGCGTTGTTCACCATCGGGGCGGTTCTGGCGCGTGCCAATATGGTTCCGCAGTCTGCCCGGCATGCCGATGGCGGCTGGCGCGATCCGGCCGGCATCGCCGCCATCAAGCTGGTGCTGCATCCGCTGCTGGTGTTGGGTGCCTGCGTGCTGGCGCGTCGCGTCGGGCTACCGCTGTCCGACCTGGCACTGCAGGTGCTGGTAATGGCCGCCGCACTGCCCAGTGCCAGCAATGTCTCGCTGCTGGCCGAACGCCTGGGCGCGGACAACACGCGTGTGGCGCGCGTGATCCTGCTCAGTACGCTGGCCTCGTTTGTCAGCTTTGCGCTGGTAACGCAGTGGATGCGGCCCTGAGGGCAAGACGGCTTATTCCGCCGGCACAATCACTTCGCTGCTGCGCAGGATGCCGCCTGCGGCCACGCTGCCGCTAGCCTCGCCGCCGCCACTGACGCGATCCAGGCAGGCCTGCTTGTACAGGTCCGGCAGGCGTTCGCAGCGCGCCTGGGCGTTGATCTGGTACTGGGTCAGCGGCTTGGAGCTCAGCTGGCCCGGCGCACCGCGCGCAGCCGCCGCTTCATGCGCCTGCGCTGTCGGATAGCCTTTCTGTGCCCCGCTGGGGGACGGCGCAGCCGGGGCGGTCTGTGCCGATGCGGCAGCGGCCATCCCCAGGGAAGCGGCAAACAGGGCGGCACGCAGTGCCAGGGCAGTGCTTTTCATGGGATTCTCCTTGTCGGGTGATGGGATTGGAGCCAGTATCCGCCCGATCCGCACCATCTGCACGTAGGAATTTTGCTGAAGCGCCTGTCTCTGTTTCAGCCGCCGGCAAAGCGGTCGGTGGCGGCCAGCAACTGGTCCAGCGTGCCGCGTTCGTTGTAGGCATGGCCGGCGTTGCCCACCCAGTGCAGCTCCACCGGTGCTTTCAGGCTGTGCAGCACCCGGTACAGATCCCAGGCGCTGGTGGCTGGCGTGCACATGTCGTAGCGGCCCTGCACGATGACCGTGGGGATCTCGCGCAGGCGGTCGGCATGCACCAGCAACTGGGCCTCATCCAGAAAGCCGCCATGGGTGAAATAGTGGTTCTCGATGCGGGCAAAGGCCAGCGCATGGTGGTCGTCCACCTTGTCCGGGCCGGGCAGCAGCGAGATGGTGCGGTTTTCCCAGCGCGTCCAGGCCAGCGCACAGCGCAGCTGCTCTGCGGCATCGTCACCGGTCAGGCGGCGGTGGTAGGCGGCGACCAGATCATCGTGCTCGTCTTCCGGGATCGGGGCCAGATAATCCTCCCACAAGTCAGGAAACACATAGGAGGCACCGGCCTGGTAGAACCAGGCGATTTCCGATTCGCGCAGCGTGAAGATGCCGCGCAACACCAGTTCGCTGACGCGTTCGGGGAACTCTTCGGCATAGGCCAGCGCCAGCGTACTGCCCCAGGAGCCGCCAAACACCAGCCACTGCTCGGCGCCCAGCATCAGGCGCAGGCGCTCGATATCGCTGACCAGATGCCAGGTGGTATTGGCCTCCAGGCTGGCGTGCGGCGTGGAACGGCCACAGCCGCGCTGGTCGAACAGCAGCACGCAGTACTGCTGCGGATCAAACAGGCGCCGGTGGTCGGCGCTGCAGCCGCCGCCCGGACCGCCATGCAGGAACACCGCCGGCTTGCCGGCCGGATTGCCGACCAGTTCCCAGTAGACCTGGTGGCCGTCGCCGGTATCGAGAAAACCGGTCTGGAACGGCTCAATCGGCGGATACAGTTCGCGCTTGTCGGCGTGGATATCGTCGTGGCTGATGTTGTGCTGGAAAATCGTCATGCTGGCCTGCGGAGTGATTCGGACAAGACCCTACTGTAACGCCTGCACTCAGATGGCCAGCGGATCCACATCAATGGCCCAGCGCAGGATGCCGCGCGGCCGGTGCTGCTGCAGCAGCTGCGCCAGGATCGGCAGCCGGCGCAGCAGGGCCTGGCGCTGATCCGTTTCCAGCAGCATTTGCGCGCGTTCGCGGTTGGCCACGCGCTGCGGCGTCATCGGGATCGCCGGGTAGCCGAACACCAGGCCCTGCGGGTCGTATTGCTGCAGGCTGTGCAGCGCCAGGTTCAGAAAGTCCTGCGCCTGCTGCTGGTCACGGCTTTCGGCGCGCACCAGCGCCTGGTGGCTGAACGGTGGCATGCCGGCGGCGGCGCGCTCTTCCAGCTGCTGTGCGGCAAACGCCGGGTAGTCGTGTGTCTGCAGGGCGGCAAACAGGGCATGTTCGGGAAACTGGGTCTGGATCCACAGCTCGCTGGTGCTGCCGATGGCGGCATCGCGCCCGGCGCGGCCACCGGCCTGCATCAGCAGGCTGAACAGGCGTTCCGGCGCACGGAAATCGCTGCTGAACAGGGCGCTGTCCGGATTCAGCGCGGCCACCAGCGTGATGTGCCGGAAATCATGCCCCTTGGCAATCATCTGCGTACCGACCAGGACATCGACATCGCCGGCGTGTACCTGGCCGAGCTGCTGCTCCAGACTGCCGGCATGGCGCGTGGTGTCGGCGTCCATGCGCAGGATGCGGATCGCGCTGCCATCCGGGCGCTGCAGGTTCTGCAACTGCTGCGCCAGCGCTTCTTCCAGCTGTTCGGTGCCCTGGCCCAGCGTGCGCAGATCCTGGTTGCCGCAGCCCGGGCAGGCATGCGGGACGCGCTCGGTAAAGCCGCAGTGGTGGCAGCGCAGCGTGCGATCCAGCTTGTGGAATACGCGGTAGGCGCTGCAATGCGGGCATTCGCTTTTCCAGCCGCAGTCGCCACAGTGCAGCACCGGCGCATAGCCGCGCCGGTTCAGCAGCACCATGCACTGTTCGCCACGCGCGATGCGCTCTTCCATGGCAGCCAGCAGCGCCGCGCTGAACACGGTTTGCCAGGGCTGTTGCCGCATGTCCACCAGCCGTACCCTGGGCAGCGGTGCAGCGCCAATCCGGTCCGGCATGCACAGGCGCAGATAGCGTCCGCCGGCATCGCCATCACCAGCCGGCCGGCTGTGGTGCCAGCTTTCCAGCGAGGGAGTGGCCGATCCCAGCAGTATCCCGGCACCGGCATGGTGGGCGCGGTAAATGGCCAGATCGCGGGCCGAATAGCGCGCACCTTCCTGCTGCTTGTAGCTCGGATCGTGCTCCTCGTCGACCACGATCAGGCGCAGTCCCGGCAGCGAAGCCAGCACCGCCATACGCGTGCCCAGTACGATGCGTGCCTGGCCGAAATGCGCCGCCAGCCAGGCCTGCAGCCGCTGCGCCGGCGTCATGCCGCTGTGCATGCTGACCAGGCGATGCTGTGGAAAGCGGCGTGCAAAGCGCTGCTCCAGCTGCGGCGTCAGGTTGATCTCCGGCACCATCACCAGCACCTGGGCCTGCGCATCCTCGTCCAGCAGCGCGGCCGCTGCCTGCAGATAAACCTCGGTCTTGCCGCTGCCGGTGCTGCCGAACAGCAGCGCCGGTGCCAGGGGCTGGCCGGCTTGTGCCTGTCGCTGCTGTTGCAGCAGCGTGGTCAGGGCTGCCTGCTGCTGTGCCGACAAGGGCAGCGGGGCTTCGGCGCTGTCCGTGGCTGCGGCCAGCATCGCCTTGTCCAGCTTCTTCAGCCGGCGCGCCAGCTGCGTGCCATCCATGTCACGCAGCTGGGGCGGCAGTGCCGACAGCGCGACCTCACCCATGCTGCGCTGGTAATAACGTGCGGTGAACTGCACCAGCTGTCGCCAGCCGCTATCCAGCACCGGCAGCGTATCCAGCACCTCGCTGATGGCGCGCAACTGGACCGTCTCCGATTCCGGCTGCTCCGGCCCGTCCCAGACCACGCCGAGTACCTGGCGTGCGCCCAGCGGCACGCGCACCAGCGTGCCGGCCGGCAAGGCGTGCGCATGCAAATAGTGCAAGGGGCGGGCTGACAGCGGGCTGTGTGCCGGCAGCGCGACCAGCACCGGTACCGGAACGCCTGCAGCAGCGTCAGGAAGCAGGGAAGACATGGCCGGTACTTTACCCGTTCCGGCGCGTTCCAGAGGGGAAAAGTCCGGTTGTGCACATGCCCCCAGCAAATGTGGATAACTTTGTGGATGTCTTGGGGGTGGAGCACGCAAGTGCGCGTCATTCAAGGCTTTGAGCACTTTGCAGCAAAAATGGGCAAAAAGATAAATATATTGAAAATCAACAACTTGCGAGATTGATGAAAAATATGCCGGCGTGTTGTCCGTATCGGCAGCCATTAGCACAAATGTGGGGATAAATCGTGCCGGCTGGCCGTTCAGACAGGTTTTTTTGTCCATCCGGACTGTATGTTCATCCAAGCCGCTGCCAGGCCAGAGCAGACGTGGCCTGGCGCGCAGCCCCTGCGCCAGCCCGCATATTTGCTGGCTTCTGACGCAGGGGGGCCGGAAAGCCCCGTATCTGCTGGCTTGCCGGGCAGCCGGGGTTCGCCCACAGCTCCTGTGGATAACTTTGTGGATGATCTTGGGAGGAGTGCGCCAAGTCCGCGTTCTGCATGGCTTCCAGCGTTTTGCCTAGATAAGTGGCAAAAAATGAAATCCATAAAAATCAACAACTTGCGGAATATGTCAAGGGACGATTCTGTTGCGCTGCAACATAAATGACGTGCCGAAGACGCCTCTGTGGCATGTGTACAAATCCGCATGAGGTACTCGGGTTTGTGCCTGCAGTGGCCTGGATGCAACGCACATCCGGTCGTCGGCTTCCAGTTAGCTGACACTCTTGTCATCTTGCCCGACCAGGCTGCCCCAAGTGCTTGTCCTGATTGGGCTTTCCAGAGCCTATCAGTGACCTGTGGATAACTTTGTGGGTATCCCTTGGGTACGCACTGGACAAGACGAGGAATCACGTACTTGCAGACGTTTGCTGCAGCTTGACTTGAGATTATTTTTTCTTGAAATTCAATAACTTGCAAAACCCTCCTGGGAGCTTGCCAGTCAGCTGCCCAGCGCAGGGCGATCAGTATGGAAATGTGCATAACCTGGCGTTGTCAAGCCCGCACAGCCGGATTTTCCGGGCTTGACAGGCACGGTTTTCCACAGTTTGGCCAACGGCTGCAGGCCGCGGACAAAAAAACCGCTGGCACAGGCCAGCGGTGGTACACGGGGCAAGGGCCTTGTCAGCCGGCCGCCGCCTCGCGCATGGCGCGCGAATGGCTGTGTACGGCCTCTACCAGCGCCGTCACGTGCTCGGGCGGGGTGAACTGGCTGATGCCATGGCCCAGGTTGAAGATATGCGTGGCACCCCGGCCTTCGCCGGTGTGCGGCGTGCCAAAGCTGTCGAGCACGGCACGCGCTTCGGCAGCCACCTTCTCCGGCGGGGCGAACAGCACGTTCGGATCCAGGTTGCCCTGCAGCGTCTTGCCTTCGCCGTGCATCCACAGCGAGGCGCGGGCGGCACCCAGATTGACGGTCCAGTCCACGCCCAGCACATCGCAATCGAGCAGATTCATCTGTGTCAGCCACAGGCCGCCGCCCTTGGTGAAGACGATGCGCGGAATATCGGCTCCGTCCGGGCCGGTGCGCTTGAGCTGGCCCAGCACCTGTTCGGTATAGGCCAGGCTGAATTCCTGGAACTTGCCGTCGGCCAGCACGCCGCCCCAGCTGTCGAAGACCATCACGGCCTGGGCGCCGGCATCGATCTGGGCGTTCAGGTAGGCAGCCACGCTGCGCGCGTTGATGTCGAGGATGCGGTGCATCAGGTCCGGGCGACTGTACATCAGGCTCTTGACGGCACGGTAGTCGCTGCTGCTGCCACCTTCGACCATGTAGCAGGCCAGTGTCCACGGGCTGCCGGAGAAGCCGATCAGCGGCACGCGGCCATTCAGCGCCTTGCGGATGCTGGTCACGGCATCAAACACGTAGCGCAGCTTGTCCATGTCCGGCACGTCCAGCGCGGCCACGGCAGCCTCATCGCGTACGTTCTTTTCGAACTTCGGGCCTTCGCCCTGCTGGAAACTGAGGCCCAGGCCCATGGCATCGGGAATCGTCAGGATGTCGCTGAACAGGATCGAGGCATCCAGCGCAAAGCGGTCCAGCGGCTGCAGCGTGACCTCGGTGGCGTAATCCACGTTCATGGCCAGATCCATGAAGCTGCCGGCGCGGGCGCGCGTTTCGCGGTACTCGGGCAGGTAGCGGCCGGCCTGGCGCATCAGCCACAGCGGCGTGTACTCGGTCGCCTGGCCGCGGCAGGCACGCAGAAAGGTATCGTTCTGGAGGGGGGCAAAAGCAGTCTTGGCATTCATGCCCTGCATTGTCGCAGGGATTGGCCGCAAAGCGGCAGCATCCGGGTGCTGCACCGCGGCATCGTTGCTGTTACAGACGCTTGCCAGATTTGCCGTCCATTTCGCCAGCCGGTCATCTTCCCCTGCTCATAATGATTCTGACGCCAGCCATGCCGGCCGGGCGCACATACATGTCATCAGGAAGGAGATCGCCATGGGACTGCTAGACGCACTTTCGCAAATCGCCAATGCCATCAGCCAGAACAGCCAGCCGCAACAAAGCCATGTGGACGAGATCGTGCGTGATGCCCCGCGTGACACCGTGCGCGAAGGCCTGCGCGAGGCTTTTGATGCCGGGGACACGCCCAGCATGGGCGAGCAGGTCGGCCAGATGTTCGGCCAGTCCAGCAACCAGCAGCAGGCCGGCCTGATCAACCAGGTGATCCAGGCCCTGGGTCCGGCAGCGGCAGCGGCACTGGCCGGCGGCGTGCTGCAGAAGATGATGAAGCCCGGCGAGCAGCAGGTTGATGCCGATGCGGTCGCGCAGCTGTCGCCCACCGAGGTGACGCAGGTTGTCAACGAGGCACAACAGCAGCAGCCCGAACTGAGCCAGCGCCTGAGCGAGTTCTACGCCGACAACTCCGGCCTGATCAAGGCGCTGGGTGGCGTGGCCCTGCTGGCGGCTGCGATCAAGATGAAGCAGTATTCCGAGCGCCACTGATCACTGTCGCGCTGATCAGCACAAGGGCACCCCGCGGGGTGCCCTTGTTTTTGTGGCGTGGTGTTGACAGTGGAATCGAACAAGTGTGCTATTTCTTACATTGCATGGGGTTTTATGTCTGTTTCATGAATCGCAACAAGGGATAACCCTATACTCGTGTTCGTCCGGTTGCCAACCCGCGCGACCGTTTCAACTGTGCAGCAAGGCCCACACGGTGCGAGCTGCCAGTCAAGGAAACTCCCATGACGACTGCCGTTGCCGACTTTGAAGCCGTATTGGCGCAACCTCCGCGTGAACCGCTGCGTGCCCGCACCGAGGTGCCGCTGCGCGAGGTGCCCGAACACCATCGCCACAAGGTGCTGGAGCACCTGCTTGCGCTGGACGAACGCGACCGATACCTGCGTTTTGGCCTGCTGGCTGGTGATCGTCATATCGAGCGCTATGTCAACGGCCTGGAGTTCGACAGCGACGAACTGTACGGTTACTACGACGAAGATCTGAATCTGGTAGCCATGGCGCATCTGGGCTACAGCCCCGATGGCAAGGCGGCCGAATTTGGTGGTTCCGTCAACAAGAGCCTGCGTGGCATAGGCATGGGCCAGCAGCTGTTTGACCGCGCCATCCTGCACTGCCGCAACCGCGGCCTGAATCTGCTCTACATCCACGCCCTGACCGAAAACCGTCCGATGCTGCGCATTGCGCGCAAGGCTGGTGCCCGCGTCGAGCGCGATGGCGAAGAGTCCGAAGCCTATCTGACCCTGCCGGCTGCCACCCATGCCAGCCGTCTGGAAGAAGCGCTCGATACCCGTGTGGCCTATACCGACTACCGCATGAAAAAGCAGCTGCGCAATTACCAGGACTTCCTGCAACGTCTGCAAGGCTTCGGCCTGCTGGGAAACCCGCTGCTGCGCCAGCATTCCTGAATCTGCCAGTCAGGCAAAGGGAATCCGGGCATACCTGACATTCGGGTGTCCCGGATTTTGTGTATCCTAGGATCATTGCAACCATCTGCACGCCAGTGCTTCCAATTCCGTGAGTGACCCTTCGCCTTCCCCCAGTCTGGGACATGAGGACAAACGCAGCCTGCTGCAAAAAATCGCCGAATTCCTGCATCCCGGACCCGACTCCCCGGAAGAGCTCTACAACACCCTGGCCCAGGCCGAAAGCAACGATGTCATCGGCCCCGACAGCCGCATCATGCTGGAGGGCGTGCTGCGCATCGCCGGCATGACTGCCAGCGATGTCATGGTGCCGGCCAAGCGCATGGACCTGCTGGACATCAACGCCAGCTATGACGAACTGCTCAAGACCGTCATCAACACGGCCCATTCACGATTCCCGGTCTACGAAGGCGAGCGTGACAACATCATCGGCACGCTGATGTCCAAGGACCTGCTCAAGCTGCAGCGCGCCCCCGATCTGAATATCCGCGTGCTGCTGCGAGCCCCGCTGTTTGTCCCGGAAAGCAAGGGCCTGAACGAGCTGCTGCGCGAGTTCCGCGTCAAGCGCAACCACCAGGCCATGGTGATCGATGAATTCGGCCGCCTGGCCGGCCTGGTCACGATCGAGGACGTGCTGGAAGAGATCGTCGGCGAGATCGAGGACGAATTCGACGAGATCGAGGAAGAGGGCGATATCTACAGTCTGGCAGACGGTTCCTACCGCGTCAGTGGCGACACCCCGGTCGAGCGCATCAACGAGGACTTCGAGGTGCGCATCACCAGCAGTGACCCCGAGGATGAAGACAGTTTCGATACCATCGGCGGCCTGATTGCCCACGAAATGGGGCATGTGCCGCGTCGTGGCGAGTACATCACGCTGGACGGCCTGAACTTTGTCGTCATGCACACGCGTGGTGGCGCGGTGCGCTGGTTCAAGGTGTCCCGCGCTGCGCATACCGAGGCAGCCGGATAAGGCAGCCGGCACCAGTCGCCACCAGACGCCATGACTTCCCGATTGCCTGCCGGACGTATCGGCTATCTGCTGCTGGCCCTGTGCGGCCTGCTGCTGGCCTGGGCCGGAGCCTGGCCCTGGGGCGGCATGGCGCTGTGGTGGCTGCAGCCGCTGGTGCTGGCGCTGGCAGTCTGGCTGCTGGCAGCCTCGGTGCCGCCGTCCGGCACACCGCGCCAGCGTTTCCGTCACGGTTTTTGGCGTGGCTGGCTGCTGGCCACGGTCTGGCTTGCCAGCACCTTCTGGTGGCTTTACATCTCCATGCATGTGTACGGCGGCATGCTGGCCTGGCTGTCGGCGCTGGCCGTGCTGCTGCTGGCTGCCGCACTCGCCCTGTATTACGCGCTGGCCTGCGGTCTGTGGCTGGCGCTGCAGGGGCCCTGGCGCACCGGCGGCAGCCTGCTGTTTGCCGCGCTCTGGCTGTTGGCCGAACTGTGTCGTGGCGTGCTGTTTACCGGGTTCCCCTGGGGCGCGTTGGGCTATGCCCATGTGGAAGGCCCGCTGGCCGGCTGGGCACCCTGGCTGGGCGTTTATGGCATCGGTTTTCTGGCCAGCTGGATCGCGGCCCTGCTGGCCATGCGCCAGTTGCGGGGCCGTGCCGCACCGGTACGCCAGGGCCTGGCCACCGCCGCCGGCGTGGTCGCGCTGCTGCTGGCCGGCATCATGCTGCGCGAGGGCATCAACCCCGGCCTGACCAGCCCCGCCGGCAGCCGGCCACTGGGTGTGGAGCTGATGCAGGGCAATATCCCGCAAAATGAGAAATTCCTGCCCAATGGCGGCATCGAGACCGCCTTGCTCTGGTATGGCGATCAACTGATGGCGGCGCAGGCCCCGCTGGTGCTGCTGCCCGAGACGGCCCTGCCGTTGCTGCCCGAGCAGCTGCCGCCGGGCTACTGGCAGGCGCTGCAGCAGCGTTTTGCCACGGGGGATCAGGCCGCACTGATCGGCACCCCGGCTGGCAGCTTCGACACCGGTCTGGCCAATGCGGTGGTCGGCATGGTGCCGGGTGGGGCCGTGACGGCCGGCAGCCAGCCGCAGTCCGGCGTGCTGCTGCCGCCTGCGCAGCAGCCGGAATACCGTTATCTCAAGCAGCATCTGGTGCCGTTTGGCGAGTTTGTGCCTTATGGCTTCCAGTGGTTTGTCGACATGATGGTGATGCCGCTGGGCAACTTTCTGCGCGGCGATGCCAACCAGCCGCGGCTGCTCTGGCAGGGCCAGCGCATCCAGCCCAATATCTGCTACGAAGACCTGTTTGGCGAAGAGCTTGCCATCAGCTTTACCGATCCCGGCCAGGCGCCGACGATGCTTGCCAACGTCAGCAATATCGCCTGGTTCGGTGACACGGTGGCGATCGACCAGCACCGCCATATCAGCCGCATGCGTGCCACGGAACTGGGCCGTCCGATGCTGCGTGCCACCAATACCGGCTCCACTGCCATCATCGATCACCTGGGCCGGGTCCAGCAGGAGCTGCCGCGTCTGGAACGCGGCGTACTGCGCGGCGAGGTGCAGGGGCGGGAGGGCCTGACGCCGTTTGCGCGCTGGGCCGGACAGTTCGGTCTGTGGCCCTTGTGGCTGCTCGGCATGGCGCTGCTGGCGCTGTTTGCCCTGCGTGCGCCGCGCCCGCGCGGCTGATGCCGGCACTGCGCCATATTCCCCCGCTAAAATGATTCATTGGCCCCCTTGCGGGCAGACAGGATATTTATGCTGACATTCCAACAAATCATTCTCAAGCTGCAGCAATACTGGGACGCCCAGGGCTGCGCGCTGCTGCAACCCTATGACATGGAAGTCGGTGCTGGCACCAGCCACACCGCCACCTTCCTGCGCGCCATCGGCCCCGAACCGTGGAAGGCCGCCTATGTGCAGCCCAGCCGCCGTCCCAAGGATGGCCGCTACGGCAACAACCCCAACCGCCTGCAGCACTACTACCAGTACCAGGTCGTGCTCAAGCCGGCCCCCTCCAACATCCTGGAGCTCTACCTGGGTAGCCTGGAGGCACTCGGCTTCGACCTGAAGCAGAACGACATCCGCTTTGTCGAGGACGACTGGGAGAATCCCACACTGGGCGCCTGGGGCCTGGGCTGGGAAGTCTGGCTCAACGGCATGGAAGTGACGCAGTTCACCTATTTCCAGCAGGTCGGCGGTATCGACTGCAAGCCGGCCACCGGCGAAATCACCTACGGCCTGGAGCGCCTGGCCATGTACCTGCAGGGCGTGGACAACGTTTACAAGCTGCAATGGACCGATGGCCTGACCTATGGCGATGTCTACCACCAGAACGAAGTCGAGCAGTCCACCTACAACTTCGAGCACAGCGATGCCGATTTCCTGTTCCAGGCTTTCGCCGCGCACGAAAAACAGGCCAAATACCTGATCGAACAGCAGCTGGCGTTGCCGGCCTACGAGCAGGTGCTCAAGGCTGCGCACACCTTCAACCTGCTGGATGCCCGCGGTGCGATTTCCGTCACCGAGCGTGCCGCCTACATCGGCCGCATCCGCAACCTGGCGCGCGCCGTGGCGCAAAGTTATTACGACAGCCGTGAGCGCCTGGGCTTCCCCATGGCACCGCGCGAGTGGGTGGCCCAGATGGAAGCTGCCTCCAAGGACAAGAAGGCCGCCTGAGAAAGAACACCATGACGATTCCCAATCTGCTCGTAGAACTGTTTGTCGAAGAACTGCCGCCCAAGGCGCTGAAAAAGCTGGGCCAGGCCTTTGCCGATACCCTGCTGGCCGCGCTGCGCGCCCAGGGTCTGGCCAATGGCAACAGTGTCGCCACCCCTTATGCCAGCCCGCGCCGTCTGGCCGCCCATGTCACCCGCGTGGTCGCCAAGGCCGAGGACAAGCCGGTGCAGCTCAAGCTGATGCCGGTCACGGTCGGTCTCGATGCCGACGGCCAGGCCACCCCCGCGCTGCTGAAGAAGCTGCAGGCTCTCGGCAAGGGCGCCGATGCAGTGGCGCAGCTCAAGCGCCAGCAGGACGGCAAGGCCGAATCCCTGTTCCTGGACAGCGTGATTGACGGCGCTTCCCTCGACAGCGGTCTGCAGAAGGCGCTGGAAGAAGCCATCAGCAAGCTGCCGATTCCCAAGGTCATGACCTACCAGCTGGAAACCGGTTGCGACATGCCGGGCTGGAGCAGCGTGCAGTTCGTGCGTCCCGCGCACGGTCTGGTGGCGCTGCATGGCAGCACCGTGGTGCCGGTGCAGGCGCTCGGCCTGCAGGCCGGCCGCCAGACACACGGCCACCGTTTCGAGGCCAGCACCGATCCGATCGCGCTGGCCGATGCCGACAGCTATGCCGACACGCTGCGCGAGCAGGGTGCCGTGATTGCCAGCTTCGAGGAGCGCAAGGCCGATATCGCCCGCCAGCTGGAACTGGCTGCCGTGCAGCTGGGCCAGGGTTACACGCCCATCAGCGACGAGGCCCTGCTGGAAGAGGTCACGGCGCTGGTCGAGCGTCCCAAGGTGCTGGTCTGCGCCTTCGAGCCCGAATTCCTGGAAGTGCCGCAGGAATGCCTGATCCTGACCATGAAGGCCAACCAGAAGTACTTTCCGCTGCTCGATGCCGAAGGCAAGCTCACCAACCGCTTCCTGGTGGTCAGCAATATCAACCCCGCTGATGCTTCGGCCGTGGTGGGCGGCAACGAGCGCGTGATTCGTCCGCGCCTGGCTGACGCCAAGTTCTTCTTCGACCAGGACCGCAAGAAAAAGCTCGAGGAGCGCATTCCCGGTCTGGCCAAGGTGGTCTACCACAACAAGCTGGGCACCCAGGCCGAGCGCAGCGATCGCGTACGCCAGATTGCGCATGCCATCGTCAACCAGCTGCGTCTGGGCACACACCCCTACACGCTGGAAGACAAGGACAGCTTCGACGTGCTCGACAGCAAGGTGCAGCAGGCGGCGCAGCTGGCCAAGTGCGACCTGCTCACCGACATGGTCGGCGAATTCCCCGAGCTGCAGGGCATCATGGGCCAGTACTACGCCCGCCACGAAGGCCTGCGCGATGGCGTCGCACTGGCCATCGAGGACCATTACAAGCCGCGCTTTGCCGGTGATGTGCTGCCGCGCAACCACACCGGCACCGTGCTGGCACTTGCCGACAAGCTGGAAACCCTGGTCGGCATGTTCGGCATTGGCAACCTGCCCACCGGCGACAAGGATCCGTTCGCGCTGCGCCGCCATGCGCTGGGCGTGATCCGCATCCTGATCGAGAAGCGCCTGCCGCTGGACCTGTCCACGCTGGTAACCGCCGTGGGCGGCATCTTCGGCACACTGCTGCCCGATGCGACCGGCAGCAACCAGCAGCTGCTCGATTTCATCTACGAGCGTATCGGCGGCTATCTGCGCGAGCAGGGCTACAGTGCGCAGCAGGCCGATGCCGTGATCGCCGTGCGTCCGTCCTGGGGCGAGATTCCGGCGCGTCTGGAAGCCGTGCGTGCCTTTGCCCAGCTGCCCGAGGCTCCGGCGCTGGCAGCGGCCAACAAGCGCATCGGCAACATCCTGAAGAAGGCCGGTGATGTCGGTCAGGTGGTCGATGCACATGTCAGCGAGATGCTGCTGCAGGAACAGGCCGAAAAGGCGCTGTTTGCCGCCATGCAGCAGATTCTCCCCGAGGCCGATGCCCATGTAGACAGCGGCCGCTACACCGAATCGCTGCAGGTGCTGGCGGCCCTGCGCGCCCCGGTCGATGCCTTCTTTGACGATGTGATGGTCAACGCCGAACAGGACGACTTGCGCATGAACCGCCAGGGCCTGCTGAAAATGCTGCATCTGGCGATGAACCGCGTGGCCGACCTGTCGCGCCTGGCCGTCTGATCCTGCTGCTGGAGCTGCTGCCATGACGTCCCCGCGCCGCAACGCCCTCAAGCTGGTCGTGGTAGACCGCGACGGCACCCTGAATGTGTACCGCAAGGGCTACATCAAGGGCCCGCAGGAGTGGGAGCCGATTCCCGGAGCCATGGAGGCCCTGGGCCTGCTGGCGCGCGCCGGCTGGCATGTGGTGGTGGCCAGCAACCAGCCTGCGCTCGGTCGCGGCGTGATGGACATGGCCTCGCTCAACGAGATCCACGAGGTCATGCACCGCCAGGTGCAGGCGCATGGTGGCCGCATCGATGCCGTGTTCTTCTGCCCGCACAGTGCCGAGGAATCCTGCAGCTGCCGCAAGCCGGAATCCGGCATGTTCCTGGAGATTGCCGAGCGCTACGGTGTCGAGCTGTCGTCCATCCACGCCGTGGGCGATGCCCTGCGTGACGTGCAGGCGGCCTCGGCGGCCGGCTGCATGGTGCACCTGGTCTGCACCGGTGAAGGCGAAATCTGGCGGGACCAGCCGCTGGATCCGGCATTTCCGCCGCACACCCGGGTACACGACGATTTCCTGGACTTTGCCAAGACCCTGCTGCAGGAAGAGGAGGCGGCCCAGGCCGCCCAGTCGGCTTCCGATCAGGCCAGCCTGACCCCCTGAGCCACGGTGGCAGCATCCGCATGACAGAGTCCACCCGCTCCGAACCGCTGCTGCAGCACCCGCAGGCCAACTGCCAGCTGGTGCTGGATGGCCAGGATATCGGCTACCGTCTGCAACGCAGCCACCGCCGCACGCTGGGCATGCGCATCACCGAGGACGGACTGGCCGTATCCGCTCCCTTCTGGATCACGCGCGGCCAGGTCGAGCATGTGCTGCTGTCCAGGGCCGGCTGGATCCTGCGCAAGCTGCGCGAACACTATCTGGCCGCCAGGAGTGCCGCCCAGCCCGTGCTCTGGCAGCATGGCATGCAGCTGCAGCTACTGGGCCAGCCGATGCGCATCCTGCTCGATGCGCAGTCGACAGCCGGGCAGAAGCTGCCGCCGGCACGGGCGCAGGCGCGGTTAGCCGCGCTGGCGCACTGGGAAGAGGGCGATGCCGGTGCATCCCCCAGCCTGACCCTGAGCCTGCCGCCACAGGCCACCGCCGCCGACATGCGCCGTGTCACCCTGGCCTGGTTCCGGCAACAGGCTCTGCGCCATTTCGAACAGCGTGTGGCCGTCTACGCGCCGCTGCTGGATGTGCGCTGCAGCGCGCTGCACCTGAGCAATGCGCGTACGCGCTGGGGCAGTGCCAATGCGCGTGGTGTGATCCGGCTGCACTGGGGGCTGTTGCATTTTCCGTCCGCCGTGCTCGATTACGTCGTGGTGCACGAGCTGTGCCATCTGCGCGAAATGAACCACAGTCCGCGCTTCTGGGCCCTGGTCGAGCAGTTGATGCCCGATTATCGCGAACAGCGCCAGTGGCTGTCCGGCGCCCGCCTGCCACAGTGGTGAACAGCACGCCATGAAAAATGTCCGCTGTCAAGTCTTTCATGCAGATGTGCAGCAGGGAAAAAGGTCTTATGGGGTAATAGGTTAGGCTAGATTTCAGCCGTTGCGTGCTCTTGCTGCTTTTCGAGCTAGGTGTCGCACGGGCGCTTCGCGGTGGTAAGCGCAAGGGCACCGCAGCAGGCAAGGTCGCATCGGTCATCGTAGTCCTGCACTTCCACAAGGCTCCTCAAAAGCGAAAGCGCAGCCAGTAGGCTGCGCTTTCTTGGTGAGCGGATGGCGGATGCGTCCGCATCGTCAACCTGACTTCGGAAGTGCAGCCTTGCTCCCGCCTCCCTTCCTGAATCCCCGGTCGCCGGCCATGAATGCCTCCAGCATATGCGGGATCAGCGTCGTGGCATCGACCGCCTCGCCATACGCCTGCGCGTGCAGCGCGGCGTAGCGGTCGAGGTCAGCCTTGAGGCTGGCCGGGCACGAGAACGTGAGCTTTAAGACCACTGCATAACCTCCCTCGAATACGCCAGTTTCGAGCATGAGCGATGAAAATTCCGCCAATTCGGCCAATTTGCCCGGCTCAAACATGGCGAAGAGCCGCTTTTGCGGCCCCATTACCCCTTTCAGGGCGCACCTACCCCTGCAAGCTCCATCGCTTTCAACTTGCGATGCGCCTTCAGCAAGTTCATCCCCAGCGCCGCCCAACACATCTGCGCCTGCACTTTCGCTGCGCCAAAATACCGCGCCCGCGCCAGGTTGAACCGCCGCTTCATCGTCCCGAAGGCCTGCTC
>NZ_KB894774.1 GCF_000374625.1 Allobrachymonas chironomi DSM 19884 | reverse complement strand
CAGGCTGAACACCAGGGCGGCTTGATCGCGTGACATGGCTCCACTGACGATCTGGCTGTTTTGCTTCGCCTCCGGCCCAATCAGATGGGCCAGCAGCAGACCAGCAATAAGGCCACTCTTGCCGTTTTTGCGGGCAATCGATAGATAAGCGCGGCGGGTACCTTGCTCGTTGTCATAGACAGCACGGATAAACTCCTTCTGGAAATCGGCCAGCAGCAGCGGCTTGCCCACATGCGCACCCTCCGGGGTCACACAATGGCGCTCGATGAAGGCAATCACACGCTCAGCGCGGGTCATTGCAAACCCATCGGGATCAGATCATCATCCTGCTCGGCACGCGCTTCACGCTCGGCAGTGGCAGCGTTCACCATGTCGGCAGCACGTCCTACTGTTGCCGTCGGATGCACGGCCACCGAACGGGCCAGCGCCATCGCCAGACGCGTCAGCTTCGCGTGCTCATCAGAACCGACCTCCATCCCTTGAATGGCAAAATTGACACGCGCCAGATTCGCGGCCAGCACCAGGTCAGAATCTGTCCAGGTATCACGCGGGCGGCTCGTCACAATGGCCTTCCAGAACGGTTTGCAGGCTTCGGGCAGGGCTACATACTCGGGCGGCTCGATAGGCGCACTGGCAGCATTCTGGTGCGCTTGCAGGGCTATTTCGCAGGTCGAACTGGTACGCTTAGGTGTTAACTTCATGATTGCCTATTTTTTAAGCAGATTCCATTGATTCAAGGGGTACCGTGCGGTTCGTTCGCCTCGGTTGCTGGCGATTTCTTGAGAATCGCTATCATCTGCACCCATGGGCCACCCAGCGGAATACCACTTTCATCGTATCCAGTCGGCAGCTTGCCGGTCGCAGTCTTGATGCTGTGACACTCGTGCGCCAGGCCCATCAGGTTGTCCATGCTGTTGTTGGTCGGATCACCGTCCACATGGTCAACGTCCGTGCTCGGCGCACCACAGCCACAGCAGCACAGCGGATCACGCGCCAGGACAGCTTCGCGCAGCTTCCTCCACGCCTTGCCGTTCAGCGCCAGCGTGCGGCCTGTCTCCAGTTGGCGTTGTTTGAGCGTCTTGGGTGCAAACAGTCTCATTTCGGCGGCTCCATCGGCTTGAACAGGTCGGACTTGATCGCGGGCAGGTTCTCCAGCTTGCGAACCTCGGCAATCGTCATCCATCCGGAATTGATGGCCTTCTCATAGAAGTTGGCACGGTTGGCGGCATCACCGCGCAGCAGGCCTTCTGCAGTGAATTCCGGGAAATAGATGCGCCGGCCTGCACTGCTCAACAGTTGGCGGCTGATAGCCCCCTCCCATGCGCTCATGTGGCGTTGCAAGCTGTGCACGACAAACCAGCGGTTCATCTCCACGCTGTTGCTGAAGTTCGCATGGCTCAAATCACCGATCAGGACGGGCGGCACCTTGAACACGCGGGCCACCTCCTGCACGCTGAATTGACGCGCTGCAATCCACTCGGCATCTTCCAGCGTCATGGTCATGTGCTTGAATTTCGTACCGGCCTCCAGAACAGGAACACGGCCAGCATTCGCTGCACCGGCATATTGCGCCTGCCAGGATGCTTTCAGTGCTTCGCGCTGCTCGGGCTTGAGGACACCGGGGACATTCAGCGTACCGGACAAGCGGGTACCGTTGTCGAAACTGGATTGACCGTGCTCCTGTTCGGACAGCGCCAGCTCGAACACGCCACGCGCTGCGGCAATCGGGGACAAGCCCACCAGCGGGTCACCGCCAGCACGATGGCGCAGATGAAACACCTCATCAGGCAATAGCTTCTCGCTCCTGCCGTCAAGATTGATGTACTCGTACCCGGCAATCACATCGCCATGGCGCTTGATGTTCACGCGCTCCGGGGCCAGCGGGAACAGACTTCTGACCTGACCGTCATGCCCTCGGGTGATGCGTGCATAGCCGTTGCCGTGCAGCAGCATGGATGCCGTCAGCCACTCGATGAATTCCTGCGCACTCTGGTACTCATTCGGCGCGTGATGCAGCACCGCGTACAAGGGATGCGAGTCGGCACGCTCGCGCTCGTCACCGTCGCGCTTGTACAGATGCAGCGGCAGGGAACCCACCGCCTCCGAGATCACGGACACAGCCGCATAGCACGCGGCAAGGGACTGCGCAGCATCTACTGTCACGGTACCTGTTCGCTTGGCAAGGAAGTCAGACCAGTACGGGTCAAAGTTCCGTTGCTCGATGCCCAGCAGGGACTTGATGCGGTTCATCATTTACACGTCTCCAGCCACATGCGGGCAGGTGTACGGGCCTGCTTCATGCGCAGGGCTACCGATGTTTGCGGATAGGCGGGCCAGGACTGCACCACGGTGACTTCGTGCAATTCCACCTCGCGCAGCTCGCGGGTGTCGCCTGTCCATACCTCATCTGCCGGAACGAAACCGAAGGACATGCCACCCAGATCGCCACGCGCTGCCAGGGCAGCAAGATCACGTCCGGCAGTGGTGTCCGGCAGCGTCAGCGTGAAGGCCAGGCCGTGCGAATCTTCCGACAGCGCCAGCGTGCCGGACGATGTGCGACCCAGCACGGTCTTTGGATCATGGTCAGCCAGCGCCAGAACATCGCGGCCACTCTCCAGCGAACGGATGAAGGCACCGGGTGCAATGCGCTCGATGAAGTCACCCACACGGGTATCAGCGTTGAACACGGCGGCATAGCCGGTCAACGTGCGGCCACTGGCTTGCAGGCCAGTCGCCATTCGGTGTTCGATGTTCGGCGCGGCCATGGCTTACACCACCAGGTCAGAAGCCAGCACGAAGGCTTCAGGACGGCGCACCACCGCATCAGCCGTCATCAGGGCGCGAACCTGCACGGCACCACGGCTGTACGGGCCTTCTGCATACGGGTTCGCCAGAATCTGCACGGAGTCCCACACGCCAATCAGCAGTTGGCGGAAGTCACCCAGCAGGACTTGCCCGGTCGCACCGCTCAGCTTCATCTGGTTCGTGATCGCCACCGGCAGGTCAGCCATGCGGCCGCCTTCCATCAGGTAGCTGGAACCGGCAGAAGCCGCTTTCAGCGTCGTGCGCAGCTTCGTGGCGCTCTGCGGCTCGGTAATCCAGGCATTCGGCGTGATGTTCTTGATCGCCAGCCTTTCCAGCATCTCTTGCACGGCAGACCAGGACAGGGTCGCCAGCGTGCCGGTCTGGATGCCGGTCGTCTCCAGGATGCCCAGCGGCTCCTTGAGGCCGCCACCCTCCAGCAGTGCCAGGTCAAACGAACAGGCCATGACTTCGCCCAGGTCGTTGCGCACCAGGGCTTCGATACTCGGGCTTGACTGTTGCAGCAGTTGGCGGCTCAGCTCGGTGAGCGCACCGATGTGGCGCGGCTTCAGACCGATGGTGTCGAACGTCATGCCGGTATCGGTCAGGGCATCACCTTCAGCGATCCAAGCGGCAGACATGCCAGTCTTGTGGCGCGGGATCACCACATCACCGCGCAGGCCGGTCAGCACCGTGGCACCCAGACCCTGCACCAGACGGCTGTTGCGCAGCGGCCCCACAAACAAATCCTGTCGGAAGTCCTCGGGCACGATGCCTTCAGCGGTCGTAGTGGTCTGCGCGGCGCGGCTCTCGAATGCGGACAGCGGCAGGTGAACACCACGTTTGCCTGTGCGGCGCTCGACCTCTGCCGAATACTCAGCCGTGGCACCAGTCAGGGCGCGGGATTCCACTTGGGCATTGATCGCCTCGATGATGGACACGCCACCGGCCAGCTTCTGTTCGTGCTTGTCCGTACCCAGGGCGCGGCGCTCGGCATCTTGCAGATACAGGGCGCGTTCCTCTTGAGTCTCCAGCTTTTGTACTTTGGCCTTCAGGGTGTCAAAACGGGCAGTGTCGTCGGCGGTCATCTCGGCCTTGTCGGCCAGGGTACGCATTTCTGCCACCAGGGCAGCGCGGCTTTCGCGCAAATCGTTCAGTTTCATGGTTTTCTTTGCAAAGAAGTTAAGGGTGCTTAAATTTTAAGCAATCTCTACCATAAACGCAACTCAGTTGCAATAGTGCGTCAGACGTGAAAAAGCCCACCGAAGTGGGCCACGGGATTCCGCAGGATTGGAACCAGATAGGCCGGGACAGTTGTTTAACGGTTAGGCCACGCGTCGGTCACGCGTCGTCATCCGTCACTGTCGCGTCATCCATGGGGCGCTCGCTGTTTTCTCCCTTGTTTTCTCCCTTGTCAGTCCCTTGCCATTTAAATTGGTGGGAGATGGTATATCTAGATGGTGTCCGGGAGACGGTCCAGACGAAGTGGTCAAAACTGCCTTGATAGGACCGGGAGACGGTCCAGTAGCGTGGCCCTCTGGTCCGGGAGACGGTCCTATAGGGCGGCCTTCTGGTCCGGGAGACGGTCTAAGGGATTTTTTTGAATCGCGGTATGCGCCACGCCTGAAGTCGGCAGCTTCCGGGTCATAACCGGAATGCTTGTCCAAGACGTACCAGGTGACGGCGTACCAACTTGCCTTGTTGGGTCTGGCCCCCTTGCACGTCTCGAAAATCAGGCCAGCTTCCAGCAGTTCACGTTTGGCTCGCGTCAACACGTCCTTGCTGTTCCAGCCTCGCGGCCTCAGGTAGTTCATGCTGCACAGCAAGCGGCCATTGTTGTCTCGGACATACTGACGGGCGATCTCCAGCAGCAGCGCTTTGGCCGGATGGCTCAGGCCCTGATACGCGGCACTGTCCAGCACTGACCATGGCAATGCAATGAAGCCGCCGGGATCGCGGCCAGTGTTGTACTTGCTCTTGCCGCGTGCCATTTAGCCCTCCAGCAGCTTGCGCGGCAGGAACGGGGCCAATGCTTCCTTGGCCTTGGCATACGCTTGCTGCTTGTCAGCAGCGCCTTCCATGGCTTCGCTGGCGATGTGCTGCACGGCAATCATCATGGCCTGCTGCGGAATCGGAGCCTTGCCACGCTGGCCAGCCTCGACATGCGCGGCCTTGTTCACCAGCTTGTTGATGTTCATGTGCAGCAGGCGGTCTTTCTCGGTGCCGTCATGCAGTCGGGTCAACTGGTCGTGCATGGCGTGATAGGTCGGCAGGTACTCTTGATGCAGCTCAGCAGCCTTGCGGGCTTCCTTGAAGGCCTGCACCAGTTGAACCTTCATTGCCACCACGGCGGCAGTATTGCGGGCGAAGGTCAGCAGCAGATAGCATTGATCTTCGTTCAGCAGGGCAAAGCGCTGCGGCCTGCCCCCCTTCTTGCCGGTAGGTTTCTCCGTTTGAAACGGAACAACCCCGAACGCATGGAATTGGTCTGCATAGCGCTCGATCAGACCAATGATGTTCTTGTGCTGGTTGCCGGTCACCGGAGCCAGCAGACGCGAATCAATCCTGGCTTCGCCTTTCTTGACGATAACGGGCAGGTTCATTACTGCACCTCCTGTTGCGCCTTCAGCCAGTTTTGCAGCGTCTCCGCCTTCCAGCGAATACAGCGTGCGCTCAGACGAACCGGAGCCGGGAACGTGCCCGCTTTCACGCGGCGGCGAATAGTCGGCTCTGACAGGCCGGTCAATTCCTTGACCACGGCCATGATCAGCAAGGCTTCGGGGATATACAGGGATTTGACCGACTGGCGGGGCTTCTTTTCGGTCGTAGTGGTATCGGCTTGCATATTGGCCTCCATGAATGAACATGGTGCCAATGGTGCCGATTAGGGATTATCGGAACCAGTCACGCGCTAGCTCTTGCGCGCATCCGCTAGCGCTTGCGTTTTTTCTTCCACTCCGTGATGTCCTTCAGGATGGTTTCGTACTCTCGTTCGCCGTCGAGTAGCGGCACCATAGTAACCGCCATTTCCTTGTGCTTCATTCCCATCTGGTAGTTGGCATCTAGCCACTTGAACACGAATTCTTGGTTATCTGCGTGCCTCTTGTTGGTCTCCTCTGCGCCTTTTCGGGCAGTTTCGGACCTAACTCGACCTTTGTCCTCTTCGCTGATTTTTGCCAGCCTCATGGCTGTGCCTGTTATTGTTACAAGCAAGTGCTCTCGCTCAGTTCGCTTGCGTTTATCTAGTCTGTAAAGCGAGTCCAGCAGATCAAAAAAATACATGTACCAGAAGGCGAATCTCTCATTTGGAGTGGCGTTTTCTGCCCCATTACCAAAATCATCCCATTCACTAGATTTTTCCAACAGGCTTGCGTAGTCATACCTTAGGGAAGCTTGAGTTTTGTATAGGATTCTAGCGTGATTTCTAATTTCCTTAACGATCTCACTTATTTGATCTTCCCATCCATGCTTATCGTGGCGATAAATCGGAAACGCAAACCCTTCAAACATAACATCAACAGGATTAACATGAAACTCTGGAATTACAAGCCAGTTATCACAGTCGGACAGTAGTTGATTGAGCCTCTTCTCATCCATAGCATCCCCCTCGCACCCTGAAAAGATGCCAGTCCAGCCCGTCAGGGGTAACGGGGTTTCGGTGATCAGCCTAGGACCGGCGAAACTGTTATGCCCTCAACGGGATGATCTTTGCACCCTCGCGCAGTCTGTCGAGATGATCGGCCCATAGCTGCATCAGCTTGCGGCGCTGCTCCATGTACTCGGTACGGTCATAGGCAGCACCCAGTACCCCACTCTTTCCGTGCGCTAACTGTGCCTCGATCACGTCAGGATTGGCGTTCAGTTTCTCCACCAGCAGCGTCCGTGCCGTCGCCCTGAACCCGTGTGCAGTCGCTTCCTTGCCGCTGAATCCCATGCGGCGCAGAGCAGTGTTTACCGTGTTTTCCGACATGGGCCTGATGCGGGAGTGTAGGGACGGGAACACATACTTGCCGTCACCCGTGAATGGCTTGACTTCCTCCAACACCTCGATGGCTTGCCGGGGTAGAGGAACGAAGTGCGGGCGACCATTTTCCTTGCCGTGCAGCGTGCGCTTCATCTTGGCGGCGGGGATCGTCCACATGGCAGCATCAAAGTCAATTTCTGCCCACTCCATCATCCTGATGTTGCCAGGACGCTGAAATAGCAAGGCAGACAGTTGCAGCGCGGCTTTCGTGGTCGGCTGATGTGGGTAGACATCGATGGCGCGGAGCAGATCGGTCAGCGGCTTTTCGTCCACGATGGCGGCCATGTGCTTGACGCGCACCGGCTCCAATGCACCGTGCAGATCAGGTGCCGGATTGCTGGTACAGCGGCCCGTGATGATGCCGTAGCGGAACACCTGCCCGGAATACTGGCGTAGAGAATGGGCGGTTTCGATGGCGCCACGCTTTTGCACCTTAAGCAACGTCTGATGCAGGATAGGCGCGGTCACGTCGCGCAGCGGCAAGCCTCCGATATGCGGAAACATGTCCTTTTCCATGCGCTCAATCCAGCGGGCAGCGTACTTCTGACTCCAACCCTTGGCCTTGGTCAGATGGAATTCGCGGGCGACTGTCTCGAACGTGTTTTCAGATTGCAGCTTGTTGGTGAGCCGTTCGGCCAGTCGCTTGACAGCAGGATCACTGCCAGCACGCAGCAGGCGGCGGGCATCCTCGGCAAGACTGCGGGCATCGCGCACGGTGACTTCTGGATAGCCACCCAGTGCCAGGCGCTTTTCCTTGCCGTCATAGCGATACTTCCAGAACCATCGCTTGGAGCCAGTGCGGGACACCTCCAGATAGACGCCTTGCGCGTCCGTATAGCGTTCTCGGTTCTTCTCAGGGGGACAAGTGGCCCGCTTGCATGCGGCTTCGGTGAGCATGGGGGAACGACTCCTTTTGCGTTTCTCTGTTCCCCCAGATTGTTCCCCCAAAAGTCCTAAAAATCAAGACCAATCATGTCCGCCATGATCGATCAGGAACAACACCAAAACCCCTAACCCTTTGATTTTCCGTGCTTGTGATCGAAACTTGACGGCTAAGATTGCCTAAAATGGCCTGCCCGGAGGGACTCGAACCCCCGACCTGCTGCTTAGAAGGCAGCTGCTCTATCCAGTTGAGCTACGGGCAGTCATGGCTGGCGATTGTACCGGGCAGACGCTGGCGCGCAGGTACAAAAAAAGGATCGGCGCGATGCCAATCCCTGGATATATGGTCGGAGCAGAGAGATTCGAACTCCCGACCCTCTGGTCCCAAACCAGATGCGCTACCAGACTGCGCTATGCTCCGAAACGGTTGATTATAGCGGGTCTGCCGGATGATTGCAGGACCGCCACGGCTTATTTCTGCAAGATGCGCAAGCCGCACCGGACGGGCAGCCGGCTGCCGCTATAGTGGCATGAACGATCCCGGAATCGCAACAACTACAGGAGACTTGCCCATGGCCCCCAGCTTTCGCCCGCTCGACGGCATCCGCATTCTCAGCCTGGCGCTGAATCTTCCCGGCCCGGCAGCGCTGCAACGATGCGCCGACCTGGGCGCCGTCTGCAGCAAGCTGGAACCACTGGCCGCCCCCGGCCAGCGCAGCAGCGACCCGATGCTGGCCTATACGCCGCAGGGCTACGAGGATCTGCACCAGGGCATCCGCATCCTGCAGGCCAATCTCAAGACCGCTGAAGGCCAGGCCCTGCTGCACGAAGAGCTCGCCCGTACCGATGTGCTGCTGACCTCCTTCCGCAAGAGCGCCATGCTGAAACTTGGCGTGGACTGGAACACCCTGCATGCGCGCCATCCGCAGCTTTCGCTGGTTGCCATCTATGGCAATCTGGACGATCCCGATGAAGCCGGACATGACCTGACCTACCAGGCGCAGAACGATCTGGTCAACGGCCTGCACATGCCGCCCACCCTGTTTGCCGACATGTCCGGTGCGCTGATGGCAACCGAAGCCGTGCTCGGCTGCTGCCTGCACCGCCAGGAGCACGGTTGCGGCACGCTGCGCGAAGTCGGCCTGAGCCAGGCAGTTTCCTTTCTGGCGATTCCGCGTACCCGCTATGCCATGCTCGGAGCCGACACCCCGCTGGGGGGCCAGCACGTCGGCTATCGCGTCTATGCCTGCCAGGATGGTCGCGTGGCACTGGCGGCCCTGGAGCCGGTGTTCTACCAGCGCCTGTGCCAGCTGATTGGCGGACTGGACGCCTCCGATCCCGGCCTGATGCTGCGCCCGGAAACCGGGCATATCATTGGCCAGTGGCTGGCCGGCAAGACACGCGCCGAACTGGGCGAACTGGCACGCCAGCACGATCTGCCACTCGAAACCCTGCCCGCCTGAGTCCGAACCGGAGCCCTGCATGACCCCCAGCTACAGCCAACAACAGGAACTGATTGAACTGGCCGAAACCGCCATGCGCGAACGCGGCCTGTGGCCGGATTTCTCCTCTGCCGCCGAGGAACAAACGGCCGCCATGGAGCACCCCGGCGAACCGCACGGTGGCGAAGTGCGTGATCTGCGCGACCTGCTCTGGTGCTCCATAGACAACGATGACTCGCGTGACCTGGACCAGATCACAGTCAGTGAATCCTTGCCCGATGGCGCGGTGCGCATCCTGGTCGGCATTGCCGACGTCGATGCCCTGGTACGCCAGGGCACGCCGGTGGACCAGCATGCCGCCCACAACACCACCTCGGTCTATACCTCGGCCATCATCTTTCCGATGCTGCCCGAAAAGCTCTCCACCGGGCTGACCTCCCTGAATCCGCAGGAAGACCGGCTGGCCATGGTGACCGACATGGTGTTCCAGCCCGATGGCACGCTGGCCAGCGCCACCGTCTATCGCGCCTGGGTGCACAACCACGCCCAGCTGGCCTACGACGCGGTGAGTGACTGGATCGTCGGCAAGGGTCCGCTGCCCGAGGCGGCTGCAGCCGTGTCTGGCATGGATGCACAGTTGCGCACGCAGGATGCCGTCGCGCAGCAGCTGCGCGCACGCCGCATCGACAACGGTGCGCTCGAATTCCAGACCTTCCAGCCCAAGGCGGTGTTCCAGGACGGCAAGCTGGTCAAGATTACCGAGCAGGAACAGAACCGTGCGCGCCAACTGATCCAGGAGTTCATGATTGCCACCAATGGCGTCGCCGCGCGCTTTCTGGCACAGCAGGGCCGCAGTTCGCTGCGTCGCGTGGTGCGCTCACCGGAACGCTGGCAACGCATCGTCACCGAGGCTGCCCGTCTCGGCACCGAGCTGCCGCCGGAGCCTGACGGACCGGCGCTGGAAGCCTTTCTGGCACAGCAGCGCCGGCGCGACCCGGACCGTTTTCCGGATCTGTCACTGACCATCATCAAGCTGATGGGTGCCGGCGAGTACGCTCTGGAAACACCAGGCGGCAACAGCACCGGCCACTTCGGCCTGGCGGTGCGCGACTATTCGCACTCCACCGCACCGAACCGCCGCTTTCCGGACCTGGTCACGGCGCGCCTGCTCAAGGCGGCCCTGAAGGATCAGGCAGCGCCCTACTCCGATGACGAGCTGGCGCGCTTGGCCGAACACTGCACGCGCCAGGAAGATGCCGCCAACAAGGTGGAACGCCAGATCCACAAGTCCGAAGCTGCCCTGATCCTGGAAGCCCATATCGGCAAGGAATTCGACGGCATCATCACCGGCGTCTCCAAGGGCAACAACTGGGTGCGCATTTTCCTGCCGCCCGCCGAAGGCAAGCTCCATGTGCGCCGTGGCGACTCGGTACACGTCGGCAAGCGCGTACGCGTGAAGCTGCTGGCGACCGATGTGGAGCGTGGCCACATCGACTTCGAACTGCTCAGCTGAAGCCGCAGCCGCTCAGGCCTGATGCAGCTGTGAAGGCGGCATCGGCCGGCGGAACACGTATCGGCTGATCCAGCTGCGCATGCTCAGGTTGTGCAGGAAAATCCCGCCTACCATGCCGATCACGCTGCCCACCACGATATCGATCAGGCGCGCCTGAATGATCAGTTCCGGCGGCAGCTGCATGTTGGCTCCGGCTTCGGCCAGCATGATGGTCAGGGGCGTGATGAAGATCACCGCCAGGCCGTAGTGCCGCACCACCAGGCTCTCGATGACAAAGCTCAGCGCCGTCAGCGTCAGGCACAGGGTCCAGGCATTCATCGGCAGCATCAGCAACACCCAGGTGAACACCATGCCGGCAGCCGTGCCCAGGATGCGGTGCACCTGCTTGTTCCAGACCGCGCGCATGGTCACGTTCTGCATGATGACAATGCAGCTCACTGGCGCCCAGTAGGCCGAGCGCAACCCCATCAGCTCGGCCACCACCAGCGCCAGCCCGACGAACACGGCAATCAGCACCGAGTCATAGACGACATACTGGAAATCGTATTGCGGAGCCGGGGCAGGCTCTGGCGCAGGCAGGCGCGGCATCATCCACAGGCTGTAGACGAAAGCCACCAGCACCGCCACCATGCTGCCCATGAACACCAGCCCGACACGCAGCGGAATCAGCTCGACATCTGACGGCAGATAGGCCCCGATGGAGGCCACCATGATGAAGAAGAAGCTTCCGGGCGGCGGCAACCGGTAGAAGCGCGCCACCATGCCCACCAGCAGCGTCAGGAAGGTCAGCACCACCGGTGTTGCCAACGGGTGCAAGGCGCTGCCCATTTGCGCCAGACCGAAACTGGCCGCCATGCCGAAGGCACATACCATCAGTGCCACCATGCGCTGTGCCAGCGGCAGATTGGCGATGTACAGGAACACCAGCCCGCCAAGCGAGGACAGCACACCGTACTGCATGTGATCGAACCAGGCACCCACCGCCAGCGGCAGGCCGCTGGACAGGGCCGCGGCAAACGGCAACTGCCAGGGGCGGTCACTGTGCTTGAAATCCGTCAGGTGGAACCATTCGGTGCGAATGCGTTCCGAAAACTGCTGCAACAAGGTCATTTTGTGCGGTTTGCTTACCATAGAAAGACGGCATTGTCAGCCTTTTTGGGGCTTTCTGCTTGATATTTTCCAGTATTTTTTGTATAATGTAGGGATTCGACACGGCAAGCGCGACAGCAGCACCTCCGAGCTCGGCCCACCGAGGGGAAACAAGCCCCCCAACCGGCCCACCCATCGCAAGGACTGTACTCCAAATGTTCGCCCTTCCCTCTTGCCAATGTCAACCCCGAACACGCCGCCTGCAGCCAGGCAATGGGTGTCTTGGGGTTGCTCTTCATATGGCAAGTGTTTTCCTGCACTGGAAATCGGCTTTTCCGTTCCCATATGGCGAGCATGCGTTGCACCATGGCCTGCATGGTGCCTGCCCGGAACAGTTCAGAAGGAAGGGTTCAAGCCTATGGCCACCAAGAAAACCAGCATCGCCACCGATACCGAACAGGACGTGACCAGCACGCCTGTGGCCGAAGAGGTCAAGAAGCCGGTGCGTCGCACCACCACGCGCAAGACCACTGCTGCAGCCGCAACCGCAGCTGCTGCCGACGCGGACAGCAGCACCGCCGCCAAGCCGGCCACCACCCGCCGCACTGCCGCCAAACCGGCTGCCGCAGCGGCCGACGGCGAAACCCCGGTCAGGAAGACCACCACGCGCCGCACCACCCGGGCCGCTGCCACGGCAGATGCCGAAGCCACGGAAGGCAGCGCTGACGAAGCCACCACGACCGCCAGCAAGCCGGCCACACGCCGCCGTACCACGACTACCGCCAAGACCGCCACAACTGCCGCCAAGGCTCCGGCCAGGCGCGGCCGCAAGCCCGCAGCCAAGGATGATGGCGACGATACCGATCTGTCCGACGTGGAAAACGAATTCGGCGTGGACGAGGAGCCCGAGGAAGAAGCTCCTGCCGCCGAAACCGGCGTTGCTGCCCCGGCCGAAAAGGTCAAGCCGCTGCGCATGAAGCTGTCCAAGGCCAAGGAACGTGCCCTGATGAAGGAGTTCGGCCTGGACGAAGTTGCCCTGTCCGAAGAGGAAGTCTCCACCCGCCGCCAGCGCCTGAAGGAGCTGATCAAGCTGGGCAAGACGCGTGGCTACCTGACCAACGCCGAGATTTCCGACCACCTGCCCGACAAGCTGGTCGATGCCGAAACACTGGAAGTCGTCATTTCCATGATGACCGACATGGGCATTTCCGTTTACGAGCAGACGCCCGATGCCGACACCCTGCTGCTGAACAGCTCCAACACCGCCACCACCAGCGAGGAAGAAGCCGAGGAAGAAGCCGAAGCCGCGCTGTCCAACGTGGACAACGAATTTGGCCGCACCACCGACCCGGTGCGCATGTACATGCGCGAAATGGGCACGGTCGAATTGCTCACGCGTGAAGGCGAGATCGAGATTGCCAAGCGCATCGAGGGCGGCATGATGGACATGATGGAAGCCATTTCCGGCTCCCCCGCCACCATCGACGAGATCCTGGCCATGGCCGAGGAAATCCGCGAGGACAAGGTCGTGATCACCACCGTGGTGGACGGCTTTGCCGATGCCGACGAGAACGACGACTACGTGGCCGAGGAAGACGAGGACGAGGTTGACGACGACGATGACGGCGGCACCAAGTCCCAGACCAAGATGATGGAAATGGTCAAGAACGAGGCCCTGCGCCGTTTTGACGACATCCGCAGCAGCTTCAACACCATGCTGGCCGCCTACGAAAAAGGCGGCTACGGCTCGCCCGCCTACGTGCAGGCGCAAAAGGAAATCAGCAGCAAGCTGATGACGATCCGCTTCACCGCCAAGACCATCGAAAAACTGTGCGACACCGTGCGCGAACAGGTCGAGGAGGTGCGCAAGAACCAGCGCCTGCTGCGCCAGATCATCGTGGACAAGTGCCACATGCCGCAGGAAAAATTCGTGACCGAATTTTCCGGCAACCTGCTCAACCTGCAATGGGTGGAGCAGCAGGCAGCAGCCGGCAAGCCCTGGAGCGCCACGCTGGAACGCAATATCCCGCCGGTGCAGGAGTTGCAGCAGCGCCTGATCGACCTGCAAACACGCGTTGTCGTGCCGCTGGAAGAGCTCAAGAACATCAACAAGCGCATGATCGATGGCGAGCGCTTCTCGCGCAACGCCAAGAAGGAAATGATCGAGGCCAACCTGCGCCTGGTGATTTCCATTGCCAAGAAGTACACCAACCGCGGCCTGCAGTTCCTGGATCTGATCCAGGAAGGCAACATCGGCCTGATGAAGGCGGTGGACAAGTTCGAATTCCGTCGCGGCTTCAAGTTCTCGACCTATGCCACCTGGTGGATCCGCCAGGCCATCACGCGCTCCATTGCGGACCAGGCCCGTACCATCCGCATCCCGGTGCACATGATCGAGACCATCAACAAGATGAACCGCATCTCGCGCCAGCACCTGCAGGAATTCGGCTTCGAACCGGACGCCTCGATCCTGGCCGAGAAGATGGACATCCCGGAGGAAAAGATCCGCAAGATCATGAAGATCGCCAAGGAGCCGATCTCCATGGAAACGCCGATCGGCGACGACGATGATTCGCACCTGGGCGATTTCATCGAGGACAGTGTCAATACGGCCCCCATCGAAGCCGCCATGCAGGCCGGTCTGCGCGATGTGGTCAAGGACATCCTCGATTCGCTCACCCCGCGCGAAGCCAAGGTGCTGCGCATGCGCTTCGGCATCGAGATGGACAACGACCACACGCTGGAAGAAGTCGGCAAGCAGTTTGACGTCACGCGTGAGCGTATCCGCCAGATCGAGCACAAGGCGCTGCGCAAGCTCAAGCACCCGACCCGCAGTGACAAACTGCGCACCTTCCTGGGCAGCAACGACTGATGGCACACACCGGCACCCTCACCCGCGGCGCGCTCTGCGCCGCCGCCCTGTCCTTTCTGGCGCTGGCTGGCTGCAGCCAGAACGCCGGCAAGGCCCCCGCTGCGGCGGCCAGTGCAGCTGCTGCCGCAGCGGCTTCCGCTCCCGCTTCCCTTCCCACTTCTTCTGATAGCAACAAGATGAACCAGACCATTACCACGGCCAGCGGCCTGCAATACATCGACACCCAGATCGGCAACGGCGCCGAAGCCAAGCCGGGCCACCAGGTTCTGGTGCACTACACCGGCTGGCTGTACCAGAACGGCGAACAGGGTACCAAGTTCGACTCCAGCCTGGACCGTGGCCAGCCGTTTGCCTTTGGCCTCGGCCAGGGCATGGTGATCAAGGGCTGGGACGAAGGCGTTGCCGGCATGAAGATCGGCGGCAAGCGCACGCTGATTATCCCGGCCGAGCTGGGCTATGGCAGCCGCGGTGCGGGCGGCGTGATCCCGCCAAACGCCACGCTGAAGTTTGACGTGGAACTGCTGGATCTGCGCTGATCCGGCAAGGGCAGCAGTCAGCCTGCTGACTTCTGCCTCCCTGGCATCCACCCCTGATGCTAGCCTCCCCGAGCCCGAGGCCCGGGGAGCCTGCACCTTCTCCTTTCAGCAAGCGCGACAGCAGCACCTCCGACCAAGCCCTCCCGGTCTTCAAGCTACCGGCATGACATACAGGGCACCTTCTCTCGCAAGGGCTGTACACCAAATGATCGCACCTCCGGCTTGCTGCTGATCGCCACTGCCTGCGCCGCCTGGCGCTGACAGCTGACGGTTCCGCTGCATACCCTGTTACCCCTTCCTGCACGCCACTCCAGAATCGGCTGGCATGGACCGCCCTTTTCCGGGCAGGTCCGGCTGCTTGTGCCTGCGTGTCGATGTGCAGGGAATTTCTGTCCCGGAGCCCGCACCATGGCCACACGCAAGGAACTGGATCACCTCTATCACACCCTGGGGCTGCCCCCCAGAGGGCAGCGCCGCCTACCTATCCGCGAATCGGAAACCGAGATTGCCCGCAAACTGGCCAATGGCTGGGAAGACATCCTGCTCGGGCTGGTGCGTTGCCCGACCCTGTTACAAGCCTTGCTGAGCCGTCTTGCAGAGCAGCACTGGCGGCCCAACACCCACGGGCTGTACCCGCTGCAGCAGCTGCACAAGAAGATGCTCGACGCCAGTCTCCACCAGGATAACGAACGTTTGACCAAGCTGCATGCGGAGGTGCAAAAGCAATTGCAAACCCTGCATGTGCCGCTGCCCATGCTGCAGCAGTTGCACCGGTTGATGGAGCTGGCGCTGAAGGAAATCCGCTTCTGCCGCGAGCGCATGCGCATGGTGCTGGTGGAGCGTTGCCAACTGCCAGTCGACTGCATCGATACCGAACTGCGAGGAGAGCAGCTGAATACAGGCTGGCTGGCGAGCCTGATCGAACGTCACCCCCTGCAGCAAATGGCCCTGCAGGCCCATGGCGACGATGTGCGTGCCTTGCAATACCAGTTGCTGGCCCTGCAGCAAGCCTTGTGCATGCCGCTGCGCGAAGTAGATGAACTGGGCTACTACCTGGAAACCTTGTACCGCGACATGGTATTCGGCGCCCAGATGCTGCTCCTGACCCATTGGCGCAAGGCCATGAACCTGGTCAAGCACTCCGGCAAGTCCAGCCGCCATCCAGATACCCTGGCCAGCATTTGCGAAGCCGGCCACACCCTGCTGGAGTGCGCCGCCTTGAGCTATGTCCAGCCGTTCGGACAGCGTTTTCCGGATCATATGAAGCGGGTGCACCAAGCCATGGAGCAATCTCCTCCGTCCTTGCGCGGATTGGAGGACTGCCCCTACCCGGCCTCGACCATGAGCGCCTTGTCCGCCATGACCCGCCTGTACCAGCGCCATATGTGCGAGCACGGCTGTCCGCCCTCCACGCCCGACTATCTGCGTGTGCTACGTGTTCCCCTTGACCGGCAGGCTCAAGTGCTCGCCCTGCACCGGCAGCATCGGGAAAACGCCCACCACCTGCAACTGCAAGTGTTGCTGTATGGCTCAGTGCAGCGCAGCAGCAAACTGCGCGATTGGCTGCAGGGCTGATATGACCGGGGCAGGCAACCGCCTGCCCCGGTGGGAGCGGCCGCAATCAAGCCTGTTGTGCTTGTCCTGCAGGCCACACCCGCTGCAGCGCACGCGCGCACAAATACACCCACACGGGACAACCCAGCACCAGCACATAGGCCAGTATCGACACCTCACTCTCCCCTCTTCCGAACAGGAGCACGGAGCCAAAGGCATAGCAGCTTTGCAGGGCATGCGACACCATGGCGGCGGTCAGGGAGCCGGTCCAGAGATAGACCAGACCAAAAGCCAGACCCGTGACCAGATAGGCCAGTGCCAGGCGGCCTACCAGCGAATCGCCCAGATGTGGCATGGCAAAGGCCACTGCACTGACCACCAGCGCCAGTACCACGGCCAGATGCCGATAGCCACGCCGCTGCACATGGTCATGCACGGCGCGCAACATGATGCCGCGAAACAGTATCTCCTCGCACACCGGTGCCAGAATCACGGCGCTAAACAGAATCGCCAGATCCTGACCAGTGCCTTGACCCAGACCCATCTCCCGGAACAGTGCGGCCGCCTGCCCCTCGGTGGAAGTGCCCCAGGCCAGCATCCAGAACAGGACATGGGTCACGACAAAGACCGCTGCCAACAGGAGCAGCTCCTGCCGGCCCAGTCCGTGACGCAAGGCCAGATCTCTTGCCGTGGGCCACTGGCCGGTTGCCCAGGCCAGCAATGCCAGTGCCAGCACGACCGACCCGATCAACTGCAGCGGTGTCGCCAACATGTGCAGCACTGCCTGCCAATGCGCCGGCAAACCGGCACCCAGCTCGACGATCACCTGCAATTGCGAACCCAGCAAAATGGCCAGCAAGGCCAGCAGGCCATGCCAGAGACTCCACGAAGTCAAATGGTGTGCAAGACGGTTACGCAGCATGGCAATGGGCATGGGTCATGGTACACCCATACATCTGTCTGGTGCCATCCGGACTATGGCTGCGCCTCTTGAAACCGCATTGCCCGCCCCCATTTTGTCCCTTGTCGTGCAGCTGCGGCTGCCATTGTCTGACCCAACTTCTTCGAGCCATGACCCACACACAAGATCCACAGCCCGATTCCCAGCAGCCCGATCTGCAGCAAGCCACCAGCAACACCACCGATGCGGCCCAGTCCGCCATGGATGCTGCCGCGTTGCAGGCCCAGGTCCAGGAGCTGCAAGACCAGTGCCTGCGCGCCCAGGCCGAGGTGCAGAATGCCCGCCGCCGCGCCGACGAGGAAGTGCAGAAGGCACGCAAGTTCGGCATCGAAAGCTTTGCCGAAAGCATGCTGCCGGTACTGGACAGCCTGGAGGCCGCATTGGCAATTCCCAATGGCACGGCCGATCAACTGCGCGAAGGCACCGACGCCACCCTGCGCCAGCTGCAAAGCGCGCTGGAACGCAACAAGGTGCTGGCCATTGCCCCGCAGCAAGGCGACAAGTTCGATCCCAACCTGCACCAGGCCATCAGCGTGGTTCCCGCGCCCGAGGGCGTGACCCTGGAGCCCAACAGCATTGTCAATGTACTGCAAAAGGGCTACCTGATTGCCGATCGTGTTCTGCGCCCGGCACTGGTCATGGTCAGCCCCGCCTGAAGCCGTTTGTGACAGGCCGGATGATGCACATGCGGCCTTGAAAAGCAGCCGGACAACCACATATCTGAACCAGACGGCAACGCGCAGCAGCCCCATCCGGCCTGCCCTTGCCACTTATCGTATCTAGGAGCACATCAACATGGGAAAAATCATCGGTATTGACCTGGGCACCACCAACTCTTGCGTGTCCATCATGGAAGGCAACACCACGCGCGTGATCGAAAACGCCGAAGGCGCACGCACCACCCCCTCCATCGTCGCCTATCTGGAAGATGGCGAGGTGCTGGTGGGCGCACCTGCCAAGCGCCAGGCGGTCACCAACCCCAAGAACACCCTGTTCGCCATCAAGCGCCTGATCGGCCGCAAGTTTGCCGAAAAGGAAGTGCAGAAGGACATCGACATGCTGCCCTTCGCCATCGTGGCGGCCGACAACGGCGATGCCTGGGTCGAGGCCCAGGGCAAGAAGCTGGCCCCGCAGCAGGTCAGCGCCGAAATCCTGCGCAAGATGAAGAAAACCGCCGAGGACTACCTGGGCGAGCCCGTGACCGAAGCCGTGATCACGGTGCCGGCCTACTTCAACGACAGCCAGCGTCAGGCCACCAAGGATGCCGGCCGTATCGCCGGTCTGGACGTCAAGCGCATCATCAACGAGCCCACCGCAGCGGCCCTGGCCTTCGGCCTGGACAAGCAGGACAAGGCCGACCGCAAGATCGTGGTCTATGACCTGGGCGGCGGTACCTTCGACGTGTCGGTGATCGAGATTGCCGATGTCGACGGCGAAAAGCAGTTCGAGGTGCTGTCCACCAACGGTGACACCTTCCTGGGCGGCGAGGACTTCGACCAACGCATCATCGACTACATCATCACCGAGTTCAAGAAGGAACAGGGTGTGGATCTGAGCAAGGACGTGCTGGCCCTGCAGCGCCTGAAGGAAGCTGCCGAAAAGGCCAAGATCGAGCTCTCCAGCACCACGGCTACCGATGTCAACCTGCCGTACATCACGGCCGATGCTTCCGGTCCCAAGCACCTGAACATCAAGCTGACCCGCGCCAAGCTGGAAGCCCTGGTGGAAGACCTGATCCAGCGCTCCATCGAGCCCTGCAAGATCGCCATGAAGGACGCCGGCCTGAGCGTGAATGAAATTTCCGACGTGATCCTGGTCGGCGGCATGACGCGCATGCCCAAGGTGCAGGACACCGTGAAGGAGTTCTTCGGCAAGGAGCCGCGCAAGGACGTCAACCCGGACGAGGCCGTGGCCGTGGGTGCTGCCATCCAGGGCCAGGTGCTGAGCGGCGACCGCAAGGACGTGCTGCTGCTGGACGTGACGCCGCTGTCCCTGGGTATCGAGACCATGGGCAACGTCATGACCAAGATGATCCAGAAGAACACCACGATCCCGACCAAGTTCGCGCAGACCTTCTCGACCGCGGAAGACAACCAGCCTGCCGTGACCATCAAGGTCTACCAGGGCGAGCGTGAAGTGACCGCCGGCAACAAGCTGCTGGGCGAGTTCAACCTGGAAGGCATTGCCCCGGCTCCGCGTGGCACGCCGCAGATCGAGGTGACCTTCGACATCGACGCCAACGGCATTCTGCACGTGAGCGCCAAGGACAAGGGCACCGGCAAGGAAAACAAGATCACCATCAAGGCCAACACCGGCCTGAGCGAGGACGAGATCCAGCAGATGGTGAAGGACGCCGAGCTGAACGCCGCCGAAGACCACAAGAAGGTCGAGCTGGTGCAGGCCCGCAACCAGGGCGATGCCATGGCGCACAGCGTCAAGAAGAGCCTGGCCGAGTACGGTGACAAGCTGGACGCCGGCGAGAAGGACAAGATCGAAGCCGCCATCAAGGATCTAGAAGAAGCCATCAAGGGCGACGACAAGGAAGCCATTGAAGGCAAGACCAACGCCCTGATGGAAGCCAGCCAGAAGCTGGGCGAGAAGATCTACGCCGACCAGTCCGCTGCGGCTGGCGCTGCCGAAGCGCCGGCTGGCAATGCTGCCGCTGCCGACGACGACGTGGTCGACGCCGAAGTCAAGGAAGTGAAGAAGGACTGATCCGTCAGTTGCAGGGCAGTGCCGCCAGGCCCTGCCCTGCTGCCACGGACGTCGCGCCGCGCCCACCATTGGAGGTGACGCGGCGTTTGTGTTCCAGCCGGCACAGCTTGCCGGCTTACGGGAATAGCCATGTCAAAACGCGATTATTACGAAGTCCTGGGCGTGCCCCGCAACGCCGGCGAGGACGAGATCAAGAAGGCCTACCGCAAGCTGGCCATGAAATACCACCCTGACCGCAACCAGGGGGACAAGGCGGCCGAGGCCGAAGCCAAGTTCAAGGAGGTCAAGGAAGCCTACGAGATGCTGTCCGACAGCCAGAAGCGTGCGGCCTATGACCAGTACGGCCACGCCGGCGTCGATCCGAACATGGGTGCCGGCGGTTTCGGCGGCGGCTTTGGCGGCGGTTTCGAGAGTTTCAGCGACATCTTCGGCGACATCTTTGGCCAGGCCCGCGGTGGCCGTGGTGGCCGCCAGGTGCATCGGGGCAGCGACCTGAGCTATTCGATGGACATCTCGCTGGAAGAAGCAGCCAATGGCAAGGACGCGCAGATCCGCATCCCGAGCTGGGACGATTGCGACACCTGCCACGGCACCGGCGCCAAACCCGGCACCAGCAGCAAGACCTGCACCACCTGTGGTGGCAGCGGCGTGGTGCAGATGCGCCAGGGCTTCTTCAGCGTGCAGCAGACCTGTCCGCACTGCCACGGCTCCGGCAAGATCATTCCCGAGCCCTGCACCAGCTGTCACGGCCAGGGCAAGATCAAGAAGCAGAAGACGCTGGAAGTGAAAATCCCGGCTGGTATCGACGACGGCATGCGCATCCGCAGCGCCGGCAATGGCGAGCCCAGCCCGAACGGCGGCCCGCCGGGCGATCTCTACATCGAGATCCGCATCCGCAAGCACGAGGTGTTCGAGCGCGACGGCGACGACCTGCACTGCGTGGTGCCGATCAGCTTCACCAAGGCCGCGCTGGGTGGCGAGATCGAGGTCCCCACCCTCACCGGCAAGGCCGTGATCGACATTCCGGAAGGTACCCAGCACGGCAAGCAGTTCCGCCTGCGCGGCCGTGGCATCAAGGGCGTACGCTCCTCGGCCAATGGCGACCTGTACTGCCACATCACGGTCGAGACGCCGGTCAAGCTGACCGAACACCAGCGCAAGCTGCTCAAGCAGCTGGACGAATCGCTGGAAAAAGGCGGCGGCAAGCACAGCCCGACCGAAAAATCCTGGTTCGACAAGGCCAAGGACTTCTTCTCCTGATCGATGAAGCCCCATGCACAAGGCCCTGCAGCATGCATGCTGCAGGGCCTTGTCTTTGATTGAGCGATGGTGTTGCGGATCAGGTATTCAGCAGGGCATCACGCGCCTGCGCATATTCGCGCCGCAGCTGGGCCACGTACTGCGCCACCGGCTGCACCTGCTTGACCGCACCAATGCCCTGACCGCACCCCCAGATGTCCTTCCAGGCCTTGGCGGCACCGCTGCCAAAGTCCATCTTGCTCGGATCGGCCTCGGGCAGATGGGCCGGATCCAGGCCGGCGGCGCGGATCGACGGTGCCAGGTAGTTGCCGTGCACACCGGTGAACAGATTGGTATAGACGATATCGTCGGAGTTGCTGTCTACCACGCACTGCTTGTAGGCATCGCTGGCACGTGCTTCTTCCGTGGCAATGAAGGGGCTGCCGATATAGGCAAAGTCGGCCCCCATGGCCTGTGCCGCCAGAATCGCCCCACCGGTGGCAATCGAGCCACTCAATGCCAGCGGACCATCAAACCACTGGCGCAACTCCTGCACCAGGGCAAACGGGCTTTTCACGCCGGCATGGCCGCCAGCACCGGTGGCCACCGCGATCAGGCCATCGGCGCCCTTTTCGATCGCCTTGCGAGCAAAGCGGTTGTTGATCACATCGTGCATCACCACACCGCCATAGCTGTGTGCCGCCTGGTTGATCTCCTCCACCGCGCCCAGGCTGGTGATGATGATCGGCACCTGGTACTTGACGCACAGCGCCATGTCTTCCATCAGGCGCGCATTGCTCTTGTGCACGATCTGGTTGATGGCAAACGGCGCAGCCGGTGCTTCCGGGTGGGCGGCGTTGTGGGCTGCCAGCGCCTCGGTGATCTCGGCCAGCCACTCATCCAGCTGCGAGGCCGGACGCGCGTTCAGCGCCGGCATCGAGCCGACGATGCCGGCCTTGCACTGCGCAATCACCATCTGTGGATTGCTGATGATGAACATCGGCGAAGCGATGACCGGGAATTTCACGCGCGCCAGCGCGCCGGGGAGGGATCGGCCCATGTGTCTTGTCTCCAGTTGGATGGCAGTTCCGTGCTGCTGATAAAGGAAAGACCGGTCACCCTGCAGGCGTCCGGTTCGGTATCACGATATCACAAAATCGAACGAACGTTCACTTGTGGATTGCCCTCGGTCAGATGCCCCACGATGGCCGCCTGCGCAAAGCCGGCATCGTGGAAGGTCGCCAGCACCTGCGCTGCCGCTTCCGGTGCGCAGCTCACCAGCAGGCCGCCCGATGTCTGCGGATCGGTCAGCAGCTTCTGCTGCCATTCGGGCATGCCGGTCTCGAGCACGACTTCACCGCCATAGCTGGCCCAGTTGCGCGTAGATGCCCCGGTGGAAATGCCCTGCTGCACCAGCTCCAGCGCCTCGGGAATCACCGGAACGGCATCGAAGCCGAGGTCGGCGCGCAGCCGGGCTGCACGGCAGATTTCCAGCAGATGGCCCAGCAGGCCAAAGCCGGTGACATCGGTCATGGCATGCACGGCCTCCAGCTGGCCGAGTGCCGTGCCGACGCGGTTGAGCTGCGTGGTGTACTGCACCATCAGGTCATAGCCGGCCTCGCTCAGCATGTCCTTCTTGAGTGCGGCCGACAGCACACCAATGCCGAGCGGCTTGCCCAGAATCAGCACATCTCCGGCGCGTGCGCTGCTGTTCTTCTTCATGCGCTGCGGATGCACCAGGCCAATCGCGACCAGGCCATAGATCGGCTCGACCACATCGATCGAATGGCCGCCGGCCACCGGAATGCCGGCTTCGGCACAGATGGAGGCACCGCCTTCGAGGATCTGGCTGATGGTCTCCACCGGCAGCTTGTCGATCGGCATGCCGACCAGCGCCAGGGCCAGCAGCGGCTGGCCGCCCATGGCATAGATATCAGAGATGGCATTGGTGGCGGCAATACGGCCAAAGTCACGCGGCTTGTCGACGATCGGCGTGAAGAAATCGGTGGTGGCCACCACGGCCTGTTCGTCGTTGAGCTGGTAGACGGCGGCATCGTCGGACGATTCGGTACCGACCAGCAGCTGCGGCGGCAGTACGCCGGCAGGTACATGCGACATGATCTCGCGCAGCAGCGAAGGCGCAATCTTGCAGCCACAGCCGCCACCGTGCGCCAGGGAAGTCAATCGGGGAGTTGTTGTCATGGTGAATCCTGTCACAGTCTTTCTCTCAGGGATGATACGACTTAAGATAACGGGTTGCACCGACACGGCTACTCACATGAAAAATTCCTGGCTTGTTCCCGCCTCCGAGATTGGCAACTTCAGCACCATCATCGATGTGCGCACCCCGCTCGAATTTGCCGAAGACCATGTGCCAGGCGCGATCAACTGCCCGGTACTGAGCAACGAGCAGCGCGCCCAGGTCGGCACCATCTACAAGCAGGTTTCGCCGTTTGAGGCCAAGAAGATTGGCGGTGCGCTGATTGCCGCCAATATTGCCACGCATATCCAGCAGGGCATGCTGGATATGCCCAAGGACTGGCGGCCGCTGATCTATTGCTGGCGCGGCGGCATGCGCAGCGGTGCCATGCAGATCATCCTGCGCCAGATCGGCTGGCAGGCGCACAAGCTCGAGGGCGGCTACAAGGCCTTCCGCCAGCATGTGATGGAGCAGACCCAGCTGCTCGCGCCCCGGCTGTCACTTCACATCATTTGCGGAGCCACCGGCAGCGCCAAGACACGCATCCTGCAGGCGATTGGCGCCCGGGGCGGCCAGATCCTGGATCTGGAAACCCTGGCCAGCCACAAGGGATCGGTGCTGGGTTCGCTGCCCGGCCAGCCGCAACCGAGCCAGAAAGGCTTCGAGACAGCCGTCTGGCAGGCCCTGGAGCAGCTGGATCCGGCGCGTCCGGTTTTTGTGGAAGCCGAGAGCCGCAAGGTCGGCAACCTGCATATTCCGGAGCCGCTGATCGAGCGCATGCGCGCCTCGCCCTGCCTGGACATCGAGGCCACGCGCGCGGCGCGTGTCAGCTTTCTGCTGCGCGATTACGACTATGCCTGCCGCAACCTGCCCTGGCTGGAACAGCGCCTGGACAAGCTGCGCGAACGCCAGGGCCGCGCCGTGGTCGACGGCTGGAAAGCACTGGCTGCCCAGAGCCAGTGGGACACGCTGGTGGGCGAGTTACTGGATCTGCACTATGACCCGCTGTATCGCGCCTCGCAAGGGGGCAACTACACGGGAGAACGCCCCTGGCCCGGCTTCAGCACCGATGACCTGTCGGAGGCCGGCATCGACGCGCTGGCGCGCCAGATCCTGGAGCGCAGCGCCGGCTGAGCACCGGAGCGCAGCCAGCACAAAAAATCCCCAGCCGGCAAGCCGACTGGGGATGGAAAGCGCGCATGACCACTCCTGGCGGAGTGGCCTGGCCCTGCCGATTACAGCAGATCCACGTTGATGGCGTTGGTGGCAGCATGACCTGCCACGATGCTGTGTGCCACGCCCGGAGCCTTGCTCAGGATGTGGTCAGCGTAGAAACGTGCCACCTGCACCTTGGCCTGGTAGAACTTCTCGCCGTAGTTGTCGTCAGCGGCGACGCCAGCTGCCAGCTTGCCTTCGGCCACCAGCAGCGAACGGGCCAGCTGCCAGCCGCAGACCATGTTGGCGGTCAGCATCAGGTAGGGCACGCTGCCGGCGTAGGCAGCATTGGGGTTGCTCTTGCCGTTGGCAACCATGAAGTCCACCACTTCCAGCACGGCTTCGCGGGCAGCGCTCAGGGTCTTCTGCACAGCCAGGGCGTTCTCGCTGCCGTTGGCGGCCAGTTCGGCTTCGGTCTGTGCCACCATGCCGGCCACCTTCTTCGCCAGCTCGCCGCCGTCACGCACGGTCTTGCGGCCCACCAGGTCGTTGGACTGGATTGCGGTCGTGCCTTCGTAGATGGTCAGGATCTTGCTGTCGCGGTAGTACTGCGCTGCACCGGTTTCCTCGATGAAGCCCATGCCACCGTGCACCTGCACGCCCAGGCTGGTCACTTCCTGGCTCATTTCGGTGCTGAAGCCCTTGACCAGCGGCACGGTGAACTCGTACAGCGCCTGCTGTTCTTCACGCACGGCTGCATCGGGATGGTGGTGGGCAGCGTCAAAGGCAGCAGCAGACACGCTGGACAGTGCACGTGCACCTTCGGTGTAGGCACGCATGGTCATCAGCATGCGCTTGATGTCCGGGTGCTGGATGATGGCCACGGCTTCCTTGGCGGAACCGTCCACCGGACGGCTCTGCACGCGCTCGCGGGCATAGTTGACCGCGTGCTGGTAGGAGCGCTCGGCAATGCTGATGCCCTGCACGCCCACGGCGTAACGCGCGGCGTTCATCATGATGAACATGTATTCCAGACCACGGTTTTCTTCACCCACCAGATAACCGGTAGCGCCACCGTTGTCACCGAACTGCAGCACGCAGGTCGGGCTGGCCTTGATGCCCAGCTTGTGCTCGATGCTGACGCAGTGCACATCGTTGCGCTCACCCACGCTGCCATCGGCATTGACCATGAACTTGGGCACCACGAACAGGCTGATGCCCTTCACACCCTCCGGCGCACCAGCTACGCGGGCCAGCGTCAGGTGGATGATGTTCTCGGCCATGTCATGCTCACCCCAGGTGATGAAAATCTTGGTGCCGAACACCTTGAAGGTGCCATCGTCGTTGCGCTCGGCGCGGCTGCGCACCAGCGACAGGTCGGAACCGGCCTGCGGCTCGGTGAGGTTCATGGTACCGGTCCACTCGCCGGACACCAGCTTGGGTAGATAGGTCTGCTTGAGCTCGTCGGAACCTGCCGTCAGCAGGGCCTCGATGGCACCGTCGGTCAGCATCGGGCACAGCGCAAAGCTCATGTTGGCCGCGTTGGTCATTTCGCCGCAAGCTGCACCAATGGTCTTGGGCAAGCCCTGGCCGCCAAAATCGACCGGGTGCTGCAGACCCTGCCAGCCGCCTTCGACAAACTGCTGGTAGGCTTCCTTGAAGCCGGGTGTGGCGGTTACCACGTCGCCACTCAGCGAGCTGGGGTTCTTGTCACCCTCGAAATTCAGCGGTGCAACCACGTCCTGGTTGAGCTTGGCCATTTCTTCCAGCACGGCCTGCGCCGTTTCCACGCCCGCATCAGCGAACTCGGGAATGGCTTGCGCCAAGGCATCAAGACCAGCCAGATGCTCCATGTTGAAGACCATATCCTTGATCGGGGCGGTATAGCTCATGCATTTTCTCCTTGTATGAGTGAGGTAACGGGTTGTATTCAGTATAGGACAACAGCCGAACAAAAAAGGCCGCTCCGGTCAAGAAGCGGCCTTTCCTTGATTCAGGTCTGACTGCTGATTACAGCTTGCTGACCAGTTCCGGGGTGGCGGTGAACAGGTCGGCCACCAGACCATAATCGGCCACGCTGAAAATCGGCGCTTCCGGATCCTTGTTGACGGCAACGATCACCTTGCTGTCCTTCATGCCGGCCAGGTGCTGGATGGCACCGGAAATGCCCAGCGCGATGTACAGCTCGGGAGCCACGATCTTGCCGGTCTGGCCAACCTGCAGGTCATTGGGCGCGTAGCCGGCGTCTACGGCAGCGCGGGAGGCGCCAATGGCAGCATTCAGCTTGTCGGCCAGCGGCGTCAGCACTTCCTGGAACTTCTCGTCGCTGCCCAGGGCGCGGCCACCGGACACGATGATCTTGGCGGCGGTCAGTTCGGGACGGTCGGACTTGGTCACTTCACGGCCAACGAAGCTGGACTTGCCGCTGTCGGCAGCAGCCGCCACGGATTCGACAGCAGCGCTGCCGCCGGTAGCTGCAGCGGCGTCAAAGCCGGTGGAGCGCACGGTGATGACCTTCACGGCATCGGTGCTCTGCACGGTGGCAATGGCGTTGCCGGCGTAGATCGGGCGCTCGAAGGTATCGGCGCTATCAACCTTGGTGATGTCGCTGATCTGAGCCACGTCCAGCTTGGCCGCCACGCGCGGAGCGACGTTCTTGCCGCTGGCAGTGGCCGGGAACAGGATGTGGCTGTAATCACCGGCCACGGCCAGCACCTGGGCGGCCAGGTTCTCGGCCAGGCCTTCGGCCAGGGAAGCGCCATCAGCGTGCAGCACCTTGCTCACGCCGGCGATCTGGGCAGCCGCCTGGGCAGCAGCAGCGGCATTGCTGCCGGCCACCAGCACGTGCACTTCACCACCACACTGGGCAGCGGCGGTCACGGTGTTCAGGGTAGCGCCCTTGATGGAAGCATTGTCGTGTTCTGCGATCACGAGTGCGGTCATGTCTTATCTCCTGTGATTCTTGCTGTGGGGCCCGATCAGATGACCTTGGCTTCGTTCTTGAGCTTGTCGACCAGCGTGGTGACGTCGGGCACGATGATGCCGGCGCTGCGCTTGGCCGGCTCGGCCACTTTCAGCGTCTTCAGGCGGGACGTCACGTCCACGCCCAGGTCTTCCGGCTTCATGGTGTCGATCGGCTTCTTCTTGGCCTTCATGATGTTGGGCAGCGTGACATAACGCGGCTCGTTCAGGCGCAGGTCGGTGGTGACCACGGCCGGCAGGCTGATCGAGAGGGTTTCCAGACCGCCGTCCACTTCACGCGTGACGCTGGCCTTGCCATCGGCCACTTCGACCTTGCTGGCGAACGTGGCCTGCGGCAGATCTAGCAGCGCAGCCAGCATCTGGCCAACCTGGTTGGAATCATCATCAATGGCCTGCTTGCCCAGGATGATCAGCTCAGCCTGTTCCTTGTCCTGAACCGCTTTCAGCAGCTTGGCCACGGCCAGCGGCTGCAGCTCTTCGGCCGACTCGACCAGAATGCCACGGTCGGCACCAATGGCCATGGCGGTACGCAGGGTTTCCTGTGCCTGGGTCGGGCCGCAGGACACGGCGATGACCTCGGTCACGATGCCCTTTTCCTTCAGGCGAACGGCTTCTTCCACCGCAATTTCGTCGAACGGGTTCATGCTCATCTTGACGTTGGCAATATCCACGCCCGTGTTGTCGGACTTGACGCGAACCTTGACGTTGTAGTCAACCACGCGCTTGACTGCGACCAGTGCTTTCATGAAGTGATCTCCTGATTATTGAAACTTGTCACGCAAATGCTTCATTCATTCGCAAGTGTGCATAGTTGACGTACGCGTCAACGAAACACCATTCTACTGAAGTTTTCGGCTATTGCGCGGATTTTATGCGAACGATCGTGCTTTTTTCGATCTGACTCAAAAGTGCATCCAGTCCACCGGCCTTTTCGGCCAGCACAGCCAGCCTGGACAGGGTATCGCCAGGCGGCAAGACAGCATCTGCCCCGGGTACGGGAAAGAGACGCTTGGGCTGAGGAAATTCTATGCCATTTTCGCGCGCGCGTTCGAGAAAACGGCGGTTGATTTCTGAGAACAGGCCGGCGGTGCCGTTGTCCGGATCTTCTACCTTGATACCCAGGCTGAACTCCAGACCCTCCGGGCTGAATCGTGACAAATTGGCGCTGGCCTCGCCGATGACACGCGGCACATCCCGCGCTGCGTCGATCAACAGGCGGCGCACCAGCTCTGCGTCGCTGTCGTAGGCTACCGTCACGGTCGTCGACACCGTCAGTGCACGCGTGTGCAGCGAGTTGTTCTCGACACGCTGCGTCACCATCATCTCGTTCGGAAGAATCGCTTCCACCCCGGACAGGGAACGGATCGTGGTGTAGCGTGCCCGGATATCGGTGACCTTGCCGCTGAAGCCATCCACCACCACCGAATCGCCAATGCGGATATTGCGCTCGGCCAGCAGTACAAAGCCGCTCACATAATTCGATGCCAGCTTCTGCAAGCCCAGGCCGATACCGACACCCAGCGCACCGCCCAGCACCGACAGCACGGTCAGATCGATGCCGACCAGCGACATGGCCAGCATCACCGCAAACACCAGCAGCGCAGCACGAATCATGTTGCTGGCGATTTTGCGCATGGACAGCTCATTGCCCATGGCGTGGCGCAGCAGGCGGCGCTCGATCAGCGAAGCCAGCCAGAACGACAGCATCACCGCCACACCAATCAGCAAGGCGCCCTGCAGAAAGGACAGCACGGTAAATTGGCTGCTGCCGATCTTGAAACTGATCAGCTCGAGCTGCTCCAGAATCACCGGCAGCACACCGAACATCCACAGCACCATCAGGATCCAGACCACCCAGGACAGCGTGTTTTCCACCAGCCGCACCCAGCGCGTTTCCTCGTACGCCAGGCGCAGCAGCTTGGCCACCAGCCGGATCAGCGCCAGCGCCAGCAGGACCGGCAAGGCCACACGGTAGACCGAATACTGCATCTCCACCCCGAGCAGCCAGGGCGCAGCCGAGCCCAGCAGCAGCCACAGCAACGGAAACAGCACGCCATCGTAATGTTTCTGACCGAACAGCACGGAACGGCTGCGGCGCTCTTCGCTGGCCGGCCAGATCGATTCCAGCCGGTTGCGCAACAGACGCACTACGGCATAGGCGATCACGCCCATCAGCAACAGCAGTCCGAGCTGCTGCAGCACATCAGGTCTTGTGATGGTATCGAACCAGAGAATCCAGTCCTCGAGAAAAGCTTGGGCGTTCTGCATGCTTGCGGCCATGACAGGTGTTGTTGCGAGAAACTCCGATTCTCACATACCCTGCTGCCGCCCTGCAGGCGTTGCGACCGGCCGCAGAAACAGCAAGGGCCGGCCTGTGTATAGGGCCAGCCCTTGTCCTGCGCGCTGCGCGTGCCGCGTCAGACGTCTGCCAGTACGCGCACGTGAGCCTCGACGCTGCGTGCCAGCGAGCTCAGGTTGTAGCCCCCCTCCAGCACGCTGACAATGCGGCCTTCGCAGTGGCGCTGCGCCACGTACTTGATGCGCTTGGTGATCCACTGGAAATCGGCCTCGACCAGACCCAGCTGGCCCATGTCGTCCTCACGGTGGGCATCGAAACCGGCGCTGATGAAGATCAGTTGCGGCTTGAATTCCTCCAGGCGCGGAATCCAGATGCCATCCACCACCTCGCGGATGTCCATGCCCTTGGTGTAGGCCGGCACCGGCACGTTGAGCAGGTTGCTGTCCCTCTTGAGCGCACCCCCTTCGGGATAGAACGGGTGCTGGAAGTAGCTGACCATCAGGATGCGATCATCGCCGGCCACGATGTCTTCCGTGCCGTTGCCATGGTGCACGTCGAAATCGATGATGGCCACGCGCTCCAGGCCGTGACGCGCGACGGCATACTTGGCGGCAATGGCGATGTTGTTGAAGAAGCAGAAGCCCATGGCCTTGTCGCCGCAGGCATGGTGGCCGGGCGGGCGCACGGCGCAGAAGGCGTTTTCGAGTTCGCCGGCCAGCACGGCATCCACCGCCTCGACCGCAGCACCGGCAGCCAGCAGCGCGGCACGGTAGGTCTTGCTGTTCATGGAGGTGTCGGTATCGAGCGAGAAGTGCTGCGTAGTGCCGGCCGCCACGTCGTCTTCTTCCAGCCATTCGCTCATGCCACGCATGGCCGCAATATGGATGCGGCGATGTGCCAGCTTGATCTCGGCCAGGTTGGCCGGGTTGGGTTGACGGCGCTCCAGGGCGTCGGCAACGCCGGTAATCAGCAGGCGGTCTTCAATGGCGTCCAAGCGTTCAGGGGCTTCGGGGTGGCCCTCGCCCATGTTGTGCAGCTTGCAATCGTTATGAAAATAGTAGCCCGTGGCACCCATTGTCTGTCTCCGGTGTCGCTTGTTAACATTTTGTATCTTTCCGAGTTTAGTAGATTGTTGAACAAGTGACAATCATGCGAAACCCTAGACTGCAGACGTGCCGGCAGTCGCCGGCTGGCATCCGCTACACTGCTGGGAACTCTACTGCCATGCCGACCGGCCCGACCATGACTGCATCCCGTCCCTCTTCCCCTGCCCTTCCCCAACGCGAGCGCCTGGCGCTGCTCGGTGCCCTGGCCGGCACCGCTGCACTCGGCCTGTCTGCCTGCAGCTCGACCAGGACAGAAAGCCCGGCCCAGCCGAAGCCGGCAGCCAGCCATGCCCAGCCGCGCCGTGCCCGCAGCGGCCAGGTACAGCCGATCGCGCTGAACGGCAGCTATGCCCAGCGTGCCGATGCCATGGCGCAAGTTCCGGAAATTGCACGCCGCACCGGCCTGCCTGAAACCTATGTGCGCAATGCCATTGGCAACGCCAACTACCTGTCCAGCGTACCGCGCCTGATCCTGCCGGCCGGCCGCGGCGTGCGCCGCAACTGGCGCGTCTACCGCAGCCGCTTTGTCGAGCCGATCCGCATCCGCGCCGGTGTCAACTTCTGGCAGCAGAACGCCGCCACGCTGCTGCGCGCCGAGCGCGAATATGGCGTACCGGTGAAGTACATCGTCGGCATCATCGGCGTGGAAACCATCTACGGTCGCAACAAGGGCGACATGCGCGTGATCGATACGCTGTCCACGCTGACGTTCGATTTCCCGCAGGCGCACCCGCGCGCCGTCGATCGCCATGCCTTCTTCCGGGGCGAACTGGACCACTATCTGCAACTGACCTGGGACAACCGCGATGATCCGCTGGCGCTGCGCGGCAGCTATGCCGGTGCCATGGGCCTGCCGCAATTCATGCCCTCGAGCTGGGCGAAACATGCCGTGGACTTTGACGATGACGGCCATATCGACCTGATCAGCAACACCGCCGACACGATTGGCTCGGTTGCCAACTACTTCAAGCAGTACGGCTGGATCACCGGGCTGGAGCCGGTGTTCGATGTGCGCTTTGACAGCAGCCGCCTGCAGCTGCCTACCCTGCTCGGCCCCGACATCGTGCCTACGTTCACGCCCCAACAGTTTGCCGACCTGGGTGCGATCGTCGAGCTGCCGCGCGGCTTTGACCAGAAGCTGGCCCTGATCGAGCTGGAAAACGGCAACGCGCCCTCCAGCTACCGCGCCGGCACGCAGAATTTCTACGTCATCACGCGCTACAACAACAGCAGCTACTACGCCCAGTCGGTGATCGATCTGGCGGATGAGGTGGAGAAGGTGATGCGCCGCGGCGGCTGATCCGGCCAGCCCCTGAAACGGCAAAAGGCGAGGAGACCCCTCGCCTTTTGTCTGCCCGGAGCGCGAACGCTCCGGCTCGGGCCGCATCAGGCCGCAGCCAGCGCCTGCTCCAGATCGGCAATCAGGTCATCGATATGTTCGATGCCGATCGACAGACGGATCATGTCTTCGGACACACCGGCCTTTTCCAGCTCTTCGGACGACAGCTGGCGGTGCGTAGTGCTGGCCGGGTGCGTGGCCAGGGTCTTGGAGTCACCGATGTTGACCAGGCGCAGGATCAGCTGCAGCGCGTCCTGGAAACGGGCACCGGCTTCGCGGCCACCCTGGACGCCAAAGCTCATGATGCCGGAAGCATTGCCGGCCATGTACTTCTGCACCAGCGGGTTGTCCTTGTGGCTGGACAGGCCGGCGTAGTTGACCCAGTTGACCTTGGGGTGCTTCTGCAGAAACTCGGCGACCTTGATGGCGTTCTGGCCGATGCGGTCCATGCGCAGTGCCAGCGTTTCCAGGCCCTGCAGGATCAGGAAGCTGTTGAGCGGGCTGATTGCCGCGCCCATGTTGCGCAGCGGCACGGTGCGCGCACGGCCGATGAAGGCCGCCGGACCCAGGGCCTCTGTATAGACCACGCCGTGGTAGCTGACCTCGGGCTCGTTCAGGCGCTTGAAACGCGCCTTGTGCTCGGCCCAGGGGAACTTGCCGCTGTCCACAATGATGCCGCCCAGGCTGGTGCCATGGCCGCCGATGTACTTGGTCAGCGAGTGCACCACGATATCGGCACCGTGCTCGAACGGACGGCACAGGTAGGGGCTGGGCACGGTGTTGTCGACGATCAGCGGTACGCCGGCAGCATGCGCCACCTCGGCCAGCTTCTCGAAATCGGTCACATTGCCCAGCGGGTTGCCGATCGATTCGCAGAACACGGCCTTGGTCTTGTCGTCGATCAGGGCGGCAAAGTCTTCCGGACGGTCGGGATCGGCAAAGCGCACTTCAATGCCGTACTGCGGCAGCGTGTGGGCAAACAGGTTGTAGGTGCCACCATACAGGCGCGCCGAGCTGACGATGTTGTCACCGGCCTCGGCAATGGTCTGGATGGCATAGGTGATGGCCACCATGCCGGAGGCCACGGCCAGCGCGCCCACGCCACCTTCCATGGCGGCAATGCGCTGCTCCAGGATGCCGCTGGTCGGGTTGGTGATGCGGGTGTAGATGTTGCCGGCCACCTTGAGGTCGAACAGGTCGGCGCCGTGCTGGGTGTCGTCAAAGGTGTAGGAGGTGGTCTGGTAGATCGGCACCGCGGCAGAGCGCGTGGTCGGATCGGACTTGTAGCCGGCGTGCAGGGCCTGGGTTTCGGGCTTGAGCTTGGATGGGTCCAGCGTCATGGGAATCTCCTCGGGGCAAGGGGGTATCGCGGAATGGCGGAAAGTTTCTGATGCTAGCACTTTCCGCCAGTCCACCCCGCTGCCGGGACGGACAGATTGGACATAAGCTTATGCCAGCTGCGACAGCACCTGTCCGGCCAGGCCGGACAGCAGGACCACCAGCCAGGGCGGCAGGCGTCGCCACAGCAACAGCCAGACCAGCAGCACCCAGACCACATCGAGCGGCTGGCGCAGTGCCAGCGTCCCCTGTTGCAGCAGCGCGGCCAGCAGCAGCCCGACCACCGCGGCATTGACGCCCTGCAGCGCTGCGCGCAGACCGGACAGATGTCGCCACTGTTCCCAGAACGGCAATGCCCCCACGATCAGCAGATAGGCCGGCAGGAAGATCGCCAGCAGCGCCAGCAGGCCGCCCCACCATCCCCCCAGCGGTGGCTGCATGGCCGCGCCAAGAAAGGCGGCAAAGGTAAACAGCGGCCCCGGTACGGCCTGCGTCAGCCCGTAACCGGCCAGAAAGATGTCGGCATCGAGCCAGCCGCGCTGCACCACTTCGGTTTCCAGCAAGGGCAACACCACATGACCGCCACCAAATACCAGACTGCCGGCGCGGTAGAACGCTGCCGCCAGGCTGGCATGGAGATCCAGCCAGGGCAGCCAGGCCAGCGCCAGTAGCACGGCAAACACCAGCAGCCAGAAGATGCCCTGTTTGCGCGACAGCGGTATGGCCATGGCCTGACCCGGCTGTGCTGGCGCCGCACGCAGCCACATGTAGCCGGCCAGACCTGCCAGCAGCAGGAACAGGATCACCAGTGCCGGCCATTGTGGTGTCAGCAGCACGGCCAGCGTCATCAGCAGCATCAGCAGGCGCTGTCGCCAGCCGGTACAGAAAGCCTGTGCCATGCCCCAGACGGCATGCGCCACCACGGCCACGGCCGCCAGTTTCAGGCCATGCATCAACCCGGACGGCAGGCCGCCCCACTGCGTCATGCCGAGCACCGCCAGCATCAGCACGATGGCCGAAGGCAGCGTAAAACCGATCCAGGCTGCCAGAGCGCCCAGGTGGCCAGCCCGCATCAGACCGATCCCCATGCCGACCTGGCTGCTGGCCGGGCCGGGCAGAAACTGGCACAGCGCCACCAGATCGGCATACGCCCTCTCGTCCAGCCAGCGCAGGCGCTGCACAAAGGCCTCGCGGAAATAGCCCAGATGCGCACTCGGCCCACCAAACGAGGTCAGGCCCAGACGCAGGAACACCAGCAGCACCTGCCAGCTGCGCTGCCAGCGGGAATCAGTCGAAGGATGGTGGGAGGGTGCGGACATGCCGGTGATTCTCGTCCGGCATCATGACGGCTTTGTCATGTCCAGCACCATCTGCACATGCGGGATGCCGCCTTCATCATAGGTATATGGCGTGGGCTGGTAGCCGAGACGGGCATAGAACGGTGCGGCCACCTGCTGCGCGCCCAGCACCAGACGCTGGTCACCGCGCTGTTGCGCCTCATCCTGCAGCACCAGCAGCAGCATGCGGCCCCAGCCCTGACCGCGCCACTCCTTCAGCACGGCGACACGGCCAATGCGGCCGGTTGGCGGCTCATCGGCAGCCACCGGCTCCTGCAGCAGACGCGCCGTGGCGATGACGGCACCATCCGGCAGACGGATCACCATATGCAGCGCATCCGCATCCAGTTCGTCGTACTCTTCCTGCGGCGTAAAACCCTGCTCCTGAACGAAGACGGCATCGCGCACCTGCATGGCAGCCTGGCGCATCACGAACCAGCCGCCCAACTGGCACTCATGGTCGGGTAGCGGTTTCATCGCAGCTCCGGCAGCAGCGCTGCGCGCAAGGCCGCAGCGGCATCGCGATGGGCCTCCAGCGCCTCGGGCAGCGCCCGGCCCATCTTGATGAATTCGTGGATGGTACCGTGGTAGATCTCCAGCTCGACCGGCACGCCGGCCATGCGCAAGCGGTCCGCCCACATCATGCTGTCATCGACAATCGGATCGCACTCGGCCAGACCGATCCAGGCCGGGGCCAGGCCATCGACATCGTGGGCATGGACCGGGGCAAAGCGCCAGTCCAGAAACTGCTCCTCGCTACCGACATAGCTGTTGAACATCCACTGGATCTGCGGCTCGGTCAGCAGAAAACCGTAGGCATAGCGGGCACGCGATGGCGTCAGCGCCGCCGCCTGCATGCCCGGGTAGAACAGCAGCTGCAGGCGCAGTGGCAGACCGGTATCGCGCGCCTGCACGGCACAGCCGGCAGCCAGCGTGCCTCCAGCGCTGTCACCACCCACGGCGAGGCGTGCCGGGTCCAGGCCGAGCACGGCACCATAGTCGTGCAGCCAGGCCAGACTGTCCCAGGCATCCTCGAAGGCGGTCGGGAACTGGTGCTCCGGCCCGAGGCGGTAATCGACCGAGACCACGGCACAGCCGCTCTGCGCTGCCAGCGTACGACACAGCGTATCGTGCGTATCGACACTGCCCACCAGAAAACCGCCGCCATGGAAGAACAGCAGGACCGGCAACACGCCTTGCGCTTCGGTGCTGGCCGCGTACAGACGCGCCGGCAGCAGGTAGCCGTCGCGCGCCGGAATCGTGAAGTTTTCGATACGCGGCAGCGGTGTCGCGGGGATTTCCAGCACGCCGGAACCGGCAGCGTAAGCGGCCCGCGCCTGCTCTGCCGGGAGGCTTTCCATGGGCGGACGCGGGTGGCGGTTGATGCGGATCAGCAGCTCGCGCACATGCGGCTTGAGGCGCGCCCAGGCGTGGGGATCGATACGGGGATCAGGGACTTGCATGGTCATGTCAAAGAGGCAAAACCTGGCCGGGATCGGGATGCTCCAGCCAGGCGGCAAATTCATCCACCAGCTGCTCGCTGGCGGCAATGGCCTGGTTCCAGTCGCGCATGCGCGCAGCGGGATCGGCCAGGTGAAAACGGAAATCGCTGCGGTCGGGCAGCTTGCCACGCGGCAGCGTGGCCACCCATTCCGGGCGCAGGCCCAGCAGCAGCACATGGTCCAGCGCAGCCGTGCTGCCGTGCCGCCAGCGCCACGGCTTGTCCAGCCAGCCTGGAATCACGGCACGCTGGAAGTGCGGATAGAGCACGATGCCGCTCTCGCCGCCCTGCCCGCCACGGTAGCGCAGGTGCAGGTGGTAATCGGTAATGCCGCCATCCCAGCAGGCACCCGCCGGCGCACCCGGAATATCGTGCACCGCCTGCAGCACAAACGGAATCGACCCGCTGGCCTGCAGCACGGTCAGCAGGTTGCCGGCATCGAGCGGAATCTGCTGCGTGGGGAATCGGTCATCACCAAACGGCAATACCGCACCGCCGCTGGAAAACACCAGCCGCCCCAGCCAGCGCCCGAGCATCTGGCGCTGCACGGCATTGCCAGCCCAAGCGGCCAGATAGCCGCCGGCGGTCTGCCAGCGGCCGCTTTCCCGCTGCAGCAGGCCGCGCCCGTGCGAAGCCAGTACATGCAGGCGATAGCGCGGATTCTGCACAATGGCCTGCTCGTGTCCGGCGAACATCTGTTGCAGAAAGCGGGCAAAGGCGGCGCTGACCTGCTGCGGTGCCACCGTGCGCTCGCCCGGCTGCTGGCCAAAGTCGCCCTGCACATAGATGCGCTCCAGTTCCTGCAGCGCCGCCACCGGATCGGGCATGCAGGCCGCGGCCCAGCGCCAGGCGCCGATGGAGGCCCCGATCAGGTCGATCGGCTGCTGCGATTGCGGCAACCAGTCACCAAACAGGAAGCGGTCCAGCCGTAGCAACATCAGCCCCTTGGGACCACCGGCTGCTGCCGGCAGCGCGAGCACGTGCCTGGGCTGCAGACCATGTTGCTGGATATGGCGCAGCGCGGCAGGGCCGGCATACAGGGCAAGGGCTCGCATGAACAATCGGACAGTGGGTGATGATCCAAGTGTAAATCCGTGCACTGCATCACGTGATCGGCCGGAAAATAGCATCTGCTTACAGCAGGATTTGTCCCGGATATTGAACCTGCAGGCATCCTGACCCATCTAATCCGCTGTTCACCACCGCTTGAGGAGTCTGCAACATGAATGCACTGGAAATGGCACAGGGCCACCCGACACTGGAAAAGGCCGTCAGGCGCTCGCGCGCCATGCTGCACCGCAAGGCCATGACTGGTGCCGTGACCAGCATGGTGCCGATTCCGGGCATGGACCTGTTTGTCGATGCCACGCTGATGAGCAAGCTGATCCCGCAGATCAACCAGGCCTTCGGCCTGACACCGGAGCAGATCAGCCGCATGGATCCGGAGCGTCAGGAGAAACTGCAAAAGGCGATCGCCACCGTGGGTGCCGTGATGGTCGGCCGCATGGTCACGCGTGACCTGGTACTGCGCGCCATCAAGATGGTGGGCGTGCGCCTGACCACCAAGCAGGCCGTGCGCTACGTGCCGATTGCCGGCCAGGTGGCCGCCGCCTCGCTGGGCTATGCGGCGCTGCGCTATCTGGGCGAGCAGCACATCCGCGAATGCGTGCGCGTCTGCCTCGAGGCCGGCCATGTGCCGGCGCTGCCGGGGCCGGTCACGTCCCGGGTGGCCGAGGTGCTGCCGGAGAAGAAGCGACGCTTTCCGCTGTGGCTGAAGCGGCCGGCCACCTGAGCCGGCACCAGTCTGCAGGCAAGCCACCGCCATTTCCGGATGGCGGTTTTTTGCGCACTGTCACCGCCGGCTCCACGTTATCCCGCCCATAGCCCCAATCGATCACCATCCCCTGCACCAAGCGCTAAAATCCGTCATGTTGCCCGGCCACGCGCCAGGCAAGCCCATTCCATACCCATAACGAGGACACACATGACGACCATCATCAAGCAGGACGATCTGATCGAATCGATTGCTGGCGCGCTGCAGTACATCAGCTACTACCACCCGGCTGACTACATCCAGCACCTGGCGCGCGCCTACGAGCGCGAGCAATCCCCTGCGGCGAAGGACGCCATGGCGCAGATCCTCACCAACAGCAAGATGTCCGCCACCGGCCATCGCCCGATCTGCCAGGACACCGGTATCGTCAACGTGTTCCTGAAGGTGGGCATGGACGTGCGCTTCGAGGGCCTGAGCGGTTCGCTTGATGACGCCATCAACGAAGGCGTGCGCCGTGGCTACAACCTGGCCGAAAACCGCCTGCGCGCATCCGTCGTGGCCGATCCCCACTTCGCGCGCAAGAACACCAAGGACAACACGCCTGCCGTGATCTTTGTCGAGCTGGTGCCCGGCGACAAGCTGGACGTGACCGTCGCAGCCAAGGGCGGCGGCTCCGAGAACAAGACCAAGTTCGTCATGCTGAACCCGTCCGACAGCCTGGTCGACTGGGTGCTGAAGACCGTGCCGACCATGGGTGCCGGCTGGTGTCCGCCGGGCATGCTCGGCATCGGCATCGGCGGTACCGCCGAGAAGGCGATGCTGCTGGCCAAGCAAAGCCTGATGGAAGATCTGGACATGTACCAGCTGCAGGAAAAATCCGCCAAGGGCGAGAAGCTGGACCAGGTCGAGGAGCTGCGTCTGGAGCTGTTCGAAAAGGTCAACGCACTCGGCATTGGTGCACAAGGCCTGGGCGGCCTGACCACCGTGCTGGATGTCAAGATCGCCATGTACCCCACGCACGCCGCCTCCAAGCCGGTAGCCATGATTCCGAACTGCGCTGCGACCCGTCACGCCCATTTCGTCATGGACGGCAGCGGCCCGGTCTACCTGGAGGCACCCAGCCTGGATCTGTGGCCCCAGGTCAACTGGACGCCCAACACCGAAACCAGCAAGCGCGTCGACCTCAACACCCTGACCAAGGAAGAAGTCGCCAGCTGGAAGCCGGGCCAGACCCTGCTGCTCAACGGCAAGATGCTGACCGGCCGCGATGCCGCCCACAAGCGCATCCAGGACATGCTGGCCAAGGGCGAAAAGCTGCCGGTCGACTTCACCAACCGCGTGATCTACTACGTCGGCCCGGTCGATCCGGTGGGCGATGAAGTGGTCGGCCCCGCCGGCCCGACCACCGCCACCCGCATGGACAAGTTCACCGACATGATGCTGGAGCAGACCGGCCTGATCGCCATGATCGGCAAGGCCGAGCGCGGCCCGGTCGCCATCGAATCCATCAAGAACCACAAGTCGGCCTACCTGATGGCCGTGGGTGGTGCCGCCTACCTGGTGTCCAAGGCGATCAAGCAGGCCAAGGTCGTCGGCTTCGAGGATCTGGGCATGGAAGCCATCTACGAATTCGACGTGGTCGACATGCCGGTCACCGTGGCGGTAGACGCCGGCGGCACCAGCGCCCACATCACCGGCCCGGCCGAGTGGGAAAAGCGCATCGCCACTGGCGAATTCAAGGGCATCGACATCACCAGCGCCTGATCGCTCTGTTGCCGGAGCGCTCCGGGCGGTGGCCTTCCGGCTACCGCCCTTTTCCCCCTTGCGAGGCCATGCCATGACCCAGGACACCTATCTTTTCCCGCCACCCCCGGTCGCCTCGGCAGCCATTGCCGGTGACGGCCGCCGCTTCCCTGTCAACCGCATTTTCTGCGTTGGCCGCAACTACCTGGCACACGCCATCGAGATGGGCTTTACCGTCGACAAGGCGGTCGATCCGGCCTTCTACTTCGTCAAGTCGAATGCGCACCTGATCCCGTCTGGCAGCAGCCTGCCCTACGCGCCGCGCACCAGCAATCTGCACTACGAGATGGAGCTGGTCGTGGCCATCGGCAAGGCGGGCCGCAACATCGATGAAGCCGATGCGCACCAGCACATCTACGGCTATGCCTGCGGCTTTGACATGACGCGCCGCGATCTGCAATACCAGTCACGTGACAAGGGCCGCCCCTGGGACACCGGCAAGAACTTCGAGGGTGCCGCCGTGCTGTCTCCCATCGTGCCCATGCCGGAGCAGGTGCTGGAGCAAGGCGCGATCACGCTGCAGCTCAACGGCGAGCAGCGCCAGGCCGGCAATCTGAACCAGCTGATCTGGAACATCCGCGAAGTGATTGCCGACCTGTCGCGCTACTACACGCTGCAGCCCGGCGACCTGATCTACACCGGCACGCCCGAAGGCGTGGGCCCGGTGCAGCCGGGTGACCAGCTGCATGGCGAAGTCGAAGGCGTGGGCAGCATCGACCTGACCATCGCGCCTGCCGCCTGACCAGCCCCGGCAGATGGTGAGCGAGACCGATTTTTCCCGCCAGCCGGTGGGCGTGTTCGACAGCGGCGTTGGCGGGCTCAGCGTGCTGCGCGAGCTGCTGCACGTGCTGCCGCAGGAGGACATGGTCTACCTGGCCGATACCGCCTGGGCACCCTATGGCGAACGCAGCACCGACGAGATCCAGTCACGCAGCTTTGCCATCGCCGATTATCTGGTAGAGCGCTACCACATCAAGGCGCTGGTGGTGGCCTGCAATACCGCCACGGCACAGGCGGCGCAGGAGCTGCGCCTCCGCTACCCGACGCTGCCACTGATCGGCATCGAGCCAGCCATCAAGCCGGCTGCCGCCCTCACCCGCACCGGCCACATCGGCATCATGGCCACACATGGCACGGTGGCCAGCAGCAAGTTCCAGCAGCTGCTGCACACCTGGCGCGGCGAGCACGATGTGCGCGTGCAGGCCTGCAACGGGCTGGCACTGGCAATCGAGAATGCGCTGGATGGCCCGGCCGGACTGGCGCTGGTGCAGCAGCTCTGCGCCACCTATGTGCAGGCGCTGGAGCCCTTTGTCGGCCAGGATCCGGTACAGGGCATTGACACCCTGGCTCTCGGCTGCACGCACTACCCGTTTGCGGCACGCACACTGCAAAAGCTGGTCGGGCCGGACGTCACCCTGATCGATCCCGGTGAGTCGGTAGCACTGCAGACGCGCCGTCTGCTGGAAAAAACCCGGCTGACCCTCCCGGAACCGGACAGCGGCCACCAGCGCCAGCTGTCCTGGCTCTGCACCGCCGCGCCCGAACGGCTGGCACTCGCCGCCGACAAGTGGCTGGGCATCCACGAGGCCCGGGTGGAACAGGTACAGTTCTGAAGCGGCCAAGCGGTCTCAGGCCGCCAGCGCCGCCTGCCGGCCACGCTGCACCCGCATTGGCCACAGAAATGCCAGGCCGGCCACGAAAAACAGGCTGCAGGCCAGGATCGCCACGCGCTGGTTGCCCGAAGCCACCCAGGTGATCAGCCCATAGCTGATCGGCCCGAGGATGCTGGCCAGCCGCGTCGCCGTAGTCCACAGGCCAAAGTATTCGGCCAGCTGCCGTGGCGGTGCAAACAGCCCGACCATGGCACGCCCGGCCGACTGACTGCTACCCATGCACAGCCCGGCCACCGTGGCAGCCACCCAGAACTGCGGCTTGCCCGTGGCCGATGCCGCCAACAGGCAAACCGCGATCCAGCCCAGCAGCGTCAACCCCAGCGCCAACCGGTGACCGATGCGGTCCTGCAGCTGGCCAAACAGCAGTGCCCCCAGCGCCGCCGCCAGGTTCAGCGCCAGCACCATGATCATGGTTTCCTGCGACTCGAAACCGATCACCTGCTCGGCATAAATGGCCGCCAGCGTGATCGCCACTGCCACCCCGGCCTGATAGCACACGGTGCTGCCCAGCAGCAGACGCAGATCAGGCAGCTGCCGCGTCTGCGCCCAGGTGTCGCGCAGCTGGCCCAATGCCTGCGCGATGCCGGTGCGCGCCGTCTGCGGCCGGGGCTGTGCATGCTCGCGCAACAGTGCAAACGTGCCCAGTGCCGGCAGGCCATAGAGCGCCGCCGTGATCAGCATGGTGATGGCCACGTACTCGCCCGCCGGCATGCCCTGGGCCTGCGCCCACAGCACAAAGGCCAGGCAGACCGCCAGCGTCAGCATGCCGCCGGCATAGCCCAAGCCCCAGCCCAGGCCGCTGACTCGCCCCATCGCCTCTGGCTGCGCCAGCTCCGGCAGAAACGCCGCCGTGAGCGATTCGCCCATGCTGTAGAACATATTGGAGATGACGGTCAGCAGCACGGCCAGCAGCACCATGCCCGGCTGCGCCAGCGCCAGCGCGGCGGTAGACAGCACGCACAGCAGCGTCACCAGCATCAGCAGCCGCTTCTTGGCCGCGCTCTGGTCAGCCCAGGCCCCCAGCGCCGGCATCAGCAGCATCACGATCGTGTTCGAAAGACCGATCGCCAGCGTCCAGAGCAGCGTGGCCCAGCTGGCAGCGCCAGCCACGGCCGAAACAAAATAGGCCGAGAACACCGCCGTGAGCACCACCGTGGTGTAGCCGGAATTGGCAAAGTCGTAGAGTGCCCAGCCAAACACCTCGCGCCGGCGCACTCCGGGCCTGAGCGCCCCGTCAGGCAGCAAGGCGAACATGGACGATCAGTGCAGGTGGCGCTTGTTGCGGCCGTTTCCGCGATGCCCGGCCGGGCCGGAGCCGCTCGGCGGCTTGCCCAGCTCCAGCGATTCGACCAGCGCGTCAAAGCGCTGCGTGAACAGCTTGTCCACTTCCTCGACCACGCCGCGCAGCTCGCTGCTGTCGAAATGGCGCTCCATCACGGCAATCACGTCCTGCACCAGCAGATCGCGCTGGATCTGCATGATGGCCGCAGGCGTCGGCCCGACGAACACGATCATGAAATCATCGCGTGCTTCCTCGCCGCGACTCTCACTGTCCTCGTCGTCATATTCGGTATCGTAAAAGGTGACCTCGATGGGCGCGCCGGTACTGGCGAGCTCGTTGAGGTTCATGCACATGTCATCAATGCTGCGACGAAACGCCTCGTCGCCGCGGACCGTCCAGCACATGCGCAACAGGTTCTGGCGCTGGTCGTACTGGATACCGGGCTCTTCGTCGTAGGCACTGGCAGCGCCTTCGGCCAGCGAACGCGCACCGGCGTACTGCCACAGCGGGCGCAGCGCCTCTGCCACATCGTCAGTCGTCACCTCGGGGTGCAGAGAGACCTCGCCGTGCACATGAATTTCAAAGGGGGGATCGTAATGTGCCATAGGATTTCTCTTGCTTTCATCATCAAGGGTGCGCTGGCTGCAGGCACCCGATGCCGCAAGTGTACCGGAGCCCATCCGGCCGCGGGTCATGATTTGTACACATTTGCCACGCCCATGCAGGCCGTGTCATGCCAGTCTGGCACAGACGGGGTAAAATGCAGGTATTCCCTTCAACCTACAAGAGCAGGAAAGGCAGTACGGGTTATGACACCGCGAACTAGCACCACATCCACGCACGGCAACCGCACCACGGCTGCCGGCAAGCTGCCTGCGCGCCCGGTTTTCCCGGCCTGACCCGGAAAACCCTCCCCCACAAGCGCGGCACCCCGCGCTTTTTTCTTGCCCTCATTGATGCACACCATGATCCAGATCACTCTTCCCGACGGTTCCCAGCGCAGTTTCGAACAGGCAGTCACCGTGGCCGATGTCGCCGCCAGCATTGGCAGCGGTCTGGCCAAGGCCGCCCTGGGCGGCAAGGTGGACGACAAGCTGGTCGATACCAGCTACCTGATTGAGCAGGATGCCAACCTGGCCATCGTCACCGCCAAGGACGCCGACGGCCTGGACATGATCCGCCACTCCACCGCCCACCTGCTGGCCTATGCCGTCAAGGAACTGTTCCCGGATGCGCAAGTCACCATCGGCCCGGTGATCGACAACGGTTTCTACTACGACTTCTCCTACAAGCGCCCCTTCACCCCGGAAGACCTGGTCGCCATCGAGAAGAAAATGACCGAGCTCGCCAACAAGGACGAGCCGGTGCAGCGCCGTGTGCTGCCGCGTGACGAGGCCGTGGCCTACTTCAAGGGCATGGGCGAAGACTACAAGGCCGAGATCATCGCCAGCATCCCCAGCAACGAAGATGTCTCCCTCTACCGCGAAGGCGCTTTCGAGGATCTGTGCCGCGGCCCGCACGTGCCCAGCACCGGCAAGCTCAAGCACTTCAAGCTGATGAAGGTGGCCGGTGCCTACTGGCGCGGCGACAGCAGGAACGAGATGCTGCAACGCATCTACGGCACCGCCTGGGCCAGCAAGGACGAGCTCAAGCAGTACCTGCACATGCTGGAAGAAGCCGAAAAGCGCGACCATCGCAAGCTGGCACGCGAACTCGACCTGTTCCACATCGACGAGCACTCCCCCGGCACCGTGTTCTGGCACCCCAAGGGCTGGACCATCTGGCAGCAGGTGGAGCAATACATGCGCAACGTCTACCGCGACAACGGCTACCAGGAAGTCAAGGGGCCGCAGTTGCTCGACAAGGGGCTGTGGGAAAAGACCGGCCACTGGGACAAGTACCGTGAAAACATGTTCACCACCGAATCGGAAAAGCGCGATTACGCCCTCAAGCCGATGAACTGCCCGGGCCACATCCTGATCTACAAGCAGGGCGTGCGCAGCTACCGCGACCTGCCGCTGCGCTACGGCGAATTCGGTCAGTGCCACCGCAACGAACCCAGCGGCGGCCTGCACGGCATCATGCGCGTGCGCGCCTTCACGCAGGATGACGGCCACATCTTCTGTACCGAAGACCAGATCCTGGCCGAATGCAGCGCCTTCACCGCCCTGCTGCAGAAGGTGTATGCCGATTTCGGTTTCAGCAACATCATCTACAAGGTGTCTACCCGTCCCGAGCAGCGCATCGGCTCCGACGAGGTCTGGGACAAGGCCGAACATGCGCTGATGGAAAGCCTGCGCGCTTCCGGCTGCGACTACGTGATCTCCCCCGGCGATGGTGCCTTTTACGGCCCCAAGATCGAATACACGCTGAAGGACGCCATCGGCCGTGAATGGCAGTGCGGTACCATCCAGGTCGATTTCTCCATGCCGGAACGCCTGGACGCCGAGTTCGTGGGCGAGGACGGCAACCGCCACCGCCCGGTGATGCTGCATCGCGCCATTGTTGGCAGCATGGAACGATTCATCGGTATCCTGATCGAACAATATGCGGGTGCCCTGCCCTCCTGGCTGGCTCCGGTGCAGGTTGCCGTGCTCAATATCACCGATGCACAGGCCGATTACGCCCGAAACGTGGCAGAAACGCTGCGAAAACAAGGCATTCGGGTCATCACGGACCTGCACAACGACAAGATTACCTATAAAATACGCAGTTATGCTACGCAGAAGCTGCCGTACATCCTGGTCGTTGGCGACAAGGAAAAAGAGCACAACAGCGTAGCCGTACGCGCCAGAGGCAACCAGGATCTTGGCGTGATGTCGGTGGATGCATTCACTGAACTGCTCCAGCAGGACATCGCCCGCAAGTCCCTGCAGGCAGAAACCCCTTCTGTCTGACCGCTTTCGGTGGCCAGCCAGCAATGGGTGGTCGCCTGTCTTGCGTGATTGACCGTAACTGAAAAAAGGATATCTACCATCGCTACCGAATATCGTGACCGCCGCCACCGTGAAGAACGCAAGCACCGTCTGAACCGTGAAATCACGGCTCCTGAAGTACGCCTGTCCAGCCCGGACAACGAGCCTCTCGGCATCGTTTCCCTGCAGGAAGCCCTGCGCATGGCCGGAGACCTGGATGTGGACCTGGTGGAAATTGCCGCCACGGCCAATCCACCGGTCTGCCGCCTGATGGACTACGGCAAATTCAAGTACCAGGAACAGAAGAAAGCTGCCGAAGCCAAGGCCAAGCAGAAAGTCATTGATGTCAAGGAAGTCAAGTTCCGCCCCGGCACCGATGATGGCGACTACAACATCAAGATGCGCAACATCCGCCGCTTCCTCGAAGACGGCGACAAGTGCAAGATCACGCTGCGCTTCCGCGGCCGCGAGATCACGCACCAGCAGCTGGGCATGGACCTGCTGCAGCGCATCCGTGACGAACTCGGCGACAGCATCGTGGTAGAACAGTTCCCCAAGCTGGAAGGCCGCCAGATGATCATGATGATCGCACCTGGCCGCAAGAAGGCAAGCAGTTCCAAGGACACCAAGCCGCAGGCCGCCGACGCGCCTGCAGCTGAAGCCGACGGCCAGTAAGGCTGTCGCACCCCGTCTGGCAGGCGGCGCAAGCGGTCTGCCATTCAGTCGTTCCGGCAACGGAATCGGCAACAACAAGTGGCTCGGGGCCAGCAAGAGGATGTCAAGGTGACATTCCGCCTCACGAGCACAACAAAAAAGGAGCATTCCAATGCCCAAGATGAAGACCAAGAGCAGCGCGAAAAAACGTTTCCGCGTTCGTCCGGGTGGTAGCGTCAAGCGTGGCCAGGCTTTCAAGCGCCACATCCTGACCAAGAAGACCACCAAGAACAAGCGCCACCTGCGCGGCGCAGTGGATGTCCATGAGACCAACATGGGTCACATGGCACAGATGCTGCCCAAGCAAGGCCTGTAATCAACTGACGAACAAGGAGAAATAATATGCCTCGCGTCAAACGTGGTGTAACGGCACGTGCCCGTCACAAGAAAGTCCTCGCCCTGGCCAAGGGTTTCCGTGGTCGTCGTGGTAACGTCTATCGCGTAGCCAAGCAGGCAGTCATGAAGGCTGCCCAGTATGCCTACCGTGACCGCCGCAACAAGAAGCGCGTGTTCCGCCAGCTGTGGATCACCCGTATCAACGCCGCTGCCCGTGCCAATGGCCTGACTTACAGCCAGTTCACCAATGGTCTGAAGAAAGCCGCCATCGAGATCGACCGCAAGGTGCTGGCCGATATCGCCGTGCATGATGCGGCTGCTTTCACCAGCATCGTGAACCAGGTCAAGGCCAAGCTGGCAGCCTGAGTCACGACGGGTTCCCCGCGACGCCTGTTGCCTGCCAACTGACGCCCGGCGAACCCGCTGGCCAAAGCAAAGGGCTGGTCCTGCACAAGGGTCCAGCCCTTTTTCATTGTCTCCGTACCAAGAGACCGCATCCACCCATCTGTCACCCAATGCGGCGACAATGGCTGCATGCCGTTTCGCGGCGTGCTGCCCTGCAGCACCACCCCGTATTTCCTTTGTCAGACCCAGGCAGCGCCGCCGCGCTGCCACCATTGCAAGAATCCTTCATGAACGACCTGGAAGCCATCGTTGCCAGCGCGCAGCAGAGTTTCGATCAAGCCACTACCCCGAACGACCTGGAAAACGCCAAGGCGCGCTTCCTGGGCAAGTCCGGCCAGATCACCGAGCTGATGAAGGGCATGGCCCAGCTCAGCGTGGACGAGAAAAAGTCCCGTGGTGCCGCCATCAACCAGGCCAAACAGGCGATCGAAGCCGCGCTGACGGCACGCCGCCAGGCGCTGGCCGAGGCCGAGCTGCAGGCGCAGCTGCAGGCCGAAGCACTGGATGTCACCCTGCCCGGCCGCCAGCGCGGTGCCGGTGGCCTGCACCCGGTGACGCTGACCATGGAGCGCATCGAGCAGCTGTTCGGCTCCATGGGCTTTGAAGTGGCGCGTGGCCCGGAAATCGAATCCGACTGGTTCAACTTTACTGCGCTGAACACGCCGGAAGACCACCCGGCGCGCTCCATGCACGACACCTTCTATGTCGAAGGAGGCAGCCTGCTGCGCACCCACACCAGCCCGATGCAGATCCGCCATGCGGTGCAGCACGTCAAGCGTCACCAGAACCTGCTGGACGCCGGCCAGCGCATCCCCGAGGTGCGCGTGATTGCCCCCGGCCGCACCTACCGCGTGGACAGCGATGCCACGCACTCGCCCATGTTCCACCAGTGCGAAGGCCTGTGGGTCGGCGAAAACATCAGCTTCAAGGACCTGAAGGTGGTGTTTACCGAGTTCTGCCGCAAGTTCTTCGAAAGCGATGACCTGGTGCTGCGTTTCCGCCCCAGCTTCTTCCCCTTTACCGAGCCCAGCGCCGAGATCGACATCCAGTTCCAGAGCGGCCCGCTGGCCGGCAAGTGGCTGGAAGTGGCCGGCAGCGGCCAGACCCACCCCAACGTGATCCGCAACATGGGCCTGGACCCGGAGCAGTACATCGGCTTTGCCTTTGGCATGGGTCTGGACCGCTTCACCATGCTGCGTTATGGCGTGAATGACCTGCGCCTGTTCTTTGATGGCGACGTGCGCTTCCTGAGCCAGTTCCGCTGATCCGGCTGGCCGCACCTTCGTCCTCCCCGCTGACCGCATTCCTGTCCTGAATATCCCATGCAATTCCCCGAATCCTGGCTCCGTCAATTCTGCAACCCGTCCCTGAGCACCGAACAGCTGGCCGACACCCTGACCATGGCTGGTCTGGAAGTCGAGGAGTTGCGCCCGGTGGCTCCGCCCTTCACGTCCATCGTGGTGGCCGAAATCAAGGATGCGGAACAGCATCCCGATGCCGATCGCCTGCGCGTGTGCAAGGTCGATGCCGGCACCGGCGAACTGCTGCAGATCGTCTGCGGCGCACCCAACGCCCGCCCCGGCATCCGGATTCCCTGCGCCACGGTCGGTGCCGAACTGCCGCCCGGTGAAGACGGCAAGCCGTTCAGGATCAAGGTCGGCAAGCTGCGCGGCGTGCAGAGTTTCGGCATGCTGTGCTCGGCGCGTGAGCTGGGCCTGTCCGAAGACCACGGCGGCCTGCTGGAACTGCCGGCCGATGCACCGATCGGCCAGGACATTCGCACCTATCTGGATCTGGACGACACCCTGTTCACGCTCAAGCTCACACCCAATCTGGCGCACTGCCTGAGCGTCTACGGTGTCGCGCGTGAAGTTTCTGCCCTGACCGGAGCCCCGCTGCAAGCGCTGCCGGAAGCCAGCGTCCCCGTCAGCACGGAGGATGCCGTCAAGGTCACGGTGGAAGCGCCCGACCTGTGCGGCCGCTTCAGCGGTCGCGTGATCCGTGGCGTCAACACCGAAGCTGCCACCCCGGCCTGGATGGTGGATCGTCTGGCGCGCTGCGGCCAGCGCAGCGTCTCGGCGCTGGTGGACATTTCCAACTACGTGATGTTCGAACTGGGCCAGCCTTCGCACATTTTCGATCGCGACAAGATCCACGGCTCCGAACTGAACGTGCGCTGGGGCCGTGAAGGCGAACAGCTGAAGCTGCTCAACGGCAACACGGTGGCTCTGGACAGCCAGGTCGGCGTGATTGCCGATGCCCGCGAGGTGGAATCGCTGGCCGGCATCATGGGTGGCGATGCCTCTGCCGTCGGTGATGACACGCAGAACGTCTATGTCGAGGTCGCTTTCTGGTGGCCCAAGGCCGTCGCCGGCCGTTCGCGCCGCTACAACTTCAGCACCGATGCCGGCCATCGCTACGAGCGCGGTGTCGACCCGGCACGCACGCTGCAGGTGGTGGAGCGCATCAGCCAGCTGATCCTTGAGATCTGCGGTGGCCAGGCCGGCCCGGCCAGCGATGTGCAGCCGGCCATGCCGCAGGCCAGGCCCGTCAGTTTGCGCGTGGACCGCGCCAGCAAGGTCATCGGCATGCCGGTCAGCGCCGAACAATGCCTGTCTGCCCTGCGCGGCCTCGGCCTGCCGAGCGAACTCGACGGCAACCTGATCACCGTCACGCCGCCGAGCTACCGCTTTGACCTGTCCTGCGAAGAGGATCTGATCGAGGAAGTGATCCGCATCATCGGTTACGACAAGCTGCCGACGACGCCGCCACAGGCCCCGATCACACCCAAGGCACCGCTGGAAACCCGCCGCAATCCATTTGCCGTGCGCCGCCAGCTGGCCGCGCTGGGCTATCAGGAAACCATCAACTACAGCTTTGTCGAGGAACGCTGGGAACGCGAGCTGGCCGGCAATGACCAGCCGATCCGCCTGCTGAACCCGATTGCCAGCCAGATGAGCGTGATGCGTACCTCGCTGATCGGCTCGCTGCTGAACGTGGTCAAGTTCAACCTGGACCGCAAGGCCAGTCGTGTGCGCGTGTTCGAAGTGGGTCACATCTTCCTGCGCGACGATACCGTGGTGGACAGCGATACCACCGTGGCCGGATTCGACCAGCCGATGCGCGTTGCCGGCATGGCCTACGGCCCGCTGAACGTGCCGCACTGGAGCAATGCCAAGGAAGGTGCAGCCGACTTCTACGATGCCAAGGGCGATGTGGAAGCGCTGCTGGCGCCGCAGCGTCCGGTTTTCGAAGCCGCCGAGCATCCGGCACTGCACCCGGGCCGCTGCGCCCGCATCCTGCTGGATGGCCGCGAGATCGGTGTGCTGGGCGAACTGCACCCGCGCTGGCGCCAGGCCTACGATCTGCCGCAGGCTCCGGTGCTGTTCGAGCTGGACTGGGAAGCCGTGCTGCAGCGTCCGCTGCCGAAGTCGCAGCCGGTGCCCAAGTACCAGGCCGCCGAACGCGACGTTGCCGTAATCGTGAAGGAATCGGTCACACACGATCAGCTGATCGCCGCAGCGCAGGCTGCGCCCACCCAGGGCCTGCTGCGCAGCGCCAGCGTGTTCGACATTTTCCGCCCCAAGGCCGGCCAGACCGTGGACTGGCTGGCTGCCGACGAGAAGAGCGTGGCAATCCGCCTGCTGCTGCAGAACGATGCCGCCGCCCTGACGGACGAGGCGCTGGAGCAGGCCCGCCTGGCGGTGCTGAACCAGCTGATCGACAGCCTTGACGCACGTCAGCGCGGCTGATCGCAGAACACGCTACCATTACGCCCTGACCTTCTTGTTGCACGACAATGAATATTGCTCTCGATTCCCTCGAAACCCCGACCCTGACCAAGGCCCAGCTCGCCGAAAAGCTGTTCGACAACATCGGTCTGAACAAGCGCGAGGCCAAGGACATGGTCGATGCCTTCTTCGACCTGATCGTGCAGGAACTGGTCAAGGGCAATGACGTGAAGATCTCCGGCTTCGGCAACTTCCAGCTGCGCTCGAAGTCGCCGCGCCCGGGACGCAACCCGCGTACCGGCGAGCTGATCTCGATCGAGGCACGCCGTGTCGTGACCTTTCATGCCAGCAACAAGCTCAAGGCCATCGTGCAGGGTGACGAACCCTCCCCCGGCGACGAAGACTGAGCAGGCGGCTTCACGCAGCACATGGAGTGTGGCAGCCAAGTCCCCGCGTTGCGTCAGCTTTGGCGTATGATGATGGGGTTTTTGTCCAAGAAACAGGCAGATGAGCAGTACCGAACTTCCCCCGATTCCGGCGAAACGCTATTTCACCATTGGTGAGGTGGCCGAGCTGTGCGGCGTCAAGCCGCACGTGCTGCGCTACTGGGAGCAGGAGTTCACCCAGCTCACACCCATGAAGCGCCGCGGCAACCGCCGCTACTACCAGCACCACGAAGTGCTGATGGTGCGCCAGATCCGCAATCTGCTGTATGAACAGGGTTTCACCATCAGCGGTGCGCGACACCAGCTGGAGATGAGCAAGAACAGCAGCAAGTCTGCCGCCGCCGCAGCAGTCGCTGCCAAGCCCGCGTCCCTGCCCGCGCATCCCGACGTCAAGAGCACTGATCTGCCCCCCATTACCGATGTCGGCAGCCTGCGCAAGGAGCTCGAGGCCATCCTCGGTTTTCTGTCCTGACATTCAGCCGCACAAGATTTTTTCAGCCTGTTGTAAAAATCCTCAAAAACAGCCTATAATCTATGTCTTCGGCGTGTGGCGCAGCCTGGTAGCGCACTTGCATGGGGTGCAAGGGGTCGCGAGTTCGAATCCCGCCACGCCGACCAATAAAATCAAGGGCTTAGCCTCACAAGGGCTAGGCCCTTGTTCCGTTCTAAGGCTGTTTTACCCCGTCAGTGTCTATATAGTGTCTATAACGGACAGGGCACTTTCCGGCACCAGTGCCACCACGCGGAAAATATTTTTCGTTTGTCTCGTTACTGCAACGTTCGCCAGCTTCTGGTGCGGCACGGTGCCACCAACGAAAAAACGGCCACAGGGGCCGTTAGGTGCAGGGGCTGGGGCTACCCCTTCAGGGTTCAGAACGTCACGCCTGCGCGGCTTCTATGGCATCCAGTGCGGCACAGTGCAACGCTGCCAGACCGTCCACCATATCGGCCAGCTCCTGCAGCATGGGGTCATCCGTGCCGTGTGCCGCATCGGCCAGCAGGTCAAAGGGCAGACCGTCATCGCAGGGGGACAGGCGGCCTGTGGATTCCTCACCAGTCAGGAAAAATAACTGCCACTCCACTAGACGATGCACCAGCTGGGTGCGTGACAGGTGCGTGACGATTGCGGCTTGATCCTGATGCATGGGGTTCCTCTCGTTCGTTGGTTGTTACTGCAGGCAGTGTGCCACCCAGCGCAACGGGCTCCAACTACTATTTTCTTATATCAAACCGCTATAACCCCACGTCTATTAATAAGTTAGTGCTATTACTAACGCCGTTAGGCTGGCGCTTTACTGGCACTGGGTGGAGTAACTAACACCTGCTGCGCTGCAGAATGCGCTTGCTGCCGGGGCTGGGCCTGCTGGCCGGGTGAATTTTTCAGACCCCCCTGCCCACCGGGGGGTGGGACCAACGCCCCTACCCCCACCCCCTCTGCTAAGGTTTGGCTCACAACTGGAACCCCGTTTTAAAACCGGCTGGAAAACTGACCTTGCCATGACGCCGCGCCAACCCATCCCAATGCTTGATGATCCTGCCGGCAGCCTGCTGGATTTCATGCAGGCGGGATGCCATGCGGTTGTTGGTATCCGTGAAGCGCTTGACCTGGGCGTGCTTGAACACCTTGCCCAGCTGCTCAGGCGTGACCATGCCCAGCACGCCAGGCTTGGTGCGCCACTTGTGCTGCATGACAGAATTGATCCACCCTTTCATCCCCTCGACGCGGGTGACGGGCGGCATCTCATCCACCGAGTCGAAGCCCAGGTCGCGGGCTACGGCGGTTGTTACCGGATCAGCCCCCTGGCTTCCAGATCGTCCTGCTGCTTCGCTGCCCACCCCAGCGGCTTGACTATCAGGCGCGGGTCCAGCTTGCCCGTTGTCAGGCTGTTGAACAGCGCTTCCATCATGTGCTTCCACATCAGCTGCAGCTCCGGGTTGTTGTGCGTGCTGGACCACGTATCCACTTCCACCTTGAACACCGCTCTGATCGCCCGCAACCGTGCGGCTGGAGGCATCTTTTCCACCTCCTCCACGGGCAGCGGTTGAACCTTGTTGTTTTCCATTGTCGCCTCTCAGAATGTTCTGCGCCTGTTCCTTGCTCTCGGCGCGGTTGATGCTTTCGATAATACCGTGGGTTATGGGAGCGTCCGTCTTCAACAGAGCCGGGTCGCGGTTGTAGAGTTCCACGGCGCGGGCAAAAGCCTCTCGGGCAGACCGTCCGGCAGCAACCACAGGGTTCTTGTCCTCACCCACCACCCGCTCACCCGCTAGGTGCGAGCTAACAGCGCCAAACGCCTGATCCAGTGCTTTCACCAAGTCCAGGTCAATGCCCTGGGAAGCATCGTACAGCTCTTGCGCCGCAGCGCCAAACTCGAACCCGCCGTCAGCGCCAACGCGCACGTTGAACGGGCTGGTCGGCAGCGAGCTGGCGTAATCGCCATCACCCGCACCATAGTCGAAGGCGTGGCTGAACTCGTGGATGGTAGTGGCCGTGGCGTGCGCCTTGTTCTCCGGCGAGTCGTCAGCCAGAGCGTCACGCGTGACGTATACCTTGCCTTCTGTCGGGGAGTACAGACCCTCGTTGCCTTTGCCCAGGTCATCGAAGATCACGTCAGTGACGTTGTCCCGGCCCCAGCGCACGATGTTGGCAGACGGCGAGTTCAGCGCGTTGGCGATAGCCGCCTTGGCACGGGAGTTCTCCTCGCCGGACAGGTTCGGCGTGGCGTCCAGGGTAGCCTGCGCTTGCGCAACGGCCTCGTAATCACCAGCCTCACTGGCGGTCTTGATCTTCTCCCTGGCACTGTTGCGCACGGTGTTGGCGCTGGGCACGAAGGCCCTGGCGGCCAGGCGCTCAGCCTTGGGCATGTCCTCGGCGCTGACCAGCGGCTGCTGACCCCACTGGCCGGAGAACTCGCCTTCCACCCCGGAAGACAACACCCCCACGCGGCTGCCAGCGCCGTCGCGGCCTGCGCCCAGGCTGAACAGCGGCGTCTTGACCTCGGGCGCGGTGTTCTTGAAAGCCGTCTTGCCCTCAAGGCCCAGGCGCACGATGTCCGGCTGGAGTTTGGCCCCCAGCTCCGGCTCGATGGTGGCCTGTCCCGTCGTGGGCAGGCCGTAGTGGCCCCGCAGCGTGTCCAGCTGCGCAGGCGTCACCCCAGTAGCAGGCAGCTGCTGGTTGAGCATGGCCGTGGCTTCCTCGGGCGTGTGGGCCTCTAGCGTGCGGGCACTCGCCTCGCCGCTGGCCTCGCCAAGTCCGAGGTTGCCTCGGTTGTGCTGCTCGGATGCGGTCGCCTCGGACACGGCAAGCGCCAGCTTGTACGCCTTGCCCAGGTCCATGCCCTTGTCAGTGGCCCCCTTGAACGCCAGCCGGCCTTCGATATTCAGCGCAGACGCGTTGTTCGGCCCACGCTCGGACCAGCCGGTGCGCTCGTGAATCGGGGCGTGCATGGTAGAGGCCGTGTCCCATTTGGCCTGTAGGGCTTTCTGCTCGGCAGGCGTGCCGAGCTGGCGCTGCATCTGCGCGTATTCGGCGCTGTCCACCCCGATGGCACCTTCCCCGCGCCCGTGGCTGGAGATGTTGACGTTGGGGTCCGTGTCCGTGTCGGAGACTGCGCCGTCGCTGTCAGGACGCCCTTGCTCCTGTCCTTGCGCAAGCGCCTCGAACTCTGCGGCCACCGTTGCGCCACCATCTGCGACATGGGAGTCCGCAGCGTCAACCTCGTACCCTCGGCTTCGCCGCCACTGCTCCGCCTCCTGGACTAGCCCTTCAGCCTTGCCGGCACGTTGCACGTTGGCCCAGGTAGAGGCTACCTGGTTGGCGGGGATTCCCTCGGAGCGCATGTAGTCGCCGACGAAGGTGGGCATGCCATCTTCGCCCACGGTAGTCTCCTGCACGGGGGCGCTGCGGGTTCCCGGCTCGAACACGTTGATGGTGGCGTAGTGCTCGATGTCGGACATCACCTGGGGCAGGTTGGCCTTTACCAAGGAAGCGGTCACCGCACCGGGCGAGCCTTCTGCCACCTTCAGGCGCTCGTTGATCTTGGCGGCAATAGCCGTCATGGCGATGTCGTTGCCTTCGTGGTCCTGGTACTTGTTGACCGTGCGCTTGCCGATGCCGGTAGTCGCCGTGCGCCCGCGCACTACAGCCACCATGGCACGCACCTTGTCGATGGCTGGGGAGTTGCCGTACCTGGCGTTCACCACGTCCAGGGATCGCTCCTCCTGCGTGGCGTGGTCCTTGTCCGCCGCTGGCCATACATCTTCCGCCGCCAGACGCGTCTTCAGCTTGGCTGCGTTGGGTGACTTGGGGGTCGCAGGGGCCTGGGCAGGCGCAGGGACTTCGACCGCTGCAGGAGCCTGGGCAACCGCAGGTTTTTGGGCAGGGGCAGGGGCTGCTGGGGCTTCGACCGCTGCAGGTGTTTGGGCAGGCGCAGGGGCTGCTGGGGCTTCGGTCGCCACGGGGCCTGGGCAGCCGCAGGGGCTGCGGGCGTTTCGGTCGCCACGGGGGCTTGTGCAACCAGCGCTTCGGCGGTTTGCTCTACAGTAGGCTCGACAGATGCAGGCTGTTCGCCCTGCGCATTTTTCCGAATAGTGAGCGTCTTCCGCTCGACCGGCGCTGCAGGCTCGGCAGGTGCCTGGGCGCTGTGCCCAACGGCTTGCTGGGCCTCGCCCTGCGCCACGGCCTCGGCAGTCTCGTTGGCCTTGCCCTGGACATCCTCTGCGGCGATGGGTGCTGGGGTCTGCGCCGCCTCTTGCACGGCAGTAGTGGCGGCGTCGCTCGGACCCGCCATGGCCGCGGCCAGCTGGCCCGCGACCTGCTGCGCGATCTGCATCGGCCCCAGGATCTGCGCCGCGCCCTGGCGATTGCCACGCTCAACGCCCTGGCCGAAACCCTGTGGCAGAAAGAAGGACTGCCGGCAGGGGTCAGCGCCGGCGTGGGCGATGCCTTTGATGCGCTGCAACTGCAACCCTGGCACAAGGTGGTGCTGGTCGGCGCCTTTCCGCCCTATCTGCGGCAGTTACGGCAACGGGGGCAGGACTTCAAGGTGCTGGAGCTGGACCCGGCTACCTTGCAACCGGAGGAGATGCCCTACTACGTGCCGGCCCACCGGGCTGGCGAGCTGGTGCCCCATGCCGATGTGTTCATCACCACCGGCACCACCCTGGTCAACGACTCGCTGGATGCCCTGCTGCAAGGCCTGAAGCCCGGAGCCGAAGCGGCCGTGGTGGGCCCCACGGCCACCCTGCTGGCGCAGCCCTATGCGCGGCGCGGCGTCACGGTGCTGGGTGGCACCCGGGTACGGGATCCGGACGCCCTGCTGGATCTGCTGGCCGAAGGCGGTTCGGGGCTGCACTTTTTTGGCAAGTCCGTGGACCGTGTGACGCTGCGGCTGGGAACCGCTACCTGAACCGCCTGCCAACAGCATTTGACGTCAACTGGCCCTCATCGTGCGGCAATTGCAGGCAATTTTCTGCAATCTACAAAAAAATTTCCGAGGAATTTCACCTAGAAAAAAGATATACATTGCGAACCAGCAGCAGACTGAAAGCTCTGCCATATGCATGATCTGTTGGGCCAATTCCGACATCTATGCCCTACTTGGCGGCTGACGCCGGCTACCTGTCAGGCAGCGGCCTTATCGCACATAATGCGCTTCCGGCGTTTATCCTAGCCACAGGGTAACGCCCGATTGCGGGATGCCAAATCATGCCGGTGCTGTGTCAGCAAGGTTCGCATGCCAACCGATCCCTACCCCCAGGGACGTTCCCGCCCACCGTGATGCCCCCATTCAGACCGGAGTTGCAGTCCCGGTCACGCAAAGGAGAAACACACGATGCCCAAAGCAAAAATGAAAGTCGGCCTGATGGGCTATGGCAAGGCCGGACAGGCCGTTGCCCGCGTACTGGCCGAAGACCCGCGTTATGCGCTGCAGTGGATCATGCGCCGCTCGGCGCCGTCTGGCGGCCACATGGAAGGCCAGCCGGCCATTCCGGTCATGGGTCTGGACGAACTGGATCTGGACCAGTGGCTGGATACGCATCCGGTCGATGCCATCGTCGATTTTTCGGATGCCTCTACGCTGGAACGCTATGCCGAAAAGGTGCGCCAGCGCGAGATTCTACTGGTCACGGCCATCTCGGCCTACAGCCCGGAACAACTGGCGTATTTGCGCGGCCTGGGCGAAGATACGCGCGTGATGAGCTCGCCCAATATCACGCTGGGCATCAACATCCTGCTGCTGGCGGCCAAGATGCTGCGCTCCATTGCACCATTTGCCGATGTCGAAATCGTGGAGCAGCATTTCCGTGACAAGCCGGAAGTCTCGGGCACGGCACGCAAGATTGCCCAGAGCCTGAACATCGAGGAAAGCAATGTGACCTCGCTGCGCGTGGGCGGCATCGTGGGCCATCACGAGGTGATTTTCGGCTTCCCGCACCAGACCGTGCGTCTGATCCACGACTCCATCCGCCGCGAGGCTTTCGGTACCGGTGCCGCCTTTGCACTGGAAGAGCTGGCCAGCTGCGACAAGGGGTTTTACTCCTTCGATGACCTGCTGATCCACAAGGCCAGGGCACTGATGCTGGATCTGCCCATGGAAGGGCACCAGGGCATCGCCCCGGCATCCCTCTGATCAGGCGGCTGCCGGCCGGAAGCGCCGCAGGCGCAGCGCATTGCCCAGCACGAACACCGAGCTGAGCGCCATGGCCCCGGCGGCAAATACCGGCGACAGCAGGATGCCGAAAGCCGGGTACAACACCCCGGCTGCCACCGGAATCAGTGCCGTGTTGTAGGCAAAGGCCCAGAACAGGTTCTGGCGGATATTGCGCATGGTGGCACGGGACAATGCAATCGCATCGGACACTGCCGTCAGGCGACCAGTCATCAGCACCACATCGGCCGCTTCGATGGCGATATCGGTGCCGGTACCTACTGCCAGGCCGACATCGGCTTCGGCCAGTGCTGGCGCGTCATTGATGCCATCGCCCACAAAGGCGAGCTTGCCGTGCTGGCGCAGCTGCTGAATGGCGGCCACCTTGCCTTCCGGCAGCACCTCGGCCACCACCTCGTCAATGCCGAGCTGGCGCGCGATGGCATCGGCGGTGCGGCGGTTGTCACCGGTCACCATGGCCACGCGCAGGCCCATGGCGTGCATCGCCTGGATCGCGGCTGGCGTGCTCGGCTTGATCGGGTCGGCCACGGCCAGGACGGCGGCCAGGCGGCCATCGATCGCCGCGTACATCGGCGACTTGCCTTCGTCCCCCATGCGCCGGGCTTCGTCGGCAAAGACATCCACCTGCAGGCCGAGCTGCTGCATGTAGCGATCCGCTCCGATCTCCACGCGCTGACCGCCCGCCTCGGCCGCGATACCGAAGCCAGTGACGGAATCGAATCGGCTGACCTCGGGCAGATCCATGCCGTCAGCGGCAGCCACGATGGCGCGCGCAATCGGATGTTCGGATCTGGCTTCGGCGGCGGCCAGCAGCGGCAATACCGCTTCACGACGAAAACCGCTGGCCAGTACCAGATCGGTCAGCTCCGGACGGCCTTCGGTCAGCGTGCCGGTCTTGTCAAAAGCCACCACCCGCACTTCCTGCAAGGCCTGCAGCGCCTCGCCCTTGCGGAACAGCACGCCGAGTTCGGCCCCCCGGCCGGTGCCCACCATGATGGATGTGGGAGTCGCCAGACCCATGGCGCAGGGACAGGCAATGATGAGCACGGCCACGCCATTGACCAGGCCAAAGGTGAGCGCCGGCTCCGGCCCCCAGATCAGCCAGACCAGAAAGGTCAGCACGGCCAGCGTCATCACTGCCGGCACAAACCACATGGTGATGCGATCCACCAGACCCTGGATCGGCAGCTTGCCGCCCTGAGCCTGCTCCACCATGCGAATGATTTGCGCCAGCATGGTGGCCTCGCCGACCGCCGTGGCGCGGAAGGCAAAGGCGCCAGTCTGGTTGACAGTGCCGCCCGTGACGCTGGCACCCAGGCGCTTCTGCACCGGCAAGGGTTCACCGGAAATCATGCTTTCATCGATCCAGCTTTCCCCCTCGGCAAGCTCGCCATCCACCGGCACACGTTCGCCGGGACGCACTTCAACGATATCGCCGGGACGCACCTCGGCAATCGGCACCTCCTGCACACGGCCATCGCGACGCACCCGCGCCGTCCTCGCCTGCATGCCGACCAGACGCTGGATCGCCTCGGACGTGCGGCCCTTGGCGCGCGCTTCCAGATAACGGCCCAGCAGGATCAGCGTGACGATGACCGCTGCCGCCTCGAAATAGACGTTGACCGTGCCGGCCGGCAGCAGGCGCGGGAAAAAAGTCGCCACGATGGAAAACGCATAGGCGGCGGAGGCCCCGACCGCGACCAGACTGTTCATGTCTGGCGCACCGCGCAGCAGGGCCGGGAAACCCAGGGTGAAAAAGCGCCGTCCGGGCCCGATCAGCACCAGCGTGGTCAGCACGAACTGCAGATACCAGCTGTTCTGCAGGCCGATGGTGTCTTGCACCCAGTGGTGCATCGCCGGAATCATGTGCGATCCCATTTCGAGAATGAAAACCGGCAGCGTCAGCATGGCAGCCAGAAGCAGATCGCGTTTCAGCGCCGCCTGTTCGGCCTGCTTGCGCTGCTCCAGCTCCTGCTGCATGGCAGCCGAAGAGCTGGCCAGCCGGGCCGGGTAACCAGCGCGCGTGATGGCATCGATCAGGGCCCGGGCATCGGCACTGCCCTGTACGGTGGCGCGTTCGGTCGCCAGGTTGACGCTGGCACTGCTGACGCCAGGCACTTTTTTCAGCGCGCGTTCGACGCGTGCCACGCAGGAAGCACATGTCATCTCCGCCACCGACAGCTCCAGCGTCTGCTGCGGCACCTGGTAACCGGCTTTCTCGATCGCGGCAATCAGGCTGGCGCGGTCCGCACCGTCGACCGTGACATCGGCGCGCTCGGTCGCCAGGTTCACGGCCGCATCGGTGACACCGGGGAGTTTTTTCAGGGCACGCTCAACCCGTCCCACGCAGGAGGCGCAGGTCATGCCCTCCACGGGCAGGCTGATTTTTTCGGCTGGCATCGGGCTTTCCTGTTGTATGGTGGTGTTTGTCGGAAACTGCTGTCTAGGGTAAGCCTTGCCATCATGTCAAGGTCAAGCCAGACAGAAAAACCTCGTCCGGGATCATGTCATCGCGGAAGCCGGACACTGGACATGCAAGACCAGCCAGCCTGCCACAAGGAGAGCCATGAAAATCGGTGAATTGGCCCGTGCCACGCGCACCACGGCCGAAACCATCCGCTACTACGAGCGCAGCGGCCTGCTGGATGCGCCACCGCGCAGCGAAGGTAATTACCGCATCTACACGCCGGCGCATGTGGAACGGCTGTCCTTCATACGCCATTGCCGCAATCTCGACATGACGCTGGACGAAATCCGGGCGCTGCTGCGCTTCCAGCAGGAGCCGCTGCAGAACTGCGCCCAGATCAACGATCTGCTCGACGAGCATATCGCGCATGTGGCGGCACGCATCCGCGAGCTGCAGGCGCTGGAAATTCAGCTGCATGCCCTGCGTGAAACCTGCCGCGAGGCACGCCAGGTATGCGAATGCGGCATTTTGCGCACGCTGCAGCAGCACGCCGCCCGGCAGGATGCCGACACCGTCACCCCCACGTCCAGCGCAAGCCATGTGCACGGCACACACGGCCTTGGCGGACACTGACCCAGGAGAACACCCCCCATGCAGACCCCGCAACGCATTCCTCCACGCAAGGCCGAGCTCGGCGACGGCCTGACCGTGGCGCGCACCCTGCCCTCGCGCCTGCAGCGCACGATTGGCGCCTGGTGCTTTCTGGACCATGCCGGTCCGACTACGTTTGCCCCCGGACAGGGTCTGCGCGTCGGCCCGCATCCGCATATCGGCCTGCAGACTTTTACCTGGATGCTGAAAGGCCAGGTACTGCACCGCGACAGCCTGGGCCATGTGCAGCTGATCCGTCCTGGCCAGGTCAACCTGATGACCGCCGGCCACGGCATCAGCCATACCGAGGAATCGGCGTCGGGCGAGACGCACCTGCACACGGCACAGCTGTGGATCGCACTGCCCGAGGAGCTGGCGCACATGCCGGCCGATTTCCAGCATTACCCGGAGCTGCCGCACTGGTGTCAGGCGGGACTGGAACAGACCCTGCTGGTAGGCGACTGGCTGGGCTACAGTTCGCCAGTGGAAGTGCACTCACCGCTGCTGGGGGTGGACCTGCTGGCGCAACAGGACGTGGCGCTGCGCCTGCCACTGCAGCGCGATTTCGAATACGGGCTGATGCCGCTGACCGGGCCGGCCAACGTCAACGGCGAGGCCCTGGCAGCCGATGAACTGCTCTACCTGCCACCCGGCCATGACAGCCTGCAGCTGCAACTGCCTGCCGGCACGCGCGCCCTGCTGATTGGCGGCGAACCCCCGCCATCCACCCCCACCATCTGGTGGAACTTTGTCGGCTACAGCCGCGAAGCGATTGCCCAGGCACAACAGGACTGGGAAAGTGGCAACGGCCGCTTTGGCCAGGTCGATGGCTTTGACGGCCCGCCCCTGATCGCCCCGCGCGTGCCCTGGGCCACACGTTGACGCAGCCGCATATGCCGATCCTGCTGATCGTCTACCACAGCCTGACTGGCGGCACGCTGCAGATGGCGCAGGCGTTCCAGGCCGGCGCTGCGGCAGCTGGCGAGGTGGAAGTGCGACTGCAGCACGCCAGCGCCACCCAGTCCGATGAGGTGCTGCAGGCCGACGGCCTGGTGTTTGCCACGCCGGAAAACCTGGCCAGCATCAGCGGCATGCTGAAGGACTTTTTTGACCGCTGCTACTACCCGGCGCTGGACCGGATCCAGGGCCGCCCCTATGCCACGCTGATCTGCGCCGGCAGTGACGGCAGCAATGCGGCGCGGCAGATCGCCCGCATTGCCACCGGCTGGAGGCTCAAGCCGGTGGCCGAGCCGATCATTGTGTGTACCCATGTGCAGGAGCCGGAAGCGATTCTGGCGCCCAAGCAGATTCCGCCGGAAGAGCTGGAACGCTGCCACGAACTGGGAGAGGCCATGGCAGCCGGGCTGGTCATGGGTGTGTTCTGAAAGGATTTTTCAGAATCCCCAGCGCAGATTGCGGATGGTGCCGATCACACCATTGACGGTTTCCAGCGCACGGTTGGCCGTACTCAGTCCGTCCTGCAGCTGTTCGTTCTGCGCGCGCCGCTTGACGACATCGAGTGCCATTTCCTCGGCAGCATCGACACGCTGGCGGCGGTGCTGGCGCAATTCGCTTTCGGACAATTGCGCCACACTGCGATTGCGCCCCTGCTTGACAACGGCGGCATCATCACCGGTGGCGTAATGGCTGGCGGTATTTTCCGTGGCGCAGGCCGCCAACAGGCTGGCCAGCAGTGCCGTGGTGATCAGACGGTAGCTCATGTTCTTGCTCCCGCTCAATACACCAGATAGGCGGCAGCGTTACCGCCCGTGGCCCGCTGGATGGCATCAGCCTGGTCCATCAGGGATTCGCGATCTTCCTGACGGAATTCGGCACGCTCCTGGCGCTCGGCTTCCCGGATTCGAACCGATTCACGTGCCATATCGGCACTGACACTGGCGTCGATCTGGCGATAGCCGGTAGTGACGGCGGTACAAGCGCTCAGGCTGGCGCTGGACAAAAGAATAATGGAAAGTGCGTGCTTCATGCTGTTATCTCTAGAACTTTAGATAACATCTATTGTAGAGCACAATCGGTATTCCTAGAACAATAATGAACCTTATAGTATTATTTTTACCAAGTACAGCGCTCAACCAGTCATGCCTGGCCCCATGCCCAGAAACTGCATCAGCCCCGCCAGCACCACCACCCCGGTCACGATAGCCAGCACCGCGGCCCAGAAACGGCCCAATTTGGACTTCGACACCACCACATACACCACGATCGCGGCCAGGCCGGCCACCGGGCCGAGGATCTGGATCGCCAGGATGATGCCGATGGCGGGGAGAATCCAGTTCCAGGGACTTTTCCTGTCTGGAGTCTGATTACCGGATTCGGGTGGTTCGATCTGCTTCTGATCCATGTCGGGTGTCTCCGAAAAGCGCACATGCAAAACAAAAATGGCGCTTACCGTTTCCAGTAAGCGCCTGTTTTTGTTATTGTTTTTGTTTTTGGTGGGTGATAGTGGGTTCGAACCACTGACCCCTGCCGTGTGAAGGCTAGTCTGTGCACAATGTGAAACACAACGGCACAATAAAATCAACAACTTAGGTGCTTACCTGTTCCGCCATGTGGTAGATTGTGCGGTATTGTTTTACCCACTTTTTACCCACATGGCTACGATCATCAGCACAGTCACGGCACGGAACAAACTCAAGCCGCAGCGTGAACCATACTGGCAACGCGCCAGCACCGGACTATACATTGGCTTCCGCAAAATGTCCCTACAGACCGCCGGGACATGGTGGGTACGCATGACGGACAGGGAAACCGGCAAGTACAGCAAGCAAGGTTTGGGGCCGCTGGACGAGTATCCGGATCATCAGCGGTTTGACGAGGCCATGAAGATGGCGATGGAGCGCCAGCAACACGCCGACAAGGGCGGCATAGTCGCTGCCAAGACCGTTCGTGATGCCTGTGAACACTATGTTGAGCACCTGGAGAGCACGAAAGGCGAAAAGCCCGCGAAGGATGCCAAGAACCGTTTGGCGAATCTGGTGTTGCGCCACAAGAAGCTTGCCGACCTGGAACTGTCCAAGCTGACGCCGGCCATCATCGAAGATTGGCGCAAGAAGGTTGCAAAAACCCCGATCACGGGATATAGCCCCCGCAAAGGTCAGCCACGTTCGGCGGCTACGCTAAACCGGGACATGACGGTTTTCCGCGCGACGCTCAATCTGGCTTACGCTGACGCCTGGGTGACAAGCGATTTTGCGTGGCGCTCCAAGCTGGTGCCGGTCAAGGGGGCAGGTACGCGCCGGGACATCTATCTTGACCGGGCACAGCGTGAAGCCATGATTGCCGCTGCCGCCCCTGACATTGCCCTGTTCCTGCGCGGCATGTCTGCCCTGCCCCTGCGCCCTGGTGCGCTGGCGCAACTCACGGTGAAGCACTACAACAAGGCGTTAAGGGTGCTGACCATCGGACACGACAAGTCCGGAGCAGACCGCAATATCAAGCTGCCTGGAACTACCGCCGCCATATTCGACGCTGCCAGCACCAACAAGCTGGCATCCGTGCCGCTGTTCACCCGCGCCGATGGCGTGGCATGGAACAAAGATAGCTGGTACAGCCCGATCCGCGAAGCTGCCGAGAAGGCCGGTATGCCCGCCGGCACATCCGCCTATACATTGCGTCACAGCGTCATCACTGATTTGGTGGTGGGTGGCCTGGACTTGCTGACGGTGGCGAAGCTGGCCGGCACTTCCGTGGCGATGATCGAAAAGCATTATGGGCATCTTCGTGCCGATCACGCTGCCAATGCGCTGGCGATGTTGACGGGCTGACGCCAGCGAGAAAACAAGGTATATTTAATCCCGTTGTGTTTTACCGTGTGCAGACGCAACGGATATTGAAACCGCACACGCAAAGATTGAAAAATGACCCATCTTGAACATCTTGAACGCGTTTTGAATGATCCATCTTTTGAGTCAATACTTCCGCAGGTTGCGGATTCTGTATACCGCCGTTTCGGCCGTTCCGTCTTTCGTGATCAACCCAATCTGGCAATTTCCAACGGGTTTCCGTCCGAGGCCGCGCCCTGCGCCGAGGAAACCGGAGAGAGCCAGACCACTGGCAATGATGCTCCGAGCGCGTCCGACGACGACGATGACGGCGAAGATGATGGAGAGTCAGACCGGCGACAATCTCACTTCTACCCCCCTGCACTTCTTTCTTTTGATTCCCTTTCCGCGTACACCGAGCTGAACCGTACGCGCGTCTATAGCCTTATCCGACAAGGCAGATTCCCCCGCCCCCTGAAATTTGGAAAAACGTCACGCTGGCGCAAGTCAGATGTTGACAATTGGATCAACGCCGAAGCCGCCGCGCAATTGGAGGGCTGACCATGATCCAACCAAAAGAAAACCGCCTGGGTTGTGACACCGAGGCGGTCAAAGAAAGTTCCAACGCCGATTCTACCACTGCAACCGTGGCCGACTACGCCGAGCAATACGATTGCGCCGGTTTTGGCTTGTGCCTGATTTCCGCTGGCAGGAAGTTCCCGACTTACAAGGAATGGGGTACGCCCGCCCGACTGGAGGACGCGAAACAAGCACATGGCCTGGGCCTGATACACACGGCATCCCGGACGTGTGCCATCGATCTGGACGACTTGCATCAAGCTGCTGAATGGCTCCAGATCAAGGGCATCGACCTGAGTGCGCTTCTGAATGCAGATGATGGCGTGCAGATTGTTTCTGGCCGCCCGAACCGCGGCAAGCTGCTGTACAAGCTGCCCGATGGATGCCAACCGCTACCCACAAAAAAGGTGCAGTGCCCTGATGGTTCCATGATGCTGGAATTCCGCTGCGCGCCCGGCAAGGGGGGGTCAGATGCTGTCCAAGACGTGCTGCCGCCGACCATTCACCCGGACACCGGCAAACCGTATCAATGGGGTGGCAATGGTGACTTCAACAACTTGCCGACCCTGCCCGATGGGCTTCTGACGGTATGGCGCGAGATGCTCACGAATGCGCCGAAGGTGGAGAGCAAGCAGACAGCAAACACTTACACCATTGCCGAGGGTGGCCGCAATGATGCGCTGTACCGCAAAGGTGGCGACCTGGCCCGCGCCGGCATAAGTGCTGCCGCCATCGAGGCCGCATTGCAGGTGCACAACTCGGAAAAATGCCAACCCCCACTGCCCGCTACTGAAGTCGCATCCATTGCCAGAAGTGCCGCAGAAACGAGCAACGGCGCGAAGGATGCACTTGCCTACAGTCCCGAGCATCATCCGCTTGCCAAATTTCTGGACTTTGATCTTGAGCCGAAGCCGCCTGTGTGGGTGATCCCTGGTTTTGTCGCCGCTGGCGTGGCCGTCATTGCCGGTGCGCCTGGCGTGGGCAAAACAACCGGGCTTGCCCCGCTGGCGATGATCGCCGCTGGCCTGCACGAAGCTGGCAACCCGCTGGCTCCAAAACAATGGCGGCATGTGGTGTATATCACCGAGGACACCAATCAGCTAGAGCGAATCATTGCTGGCGTGGTTCGGTATGGCGGCAAGGGCATCACGGTGGAGGCAGTCAAGGAGCGTCTGCACGTAGTGGATGCCAAGCGCTTGCCGCCCGCCATGGTGGCCGCTGCCGGCGTGGTGTACCGCGCAAGGTTTACCCGCGAGGTGGGGGGCGTGATGGTACTGCCGCTGGTGGTGATCGATACGATGGCGGCAACGCTGGAGCTAGAGAGCGAGAATGACAACGCCGAGGCCAGCGGTGCCATGTCGGTATTGAAACAAGGGTTCGACGGCCTGCCGGTGTGGCTGATCGGACATCTGGCCAAAACCGAACTGACACGTACCAATGTGAAAGGGCTTTCCGTGCGCGGTGCTGGCGCATTTGCAGCAGATGCAAACCAGAGCCTGTTTATGGTGGAGGATGAAGGCACCCGGTATCTGGTGCGAGGCAAGACCCGTTTTGAAGCCCGCTGGAATGAATTGCAATTCGACTCTGGAACTGCTGAAGTTGAGAGCCGGGACGTGTTTGGTGACCCTGAACGGGTATATATGCGGTGGGGCTGGCCGGAGCCAGTAACCAACGGTGATCGTGCTGCCGCTGCCGAGAAGGCCAAGGACGCCGCAGCAAAAGCCGCAGTGGCCAACATGCGGCAATCCATCATGGATGCAGTGGCTACCGCCTGGAACATCGGCAACCCGCTGAACATCAGCGGCCTGCGCGGCAAGGTGTCTGGCAAAGCGCAAACAGTATCCGACACCATCCAAGCGCTTATAGCCGATGGCTGGTTGCATCAAGTTCAGGTGCCAAGAGGTCAGCAGCAGCACCCCCGGCGCGATTCGTATCTGATCTGCCTGACTGCCGAGGAACACGACCTGTTCACTAGTGCAGGGGTTTTGCCAGATGCCAAGATGGTGATCCCTGTGACTTGGAAAAAGTCGGTTTCATCCGTTCCCGGGGATGCCGGTGATGCCGTCGAAATGGGGGTTTCCGAAGGCGCTTGCTGATGCCGGTTTCATCCGTTCCCATTTCATCCGTTCCCCTATAGTAAGGAACGGAGGGAACGGATGGAATGGGGATTAATTTCCCCCATTCCTATCCTTCCATTCCCAAGCCAGTGGGAACCGACGGGAACGATTGGGAACGGATGGAACGGATGCCCCCACCTGCCCACTTGGTGGGCTTTTTCACGTCTGACGCACTATTGCAACTGAGTTGCGTTTATGGTAGAGATTGATTAAAATTTAAGCACCTTCAACTTCTTTGCAAAGAAAACCATGAAACTGAACGATTTGCGCGAAAGCCGCGCTGCCCTGGTGGCAGAAATGCGTACCCTGGCCGACAAGGCCGAGATGACCGGTGACGATACTGCCCGTTTTGACGCCCTGAAGGGCGGAGTGCAGAAGCTGGAGGCTCAAGAGGAACGCGCCCTGTATCTGCAAGATGCCGAGCGCCGCGCCCTGGGTGCTGACAAGCACGAACAGAAGCTGGCCGGTGGCGTGTCCATCCTCGAGGCGATCCGTGCCCAAGTGGAATCCCGTGCCCTGACTGGTGCCACGGCTGAGTATTCGGCAGAGGTCGAGCGCCGCACAGGCAAACGTGGTGTTCACCTGCCGCTGTCCGCATTCGAGAGCCGCGCCGCGCAGACCACTACGACCGCTGAAGGCATCGTGCCCGAGGACTTCCGACAGGATTTGTTTGTGGGGCCGCTGCGCAACAGCCGTCTGGTGCAGGGTCTTGGTGCCACGGTGCTGACCGGCTTGCGCGGTGATGTGGTGATCCCGCGCCACAAGACTGGCATGTCTGCCGCTTGGATCGCTGAAGGTGATGCCCTGAGCGATACCGGCATGACGTTCGACACCATCGGTCTGAAGCCGCGCCACATCGGTGCGCTCACCGAGCTGAGCCGCCAACTGCTGCAACAGTCAAGCCCGAGTATCGAAGTCCTGGTGCGCAACGACCTGGGCGAAGTCATGGCCTGTTCGTTTGACCTGTCACTGCTGGCGGGTGGCGGCCTCAAGGAGCCGCTGGGCATCCTGGAGACGACCGGCATCCAGACCGGCACGCTGGCGACCCTGTCCTGGTCTGCTGTGCAAGGGATGCTGGCCGGGCTGGGGCTGAAGAACATCACGCCGAATGCCTGGATTACCGAGCCGCAGAGCGCCACGAAGCTGCGCACGACGCTGAAAGCGGCTTCTGCCGGTTCCAGCTACCTGATGGAGGGTGGCCGCATGGCTGACCTGCCGGTGGCGATCACGAACCAGATGAAGCTGAGCGGTGCGACCGGGCAAGTCCTGCTGGGTGACTTCCGCCAACTGCTGATTGGCGTGTGGGACTGCGTGCAGATTCTGGCGAACCCGTATGCAGAAGGCCCGTACAGCCGTGGTGCTGTGCAGGTTCGCGCCCTGATGACGGCTGATGCGGTGGTGCGCCGCCCTGAAGCCTTCGTGCTGGCTTCTGACCTGGTGGTGTAAGCCATGGCCGCGCCGAACATCGAACACCGAATGGCGACTGGCCTGCAAGCCAGTGGCCGCACGTTGACCGGCTATGCCGCCGTGTTCAACGCTGATACCCGTGTGGGTGACTTCATCGAGCGCATTGCACCCGGTGCCTTCATCCGTTCGCTGGAGAGTGGCCGCGATGTTCTGGCGCTGGCTGACCATGATCCAAAGACCGTGCTGGGTCGCACATCGTCCGGCACGCTGGCGCTGTCGGAGGATTCTCACGGTCTGGCCTTCACGCTGACGCTGCCGGACACGACTGCCGGACGTGATCTTGCTGCCCTGGCAGCGCGTGGCGATCTGGGTGGCATGTCCTTCGGTTTCGTTCCGGCAGATGAGGTATGGACAGGCGACACCCGCGAGCTGCGCGAGGTGGAATTGCACGAAGTGTGCGTGGTGCAGTCCTGGCCCGCCTATCCGCAAACATCGGTGGCCCTGCGCATGAAGCAGGCCCGTACACCTGCCCGCATGTGGCTGGAGACGTGTAAATGATGAACCGCATCAAGTCCCTGCTGGGCATCGAGCAACGGAACTTTGACCCGTACTGGTCTGACTTCCTTGCCAAGCGAACAGGTACCGTGACAGTAGATGCTGCGCAGTCCCTTGCCGCGTGCTATGCGGCTGTGTCCGTGATCTCGGAGGCGGTGGGTTCCCTGCCGCTGCATCTGTACAAGCGCGACGGTGACGAGCGCGAGCGTGCCGACTCGCATCCCTTGTACGCGGTGCTGCATCACGCGCCGAATGAGTACCAGAGTGCGCAGGAATTCGTCGAGTGGCTGACGGCATCCATGCTGCTGCACGGCAACGGCTATGCACGCATCACCCGAGGGCATGACGGTCAGGTCAGAAGTCTGTTCCCGCTGGCCCCGGATCGCGTGAACATCAAGCGCCATGGTGATGTGATTGCCGGGTACGAGTACATCAATCTTGACGGCAGAAGCGAGAAGCTATTGCCTGATGAGGTGTTTCATCTGCGCCATCGTGCTGGCGGTGACCCGCTGGTGGGCTTGTCCCCGATTGCCGCAGCGCGTGGCGTGTTCGCGCTGGCGCTGTCCGAACAGGAGCACGGTCAATCCAGTTTCGACAACGGTACCCGCTTGTCCGGTACGCTGAATGTCCCCGGTGTCCTGAAGCCCGAGCAGCGCGAAGCACTGAAAGCATCCTGGCAGGCGCAATATGCCGGTGCAGCGAATGCTGGCCGTGTTCCTGTTCTGGAGGCCGGTACGGATTTCCGGCACATGTGCATGACGCTGGAAGATGCCGAGTGGATTGCAGCGCGTCAATTCAGCGTGCAGGAGGTGGCCCGCGTGTTCAAGGTGCCGCCCGTCCTGATCGGTGATTTGAGCCATGCGAACTTCAGCAACAGCGTGGAGATGAACCGCTGGTTTGTCGTGCACAGCTTGCAACGCCACATGAGCGCATGGGAGGGGGCTATCAGCCGCCAACTGTTGAGCAGTGCAGGCCGGCGCATCTATTTCGCGGAATTCGGTGCAGAAGGCTTGTTGCGCGGTGATGCCGCCAACCGTGCCAACTTCTATGAGAAGGCCATCAATTCCGGATGGATGACGATTGCCGAGGTTCGCAAGCTGGAGAACCTGCCCGCGATCAAGTCCGACCTGTTCAAGCCGATGGAGCCGCCGAAATGAGGCTGTTTGCACCCAAGACGCTGAAGGCGCGCCAACTGGAGACAGGCCGCACGCTGGCGCTGAACGGCAAGGCGTGGAGGCATTTGCGCGAAGCTGTCCTGGCGCGTGATCCGCTGTGCTGCTGTGGCTGTGGTGCTCCGAGCACGGACGTTGACCATGTGGACGGTGATCCGACCAACAACAGCATGGACAACCTGATGGGCCTTGCGCACGAGTGTCACAGCATCAAGACTGCGACCGGCAAGCTGCCGACTGGATACGATGAAAGTGGTATTCCGCTGGGTGGCCCATGGGTGCAGATGATAGCGATTCTCAAGAAATCGCCAGCAACCGAGGCGCACGAACCGCACGGTACCCCTTGAATCAATGGAATCTGCTTAAAAAATAGGCAATCATGAAGTTAACACCTAAGCGTACCAGTTCGACCTGCGAAATAGCCCTGCAAGCGCACCAGAATGCTGCCAGTGCTCCTATCGAGCCGCCCGAGTATGTAGCCCTGCCCGAAGCCTGCAAACCGTTCTGGAAGGCCGTTGTGACGAGCCGCCCGCGTGATACCTGGACAGATTCTGACCTGGTGCTGGCCGCGAATCTGGCGCGTGTCAATTTTGCCATTCAAGGGATGGAGGTCGGTTCTGATGAGCACGCGAAGCTGACGCGTCTGGCGATGGCGCTGGCCCGTTCGGTGGCCGTGCATCCGACGGCAACAGTAGGACGTGCTGCCGACATGGTGAACGCTGCCACTGCCGAGCGTGAAGCGCGTGCCGAGCAGGATGATGATCTGATCCCGATGGGTTTGCAATGACCCGCGCTGAGCGTGTGATTGCCTTCATCGAGCGCCATTGTGTGACCCCGGAGGGTGCGCATGTGGGCAAGCCGCTGCTGCTGGCCGATTTTCAGAAGGGGTTTATCCGTGCTGTCTATGACAACGAGCAAGGTACTCGCCGGGCTTATCTATCGATTGCCCGCAAAAACGGCAAGAGTGGCCTTATTGCTGGTCTGCTGCTGGCCCATCTGATTGGGCCGGAGGCGAAGCAAAACAGCCAGATCGTCAGTGGAGCCATGTCACGCGATCAAGCCGCCCTGGTGTTCAGCCTGGCAAGCAAGATGGTGATGCAGTCACCGAAGCTGTCCAAGCTGGTGAAGATCATCCCGAGTGGAAAACGCCTGATCGGTCTGCCGCTGAACGTGGAATTCCGTGCGCTTGCTGCTGATGGCAAGACGGCGCATGGACTGTC
>NZ_KB894773.1 GCF_000374625.1 Allobrachymonas chironomi DSM 19884 | reverse complement strand
GGGCCAGCGGCCTCAACCTGGTGACGGCGGCCATCGTGCTATGGAACACGGTCTATCTGGAGCGGGCCGCGAACGCCTTGCGTGGCCACGGTCAAGCCGTCGATGACGGCCTGTTGCAGTACCTGTCGCCGCTCGGCTGGGAGCACATCAACCTGACCGGCGATTACCTCTGGCGCAGCAGCGCCAAGATCGGCGCGGGCAAGTTCAGGCCGCTACGGCCGCTGCAACCGGCTTAGCGTGCTTTATTTTCCGTTTTCTGAGACGACCCCGTCATCACCGCCCTGACCCTGGGCCTGGCAGCCTGCGGCAATGACCAGAAGCCGGCCGCCGCGCCTGCTGCTCCGGCCGCATCGGCTGCTGCCAGCGCTCCGGCATCGGTGGCAGCACCGGCAGCCAGCCAGGCCGCAACGGTCCGCAACGAGCTGATCAAGCCGATTCCGGCAGCAGAGATCAAGGACCCGGCCATGGTGGAACTGGGCAAGAAGCTGTTTTTTGATCCCCGCCTGTCCCGCTCCGGCGGCATGTCCTGCAACTCCTGCCACAACCTGAGCATGGGCGGCAGTGACAACCTGGCGGCATCGATTGGTGACCGCTGGCAGAAGGGCGGCATCAACTCGCCCACCGTGCTCAACTCCAGCCTGAACATCGCCCAGTTCTGGGATGGCCGTGCCAAGGACCTGAAGGAACAGGCCGGCGGCCCGATCGCCAACCCGGTGGAAATGGCCTTCACGCACGATCTGGCGGTGGCCATGCTGGAAACCATCCCGGGCTACAAGCAGGAGTTCACGGCGGTGTTCAAGAAGGACAGCATCGATATCGACCAGGTGACCACGGCCCTGGCGGCCTTCGAGGAAACGCTGGTCACGCCCAACTCCCGCTTCGACAAGTGGCTCAAGGGTGACGATTCCGCCATCACTGCCGATGAGCTGAAGGGCTACGAGCTGTTCAAGTCGGCCGGTTGCGTGGCCTGCCACAACGGCCCCAACGTGGGTGGCGCTTCCTTCCAGAAAATGGGTGTGGTCGAGGCCTACAAGACGGCCCACACGGCACAGGGCCGCATGGACGTGACCAAGTCCGATCAGGACCGTTTCCTGTTCAAGGTGCCGACGCTGCGCAACGTCGAGCTGACCTACCCCTACTTCCACGATGGCGCCGCCATGACGCTGACCGAAGCCGTGGACACCATGGGCAAGCTGCAGCTGGGCCGCACCTTCACCGCAGAGGAAAATGCCCAGATCGTGGCCTTCCTGAAGACGCTGACCGGCGACCAGCCGAAGTTCGAGCTGCCGCAGCTGCCGGTTTCCGGCGACAGCACGCCGCGTCCTGATCCCTTCGCCAAGTAAGTAGCGGATCCTGCCCGGACAAAAGGCCTTCCCCCGTCAGGGTGGAAGGCCTTTTTCGCAGGAGTTGCCGAAGCCGGCCGGTCTTACACCCCGCGGGCGCGGTCGGTATGGAACCGGGCCACGAAGGCGTCAAAATGGCCGGCATCCATGGCATCGCGCACTTCCTGCATCAGGTTCAGGTAGTAGTGCAGGTTGTGGATGGTGGTGAGCATGGGGCCGAGCATCTCGCCGCACTTTTCCAGGTGGTGCAGATAGGCGCGGCTGAAGCCGTCACGGCCACCGGCGGCATAAGGGATGCCGCTCGGGCCGGCGCAGGCATAGCAGGTACAGGTTTCATCCAGCGGGCGCGCGTCGGTCTTGTGGCGCGCATTGCGGATTTTCAGGTCGCCAAAGCGCGTGAACACATGGCCGTTGCGGGCATTGCGCGTCGGCATCACGCAGTCGAACATGTCGACGCCGTGCTGCACGCCAAACACCAGGTCTTCCGGCGTGCCCACGCCCATCAGGTAGCGCGGCTTGTGTGCCGGCAGGCGGTGCGGGGTGTAGGCGGTCAGGCGCTGCATGTCTTCCTTGGGCTCGCCCACGCTGACACCGCCCACAGCGTAACCGGGGAAGTCCATCTCGACCAGCTGTTCCAGCGATTCCTGGCGCAGGTGCTCGAACATGCCGCCCTGCACGATGCCGAACAGGGCGTTGGGGTTGTCCAGCCGCTGGAATTCGTCCTTGCAGCGCTGCGCCCAGCGCAGGCTGAGTTCCATCGAGGCACGGGCTTCCTTTTCGGTGGTCAGCTGGCCGCCGGTTTCGTACGGTGTGCACTCGTCGAACTGCATCACGATGTCCGAGTTGAGCACGGTCTGGATCTGCATGCTGATCTCGGGCGTGAGAAACAGCTTGTCGCCATTGACCGGGCTGGAAAAGCGCACGCCTTCCTCGCTGATCTTGCGCATGTCGCCCAGGCTCCAGACCTGGAAACCGCCGCTGTCGGTCAGGATCGGCTTGTGCCAGTTTTCGAACTGGTGCAGTCCGCCAAACTGCTGCATGATGTCCAGCCCCGGACGCATCCAGAGATGGAAGGTGTTGCCCAGGATGATTTGCGCGCCCATCTCATGCAGGCTGCGCGGCATCACGCCCTTGACGGTGCCGTAGGTGCCCACGGGCATGAAGATGGGGGTTTCGACCACGCCGTGGTTGAGCGTGAGCCGGCCACGGCGCGCCTGGCCGTGGGTGGAGAGAAGATCGAATTGCAGCATGGCGACCGATTGTAGGGCCTGGCTGCGTTGGCGTCATGTGCTGCGCATCGCGCGCAGCGGCAGGCTTACTGTTGCGACGCGCCTTGGCTGGTCTGGACCAGCCTGGGCTGGGATATGTCGGTGCGGCCATCGGCACGATCCGAGCTGTCCCACGCCCACGCGGTGACAACGCTGAAACCCAGCAGGAAAACCATGGCGGCGGCCAGACGGCCAAACAGAGACAACATGTGACTATCCTTCAGTTATGCAGCTGATTGTGCATCAGCCGAGGCCGGTGTCAGCTTGTTGTCATCCGCAAAAGTGTGAACTAATGCAAGGACTTGGCGACTAATGCTCAGGTGTCGTCAGCCATGTTGCGTTGCAGCAACATGGAGTCGCCATAACTGAAGAAGCGGTAGCGCTGCGCAATCGCGTGCTGGTACAGCGCCATGATGTGCTCGTAGCCGGCAAAGGCGCTGACCAGCATCATCAGCGTGCTCTTGGGCAGGTGAAAGTTGGTCAGCATCAGGTCCACCACGCGGAAGCGGTAGCCAGGCGTGATGAAGATGTCGGTATCGCCACGGGGCTGGCCGCTGCCGGCCCAGCTTTCCAGCGCGCGCACGCTGGTGGTACCCACGGCCACGATGCGGCAGCCACGGGTGCGGCAGGCTTCGATCGCGGCCTGGGTCTCGGGCGGGACATGGTAGCGCTCGTGGTGCATCACGTGCTCGGCGATGTTCTCGGTCTTGACCGGCTGGAAGGTGCCGGCACCCACGTGCAGCGTGACATGGGCACGTTCCACGCCCATGGCCTGCAATTGGTCCAGCAGCGGCTGGTCAAAGTGCAGGGCAGCCGTCGGTGCGGCCACGGCACCGGGGTGGCGTGCAAACACGGTCTGGTAGCGGCGCTCGTCCTCGGCATCGTCACCGTGGGTGATGTAGGGCGGCAGCGGCACATGGCCGTGCTGCGCCATCAGCGTGTACGGGTCGTCACTGAACTGGAAACGGTAGATCGGGCCGTCCTCATGTGGCCAGCGGCCCAGCAGGGTGGCGCTAAAACCGCCGTCCATCTCCAGCACGGCACCGGGTTGCGGCTTTTTGCTCACCTTCATGTGCGCGGCCACGGTGTGCGGCAGATCCGGTTCGTGCAGCACGCGTTCCACCAGCAGCTCCAGCTGGCCGCCAGTGGCCTTGTGGCCGAACAGGCGCGCCTTGACCACCTGGGTGTCGTTGAACACCAGCAGGTCGCCGGGTTGCAGCAGGCCAGGGAGGTCGGTAAACGGGCGGTCCACCGGCGTGGCAGCACGGCCATCGAGCAGGCGCGAGCCGGTGCGCTCGGCAGCCGGATGCTGGGCAATCAGCTCGGGCGGCAGGTGGAAATCGAAATCGCTGAGGGTGTGGGGGCGGGCAGGGGTGGGCATGGGGCTAGGCGTTGAAAGCAGGCAGGATTGTCCCATGCGGGGCACTGCCTGGGAAAGCCCTCTGGTCCACGGCAAACAAATTGCGGGCAATAGGGATGCGGCAGTTTGCTAGCCCGGCTGATCTTCGGCCAGTGGCACTCTGCTCCGCGTGCAGGGCTTGTGCCTGACAGATGTGGATGGATCGGGCAAGTCTGAGGGGGCAGGCATCGGACATGTATAGAAGGCAGGTTTCTTCTATACATGTCCAGATCGTCATGTTCAAATATGCGTGTTTTGTATACATGAGATCGGTATGAAACCCTTTGATCGGACCCAGCCCCACAATGCCTTGCCCTTGTTGCCGCCTCCAGTGGAGCTGGAAAGCAAGGCTGTGTTGAAACAGGTGATCGCGGCCCGCACCGCATTGGCCGAGTTGAATGGGGCTGCAAAACTGCTGCCCAATCAGGGCGTATTGATTCAGGCAATTGGCCTGCAGGAAGCCAAGCTGTCCTCCGAAATTGAGAACATCGTCACTACGCACGATGATCTGTTTCGTGGCTTTGCCAATGACGGGGAGGGTGCCAGTCCGGAAACCAAGGAGGTACTGCGCTACCAGGAGGCGCTTTGGCAGGGGCATGAGTGGGTGGAACAGGGCCTGCCGTTGACTACGCGCTTGTTCGAAGCGCTGTACCAGGTTGTGAAGCAGGCAGATGACGGCGTGCGTCGTTTGCCGGGTACGCGACTGGCCAACCCTGCTACCAAGGAAATCATTTACAGCCCGCCGGAAGGTGAAACCGTCATTCGTGACAAATTGGCGAATCTTGAGCAGTTCATCAACAGCCCGTCGGAGCTGGACCCGCTTGTGCGTATGGCAGTGGCGCACTACCAGTTTGAGGCGATTCACCCTTTCCCTGACGGCAATGGACGGGTAGGGCGTATCCTCAATATCCTGCAAATGCAGAGCGAGGGCTTGCTGGATGTGCCCATCCTCTACCTATCGCGCTACATCATCGAGAACAAGGGCGCGTATTACCGGGGCTTGTCAGGTGTGACGGAGCGCGGGGAGTGGGAAGCCTGGGTGCTGTACCTGCTGCGTGGTGTGGAAAGCATGGCGCAAGTCACCCGCGAGCGTATCCAGGCGGTGTTGGCCCTGATGGAGCTGGCCCACGAACAGGCGCAGGGTGTATTGCCCAAGGTGGCGGTGCGCGGTATTCTGGATGTGGTGTTCCGTCATCCCTACTGTAAGGTCCGGTTCCTGGAACAGGCTGGGCTGGGCACACGCCAGACCTGCACCAAGTACCTGCGCGCATTGGTCAGCGCCGGCTTGCTACGCGAAGAAACGGTATGGAGAGAAAACTACTTCATCAATGATGCCTTCTTTGAGGCGCTTTCGCGTTAGAAGGCTGATGTGCATGAAGTTAACATGAGCTTTCCATCATGTTAAATTTATAGTCAAAAATCAACATGATGGCGGCGTTGTCGCCGCCCATCCTGTCGATCAGGCCAGCGCAGCCAGCATCTCCGGCGTTTCCGGGAAGCCATTGCGGCCGGGGAAGTCGTCGCCATGCTCGCGTGCGTTGGGCATTTGCAGCCACAGGCGCAGCAGCTTGCGGCCATCCTTGACCACGTTATCGTGATCGACAAAGCTGGTGCGCGAGTGCAGCACCACGTTGTTGTTGGCCAGTTGCAGGTCGCCCGGTTCCAGCATCATGTCGATGCGGTGGTTGGGGTTGGCAATCACGTCATCGAGGATGTCCAGTGCGCGAATCTCTACCTGCGACAGCGGCAGCTCCATGATCTCGTGGCCCAGCTCGACGTACTGGCGCAGGTAGCGGCAGCTCAGCTTGCCCTGGTGGTAGCTGAACAGCGCGGTCAGTGCCGGCGTGGGCTGGCACAGGTGGGCCATGTACCAGCGCTTGTAGTACAGGCCGAGGTATTCGGGGTGCTTTTCCAGGATCTCGTTGTAGATGGAAGCCACGCTGACCAGGCTGGACAGGCCGCCTTCCCTGGCCTTGCGCACGCACAGCAGGCCCACCACGTCGGACGGATCGGTGTGGTAGGGAAGGTAGAGGTTGGTTTCGTAGACGCGGGTGTTCTTGTCGCTGGCATCACCCACGGCCTGGACCTTGCCGAGCAGGTCGCCCTTGGGGTTCTGGCGCACCGGGCGGCCCAGATGCAGGCCGATGCCGTAGCAGACGGCATCGATCTGCTCTTCGGTGTAGCGTTCTACCGGAATGCCGCGCGCCACCAGAAAGCCGAGACCGTTTTCCAGGTCTTCGGACCAGCGTGCCAGCTCGGGGGCCAGGGCGTCCAGCGGGAAATCTTCCTTGGTGAAGTGGGGGAAACGCAGGCCGCGTGCCTCCAGTCCGGCCAGGGCGGCATCCAGCGCGGCAATCGCCTCGGACGAGAGCGGGCGCAGCCATTCGTCCTGGCGTTGGGCAACGTCGGCGGCTTGCCAGGCTGAAGGGCCGGTTACGGGCTGGGTCAGAATGAGGCTCATGGCGCGGGATCTCCTGGCTGAAAGGGGCAGGCCGCATGCTGCGGCGAATCTGTCATATTAAACCAAGAGTGGTATACCTCTCAAGGTGCCAAGGCATGTGCTACAGCGGTAGTCGGTATTCCTGCCGTGCCCGTACGGGCGCAATGTTGCCAAAAACAGGCAGAATCCCCCCATGCCCCAACCCCAGCCAGCCGCCCCGGCGGCCAAGCCCCTGTCGCCCATGCAGAAAGCCCTGCGCAAGCTGGGCCTGGTGCGCCCCATGGATTTTGCGCTGCACGTGCCGTTGCGCTACGAGGACGAGACGCGCATCGTCAAGCTGCGCGATGTGCGTCCGGGCGAGGTGGCGCAGATTGAGGGTGTGGTCACGTCCAGCGAGCTGCAGTTCCGGCCGCGCCGCCAGCTGATCGTGACCGTGGACGATGGCACGGATGTCTGCACGGCACGCTTCTTCAATTTCTATCCCAACCAGCAGCAGGCCTTGTCGGAAGGCAAGCGGGTGCTGCTGCGCGGCGAAATCCGCACCGGCTTCATGGGCTGCACCATGCTGCATCCCTCGTTCCGCGTGGCCGGCGGCGAACTGCCTGACGCACTGACGCCGGTCTACCCCTCATCCGGCAATCTGCCGCAGGCCTACTTGCGGCGCGCCGTGCTGTCGGGGCTGGAGCGGGCGCAGCAGGCCGGGCTGCTGGCCGAGACGGTGCCGGCCGAAGCCTTGCAGGATCTGGGCCGGCAGCTGCGTCAGCCGCCCTGGCCGCTGGCGCAGGCGCTGCACTATCTGCACCATCCCTCGCCCGATGTCTCGGTAGCGGCGCTGGAAGACCGCAGCCACCCGGCCTGGCTGCGGCTCAAGGCCGAGGAACTGCTGGCGCAGCAGTTGTCGCAGGCCCAGGCGCATCTGGCACGCGAGCAGCTGCGCGCGCCGCGCCTGCCCTTGCGCGAAGGCGGCCTGCATGAACAGCTGCTGGCGCAGCTGCCGTTCAGCCTGACGGCGGCGCAGCGCCGTGTCTGCGAGGAAATCGCGCAGGACTTGCAGCGCGGCCAGCCCATGCACCGCCTGCTGCAGGGCGATGTGGGATCGGGCAAGACCGTGGTGGCTGCGTTGGCGGCGGCGATTTGTATCGATGCCGGCTGGCAGTGCGCGCTGATGGCGCCGACCGAAATCCTGGCCGAGCAGCATTTTCGCAAGCTGCTGGACTGGCTGACGCCGCTGAACGTGGGCGTGGCCTGGCTCACCGGCAGCCAGAAGACGAAAGAGCGCCGCGAGATGCTGGAGCGCATTGCCAGCGGCGAGGCGCAGCTGGTGGTGGGCACGCATGCGGTGATCCAGGACAAGGTGCAGTTCCAGCGGCTGGCGCTGGCCATCATCGACGAGCAGCATCGCTTTGGCGTGGCGCAGCGGCTGGCCTTGCGCAGCAAGATGCAGCCCGATGCCGACGGCCAGGCCGATCCGCACCTGCTGATGATGACCGCCACGCCGATTCCGCGCACGCTGGCCATGAGCTACTACGCCGATCTGCATGTGAGCACCATCGACGAATTGCCGCCGGGCCGCACGCCGGTGCTGACCAGGCTGATCAGCCAGCAACGGCGCGACGAGGTGATTGCGCGCATCGGTGCGCAGCTGGCGCAGGGCCGGCAGGTCTACTGGGTTTGCCCGCTGATCGAGGAAAGCGAGGCGCTGGACCTGCAGAACGCCACGCAGACCTGGGAGGAGCTTGGCGAAGCCCTGCCCGGCGTGCAGGTGGCGCTGCTGCATTCCAAGCTGCCGGTGGCCGAGAAAAAGGCCATCATGGCCGCCTTTGCCGGCGGTGACACCGGCGTGCTGGTCAGCACCACCGTGATCGAGGTCGGCGTGGACGTGCCCAATGCCAGCCTGATGGTGATCGAGCATGCCGAGCGCTTCGGCCTGTCGCAGCTGCACCAGTTGCGCGGCCGGGTCGGGCGCGGTGCCGCCGCCAGCGCCTGCGTGCTGCTGTATGCGCCCAATGAGGCCGGCCGGGTCAGCGAAACCGCCAAGGCGCGCCTGATGGCGATGGCCGAGACCAACGACGGCTTCGAGATTGCCCGGCGCGATCTGGAAATCCGTGGCCCGGGAGAGCTGCTGGGTGCGCGCCAGAGCGGCAGCCCCTTGCTGCGTTTTGCCGATCTGGAGCAGGATGCCCTGCTGCTGGACTGGGCGCGCCACTGGGCCCCGGTCATGCTGCGCCAGTGCCCGACGCTGGCCGAACGCCATCTGGAGCGCTGGCTGGGCGGCAAGGCCGAGTTCCTCAAGGCCTGAATCGATTCGCTAGCGTCAATGCGATAATGTCCCATTCCCTGGCCTGATCCTGATGCAGGCCTGCCTTGCTGAAAGAACAATCATGGAACGCTGGACCCCCCGAGTTACCGTGGCTGCCGTGCTGGAGCATGAAGGCCGATTCCTGCTGGTGGAAGAGCGTCAGACCCGTGGTCTGGTGCTGAACAATGCGGCTGGCCACCTGGACCGGGGCGAGTCCCTGGTGCACGCCTGTGTGCGCGAAGTGCTGGAAGAAACCGCCTACGATTTCACGCCCGAGGCGCTGGTCGGCGTCTATTTGTCGCGCTACCAGGGGCATGATGCCAGGCGCGGCATCGACCGCGACCTGACCTTTTTGCGCTTCACCTTCTGCGGCAAGCTGGGCCGTTTCCACCCGGATCGCCAGCTGGATACGCCGATCGAACGCACGCTGTGGCTCACGCCCGACGAGATCCGTGCCAGTGTGCAGCGCCATCGCAGTCCGATGGTGATCCGCTCGCTGGAAGACTACCTCAATGGCCATCGCTTCCCGCTGGACACGATCTACGCGCATGAGAGCGTCACCCATCCGGCCTGTTTCGAGACGCGTTGATCGTCATGGCTGAACTGGATACAGGCGTCTGGCTGGTGCTGGCACTGGCCGCCTTTGGCGCAGGGGTACTCAATGCGATTGCCGGAGGGGGCAGCTTCCTGACGTTCCCGGCCCTGGTCTGGGCCGGCATACCGCCGATTGCCGCCAACGCGACCAGTGCCGCGGTGGTCGCGCCCGGCTACCTGGGCAGCACGCTGGGCTTCCGGCCGGAATTGCAGGAACTGTCGCGCCGCCTGCTCTGGCGCGAAATGCTGGTGGCGGCCATCGGTGGCCTGCTCGGGGCATTGTTGCTGCTGGTCACGCCCGCTGCCGTGTTTGCCGGCATCGTGCCCTGGCTGCTGCTGTTTGCCACGGCGCTGTTCGCCATGGGCCCGTGGCTCACGGCGCGCCTGCGCGGCGGCCAGGCCGACCAGCTGCAGCGCTGGCGCTTGCCGGCCTTGCTGCTGGTATGCATCTACGGCGGCTACTTCAACGGCGGGCTCGGCATCCTGCTGATGGCCATGTACCTGCTGGTGGGCGAGGCCCGCCTGAACACCGCCAACGCCCTGAAAAACCTGAATTCGCTGGTGCTGTCGCTGATTTCGGTGGCGGCTTTTGCCTGGGCCGGCGCGATTGTCTGGCGCGAGGCGCTGGTGATGATGGTGTTTGCCACGCTGGGCGGCTGGGCCGGGGCGCGGCTGGCACGCCGGCTGCCGATGCGCGTGGTGCGCGCCATCGTGATCCTGACCGGGCTGGTGATGAGCCTGCTGTTCTTCCTGCGCCAGCGCTGAGTTGGCGCCCGGACTCAGCCTTCCTTGCCATCCACGCGCGGCTTGCCGTACCAGCGGCTGTAGCGCCAGGCCCAGACGGCGACGATGCCGGTCCAGAGCAGCGCCGACAGCATCAGCAGCAGGCTGGCCTGTGCGCTGGGGAAGGCACCGGCCAGGCGCAGCACGATGGCCAGTTGCAGCAGCCAGAACAGTGCCCAGACCTTGTCGTCGGCGATCAGGGCGCGGCCACTGTGGCCGCAGGACACGCGCGTCACCATCGCCAGGATGAGCGATCCCAGACAGCCCATGGTCAGGGCATGCAGCGCCGCCCAGGGTAGCACCAGGCCGGACGTGGCACCGAGGATATTTGTCAGGCCGCTGATCAGGAAGGCCAGTCCCAGCCAGATGAAGCCGATGTGCAGCATCGCCAGCAGCCGGATTTTCAGGCTTTGCACCAGGCCCCAGACCACGGCCAGCCACAGCAGCATGCCGGCCAGGCCCAGCTCGATCACGCCACGCAGCAGCATCCAGCCCTGGCCGCGCAGGCCGAGCGCCTCCAGCCAGGGCACGACAGCCTCGAAAATCGCCGCACCGAGCATCAGCCCCAGCACCCAGAACGGGCGCCAGACCTGCACCATGGGCACGGCATTGCTGGTAAAGAAGGGAATCATGCGGTGGGCCACAGCCACGAAGGTGACCACGATAAAGGCCCACAAGCCGCTCAGCGTCCACAGGCGTGAAGACGCGGCATCGCCCTGCCACAGCGCCAGCAGGCTGGCGGCCAGACAGACGCAGCCGGCCAGGCCGCCCAGGCCCACGCTTTTGGCGTGCAGGCGATCCTGGTGCACGCTGCTCCTGACCAGCTTCCACCACAGCGCGTACATCCAGCACAGACCCAGCAGCGCCAGCGTGCCGCCGAGCAGGGCCAGCGTCTGATGCAGCTGTGCCCCCACCAGCCACAGCAGCCAGCCTGTCGCCTGCATCAGCAGCAGCGGCCGTACCTGTTGCGTCGTGGGGGCGGTCACGTTGAGCCACTTGGGCCCGGCGGTGAACAGGAAGCCGGCAAAGTACAACGGCATGAAGCCATACACCATCACATGGGCGTGCACCAGCGTGGCAGGAAGGGTTTGCTGCAGCTGAAGGGCCCCGCTGAAGCGATCGGTCTGGACCAGCGCCCACCACAGGCTGCCGGCAACCAGCAGCAGCATGGCCAGGAAAAAGCCGAGCCGGTGCGGCGCACGCATCAGGGCCTGCAGGCGCCAGGGCGTGGCCTCGGCCTGCGCCAGCAGCGCCGCTTTCTGGCGCGCCTTGTCTTCGGCGGACGGGCGGGCTGCTGCAGTCTGGATCGGAATCGGGCGGGAGGAGGGGGGGTGCGGGGCGGTCATGGGGAAATTCTAGGCCGCTGCCGTTGCCACCGGCCGCATTCACACAGCAGCGGCAAGGGCATGCCCTGCTTCTGGCGAAGCCCGGTGTCCGCCAAAGGAGCTAGTTGGTATATGCTGGCCGGAGGAGCCTGCAAGGGGCAGAGGAGAACACCGGGATGGAATGGAATGACACCTTGCGCGGCATGCTGGCAGCCCTGGGCATCGGCCTGCTGATCGGCATGATGCGCGAGCGCCGCAACAACAAAACCATGGCCGGCATTCGCACGCATGCGCTGGTGGCGCTGGCCGGGGCCATCTGCATGTTTCTGGGCAGCGGCATTTACATGGTGGCGCTGCTGGTCATCGGTGCCTATGGCGTGGCCGGTTACATGCGCAACGATCCCGGTGATGTCGGCCTGACGGGCGAGGTGGCGCTACTGGTCAACATGGTGCTGGCCGGCCTGGCCATGCAACGGCCCGAGCTGGCGGTGCCGCTGGGCGTGGTGGTGGCGGTGCTGTTGCAGGCCAAGCAGCAGCTCCGCACCATCAGCCGCCAGCTGATCAGCGAGCAGGAGGTGCGCGATGGCATGGTGCTGCTGGTAGCCGGCCTGGTGATCATGCCCCTGCTGCCGGCGGCAGCGGTCGATCCCTGGGGGGCGCTGCATCCGCGCACGGTGTGGAAGGTGGTGGTGCTGGTGATGGCCGTCGGCGTGCTGGGCCATGTGGCGCAGCGCATGGTGGGGCCGCGCTGGGGCCTGCCGGTGGCCGGCTTCTTTGCCGGCTTTGCCTCCTCCACGGCTGCCACGGTGAGCATGGGCCAGCGCACCAAGGCCGATGCCGCCACGGCGCTGGAAGCCGGCGCCGCTGCCATTCTGGCCAATCTGGCCTCGCTGCTGCTGCTGGGTGCCGTGGTCTGGGCGGTGGCGCCGGGCCTGCTGCAGGCCACGCTGGCGCCGCTGGGCATGGCGGTGGCCGTGCTGCTGCTTGGTGCGCTGCTCGGGCTGCGCCGCTCGATGCAGCAGCCGGTTCCGGAAGAGCCGGCACCGGCCGCGGCACGCGCCTTCAAGCTCAGCCACGCGCTGCTGATCGCGTTCGCGATTGCGCTGGTATCGGTACTGTCGGCCTGGCTGCGCCACCTGTTTGGCGATACCGTGGCGATTCTGGCAGCGATGCTGGCAGCGCTGACCGAGCTGCAGGCGGCGGCTGTCAGCGTGGCGCGCATGGGCAGCTCGGGCCAGATGCCGCAGGCGACGGCGCAATGGGGCCTGGTCGGCGTGCTGGCCGCCGGTTCGGCGGCCAAGTCGGTGCTGGCCTTGGTCAGCGGCAGCCGGTCCTACGGCCTGTATGTGGCACTGGCGCTGGTCGTGCAAGCGGCAGCAGCAGCGGCCGTGCTGGCGCTGATGCAGGGCATCTGGGGTTGACACATGGCCGTCATGCGTCCGACATGAGGCCGTCGCGCAAATCCCGTCCAATGGTCACATGATGGTGCGGGGCGGCCAGCCGGCGGCCCCTGGACTCGGAACCGGATACCATGAAAATCATGATTGTGACCGACGCCTGGGAACCCCAGGTGAATGGCGTGGTGCGCACGCTGAAAACCACCACCGCCCACCTGCAGGAGCTGGGGCATGAGGTGCAGATCCTGTCGCCGCTGGAATTCCGCTCCGTGCCGTGCCCGACCTACCCGGAGATCGCGCTGGCGCTGACCACGCCGGCGCAGGTGGCGCAGCGCATCCAGGACTTCGATCCCGATTGCCTGCACATTGCCACCGAAGGCCCGCTCGGCTGGATGGCACGCCACACCGCGATCCGGCTCGGCTGGCCCTTCTCCAGTGCCTATCACAGCCGTTTCCCGGAATACGTGCATGCGCGCTTCCGGCTGCCGGTCGGCATCAGCTATGCGGTGCTGCGCAAGTTCCACAATGCAGCACGCTCCACCATGGCCCCGACACCGGCCATCGTGCAGGACCTGCAGGATCGCGGTTTCCGCAAGGCCCGCCTGTGGTCACGCGGGGTGAATCTCGATGCCTTCCACCCCGATGGCGAACAGCTGCCGCGCGAGAAGGACCCGGTGTTTCTCTACGTCGGCCGCATTGCCGTGGAAAAGCAGGTGCACAAGTTCCTGGAGCTGGACCTGCCCGGCGAGAAATGGGTGGTCGGCTCCGGCCCGGAAGAGGAACGGCTGCGTGCGCGCTTTCCGCAGGCGCGCTGGCTCGGCGTGCTCAAGGGCGAGCCGCTGTCCACTGCCTACCGCAGCGCCGACGTGATGGTGTTTCCCAGCGTGACCGATACCTTCGGTCTGGTGATGGTCGAGTCCATGGCCTGCGGCACGCCGGTCGCGGCCTATCCGGTGCCGGGCCCGATCGATGTGATCGGCATGGCATCCGATGGTGGCGTGCTCGATACCGACTTGCGCCAGGCCTGCCTGCGTGCGCTGGACAAAACGCGGGATCGCGCCGCCGTGCGCCGCCATGCCGAACAATTCAACTGGCCGGCTGCCACGCGCCAGTTTCTGGACGGGCTGGCGCCGCGCAGCCGGGAGGCGGGGCGGGTGCTGCTGGCGGGCTGAGTTCCGCTGGCCTGTGACAGGGCCGGTGGTCCTGCGCTTGCTTTTGCTGTCATCGGCCCTAGAATAGCTATTCACTTGTCTATTCATTTATCTATTCAAGCGCCATGACCCTCCATGCCGATACGATCCGGCTGCAGCTGGCACAGGGACCGATGACCAGTCGCCAACTGCAGCAGCAGCTGGGCCTGAGCCAGGCCACGCTATCGCGTGCGCTGCGGGCCATGGGTGGGCAGATCGTGCGTCTGGGGGCTGGGTCCGCTATTCACTATGCCCTGCATGACAGCGTGCGCGGTCTGCCGGACATGCCGGTCTACCGCGTGACGCCGGAAGGGCAGATCCAGGAGTTGGGCCTGCTGTTGCCGGTGCGCCCGGAAGGCTTTGTCATGTGCCAGACAGCCGGCAAAAGGCTGCACAGCGACGGCCTGCCCTGGTGGCTGTACGACATGCGGCCACAGGGTTATCTGGGGCGTGCCTATGCACAGCGCCATGGAGCCTTGCTCGGCCTGCCGACCACTCTATCGCAATGGACGGATACCCATGCCCTGATGGCACTGCTGCGGCATGGGCAGGATGTGACGGGCAATCTGCTGCTTGGCGATGCCATGCGTACCGCCTATCTGGAATCGGCAGACCCCTTGCCGGTGGCCAGCGCAGACAAGCCGCAGGTGTACGGGGAAATGGCCAGGGAAGCGGCACAGGGCGAACTGCCGGGTTCATCGGCGGGTGGCGAGCAGCCCAAGTTCACTGTCTATGCAGACGCGGATATTGCGCCGCAACACATGATCGTCAAATTCAGCGAAGCCGCAGACAACAGCGTGAGCCGGCGCTGGCGTGACCTGCTGCTGGCGGAACATCTGGCGCTGCAGGTTCTGGCAGAGCAGGGCGTGGCAGCGGCGCGCAGCAGCATCGTCGATCATGGCTCCCAGCGCTTTCTGGAAGTACAGCGCTTTGACCGCGTGGGTGTGCGTGGCCGGCGTGCCCTGTTCTCGCTGGCAGCGCTGGATGCCGAGTTCGTCGGTGCAGCCCAGTCAGGCTGGCCGGCGATCACGCGCCAGCTGGCGCGGCAGGGGCTGATCCGGCCGGAGGCGGCGGAGGGTGCTGCCCTGCTCTGGGCCTTCGGCACCCTGATCGGCAATACCGACATGCACACCGGCAACCTGTCCTTCATCAGTGACCATGGCCGGCCCTATGCCCTGGCTCCTGCCTATGACATGACGCCGATGGCTTTTGCGCCACGCAGTGGTGGCAGCTACCTGGACGACATGCCGCAGACCGGCCTGCACCCCGACGTGACACCAGCCCAGTGGCTGCAAGCCGAAGCGCTGGCGCAGCACTATCTGCGGCGCCTGCAGACAGAGTCCCGATTCGATGCCGCCTTTGCGCCCTGTCTGCTGGCACTGGAGCAGCATCTGATAGCCATGGGGCGCAAGATCCGTCTGCTGGCTACCTGATCAGCTATCCTGCGATGCCAGAAAACCGCCGCTCTGGCGCTGCCACAGCCGCGCATACAGCCCGCCTTGGGCCAGCAGTTCCTGGTGCGTGCCCTGTTCGATGATGCGGCCCTGGTCGAGCACAATCAGGCGATCCAGTGCGGCAATGGTGGACAGGCGGTGCGCAATCGCGATCACGGTCTTGCCTTCCATCAGGCGCAGCAGGCTGCTCTGGATCGCGGCCTCGACTTCGGAGTCAAGTGCGCTGGTGGCTTCGTCCAGCACCAGGATCGGCGCGTCCTTGAGCATGACGCGGGCAATCGCCACGCGCTGGCGCTGGCCTCCGGAGAGCTTGACGCCACGCTCGCCCACCTGGGCGTCGTAGCCGGTATGGCCCTGGCGGTCGTCCAGATGCGCAATGAACTCGTCGGCTTCGGCGCGTTCGGCTGCGGCGATCATCTCGGCCTCGCTGGCATCGGGCCGGCCATAGAGGATGTTGTCGCGCATGGAGCGGTGCAGCAGCGAGGTGTCCTGCGACACCATGCCGATGGCGCCGCGCAGGCTGTCCTGCGTCACGCTGCGCACATCCTGACCGTCGATCAGGATGCGGCCGCTGTCCACGTCCTGGAAGCGCAGCAGCAGGTTGACCAGGGTGGATTTGCCGGCGCCGGAGCGGCCGATCAGGCCGATTTTTTCGCCAGGGCGGATCACCAGGTCCAGCCCGTCGATCACCGGTGCCAGGCCGGCACGGTAGCTGAAGCTGACACGCTCGAAGCGTACCTCGCCCTGCGATACCTCCAGCTGGCGTGCGTCCGGTGCATCCACCACGGTGCGCGGGCGCGACAGTGTCTGCATGCCGTCCTGGATGGTGCCGACGTTCTCGAACAGCATCGTCATTTCCCACATCACCCAGTGGCTCATGCCGGTCAGGCGCAAGGCCATGGCGCTGACGGCCGCCACGGCACCGGTACCGACTTCGCCGCGCGTCCACAGCCACAGCGACAGGCCGGCAGCGCTCAGGATCAGCAGCACCATCATGATCTGGTTGACGATTTCGAAGCGGCTGACCAGTCGCATCTGCTGGTAGCCGGTGGCGCGGAAATCGTCCATCGCGGCACGCGCAAAACCGGCCTCGCGCTGGGTGTGGGCAAACAGCTTGACGGTGCCGATGTTGGCGTAGGCATCGGTAATGCGGCCGGTCATGGCGGCGCGCGCATGGGCCTGCGCCTTGCTGACCTGGCCCAGCCGCGGCACGAAGTACGCGCAGGCCAGCAGATAGCTCACGGCCCACAGGGCAAACGGCAGCATCAGGCGCAGATCAAAGCCGCCGGCCAGCAGCAGGATGGTGATCATGTAGGTACCCATGCCGATTACCACATCGGTGGTGGTGAACAGCATGTCGCGCACCGCCAGCGCAGTCTGCATGATCTTGGTGGTGATGCGGCCGGCAAATTCCTCGGCGTAAAAGGCCATGCTCTGGCCCAGCATCAGCCGGTGGAAGTTCCAGCGCAGCCGCATCGGGAAGTTGATGGCCAGCGCCTGGTGCTTGAAGATGGTCTGCAGCCCGACCACCACGATGGAGGCGAGCATGATGCCGGTGAGCCAGCCGAGCTGGCTGCCAAAGTCCTGCAGCAGGGTGTCGCGGCTGCTGGCGGCCAGCCAGTCCACCACGCGGCCCAGCGTGGCAAACAGGAACACTTCGTACATGGAGACCAGCGCCGACAGCATGGCCATGCCCAGCAGGTAGCCGCGCGCGCCGCGCGTCATCTGCCAGACAAAGCGCAGCAGGCTGGTGGGAGGGGCTACCGGTTCCCGCGTCGGGTAGGGCGGCAGCCGGCGTTCAAACCAGGAAAACAGGAATTTCATGCCGGAATGCTAGCCCAGTTGGGCTTTCATCGCCAGAGCAGGGGGCTTCCGGGCGGCCGGCAGGATCAGCGTGTATTGCCTTCGGGCAGCTCGATCTTGACTTCCAGCACTTCCAGGTTGTCCTGGCGATCCAGCTGCACCTTGATGTCCTCGGCGTTGATCTTGATGTACTTGGAGATCACCTCCACCAGTTCGCGCTGCAACGCCGGCAGGTAGTCGGGCTCGTCAGCATTGCGGCCGCTGCGCTCGTGCGCCAGGATGATCTGCAGGCGCTCCTTGGCAACGGAGGCGGTCTTCTTCTTCTCGCCGAGCAGGAAGGACAGGAACGATGCCATGCTTACTTCCCTCCGAACAGGCGCTTGAAGAAGCCCGGCTTTTCGGCCTCGATGAAGCGCAACGGCTTGTCCTGGCCCATGAAGCGATCGATCACGTCCTCGTAGGCATCGGCCACATCGGTGCCCTTGGACAGGATCGCCGGAGCGCCCTGGTTGGAGGCCTGCAGCACGGCTTCGGATTCGGGGATCACGCCGATCAGCTTGATGCGCAGGATGTCCTGGATGTCTTCCAGCGACAGCATCTGGCCGTCGGCCACGCGGTTGGGGTTGTAGCGCGTGATCAGCAGGTGCTCGCGGATCGGTTCCTGGCCTTCGGTGGCACGCTTGGTCTTGCTGCCCAGCATGCCCAGGATACGGTCGGAATCGCGCACCGAGGAGACTTCGGGGTTCGTGACCACCAGCGCCTCGTCGGCAAAGTGCATGGCCATCATGGCGCCACCCTCGATACCGGCGGGCGAATCGCAGACGATGTATTCAAAGCCCATGGCGGCCAGGTCTTCCAGCACCTTGCCCACGCCTTCGCGCGTCAGGGCGTCCTTGTCGCGTGTCTGGCTGGCGGCCAGGATGTACAGGTTGTCGACCTGCTTGTCCTTGATCAGGGCCTGGTTCAGGTTGGCTTCGCCCTGGATCACGTTGATCAGGTCGTACACCACGCGGCGTTCGCAGCCCATGATCAGGTCCAGGTTACGCAGGCCGACGTCAAAGTCGATCACGGCAGTCTTGTGGCCACGGGTGGCCAGGCCGGTGGCAAAGCTGGCGCTGGTGGTGGTCTTGCCTACACCCCCCTTGCCGGAGGTCACGACGACGATTTTTGCCATGTTGGGATTCCTTGGTAATGGATATATGAAGGATTTGAAGGTTATTGCAGGGGTTCGAACAGCATCTTTTCGCCGTCCAGGCGCACTTGCGCCGGCTTGCCGGCCACTTCGGGCGGCAGCTCCTGCTCACTGGTGCGGTAGATGCCGGCAATCGATACCAGCTGCGGCTGCAGGCAGGTCGTGAAGATGCGGGCATCGGTATTGCCGCGCGCGCCGGCAATGGCGCGGCCACGCAGCGGCGCGTACACATGCACGTTGCCGTCGGCGATCACTTCGGCACCGTCGCTGACCATGGCCAGCACGACCAGATCGGCACCGCGGGCATAGACCTGCTGGCCGGAGCGCAGCGGCTTGTCCACGACCATGGTGACGGGAGCCGGGGCCGGGACTTCGCGCACCACCTCGACCTGCTGCACCACGGTGGGCGGCGCAGCGGCCGGAGCCGGAGCCGGTGCCGCCACGGCACGCGCCGGCAGTTCTTCGGGGGCGGCGGCCAGGCCGTGGGCCAGCGCGGCCTGCATCTGTTCGGGGCTGCCACCGCGCACCGCCACCGGCAGCGTGCGGCGGGCACGCAGCAGCGTTACCAGTGCGGCGAAATCGATGGCTTCGCCGCGTACGGCAGCCAGATCGATCACCAGGGCGTCATGGTCGAAAAAGTCGGGATCGTCGCCCAGTTGGGCATCCAGCTCTGCCTGCAGGCGGGACAGGTCGGGGGACTTGAGCAGCAGGGCCACCGTGGACAGGAAGGCGCTCTTGAATTCGAAGCAGGGGGTGGCCGTGTCGGCGGTCATGATGATGTACGAGAAAACGGGTATCGGTAAAGCCATGAGTTTACCGTCTGCAGACAGGCTTCATGTATCAGCCAGTTACCATCCCATGCGAATTTGATGCGATATGGCGGCATGCCACGGGAACTTCCGGCATCATGGCCGGATCGTTCTAGTGCGCTGTACTGCATCATCGGCCTTCGCGGCAAGCCTGCAGGGGCGGCGACTCGAACCATTTGCCTGGATTGCCGGCATCGGCCGGCTCCGCAACAGGAAAATCAAGACCATGTGGAAAACCCTCAAGAGCCATCCCTGGTGGATCGCCTTCTCCGTGGCCGTGCTGGTGCTGGCCGGCTGGCTGATTTACAGCACCTTTCTGGCCAAGCCGGAAACCCCGCCCCTGATCACCGCGGCGGTGCAGCGCGGCGATCTGGAAGACAGCGTGCTGGCTGCCGGCACGATCCAGGCCTCCAACCTGGTGAACGTCGGCGCGCAGGTGTCGGGCCAGGTGCAGAAGCTCTACGTGAAAGTGGGCGACCAGGTGCAGGTGGGACAGCGCATTGCCGATATCGATGCCGTGACCCAGCGCAACAACCTGCGTGATGCCGAAGCCGCGGTGGCATCGGCGCGGGCGCAGAAGGTGGCCAAGCAGGCCGTGCTGGACAAGGCGCAGACCGAGTACAACCGCCAGAAGTACATGTACGATCGCGATGCCGCCAGCAAGGCCGATTACGATGCGGCACGCCAGGCGCTGACCACCGCGCGTGCCGACCTCAACAGCGCCGATGCCACCATCGCCCAGTACAACGTGCGCGTGCAGACGGCGCAGGCCAATGTCGGCTATACCCGCATCACCTCGCCCAGTGCCGGCACCGTGGTGGCCATCGTCACCGACGAAGGCCAGACGGTGAACGCCAACCAGACCGCGCCGACCATCGTCAAGGTGGCGCAGCTGGACACCATGACGATCCAGGCGCAGATTTCCGAAGCCGATGTGCCGCGTGTACAGCCCGGCATGCCGGCCTATTTCACCATCCTGGGCGAGCCGGACAAGCGCTACAGCGCCAGCCTGCGCAGCATCGAGCCGGGTCCGATCGACATGGAAACCTATGGCGGCAGCGCCACCAGCAGTTCCAATACCAGCGCCGTGTACTACAACGGCCTGCTCGATGCCCCCAACCCGGATGGCAAGCTGCGCATCCAGATGACGGCGCAGGTCTCCATTGTGCTGGCCGAGGCGAAAAACGCGCTGCTGGTACCGGCCGGTGCGCTGGGCAAGCGCGAGCCGGGCAGCAAGGAGCCGGTTTACACGGTGCGCGTGGCCAGCGGCGAGAAGGGCAAGGAAACCATCGAGCAGCGCAAGGTGCGCGTCGGTCTGAACAACCGCGTGCAGGCCGAGGTGCTGGACGGCCTGAAGGAAGGCGAGCTGGTGGTGGTGGGTGATTCTTCTGCCGGTGGTGCCAACTCGCCGGCGCTCCGTACGCCGCGCATGTTCTGACGGAAGCGCCATGCCCGAGACCCGATCCCCTGTGACGCCGGACGAGCGCGTACCGCTGATGCGGGTGCGCGGCGTGACGCGCGAGTACCCGGCCGGCGACGATGTGGTGGCCGTGCTCAAGGACATCGATCTGGACATCCATGCCGGCGAGATGGTGGCGATTGTCGGTGCTTCCGGCTCCGGCAAGTCCACGCTGATGAACATCCTGGGCTGTCTGGACCGCGCCACGCGCGGCAGCTACCAGGTGGCCGGCAAGGAAACCGGCAGCATGGAGCCGGACGAGCTGGCACGGCTGCGCCGCGAGCACTTCGGCTTCATCTTCCAGCGCTACCACCTGATGGGCGATCTGAATGCCCTGCAGAACGTGGAGATTCCGGCCATTTACGCCGGCGTCAACGTGGAACAGCGCCACCAGCGCGCCCAGCAGCTGCTGGAACGCCTGGGCCTGGGCGAGCGCATGCACCACCGCCCCGGCCAGCTTTCGGGCGGCCAGCAGCAGCGCGTCTCGATTGCACGTGCGCTGATGAATGGTGGCGACGTGATCCTGGCCGACGAACCCACCGGCGCACTCGACAGCGCCAGCGGTGTCGAGGTGATGGCCATTCTCAAGGAGCTGCATGCGGCCGGCCACACCATCATCCTGGTGACGCACGATGCCCAGGTGGCCGACCATGCCGAACGCGTGATCACGATCAGCGATGGCCGCATCGTCAGCGATACGCGCAAGAGCGATGCCAGCCTGCCCGCACGCAAGGACAACAGCGGCGTGCCGCAGCAGAAGAACAGCTGGGCTGCCACCTGGGGCCGGCTCGGCGAGGCCCTGCAGATGGCGGTGCGCGCCATGATCGGCCACAAGATGCGCACGCTGCTGACCATGCTCGGCATCATCATCGGTATTGCCTCGGTGGTGTCGGTGGTGGCGCTGGGCGAGGGCTCGCGCCAGCGCATTCTGCAGGATGTCAGCAGCATGGGCACCAACACCATCGATGTCTATCCGGGCACCGGCTTTGGTGACCGGCGCTCGGGCCGCATCCGCACGCTGAAGCCGTCGGATGCGCAGGCGCTGGCACGGCTCGGCTATGTCGACAGCGTGACGCCCAATGTGCAGACCAGTGCCATGCTGCGACGCACCAACGTCGAGAAGAACGCCACCGTGCAGGGCGTCGGGCCGCAGTTCTTCCAGGTGCGCGGCTACACCCTGGCCCAGGGCGTGAGCTTTGACGATGACAGCGTGCGCACACAGAACCAGGATGCGGTGATCGATCCCAACACGCGCGATGCCTTCTTCCAGCCGGACGAGAACCCGCTGGGCAAGGTGCTGCTGATCGGCAGCGTGCCGGTGCGCGTGGTGGGCGTGACCGAGCCCAAGGACAGCATGTTCGGGGCTGCCGACACGCTGAACATCTGGCTGCCCTACACCACGGTGATGGGCCGCATCATGGGCACCGACTACCTGCGCGGCATCACGGTGCGCGTCAAGGACGGGGCCGACAGCAAGGCCGCCGAGGAGGGCATCACCCAGCTGATGACGCTGCGTCACGGCAAGGTCGATTTCTTCACGCAGAACTCGGACAGCATCCGCCAGACGGTGGAAAGCACGACGCAGACCATGACGCTGCTGGTGTCGGCGATTGCGCTGATCTCGCTGGTGGTGGGCGGTATCGGCGTGATGAACATCATGCTGGTATCGGTCACCGAACGCACGCAGGAGATTGGCGTGCGCATGGCCGTGGGCGCGCGCCAGGGCGACATCCTCAAGCAGTTCCTGATCGAGGCGGTGCTGGTGTGCCTGCTGGGCGGTGTGCTGGGCGTGCTGCTGGCGCTGGGCGTGGGCTGGGTGTTCAGCCAGTTTGGCGGCAATTTCAGCATGCTGTTTTCGGTGGGATCGATCGTGGCGGCGTGTTTCTTCTCGACCCTGATCGGCGTGCTGTTCGGCTTTCTGCCGGCACGCAATGCGGCACGGCTGGATCCGGTCGATGCGCTATCGCGCCAATGACATGAAGGTGCAAGCATGACAACCCTGATTTCTGCGGCTCTGTTGCGCCGTCATAGCCTGGGCCTGATCGCCGCTGCCAGCCTGTTGGCCGGCTGCGCCGCCACGCCCTTCCAGAGCCCGGCCGTGCAGGTGCCCGGCCAGTGGCAGCAGGGGGCCGGCCAGCCCACCAGCGGCAGCCAGGTGGCGCAGCGCGACCGCTGGTGGGCCAGCCTTGGTGATGCGCAGCTGACGGCGCTGATCGATCTGGCCCTGCAACGCAACAACAATCTGGCCGCGGCGGCCTACCGGGTGCGCAATGCGCAGCTGCAGGCCGGCAATGCGCTGGGCAACCGTTTTCCCACGCCCGGTGCCAGTGTGGGCACCAGCGCCAGCCGCGTGCTGGACAGCGGGGCCGGCACCAGCCGCAGCCACAATGCCAGCCTGAACGCCAGCTGGGAGGCCGACCTGTGGGGTCGCCTGTCTGCGGCGCAACGCGCTTCCGATTGGGAAGCGGCGGCCACCGAAATGGACCGCCAGGCAGTGGCGCAGGCGCTGATCGGCACCGTGGCCAGTACCTACTGGCAGCTGGCCGTGGCCGAGAGCCGGCTGGCCAGCCAGCAGCAAAGCCTGGCGCGCGCCAATCGCACGCTGGAGCTGGTGAATGTGCAGTACCAGGCGGGCGCGATTTCCGGGCTGGAGCTGGCCCAGGCGCGCCAGACCCAGGCCAGCCAGCAGGCGCAGATCAGCCGTTACCGCCAGCAGATCGTCGAGCTGCGCAACGCCATGGCGCTGCTGTTCGACAGCGCGCCGGACCAACTGCCCCCCGAGGCGCAGCGGCCGCGCCTGCCCGATACGCGGGTGCTGCCCGCAATCCCGGCCGGCCTGCCGTCCGAGCTGCTGGGGCGTCGTCCCGATCTGCTGGCCGCCGAGATGCGGCTGCGCTCGGTGCTGGCGAATGCCGATGCGGTGCGCGCCAGCTACTACCCGGTGCTGAGCCTGACCGGCTCCATCGGCAATACCAGCCGCGATCTGTCCGACCTGCTGGAGAACCCGATCGCCACGCTGGGGGCCGGCCTGACCTTGCCGTTCCTGCGTTTTGGTGAAATGCGCCGCAACACGGCCATTGCGCAGAACCAGTACGAGCAGGCCATCATCGATTTCCGCCAGACCCTGTACCAGGCCTATGCCGATGTGGAAAACGCACTCGCCGGCCGCCGCAACCTGGCCGATCAGGAAACCCAGCTGCGCCGTTCGCTGCAACAGGCGGCACGCACCGAAGAGCTGATGGAAGTGCGCTACCGCGCCGGTGCCGTCGCCCTCAAGCTCTGGCTGGATGCGCAGGAAACCCGCCGCAGCGCCCAGCTGGCGCTGCAGGACATCCAGCTGGAACGCCTGAGCAATCTGGTGGCGCTGTACCAGGCGCTGGGCGGCAGCCCGGTGCTGCAGGCGGTACCGCTGCCCGAAGCCCGCCCCAAAGTGGGCAATACGGGCCTGTTCCCGACGCAGCTGGCCCCGGCCTCCTGAGCCGCACCGGGGGAAATGCCGGGTAGCGGCGCGGGTGCCGTCCGTTACGATACGGGGTTTTCATGAGCCAGGCCCCTGCATGACCGATTCCGACCACCGCCTTTCCCTGTCCGATCTGACGGCGCTGCTGACGCGCATCTTCGAGCGCCACGGCTGCTCGCCCGAGGTGGCCGCCATCCTGGCTGCCAACTGCGCCAGCGCACAACGTGATGGCGCCGACAGCCACGGCGTGTTCCGCATGCCGGGCTATGTCTCCACGCTGCAGAGCGGCTGGGTGGATGGCCGCGCCGTGCCGCAGGTGCACGATGTCGCCCCCGGCTTTGTGCGCGTAGATGCGCGCAACGGTTTTGCCCAGCCGGCACTGGCGGCGGCGCGCCCGCTGCTGCTGGAGAAAGTGCGGCGCAACGGCATCGCGCTGCTGGCGATCCGCGATTCGCACCACTTTGCCGCACTCTGGCCGGATGTGGAGCCGTTTGCACGCCAGGGGCTGGTGGCGCTCAGCTTTGTCAACAGCATGGCCTGTGTGGTGCCGCATGGTGGTCACCGTGCGCTGTTTGGCACCAACCCGATCGCCTTTGCCGCACCGCGCGCCGAAGGGGATCCGCTGGTGTTCGACATGGCCACCAGTGCCATGGCGCACGGCGATATCCAGATCGCCGCGCGTGAAGGCCGCCAGCTGCCACCCGAGCATGGCGTGGACCTTGCCGGCCAGCCGACCCAGGATCCGCAGGCCGTGCTGCAGGGCGGGGCGCTGCTGCCGTTTGGCGGCCACAAGGGCTCGGCGCTGTCGATGATGGTGGAGCTGCTGGCCGCGGCGCTCACCGGCGGCGATTTTTCCTTCGATTTCAGCTGGGAGCAGCACCCCGGCGCGCAGACGCCACGCACCGGCCAGCTGCTGATCGTGATGGACCCGTCGGCGGGCAACAGCGGTGCCGGCTTTGCCCGGCGCGCCGAGGATCTGGTGCTGGCCATGCGCGCCGCCGGCCAGTCACGCATGCCCGGCGAGCGCCGCTACCGCCAGCGGGCGCAGTCGGATCGTGAGGGCATTGTGCTGGATGCCGCTACCTGGCAGCGGTTGCAGGAGTTGGCGGGAGCGGCATGAAGCCAAACCATGGACGTTCCGCTGCCACGCTGCTACATTGGGCATGAACGCATGACAACACGGCGGCAATCTGCCTGGTGTGCAGGCAGGTGGAGCTGGTCGTATCCGTTTTCCCAACCCTGATCCAGGAGACAAGCATGGCAGCCATGATGAAAGCAGCGGTTTTTGTAGAGCCCGGTCGTATCGAGCTGGTCGACAAGCCGATTCCCGATGTGGGCCCGAACGATGCGCTGATCAAGATCACCACCACCACCATCTGCGGCACCGACGTGCACATTCTCAAGGGCGAGTACCCGGTCGAGAAGGGCCTGACGGTAGGCCATGAGCCGGTGGGCGTGATCGTCAAGCTCGGCAGTGCGGTGCAGGGTTACCAGGAAGGCCAGCGCGTGATTGCCGGTGCCATCTGCCCCAACTTCAACAGCTATGCTGCCCAGGACGGCGCTGCCTCGCAGGACGGCAGCTACCTGGTCGCCAGCGGCCGCTGCGGCTGTCACGGCTACAAGCTCACCGCGGGCTGGCGCTTCGGCAACCTGATCGATGGCACCCAGGCCGAATACGTGCTGGTGCCCGATGCCCAGGGCAACCTGGCCCCGGTGCCGGACCACCTGACGGACGAGGAAGTGCTGATGTGCCCGGACATCATGTCCACCGGCTTTGTCGGTGCCGAAAACGCCAACATCAAGATCGGCGACACCGTGGTGGTGTTTGCCCAGGGCCCGATCGGCCTGTGCGCCACCGCCGGAGCCAAGCTGCGTGGTGCCACCACCATCATCACGGTCGATGGCAACGACGACCGCCTGGCCGTGAGCCGCAAGCTCGGTGCCGACGTCACCATCAACTTCCGCAACGCCGATCCGGTCGAGGAAATCCTGAAACTCACCGGCGGCAAGGGCGCCGACAGCGCCATCGAGGCGCTGGGCACGCAAATCACCTTCGAGCAGGCGCTGCGCTGCATCCGTCCGGGTGGCACGGTCTCCAGCCTGGGGGTGTATTCCGAAGACCTGCGCATCCCGCTGGGGCCGTTTGGTGCCGGTCTGGGTGACCACAAGATCAACACCGCGCTTTGCCCCGGCGGCAAGGAGCGCATGCGCCGCCTGCTGAACGTGGTGGGTTCCGGCCGGGTGGATCTGAAGGCGCTGGTGACGCACGAATACAAGCTGGACAACATCGTCGAGGCCTACGACCTGTTCGCCAACCAGCGTGACGGCGTGCTGAAGATCGCGATCAAGCCCTGAACGCGGCTGGCGCAAGCCAGTGACAAACCCGCCCGGCGCTGGTGCCGTGCGGGTTCGTGTTTTTCGCGGGCGCGAAAAACCCCTGTTCGGGTAATCGGCAATTCGGCCCTGCCACAATCTGCCGCGGAAAGCTGCATACTGGGACCATCACATTGCAGGAGGAACCCGATATGACAGACCTGTCCGCCTTTCCCGTCACCGGACGCTGGCCGGCACAGCATCCGGAGCGCATTCAGCTGTACAGCCTGGGCACGCCCAACGGCCAGAAGGTGTCGATTGCGCTGGAAGAACTGGGTCTGCCCTACGAGTTTCACCGCGTGGACATCATGACAAATGACCAGTTCACGCCCGAATTCCTGAGCATCAACCCCAACAACAAGATTCCCGCCATCCTCGATCCGGACGGCCCGGGTGGCCAGCCGATGCCGCTGTGGGAAACCGGAGCCATCCTGATCTATCTGGCCGACAAGACCGGCCGGCTGCTGCCGCAGTATCCGGTGCAGCGCTACCAGACCATCCAGTGGCTGATGTGGCAGATGGGCGGTGTCGGCCCGATGTTTGGCCAGGTCGGCTTTTTCTACCGCTACGGCGGCAAGGATTTCGAGGACAAGCGCCCGCTGGAACGCTACGTCAACGAGACGCGCCGCCTGCTGGGTGTGCTGGACCAGCGGCTGGAAGGCCGCGACTGGGTCATGGGCGACTACAGCGTGGCCGATATCGCCATCTTCCCCTGGGTGCGCTGCATGCGTGACGTCTACCAGGCGGCCGAACTGGTCGGTATCGACGAGTTTCGCAACGTACTGCGTGTGCTGGAGGCCTTCCTGGCGCGTCCGGCCGTACAAAAGGGGCTGGCATGAGCAAGAAACTGGACAACATTCCCTACTGTGACCCGGTGACGGGGCAGTGCACGCCGGACACCCCGACCGATGCCGGCCAGAAGCTGGACGAGATTCCCTATTGCGATCCGGTCACCGGTGTCTGCACGCCCGCAGCCGCAGTCGGAACCGACCAGCAGCCGTCTGCTGCTGATGCCGGCGATGATGCCGAAGCGCTTGGCCAGGAAGTGATCTACATCGGTGATCCGATGTGTTCCTGGTGCTGGGGCATGGAGCCGGGCCTGCGGGCGCTGCACAAGGCCGCCGCCGAAGCCGGCCTGCCCTACACCATCCTGGTCGGCGGCCTGCGTCCGGGCGGCGGCGAAGCCTGGGACGACGCCATGCGCCAGTTCCTGCGCCACCACTGGGAAGAGGTCTGGACGCGTACCGGCCAGCCCTTCAGCTACGAGCTGCTGGACGACCAGCAGCGCAGCTTCGACTACGATACCGAGCCGCCGTGCCGCGCCGTGGTGATCGCGCGCGAAATGCTGCTGCAACGCGAGGATGAGGAATCGGCGCTGCACGATTTCTTTGCCGGTATCCAGCGCCATTTCTATGCCGACAATGCCGATCCCGGACAGGTCGATTTCTACCGCGATATCTGCGCGCAGGCCGGGCTGGACTTTGCCGAGTTCAGCGAGCGCTTTGCTTCCGAAGAGGCGCGCCAGGCCACTTATGCCGAGTTCAACATGGTGCGCGAATGGGGCGTCAGCGGCTTCCCCACGGTGGTGCTGCGCAAAGGCCGCGAGCTGCATCTGATCACCACCGGTTACGCCACTGGCAAGACATTGGTGCAGACCATGAAGGAACTGATGGCGGCCTGATACCGCCTTCCAGGCGCTACGATAGAGCCCCCGGCAGGGACAGCCACCGCTGTCGCCTGTCGCAGCTGGCTGCACCCGATACGCCCCGGCCCGTTCCGGGGCGCTTGCATTCTGCCAGCCCACCCAACCAAGGAATCCCGTGTTCAAGAATCTGATCCTGTTTCGTATCGGTCCCGACTGGAACCCCGGCATGGCGGCGCTGGAGGCCGGCCTGGACAAGAACCGTTTCGTGCCCTGCGGCCCGACCCAGCAGAAGTCGCTGGGCTGGGTCGAGCCGCGCGGCGAAGCTGGCGGCGCGCTGGTGGAAAGTGTCGGCGGCCACTGGCTGCTGAAGCTGCTGACCGAACAGCGCGTGGTGCCGTCCTCGGCGGTAAAGCAGCGCGTGGACGAGATCGTCGCCCATATCGAGCAGACCACGGGTCGCAAGCCCGGCAAGAAGGAGCAGAAGGAGCTCAAGGAACAGGCGCTGCACGAACTGCTGCCGCGCGCCTTCACGCGCCAGTCTGCCACGCGCGTCTGGATCGCGCCGCAGCAGCGCCTGCTGGTGGTCGATGCCGGCAGCCAGGGCAAGGCCGACGAGGTCACCACGCTGCTGGTCAAGGAGTTCGAGGGGCTGGCGCTGTCGCTGATCCAGACGGCGGTGTCGCCGGCGGCAGCGATGACCGACTGGCTGGGCACGGGAGAGGCCCCGGCCGGTTTCAGCATTGAGCGCGAATGCGAACTCAAGACCCTGGACGAGATGAAATCGGTGGTGCGTTATGCACGCCACCTGCTGGATACCGACGAGGTGCGCCAGCACATTCTGGTCGGCGGCAAGGTGCCGACACGGCTGGCCATGACCTGGCAGGACCGCGTCTCCTTCATGCTGACCGATACGCTGCAGCTCAAGAAACTGGCGTTCCAGGATGTGGTGTTCGAGGACAAGTCGCCCGACGATGACGGTTTCGATGCCGATGCCGCGATTGCCACCGGCGAGCTGATCGTGCTGCTGCCGGCGCTGTTCGAGGTGCTGGGTGGCGAGCAGGAGTTCGGGGCGGCAGCCGCAGCACCGGCCCTGGCACCGCTGCATCCGCATGTGGCGAGCGGCGTGCCGGCTGCTGCGTCGGCTGCCGTTGCCGACAGCGCGGCAGCCGAAACGCCGCCTTGGGAAGACTGATACCGGCTGCGGCTCAGTCGTAGCTGCGTGCGTCCTCGATCACCTTGCCGTCGTTGGGCAGCGCACCGGGCGCGCAGAATGCGACATCGGCACGCAGCTTGGTGAGTTCGCGCACGGTGCTGGCCACGGCCTGCTGCAGGCTCTCGTCCGGCTCGGCGCATTCCACGCGCAGCGTCATCTGGTCATTCGCCATGGCACCGCTGACCACCAGCCGCGCCTTGCCTACCTGCGGGAATCGGCGCACCACCTCGGCCACCTGGGCCGGGTGCACGAACATGCCGCGCACCTTGGTGGTCTGGTCGGCACGGCCCATCCAGCCCTTGATGCGGGCGTTGGTACGACCGGTGGGGCACTGGCCCGGCAGCACGGCTGACAGGTCGCCGGTGCCGAAACGGATCAGCGGATAGTCGGGGTTGAGCGTGGTCACCACCAGTTCGCCGACTTCGCCTTCGGGCACCGGGTCGCCGGTGCCGGGTCGCACGATTTCGACAATCACGTGCTCGTCCAGCACCAGGCCTTCACGGGCGCGGGTTTCGTAGGCGATCAGGCCCAGATCGGCCGTGGCATAGCACTGGAAGGTCTGTACACCGTGCTCGGCAAACCAGTCACGCAGGCTGGGCGGGCAGGCTTCGCCGCTGACCATGGCCTTGCTCACGCTGGGCAGCGGTACGCCCATCTCGGCGGCTTTTTCCAGGATGATCTTCAGGAAGCTGGGCGTGCCGATATAGCCGGCCGGCTTCAGCTCCTGCATCACCTGTACCTGCTGCTCGGTCTGGCCGATGCCGCCCGGGAAAACGGTGCAGCCACGTGCATGGGCGCCATTTTCCATCATGCTGCCAGCCGGCGTGAAGTGGTAGCTGAAGCAGTTGTGCACCAGCTCGCCGCTACGAAAGCCCGCAGCATGCAGGGCCCGGCCCATGCGCCAGTAATCGCGCGCCTTGCCTTCGGGCTCGTAAATCGGGCCGGGGCTGGCAAACACGCGGCCCATGTCAGGCCCGTAGCCGATGGCGCTGAAGCCGCCAAAGGCATTCTGGGCACGCAAGGCCTTCTGGCGTTCCAGCAGTTCGTACTTGCGCGTTACCGGCAGCGTGGCCAGGGCTTCGCGGCTGGTGATGGCGGCGGCATCCACGCCGGCCAGGATTTCGGCCATGGCGGGGGAGTGCTGCTGGGCGTGGGCGATCTGCCTGGGCAGGGCGGCAAACAGGGCCGCTTCACGCTCGGCAGCAGGGCGGATTTCCAGGGTGTCGTAATAGGTTTGCATGGTCATTCAGCTCGACAAGGGGCAAACAGAGGGGTGCAGTCAGCCTGCAGGCGCAAGCCCGCTGCAAGGGGTGTCAGGACAGGGTGGGGCCTCGGCAGCCCCGCCGGACGATCAGGCCAGCCAGCGCTTGCGGCGCTTGTAGCTCTTGACGTCCTTGAAGCTCTTGCGCTCGCCGCCGCCCATGCCCAGGTAGAACTCCTTCACGTCCTCGTTGCTGGTGAGCTGTTCGGCGGTACCGTCCATCACGATGCGGCCGCTTTCCATGATGTAGCCGTAGTGGGCGTACTTCAGGGCCATGTTGGTGTTCTGCTCGGCCAGCAGAAAGGTGGTCTTTTCCTTGGTGTTCAGATCCTTCACGATCTCGAACACCTCTTCCACGATCTGCGGTGCCAGACCCATGGAGGGTTCGTCCAGCAGCACCATGTTGGGGTTGCTCATCAGGGCGCGGCCGATGGCGCACATCTGCTGCTCGCCGCCCGAGGTGTAGGCGGCCTGGCTGGTGCGGCGCGTTTTCAGGCGCGGAAAGTAGTTGTAGACCTTTTCCAGGTTGGCCGCGATTTCGCCCTTGTCCTTGCGCGTGTAGGCGCCGGTGAGCAGGTTTTCCTCGATCGTCAGGTGGGCAAAGCAGTGGCGGCCTTCCATCACCTGCACCACGCCGCGCTTGACCAGATCGGCCGGTGACAGGCTCTGGATCTGTTCGCCACGGTATTCGATGGTGCCCTTGGTCACCTCGCCGCGCTCGCCGGCCAGCAGGTTGGAAATGGCACGCAGGGTGGTGGTCTTGCCGGCACCGTTGCCGCCCAGGATGGCGACCACGCTGCCTTCGGGCACGGTCAGCGACACCCCCTTCAGCACCAGGATGATGTGATTGTAGATGACCTCGATGCCGTTGACGCTGACCAGGGTCGGGGCGTCCAGCGGCGATGGCAGGGTGGAGGAGCTTGCAGTTGCGTCCATGGTCTTGTCTCCGTTGTCTGGGGCTGGCTCTGGGTGGCCAGCCTGGGGCAGGGGGTAGTGCGGGGCACTGGCAAGACCACGCCGTCGGGCGATGGTCTTGCCGCTGCCGGGCGGGGCAGCGGTCCGGGCCGCCTGCCGCAGCAGGCCGGCCCGGTGGGCGCTATCAGGCGCCGCAGTCAGCCGCGTCGCGCTTGGCGATCTTCTTCTCGGCGGCGTACTTCTCGGCACCGGCGGTCACCAGCGGACCGACCACGGCCTGGTCAGCCTGGATCCAGTCGGTGGCGGTGTTCCACTTGCTGCCGTCCCAGGTCTGCACGCGGGCCGCCATGGAGCCCATGTGGTCCTGGCAGGTGGTCTGGATCGGGTGGGCCAGGTCACCAAAGCCCAGCTCGGCCAGACGCTCCTTGCTCAGGTTCAGGTTTTCCATGCCCCAACGCACCTGTTCGGCCGTCATGACCTTGCCCTTGCCGAACTTCTCCTGCGCGGTGCGCACGGCTTCCACGCCCAGCATCTGGATCAGCATGCCGCGGTTGTACAGCACGCTGCCCACTTCCGCACGGCTGGAGGCGGTGCCGTTGCCCTTGTCGTACACGTGCTTCAGGATGTCCTGGACCACCGGGAAGTCCTGGCCGCTGCCATTCAGCGCCAGTGCGTTGTAGCCGGCAGCACCCTGGCCCACGTCCTTGACGTCCGGCTCGGCACCGGCCCACCACACGCCGTAGATCTTGTCACGCGGGAAACCGGTCGCCTGGGCTTCCTTCAGCGCGGTGGAATTCATCACGCCCCAGCCCCACAGCAGCACGTAATCGGGCTTGCTCTGGCGCACCTGCAGCCAGGTGGCCTTCTGCTCCACGCCCGGTGCGGTCACCGGCAGCATCTGCAGCTCGAAGCCGTGCATTTCGGCACGCTTCTGCACCAGCGGGATCGGCTCCTTGCCGAACGGGCTGTCGTGGTAGACCAGGGTCACTTTCTTGCCCTTGAGCTTGTCCAGGCCGCCTTCCTTCTGGCCCAGGTGCTGGATCAGCACGTCGGCTGCGGTCCAGTAGCTGCCCATGTAGGGGAAGTTCCACTTGAAGTAGTCACCATTCTGGGACACCGACAGGCCGTAGCCGAAGGTCATCAGCGGGATCTTGTCGACCGGGGCCTTCTCGGTCAGGGCAAAGGTAATGCCGGTGGATTGCGGATCGAACATGGACACGCCGGGCTTGGTCTTCAGGCGCTCGTAGCACTCCACGCCGCGGTCGGTGGCGTAGCCGGTTTCGCATTCTTCGTAGGCGATCTGCACGCCGTTGATGCCGCCGTCACGCTCGTTGATCAGCTTCAGGTAATCCTGCTTGCCGTCAGCCCACGGGATGCCGTTGGGGGCGTAGGGGCCGGTACGGTAGGACAGCAGCGGGAAGAACTGCTTGTCGGCGCTGGCAGCCACGGTGGTGGAGTTGCCGCCGCCGCCGGTGGCGGCAGGGGCAGCCGCGGTGGCAGAGGCGCCGCTGGCAGCGGGGGCCGAGCTGCCGCCGCCGTCCTTCTGGCAGGCGGCCAGCGTCATCAGGCCGGCGATGGCCACGGCAGTCAGTGCGGGGCGAAAGAATGTGGTCATGGTTGTCTCCTCGAGTGGGGTCTAGGGTGAGAGGTGGAAAAGGAAAATATCAGGCTAAGGTCAGGCGGGTACAGCGGAAAGGCCTGACCGGATCAGTGCGGGAAGGGCCAGATGCGCAGCTTCTGCTTGGCCATGCTCCAGAGCTTGGCCAGACCATGCGGTTCCACGATCAGGAACCAGACGATCAGCGCACCAAAGATGATGAATTCGATGTGCGAGATGGTCGCAGTGGACATCGACATGCCGAACAGACCGGCCGCAAAGGGCAGGAAGTTGGTCAGGAAGATCGGCAGCAGCACGATGAAGGCGGCACCGAAGAAGCTGCCCATGATGGAACCCATGCCGCCGATGATCACCATGAACAGCAGCTTGAAGGAAATGTCCACCGAGAAGGCGCCCGGCTCCCAGGAACCCAGGTGCATGAAGCCCCACAGCACGCCGGCCATGCCGACGATGAAGGAACTCACGGCAAAGGCCGACAGCTTGGCAAACATCGGGCGAATGCCGATCACGGAAGCCGCCACGTCCATGTCGCGGATCGCCATCCACTCGCGGCCGATGGCACCGCGCACCAGGTTCTTCACCAGCAGGGCGGTTACCACCAGCACGGAGATGCAGAACATGTAGCGGGCAAACGGGGTGTCCAGCGGGATGCCGAAGATCTGCAGGTTGGATACCGACACCGAGCCCGAGGGCGAGTTGTTGGTCAGCCACTTGATGCGCAGGAACATCCAGTCGCTGAAGAACTGGGCCGCCAGCGTGGCCACGGCCAGGTACAGGCCCTTGACGCGCAGCGAGGGCAGGCCGAACAGGATGCCGAACAGCATCGCGCAGATGCCGCCAAAGATCAGCGTCGGAATCAGCGGGAAGCCGTCCATGCGGGCGAACAGGTTGAAGGCACCGTAGGCACCCACGGCCATGAAGGCACCGGAACCCAGCGAGATCTGGCCGCAGTAGCCCACCAGCACGTTCACGCCCAGGGCGGCCAGACACATGATGGTCAGCGGAATCAGGATGGCCGAGAACCAGTAGGGGCTGGCGAGGGCAGGCACCACCACGAACACTGCCAACAGCAGCGCGATCATGAAGTAGCGATCCTGTCGGATGGGAAGAATGGCCTGATCAGCACGGTAGCTGGTCTTGTACTGGCCGTTTTCGCGGTAGAGCATGTGAGAGTCTCCTGTAATCGTTATGGTCTGCGCTGCTTACACGCGGTCGATGATCTTTTCGCCGAACAGGCCTTGCGGGCGGAACAGCAGGAACACCAGGGCCAGCACATAGGCGAACCAGATCTCGATGCCACCACCGACCAGCGGGCCGATGTAGACCTCGGACAGCTTCTCGCCGACGCCGATGATCAGGCCGCCGATGATGGCGCCGGGCACCGAAGTCAGGCCGCCCAGGATCACCACCGGCAGGGCGCGCAGGGCCACGGTTGCCAGCGAGAACTGCACGCCCAGCTTGGAGCCCCAGATCATGCCGGCCACCAGGGCCACCACGCCGGCCACGCACCACACGATCACCCAGATGCGGTTCAGCGGAATGCCGATCGACTGGGCGGCCTGGTGGTCGTCTGCCACGGCGCGCAGGGCGCGGCCGGTGGTGGTCTTCTGGAAGAACAGGGTCAGGGCCACTACCAGCGCGGCAGCGATCAGGCCGGCAATCAGGTCTTCCTTGTTGACCAGCACGCCGCCTTCAAACACGTTTTCCAGCAGGATCATCGGGTCCTTGGGCATGCCGATGTTGATGGAGTAGATCTCGCTGCCGAACAGGGTCTGGCCGATACCTTCCAGCAGGTAGGTAATGCCCAGCGTGGCCATCAGCAGGGTCGCACCCTCCTGGTTGACCAGCTTGCGCAGCACCAGCCGCTCGATCACCCAGGCCACCCCGAACATCAGGATCGCGGCCCCGATGAAGGCCAGGATATTGGCCACGATCGGGTTGGCAATGCCGAGGTATTGCGGCACCCATTCCGCCAGTCGGGCCATGGCCAGGGCTGCGAACAGCACCATGGCGCCCTGGGCAAAGTTGAACACGCCCGATGCCTTGAAAATCAGCACGAAGCCCAGCGCCACCAGCGCGTACAGCATGCCTGTCATCAGGCCGCCGATCAGGGTTTCCAGAAAAAATCCCATGGTTTGTCTCCTTGTGTCCGGTCAGTGGCTGGAACCGAGGTAGGCCCGGATCACGTCTTCGTTGTTGCGCACTTCTTCGGGGCTGCCGTCACCGATCTTCTTGCCGTAGTCCAGCACCACCACGCGGTCGGAAATGTCCATCACCACGCCCATGTCGTGCTCGATCAGCACGATGGTGGTGCCGAATTCGTCATTCACGTCCAGGATGAAGCGGCTCATGTCCTGCTTTTCCTCGACGTTCATGCCGGCCATCGGTTCATCGAGCAGCAGCACCTGCGGCTCCATGGCCAGGGCGCGGCCCAGGTCGACGCGCTTCTGCAGGCCGTAGGGCAGCTGGCCCACGGGGGTCTTGCGGAAGGCCTGGATTTCCAGGAAGTCGATGATCTGCTCCACGTACTCGCGGTGCTGGATCTCCTCCTTCTCGGCCGGGCCGATGCGCAGCGCCTGCAGGAAGATGTTGCTCTTGATCTTCAGGTTGCGGCCGGACATGATGTTGTCGAGCACGCTCATGCCCTTGAACAGGGCCAGGTTCTGGAAGGTACGGGCCACGCCCATTTCTGCCACCTGGCGGCTGTTCATGTGGTCGAAGGTCTTGCCACGGAAGGTGATCGAGCCTTCGGTGGGGGTGTAGACGCCGTTGATGCAGTTCAGCATCGAGCTCTTGCCGGCACCGTTGGGGCCGATGATGGAGCGGATCTCGTGTTCCTTCACGTTGAAGGAAATGTCGGTCAGGGCCTTGACCCCGCCAAAGCGCAGGCTGATGTTCTTGATGTCAAGAATGACGTCGCCGATTTTCTTGGTAGTCATGATGCGGTCTTCCGTCGGTCGTGATCAGGCCGCAGCCCGGGTGGCAGGGAAAGTCTTGGCGTCGGCCAGCTTCAGCGTGGCGCTGACCTTGCCGGTGCGACCGTCGTCGAACTTGACCTGGGTCTCGATGAACTGCTCGGGCTTGCCCTCGTACAGCGCGTCCACCAGCACCTTGTATTTGTCGGAGATGAAGCCGCGGCGCACCTTGCGGGTACGGGTCAGCTCGTCATCGTCCGGATCCAGCTCCTTGTGCAGCACCAGGAAGCGCGCCACCTGGGTGTCGGCCATGCCTTCCTCGCGCGCCAGGTCGGCGTTGACCTTCTCGATGCACTCGCGCACCATTTCCAGCACCTGCGGCTTGGCGGCCAGATCGACGTAGCCGCCATAGGGCAGGCCCTGGCGCTCGGCCCAGTTGCCAACCGCCTCGTAGTCGATGTTGATGAAGGCCATCACCTGGTCGCGGTCGTGGCCGAAGCACACCGCTTCCTTGATCTGCGGGAAGAACTTGAGCTTGTTCTCGATGTAGTTGGGCGCGAACATGGCACCGCCGGCCAGCTTGCCCACGTCCTTGGCGCGGTCGATGATGCGCAGTTGGCCATCGGCATCGATCACGCCGGCATCGCCGGTCTTGAAATAGCCGTTCTCGTCGATCACCTCGGCCGTGGCATCGGGGCGCTTGTAGTATTCCTTGAGCACTGACACGCCCTTGACCAGCACTTCGCCGTTGTCGGCAATCTTCAGCTCGATGCCGGGAGCGGCTTCGCCCACGGTGTTGAGCTTGACGCGGCCGTTCTTCTGCAGGCAGACATAGGCGCAGGTCTCGGTCTGGCCGTAGAGCTGCTTGAGGTTGACGCCAATCGAGCGGAAAAAGCGGAACAGGTCCGGGCCGATGGCGGCACCGGCGGTGTAGGCCACGCGGATGCGGCTCAGGCCCATCACGTTCTTCAGCGGCCCGAAGACAAACCAGTTGCCCAGCGTGTACTTCAGGCGATCGCCCATGCCCACGCTCTTGCCGTCCAGAATGTCGGAGCCCACGCGCTGGGCCACGTTCATGGCGGACTTGTACATCCACTGCTTGAGCTTGCTGGCATCTTCCATGCGGATCGAGACCGAGGTCAGCATGCCTTCGAACACGCGCGGCGGGGCAAAGTAGTAACTCGGGCCGATCTCGCGCATGTCGATGCCCAGGGTCTCGGCCGATTCGGGGCAGTTGATGGTGAAACCGGCCACCAGCCACTGCGCGATCGAGAACAGGTGGTCGCCCACCCAGGCCGGCGGCAGGTAGCAGATCATGTCATCGCCGGGGCGCAGTCCGTCAACCTGCTTGCCGCCCTCGGCTGCGCCGATGAAGCTGCTGTGGGTCTGGCACACGCCCTTGGGCTTGCCGGTGGTGCCGGAGGTGTACAGGATCACCGAGACATCATCGGGCTGGATCTGGTCCACCGACTGCTGGTAGAAGCCGGGATGCTGCTGCTCGTACTGGCGGCCCAGTTCGAACAGCTCGTCCACGCTGATCAGCCCTTGTTCGCTGTAGTTGCGCAGGCCGCGCGGATCGTCATAGATGATGTGCGCCAGGCCGGGCATGGTTTCGCGCAGTTCCAGCATCTTGTCGACCTGTTCCTGGTCTTCGGCGAACACGAAGTGGATGTCGGCATCGCTTAGCACAAAAGCCATTTCGGAGGCTACCGCATCCTGGTACATGGGCACCGGAATGCCGCGCAGGCTCTGGACGGCCAGAAAGCTCAGGTACAGATGCGGGCGGTTGTTGCCGACGATGGCCATGTTGTGGCCGGCCTGGAAGCCCAGACTGGCCAGGCCACCGGCCATCCAGCGCACCTCGTCGGCAGCGCGCTGCCAGCTCCAGGTTTGCCAGATGCCGTACTCTTTTTCACGCATGGCGTGTTCGCTGGGGCGCTGGCGTGCGTGCTCCAGCAGCAATCGGGGGAAGGTCATGGTCATGCGCTTGCCTCGTTGTCTCCGTGTGTTTGTAGAAGTCCGTTGCGTGGTTTACAAGTCGCAACGGGCTAAATGTCTTTGGCGAATGCTACCGTTGACTTTGTTGTTTGGGTGTCATTTTGGCGACAATCTAGGGCATTCCCTCTGTGGGAATAACCCTGATGCAAGGCGGCAGGCGGTTTTGTTACTGTGTGGCATTGCCGCGCAACGGGCATTTGGTTGACATTTGCCTTGCGTGTTCCGTGACTGGTCAATCTGCCCGCATGTACACTGCTCCGTCTTCTCCTCACGATTCCACGACTGCCATTCCTCCCCTGCTGGAGCGGCGGCGCTTTGCCACGCAGGCCGAGTTGCAGGCCGTTGTCTGGTGGCAACTGCTGGAGCCGGCACACCGTCTGCGCGTGGCCCAGGACATGATGGTGGGCCAGGTGCTGGCGGGCGAGCTGGTGTGCCGTACCGGCAGGGCGCCGACCTTCTGGTTCGGCCTGCTCGAAGGCTTGCTGAAAATGAGCAATGACGGCTCGCAGGGGCAGACCATCACCTTTTCGGGGCTGGTGCCTGGCGGCTGGTTTGGCGAGGGCACGCTGCTCAAGCGTGAGCCCTACCGCTACAACGTGCAGGCCTTGCGCAACAGCGTGGTGGCGGTGCTGCCGATCGATACCTTCCACTGGCTGCTGGACCACTCGATTGCCTTCAACCGCTACATCATGAACCAGCTCAATGAACGCCTGGGCCAGTTCATCGCTGCCCGCGAGGTGGAGCGTCTGGACAGTCCCAATGTGCGCGTGGCGCGCAGCCTGGCGGCGCTGTTCAACCCGATCTTGTTCCCGGTAGGTGGCGACAAGATGCTGCGCATCACGCAGCAGGAGTTGGCCTATCTCGTCGGCCTGTCGCGCCAGCGCGTCAACGAGGCCTTGCGCGTGCTGTCGCTGCACGGGGCGATCCGCGTGGGCTATGGCGGGCTGCTGGTGTCGGATCTGGAATTGTTGCGGCGTGGGACCTTCGAGACAGCGTAGCCACCCGCGCGCCGGCGCGCGATAATGCCGCATGAGCGACCAAACCCCTCCCTCCCGTCCCGTCCTGCACCGTCCGGCCAAGGCCAAGCCTGCGGATGCGCCTGAGCCGCCGGCAGCTGCCGGCGGCATGCGCAGCAAGGGCTACCGTTCGCATGGTGCGGCACCGGCCGCCCGGCCGCCGGCGCAGCGCAGCAATGTCTGGCGCAGCGATGATCCGTCCACGCTGAAGGGCGAGGGCAAGCCGGCCTTGCGCAGTGCCGGCATCAAGCGCCACGATACGGATACCCCGACCGATGGCCAGGGCCGTTCCGTGCCGCGCCAGCTGGACCGCGCGCCGCAGCGCCGCCGTCCGGAGCGCGAGGACGGCGAGCGTCGTCCCTGGCGCGAGGATGCGGAGCGTGCGCCCGGTTCCGGTCGCCGTGACGATGCCGATGCGCGTGCATCGCAGCGCTACCGCCAGGAGCGCCCGCCGCAAGGGCGGCGTGATGCCGATGGCGACGGACGCTATCGGGATCGTGCCACTGACATGCCTGCGCCACGCGAACGCCGTGCTCCGCTGGCGCCCGCCGTGCCCACGGCACAGCTGCCCGCCGGCGCGGCCCCGGTGCGCGTGCGCCCGACCGCAGCGCCAGATCTGGCCACCGGCATCCGTCTCAACAAGCGCATGGCCGAGCTGGGCCTGTGCTCGCGGCGCGAGGCCGACGACTGGATTGCGCGTGGCTGGGTGCTGGTGAATGGCGCCCCGGCTGAAACCGGCCAGCGGGTGCGCCCTGATGACGAGATTCGCGTGCAGAAAGCGGCGCGTGGCCAGCAGGAACAGCGCGTCACCATCCTGATCCACAAGCCGGTCGGCTACGTCAGCGGCCAGCCTGAAGATGGCTACCAGAGTGCCGCCAGCCTGATCCGCGCCGACAGCCGCTGGCAGGACTGCCAGGTGCGCCAGCGTTTCCAGCCGCAGCAGCTGCGCGGTCTGGCGCCGGCCGGGCGCCTGGATATCGATTCCACCGGCCTGCTGGTGCTGACGCAGGATGGCCGCGTGGCGCGCCAGCTGATCGGCGAGGACAGCCGCATCGACAAGGAATACCTGGTGCGGGTGGAGTACCAGTCACCGCTAGGCGTGGTGGGCCACGATGTGCAGTCGGTGTTCCCGGCTGACCAGCTGGCGCTGTTGCGCCATGGCCTGAGCCTGGACGGCGTGCCCTTGCAGCCGGCGCAGGTGGACTGGCAGAACCCGGAACAGCTGCGTTTCGTGCTGGTGGAAGGCAAGAAGCGCCAGATCCGCCGCATGTGCGAAGCGGTGGGGCTGAAGGTGGTCGGCCTGAAGCGGGTACGCATCGGCCAGGTGGTGCTGGGCAAGCTGCCGCTGGGGCAATGGCGCTATTTGCGGCCCGACGAACACTTCTGAGCGCGCACTGCCTCTCGTTTTCCCTGAATATGCCCGGTTCTTTTTATAAAGACCGGGTTTTTTGTGTCATGACTGTGGCGGGATGGCGGTAGCATGATTGGCGGTGGCGTGTGCAGGCAGGTGCGTAGCTCACGGATGCGAATGCTGCGGTGCACCATAGAGGTTTGCGGCAAGAAATGACATCAAAACAACAGGCCGTGCAGGGCTCTTGCTGGTAGTCTAGGGGAAACCACTAATTTGATATGGATCAAACGTGATACATTCCATCATAGAAATACAGATTGCCTGTAGCACATCTTTTTGCCGGTGTGTCATGTGCATCTGTTCTTCCCCACTTTCCCCTTGAGTTCTGGAGCCGCACATGTCTCATCCCCTGTTCGAAAAGCACCGCGCTACCCTGGATGGTGCCATCAATGCCATCGCCACGCGTGGTTACTGGTCGCCGTATCCCGAAATGCCGAGCCCCAAGGTCTACGGCGAAACCGCTGCTGCTGACGGCAAGGCGGCGTTCGAGGCGCATCTGGGCCAGCAGTTCGAACTGGATCAGCCGGGCCAGACCGGCTGGGGCGGCAACGAAGCCTCTCCTTACGGCATCGAGATGAACATCAAGTACCCGGTGTGCGACCACGAGGCGCTGATCGCCGCCGGCCTGGACGCCATGAAGGGCTGGCAGGCCGTGGGTGCCGAAGGCCGCATGGGCATCTGTCTGGAAATCCTGGACCGTCTGCACAAGCAGGCCTTTGAAATGGGCCACGCCGTGATGATGACCACCGGCCAGGGCTGGATGATGGCCTTCCAGGCCGGTTCCGCCCACGCGCTGGACCGTGGCCTGGAGGCCGTGGCCTACGCCTGGCGCGAGCAGAGCTTTGTGCCGACGACGGCCACCTGGGAAAAGCCGCAGGGCAAGAACCCGGCGCTGGTCATGAAGAAGCACTTCGAGATCGTCGGTCGCGGTATCGGCCTGGTGATCGGCTGCGGTACCTTCCCGACCTGGAACACCTACCCCGGCCTGTTTGCCGCGCTGTCCACCGGCAACGCCGTGATCGTCAAGCCGCACAGCAATGGCATCCTGCCGGCTGCCATCACTGTGCGCACCATCCGCGCCGTGCTGGCCGAAAACGGCATCGACCCCAACCTGGTGACGCTGTGCGTGGCTGAAAAGCGCTCCGTGACCCAGGCCCTGTCGCAGCACGAGTCCGTCAAGTCGATCGACTTCACCGGCAGCAACGTGTTCGGCGAATGGCTGATCGACAACTGCCGCCAGGCCCAAGTGTATGCCGAGCTGGCCGGTGTGAACAACGTGGTGATCGAGTCCACCGACAACTACAAGGCGATGCTGGGCAACCTGGCCTTCACGCTGTCGCTGTACTCCGGCCAGATGTGTACCACTACCCAGGCCGTGATCGTGCCGGCAGAAGGTATCGAGACCGACCAGGGCCGCAAGAGCTACGACGAGGTCTGTGCCGACCTGGGTGCTGCCATCGAGCGCTTCCTGGGCAAGCCCGAAGTGGCGCACGCGGTGCTGGGTGCCATGCAGTCTACCGCCACGGCCGAGCGCGTGGATCTGGCCAACAGCGGCCAGCTGGGCAAGGTCGTGCTGGCTTCGAAGAAGCTGGAGAACCCCGATTTCCCGAACGCCGATGTGCGCACCCCGGTGCTGCTGGCGGTGGATGCGGCCGACGAGGCTTCCTACATGGAAGAGCGCTTCGGCCCGATCAGCTTTGTCGTCAAGGCCGACAGCGCCGCTGGCGCCCTGGCCCTGTCCGAGCGCATCGTCAAGACGCATGGTGCCCTGACCGTGGGTGTCTACTCCACCAAACAGGACTATCTGGACGCCATGACCGAAGCCACCTGGCGCGGCAAGGTCGCCCTGTCGATCAACCTGACCGGCGGCGTGTTCGTGAACCAGTCTTCCGCCTTCTCCGACTACCACGGTACCGGTGGCAACCCGTCTGCCAACGCTTCCTACGCGGATTCCGCCTTCGTGGCCAACCGCTTCCGCGTGGTGCAGCGCCGCTACCACGTCTGAGGGGGGGGTCATGACGTTTGAAACCATCACGCTGGACATCCGGCAGGGCGTGGCGCGCCTGGCGCTGAACCGCCCGGACAAGATGAACAGCTTCAACGGCACCATGCACGACGAGCTGCGTGCCGCGCTGCAACAGGTGCAGGACGATGCCAGCGTGCGCGTGCTGGTGCTGACCGGCCATGGCCGCGGCTTCTGCGCCGGCCAGGATCTGGCCGATGCCGAAGTGCGCTTCGTGCCCGGCGAAGGCACGCCGCCCGATCTGGGCGACGTGGTGGAACGCCGCTACAAGCCGCTGGTGATGCAGCTGGCCAGCCTGCGTGTGCCGACCATTGCGGCCGTCAACGGCATCGCTGCCGGTGCCGGTGCCAGCCTGGCGCTGGTGTGCGACATGGTGGTGGCCACCGAATCGGCCGCCTTCATGCTGCCGTTTGCCAAGATCGGCCTGATTCCCGATACCGCCTGCTCCTGGATCGTGCCGCAGCGCCTCGGCTTTGCCCGCGCCATGGGCCTGGCCCTGACCGGCGAGAAGCTGCCGGCGACCAAGGCCGCCGAATGGGGCCTGATCTGGGAAGCCGTCCCGAACGACGACTTTGCTGCCCGTATCGATGCCCTGGCGGCCCAGCTGGCCACCATGCCGACCAAGGCGCTGGTGCGCACGCGCCAGGCCATGCTGACCGCTTCCAGCCACACGCTGGAGCAGCACCTGACGCTGGAAGGCATGCTGATGCGCGAAATGGGCCGCAGCGCCGATTACGTGGAAGGCGTGTCTGCCTTCCTGGAAAAACGCGCACCGCGCTTTACCGGAGCCTGAACATGAGCCAAGCATTGCCCGCTACCCGCGTGGTAGCCGTGATTGGTGCTGGTGCCATGGGTGCCGGCATTGCCCAGGTGGCGGCCCAGGCCGGCCACACCGTGCGTCTGCTGGACGCGCGTGAGGGTGCCGCCGAACAGGCGATCGCCAACATCCGCAAGATGTTCGGCAAGCTGGCCGACAAAGGCCGCATGAGCGCGGAGCAGGCAGAAGCTGCCGGCGCACGCCTGCTGCCGGCCGCCAGCAACCAGGAATTTGCCGATGCCGCCCTGGTGGTGGAAGCCATCGTCGAGAACCTGGACGTCAAGCGCAAGCTGTTTGCCGAGCTGGAAGACATTGTTGCCGCAGACGCCATCCTGGCGACCAACACCTCCTCGATCTCCGTGACCGCCATTGGCGCGGCGCTGAAGCGCCCGCAGCAGCTGGTCGGCATGCACTTCTTCAATCCGGCGCCGCTGATGAAGCTGGTGGAAGTGGTGTCCGGCCTGGCGACCGACCGCCAGGTGGCCGAGATCATCTATGACACCTCCGTGGCCTGGGGCAAGACCCCGGTGCACGCCAAGTCCACGCCCGGCTTCATCGTCAACCGCGTGGCGCGCCCCTACTATGCCGAAAGCCTGCGTCTGGCAGGCGAGGGCGCTGCCGACATCGCCACGCTGGATGCCGTCCTGCGCGAGGCGGGCGGCTTCCGCATGGGCCCGTTCGAGCTGATGGACATGATCGGCCACGACGTGAACTTTGCCGTCACCAAGTCGGTCTGGAATGCCTTCTACAACGACCAGCGCTTCCTGCCTTCGCTGATGCAGCAGGATCTGGTGGATGCCGGCTTCCTGGGCCGCAAGACCGGTCGCGGTTTCTACGATTACGCCGAAGGCGCCGACAAGCCGCAGCCGCAAACGGCTGCTGCCGTGGCGGCACCGGCCGGCATCGTGCTGCATGGCGAATGCCCGCTGGCGCAAGCGCTGGCCAGTCGCCTGCAACAGGCTGGCGTGGCCTTCACGCAGCAGCCGGCACAGGCCGATGGCCGCGTGGCGCAGATCGGCGACACCGCCCTCTATCTGACCGATGGCCGCACCGCCACCCAGCGTGCCCATGCCCTGGGTTGCAACAACCTGGTGCTGGTGGATCTGGCGCTGGATTACACCCAGGCCACGCGTCTGGCGGTGGCGGCGGCGCTGCAGGCCGATGCGGCTGCCGTGCAGGCCGTGACCGGCCTGTTGCAGGCGGCCGGCTATGCCGTGTCCGTGCTGCGTGATGTTCCCGGCCTGCCGGTGATGCGCACCGTGGCCATGCTGGCCAACGAGGCCGCCGATGCCGTCAACCAGGGCGTGTGCGATGTCGACAGTACCGACGTGGCGATGCAGCTGGGCGTGAACTACCCGCGTGGCCCGCTGGCCTGGGCGCGTCAGGTGGGACTGGAGCAGGTGCGTACCGTGCTCGCCCATCTGGCCCAGTTCTATGGAGAGGACCGCTATCGCGTGTCCCCCTGGATCCAACAACAGGTTTATGCAGGAGATGTCCGTCATGGATGAACAGAAGATCAGCCCGGCCGAAGCACAGGCCCTGGCGGATGCCGCGGCCCAGGCCATGTGGCAGCGTGACACCAACGCCCATGCACGCGGCATGGAACTGGTGGCAGTCAGCCCCGGCGAAGCCACGGTGCGCATGCGCGTGGCCCCCGACATGGTCAACGGCCACCACATCTGCCACGGCGGCATGCTGTTCACGCTGGCCGATACCGCCTTTGCCTATGCCTGCAACAGCTACAACCTGAACACCGTGGCATCGGCCTGCCATATCGATTTTCTGGCGCCGGCACGGGAAGGCGAACTGCTGGAGGCACGTGCGGTCGAGCGTTCGGCATCGGGCCGTACCGGTGTCTACGACGTTACCGTCAGCGTGGTGGACGGTGGCACCGTGGCTCTGTTCCGCGGCAAGAGCTACCGCATCCGTGGCGAAGTCACGGCCAGTTTTACCGATGCGGCCTGATCTGGTGCCGTTTCCTTTTTTTCTCAAACAACAACATATTCATTCACTGGAGACTTTTGCATGAACCAGCAAGCAAAACCCGGACTGCACGCCATCGAGTCGGCCAGCCGGGACGAAATCTCGGCCCTGCAACTCGAACGCCTGAAGTGGTCGGTGCGCCACACCTATGACAACGTGGCGCCCTACCGCGCCAAGTGCGAGGCCCAGGGCGTGCACCCGGACGATCTGAAAACCCTGTCCGATCTGTCCAAGTTCCCGTTCATGACCAAGATCGACCTGCGGGACAACTACCCCTTCGGCCTGTTCGCCAAGCCGATGAAGGAAGTGACGCGCCTGCACGCTTCCAGCGGTACCACCGGCAAGCCGGTGGTGGTGGGCTACACCCGCAAGGACATCGACAACTGGGCCGACCTGATTGCGCGTTCGCTGTATGCGGCTGGCGTGCGTCCCGGCGACATGGTGCAGAACTCCTACGGCTACGGCATGTTCACCGGCGGCGTGGGTGCCCACTACGGCATCGAGCGTCTGGGTTGTACCGTGGTGCCGATGTCCGGTGGCCAGACCGAAAAGCAGGTCTCGCAGATCATGGATTTCAAGCCCGATGCGATCATGGTGACGCCGTCCTATTCGCTGGTGATTGCCGAGGAATTCGAGCGTCTGGGCGTGTCCCCCGAGGACATCTCCCTGCGCGTGGGCGTGTTTGGTGCCGAGCCCTGGGGCGAAGGCATGCGCGGTGAAATCGAGCGCAAGCTGGGCATCGACGCGGTGGACATCTACGGCCTGACCGAAGTGATGGGCCCGGGCGTGGCCTGCGAATGCGTGGAAAGCAAGGACGGCCCGGTGATCTGGGAAGACCACTTCTACCCGGAAATCATCGATCCCGAAACCGGCGAAGTGCTGCCCGACGGCTCCGAGGGCGAACTGGTGTTCACCTCGCTGACCAAGGAAGCCTTCCCGGTGATCCGCTACCGCACGCGTGACCTGACGCGTCTGCTGGCGCCGAGCTCGCGCGCTTTCCGCCGCATCGGCAAGATCGGTGCCCGTACCGACGACATGCTGATCGTGCGTGGCGTGAACGTGTTCCCCAGCCAGGTGGAAGAGCAGATCCTGCGCGACAAGCGTCTGGCTGGTGTGTACCAGATCCACCTGAGCCGCACCGGCCTGATGGACGACGTGGAAGTGCATTGCGAATTGCAGCGCGAGTTCACCGGCCGCCTGACCCCGCAAGAGGTGCAGCTGTGCGCCAAGGAGCTGCAGCACCACATCAAGACCCATATTGGCATCAGCACCAAGGTGGTGATTGTCGATGCCGACCAACTGCCGCGCACCCTGACGGGCAAGGCGCGTCGCGTGTACGACAACCGTCCGAAGCTGGTGTAAGGAGAAAGAACAATGACACAGGCATTTATCTGCGACGCCATCCGCACGCCCTTCGGGCGCTACGGTGGCACCCTGTCCACGGTGCGCGCCGATGATCTGGGCGCGCTGCCGATCAAGGCGCTGATGGAGCGCAACCCCCAGGTCGAGTGGAACCTGGTGGATGACATCATCTACGGCTGTGCCAACCAGGCCGGCGAAGACAACCGCAACGTGGCCCGCATGAGCGGCCTGCTGGCCGGACTGCCGGTGAACGTGCCCGGTACCACCGTGAACCGCCTGTGCGGTTCCGGCATGGATGCCATCGGTCTGGCAGCGCGCAGCATCAAGGCAGGCGAAGCCGGCCTGATGATTGCCGGCGGTGTGGAAAGCATGAGCCGTGCCCCCTTCGTCATGCCCAAGGCCGAAACCGCCTTCAGCCGCAGCAATGCCGTGTACGACACGACGATCGGCTGGCGCTTCATCAACCCGATGATGAAGAAGCTGTACGAGACGCACTCCATGCCGCAGACGGCCGACAACGTGGCTGCCGATTTCAACATCAGCCGCGCCGACCAGGACGCCTTTGCGCTGCGTTCGCAGCAGCGCTGGGCCGCTGCCGACGCCGCCGGCCGCTTTGCCGACGAGCTGATCAGCGTGACCATTCCCCGCAAGAAGGGTGATCCGGTGGTGTTTGCCGCCGACGAGCATCCGCGTCCGCAAACCACGCTGGAACAACTGGCCAAGCTGAAGGGCGTGAACGGTCCCGATCTGACCGTGACGGCCGGCAACGCTTCCGGTGTGAACGATGGTGCCTGTGCGCTGCTGGTGGCTTCCGAGCAGGCCGCCGGCCAGTACGGTCTCAAGCCGATCGCCCGTGTGGTCGGCATGGCCACGGCCGGCCTGGCTCCGCGTATCATGGGTTTTGGCCCGGCTCCGGCCGTGCGCAAGGTGCTGGCCCAGACCGGCCTGAGCCTGGAGCAGATGGACGTGATCGAGCTGAACGAAGCCTTTGCCGCACAGGCGCTGGCCGTGCTGCGCGATTTGGGTCTGTCCGATGACGCCGAACACGTGAACCCGAACGGCGGTGCCATCGCCATGGGTCACCCGCTGGGTGCCAGCGGTGCGCGTCTGGTGATGACGGCGGCCTACGAGCTCAAGCGCCGTGGCGGCCGCTACGCCCTGTGCACCATGTGCATCGGCGTGGGCCAGGGCATCGCCATGGTCATCGAGAGCGTCTGAGCCGGAGTGTCCGCATGAGCAAGTACACGACATTGAGCATCGAGCGCGAAGGCGCGGTTGCCACCGTCTGGATGGACCGCCCCGATGTGTTCAACGCGTTTGACGAGCAGCTGATTGCCGAACTGGATCAGGCATTTGCCGAACTGGATCAGGACGACAGCGTGCGCGTGGTGGTGCTGGGCGGCAAGGGCAAGCATTTTTCTGCCGGCGCCGACCTGAACTGGATGAAGCGTGCCTCCACCTTTACCGAGGAAGAAAACCGCGCCGATGCCCTGCGTTTTGCCGGCATGCTGCGCCGCATGGCCACCATGTCCAAGCCGACCGTGGCCCGGGTCCAGGGCGCTGCCCTGGGCGGTGGTACCGGCCTGGCGGCTGCCTGCGATATCGCGGTGGCCAGCGATGATGCCTCGTTCGCGACTTCCGAAGTCAAGTTCGGCATCATCCCGGCCGTCATCAGCCCCTATGTGCTGCGTGCCATCGGTCCGCGCCAGTCGCTGCGCTATTTCCAGAGTGCCGAGCGCTTTACGGCGCAACGCGCCCAGATGATCGGCCTGGTGCACGAAGTTTGCGCCCGCGACGATCTGGATGCCACGGTCCAGGCCGTGGTCGAACCGCTGCTCACCGGCGGCCCTGGTGCCCAGCAGGCGGCCAAGGATCTGGTGGCTGCGATCCACGGTCTGCCGATTGGCGAGGCCGCTGGAGAAGAAACTGCCCGGCGCATTGCGCGCCAGCGTGCGACCCCGGAAGCCCGTGAGGGCATCGGGGCATTCCTGGAGAAGCGCAAGCCGTCCTGGCTTGCCTGAGGCTGCCCAGCCACTCCAATTTTTCCCAAGTAGTAAGGAGACTTCACTATGTATACACAGTCCTTTAGTGTTTCGGACGAGCCGGGCAAGCAGCAGAAAGCGGTTCTGTCTACCGAATCGCCCGAGCTGATGGCCAGGTTCGATGCCCGCATCGACGCTGACGGCCGCATCGAGCCGCAAGACTGGATGCCCGAGGCATACCGCAAGACCCTGGTGCGCCAGATCAGCCAGCACGCGCACAGCGAAATCGTTGGCATGCTGCCTGAAGGCAACTGGATCAGTCGCGCTCCGAGCCTGAAGCGCAAGGCGATCCTGATCGCCAAGGTACAGGACGAGGGCGGTCACGGCCTGTACCTGTACAGCGCGGCCGAGACGCTGGGCACCAGCCGCGACCAGATGCTGGACGGCCTGCACTCCGGCAAGGCCAAGTACAGCTCCATCTTCAACTACCCGACCCTGAACTGGGCCGACGTGGGCGTGATCGGCTGGCTGGTGGATGGCGCTGCCATCATGAACCAGGTGCCGCTGTGCCGCTGCTCCTACGGCCCCTACGCCCGTGCCATGGTGCGCGTGTGCAAGGAAGAGTCCTTCCACCAGCGCCAGGGCTACGAAGGCCTGCTGGTGATGATGCAGGGCACCGAAGAGCAGAAGGCCATGGTGCAGGACGCCGTCAACCGCTGGTGGTGGAAGTGTCTGGCCATGTTCGGACCGCCGGATGCCGACAGCCCGAACAGTGCCCAGGGCATGCGCTGGGGCATCAAGCGCGTCTCCAACGACGACCTGCGCCAGAAGTTCATCGACGCTACCGTGCCGCAGGCCAAGGTGCTGGGCGTGACCCTGCCCGATCCGGACCTGAAGTGGAACGAGGAGCGTGGTCACCACGACTACGGCCAGATCGACTGGAGCGAGTTCTGGGATACCGTCAACGGCAACGGTCCTTGCAACAAGGAACGTCTGTCCACCCGCGTGAAAGCGCACAACGATGGTGCATGGGTCCGCGAAGCCGCGATCGCCCACGCCCGCAAGCAACAGCAACGTCAAATCAAGGAGGCAGCATGAGCATCGAACTGAAAGATTGGCCCCTGTGGGAAGTATTCGTCCGCAGCAAGCAGGGTCTGGAGCACAAGCACTGTGGCAGCCTGCACGCGTCCGACGCGGCGCATGCCCTGGAGGCCGCACGTGATGTGTATACCCGTCGCCAGGAAGGCGTGAGCATCTGGGTGGTGGAATCCAAGAAGATTACCGCCAGCAACCCGGATGACAAGGGCGAGCTGTTCGATCCGGCAGCCGACAAGATCTACCGCCATCCGACCTTCTACGAGATCCCGGAAGAAGTGGGGCACATGTAATGAGCGCAACGACCGAATACCTGCTGCACCTGGCGGACAACGCCGTGGTGCTGGGCCAGCGCAACGCCGAATGGTGTGGCCATGGCCCTGCGATCGAGGAAGACATCGCCCTGGCGAACGTCAGCCTGGACCTGATCGGTCAGGCGCGTCTGCTGTATCAGCAGGCCGCCGAGCGCATGGGCAATGGGGCCACGGAAGACCAGCTGGCCTATTTCCGTGACGTGCCGGATTTCCGCAACTACACGCTGCTGGAACTGCCGCACCACAGCGCGCTGGTGGGTTACGCCAAGTCCGACATGGACTACGGCACCACCATCGTGCGCAACTTCCTGTACAGCGCCCTAATGGTGCTGGTGTGGGATCACCTGCAGAAGTCTTCCGACGAGCAGCTGGCCGCCATCGCTGCCAAGTCGCTCAAGGAAGTGCGTTACCACCTGCGTCACTCCCGTGACTGGCTGGTGCGCCTGGGTGACGGCACCGAGGAATCCCATGCACGTGCCCAGGCCGCGCTGGATCACCTGATGCCCTATACCGAGGAATTCTGGCAGGGTTGCGCGATGGAACAGGCCGCCGTGGCGGCTGGCGTGGGTGTCGACATGGCAGCGCTGCGTCCGCAGTGGGACACGCTGGTGAACGACGCCCTGGCCGAAGCCACGCTGCAGCGTCCGGCGTTCCCGGGCGGCTACATCACGCAGGGCAAGGAAGGTCTGCACTCCGAGCATCTGGGCTTCCTGCTGAGCGAAATGCAGGGTCTGGCGCGCGCCCATCCGGGCGCCAGCTGGTAAGGCCATGAGCACGCAGTTCAACCAGGACGCTGTCCAGGCGGCGTGGGCCGCCCTGGAACAGTTGGCCGACCCCGAGATTCCCGTGGTATCGCTGCGGGAGTTGGGCATCCTGCGCGATATCCGCCTGGGTGACGAGGGGTTGGAAGTGGTGATCACGCCGACCTACAGCGGTTGCCCGGCCATGGGCCAGATCGAGGATGACGTCAACGCCACCCTGCAGGCTGCCGGCCTGCAGGGCCGTGTCATCACGCAGCTGGCACCGGCCTGGACGACCGACTGGATGACGGACGAGGCGCACGAGAAACTGCGGGCCTACGGTATTGCGCCGCCGCAGAACCGTTGCGCCAGCCAGCCGGTGCAGGGTGAGAGCGTGTTGCGCTTCGTGCGCCAGGCTGGCCAGTCCGAAGTGGTGCCCTGTCCGAAGTGCGGTTCCAGCCATACGGTGGAAACCTCGCATTTCGGCTCCACTGCCTGCAAGGCCCTTTACAAGTGCCTGGACTGCCAGGAGCCTTTCGACTATTTCAAGCCCTATTAAAAAAGAGATTGGGAGACTTTCATGTCCATTCCTCGTTTTCATGACCTGAAGGTCAAGCGCGTCAATCCGGAGGCGGCCGGCTCTGTGGCCATCGCCTTCGATATTCCGCACGACGCACGCGCCGACTTCCAGTTCGAACCCGGTCAGTTCCTGACCCTGCGCGCCACCATCGACGGTCAGGATGTGCGCCGCAACTACTCGATCAGCAGCTCGCGCAGCCGCTTCCACCGTGACGGCGAGATCGAGATCGGTATCCGCCCGGTGGTGGATGGCGTGTTCTCGAACTGGGCCGCCACTGCCGTGAAGGCAGGCCAGACCCTGTCCGTGATGCCGCCCGATGGCCGTTTCACGGTCAAGAAGCAGCGCGCGATCCACCGCGTCGGCTTTGCCGCCGGCTCCGGCATCACCCCGATCCTGTCGATCGCGGCGACCACGCTGGAAGAGCAGCCCGAGTCCAAGTTCACCCTGGTGTACGGCAACCGCCGCATGTCCAGCGTGATGTTCAACGAAGCCCTGCAGGATCTGAAGGACCGCTACGCCGGCCGCTTCACCATGATCCACATCCTGTCGCGTCAGGCGCAGGAAGTGGACCTGCTGCAAGGCCGCATCGACGCCGAGAAGGTGCAGGCCCTGGTGGATGCCCTGCTGCCGGCCAAGAGCATGGACGAAGTGTTCATCTGCGGCCCCGAGGCCATGATCGACGCCACGACCGACGCACTGGTCAAGGCAGGCGTGCCCGAGAACCGTGTCTACAGCGAGCGCTTTGCCACCTCTCCGGCCCAGGCCGCCAAGATCCAGGCAGACTCCGATGCGGCTGAATCCAAGGTGGCTGCCACCAAGGACAAGCTGATGACCGTGGTGCTGGACGGCAAGGAGTACGAGATCCCGGTGAGCGAAGACGATCACCTGCTGGATGCGGCCCTGGACGCCGGTCTGGACCTGCCGTTCTCCTGCAAGGCCGGTGTCTGCTGCACCTGCCGCTGCAAGGTGGTGTCTGGCGATACCGTCATGGACAAGAACTTCACGCTGGAAGCCGACGAAGTGGCACAGGGCTATGTCCTGAGCTGCCAGGCGCGCGCCACCGGCCCGAAGGTGGTCCTGAGCTTCGACGATCGCTGATCCACGTCGGTTGATCCGCATTGACCCGCCCGCCGCTTTGCGGTTGGCGGGTCGTTTTATTTTGGGGCTCCCTGCCATCTCTCTGGCGGGGAGCCTCCTGGTTTTGGCAGGCCTGATTGGGGGTGCGGTGAGTGGTCCTGCGTGTGCGGGTTGGTCCAGCGCTCTTCAGTCGGTCTGGGCGGATGCGGGCCTGCATGCCAACAGGCAGCAAGACAGCAAGCAGTGCGCCGGCTCGCCAGGGGGGGTGTGACCGGAGACGTGTGCTGCCGTGTCCAGACTGCTTCCCGGCATGGCAGGCCAGAGGGCCCTGAAGCTCCAGCGTTCATGCCCAGGAATGGCTGCACAGGGCTTCTGCTGGAGCATCGCAGCAGGGGTGTATGCCGCATACGCTGCGAGCACGAAAAAGGCCTGTCTGCAGGCAGACAGGCCGAAGGGGGAGTCGCGATCCGGTTTATGTGCCGTGCATCACGATATATGTGTCACGTGGTGCCGATTACACCTTGGTGATGCGGCCACTGACCGGCGGGATGTGGCGCTTGATCAGCATCAGCGCGAAGGCCGAACCGAACATGCCGACTGCCAGCAGGGTCAGGAAGCCGTTGGCACCGGCGGCGGTGATCACGGCTGCGCCGATGAAGGCACTCACGATGCCGCCGCCGCGGCCTACGGCCAGCGCCATGGCGGTGCCGGTGGCACGGATGGAGGTCGGGTAGACATAGGCACACAGGGCGTACAGCAGCACCTGGGAGGCGCTCACGAACAGGCCGTGGATGCCGAAGCCGGTGATCAGCATCTGCGTGTCCTGCTTGGTGTCGATGCCCATCATGGCGATCGCCACGATACCGGCCAGCAGCGCCATGATGATCATCGGGATGCGGGAGCCGAAGCGGTTGACGATCAGCGCGCACAGCAGCGAACCGACCACGCCACCCACGTTGTAGGCGGTCAGGCCCTGGCTGGCCAGCGAGACCGGCAGGCCTTCGCTGGTCAGCATGGTGGGCAGCCAGCTGTAGGCGCTGTAGAGCGACAGCACGACCATGAAGAAGGCCAGCCACAGGCCGATGGTGTCACGTGCGTAGTCGCTGGTGAACAGGCCCTTCATGCCAACGGCCTGCTTGGCGTTGGCGCTGGCTGCGGCTTCCAGCGAGTCGGTGAACTCGGCGTTGGCCGGGGTCGGGCGCTCCAGGCGATTCAGCAGCTTGACCAGTTCCTGCCAGCGTTGGCGCTGACGGGCCAGGAAGCGCGGCGATTCCGGCAGGAAGGCGAACAGCACCAGGCTGAAGGCCATCGGGATTGCGCCGCCGATCCAGAACAGGGCGCGCCAGCCGTAAGTCGGCAGCACCCAGCCGGCAAACAGGCCGGCCAGCATGCCACCCAGCGGGAAGCAGACGATGGAGATGGTCACGGCCATGGTGCGGGAACGCGCCGGCGCGTATTCGGCCGTCATGGTGGAGCAGCTCGGCAGGGCGCCGCCAATGCCGAGACCGGCAACAAAGCGCAGGGCAATGATGGTTTCCACATCGGGCGAGAAGCCGATGGCCACGGTGGCGGCACCGAACAGCAGCACGCTGAAGGCGAGGACCAGACGGCGGCCGATGCGGTCGGCGATGCTGCCGGCCATGGCCATGCCGACGGCCATGCCGATCAGGCCGGAAGCCACGGCAGGTGCGAAGGCGGCGCGCGTGATGCCCCATTCCTTGATGATCATGGGGATGGCAAAGCCGATCAGCTGGCCATCAAAGCCATCGAGTACGATGGCCATGGCGCACAGGAAGATCACGCCTTTCTGCAGGGCGGTGAATGGCCCCTGGTCGAGCGCGTGGCCGATATCGATGACCGGTGCTCCGCCGGCGGTGGTGGTCTGACTCATGGGGTCTCCAAATTGACTTAAATCAAGAATCGCTCAGTTAAGCGCGAACTATATCAGTGGAGTCCCAACGTGTTACCAAAACCTAGGGAAAGCGATAATCAATTGTGTCATGTTATGGATCAACATGTTGCGCGGAACCATCAGGCGGGTGGCTGGTCAGGTCGGCGAGGATGTGCCTGATCACGGTTTCGGCCTGGGCGGCATCGAAATCCTGGTGCAGCTTCTTGCGCACGCCCTGTTCCTGCAGCTGGAAATGGCGATCCGGCGTGATCGCGTGACGTGCCAGCGTGTTGCGCACGCATTGCAGCTGGCAGCCATCCAGCGCGATGATCGGCCGGCCGGAGCAGGCCAGCTTGACCAGCGAGGGCACATCACCGCCCACGCCGGCGATGCAGGACATTTCGGCCACGCCGCGCCGGTCCAGCTGCAAGGCCACGTGGTTGGCCAGCTGGGCGGCGCTGGAACAGCCTGAGCACGAGTACACCAGCGCCTGCTGGTGGCGGGGTCGGGTCATGGGGGGTTCTCCGGTGGATGGCCAGCCAGTCACGCACGGGAGCGGGACGGCCGTGCGTGGGCCGCCTGTGTCTTACTGGCGCAGGAAGTCGATGACCACGCCGTTCATGTCGCGCTGCAGGTAGCTGATCCGGATGCCCTGGTCGCCGTAGCGTTCGATCATCTGGTGCAGCAGCGGAATCGGGTCGTGGTCATTGACGAAGCGCATGGTTTCGCCGGGCTGCAGCGCGTCCAGTGCACCAAAGATGGCGGCATGGCGGAAGCGCTTGGCCACGCCACGCGCATCAAAGCCATGAACGGCATCGGCATGCGCAGGGTGCTGCGGCATGCCGGCGGGTTGCAGGGGAATGGTGGTCATCGGAATCTCTCCTGGCCGGGGGGTGGATGGAGAGGGCATTCTTGTCCGATAAAACAGTAGGGATTTGACCTGCCGCAAGGATGTCCTTTTGGGGGAGCAGGCCTCATCCGGCAGAGGGAGGCTGCCGCTCAGGCCAGCTCCAGCTGCTGCAGCACGTCGCGCCCATAGCGCTCCAGCTTGGCCTCGCCCACGCCGCTGATGCCATTGAGCGCCGCCAGGGTGTCGGGGGAGGCCTCGGCAATGGCGGCGAGCACGCTGTCATGAAAAATCATGTAGGCCGGTACGCCATGTTCGCGGGCGGTGTCGGCGCGCCAGCGCTTGAGGGCGTCGAAACGCTGGCGGCCGGCATCGTCGAGTTGCGCGGCCAGCACGCCGAGCCTGCTGCCGGCACTGCGCGTGCCGCTGGCGCGACGGCGCGCACTGGGCGTGACCGGAGCGCGCAGCAGCACCGTCTGCTCGCCGCGCAGGATCGGGCGTGCCATCGGCGTCAGGTGCAGGGTGTTGAAGCGGCTGGCATCGACCAGCAGCGCGCCGGTGGCGATCAGCTGGCGCAGCAGGGGGCGCAGCTCGGCCTCGCTGGCCCCGCGTGCCAGGCCGAAGGTGCTGAGCGTGTCATGGCCGTACTGCTTCACCTTGTCGGTATCGCGACCGCGCAGCACATCCATCACCTGGCCGGCGCCAAAGCCGAAACCGGATTTTTCCTGCAGGCGGTAGACGGTGGACAGCAGCTTGCGTGCCAGTTCCGTGGCGTCCCAGACATCGGGCGGGTTGAGGCAGTTGTCGCAGTTGCCGCAGGGTTGCGAGGGCTCGCCAAAATAGGCCAGCAGGCGCACACGGCGGCAATCGATGGCCTCGGCCAGCGCCAGCAGCGCGTCCAGCTTGCCAGTCTGCACCTGCTTGAAGCGCTCTTCGGCCGGGCTGTCATCGATCATGCGGCGCTGGTTGACCACGTCCTGCAGGCCATACGCCATCCAGGCATGCGACGGCAGGCCGTCACGGCCGGCGCGGCCGGTTTCCTGGTAGTAGCTCTCGATATTGCGCGGCAGATCCAGGTGTGCCACGAAGCGCACATCGGGCTTGTCGATGCCCATGCCGAATGCGATGGTGGCCACCATCACCACACCTTCCTCGCGCAGAAAACGATCCTGGTTGGCCTGGCGCAGGCTGGCATCCATGCCGGCGTGGTAGGGCAGGGCATCCACGCCTGCGCGCACCAGCGCCTCGGCGACTTCATCCACCCGCTTGCGGGACAGGCAGTAGACCACGCCGGCATCGCCTTCGTGCTCGTCTTCGATGAAGCGCTTGAGCTGGGCCAGCGCATCGCGCTTTTCGACAATGGTGTAGCGGATATTGGGGCGATCGAAACTGCTGACAAAGGATTCGGCCTGCTCCAGCTGCAGGCGTTCGGCGATGTCCTGGCGTGTGAGATGGTCGGCCGTGGCGGTGAGCGCGATGCGCGGCACGCCGGGAAACTGCTGCGACAGGATATCGAGCTGGCGGTACTCAGGGCGGAAATCGTGGCCCCACTGGCTCACGCAGTGCGCTTCGTCGATCGCGAACAGCGCCAGCTGCCGCTGCTGGTAGAGGCGCTGCAGCAGTTCCAGGAAGCGGGCCGTGGTCAGGCGCTCCGGCGCCACGTAGAGCATGGTGAGCCGGCCCGCGAGCAGATCCTGTTCCACCTGGCGCGCCTGTTCAAAGTCGAGGGTGGAGTTGAGGTAGGCAGCAGCAACACCGGCTTCCTGCAGCGCGCAGACCTGGTCGTGCATCAGCGCCACCAGTGGCGACACGACGATGCTGCTGCCCAGTCCCTGGCGCTGCCGCACGATGGCCGGAATCTGGTAGCAGAGCGACTTGCCGCCGCCGGTCGGCATCAGCACCAGCGCATCGTGGCCCTTGCTGACGCGTTCGATGATGGCCTGCTGCTGGCCGCGAAAGGCCGGGTAGCCGAAGACCTGCTGGAGCACCTGCAGGGGGGAGGAGGCTTGGGGAGAGTCAGGCATCGTCGGGTAAAAATGAATACCTGCGCATTATATCTATCCCCGCTTGTCCCCATGAAAAAACCGCCGGTCCTTGCGGATCTGGCGGTGTGAGGCACAAGGCCTGGCCGGCTTACTTGCGGCGTGCCGCCTGGTACAGCGGCATGACCTGCGGCAGGGCGGCCTGGATGCGCGAGGTGCGGTCGGCTGCATTCGGGTGGGTGGAGAAGAAGGCCGAGCCCTGGCCGGCACCATTGGCCGCCATTTTCTGCCACAGCGTCAGCGCCGCCGAGGGGTTGTAGCCGGCGCGCGCGGCCAGCTCCAGGCCAAAGATATCGGCTTCGGTTTCCATGCGGCGCGAGTAGGGCAGATCCAGCGTCAGCTGCTTGGCAATGCCGGCCACGTCCATCATGCCGCCGCTCAGGCCCAGCAGCGAACCGCCGATGGACAGCGCCATGTCGCCCGCCATTTGCTGCGACACCTGCTCGCGCGAGTGCTCGCGCAGGGCGTGCGCCATTTCGTGGCCGATCACGGCGGCGAGTTCATCGTCGGACAGGTTCAGCTTCTGGTACAGGCCGGTATAGACCGTGACCTTGCCGCCCGGCATCACGTTGGCGTTGACTTCATCGTTGCGGATCAGCGCCAGATCCCAGTTCCAGCGGGCCGCATCGGGACGGAAGTGGCTGACCTGGCCCGCCAGGCGGCGCATGATGCTGGTGACGCGGTTGTAATCGGCGCCACTGGTGATCAGCACGCCCTTGGATTGCGCTGCGCTCTTGCGCTGGTTGAATGCCTGTTGCGAAGCCTGCACCATCTCGGCTTCGGATACCAGCAGCAGCTGCGAACGGTTGCTGCCGGTGACGGAGCCGGTGGTGGAGGTGGCGCAGCCGGCAAGGGCAGCCGTGGCGGCCACGGCTACAGCGGCGCGACGCGCCATGACGATCAGAGGCTTGTTCGACATGTGGAATCTCCCTGGTGTTCTGGTCGCAGCACGGCAACATGCCAGTGCGCAGGAATCTGACGATTGGCATGTTAGACCAATTTGCCGGGAGGGGTTCCCGCCGGCCTGTAAACAATCGTCAGCCGTGAAAAAGTCTCGCCGGCCGGGCTTGTCTTGAAAATCGGAAGCCATGCCCTACCTGTGTAGGACAGATTCAACCAAGCAAGACAACCATGAGTACCCATCAACATGCCTTCCAGGCCGAAGTGGCACAACTGCTGCATCTGGTCACCCACTCCCTCTATTCCAACCCCGACATTTTCGTGCGCGAGCTGATCAGCAACGCTTCCGATGCCAGCGACAAGCTGCGCTTCGAGGCGCTGGAGCAGCCGGCCCTGTACGAGGGCGATGCTACGTTGCAGGTGCATGTGGCGATCGATCCGGCCGCCAGGACCATCACTTTTACCGATAACGGCATCGGCATGAGCGAGCAGGAAGCGATCGAGCATCTGGGCACGATTGCCAAGAGCGGCACAAAGGACTTTGTCAGCCGCCTGACCGGCGACCAGAAAACCGATTCCCAGCTGATCGGCCAGTTTGGCGTGGGTTTCTACTCCGGCTTTATCGTGGCCGACAGGATCACGGTGGAAAGCCGCCGTGCCGGTCTGCCGGCGGATCAGGGCGTGCGCTGGGTCAGCGGCGGCACCGGCGAGTTCACCACCGAAACCATCACGCGCGAGAAGCGCGGCACCAGCATCACGCTGCATCTGCGCGACGACCAGCTGGACTACCTGAACGGCTACAAGCTCAAGAGCATCATCGCGCAGTACTCCGATCACATCAGCCTGCCGATCATGATGCCGAAGGAAGAGTGGAAAGAGGGCGAGGACGGCCAGCCCGGCGACATGGTGCAGACCGGCGAGTGGGAGCAGGTCAACGAAGCGCAGGCGCTGTGGACGCGCAACAAGAAGGACATCACTGCCGAGCAGTACAACGCCTTCTACCAGCAGCTGGCCCATGATTATGAAGATCCGCTGGCCTACAGCCACAACCGTGTCGAGGGCCTTACCGAGTACACGCAGCTGCTGTACATCCCGGCGCATGCCCCGTTCGACCTCTACCAGCGCGATCAGCAGCATGGCCTCAAGCTCTATGTACGCCGCGTCTTCATCATGGACAAGGCCGAGGCACTGCTGCCGCAGTACCTGCGTTTCGTGAAGGGCGTGGTCGATGCCTCCGACCTGCCGCTGAACGTCAGCCGTGAACTGCTGCAGGAAAGCCGCGATATCCGCAGCATCCGCGAAGGCAACACGCGTCGTGTGTTGTCCATGCTGGAAGATCTGGCCAGCCAGCAGGCGACGCCGCCGGAAAGTGGCGAGGGCAAGGTCGATATCGGCAGTGGCGAAGCGGTGCCGGCCCCGGAGCCGGTCGAAACCGCAGACGGTATCACCGATGTGCAGGACAAGTCCGAAGCCGCTCCGGCCGCAGAAACCGCCGCCGCCTTTGCCGAACAGGCCAGTGGGCACGGCAAGTACGCGCGCTTCTATGCCGAATTTGGTGCCGTGCTCAAGGAGGGGCTGGGCGAGGACAGCAAGAACCGTGACCGCATCGCCAAGCTGCTGCGCTTTGCCAGCACCACCACCGACAGCGTGAGCGTCAGCCTGGCCGATTACAAGTCCCGCATGCAGGAGGGCCAGCAGGCGATCTACTACATCACCGCCGAAAATCAGGCCGCTGCCAGCAACAGCCCGCAGCTCGAACTGTTCCGCAAGAAGGGCATCGAGGTGCTGCTGATGACGGATCGCGTTGACGAGTGGGCGCTGGGCTATCTGACCGAATTTGACGGTACGCCGCTGCAAAGCGTGGCCAAGGGGGCGGTGGATCTGGGCCAGCTGCAGGACGATGACGAGAAAAAGGCTGCCGAAGCCGCCGAGGAAGCGGCCAAGCCGTTGCTGGAACAGCTCAAGCAAACGCTGGCCGAAGTGGCCGAAGACGTGCGCAGCACCACGCGCCTGGTCGATTCCCCGGCCTGCCTGGTCTCCAGCGACAACGGCATGAGCATGCAGCTGGCACGCCTGCTCAAGCAGGCCGGCCAGCCGGTGCCGGACGTCAAGCCGGTGCTGGAAGTGAATCTGGAGCACGCCCTGATCCGGAAGCTGCAGGCAGCGCAGGAGGATGCCGGTCGCTTTGCCGATCTGGCCCGCATCGTGTTCGACCAGGCCCTGCTGGCCGAAGGCGGCATGCCGGCCGATCCGGCGGGCTATGTGAAGCGGGTGAATGCGCTGCTGGCATGAGTATGAGGGTCGCCTGAAGCGCTGAGCAACGGCCATCTGTGGAAGCATGGATGGCCGTTGTGCCGTGGCTGCCTGACTTGCTGAAGAAGTCCGCCGCATTTGTTGCAGAATGGCGCGCATGATGCCTTCCGCCGATCTGCCCGATGTCTTGCAGGCGATTCAGCTCGCCACCCGCAGCCACCAGCAGCAGCACGCCTGCAATGCCCATACCTTTGAAGATGGTGCCGGTCTGTGGCAGCTGGTGCAGCAGCACCAGCCGCGTCACATGCTGGAGCTGGGCAGCGGCCTGGGCTACACCGCCTGCCTGATGGCGCTGGCCAGCCCGCAGGGGCAGGTGCTGACGCTCGAAGGCGATCCTGAACATGCCGCGCTGGCGCGTCAGCAGATTGCGGCGCTGGGGCTGCAGCAGCGCGTGCAGCTGCACGAAGGCTCGTTTGCCACCGTGATGCAGGCGCTGCAACTGCCGGCTGGCAGCCAGGACCTGGTGTTTTTTGATGGCAATATGCCGCCGCTGATTCTGGTGCAGCATTTCCACACGCTGCTGGCCCCCGGCGGCCTGCTGGTCTGCGCCAATATCGACCTGAACGGCCCGCTGGGCGCACGCCGGGTACGCGCCGAGCTGGCCGATGCGCAACGCTGGCAGCTGCTACCGCCGCTGGAATCCGGCCTGACGCGCGTGGCGCGCCGGCTGCCTGCCCTGAGCCCCTGATAATCATCGCCATGGACTATTTTTCCCTTGCCCTCGATCTGGCCGAAAACGCGCTCACGCTGAGCAACCCGAATCCGCGTGTCGGCGCGGTCATTGTCGGCCAGGATGGCCGGATACTGGGCCAGGGCTACACCCAGCAGCGCGGCGGGCCGCATGCCGAGGTGATGGCCTTGCGCGATGCCGCCAGCCGCGACGCAGACGTGCGCGGCAGCACCTGTTACGTCACGCTGGAGCCCTGCTCGCACCATGGGCGCACGCCGCCGTGCTGTGATGCGCTGATCGCGGCAGGCGTCGGCCGGGTCTGCATTGCCCTGCGTGACCCGAACCCGCTGGTGGCGGGGCAGGGCATGGCGCGGCTGCAGGCTGCCGGCATCGCCGTGGAACTGGCACCGGAACAGATCGCGGCACGCGCCCGCGAGCTGAATATCGGCTTTCTGCGCCGCATGCAGCATGGTCTGCCCTGGGTGCGACTCAAGACCGCCTCCTCACTCGATGGCCGGGTGGCGCTGGACCATGGCGACAGCCAGTGGATCACCGGCGAAGCGGCGCGTACCGAGGTGCAGCACTGGCGCGCGCGCGCCTGCGCCGTGCTCACCGGGATCGGCACTGTGCTGGCCGACAACCCGCTGCTGAACGTGCGTTTGCCCGGGGCCACGCGCCAGCCGCATCTGGTGATCGTCGATACGCAGCTGCGTACCCCGCCGGGCGCGCAACTGCTGCAGGTGCCGCAGCGCCGGGTGCTGATCGCCAGCGTGGAACAGGCCGATGCCGGCTGGCAGCAGCGCGCCGCCGCGCTGCAGGTTGCCGGTGCCGAACTGCTCTTGTTGCCGGCCGATGCCGCCGGTCGTCCCGATCTGGCGGCGCTGCTGCAAGAGCTGGGCCGGCTCGAAGTCAACGAGCTGCATGTCGAAGCGGGCGCACAGCTGGCGGGCGTCCTGCTGCAGCAGGGTCTGGTCGATGAGCTGATCGCCTATGTGGCACCGCTGCTGCTCGGGCCCGGTCAGCCGCTGGCCGTGCTGCCACCGTTGCAGCGCGTGGCCGATGCCGTGCGCTGGCGGCTGCATGCGTTGCAGGCGGTGGGTGACGATGTGCGCCTGCAACTGCGCCCGGCCTGACTCTGTGCACTTTCGCACAAGACAGCGATGGCCGCATGTCACATGGCATGACGGCGGGGAACGCTTGCGCTAGCATGGTATCCAAGGGGAACAGGGCCGCATCGGCCCGGGTTCCGTGCGAAAGGAAAGCGATATGAACAAGATCTGGCGCAAGATGCCTGCCGCGCTGGCAGCGGGTGCCGCCGTGCTGGCCCTGGGCGGCTGTGCCGGCAGTGTGAACGGCTGGCCGGTACTCGGCGGCGTGAACATTGGCGTGGGCAGCGGCGGCGGCTGGGGCGGTGTCACCATGAGCACCCCGATCGGCAGCCCGACCAGCCCGGTCAGCGGCACCATCGGCCTGGGACGAGGCAGTGGCGGCTGGGGCTGGGGCAGCGGCGTGGGGGTCGGTGTCTCCATGGGCGGCAGCACGGTGCTGAACCGCAGCGATGACAACGCGCCGGCCGACACCCTGCCGGCTCCGGCGGGTACCCCGGTGCAGCAGGCACCGGCCGGTGTCTGGAGCCCGGTGACACAGGGCGGCACGGCGCAGTCGCCGCAGGCCCCGGTGGTGAACGAGGCCCCGGAAGGTTCGGCTTTTCGCAACTGGCCCTGGGGCGTGCAGCGCGTCAGCCCCTGAACGGCTGCCGGCCCATGCAAAAGCCCGCCGGGCCTGAAGGCCGGGCGGGCGGGTCCTGACTGGCCGGCTGCCGTGGCAGCCAGCTGCAGCTTGGCCGATTACTTGCTGTAGTCGTACACGCCACGGCCGGTCTTGCGACCCAGGCGGCCGGCGGCCACGTACTCCTTCAGCAGGTAGCAGGGGCGGTACTTGCTGTCGCCCAGCTCCTTCAGGTACACCTCCATCACGGCCAGGCACACGTCCAGACCGATCAGGTCGGCCAGCGCCAGCGGGCCGATCGGGTGGTTGCAGCCCAGCTTCATGCCGGCATCGATGTCTTCTGCCGTGGCCAGGCCTTCGGCCAGCACGAAGAAGGCTTCGTTGATCATCGGCACCAGAATGCGGTTGACGACAAAGCCCGGGTTGTTCTTGACCGTGATCGGGGACTTGCCCAGCTTCTCGGCCAGTTCCTTCACGGCGTCATGCGTCTCGTCGCTGGTCTGCACGCCACGGATCACCTCCACCAGCGCCATCATCGGCACCGGGTTGAAGAAGTGCATGCCCACGAACTTGTCGGCGCGGCTGGTCTGGGCAGCCAGGTCGGTGATGGAAATGGAAGAGGTGTTGGTGGCGATGATGGCACCAGCCTGCACGGCCTCGTCGATCTGCTTCAGGATCTTGTTCTTGATTTCGTGGTTTTCGGTGGCGGCCTCGATCACCAGGTCCACGTCCTTCAGGTCGTCGTAGCTGGTGCTGCCCTTGACCAGCGCCAGGGCCTTGGCCTTGTCGTCTTCGGTCATCTTTTCTTTCTTGATCAGGCGATCCAGGCTGCCGGAGATGGTGGACAGGCCCTTCTGCACGGCGGCTTCGGAAATATCCACCATGACGACGCTGATACCGTTGACGGCGCAGGTCTGTGCAATGCCGTTACCCATGGTGCCGGCACCGACGATGCCTACTTTGCTGATGCTCATACTGATCTCCTGGAGAGTGTGAAGTCTGTCTGCCATCTTAACCCGCGTCCATGACGGGACTGTGAGCAGACGCCAAAAGGATGGTTGCCGTGCCATGACCGCAACCACGGGGAGGGCTGCCGCCACCTGTGGTGCGGCAGCCGGTAGCGGTTTCAGCCCTTGAGCTGGGCGCGCACGCTGCGGCGCTGTTCGATTTCCTGGCGCATGGCCTCGGTCGTGGCCTGGCCCTGCACCAGCGGACTGACAGCCGGGTAGGCCACGCTTTCTTCCAGCAGCATGTGGTCGGCATAGAGCTGGCAGAACAGGCGGGAGGTTTCCTGCAGCGAAGCGGCATTGAAGGAGGTAAAGCCCTCGACGGCAGCGGTCAGTTCGGGCTGGATGGACAGCCAGTTCTCCTCCAGCCAGCCGTGGTCCTGCTGCAGCAGGCGCGTCACGTGCATCAGTTCCTCGTCACCCGAGGCCAGCAGCGGCGGGAAAATGTGGCGCTCTTCATCCAGATGGTGTTCGCGCGCCTCGCGGCCCAGCCAGTCGCGCACGGCACGGGCCTCGGTGCGCAGCGGCAGCGTTGTGCCCTGTTCGGCCAGATCGTTCGCCAGCTGCGTCAGGCGTTGCAGCATGGCTGCAATCTGCTGGTGGCTATTGTCAAAAAGTCCCATGACGCCAGCCGGATCGGCGGCGGGGACAGGAGTCGGGGCATTCATGGTTCAGCCTCCTTGGCGGGTTGCGGCACATGTCCTGGCAGCGACGGCTGGCGATACCAGCCACCGTGCATAGTGGTCTCATTTTAACGCTGCACTGCAGCAAATGGTGCGCCGCCACAGGGCTTGTCTGATCCGGCGCAGGAAAATATCACGCTTGCCGGCCAGCGCTTACTGGAATGCCACTTCCTGGAAGCTGCGCAGCTTGCGGCTGTGCAGCTGGCCGGTGGCACCGCTGCGCAGCAGCTCCACGGCACGCATGCCGATGCGCAGGTGCTGGTCGACGCGCTGGCGGTAGAAATGGTTGGCCATGCCGGGCAGCTTGATTTCGCCGTGCAGCGGCTTGTCGCTGACGCACAGCAGGGTGCCGTAGGGCACGCGGAAGCGGAAGCCGTTGGCCGCCACGGTAGCACTTTCCATGTCGATGGCGATGGCGCGGCTCTGGCTGAAGCGCTGCACTGGCGCCTGATGGCCTTCCAGCTCCCAGTTGCGGTTGTCGGTGGTGGCCACGGTGCCGGTGCGCAGGATCGCCTTCAGACCGTCCTCCGGCAGCGCCGTGACCTCGGCCACCGCCTGCTGTAGCGCCTGCTGGATTTCGGCCAGCGCCGGCAGCGGCACCCAGGGCGGCAGGTCGTGATCCAGCACATGGTCTTCGCGCACATAGCCGTGTGCCAGCACATAGTCGCCCAGTTGCTGGCTGTTGCGCAGGCCGGCGCAGTGGCCCAGCATCAGCCAGGCGTGCGGGCGCAGCACCGCCACGTGATCGCTCATGGTCTTGGCATTGCTCGGGCCGACGCCGATGTTCACCATGGTGATGCCGTCGTGATCCGGCCCGACCAGGTGGTAGGCCGGCATCTGCGGCAACCGTTGCGGATGGCTGCCCTGCACGAAGCCGTCCGGTGTCGGCAGACTGGCGTGCTGCGTGATCACATTGCCCGGCTCGACAAAGGCGGTGTAGCCGCCGGTATCGTCTTGCATGGCGGCATGGCCCAGGCGGATGAACTCGTCGATATAGAACTGGTAATTGGTGAACAGCACGAAATTCTGGAAATGGCGTGGCTCGGTGCCGCTGTAGTGGCGCAGGCGCTGCAGCGAGTAGTCCACGCGCGGCGCGGTAAACAGCGCCAGCGGCAGGGCCTCGCCATGGCGCGGCTCATGGGTGCCGTTGGCAATGGCATCGTCCATGCTGGCCAGATCCGGCCAGTCGAAGGTGGTGTGCATGCGGGCCCGCTGTGCGGCGTCCAGGCTGCCCTCTACCTGCTCACTCGGATCGAGGGCAAAGTGCAGCGGCATCGGCTGGCTGCTGGTGCTGATTTCCAGCGCGACCTGGTGGTTGTCCAGCAGGTGGCGGAACTGGGTGCGGTAGTAGCTGGCAAACAGCTGCGGATCGGTCAGCGTGGTCTCGAACACGCCGGCATGGGCGACAAAGCCCCAGGCCTGGCCCTGGCCGTCACGCGGCAACCGTGTCGGCTGTCGCGTGCGGATGCGTACCTGCGGGTAGAAGGCGCGTATCGGCTGCGGCAGGCTGCCGTCCTGCACGAACTGGCGGAACTGCGTGCGCAGATGCTCCTGCGCCTGCCGGTAGATCAGCTGGACCTGTTGCAGGGCGGCATCGGCATCGGTAAAGGATTGCGGGGCCACAAAGGGCGGTGTCAGGGCAGGGCTGGCAGCGTTCATCAGGCATTCTCGTCACGGGGTCATGCGGCCATTCTATGAAACTGCCATGGCAGCGGCATGTCAGGCTGCGGCACAAAAAAACGCACCTGCGCCCGAAGGCGGCAGGTGCGTGTGCACGATCAGCGCGTGCGGCGGGGATTACAGCGCGGGGATGCGCAGCTTCTGGCCCGGGTAGATCTTGTTCGGGTCAGACAGCATCGGCTTGTTGGCCTCGAAGATCACCATGTACTTGTTGGCATCGCCGTAGTGCTTCTTGGCGATGGCAGACAGGGTGTCGCCGGACACCACGTCGTGGTACTGGGCGTCGGAACCGGCACCGTCGGTGACGTTCAGGTTGTTGTCCACGTCGCGCACGCTGGCCACGTTGCCGGCTGCCAGGGTGGCCTTTTCGGCGGCTTCCTTGTTGGGCGCATCGCCCGTCAGGGTGACCTTGCCGCTGGCACCGTCAAACATCACGGCCAGGTTGCTCAGGCCCAGGTTCTGGGTCTCGATGTACTGCTTGATGGCAGCGCCGGCTTCGGCGTTGAGCTGGGACAGGGAGGTGGCGTCATTGGCCGCAGCGGCCTCTTCTACCTTCTTGCCACCGAACAGCTTTTCGCCAGCGTCCTTGATGAAACTGAACAGACCCATGTGTATCTCCTGAAATAAGTTGAGGATGGCTCCAGCGTAGCGTGAAAATGTGACAGCGGCGAGGGTGTCTGCAAATTTCTGGTAAGCAATCGTCAACTATGTCGCGCTGGACGTGGATAATGCAGCCATGAGCTTTCTTGCAGTCGATATCGGCAACACCCGCCTCAAGTGGGCGCTGTATGACCGGCCCGCACCGCAGGCGGTGATGCTGGCGCACGGTGCCGAGTTCCTGGAAAACATCGACAAGCTGGCCGATGGCCCCTGGAAGGCGCTGCCGGTGCCGCAGCGCATGCTGGGCTGTGTGGTGGCGGGCGATGCGCTCAAGCGTCGCGTCGAGGAACAGATGGAAATCTGGCCCCAGCTGGAGGCCAGCTGGGTGGTGCCCAGCGCCCAGCAGGCCGGTGTCACCAACGGCTACGATTTGCCCACGCGGCTGGGGGCGGATCGCTGGGTTGCCATCATCGGGGCCTACCGCCGCATGCTGCACCACTGCCAGGGCCGGCCCTTGCGCCCGGTGCTGCTGGTCATGGTCGGTACCGCCGTCACGATCGAGGCGATCGACCCGGCCGGCCTGTTCCTGGGCGGCATGATCCTGCCCGGCCACGGCATCATGCTGCGTGCGCTCGAATCCGGCACGGCCGGCCTGCACGTGCCTACCGGCAACGTCACGGAATTTCCCACCAACACCAGCGATGCCCTCACCAGCGGCGGCACCTTTGCCATTGCCGGTGCCGTGCAGCGCATGGTGCGTCATGTGCAGAAGCGCTGCGGCCTGCCACCCATGTGCATCATGACCGGTGGTGCCGGCTGGAAAATGGCGCCCTACATGGAAACCCCGTTCGAGCTGGTCGAAAGCCTGATCTTCGAGGGCCTGCTCTGCATGGCCGAACAGCCGGATGCGCGCACGGTGGCACACCAGCACCTGCTGGCGCAGCAGGCACAGCAACAGCAGTAAGCGCCCGGCAGCCGCCAGCCGGCCGGATACGGGGCTCGCCTGCCCCGGACAGCAGGCGCATCAGACCGCCTTGCCGGCCGCCGCGGCTCCGTCCGGCTTGCCCGTCACGGTGTCGCCCACCGGCACATCGCGCACATGCACATCCATCTGCGGGAAGGGGATCTCGATCTGGTGGTGCTTCAGCGTGGCCAGAATGCGCGCGTTCAGGTCGGTCATCACGCCCATGCGGTCATTCATGTCGACAAACAGCCGCAACTCGAAATTGAGTGCGCTGGCCCCCATGCCCATGAAAACCGAGCTTGGAGCCGGCTCGGTCATGACGCGCGGGTCGTCGCGTGCGACCTGGCGCAGCAGGGCATGCACCTGGGCCGGATCGCTGTCGTAACCCACATCCACGCGCAGGATCAGGCGGGTCACGGTATTGTTCAGCGTCCAGTTGACCACCTCGCTGGTGATGAAAGTCTTGTTCGGGATCAGCACTTCCTTCTGGTCGTAGTCCAGCACGGTGGTGGCACGCGTATGGATGCGGCTGACGGTACCGGTCAGGTTGCCGATGGTGATGGTATCGCCCACGCGGAACGGGCGCTCCACCAGCAGGATCAGGCCGGAAACGAAATTGGCGAAAATTTCCTGCAGGCCAAAACCCAGGCCCACCGACAAGGCCGCCGCCATCCATTGCAGTTGCGACCAGCGCAGCCCCAGTGTCTGCAGCGCCAGCACGACACCGGCAATGGTGATGGCATAGCGCAACAGCGTGGTGATGGTGTAGCGTGCCGAGGCCGACACCAGATTGCGCGCACTCAGCAGGATCTCCACCAGACCGGGCAGGTTGCGCGCCAGGCTGATCATGATGGCCAGCAGCACGGCCGAGCCCAGCACATCGCCCAGGCTGACCGGGATATCGGTTTTTTCGCCGGCGGCACCGGTATCGCTGGCGTGCCAGAGCACCACGTCATCGAGCTTGACCAGCGCCGGTAGCACCTCGGCCCAGGCCCAGAGCAGGCCAAGCAGCAGCAGCGTGATCAGCAGGGTGCGCACCAGCCGGCGTGACTGCGCGCTGATGTTGACCAGGGTCAGTTCGGGGGCGGTCTGGCGCGGGGCATCATCGGCTTCCAGATCGACCACGGTACTTTCTGCCGGGTCATCACCGCGCTCCATCTGGCGCAGCGCAATGCGGCGCTCGCTCAGCAGCAGCCAGCGCTTGAACAGGCCGGACAGCACGCCCACACCGACAAACACCACCATGCTGCTCATCAGCGCTTGCAGCACGATGGCGCCGGACAGCACATAGCCCATGGCCGCAATCACCAGGCAGAACAGAAAGGCCAGCGGCAGCAGCCAGCGCAGCAGCCGGGTCATGCGCTGCATGGCGGTGGGGCCCTGGCCGGCCGGGCCGGACTGGCGCTCATGCGTGGCCAGCCGGCCCAGCCACAGGCTGAGCGCAGCCATCGCCAGGGCCAGCAGCATCAGGCCGAGGCGCGCCTGACCGCTGACGGCCAGATCCGAGCCGGCATACAGCGGCACCAGCGCCAGCAGGGCGGCCGGCAGCGTGGTGAGCGTGGCCACCGGCAGCACCTTGCGCAGGGAATCGACCCGTTCGCTGCGCCAGTACAGGTGGGACTGGGCCAGGCCGTCCTGGCGCAGCAGCGCATGCACGAAGGCCAGCACCATCACCAGGCCGCTGAGCTGCACCAGGGCCTGGCCCCAGGCGGTTACCAGCGGCGAGACACCGGCGCCGAGGCGCTGCAGGATGTAGCCGTTGCCCCAGGCCAGCGCCGCCCAGGGCAGCGACAGCACCAGGGTCCACAGCAGGGCCAGCAGCGTGTGGACAAAGTTGTCCTGCAGCGGGTTGCGCGTGAGCTGGCCCAGGCGCTGCAAGTCACGCCGGGCATGGCTGCCGACGGCAAACATGCCCACGATCAGCGCCAGCCCGAGCAGATAGGAAAACGGCCGCTCGCGCAAGTCCTGCCAGAGCAGGCGCGCCATGTGCGGCGTGACTTCCGGCTCCAGCGAGGCGCGCATGCTGGCGGGCAGCGCGCGCAGCCAGTCGCTGCCGATGGCGGCATGGCTGGGCACCCACAGCAGCTGCTGGTCCATCAGCTTGCGCAGTTCCGAGCCGCGCTCGTCGATCGTGAACAGGGCCGCATGCGAATGCTCCAGCAGCACGATGCGGCGACGCAGCACCGGAATCAGCTGCTCCACCAGATCGGCCTGCGTCAGCTGCCAGCGGTTCAGCGTTTGCGCCTGGTCACTGGTCTGGCTGGCGGCAGACGCCGTGCTGCCCTGCAGCCGGCGTTGCTGTTCGTTCAGGTTGTACAGCTGCAGGCGCAACTCGCCAATCTGCTGTTCCAGCTTGCGGCGCTGTATCAGCAAGGCGTAGCTGGAGGGCATGCCCTGGCGCTGCTTCCACAGCCACTGACCCATGCTGACGCTGCTGCTGCCCAGTTCCAGCCTGGCCTGGGTTTCACGCAGCGATTCGACGATGCGATCGCGCTGCGCCTCCTGCCGGGTCAGCAGCGCCTGGTCCTGCAGCACGGCCTGCGATTCGGCCTGCAGCTGGTTCGCCAGATCCAGGTTCTGCTGGGCCAGTGCGGCGATCGCCGGGTCATTGCTGCTGTTGCTGCCGCTGGCCAGTTGCTGCATCTGTTCGGCCAGCTGCTGCAGGCGCTGCTGGCTGTTCAGGGCGATGCGCTGCTCCAGCCAGCCGAGGCGCGGCGCCCGCAGGGCCAGCTGTTGCTGCAACTCGGCCTGACGGCTTTCCAGCTGGCGTTGGCGGCTTTCAGTGCTGGCCAGCTCGAGTTCGCGCAGGGCCAGTTGCGCCCGTGCTTCCTGGTAGCTGGCGGCTTCCTGCAGCTGGCGTGCCTGGCTGGCCAGATCTGCTTCCGGGTTGCTGCCGGCCGCAGGGGGCTGGTGCACTTGCTGGCGCAGCGTGTTGAGTTCGTCCATCACCTGGGCCGGCTGCAGGATCAGGTCGGTGAGGGCACGGGTGGTGCCCTGGATCTGTTGCTGCAGGGTCTCCTGGGCGCTGCGCTCGTCGGCCAGCAGGCGCTCCAGCTGGGTGTTGCTGGCCTGTTCAGGCAGTTTGCCGACCCATTGCTGCAGCGCCTGGCTGATCTGCTCTGCGGTGACCGGGGCCGGGGCAGCAGGGGTCTGCTGGTTGGCCTGTTCCAGTTGCTGGCGTTCCTGCTGCAGTCTGGCCGCGCTGCCCAGGCGCTGCTCGGCATCGTCCAGCAGTGTGCTGACCGGCTTCAGTTCGGCTTCGGGCAGGTCTGCGGCGGCCTGTCGCAGCTGGCTGATGTCCTGTTGCAGGCGGGCGGGTGTGGCGGCGGTGTTGGCACTGGCGCTGTCCTGGGCCTGCAGCAGGCCGTGGCCGGCCAGCAGGGTGCACAGCAGCAACAGCTGCAGCCAGCGCGTGCTCACGGCTGGCAGTCGTCGGAATCGGATCGGCATGGGGGGAATCGGTAAAAACAGGCGGCGCGCGTTATCAGGCAGCGGCTGGCGGTGCGGCCAGCCAGCGTTCGGCCAGGCGTACCCACAGCAGCACGCCCACCGGCAGCACCTCGTCGTTGAAGTCGTAGCTCGGGTTGTGCAGCAGGCAGGGGCCTTCGCCATGCCCCAGGTGGCGGTGGTCGCCATCGCCGTTGCCCAGGAACAGGTAGCAGCCGGACTTCTGTTGCAGCATGAAGGAGAAATCTTCGGCGGCCATGGTCGGCTCCTGCCGGTGCACATGGCGTGCCCCCAGCAGCTCGCTGGCCAGCTCGTGCATGAACTGGGCTTCGGCGTGGCTGTTGACGGTGGGCGGGTAGTTGCGCACAAACTCGAAGTCGGCATCCATGTTGTAGGCGCGTGCCGTGTGGATGGAGAGCTCGCGCATGCGCTGTTCCACCAGATCCAGCACCTCGATCGAGAAGGTGCGTACCGTGCCCTGCAGCGTGCAGTTGTCCGGGATGATGTTGGTGGCTTCGCCGGCCTCCAGCATGGTGACCGAGATCACGGCGGCATCGGCCGGGCGCGTGTTGCGCGAGATCACGGTCTGGAAAGCCTGCACCAGCTGGCAGGCCACCGGCACCGGATCGTTGGCATTGTGCGGCATGGCGGCATGGCCCCCCTTGCCGCGCAGCGTGATGCGGAATTCGTTGCTCGAGGCCATCACCGGGCCGGCGGAGGCCGCCACGTCACCGGCGGGTATGCCGGGCCAGTTGTGCAGGCCGAACACGGCGTCCATCGGGAAGCGCGTGAACAGGCCGTCATCGATCATGGCCTGGGCTCCGGCACCGCCTTCCTCGGCCGGCTGGAAGATGAAGTAGACCGTGCCGTCAAACTGGCGCGTAGCGGCCAGGTGCTGTGCCGCACCCAGCAGGATCGCCGTATGGCCGTCATGGCCGCAGGCGTGCATCTTGCCGGGGTGGCGGCTGGCGTGGGCAAAGGTGTTTTCTTCCTGCACCAGCAGCGCGTCCATGTCGGCGCGGATGCCGACGGCGCGTTCCGAGCTGCCGTGGCGCAGCACGCCCACCACACCGGTACGGCCGATGCCGCGGTGCACCTCGATCCCCCACTGCGCCAGCTTTCCAGCCACCAGTTCCGCGGTGCGGTGCTCTTCGTAGCACAGCTCGGGGTGGGCATGGATGTCACGGCGCGTGGCGACCCATTCCGGGATCTGCTGGCGGATCTCGGCGGGCAGCTGCAGGGTACGGGAGGCGGAGGTCGGACTGCTCATGTCTGGCAGTGTAGCGCGGGATGCGGTCCGGACAAAGAAAAGGCCTGCGGCAGCATGCACGCAGGCCGGATCTGCAGTCGGAGCGATGCCGGCCGCCGGAACTCAGTCCAGCGAGTCGATCAGGTCGATGTATTGCTGGCGCGCGTCGTCGCCGGAGGTGCCTTTCAGGGCATTCCAGGCATCCCACTTGGCACGTGCCACCATGTCGGTGAAACCGGGCTTGGGACGGGTGTTGTCGCCCTCGGTGGCCTGCTTGTACAGGCTGTACAGCTTCAGCAGCGTGGCGTTGTCGGGGCGCTTGGTGAGCTGCTGGGTGCGCTCGTAGGCGGCTTCGAATTGGGCGTTGAGGTCGCTCATGGGGTCTCCTCCTGGGCGGTTGGGTGGGGTGGGTGAAAGCCGATTGTAGCGATTCACTGAACGATCGTGCTTTTTTGTTGTAACAACATCCAGTCTACCAGCGGGCCGGCGCGATAGCCGCTGACCAGTTGCAGCAGCTGGCGGCTGATGGCCCCGATGTCGTGCGTCTCCATGTGCTGCAGCAATTCGGCCAGCTGCGGCTGCAGCTCGGTCCAGGGCAGGAACTGCTCGTGCGCCTTCATGATGCGCGGGTGATCGGTCGGTTCCGGCTGGTCGCCGATCAGCAGTTCCTCGTAGAGCTTTTCGCCGGGGCGCAGGCCGGTCACCTGTATCGCGATATCGCCTTGCGGATTCTGCGCATCGCGTACCGTCAGGCCGGACAGGGTCACCATCTGGCGTGCCAGATGCATGATCTGCACCGGTTCGCCCATGTCCAGCACGAACACATCGCCGCCCGATCCCATGGCACCGGCCTGCAGCACCAGCTGGGCCGCTTCCGGAATCGTCATGAAATAGCGCGTGACCTCGGCATGCGTCAGCGTGATCGGGCCGCCATGGGCAATTTGCTGACGGAACAGCGGCACCACCGAGCCGGAAGAGCCAAGCACGTTGCCGAAGCGCACCATGGCAAAGCAGGTGCGGTTGCGGACCGGCGTGGGTGCGCTGTCACGCCCCACGGCCTGATCGAGGGCGGCAAAGGACAGTTCCGGGCTGCCGGCCAGCGCCTGCAGGCAGAGTTCGGCCAGGCGCTTGCTGGCACCCATGATGTTGGTCGGGCGCACTGCCTTGTCGGTGGAAATCAGCACGAAGTGCGGCACGCCGTGCTCCAGTGCGGCGCGCGCCACCGCCAGGGTGCCGAACACGTTGTTGGCCAGGCCCTGCACCGGGTTGTGTTCCACCATGGGCACATGCTTGTAGGCGGCGGCGTGGTAGACCGTGTGCGGCTGCCAGGTCTGCATGATCTCGCGCATGTGCTGCAGCTTGCGCACATTGCCCAGCAGCGGCACCAGCTCCGGCGAGGGCAGCAGCGTGGCCGCCTCGGCCTGCAGTTCCTGGTAGATGTTGTAGAGGGCGAATTCGCTGTGTTCGAGCAGCAGCAGGCGCTGTGGCCGCTGGCGCAGGATCTGGCGGCACAGCTCGCTGCCGATACTGCCGCCGGCGCCGGTCACCAGCACCACCTGGTCGGCGATATTGCGGCGGATCAGATCCGCATGGGGCGGTACCGGATCGCGTCCGAGCAGATCTTCCACATCCAGCTCCTGGAACTGCTGCAGGCCGGCGCGGCCGCTGGCCAGCGCCGCCATGCTGGGCACGCTGCGCACATGCACCGGCAGGCCCTGCAGGCTCTGGATGATGCTGTTGCGCTGGGCGCGGTCCAGGCTGGGAATCGCCAGCAGCACATCGGTGACTGCGCTGTCGCGCACCACTTCGGGCAGGCGGTCGGAGGGCCAGACTTCCATGCCGTTGATGCTGTGGCCGGCCTTGGCCGGATTGTCGTCAATAAAGCCGATCATGGTGTACTGGCGCGCATTGCGCAGCGCCGCCGCGGTCTGGATGCCGGTTTCACCTGCGCCGTAAATCAGTAGCCGGCCCAGCTGGCGGGTCTCGTGGCCGCTGGTGTACATGAACAGGCCGCGTACAAAGGCGCGGTTGCCGCCCACCAGCAGCAGGAACAGCAGCGGCTGCAGGATACCGACACTGCGTGGCACCGCCGACGGATTGCCGAAGAACACCACATAGATGAAGAACAGCACGCCATACACGGCCACCGCCTGGATCGTGGTGACCATGGCGCTGAAACCGGTGTAGCGGAAAATCGCCCGGTACAGGCCGAACTTGACCATGATCGGGATCGCCAGCGCCGGTGCCAGCAGGTAGGCGGTGAGTTGCGTGGCGTCCGGCGGCACCCACAGGTCCAGCCGCAGGCTGATGCCCAGCCACAGCGCCAGCCAGGCGCACAGCACATCCATCAGCATCGCCATGAGCTGCTTGGGCAGGGTGTTGGAATCAAAAATGCGGGAAGTGGCAGACATGCGGGAGACAGGGTTCAGGGCTTGTGCAGGATGCCCACGGTCATGGCGATGATCTTCAGGTCGAGCAGGAAATTGCGCTCGCGCACGTACTGCCGGCACAGTGCCAGCTTGGCCGGCAGAATGGTGTCGACGTAGGTGCGTTCGGGATCGGCGCTAGCGGCCAGCAGTGTGCTTTCGCTGCGGTATTGTACGGAGGCCAGATCGGTGATGCCAGGACGCAGGCTCAGCACCTCGCGGCGGATCTCGTCCGGGTAGAGCGCCACGTAGCGCGGCACCTCGGGGCGCGGCCCGACCAGGCTCATGTCGCCCAGCAGCACGTTGATCAGCTGCGGCAGCTCGTCGAGCTTGTAGGCACGGATGACATGGCCGCTGCGCGTGATGCGGTCGTCTTCGCCCACGGTGATCTGCAGGCCGGCGTTGTCCTGGCGCATGCTGCGGAACTTGTAGATGCGGAACGGCACGCCATCACGCCCCACGCGCTGCTGGCGGAAAAACACCGGCCCGGGCGAATCGAGCTTGACCCAGGCCGCAATCGCCAGCAGCAGCGGCGCCAGCAGCAGCAGACCCGTGGCCGAAGCCAGCAGGTCGAACAGGCGCTTGAGCAGCAGGGAGGTCATGCCGGGCAGGCTCAGCCCAGGATGTGGCGCAGCGCCTCGATGATGCGCTCCTGCTCGGCATCGCTCATGGCGGTGAACAGCGGGATGCTGAACATGTGCTGGTAGGCTTTTTCGGCCTCGGGGAACATCGCGGGCGTCAGGCCGTAGGTATCGCGCCAGTAGGGCTGGCGGTGCAGCGGCACGTAGTGCACGCTGGTGCCGATACCGGCATCGCTCAGTTGCTGGATGACCTCATCGCGCGTGATGCCGGCGTTGTCGGGCAGACGCAGCACGAACAGGTGCCAGGCGTGGATATCGCCTTGTGGCGCATCGGCCGGCAGGATGAGTGGCAGATCGTGCAGCGCTTCCAGGTAGCGTTTGGCGAGCTGCTGGCGGCGCTGCAGAAAGGCCGGCAGGCGGCGCAGCTGCACCCGGCCCATGGCACCGGCCATGTCGGTCATGTTGTACTTGAAGCCCGGCGCCACGATCTCGTAGTACCAGGCTGGCGTCTTGCTGCTGAAGCGGTCAAAGGCATCGCGGTTGATGCCGTGCAGGCGCATCACGCGCATGCGCGCCGCCATCTCGGCGTTGCGCGTTACCACCATGCCGCCTTCGCCGGTGGTCATGGTCTTGTTGGCGTAAAAGCTGAACACGGCGGCATCGCTGTCCAGCTGGCCGACCAGAGTGCCGCCATGGGTGGTGGGCAGGGCGTGGGCGGCGTCTTCGAGCACGCGCAGGCCATGGCGATCGGCGATCTCGCGGATCGCCGTCATGTCGCAGGCCAGGCCGCCGTAGTGCACCGGCATGATGGCCCTGGTGCGCGGCGTGATGGCCGCCTCGATCTTGCGCACGTCGATGTTCAGCGTCACCGGGTCGCAATCCACCAGCACCGGATCGGCGCCCAGATAGCGGATCACCTCGGTGGTGGCGGTAAAGGTCAGCGTGGGGGCGATCACTTCATCGCCGGGGCCGATGCCCATGGCTTCCAGTGCCAGATGCAGGCCGGCGGTGGCCGAGTTGACGGCAATGGTGTGCACGCCGCCGCCCAGGTAATCGCCAAATTCCTGCTCGAAGGCGCGCGTTTCCGGGCCGGTGGTGACCCAGCCGCTGCGCATGGCGTGCGCCACGGCGGTGATTTCTTCCTCCCCGATATCGGGGCGGGCAAAGGGGATAAAGGCGTTGGTGTTCATGGCAGGGCGTATTGTCGCAGGGTGGGGGCCATCGCGGGGAAATTCAGGCGCAGGCCTGCAGGAAACGGCGGGCCAGCACCGGATAGGTGTGGTGTTCCAGCACAAACTGGCGGCCGGCATCGCCCATGCGGGCGCGGGTACCGGCATCGAGTGCGGCCAGCTGGCGCAGGCCGTCGGCAATCGCGGCCGGATCGGCCGGCGGCACGGTGATGCCGCAGCCGGCTTCGGCTACCGGATCGTTGCCGGCCTCGACCGAGTGCAGCACCACGCAGCGCGCCATCATGTAGTCCATCAGCTTGTTGGGCGCAATGCCGAAGCGGTAAATGGAGACGCGCTGCCAGCCAATGTAGGCGATATCGGTCACTGCCAGGAAGGACGGAATCTGCGCCTTGGGAATCGGATCGAAAAACGCCACGTTCTGCAAGCCCAGCTGCTGTGCCTGCGCCTGCAGCGCGGCTTTTTCGTGGCCGTCGCCCACCAGTACAAAGGCCAGGGGGGCGTCGCGCAGCAGGGCAGCCGCCTGCAGCATCACATCCAGTGCATTGGGCGTGCCGTGCGAGCCGGCATAGCCCACCAGCTGCAGGCCGGCCTGCTTGCAGGCGCGCATGTGTTGCGCCACGTCCTCGCGCAAGGGCGGCGGATTGCCCTGCCATTCGTCCAGCGTGATGCCGTTGGGCACGATATGCAGCTTGCGCAGGTCCAGCCCATGATCCTGCATGTGGCCGGCCACCTTGGGCAGCATGCTCACCACCACATCGGCATGGCGGTAAGCGTAGTTTTCGGCGGTCTGGCACAGGCGGATAAAGGGGTGCGCAGACGACATGCCGCCCAGTTCGATCGGCGACAGCGGCCACAGGTCATGCACCTCGAACACCAGCCGGCAGTCCAGGCCCTGCTGGCGTGCCAGCTTGACGATGCGGTGCGCCACCCAGATATCCATCGGGTAGGTGCTCGATGCAATCACGATGTCCGGGCGGAACTCGCGCACGATCCGGTCGGCTTCGCGCCAGACCTGGCGCAGAAAGCGCCAGATGTTCTTCACGCGGCCCAGGCCGTTGCCGGCATAGACAGGCGTGGGGTACCAGTGGTAATCGATGCCGTCGATCAGCTCATGATGGCGTGTGCCGGCCTGGTCGGGCTGGCGTGTGCGCACATGGCTGAAATCGGCGGCGAGCATGCGCACCGCATGGCCGGCCTGCACCCATTCGCGGGCCAGGTAGTAGGGCCGGTATTCCATGCCGTGGCGCGGACTGCCGGCGTAGTGGTTCAGGTAGAGGATGTTCATCGGGAAGAGAGGGTCTGCACCAGCTGCTGGATTGCCGGCGGAAACAGGCCATGGTGTTGCACCCAGTCGCGGTTGAGGCGGGCAATGGCGGCGGCCTGTGCCTGCAGCGGCGGCAGCGCCAGTGGCACGGCGCGGCTCAGGTCGATGCCGCCAGCGGGCACGATCCAGCCGTTGTGGCCGTCCTGCACCAGCTCGCGGTTGGCGGGCAGATCGCTCAATAGCGGAATGCAGCCGTAGGCCATGGCTTCCAGCACCGACACGGCGACCGAATCGCTTTCGGGCTGGCTCAGATACCACTGGGCGCGGGCGTAATGCGCTGCCTGCTGCTGCGCCGACAGGCGGCCAACAAAGCGCACCTGCTGCTGCAGACCGTGTTGCGCCACCCACTGTTCCAGCTGCGGACGCAGGCTGCCATCATTGGCCACCACCAGCTGCGCCTGCGGCTGCCAGGCGGCGATGGCGGCAAACAGTTCCAGCACGCGCTGCGGCTGGTAGATCGGCTCCAGTCCGCGGTTGGCGTAGCAGAGCCAGGGCTGCTTCTGGTCGCGCGGCAGGGCCGGCAGGCTGTCCAGCCCGAACGGAAACGTCAGCACCTGGCGCGCACCCAACTGCTGCATCACGCCCGTCATGTGCTGCGAATCGCTGGTGCACAGGGCGGCGTTGCGCAGGATCGATTGCGTCAGCCAGCGGTAGGCCGCATGGCGCTGCGGCGTCACCAGAATGTCGCTGCCCCAGGCCGATGCCAGCAGCTGGCCGCGCAGCCGCCCGAAGCGCTTGGCCAGCAGCGCCAGCGTGCCGTGCGAGGTCAGGTAATGCGGGTTGATCCAGTCGGCATCGACCTGCTGCAGCCAGCGCGCTACCTGCGGGGCTTTTTTCAGCAGCGCGATATTGCCGCCGCCAAAAGCCGGATCGGTGCCCAGCGCCAGCCGCTGTTGCTGCGGCACCAGCCGTGCCAGATCGGGCGCAAAATCGCGGCTGCTGCAAATCCACAAGTCCACCAGCGGCTGCAGTGCGCGCGCCCACTTCAGCAGATGCGGGCTGTCGCCATCGCCGATCAGCACGTAGCGCAGGCGGGGCTGGCCGGCAGGCTGGCCCTGCGGCCGGGTGGCGCGCGCCACGGCCTGGCTGATCGGGGAACTGGCGGGGTCGAAGGGTCGGGAACGGCTCATGCGTCGGAAGCGGGAAGTTGGCCGGCCCAGCGTTCGTAGGCGGCGCGGTAATCGGGGTGTTGCTGCAGCCAGGCCGCGTCCTGCTGGCGGGTATCGCCAACGATCTGCGCCGGGTTGCCGGCGAGCACGGCAAAATCACCAAACTGGCCGCGCACACGGCTGCCGGCGGCCACCAGACAGCCCTTGCCGAGCACCGTGCCGGCCTCGATCACGCTGTGCGGGCCGATAAAGCAGTGCTCGCCAATGGTGATCGGAGCACGGATATCGCTGGGCTGGCTGCCATCGGCAGCCGGTTGCGGCACACCGGACAGGCGCGCTGCCACGCGCACGCTGCGGTGCGTGCTGTGGCTGACGATGCTGATGAAGTTGGTGACCTGCGTGCCCTGGCCAATGCGGATGCCGCTGCTGGCCTCGATGAAGTTGAAGTGACCGATGAACACATCATCCCCCAGCGTGAGCCGGTCTTCGTGTTCGATGCAGCTGCTGGGCGAGATGCGCGTGTGCGGTAGCGTCCGGCCCTGGCTGGATTCGCCAAACAGCACGCGGAAAAACACCAGCCGCCACACACGGCGGCGCAGGCGGTTCAGGTGCGCACGCAGGCGCAGGGACAGGCTGGAATCGGACATGCAGGCGCTATTGTCCCCGATGCGGCGGCATCAGGGCTGTTCTTCCACCAGTTCACGCACGCCGGGGTCTGCCGGATCCTGGGGTTCGGGGGCCGGAATATCGCGCCAGAAGGCCAGCCGCCAGAAGTAGATGCCAAAGTAGAGCACCATGGCCGCCGATACCGCCCAGCCGCCGGCAATCAGGCCGCCGAACTGCAGACCCAGCGCCAGCGCCAGCACAAACGCCGCCTGCCCGACCAGTGCCCAGCGAAACGCCCATCGCTGCGCCTTCCAGGCCATGGTGACGACCGCCAGCGGCGCGGCCACAAAATGCGCGGCGATATACGGGGCCAGCGCCCGTGCCAGTTCGCCGGCTTCGCTCCACTGCGGGCCAAACACGGTCACGAACAGCCAGGGCCCGGCCAGCATCAGCACCAGCATCAGCACGCTGCCCATGGCGGCCAGCAACAGCATCACCTGGCGCACGGCACGGCGCGCCGCTTCGGGCTGGGCGTTGGCCAGGCGCGGGTACAACGCCTGCGATACCGCACTGCCCACCAGCGTTGCCGGTGCTTTCAGATAGCGTAGCGCCAGGCCCCAGAAGCCGGCCGCCGCCTCGCCTGTCCAGGCGATCAGCAGCGCCACCGCCACCGCATCCTGCAGCGTGCCCAGAAAGGCGTGCGGTGTGTTGAGCAGCGGAAAATCGCGGTGCGTACGCGCCGCCTGGCGCATGTCGGACTGCAGGGCGGTATCGGCCGATCCCGGCAGCACGCCACGCCAGCCGCCTTCGGGCGTCGGGCGCAGCAGCACCAGGCAGGCGACCAGCGCCGCCGCTATCGGTGCCGCCACCAGCGCCCAGGCCTGCTCCGACCCGGCAGGTGCCCGCGCCTGCAGCCACAACGCATAACCCAGCGCCACCTGCAGCACGGCAGTGCCGCCGTACTGCAGCACCCGTGCCAGCGCCAGGGCACGGAAACGGTGCGCCCGGTTGCTCCACAGGGTCAGCAGCTGCAGCGCGCCGACCGTCAGCACGGCCAGCGGCAGCAGCTGCGGCAAGGGCAGATAGCCCAGCGCATGCAGCGCCCAGGCCAGCGGCAGGCACAGCAACAGCACGATCAGGCCAATGCGCAGGCACAGCGCCAGCAGCGCGCGTGCCTCTCGTCCGTCACGCACCATCGGTAGCGCAAACTCGTAGCGCGCACAGGCCACCACGGCCACCGTGGCGGCAATGGTGCTGAAGCTGGTAAACAGGCCAAATGCCTCCGGCGTGAACAGCCGCGTGATCAGCGGTCCCAGCAGCAGCGGAATCAGCTGCGCCAGTGCGCCGCCGGCCAGCAGGGTGAGAGTGGCGCGGAGCAGGGTCACGGACTCAGGCGGTCAGCGCTGCCACCAGCGCCTGCATCACCAGCGTCTGCTGTTCCCGCGACAGATCCGCACTCATCGGCAAGCTCATCACCTCGGTCGCCAGGCGATCTGCCACGGGCGTCGGGCGGTCACACAGGCCCTGGTAGGCAGGCTGCTGGTTCATCGGGATCGGATAGTGCACGGCAGTGGGAATCCCGGCAGCCTTGAGCCGTTCCTGCAACTGCTCGCGCTGCGGTACGCGCACGGTGTATTGCGCAAACACGCTGGTGCGGCCCTCGCGCTGCTGCATGCGCGTGATGCCGGCGGCATCGCACAGGGCGTTGTAGGCCTGGCCCAGCTGCATGCGCTGCTGCACTTCCCATGCAAAGCGATCCAGCTTGGCCAGCACGATGGCGCACTGCAGCGTGTCCATGCGACCGCCCACGCCGATGCGGGTGTGGGTGTAGCGCTTGCTCTGGCCGTGGATGCGGATCTCGCGGCAGGCCTGTGCCAGCGCGTCATCGTGCGTGAAGATGGCGCCGCCATCGCCATAGCAGCCCAGCGGCTTGCTCGGGAAGAAGCTGGTGCAGCCAAAGGTGCTCAGGTTGCAGCTTTCGCGGCCATGGTAGCGGGCGCCAAAACTCTGCGCCGCATCCTCGATCACGGGCAGATTCCCGTGCGCGGCGGCGATCGCATTGATGGCGTCCATGTCCGGCACCTGGCCATACAGGCTGACCGGCATGATGGCCTTGGTCTTCGGCGTGATGGCGGCCTCGATCAGGTTGGCATCGATCAGGCCGGTATCCTCTTCCACATCCACCCACACCGGCACCGCACCCAGCAGGGCGATGACCTCGGCGGTGGCGGCAAAGGTGAAGGGCGTGGTGATGACTTCGTCACCAGGCTGGATGCCCAGCGCCATCAGGCTGATCAGCAGGGCTTCGGTGCCGCTGCTGACGGTGATGCAGTGGGCGGTGCCGGTGCGTGCAGCCAGGGCCGTTTCCAGTTCGGCCACTTCGGGGCCCATGATGTACTGGCCGTGGTCGAGTACGCGTTGCATGCGCTGCTGGATCGGGTCGCGCAGGGCGGCGTATTGGGTTTTGAGGTCGATGAAGTCCATGGTGTGTCAGGCCGGTTGCAAACTCAGCTTTCCATTGTCCAGCACATAACGATCCCCCGTATGCAGACACACAGCCTCGCCTGAACCCTGCAGCGGCAGCTCCAGCCGTTCGCCAAAGCGGCTCATCCAGCCGATCTGCCGCGCCGGTACGCCCACCACCAGGGCAAAGTCGGGTACGTCCTTCTGCACCACCGCTCCGGCGCCGACAAAGGCGTAGCGTCCCACGGTGCTGCCACAAACGATGGTGGCGTTGGCACCCATGGTGGCTCCCTGTTTCACCAGCGTGCGGCGGTATTCTTCCTTGCGCGCCACGGCAGAACGCGGGTTGTAGACGTTGGTGAACACCATGCTCGGTCCGCAGAAGACGTCGTCTTCGAGCGTGACGGCATCGTACACGCTGACGTTGTTCTGCACCTTGACGTTGTTGCCGATGCGCACATCGTTGCCGACGAACACGTTCTGGCCGAAGGAGCAGCGCTCGCCAATCACGGCACCGGCGCAGATGTGAACCCAGTGCCAGATGCGGCTGCCGGCGCCGATTTGCGCGCCGGGGTCGATGATGGCGGTGGGGTGGATGGTGACGCTCATGCCAGCAACCGCGCCAGCATCGGATGCCCCATCCCATCCCTGGCCGCCACCACCGGCGCAGTGCGGATCACGTTCACTGTCTCGATGCAGTGGCGCGCATCCTCCAGCCCGTAGCCGCGACCGGCCAGAATTTCCTCGTAGCTGACCTTGTGCAGTTCGGTAAAGCCTTCGGAGAATTCCAGCTCCTCCCCATTTATGTCGATGCTGCGGTAGGTCGTCTTGCGGCCCTTGACCTCATCAGGCAGGTCGTTGGCATCGATAGAGAGAAACCAGCGCACGCGGGCGCGCTCGTATTCCAGGTAGCCGGCGGCCTTGGTTTCGCCACTGTAGTGCACCACGTTGTCCTGCAGCTGGCCGAAGACGAAATGCAGCATGTCGTAGAAGTGCACGCCGATGTTGGTGGCCACGCCAAAGGACTTGCGCGGGTCGCCTTTCCAGCTTTCCAGGTACCACTTGCCGCGGCTGGTGATGTAGGTCAGCTCCACGTCGAACTTGGTGTCGGCCGGAGCGGCAGCCACCTTCTGGCGCAGCGCCAGGATGGCATCGTGATGGCGCAGCTGCAGGATGTTGTACACGCGCTGGCCGGTTTCACGTTCCACCAGCGCCAGGTCGTCCAGCAGTTCGGGCGTGGGCACCAGCGGCTTTTCGCAGATCACGTCGGCGCCTAGGCGCAGGCCGGCGGTGATGTGCGGATGGTGCAGGTAGTTGGGCGAGCAGATGCTGACGTAATCCAGCGCGGTAGCCGGATCGCGCTTGAGGCGATGGGCGTAGTCGTAGAAGCGCTCGAAATCGGTAAAGAACGCGCTTTGCGGCGAGATGCTGTCGATGATGCCGACCGAGTCGTTGGTGTCGTAGGCCACGGCCAGGTGGTGGCCCAGGTTCCTGATGGCGTGCATGTGGCGCGGGGCGATGTAGCCGGCGGCGCCGATGAGGGCGAAGTTTTTGGTCATGATGCGCTGTATTGTCTGTCAATTGGGCGAAGCAGGGCTTTGCAATTCACGTGCACATGGCGTGTTTGGCACATATTTTTGCCTGGTGGTTGGATGCCTAAGGGTATAATGGATGCAACACGGCCCCTCTCGGCGAGTCTGCTTTGCAGATGAGTTGCTGAGGGGTTTTTTTACGTCTGCATGTTCCAGATGGCTTGCCAGTTGGCTGGCGCCCCCATACCTGCCAGATTGATGTCAAGATGCTGCAGGCTGGGAAAGGTCAGCAAGTGTGTCTGTATGCGTTCAGGCCAGCTGGATCGCGGGTTGACCTCCTTGAGAAGATGGCAGGTCATCTTAAGGAGCATGAAGCAGCGTGCTTGCGCATGCGTGTCCGCGGCAAAGTTGGTGGTCCAGGCCAATTCCTTGGCAGAAGGTAGTTTGGGTTGATCGATGATGTTGCGGTTCCACAGCCTGCTGTGGTGGGCGCAGACGTTGCGCAGGTAGTTCAGGCTCCACGGTCCATATCCGATACCAGCATGCCCCGGCTGATGAGCAGTTGAAGCTGCTCATCGTAGCTTTTCCAGGGCTTGGTGTAGGGCACGGTCTTACAGCCGAAACACGGCAAACCCCTGCGCCCCCGCCACATGCCGGTCATACAAGCTCTTCACATCCGCCAGAATCGGCTGCTCGCCACGGCACAGCGGGCGCAGGTCGGCAGGTGTCATGGCGCGGTAGCTGCCGTGGCCCACGGCCACCACCAGTACGTCCACGGGATGCTCGGCATCTATGGTCTGCAGGTCGATGCCGTATTCGTGGCGGACTTCGTCCGGGTCGGCGACCGGGTCGCTGACTACGACCTGCATGCCCCAGGCCTGGAATTCGCGCACCATGTCCACGACCTTGCTGTTGCGGATGTCGGGGCAGTTTTCCTTGAAGGTGATGCCGAGGATGCCGACCTTGCAGCGCGGGGCGTCCATGCCCTGTTGCAGCATCAGCTTGATGGTGTTGCGTGCCACGTAGCGCGCCATGTTGTCGTTGATGCGGCGGCCGGCCAGGATGACTTGCGGGTTGTAGCCGACGGCCTGGGCCTTGTGGGTGAGGTAGTAGGGGTCCACGCCAATGCAGTGGCCGCCGACCAGGCCGGGGCGGAAGGGCAGGAAGTTCCACTTGCTGCCGGCGGCTTCGAGCACTTCTACGGTGTCGATGCCGAGGCGGGCGAATAGCACGGAGAGTTCGTTGACAAAGGCGATGTTGAGGTCGCGCTGGGTGTTTTCGATGACCTTGGCGGCTTCGGCGACCTTGATGCTGCTGGCGGGATAGGTGCCGGCTGTGATGATGCCCGCGTACAGATCATCGACCGCCTTGGCGATGGCCGGGGTGCTGCCGCTGGTGATTTTCCTGATCTTGGTGAGGGTGTTGACCTTGTCGCCGGGGTTGATGCGTTCGGGGCTGTAGCCGCAGTAGAAGCCCTGGGCAGGATCGACCTCGTTTTCGTTGCCGGCATGGATGTAGCGCAGGCCGGAGGCCTGTTCCAGCGCGGGTACGCAGACTTCCTCGGTGGCGCCGGGGTAGACGGTGGATTCGTAGATGACGATATCGCCTGGCTTGAGCACCTGGCCAATGGTCTGGCTGGCCTTGATCAGCGGGGTCAAATCCGGGTTGTTGGTGTCGTCTACCGGCGTGGGTACGGTGACAATGAAGATGCGGCATTCCTGCAGATCAGCCGGGTGGCTGGTGTAGCGCAGCTGGGTGGCGGCCTGCAGTTGTTCGGGCGATGCCTCCAGCGTGCTGTCGTGGCCGGACTGCAGTTCGGCGATGCGGTGGGTGTTGATGTCAAAGCCGATGACCGGCTGGTGACGGCCGAATTCGACGGCCAGGGGCAGGCCAACGTAGCCTAGGCCGATGATGGCGAGGGGAAAGGAAGTAGGGGCCACGTTGGATCTGGTAAGTGCAGGAAAGTAGGATGAATTATAGGACTGGTCAGGATTCGGCGGGGTGTGGGGAGAGACGCCAGCCGGAAGCAGCGCATGGGGGTATCATCCAGACATGTCCAGCGGAGTGGGTGTGTTCGTCATGCATACGACACAGGACTGACATACATTCGCGTATTTGCCGAACCGTATCGGATCGGCTTGCCAGCATGAACTGCAGATTAGGAACATGAACCCTTCCAGCATCAAGAAAGCCGTCTTCCCCATCGCCGGCCTCGGCACCCGCTTCCTCCCTGCCACCAAGGCCAGCCCCAAGGAAATGCTGACCGTGGTAGACAAGCCGCTGATCCAGTACGCGGTAGAGGAAGCCTATGAGGCCGGTATCCGCCAGATGATCTTCGTCACCGGCCGCACCAAGCGCTCTATTGAAGACCATTTCGATACCGCTTATGAGCTGGAGTCGGAGCTGGAAGCCGCCGGCAAGCGCGAGCTGCTCCAGCTGGTGCGCAGCATCAAGCCCGACGACATGCAGTGCGTCTACGTACGCCAGCATCGCGCCCTGGGCCTGGGCCATGCCGTGCTGTGCGCGCGCGAGCTGGTGGGCAATGACCCGTTCGCCGTGCTGCTGGCCGATGACCTGATGGTGGGCCAGCCGTCCATCATGTCGCAGATGGTGGAGCAGTTCAACGAATGGCGCACCAGCATTTTGGCAGTGCAAGACGTGCCGCGTGAAGACACGCGCAAGTACGGCATCGTCGCCGGCACCGAGGTCAACCCGCAGATGGTGGATGTCAACGCCATCGTCGAAAAGCCCGCGCCCGAACAGGCACCCAGCACCCTGGCCGTGGCTGGCCGCTACATCCTCACCCCCGGCATCTTTGCCGAAATCGCCAGTCAGCAAACCGGCGTGGGTGGTGAAATCCAGCTCACCGATGCCATCGCCTCGCTGCTGCGCCGTGAGCGCGTATTTGCCTTTCGCTACCAGGGCAAGCGTTACGATTGCGGCAGCAAGCAGGGCTTCCTCCAGGCCACGGTGGACCTGGCGCGTCAGCACCCCGAAATGGGCGAAGGTTTCAGCGCCTGGCTGAAGGACAATTGCCAGTAAGCTCACAATGGGCGGCAAGGAAATTTCATGATCCTGATCACAGGCGGCGCCGGCTTCATCGGCGGCAACTTCGTTCTCGACTGGCTGGCGCAGCACAACGAGCCCATCCTCAACCTGGACAAGCTGACCTATGCCGGTAACCTCGAAACCCTGGCTGCAGTGCAGGATGACCCACGCCACCTCTTCGTGCAGGGCGATATCGGTGACGCGCAGCTGGTCAGCCGCCTGTTGGCCGAGCACCAGCCACGCGCCATCCTCAACTTTGCCGCCGAAAGCCATGTGGACCGATCCATCCACGGCCCGGAAGACTTTATCCAGACCAATATCGTCGGCACCTTTCACCTGCTGGAATGCGCCCGTGCCTACTACAACGGCTTGCAGGGCCAGGCCAAGGAGGCCTTCCGCTTCCTGCACGTCTCCACCGACGAGGTCTACGGCACCCTGGCACCTGATGCCCCGGCCTTTACCGAGCAGCACCGTTACGAGCCCAACAGCCCCTACAGCGCCAGCAAGGCCGCCAGTGATCATCTGGTACGCGCCTACCACCACACTTACGGCCTGCCGGTACTCACCACCAACTGCAGCAACAACTACGGCCCCTACCATTTCCCGGAAAAGCTGATCCCGCTCATGATCGTCAACGCCCTGGCCGGCAAACCGCTGCCGGTTTACGGTGACGGCATGCAGGTGCGTGACTGGCTCTACGTCAAAGACCATTGCAGCGCCATCCGCCGCGTGCTGGAGGCCGGCCAGCTGGGCGAAACCTACAACGTTGGCGGCTGGAACGAAAAGCCCAATATCGACATCGTGCACACCATCTGCCGTCTGCTGGACCAGCTACGCCCGCGTGCCGATGGCCGCAGCTACGCCGAACAGATCACCCACGTCACCGACCGCCCCGGCCACGACCGCCGTTACGCCATTGACGCGCACAAGATCGAACGCGAACTGGGCTGGAAACCGGCAGAAACCTTTGACACCGGCATTGCCAAAACCGTGCAGTGGTACCTGGACCACCCGCAGTGGGTCGCCAATGTGCAAAGCGGTGCCTACCGCGAGTGGGTCAGCAAGCAATACACGCAGGAGTAAGCCATGGGCACCACCATCCTGCTATTGGGCAAACAGGGCCAGGTCGGCTGGGAACTGCAGCGCAGCCTGGCTCCGCTGGGAACGGTCTGGGCCCTGGGGCGTGATACTGTCGCCAATCCCGTCTGGCAAGGTCAGCCGTTGTACGGAGATCTGGCCGATCCCGAAGCCCTGGCCGCCACCGTGCGCCTGCTGCAGCCAAACGTCATCGTCAATGCTGCTGCCTACACCGCAGTAGACAAGGCCGAAAGCGAGCCAGAGCTGGCGCAGCGCATCAATGCCACCACCATGGGCGTGCTGGCCCAAGAGGCAGACCGTCTGGGCGCACTGCTGGTGCATTACTCCACCGATTACGTGTTTGACGGCTCAGGCCAGCAGTCCTGGCAGGAAACCGATGCCACCGCACCGCTCAATGCCTACGGCCAGACCAAGCTGGCAGGAGAAGCCCTGATCCGCCAGCACGCGGCCAGGCACCTGATTTTCCGCACCAGCTGGGTCTATGCCGCACGCGGCGGCAACTTTGCCCGCACCATGCTGCGACTGGCGCAGGAGCGCGATAGCCTCAGCGTGATCAGCGACCAGTGGGGTGCCCCCACTGGTGCCGAGCTGATCGCCGATGTCACCGCCCATGCCGTGCGGCAGTACCTGCGTGGCGATACCGGCTGTACCGGCCTCTACCATCTGGCCGCTGGCGGCAGCACCAGCTGGCATGGCTATGCCAGCCATGTGCTGGATGTGGCACGGCGCAAGGGTCTGCCGCTTAAGGTGGCTCCGGAAGCCGTCACCGCCATTCCCTCCAGCGCCTACCCCGTGGCAGCTACGCGGCCGCTCAACTCACGCCTGGACACGCACAAGTTGCAGCAGGCGTTTGGCCTGACGCTGCCGGACTGGCAGCAGGGCGTGGACCGCATGCTGGAAGAAGTGCTGGGCTGAGACCCGGCCCCTGAATACCACAAGAGAACCCCATGACTATCTCACGCAAGGGCATCATCCTGGCGGGCGGCTCCGGCACCCGCCTGCACCCGGCTACGCTGGCCATCAGCAAACAACTGCTGCCGGTGTACGACAAACCCATGATTTATTACCCGCTCACCACATTGATGCTGGCGGGTATCCGCGACATTCTGGTCATTTCCACGCCGCAGGACACGCCACGCTTCCAGCAGCTGCTGGGCGACGGTGGCCAGTGGGGGCTGAACCTGCAGTACGCCGTGCAGCCCAGTCCGGATGGTCTGGCGCAGGCTTTCCTGATCGGCAAGGATTTCATCGGCAACCACCCTTCGGCGCTGGTGCTGGGTGACAACATCTACTACGGCCATGATTTGGTGACCCTGCTGCTGCAGGCCCATGCACGTACCGATGATGCCTCGGTCTTTGCCTACCATGTGCAGGATCCGGAGCGCTACGGCGTGGTGGAGTTCGATGCCGCCGGCAAGGCTATCAGCATCGAGGAAAAGCCGCAGCAGCCCAAGTCCAGCTACGCTGTCACCGGCCTGTACTTTTACGACAACCAGGTGGTGGACATTGCCAGCCAGGTCCGGCCCAGCGCCCGTGGCGAGCTGGAAATCACCAGCGTCAACCAGGCCTACCTGGAGCAGGGCCGCCTGCATGTGGAAATCATGACGCGCGGCTATGCCTGGCTCGATACCGGCACCCATGAAAGCCTGCTCGATGCCGGCCAGTTCATTGCCACGCTGGAGCAGCGCCAGGGCCTGAAAATCGCCTGCCCGGAAGAAATCGCCTGGCGCAACGGCTATATCGATGCGGCCCAATTGCAGGAATTGGCAGAGCCGATGCGCAAGAATGGCTACGGCCAGTACCTGCTGCGCCTGCTGAAAGAAGGATTGCCCCGATGAAAGCCTTGCCCACCTCCATTCCCGATGTGTTGATCCTGGAGCCGCGCGTGTTTGGCGATGCCCGTGGCTTCTTCATGGAAAGCTTCAACCAGCGCGTGTTTGACGAGCTGACCGGTACCCGCCACCAATTTGTGCAGGACAACCACTCCCGGTCCGCCCGGGGCGTGCTGCGCGGCCTGCATTTCCAGACGCAGCAACCCCAGGGCAAGCTGGTACGCGTGGTGCGCGGCAGCGTGTTTGATGTGGCGGTGGACATCCGCAAGGAGTCGCCCACCTTTGGCCAGTGGTTTGGCCTGGAGCTGAGTGAAGAAAACCAGCGCATGCTGTGGGTGCCGCCCGGCCTGGCACATGGCTTTCTGGTGTTGAGCGAGACGGCGGAATTCCTGTACAAGACCACCGATTACTATGCGCCGCAGCATGAAGCCACGCTGGCCTGGAATGATCCGGATGTGGGTGTGGCCTGGCCGCTGACGTGCAGCGACATTCGGCAACCGCTACTTTCGATCAAGGACCAGGCAGGGTTGGCACTGCAGGATCTGGCCTAGCCACGAAGATACCGTACCCTTGTGCTAAATTGGACGTTATTCTTGCTTCAGATCCATCATCATGACCGACACCACCCCCATCTCCCCCGCCCTCAAGGCCGACCTGCTGTCGCAGGCGCTACCCTATATCCGCCAGTTCCATGGCAAGACCATGGTGATCAAGTACGGCGGCAATGCCATGACCGATCCGGCGCTGCAAAAAGCCTTTGCCGAAGACATCGTGCTGCTCAAGCTGGTGGGCATCAACCCGGTGGTAGTGCATGGCGGCGGTCCGCAGATCGAGACCGCGCTCAAGCGCCTGGGCAAGGAAGGCCATTTCATCCAGGGCATGCGCGTGACCGATGCCGAGACCATGGAAGTGGTGGAATGGGTGCTGGGTGGCGAGGTGCAGCAGGACATCGTGGGCCTGATCAACCAGGCCGGCGGCAAGGCCGTGGGCCTGACCGGTCGTGACGGTGCCATGATCCGCGCCCGCAAGCTGCGCCTGAAGGATTTACAGGATCCGGCCATGGAGCACGACGTGGGCCAGGTGGGCGATATCGAGGCCATCGATCCCAGCGTGGTCAAGGCGCTGCAGGATGACCAGTTCATTCCGGTGGTCAGCCCGATCGGTTTTGGAGAGCACAACGAGAGCTACAACATCAATGCCGATGTGGTGGCCTCGCATCTGGCGATGACGCTGAATGCCGAAAAGCTGCTCATGTTGACCAACATCCCCGGCGTGCTCGACAAGCAGGGGGAGTTGCTGACCGAGCTCACGCCGTCCCGTATCGATGCCCTGTGTGCCGATGGCACCATCTCCGGTGGCATGCTGCCCAAGATTGCCGGTGCGCTGGATGCCGCCCGCAGCGGCGTCAATGCCGTGCATATCATCGATGGCCGCGTGCCGCACAGCATGCTGCTGGAAATCCTGACCGATACGCCGTACGGCACCATGATCTGCGCAGCGTAAGGGGCAGCCATGAGCGATATCCTGATCCACACCGATGCCGGTGTCAGCACCATCACCTTCAACCGCCTGGACAAGAAGAACGCGCTGACCGAAGCCATGTACAGCGCGCTGGCCGAGGCCATGCAGCAGGCCGCCACGGATGACGCCGTGCGCGTGCTGGTGATCCAGGGCGACGCCAGCGTGTTCACCGCCGGCAACGACATCAAGGACTTTCTGGAGCATCCGCCCACCAGCACCGATGCGCCGGTGTTCCGCTTCCTGCGCCAGCTGGTGGTTTTTCCCAAGCCGCTGATCGCTGCCGTGGCCGGTCCGGCGGTGGGCGTGGGCACCACCATGCTGTTCCATTGCGACCTGGTCTATGCCGGTGACAATGCGGCCTTTGCCATGCCGTTCGTCAACCTGGGCTTGTGCCCCGAGGCGGGCTCCAGCCTGCTGGCACCGCAGCTGGTCGGGCACCAGCGCGCCGCCGAACTGCTGTTGCTGGGCGAACCTTTCCTGGCCGAAACCGCCCGTGATCTCGGTCTGGTCAATCGCATCACCGCGCCGACCGAGGTCAACGAGCTGGCAGGTGCTCAGGCCAGGCGCCTGGCCAGCAAGCCGATGAGCTCGCTGCTGGAAACCAAGCGCCTGCTCAAGCAGGGCCAGCAGGCCGCGCTGCTGGAGCGCGTGGCCGAAGAAGCGGCGGTGTTTGCCCGCATGCTGGGCGAACCGGCAGCGCGTGAAGCCTTCACCGCCTTCATGGAAAAGCGCCCGCCGCAGTTCCACTGAGCGACGCGGCTTCAGCGCCTGTACACCCCGTGGCGGATCGGTCTGCTGCGGGGTGTTTTTCATGGGCCGGGTGCAGCTTGCCAGCGGCCATCGTGGCCCGGCTGGCCGACATAGCGTGGCGGCTTCAGGTCGCCCGGGGCGATATAGCCGTGCTGGTAGTAGCTGCTGCAATGGCGTGGCATGTGTGGATCAATCGCCTGCACGGTCTGATAACTGCATTCTTCCTCATCCACCTGTCGCCACCAGGGCGACCCGCGTGGGCGTGTCGGGCAGACGCGGATGGTGGTTTCGTAGGTGTTGCGGTTCAGGCTGGCGGCATCGCAATAACCGGCACCGCGGGCAATCGCCTGGGTCAGGGATTGCATGTGGGTATCAGCACTGGCGCTCGGGCACAGGTTCAGGAAGTTCAGCCGTTTCGTCAGCGTTGACAGGTCCGTACGGAATTGCTTGTGCAGGCTGAAATAGTAGCTCAGCGATGGTGTGCAGGCAGCCGGACGGCTGCCGCTGGACAGGCATAGCAGGGCTTCGCAGGCCAGCCGTGTCAGGCCGGTGAACAGGGCGGGTGACTGTGCCCGGGCCGGCAGGGCCAGTGGCAGCAGCAGGGCGAGCAAGAACAGGGGTTTGCGCATCATGGCGTCTCCACGGTGGGCAGCAGGGGAATCGGTGTGGCAGGCAGCAGCCGCTGGCGCAAGCGCCGGTCGCGGTAGTAGCAGATCTTGTCGAGCAGGGCGGCATCGGCCAGCCCTTCCATCAGCACCAGCTGGCGTTCGCGGCCCAGCGCCTTGACCTCCTGCGGCAGCAGCAGCGGGCGGCTGTCGAGAATTTCGGTATGGCTGGTGTCGCGTCCGTGACTGCGCTGCTGGCGGCGTTGCGTGGTGTTGCCCAGCATTTCGGCGTAGAGCCGGGCGTCCTGCTGTTCACGTGGGGCAAACAGGATTTGCGTGGCGTGGTTGGTGGCCAGATTGCGTGCCTGTTCCGGGCCATAGCAGGCATCGAGCTGGGCCATGCTCTGGATCACTGTCAGCAGCCGCAGCTGGTAGCCGGCCATATAGCTCACGCTCTGCGCCAGGATGTCGATGCGGCCCATGCTGGTGAACTCGTCCAGTAGCAACAGGCAGGGGTGGCGCAGGCTGGCATCGTGTTCGGGCAGGGTGCGCGTGTTGTCGCGGATCAGTAGCGAGAAAAAAAGCCGTACCAGCAGGGCGGCCTGCTCCAGGCGATCCGGCGTGATGCACAGGTAGACCGTCATGCGCTGGCGTCGCACCTGATCCAGCGGAATAGCGTGGCCGCTGGTGGCGGCATCGAGCTGCGGATCGGCCCAGAGCCCGAGCGGGGCCTGCAGGCTGCCGACAATGCTGGCCAGCGTGTCATCGGCCTGGCCGCACAGGGCGCGCAGGCTGGTGCGACAGCTGGCAGACAGCAGGTCGTCGTCGGCCAGCAGCTGCAGCCAGTCGCGCATGGGGCGGCCATCACCAATCGACAGCCGGTAGAGCTGGCCCAGCGTGGGCGCTTGTGCGGCGGGCAGCTGCAGGCGCAGATCGCGCGCGTGACGTTCGAACAGGCACAGGCCGAGCGCGACAAAGGCGTTGCGCGCCTGGTCGGTAAAGAAGCGCTGGTTGCCGCTGTGGTCGCCCTCCGGATACAGTACCTGGGCGATGCCGCGCAGGTCGCCGGCACAGCGTGCCGGATCGCTGGAGACATGCTGCAGCGGATTCCAGCGGTGGCTGCGGCCATCGGCGGCAAAGGGCTGGAAGCAGAACACCTGCTGACCGATGCCGTGGCGATAGCCGCTGGTGCGCGCGTGGTTCTCGCCCTTGATATCGAGCACGACCACGCTGTGCGCATAGTCCAGCAGCACCGGGATCACCACGCTCACGCCCTTGCCGGAGCGGGTCGGGGCGGCCAGCAGCACAAAGCGCTGGCTGTGGTCGCGCAGCAGTTGTCTGCCGCTGCGGCCGATCAGCAGGCCGCCGGGGTCGTTGCGAAACAGGCCGGTGCGACGCAACAGGGTACGGCTGGCAAAGCGGGCATCGCCGTGCAGGCTGCGTGCCGGCTTGCGCCACAGCAGCACCAGCGCACCCAGCCAGACCAGGCTGGCCAGACCCAGTCCGATGCCGCCGCTGAGCTGGATGGCGCGTTGGTGCGCCTGCAGCTGGGGCAGTTGCTGCAGTTGCAGGTAGCGCGGCCAGAGCCAGGGCGTGGCCGTATCGGGCAGGCCCCACCATTGCAGCAGCAGCCAGCCCGACAGCCAGCTGCCGGCCAGCAGCAACAGCATCAGGCTGGCGAGGGACAGCGTCAGGCGCAGTGCGGCGTTCATGCGGGCGACTCCGGCAGGCGCTGGCAGGCCAGCCGCGGGTGATGCGCACTGTCCGGGATCGGCGCCAACAGCAACTGGCCGGGGGCGGCCGGCAGCAGGCGGTAGCGGCGCTCGCGTGCATCGCGCAGCAGCGATAGCACCAGCGCCTGCCACTGGCGTTGTGCGGTGGCGGGCAGGGCGTGATCCGGCGCTTGGGTCGGCAGCAGTTGTGCCTCCAGCACTTGCTGCTGTAGTTGCCGGCCGTGCAAGCGGCTGTTGCCGCTGAGCCGCAGCCGCAGGTGGCTAGGCTGTCCACCACGGGCTGGCGTCAGTGTCAGCAGCGTATGGCTGGTCCAGCGTCCCCCGGCATCGGCGCGCAGGGCGGCGTGCTGGCGCAGCTGTCCTGCGGGAATCTGCAACAGGGCCGGCAGTGCGATCGGTGTGCTGGCGCACATCCAGCTGCCGGCCAGCGGGGACGGACGCGCCAGTACGGCGGCGGGGGCGAGCAGCAAGAGCAGGGCGACCCGGTACGTCAGCGGCATGTGGCCTCCAGTTGCGCCTGCGGATCGAAATGGATGCCGGTGAGTTGCCGCTGGCCGGCATGGGCACGCACATGCACCACGATATCGATGGTCTGCTGCAGCAGGCGCTGGATGACGCCAAATTCCAGCCCGGATCCTTCGGGCGAGGCCTTGACCATCAGCGCCAGCTGGTCCCAGGTTTGGGCCACGCTGCCGGCATGGCAGCTGGTGATGGAGCCGGGATGCCCCGAGGCGCAGTTGCGGATGAAGTAAAAGGCCTCGTCGCCACGCAACTCGGCCAGGATGATGCGGTCCGGCTTCATGCGCAAAGCCGCTTCCATGCAGGTCTTGGCGCTGACCGGGGCCAGGCTTTGACCGCCCTTGGAATAGAGCAGGTGCACCGCATTCGGCTGCGTGATGAAGAGTTCGCGCGCGTCCTCGATCGTGACCAGCCGTTCCTGTGGCGGGATATGGCCGACCAGCGATTTCATGAAGGTCGTCTTGCCGCTGCCGGTTGCACCGGACACCACCAGCGTCTTGTGCTGCAGCACGGCCAGCCGGAAAAATTCGGTGTGGCGGCCCTGGTGCAGCAACTCCAGCAGCTGGCGATCCTGGGACGACAGGCGTTGTGTCTGCGGTGCCAGCTGGTCGAAAAACCCTTGTGCCGCATACTGTTCCAGCGAAGGTGGCTGGCGCGAGGGCAGCCGGATCGTGATCGAGATACGCTCGGCCTCCACCGCCGGCGGAATGATGAACTGTGCGCGCTGCCCCGAAGGAAAGGTCAGCGATACCAGTGGCTCGGCTGCGGTGATGCGCTGGCCGGTATTGCTTTCGTTGACGATGGTGGTGCAGAAATGGCGCACCCGCTCTGGTGTCAGGCCGGCCACCGGCATGCACTGCCAGCCGGCTGGTGTTTCCAGATAGACCTCGCCAGGACGGTTGATGCAGATTTCGGTCACATCCGGCCGCGTCAGGAAGTCGGCAATGCCCAGCATCTGGTACTGGTATTGCAGAAAACCGTCGGGCAGCCGGGCCAGCGGATCGGTGCTCATGGGGTCAGCACTCCGGCAAAGTCGATGTCGCGTGCTACCTGGATCGTGATCAGCTGGCCTTGTGCAATCGTGATGGTGGGAGCACGCGTGGCACCGGCCTGCAGCGCGGTTTGCGCCGCCGATTGCAGCGTGTCGGCGGTGCGGCTCTGGTAGGGGTTGCTTTGCTGCACGATGCTGCCGCTGTCCACGCCGATGCTGGTGGTGCTGGGGCTGGCGGCAGCCGGTGCGTGGCGGGCGGCCGCGATCTGCATCACATCGCTCATCAGGCTGACCAGCAGCGCCGAACTGATGCGCTCCCCCCAGTGCTTGTTGACTGCGCCCGGATGGCCGGTACCGCCCAGGGCATCGGCACCGGGACTCATGAGTTGCACGTCCAGGCCGTCAGGTGTGAGCATGCGTTCCCAGACCACCGCCAGTCGCTCCGTTGCGCCGACCTGCTCCTGGTACTGGCCGCTCACGCGTGAACCAGGCCGGATCAGCAGTTGCCCGCCGAGCGAGTACACCGGCTCGGTCACGATGCACGAGGTCAGCCCGGCCAGATCGCTGACGATGCGGGTCTCCAGCACGCAGCGGATCACGCGGCCGCGAGGCAGCAGGGTGGTCGGGTGGGCCACGCGCTGCACATGCACGGCCGACCCGCCGCTGTCGGCTGCTGCCGCGTTGACGGTTTCCACCAGCGGACCATCGGCCTGGCTGAGCGGGCTGATGGGCTCCCGGAGCGCAGCGCGGGAGGCGCGCGCGGGCGCCAGTGGTACCGGAGCCGTATCCATGGGCGCGAGCGCCGAGTTGTCCATGGCGATGGGCATGGCGCTGCCGGCTGTCATGCCCGGCGCGGACTGGCTGGCAGCGGGGAGCGGTGGCGGTAGCGGCGGCAGGGTGTCCGGCAGCAGGGCGGCAGTCGCGGCACTGGCGCTGGCCTGAAAACCTTGCGGTGGCAGCTCCACGCGCTCGCCGGAGCTGCGCATCGGGGCGCTGCCGCCATCGCTCCAGGGCAGCCGGTTCATGCTCCAGGCCACCATGGCGGCACTGCCGGCGAGCAGGGTGGCGGCAAATACCAGGGCCTTGTGGTTCAGGCGTGGGCGCTGACGACTGCGCAGCACCGGTTCGGCGGCCAGTAGCTGGTCATCCGGGCTGGCGCTGTCGTCGGGCCTGGCAGGGGCATGCTGGCGGGGTGGAAAGAGGAATCGCATGGCTTACTCCCGTCGCAGGGCCAGCACCTGCTGACCATGGCGCAGTACCAGATAGGGGTAGACGCCATGCACCGTGATGCGTCCCTGCTGGTAGCTGCTGTTGATGAGGAAATCCTCGCCGTCCTGCTGTTGTCGGCCAAACACGGCGGGTAGGCCGCCATGCAGGGACATCTCCGGCGACAGGTCGATATAGGTAAAGCGGCCGTCATCGGACACGTGTTCGGGGCGCAGCCAGACGGCATCCGCGCTGGCGGCATAGCTGTAGGCCTCGTGCCGAGCGGCAGTTTCGTCTATAGTCGCCTGGCTGCGTGCCGATGTGGTGGCGGGGTAGCGGAAACGCACCCTGTAGTGCACGCCCTGGCGGCGTGCCTGGGCCGGCGTCAACGTGCCCTGGCCCAGCACCTGCAGCTCCAGCAGGTAGCTGCGCCGGTCGGTGCGGATATGCATATTGGTGGCGGCTTGCGCATGGCGCGGTTTCAGGTAGAACACCTGATCGCGTCGCACCAGTTCCCAGCCGCCACTCTGGCCAGTACCAAAATCGCGCACCTGCTCATCGGCTTCGAGTTCGATCTGGGTGGCAATACCCTGGCCGGTGCGCACTGCGTAAACGGCATCCGGCTGGTAGTGGTACTCCTGGATCACGCCACCCTGCACCCACTGGGGCAACAGCGGCAGCAGGCACAACAGGGCGCGTCGCTGTCTAGTGGATGGCATCGCGTTCTCCTTCTGGCGCTGTGGCAGATGCGGCCGCCGGCTGGCTGCTGAGCGAGTCCTGATCGACGCGGTAGGCCAGCACGCGGAAACCCAGTGGATTCTCGATGCGCGCTTCCTCGTTCATCTCCAGCTCCGGGTCATAACCGATCTTGAGCGTGGCCAGACGGGTGTCCAGCAGGCGGGATTGGCCACTCGCCTTGTCGAACAGCCAGCGCTCGAAACGCACGCTGGCAGCGATGGGCGTACGCGGCAGCTTGCTGGCGGCATCGTCGGCGCCGCCATCGTTCCAGGTCAGCACCGTGCTCAGGATGCGGATGCGTACCGATTGCTCACGGCCATAGAGCGTGTCGGGGTTGTCCGGATGGCCGTTGCTGTAGAGCGTTTCGTATTCGCGGAGCACGGCACCGCTGGCCATGGCCTGCACCAACCGGCTGTCGCGCCGGTTCAGCAGATCCCAGTCGTACGATTCGCGCGCAATCACGAAGTGCGCCACCTGGCTCTTGTTCAGTGCTTCGCTGGCGCTCACGGCCGCCAGCGGCATGTCGATGCGCGCCACGCTGCTGGTGCCGTGGGCCGGGTCTGCCAGCACCAGATAGGGGACCTGCTCCTTCAGGGGCAACAGCAGCGCATACCCACTGGCCAGCAGCAGTGTCAGCAGGGTCGAGGCCCCGGCTACGCGCCAGGCCTTGCGCTCACTGTTGCGACTGCGCTCGATCAGGCCGGTTTCGAAGTCCCGTGCGGCGTTCAGCAGCGGGTGCTTGTCAAGAACATGGCGCTTCAGCATGCAGCCTCCCGGCAATCGCCAGCGGCTGAAGCACCGGGTTCCGGTTGGGGTGCATCCTGCCAGGCCAACAGCTGCCGACCCTGCAGCTCCAGCATGACCTGTTCTTGCGCATACAGCGTCTGCAAGGCCAGCAGCGCCTGCGGCAAGGACAAATGGTGAAAGCCCGCCAGTGTGGATGGCAGAGGGTAGTCCTGCAGCAGGCGGTCATCAAGTTGGAGGCCACCCTGGGTACTCCAGCGGCGCAACAACTGACGCAGGCTGCCATCGCGCGTACTGGCGGCATAGACCGGCATGCGGCTGGAAGAGGTGCTGGCGGCCTGGTAGCGATTCACGGGCTGCCAGTGGCCGGCAAAGTCGGGCGCGGCATCTCCGGCACAGCCGGCCAGCAGCATCAGTCCCAGCGAGATTAGTGTTTTTGTTTCGTGTGACATCAAAATTCCGTTCCAACGTGTAATTAGGTGCTATATTACATCGTAAGTATTCGTTAGAGCGAATTGTGTAGAAATATTTAATGCGATCCCGATCATGATGCCCGATTGCCCCAACCTGGCCGTTCCCGCCACCGTGCTGCAGCATGTGGTGCGGGTGGAGTCCGGCTTTCATCCCTACGCGATTGGCGTGGTGGGTGGCCGGCTGGCGCGCCAGCCGCGCAACCTGCCCGAAGCGGTCGCCACCGCGCGCATGCTGGAGCAGCAGGGCTACAACTTCTCGCTCGGGCTGGCCCAGGTGAATCGCTACAACCTCCGGCGCCACGGCCTCGGCAGCTATGAGCAGGCCTTCACCAGCTGCGACAACCTGCGTGCCGGCAGCCGCATCCTGCAGGAGTGCTACCAGCGCGCCGGCGACTGGGGCAAGGCTTTCAGCTGTTATTACTCGGGCAATTTCACCACCGGATTCCGCCACGGCTACGTACAGAAAGTGATGGCACAGATGCAGCCGGGAATGGCAACGCAGGCCATGCCGATTCCTGTTATCGGCAAGCGCAAGACGGCTGCCGGCAAGCGTGTCGCCGCCGTGCCGCGATCTGTCACTCCTGCATCCGTTCCCGCTCCCGTTTCCGCAACCGTACCTGCTGCTGTCGCGCCGGCAGTAGCTGCGGGCGATACCCGCTTCGTTTTCTAACCACCCTCAGGAGATTTCCATGTCCACCCCCTTCGCTCCGGTTCACCGTTCTTCCATCCTGCGCGGGCTGCAGCCCCTGGGCCTGTTGCTGCTGGCCAGCCTGTGCCTGGTCTACGCGCCGGATACCTTCGCCGCCGATCTGGTGGCCGGTGGCAAGGTCGGCACTTTCCTGACCAAGATCCGCGATGCCCTGGTGCCGATCTCGATCACCGTGGTCACCATCGCCTTCGTGTTCGCCGGCTACCAGATCGCCTTCAACCACAAGCGCATCAGCGATGTCTCGCCGGTGCTGGTGGGTGCCATCGTCATCGGCGCAGCGGCCCAGCTCGCCGGCTGGTTCATCGGCTGATCGCGGAGGTCTGCATGCGCAAGGACACCGTATTCCGTGGCTGCACCCGTCCGGCCATGCTGATGGGCGTGCCGGTGCTGCCGCTATTCATCGGGGCGGGCGGCTGCCTGCTGCTGGCGGCCTGGTTCAACCTGTTCTGGCTGCTGGCCTTGCCGCCGGTGATCTTCACCCTGCAGCTGATGACGCGCCACGACGACATGGTGTTTCGTCTGCTCGGCATCCGCTGGCTGTTCCGGCTGCGGGTGCGCCAGCGTGCCCTGCATGGCGGCATGTGGGTGTTCAGCCCGCTGGAACCGCGCCGCCCGGAGTAACACCATGCGCCAGGAACATCTCCCGCCCGTCAGCGCCCATATTCCCTTGTCCAGCCATGTCGCCCCGGAGGTGGTCAAGACCACCGGTGGTGATTACCTGATGTGCTGGCGGCTCGATGGCCTGCCCTTCGCCGGTCGCGAAGAAGGCGAACTCGAAAGCCGTCACCAGACCTTCAACCGCCTGCTGCAAAGCCTGCGCGCACCAGAATACGCCAATGTCGCCTTTTGGGTGCATGATGTGCGCCGTCGCATGTCACTGGACCTGCAGCCGTCCTTCGACGACAGCTTCAACCAGCAGCTGTCTGACCGGTATTTCCAGGCCCTGTCCGGCCGCAAGCTGATGCAGAACAGCCTGTACTTCAGCATGCTGTACCGTCCCGCGCCGGAAGGGCGCCGCCTGCTGCAGCCGGCCGTCGATCTGGCTGCGCTGCGCGCCGAGCAGGAACAGGCGCTGGTCCGCATCGAGGAGCTGGCCGGCCATGTCGAAGCCGTACTGCACGATTACGCCCCGTCCCGGCTCGGCCTGCAGCAGGATGCCCATGGCACGCTGTTTTCAGGAATATGTCGCTTCTACGCCTGGCTGATCAACCGGCTGGACGAGCCGGTGCCGCTGCAGCAGGGGCCCATCTACGCCAGCCTGCCGGTCTCGCGCCACATCTTCAGCCCGTCTGGCGGCGACTTCATCATCCGCACGCCGGACGGTGCCCACCATTACGGTGCCATGCTGCAACTCAAGGACTATCCGGAGCACACTTGGCCCGGCATGCTCAACGGCCTCAAGTACCTCGACATGGAGTACGTGCTCACGCACTCCTTCACCCCGCATGCGCGCCAGCAGGGCCTGAAGGTGCTGGAGCGCACCAAGGGCCTGATGATCAGCGCCGGTGACCGGGGCGTGAGCCAGATCGAGGAGCTGGACCTGGCCATGGATGGTCTTGCCAGCGGCCACTTCGTGCTGGGCGAATACCACTTCAGCCTGGCGCTCTATGCCGACAGCCAGGAGCAGCTGCAGCGCCACATTGCCCAGGCCCGTGCCGAGCTCTCCCAGGCCGGTTTCGTCTCCGTCAAGGAAGACCTGGCCGTCACCGGTGCCTTTTATGCGCAACTGCCCGGCAACTGGCGCTACCGGCCACGTCTGGCGCAGCTGTCCTCGCTCAACTTCCTCGGACTCAGCCCGTTGCACAACTTTGCCTCGGGCAAGCGCAGTCACAACCCCTGGGGCGAGTGCGTCACCGTGCTGCAAACCGCCAATGGCCAGCCTTACTATTTCAACTTCCACGCCACCCATCCCGGCGAGGACAGCACGGGCGAAAAAGCGCTCGCCAACACCCTGGTGATCGGCAAATCCGGTACCGGCAAGACGGCGCTGATCAACTTCCTGCTGTCACAGGTGCAAAAATACCAGCCCAGGCCCACCATCTTCTTTTTCGACAAGGACCGTGGTGCCGAACTGTTCGTGCGCGCCTGTGGTGGCCGCTACATGCGGCTGGCCCAGGGCGAGTCCACCGGCTTCAATCCGCTGCAGTGCGCCGCTACTCCGGCAAACCTGCAGTTCCTGGTCGATTGGGTCAAGCTGCTGGCCGGCAAACCTGCCTACAGCGCCAGCGAGGACGAAGACATCCAGCGCGCCGTGCAGGCCATGCTGGACACGCCAATGCGCTTGCGCACCCTGGGCAATCTGCAGAAAAGCCTGACCAACCTGGGCGATGACAGTGTCTACGCGCGCCTGCGCCTGTGGACACGTGCCGGTGCCCTCGGCTGGGTCTTCGACAACCCGCAGGACGTCATCGATCTGGCCGGAGCCAGCATCATCGGCTTCGACTACACCGAGATTCTCGACCTGCCGCAGGTGCGCACTCCGGTCGTGCACTACCTGTTGCATCGCCTCGAAGCCCTGATCGACGGTCGTCCGCTGATCTACGTGATGGACGAATTCTGGAAAATCCTCGACGGTGAAGGTGGTCTGAAGGAGTTTGCCCGCAACAAGCAGAAAACCATCCGCAAGCAGAATGGCCTCGGCATTTTTGCCACCCAATCGCCCGAAGACGCCCTGCGCAGCGACATCGCTGCTGCCCTGGTCGAACAGACGGCCACCCTGATCCTGTTGCCCAACCCGCAGGCCGATCGCCGTGACTACATTGATGGCCTCAAGCTCACCGAGGCCGAATTCCAGCTGCTCACCCGGCTCGACGAGCGCAGTCGCTGCTTTCTGGTCAAGCAGGGCCATGTCAGCGCCCTCTGCCGGCTCGATCTGCAGGGGCTGGACGATGCCCTCGCCGTGCTGTCGGCCAATACCGGCAACATCCAGCTGCTGCAACAGGTGCTGGAGCAGCTCGCCCCTGGCGATACGCACGGCCAGCAGGCCCTGCCGCCACAGCAGTGGCTGCCCCTGTTCCATGACGCCCGACACGCGTCCCGCGCCCTCACTTCCTGACACCCGGGAGTTTCCATGACACGTCATTCCGCAGACAACTTCATCACCCGCCTGTATCCCGCCGCCGTGCAGGCCTCGCAGGACACCGGTTTGTCCTGGGAACTGATGCTGGCCCAGGCCGCGCTCGAAACCCGCTGGGGCCGGCAGGGCTCGCTGGCCGACACGCACAACCTGTTCAACATCAAGGCCGATCGCCAGTGGAAGGGGCCGCAGCAGCAGGTTCATGTCTGGGAGGTGGAGGGCGGCCGCACGCGCTGGCAACATGACGGCTTCCGTGTTTATCCGGACGAAGCCGCATCGTTGCAGGACCGCAACCGCTTTTTGCAGACCCAGCCACGCTACGCCCGGGCCGGCCTGCTGCACCCCGACACCCTGGGTGATTACGAACGCGAAGCCCAGGCCTTGCAGCGCGCCGGCTACGCTACCGACCCGCACTATGCCAGCAAGCTGATCCGCATTGTCGAAGGCCCGACCATGCAGCGCGCGCTGGCCCATGCACAAAAACAGCATGGCCAGTTGCACCTCGAAGCCGCTTCGCCAACGTCGGACATGCCCCTGCAGGATGCCGATCGATGGGTGCAGGAGGCGGGCAAGGCCATCCGTGTCGGTCAGACCGTGCTGCTCGCCGCACAGCAACGCTTTGCACCCGGAACACATGAGTATGGCCGCTCCGATGGCGACTGGGGCCGCCAGGGGCGCGCCAACCACAGCCCCAACCAGCGTACCGACCCCAGCCGCAGCGGCCAGGATCTGGATCAGGATGGTCGCAAGGGCATCGACTGCTCCATGCTGGTCTACCAGTCGCTGAAGGACGCCGGCTTCCAGTGGCCGGAATCCCATCTCACCACCGCCATGCTGTTCAAGGGCCGACACACCACCGCCCTGGCGCGCAGCCATTTCGACACGCTGACGCCGCAAGAGGCGCGCCAGCAGTTGCAGCCTGGCGACATCCTCATGTTCAAGAGCCGCAAGGGTTCAGGCCAGCACGTCGGCCTCTTCGAAGGCTATGACGATCAGGGCCACATGCGCTTCTTCGGCTCCCAGGTCAGCACCGGCCCGGCCAGTGTCACCGTCCGGCCCGGCGGCTACTGGGACGGTGCCGGGCAGGAATTTCTCGGTGCCTTGCGGCCACGCCACGAATATTTCACCCGCACCGACAAGCTGACGCAGGCGGACACACCAGCGCAGGCTGCGCCCGACAAGCCTGCCCGGCAGGCCAGTCCCTGGATGGATACCCTGTGCCAGCAGCTGCGCATCGGCTGCCCTGACATTCCGGCACAACAGCACGGGCCGATTGCCGAATACCTGGCTGGCCGTCTGCAATCCCTGCAGTTTCCGGCACAGCAACTGGGTCGCCTGGTGCTTGAAGAACACCAGGGGCGCCAGTGGTTGCACGCCATCAGCCAGAACGGACAAGCCCTGATCAGCGCCGACCTCGACAAGGCGCGGCAAGGCTTGCAACCGGACCGGCAGCACAAGCACGAGCCCCTGCAACACAGTCTGGCACAGCGTACCAGCCCGTAATGCCGATCCCCGCCTTCCCTTTCCCGTCTACCGCCCATTCATCATGCCGATACACGACAGCCTCCCGAAGCCCGCTGACCGACTGACGCGAATGACCTACCGGTTTTTCCAACTGCTGCTAACCATGGGCCTGAGCGGTATCGGCGCAAGCGCCCAGGCCCAGATCCCGGTCACCGATGCCGCCAATCTGGCCTTCCAGCAAACCATGCAACAGGCGATGCAGTTGCTGTTGCAGAACACCATCGCCGAATCCGCCATCAAGGAGCATCTTGGCAACACCATCCTGCGCGACCAGATCGGCCAGCGCCTGCTGGCACCCATGCTGGAGCAACTCAGCATCAAGACCGGAGTCGATTTCAGCCGTGTCACGCAAGGCATGACTTCCAGGATATCCCAGGGTCAGCAGGGCTGGAATTCCCGCAAGTTCGGCATGCTGCAAACGGGTACGAAACAGGCGCTGGAAAAAGCCAGTCCTGCACTGGAAACCGTCCAGCGTTATTACGGATTCGACACCACACCCAATTGCCCCGATCGCCAGGGACCGATCAGGAGTTACTGTCTGGCCAGCCGCGAGATACTGGCGACGCAATTGCTGGAAATCGAAAATCTAGGCAAGACCCTGGAAGCCCGTAATCTGGCGCTGCAGGACATGATGGCCGACAACCAGTACGGCACCCTCGCCGAACTCCAGCAAAAGCAATACACCCTGCAAACCCTGCAGGCCCTGATTGCCAATGACCAGATGCGCCTGCAAACCTCCATGGCGGCCTATCAGGGCATGCGTACCCTGTATCAGGAAAAATACCAGGAAGCCCTGCAGAATCGCGTGACAGGAAAACCCAGTCTGCTGGGAAGCCTGTCCCAGGCTGCTACCGTCAAACTGGGCTTGCAGGCCGGCAAACTCGCTGCCCGCGAACTGGTGGGCAACAAGGACATGTTTCGCAAATGACCGGGCAGGAGAATCGCCACCATGTTTGATGCCTTTATCTCGGCACGCCTGTTTTCCAGCATCCGCGGCTATATCGTCGACCTGATCCACCAGTTCGGCTATGCTGGCATGGCACGCGCCTACGGCCTGGCCGTAGCCGTCGGCACTGTCATGCTCACCATCTGGTTCATGTGGCAGGGCTACCGCATCGCCACCGGCCAGAGCCGCGACAGCATGCAGGCCATGCTGATGCGCGCCGTCACCGTCATCACCATGCTCTCGCTGGCACAAGGCATGGCCCTGTTCGGCCAGGAACTGTCCACCTTCATCGTCGATGACCTGCGCAACAGCATCGCCCGTGTCATCACTGGCAACGACTATCACGACCCGGCCGACATGATCAGCCGCGCCATCACTCAGATGCTGGTCCTGCAAACCGCACTCGATGTCTACCAGGCCAACGGAGCCGGAGCCGCCAGCAACATCAGCATGGCCAACTTCCTCAACTTCAGCACCGGTCTCAGCCAGTCCATGCCCGCATTAATTGCAGGCGGCTTGATGTTGCTCAACGAAATAGCGTTACACCTCTGCCTAGTCGTCGCGCCATTGTGCATACTGGCATACATCTACGAACCCACGCGCTTCCTGTTCGTCAACTGGCTTAAGTTCACCATCGCCACCCTGTTCAGCATGGTCATCATCAGCGTAGTCACCGTCATCGCCCTGCGCGCCATCCTCGTGCTCATCGCATCCCTGCTGGCCATGGACGTAGGCAACGGCATTGCCAATGCACTCGGCGTCAATGCCAGCTTGCAGCTGCGTGATATCGCCACCTTGTCAGGTGGTGTGGGCTTGTTGTTAACGACGTTGTTGTTGGGGACGCCGCCGATTGTTTTCAACTTTTTTATCGGTGGCGGCTTGAATCCTGGAACAATTAACTCATTTGGTCTTTTTGCTAGGCATGAGCCAATGAATCAGGCGTTATTGAAAAGTATGAATCCCATTATGCCGATCAGATCTGAAAAAGTATTAAGGCAGTAAAATTTATGAAAATCTCAGAATTTGTCATGCTTGCCGCTATAGGAGTGGCGCTTCCTTCTATTGCAAATGGTCAAGATGATCAATGGAGGGCGTATCTTGGTGATGCAGATGTCGTTAATATGTTGCAGGAGCAGATTTCAATAGGTAGAGAGCAGCAGAATGCAAACTATAGACGAAGTAGAGAATTGCTTTCAGAAAATCTAGTTCTAAAAAGCAGTCAGAGGGAGTATTATGGATCTGTCCATATGAATCCCAATGACTTGACTGAGCTTTATTGGGCGGCAGGGCAACGCGATGCAAAGGCTTCGATAGTGAGTGGGGCCAACATGTGCGGGAAAGGTTGCAAGCTTCTAGTGACGTTTAGTGACTCCTGCGTAATGTTTGCGGAGCCGCGAGGCAATAGTGAAGTTAGTAACATTGTCTATGCGATAGACGATGATCCTGAGCGGGTTATAGAGGCTGCGAGGCAGAAGTGCCAAGCTGCGAATGGAGTGGCATGTGATGTCTTTGCTAGGCCTAGATCTGCTGAGCACCCTTCATATTGTGTGGGCTACCGCTATGGGATCTACTCATAGGGCTTGCGGCGAGCCTGTCATAAATTTTGTGTGTGAGGCATACCATGTGCAACAGGAGCATGTATGTCAAGCAAAACGAAGTTGAAGAACGCGGCGATTGCCGAGAAGTCTGCCTCGCTGCCAAGCATCCCCGAGGAGTTGCTGGACCAGCTGGTACAGCAAGGCCCAATGACGGCCGCATCGATCCAGGACATGACGATGGCGCTGAAGAAGGCGCTGATCGAACGTGCCTTGGGTGGAGAGCTCAGCCATCATCTGGGATATCCACCGG
>NZ_KB894772.1 GCF_000374625.1 Allobrachymonas chironomi DSM 19884 | reverse complement strand
GAAAGTGCCGTCCACGGCGCGCTCGGGCGTCGGGATGTAGCTATCCAGGGCTTCAGCCAGCTTCATGATGGCGCCTTCGCCCAGGTCGCCGGTGTCGCCTTCCAGCGCCATCTTGGCAGAACCCTTCACGATCGGGGTGTCGTCACCCGGGAAGTCGTACTTGCTCAGCAGCTCGCGCACTTCCATTTCGACCAGCTCCAGCAGCTCCTCGTCGTCCACCATGTCGCACTTGTTCAGGAACACGATGATGTAGGGCACGCCAACCTGACGGGACAGCAGGATGTGCTCGCGGGTCTGGGGCATCGGGCCGTCAGCAGCGGAACAGACCAGGATGGCGCCGTCCATTTGGGCAGCACCGGTAATCATGTTCTTCACATAGTCGGCGTGACCAGGGCAGTCCACGTGGGCGTAGTGACGGTTGGCCGTCTCGTACTCGACGTGGGAGGTGTTGATGGTGATGCCGCGGGCCTTTTCTTCGGGCGCGTTATCGATCTGGCTGTAGTCGCGGGCATCGCCGCCGAACTTCCTGGCCAGCACGGTAGCAATCGCTGCCGTCAGGGTGGTCTTGCCGTGGTCCACGTGACCGATGGTGCCTACGTTGACGTGCGGCTTGCTCCGTTCAAACTTTTCTTTTGCCATTTTTCGACTCCGAAAAACAATGAATGATTGATTGAAAAAGACACCACCCGGCAGACGCCGGGGAATGAATGGTGCCCATGGGCAGGATCGAACTGCCGACCTCTCCCTTACCAAGGGAGTGCTCTACCACTGAGCCACATGGGCAATTATTTCACACGAGAGACAAGCACACGCAACACTGGAGCGGGAGACGGGAATCGAACCCGCATCATTAGCTTGGAAGGCTAAGGTTCTACCATTGAACTACTCCCGCACACTTGATGGCGTCAGGAGCCAACCCTCAAGTTACGGCAGAGCCGCCACTCAGTATTTGAAGCTTGTGGTGGAGAGGGCTGGATTCGAACCAGCGTACTCGCAAGAGGGCAGATTTACAGTCTGCTGCCATTAACCACTCGGCCACCTCTCCACAGCAAGTTTTGAATTATGCCATGCTTTTTGGCTTTTTTCCAGACCCCCGAAATTTTTTGCGAAAAATCAGGAGAACAGCTCGGCCAGGGCCAGACCTGGCTCCGGCTGTCGCATGAACGCTTCCCCGATCAGGAAGGCGTGCACACCGGAGTCCCGCATTGTAACCACATCTTCGCGTGTCAGGATGCCGCTTTCCGTCACCACCAGCTGTCCCTCGGGCAAATCGGGCAGCATGTCGAGGGTCGTCTTCAGGCTGACCTCGAAGGTGCGCAGGTTGCGGTTGTTGATGCCCAGCAGCAGGGACTCGGGTTGACGGACGCTGGCCAGCAGCTTGAGCGCACGCTCCATTTCGCCACGGTCGTGGACTTCGACCAGCACCGACATGTCCAGATTGCGGGCGATGGCAGCCATGTCCTGCAGCTGGGCATCATCCAGGCTGGCGACAATCAGCAGGACGCAGTCCGCCCCCATGCTGCGCGACTCGTAGATCTGGTAGGGATCGATCATGAAGTCCTTGCGCAGCACCGGCAGGTCGCAGCTGGCACGCGCCTGCTTCAGGTAGTCCGGGCTGCCCTGGAAGAACTGGCGATCGGTCAGCACCGACAGGCAGGCGGCAGACAGCTTGCCATTGCCTTCGGCATAGCTCTGGGCAATATCCGCCGGGATGAAGTCCTCCCGGATGATGCCCTTGGACGGGCTGGCCTTCTTGATTTCGGCAATGACGGCCGGCTGGCCGGCCGCCATCCTGGCGCGCATGGCACCGGCAAAATCGCGTGTCAGGATGCGGCTTTCGGCATCGGCGCGCATCGCTGCCAGCGGCGTCCTGCGCTGCGCTGCAGCCACTTCCTCGCGCTTGACGGCGTTGATTTTTTCGAGAATGTCTGTCATGTCCTGTCCTTCTGATCCGGTTCGGGCGCGGCCTGCTTGAGCACCTTGACGATGACGCGGTGCATCACCAGCCCCACCACCACGAACAGCAGCGAAATGCCGATGGCGATCCAGGCGCCTTCATCCTGGAACATGCTTACGCCGCCTTGAGTTGTTGCGATACGCGGACGAACTCGTCCAGCTTGGCGCGGGCGGCACCGGAGTCCAGTGTCTGGCGTGCCAGATCGACACCGGCCTGGATCGACTCGACCACATTCGCGGTATAGAGTGCCACGCCGGCGTTGAGCAGCACGATGTCACGCGGTGCGCCCTGCTCGCGGCCGTCCAGCACGGACAGCAGCACTTCACGCGATTCGACCGGGTCGTTGACGGCCAGCGCGCGCTTGCTGCGCATGGTCAGGCCGTAGTCCTCCGGGTGCAGCTCATATTCCAGCACCTGGCCATTCTTGAGTTCGCCAACCAGGGTGGCAGCACCCAGGCTGCACTCGTCGAGACTGTCCTGGCCGTAGACCACCATGGCGTGCTCGGCGCCCATGTCCTTGAGCACGCGCACCAGAATGCCGACCAGATCCTGGTGGAAAACGCCCAGCAGGATGTTGGGAGCACCAGCCGGGTTGGTCAGCGGGCCCAGGATGTTGAAGATGCTTTTCACGCCCAGCTCCCGGCGCACCGGAGCCACGTTTTTCATCGCAGGATGGTAGTTGGGAGCGTACATGAAGCCGATGCCGCACTGCTCCACGCAGCTGGCCACGGCGGCCGGCGACAGGTCGATGCAGGCACCGAGCTGCTCGACCGCATCGGCACTGCCGGACTTGCTGCTGACACCACGGCCACCATGCTTGCTGACGCGGCCGCCGGCTGCGGCAATCACGAACATGGCGCAGGTGGAAATGTTGAAGGTGTTGGAGCCGTCACCACCGGTACCGACGATATCGACCAGATGCGTCTTGTCGGCAATCTCGACCTTGGTGGCAAAGTCGCGCATCACCTGGGCGGCGGCGGTGATTTCGTCCACGGTTTCCTTCTTCACGCGCAGACCGGTGATCAGCGCCGCCATCATCACGGGCGAGACCTCGCCGGTCATGATCTGGCGCATCAGGTCCTTCATCTCGTCGTAGAAGATTTCCCGGTGCTCGATGGTGCGCTGCAGCGCTTCCTTGGGGGTAATTTTCATCATGTTCTTGTCCTTGGAGAGGGTACGGGCCGCGGCAGCTCAGCGATCGAGGAAGTTGCGCAGCATGGCGTGGCCGTGCTCGGTCAGGATGCTTTCCGGGTGGAATTGCACGCCTTCGATATCGAGTGTCTTGTGCCGCACGCCCATGATTTCGCCATCATCGGTCCAGGCCGTGATGGCCAGCTCCTGCGGCAGCGTGGCACGCTCGATTGCCAGCGAGTGGTAGCGGTTGACGGTGAACTGGCGCGGCAGCTGGCGGAACACGCCCTCCTGCGTGGTGGTGATGACGCTGGTCTTGCCGTGCATCTGCACCTGGGCACGCACGATATGGCCGCCAAAAGCCTGTCCGATGGCCTGATGCCCCAGGCAGACGCCGAGGATCGGTAGCTGGCCGGCAAAGTGCCGGATGGCATCTACCGACACACCCGCCTCGTTGGGCGAACAGGGGCCGGGTGAAATGCAGAGACGGTCAAAACCGCCGTCACGGAACAGCTGGTCCAGCTGGTCCAGCGTGATTTCGTCGTTGCGATGGGTGATGACCTCGGCACCGAGTTCGCCGAAGTACTGCACGATGTTGTAGGTGAAGCTGTCGTAGTTGTCGACCATCAGGAGTCTCATGATTCTAAGTCCTTGATTTCATTAATGTTTTCCATTACACACAACCTCCATTACCCACTTTATTACACACATCGACAGTTGATTGCGATGGACGAAGCGCGAGCATGTGCTGGCTCAAGGTAGCAAGGGCTCCTGAGAGATGTCTTGGCGTGCGCCAGTGCGGTGTACTGACGCAGCGACGGCGCCCGCATGCCAGGGCCAAGTGCTGAGACTGGGCGGACAGACCTACCCCTCGCGGCGACACAGCGCGCGGGGCATCAGTTCTACGACGGGGCTGGGGTGCCAAGGGCATCGGGCAATCTCCTCAAATCTTGGAGCCGCCGTGCCGGGGAGCCTTCTTGAAACCTTGCCTGCCGGTACGGCGGCAAGGTGCGGTCAAGACCGCAACGACATGCCGCTTCCTATTGGAAGCGCCACCACAGAGCGATGTTGGTCGAAGCGGTACGGGTCATGGACAGACCAAAGTGTTGAATTTAAAAGCCAGAACTCGGCCCGAGTACACCCGAACGGAATTCCAAAGTAAGCCTGGGGAATTTTACCATGAGCATGTTAGGCAAAGCCACTTCCTGGAATGCCAGGGCATTCATCACCCCGCCCATCTACCTCGGACCGGACGACAACACTTCCAGTCTCGAAACCAGAGAGCAAGTAGACCAACTGCTACGGACTTGTGAGCATCGAATCTCAGGTTGGCAGTCATCTGGACCTGCGCGGGTGATGCTATATCGCTATATCAGCATCCGGGGCAGATATGACACCGCCGGATTTTCTCTGCCGACCCTAGGTCCCGGAGAACAGAAGCCGTTGATCGCAGCTTCTGAAACCATCGCCGTATCAGACCATACCAAATCGGTTTTGCGGGGAACAGCGCAGCGCATGACGCTGGTACCGTGAGCGCCAATATCGAGCTTTCGTCCTCATCGCTCGATGGGCCGGCAACCGATCGATTCTTGCACAACGAGCAAGACGAGGCCACCTACAGCGGACGCCAAACCAATCACCTCGCCCGTCTACGTTCAGGGCATCTTCCCAGGCACCCGCGGAAGGTCATAACGACACAGCAGCCCTTGGCAGGGCAAGAAAGGAGCCGGTGATGTAGCGCTTCCGAAAGGAGACGAAGACATGCACAAGGACATTCCAACATCGAAGGTGTTCTATCGTCCCATCGAGGCTGCCATACGGTGGGCCGGGTTGCTGCGGTACCTGCCGATGATCCTGGCTGCGATCGCGTCACCGCGCTTCCTGCCTCCATCGTTGAATTGCCCGCGATGGAATGAGTGCCGGCTGTACTCGGAGCGTATCTATGACGGCATCCTCAACGGGGAGCTGCCCTACGGCCAGAACGGCATCACGCTCAATGATCCGAAGCTGCTGCAGTCGCCGGATCTGACCGTTCGCCATGTCGATCTGAAGCGCTGGATGCGCAACCACTATCCCGAGCACCGGCCAGGATTCCTGTTCAGCCGTGGCGAACGCATGGCGCATCCTTTTATCACCTTGGAAACAGGACAGGCGATCCTGATCGAGCGACTGGCCCTTCAGGCGGCCCTGGAGCATGCGCGTCGCCAGATGCAGGAATTGCAGGAGCAGCGCGACACCTTGCTCAAGCAGTCCACCGCGCTGCTGGCTTCCAAGCAATGCGAGATCAGCGAGCGAGCGGAGACGACGTATCTCAACATCATCGGCGGGATGCTGACGCTGATGCTGGGCCAGTCCCCTTCGGGTGTGCCCTATTCCAGCTTCAAAACACAGGAGGCACTCGTCTCGGCATTGGTCGCCCACTTCGGCGGCACCATGGGCATCACGGAGCGAACCTTGAACGGCAAGTTCGCCAACGCCAGGAAGTACGTCCGTAGCGCAAGCGCATGAGGTTTTTCCAGCTTGTATGTGCAACCGCGGAGATTGCATTTGCAATGTCTTTCCGCAGCCAGGTCTATTGAATAGAGGTCACGCCAACAAACGCCACCGAGCGTTCAGGAGTGACCGCCATGTCGCAGCCCCCTGTACTCCCGCCGAACGAGCGCCGCATCCTGCGGCTCGATGAAGTCGAAGCCAAGTCCGGCTTCAAACGCGCCCACATTTACAACCTGATGAAGAAGCGCCAGTTTCCCCAGGCGCTGCGCCTGGGCGTGCGCGCCGTCGGCTGGGATTCGATCGAAATCGACCAGTGGATCGCCGAGCGCCTCAACCACCGGACCTGACCCGTTCTCCCGCGGACTTCCCATTCCCAGCCGGAGAGCGCCATGCAGGTCGTATCCATCATTTCAACGAAGGGCGGCGTCGGCAAGACCACGACGGCCGCCAACCTGGGCGGGCTCGCCGCGGACGCGGGCCTGCGCGTGCTGCTGCTCGATCTCGACGTGCAGCCCACCTTGTCCTCCTACTACGAACTGACCCAGCGCGCGCCGGGCGGCATCTATGAGCTGTTGGCCTTCAACGAGCGCGACCTTGGCCAGCTCGTGTCCCGCACGATCATCGCGGGCCTGGACCTGGTGCTGTCCAACGACCACCGGGGCGAGCTGAACACCTTATTGCTGCATGCGCCGGATGGCCGCCTGCGGCTGCGGCATCTGCTGCCAGCACTTGCTCCCCTCTACGACCTGGTGCTGATCGACACCCAGGGCGCGCGTTCCGTGCTGCTGGAGATGGCGGTGCTCGCCTCCGACCTTGCGCTGTCGCCCGTCACGCCGGAAATCCTCGCGGCCCGGGAGCTTCGACGCGGCACCATGCAGTTGCTCGAAGACATCGCGCCGTACCGGCACCTGGGCATCGAACCGCCGCCGCTGCACCTGCTCATCAACCGCGTCCACCCGGTGTCGGCGAACGCCCGACTGATCCAGCAGGCCCTGCGCGACCTGTTCCAAGACCATGCCGGCATCCGCGTGCTCGCCACCGACGTGCCAGCCATCGAAGCCTATCCGCGCGCCGCGACGCGCGGCCTGCCGGTGCATCGGGTCGAGCACCGCCAGCCGCCCGGCAGGGTCGCGCCGGCCTCGCTCGACACGATGCGCGCGCTCGCGAGCGAGCTGTTCCCGCAATGGCAGGACAGATTTGCCGCAATGTCCGGTCGCCCGCCACGTCCTCTTGATGCCGGGAGGTCCCATGGCGAACGCACATGAACTGGCCCGCGGCCACAAGCGGCTGCGCGCGCTGATCGAGTTCGCGGTCGGTGAAGGCTGGCACGTCAAGCGCACGCCGGGCGGGCACCTCAAGTTCACCAAGGCCGGCTGCGCGGCGATCTACACCAGTTCGACCGCGAGCGACCACCGGGCCGAATTGAACGCCCGTGCGCAGATCCGCCGCGCCGAGCGAGAGGCCCGCATGGCGCCGGCCGGCGGTCGTGGGGACTGCGAGGGGTGCGGCCATGGCTGACATGACCTCGCAGGACATGGCCGGCAAGCTGCTCGCGGCCGGCTTCGAGCGCAGCGGCCCAGCGGCTACGGCCTTGAGCGACCCGATCGCGGACACGCCCATGGTCGTGACGCTGGACCAGCTGCGGCCCTACGACCATGACCCGCGCATGAAGCGCAACCCCGCCTACGAGGAAATCAAGGCGTCCATCCGCGAGCGCGGCCTGGACGCGGCGCCAGCCATCACCCGCCGGCCCGGCGAGGACCACTACATCATCCGCAACGGCGGCAACACGCGGCTGGCGATCCTGCGCGAACTCTGGTCGGAGACCAAGGACGAACGCTTCTTCCGCATATCGTGCCTGTTTCGGCCATGGCCGGAGCGCGGTGAAATCGTCGCGCTGACCGGGCATCTTGCCGAGAACGAACTGCGCGGTGGCCTCACGTTCATCGAGCGCGCGCTCGGCGTCGAGAAAGCACGCGAGTTCTACGAGCAGGAGAGTAGCGCCGCCCTGAGCCAGTCGGAACTGGCCCGCCGCCTGGCGGCCGATGGGTTCCCCGTCCAGCGGTCGCACATCACCCGCATGGCCGACGCGGTGCGCTACCTGCTGCCCGCCATTCCCACTGTGCTCTATGGCGGCCTGGGGCGCCACCAGGTCGAGCGGCTGTCGGTCATGCGGACGGCCTGCAAGCGCACCTGGGAGCACTATGCCAAGGACCGCACGCTGCCGCTGGACTTCGACAGCTTCTTTCAGGAGGTGCTGGCGCAGTTCGACACGCAGGGCGACGAGTTCGCGACGCAGCGCGTGCAGGACGAGCTGATCGGCCAGATGTCCGAGCTGCTGGGCATCGGCTACGACGTGTTGGCGCTGGACCTGACCGAATCGGAAAGCCGCCACCGGGCGCTGGTCAGTGACCCGACGCCACCTGCGGCGCCGCCGGCGTTGCCTTCGCCCACCGCCGGCACGCCGCCTCCCCCGGGCGTAGCATCGTCCATCGCCAAGCCTGCAGCGGCGGCCAGTCCTCCACCCGCCAGCCCTCCGGCGTCCGAGCCCACCTTGCGCGAGGATACGGCCCGAGAGACGACAACGGAAAGCCCCGCGGCCGCACCAGGCGATCTGCTTCTCGAGCACATCGTCTCGCCGGCACCGACGACCGAACGGCTGCAGTCGATCCAGCGCATGGTTGCCGACCAGTTGGGCGATGCGCTGCCGCCCGACTTCTCGGCGAGCGTGCTGCAGTCCATCCCGGTGCAAGCCGGCGGGCTCTATCCGATCTCCGACGTCTGGTACATCGACGCCGGCCTGGACACGCCCGATCGGCTGCGCATCCACATCGCGCAGTTCGCGCGCGAGATCGCCGGGGAGGCAGCCCTGGACGAGTGCATCGAGGATCGCTCCGATGGCATCGGCTTCGTTTGCTGCGCGCCCGCCCATGCACCATCGCCGCTCGGCCGGGCGGTGCTGGCGCTGCTCATCACTCTGACGGGTCAGCCCACTGCTGAAGCGGGCGTGGATGGCGCGCAGCTCGCCGCCGACTTGCCAGCACTGCTGCACGGCCAGGGTCAACACCACGGCGACTGCACAAGGCGCTTGAGCGACACGGCGTTGGTCAAGCTATTTCGGCTGCTCCGCCTGGCCCGGCGTCTGCTGGACCTGGAAGCCGGCACCACGGCGCCCGGGACGTGAGCGAGGGAGGCCGCATGTCCACATCGCATCCGCTCAACCAGGCCGTGATTGCCCAGGCGCTGTATGACCTTCGCAACGGCCAACTGCGCCGCTGCAAGGCCATGGGCTTCGGCGAGGCCGAGCTGGATGCGCTCAAGCACCCCGCGCTGATCAGCGTGCTGGCCAACGCCAGCGTCTCGTGGTGCTCGGTCACGGTCAACCGCGAAGTGCTGCAGCGCCTGCTCAACCAGGCACAGGACGTGGAGAAGGAAATCGCCACGGTCGATCGCATGCTGCGGCTGGGGGCCAGCACGGAGATGGTCAGCCGCTTCTATGGCCTGACCCATCAGGAAGTCGCCCTGCGGCGGGAGATCCTCGGCCTGCCCAAGCGCAAGGGGCGCCACCCCGTCCTGGACGAGACCCAGGACACCGAACTTTGGCGGCAATGGAAAGCCGTGACCAGCAGCAGGAACGTCGATCTGGAGGATGAGACCTCGATTCTCGATGCGGCCATGGACCTGGCCGAGGGCATGTCACTGCCGCTCTCGGTGGTCTGGGCCGCGATCAGGAACTGGGTCGATCAGGGATTGGACTAGGCCATGGCCGTGGACGACACCGCCCCACGAGCCCCGCGTCAAGGCCCCATCGCACTCGCCGACCTGTTCGACGCTGCGCTGAAGGACCTCACGCCCAATCCAAATCCCCGCGCGCCAGCGCCCATGGCAGTGCCCACGCCTGCGGCGTCCGGCGACGCCTTCCTATTCAGTGGCAATCGGCACGAGAGCGTGCCGCGGCGGCTGTTCGTCGACCGCCGCCTGACACCGCTGGAGCGCAACGCCTGGCAGGTGTTCCGGCTGATGCTCAACGACGACGGCGTCACGACGTTCCCGACCTATGAGCAGTTGCGCCCATGGCTGGCGTCCATGCCCTGCGCGGGACAAGCCTCCCACGAGACCGTCGCGCGGGCGCTGACGCTGCTGCGCCTGACGCGCTGGCTGAGCCTCGTGCGACGACGGCGCGACCCCAAGACCGGCCGCATCCTCGGAAACCTCTACGTCCTGCACGACGAACCCCTGACACTGTTCGAGGCCATGCAGCTCGACGCCGACTACCTGGCCCTGGTCAGCCAGTCGCTGGGGCATTCCGCCAAGGCCGTCCAGGTGGTGGGACTCAACACCCTCCAGGAGATCGCGGACGACCCGATGTTGTCCGGACGCACCTTGCCGTCGCGGCTGCAAGTGCTCGCCGAGCGCCTGGCCGACCAGGGCATCACCGCCACCGCAAGTTATCCACAGGAGGATGCGATCCACGATTCCGAAGAAGGGCCCGCCAGCCTTCTTCGGAATGGCGAACGCCCTTCTTCGGAATCCGAAGCAGGGCCGAAACCCGCGCCAGACGGCGCTCTTCGGAATCCGAAGCAGGACCGTACAGTACGTAGTAGTCGTATTGATGAAGTACGTACTACCGCGCAGGCGCGCGCGCTGGGCGACCTGCAATGGCCCAAGCGTTTCGCGGAACTGAAGGCGGAACAGCAAGCCGGCGCCAGGATGGCGTTGCAGCAAGTGGACGCTGCCCTGCGGCAGGCTGTGCTGGACGAGTGGGCCGCACGGTGCGGCAAGCATGGCATCCGCAACCCCGCCGGGTACCTGTTCGGCATCATCCAGCGCGCCATGCGCGGCGAGTTCAATGCGTGGGCCAAGCAGACCAGCCCGGCAGCGCCAACACCATCGGCGGCGCGAGCGCCACCGCCCGAGCCGCCGCGCAACGTCGTGCCGCCCGCGGTGGCCCGGCAGCACATCGAGCGCCTGCGCGATCTGCTGCGCAAATCCTGAGCGCAGGGCCTGGCAAGGCCATGAAGCAGACCTCCTTGGCGGTCGGCAGAAACGGTCCCCAGGGGACGGCTGTGTGGTGAAACGCCGGACGACGGCGCGACATGCTGCGCAAAACCTGAGTAGAGCGCCTGCAAGACCATGAAGCAGACCTCCATGGCGCTCAACGGAACGGTCCCCTGGGGACGGCTGCGCGGCGAAGGATCGTGTCGAACGGCAGCGCGACGTGCGGTGCAGTACGCATACCGTCAACGACCGAGGCACGGAGCGCCAACGTGAATGCTCCGGCCTCCAAGGGACCGTTGCGCGCTGCGCCGCCAGCGCGCATAGAACCGGGGGCCGGCTCATTTCGGTTTGTTGACTGACTGCCTTCCGCTGCATGCGGATGCTGGCGGCTCCCTGTCCAACTGCGAGCGCTCACCATGGCAACCAGCAACGAACCATTGCAACTCAACCTCGGCTCCCTGCGCAGCGCGATGTCGCTGACGCTGCACACGCATCACGCTTCCCGCATCTGGCACGGCCGCGCCGCCGCCGAAGGGCGACCCGGCATCGTCGGCCTGAACGGCTACATCGCGGTGATGAATAAGATGAAGCGCGGCTCGGAGCAGGACGACCCCTACAGCGACTGGTGGATGCTGCGCATCGAGGACAAGCTCGACCAGACCAGGACCACGCTGCAGACCTTGCGCAAACAAGTGGACCAGGCACTGGCGGGCGTGCCTGCGGCATTGAGCCTGGGCGAGAACCTCAACGTGCAGCCCGTCAAGCTGCCGCTGTTCGTCAATGCGCAGTTGGGCTTTGCCGCCGTCTATCTCCTGGCCGACTACGACGACATCGCGCGCAAGCTGATCCTCGCCCACCACACCGCGCTGATCGACCGCAGCACTTTGGAGCGCTGGCTCAACGAGGGCGCGCACGCGCTGCGCAGCCTGTTCTCGCTGGCCCAGCAGTACCGCTACTCGGGCTGCACCCGCGACGATTTCGCGGCGAAGAATGCCGCAGCGCGGGTCGCGCTGGAGAAGTTCGGCGAGTTGCCGCAGGACGTCCTCGAAGGCACGCGCCGCTCGACGTTTGCGCCACCCATGGTGCGCCGTGGTCTGCAACAGCGCGGTGAGAATCCTGCCGCAGCCGCTACCAGCGTCGATGGTGATGCGGCCGCTGCTGCCGACCCGTCCGAAGGCGCAGCCACTGCCGGCGAGGACGAATCCGCATGAGCGATCTGAACCAGCCGACCCGCTACTTCCGGGGCCTGCAACAGGGAGCCTTCATGCGCCTGGAACACGCGGCCTCTCTAAAAGGCCTTTTAAAGCCTTTTAAAGGTAAAGGGGACTTGGAGGCCTGGGCCAGCCAGTGCTTCGCCATGCGCGACGAGTTGATCGGCCTGGCGCAGCGACAAGTGCTGCAACAGGCCGGTGGGCATCCCTTCCATCTGCTGCCCGTGGAACTGGCCCAGCAGACCACTGGCGCGGGAACGACGTTCCTGCGCTGGCGCAGGAACGACCGCTCGGCCATGGGCGTGGCCCTGTGGCAGGAGCTGATGGCGAGCACCAGCACGCCGGTCAACCTGCTGGCCGACCTGCACGCGATCGAGCTGCAGCGCATCACGCTGAACATGCAGATCAGCCTGTTGCACACCCTGGGTAGGCAGGCCCAGGAGTGCGCCAGCAAGGCCGCCGAGGCGGAAGACGCCTACCTGCGCCGGCTCGCGTCCATACCCCCCGGAGTGCGCGATCGGTGATCGCGTCGGGCACCCCAGCACGCGCCCGACGCCGACATGGCACGGGTATTTCAACCACCAAGGAGATTGCACCATGAGCACGCATTTTTCGGGCGAAGGCAACATCGGCTCGCCCCCCGAGTACCGGGAGTTCCCCAACGGCAACGACGAACCGCGGCGCTTGTTGCGGCTGAACGTGTATTTCGACAACCCCGTTCCCACCAAGGGCGGTGACTTCGAGGACCGCGGCGGCTTCTGGGCGCCGGTGGAAATCTGGCACCGCGACGCCGCACACTGGAAGGACCTTTACCAGAAGGGCATGCGCGTGCTGGTCGTCGGCCGCATGGAGCGCGAACCCTGGACCGACAACGAGGATCAGCCGCGCGAGACCTGGCAGATCAACGCGCGCAGCGTCGGCATCCTGCCGTTCCGCATCGAGTCCGTCGTTCTGAGCCCCAAATCGCAGGAGACCGCACAGGACGCGCAGCCCAAGCCCCAGGCCGCCCAGGAACCGGCAGCGTCGAAGGAGCCCAAGCGCAGGAAGTGATCCGGCGTGGGGGCGGCCGCAGTACGTTGCCGCCCCCCATGTCCTCGCGAGCTATCCCCAGGGGATAGCTCCATCAGCGTCCACCGGCTTCCGCGCGCTCCCGAACATCGCGGCTCCCGGCTCGCACACCGCCGGCCGCACGCCATCCCGCCCAAGCCGTTCCATCGGCGTGAAAGCGGTCGCTGCCGCATGCAGCTTGTTTGCTGCTGCCCCAACAGGCGCTCGGCATCCTCGATCCCAGCAACTCCATGAACAACGGGAAGCGGATGGACGGACATGCGGCTGTTTCTGTGCGAGAAGCCCTCCCAGGGCAAAGACATCGGCCGGATTCTCGGCGCCACGCAGCGCGGTGAAGGCTGCCTCAACGGCTCCGGTGTCACGGTCACCTGGTGCATCGGCCATCTCGTCGAAGCGGCAGCACCCGAGGTCTATGACGCGGCGCTCAAGCGCTGGTCGCTGGAACAGCTGCCCATCATTCCCCAGCAGTGGCGGGTCGAGGTCAAGCCGAAGACCGCCACGCAATTCAAGGTCGTCAAAGCGCTTCTGGCGAAGGCGACCCAGCTTGTCATCGCCACTGACGCCGACCGCGAAGGCGAACTGATCGCACGCGAGATCATCGACCTGTGCGGCTACCGCGGTCCCATCGAACGCCTGTGGCTGTCGGCGCTCAACGATGCGTCCATCCGCACCGCGCTCGCCAAGCTGCGGCCCTCGGCCGAGACGCTGCCGATGTATTACTCGGCGCTGGCGCGCTCGCGCGCCGACTGGCTCGTGGGCATGAACCTCAGCCGGCTGTTCACCGTGCTCGGGCGGCAGGCCGGCTACGATGGCGTGCTGTCGGTCGGGCGTGTACAGACCCCGACGCTCAAACTCGTGGTGGACCGCGACCGAGAGATCGCGGCCTTCGTGTCCGTGCCGTACTGGGCCATCGACGTGTCGCTGTCCGCAGGCGGTCAGACGTTCACCGCGCAGTGGGTGGCACCCGATGCCAGCACCGACGACGCCGGCCGCTGCCTGCGGCAGCCCGTCGCACAGCAGGCCGCGCAGCAGATCCGCGCCGCGGGCAGTGCCCAGGTGGTGTCGGTCGAGACCGAGCGCGTGCGCGAAGGCCCGCCGCTGCTGTTCGACCTGGGCACCTTGCAGGAAGTCTGTTCCAAGCAGCTTGGGCTGGACGTGCAGGAAACCTTGGAGATCGCCCAGGCCCTGTACGAGACGCACAAGGCCACGACGTACCCGCGCTCGGATTCGGGCTACCTGCCCGAAAGCATGTTCGCCGAAGTGCCCACGGTCCTGGACAGCCTGCTCAAGACCGATCCCACGCTGGCCCAGATCATGGGCCAGCTCGACCGCACCCAGCGCTCGCGCGCCTGGAACGACGGCAAGGTGACGGCGCACCACGGCATCATCCCGACGCTCGAACCCGCGAATCTCTCCGCCATGAGCGAGAAGGAACGGGCGTTGTACCGGCTGATCCGGGCACATTACCTGGCCCAGTTCCTCCCGCACCACGAGTTCGACCGCACCGTGGCGGATCTCTCCTGCGGCCAGCAGAAGCTGGTGGCTACGGGCAAGCAGGTCGTCGCCCGCGGCTGGCGCCTGGTGCTGGCCGAGTCCGAACGTGAAGGCAGCGCCGATGAGGATGGCGACGCCCCCGTGCGCACCCAGGTGCTGCCTGCGCTGCGTGACGGGATGGCATGCCAGGTCGCCGGGGCCGACATCAAGGCCCTCAAGACGATGCCGCCCAAGCCCTATACCCAGGGCGAACTGGTCAAGGCGATGAAGGGCGTTGCGCGTTTCGTGACCGACCCGCGCCTGAAGCAGAAGCTCAAGGACACGACGGGCATCGGCACCGAGGCGACGCGGGCCAACATCATCAGCGGGCTGATCGCCCGCGGCTATATCGTGAAGAAGGGGCGCTCCATCCGCGCATCGGATGCGGCGTTCACGCTGATCGACGCCGTGCCCGCGGCGATTGCCGACCCCGGCACCACCGCCGTCTGGGAACAGGCGCTGGACATGATCGAGGGCGGACAACTCACCCTGGATGTGTTCATCGGCAAGCAGGCCGCCTGGATTTCGCAGTTGATCGCGCAATACGGCAGCACGTCCCTGTCCATCAAGGTTCCCCAAGGACCGGCTTGTCCGCAGTGCGGCGCACCCACGCGCCAGCGAACCGGCAAGAGCGGCCCGTTCTGGTCGTGCAGTCGCTACCCCGACTGCAAAGGCACGCTGCCGGTGGCAACCGGCACGTCCAGGCGTGGTGCCTCGCGTCCACGCCGTACCAGTGGCGGTGGCCGCAAAGGCGCCTGACCGCCCCCGTTCCCCGTGAGCCATGCCCGCCATCGGCGGCGTGGCCCGTGTCCCGCATGCCCTGCGGGACGCCCCAGCGCGCAACGCCTTCTTGCTCCGTGTGCGCGTCCCGTCCGGCCGGCCCCGGCCGCGGGACCTGAAGGTGGCTTCTCCGCGAACCGCACCCCGCGCGTTCTCCTCGTCTGCATTCCTTCCGCCGCTGCGAAGGGTCCCCCGATGGCTTGCCTGTGCGAGCCATCCGGAGACCCTTCGCGGTCAGCGGTATTCGGTGCCGGTGCCCGCCGGCGCAAAAACGGGCTCCCTTTGTGCGCGGATGTGCGCCAGACGATGCCGGCCCCAGCCACGACATGGGCCGGGTGTGATTGCTGGATGAGCAGACGGTTCTAGCGACGACCGGGCCTGCCAATCAGCCCACGGGTGGTTCTTCTTTCCTCCCGAGCCGAAGGCCCCTGGGGCCTTCGGCGCCTTTCTCCTGCCTTTCAACGCCCCGGCCAGGGCGATGGCCCTGCGCCACACGAACGGGAGACCCACATGACCGCCAACATTGCAATCCGCCTCACTACGCACCGCCGATGCACCGAACTGCAAGGCGATCGGCAATTCCATGGCCGTGCTGTGCGTCGCGTGGCTGGGGACGCCGGCTGGTGCAGTACCTGCACAAGACGGGATCGATCGCTTCGGATTGATGCAAGACGCGGCCGGCGGGTCGCGCGATCCTCCCTCCTGCATTGCCGACGCATCGGCAACAGCCAGCAGCCAGGGTGTCCAGACTGCCGTGGGTTCCGCCCACGCCACCCGCCAGTTCGCCCCGGCATCTCTCCGGCGAACGCTGCCCACCGGGCATCGATGCCACCTTCCTCCAACCCACGGGATGTATGCCGCGTCCCGTCAGGGGCGTGTCGTCAACCCGGTCGATATCAGGACTTCCCATGGACACCATCACCCGACAAGACCGCATCACCCTCAAGAACCTCAAGGTCGCGGATTTCGCGAGCGAGGAAACGCTGTGCTTCACCGCCACCGTCATGTTCGACGGCAGGCCCATCGCCGAAGCCCGCAACGACGGACACGGCGGCTCGACGTTCGTGCGCGCGTTGCAAGGCCAGGCCGCGCTGCTGGCCCAGGCCGAGGAATTCGCCAAGAGCCTGCCGCCGGCATCGCTCGACGTCGAACGCGAAGACGACGAGCCGCTTCTCATCGACATGACGCTCGACTTCCTAGTGGACCAATTGGCCGATGCCATGCACGCGGAGCGCAAGCTGCGCACCGCGTTCAACCGCGACATCGGCAACAAGGTGCTGTTCATCAAGGACGGCAGGCTGCTGTTCCTCAAGGGCATCAAGCTCAAGGCCATTGCCGACCGCGCAGCGTATTTCGCAAAGCTGCGCAGCCGACAGGACCAGCCCATCGTCATCCTGGCCGAGCTGCCAGCGGACGAGGCATTCGCCATCTGGAAGCAGCATGTCCTGGGCGACAAGCCCCGCTGATCCAGCCTCACCGCACCGTCATGACCGCCCCGCACTTGCTGCGGGGCTTTTCTTTGTCTCTGCGTACATCAATCGGGGCTGGACCAGATGCCGATTTCCAACTGACGTGGCGCGCCCCCCCCACGAAGCTGCCCGCATGCTCGCTGATTCGTCAGCACATGCCAGCAGCCAGGGTTTCAGGCTGCCGCGGGGTTCTCCCCGCGCAACCCACCAGTCCGCATCGCATCCATTGCGCGGACGCACGTCGCCAAGACGCTGATGCTTTTTTTCAACCGCGTGCGGGAGCTGCCATCCCGTGAGGGACAGGGCCCCGCTTTTCCAAGGAGCCCATCCATGTCCCAGCAAGCCTCTTTCGGCCGATTCGGTCAATTGGCCTTGACCTACTGCGGCAAGTTCCTGCCGCTCGAAGTCCTGCACAGCGCCGCCGGCCACTACATCGGCACGCGCGATACCGAAGGTCCCGTTTCGCGGGAATCTCGTGAGTACTTCCGCAGCCATGCCGCGGCTCAACGTGCCCTCGAAAGAGGCGGCTGGTCCCAGCTCGCCGTTCCCTGATCCAACTGGAGGAATCACGTCATGAACCAGCTACTGCCGCAGGAAGTCGTCGATCAGATCGTTCGGGAAGAACGGCATTTCAGCGCCGCGCCCCAAGCCTTTTTCGAGGCATGGAAGCGTGGTGTCGAGATCGCCGGCCCGCAATGGTTTGGCGATGGCACCCGTGAAGGTCTGAACCAGGCCAAGAGCAAGTGGGATCTGCGCCCCGACATGCTGCGCCTCAACGACGCCCTCGGCGTCCTGAGCAGCGGGGAACGCATGTTCCTGTCCGCGATGGTCAGCTTCTACAACGCGCGCGAGGGCGGTGCCATGCTCAAGCGCTGCCACTTCAACGGGTTGTCGGACTTCGACGGCCTCGATCTGCCTCGTCGCCAGGTGATCGCCGACCTGCTGCTGAACTACAGCGGTTGGTGAGCCGGTCCCCGGCACACCTTCATCACTGCGTTCACGCGACCCCATGAGGGACATGCGCCTCGCCCGAGGCCATGTCCCTCGCGTTTCTCCCCGCCCAGTGCCATCCGGCATCAGGCGGTTCCCCTGCGGATGCCATCGTCCGCAAGGGCTGGCTCCGTTCATTCATCGAAAGGAGCCTTCATGGCCAACAATTACTACGAAGCCACCGGCGTTCTCGTGCTCGACCGTGTGACGCCCGTCATCCAGGCGCTGTTCGGCGCCTTCGCGCTGGACGAGAGCCATCCCGGCAACGGGCAGGCCTACATCGCCCAGATCGCCGAGACCACCAATCCGCAATGGCCGGACGTGCTCGATGGCCTGGAAGACCTGGCCACGCAACTCGGCATTCCGATGCCGGACGACGAAGGGCTTTCGATCCCGCCGCTGCTCGAACTGCTCGCCGTGCACTTCGGTGCCGATGAGGACGAAGAGCTGGGGAACTTGATCGAGCGTCATTCGTTCGAGGACACCGCCGATCTCGACGCATTGTTTCTGATCGCCACCCGATTCGATGACGGCCACCACCTGACCGCCATCCAGTTCGAGGGATGCTGGTATTGCAGCAAGCCGCGGCTGTTCGAGTTCGGCGGCAACGGCTGCTACCTGAGCCGCGAGGTCCGCGTCATCAGTTCCTCCTCGCAGGCCCTCCAGCTCGGCGACCAACTGCGCAAGGCCATTGTGGCCGCCGACATCGAAGAGGCCTCGGCCCTGATTGCGCTGGAGACCATCAATCTGCTGGCGGGCGTCAGCGACGAGCCATTCCGCATGAATTTGCGCCGACGCGTCGCCGAGCGATTGGCCCAAACGCCAACGATCAGCGTCACCTGACGCTGTTTCCTTTCTTTCCACCCACCGGGGTCAATTCCCGGTGGCGGGGATTGGCTCCATCATTATTCTGTTGGAGAAATCCCATGTCCCAGAATCCCAATCCCTTTCTACGCGGCTACTGGAATCTGAAAATCGTCCGCACGCTGTCCATCAGCCACGAGGACGGAAGCCCGCATGTCTGGCGAAACATCCACCAGAGCCAAGAACACCTCTCCGATGAGGAGCTGGTTTCAGCATCCTGCATCGTCACCAGCGATTTCGCCGTAGTCAGCAATGGCCCAGACTCCGTGAGTGCCGAGGTGCTGGCCGAACGCGATGCCGGTGAAGGCGCCTACGGCGTGGTGGGTGCCGTGGTGTACGCGATCCACGGCGACGACTTCGACGGCCGCCCCGTCCACATTGGCGACACTTATTCGGCCGAGGCCGCACGGGAAGTCGTGCAGCGGTTGAGCTTCGAGACCGGCTACTACAGCCGGTGCTGGGAAATCAGCAGCGCGCACATCAGCCACGAAACCGGCCAGTACCTGGCCAACCTGGCTGACCTCGCGACGCCGGAAGCCTTTTTGTTCATTGCGTTCCGGGTTCCCTACAGCCCGGCGATCGGCGTCAAGCTGATTTCCACGCCCTGGACGGGCCAGCACCTGCAGGACGTCGAGGAGATCTCCGCCGAGCAGCTTCGGCAGGAGCACTGCAGCAAGGGCATGCCGGACGACCTGGCACAGATCCTTGCACTGGCCGGCCAGGCCGATGTGCGCATCCTCATTCTCGATGCCGACGCACCCGTGTTGCCGGGCCTGCCGTTGGCCGGCGAATAACTGCCAGACACATCCCCAGCCTACCTTTTCCTCACCGCATGCCGGCCCGTCTCCCGCCAGGGAGCCGGGCCGGTTCACTTTCATAGGAGCGATCCCATGTTCCCCGATCTCATCTCGCCCGTATCGGACTTCGAGCACCAGCTTGGAGCCTGCTTCAATGCCATGAGCCAGGACGATGCCATCGGCCAGATCCTGGTAGTCGAGCGCATGAGCGGCATGCTGCACATGCGCCATATCGCCAGCGCCGACCTGATGGACACCGACGTGGACGACTACGAAATGGTCATCTTCGACGGTGGCAACACAAGCGGGGACACGTGGAAGCACGTGTTCTTTCCGCGTCAGCGCGAGCACTACTTCGTGTACCAAGCCTGACCCCTCCGGCCCCTTTCGAGGGGCTTTTTCTTGTACGCAGCACAGGAATGCGAGCATGTTGCGGTGCCGTTTCCTGCGGGCAGGCCGACCACCCCGGGGCCATGCTTACCCCATGTCCGTCGGCGCTGCCGACACATGCCCAGGCAGTCGAGACCTTCGAGGCTGCAAGCACGGGAAACCGTGCTGGTCGTTTCTTCCTACGGACCTACCGCGTCCATCCACGCCACCCACAAGGGACCTCTCCCTTGCGGGCGGGGAATCCCTTGTTATTTCTCAAGGAGTTTCCCCATGGACCGTTCCCTCATCAAATCCATGATGCCTTCGCTGGTCGCAGGCCATGTGCCCCGTAACGTGCGATCGTTCAAGTACCGCGTGTTCGATGATCAGCCGCTGTCCTCAACGCTGGGCTTTGCCATCGACCCCCAACCCTTCGACGGCAAGGTGGTCGCTGCGACCGACGATGCCATCGTCGTCAAGCTCAAGCCTTCCGAGTTCGCGGTGCTCGATCCCAGCCTGGTGACCACGGTTCCTGCCGAAGGCGCCAAGGTGCATGTCCAACCCTATGCCCGTCGTCGCTTCGACGGACTGCGCGCGGACACGCCGGAGGTCATCACCGAGAAGACTTCGGACGGCACGCCGTACACCATCACGAGGCACATCCTCGGCTCGGCGCCGGCCAAGCTGCCCATTCCCACGCCGCAGTGCATGGAGTTGGGCCAGCTCATCGAGCAGTTGGAAGAGATGCCGGCCCCCGATCGCTTCCGGCGCATCACCCACATGCTGGTGGATGCCGGTGCCCGCGACTTCACCTGGGTCGATCCCACGCCCTCCAAGATCATCGAGACCCCGCCGGCGATCAGCTTCACGGTCTCGACCGCGAAGTTCGAGGGCCGGGTGACGATCCTCTACGACCGCGGCGGAGACACCTACGTGGTGGAACTGCACCGTCAGAACGGTGAATCGGTCGAACTGGTCGATCGGCACGACGAGGTGTATTTCGACATGCTCGGCGAAGTGCTGGAGCGGCTCATCGACGACGGGCGCTGGCGCCAGATCGACGTGAGCATCCTCGACGCGAAGGCGGCCCGTAAGCGCCAAGCCGTCCCGGCATGACGCCCCTCGGCTGACCCGAGGCACCCGCCACGGCGTTCCAGCCATTCCGGCCGCGTGACCTACAGGCCCTTCATCCCATCGGGTGGAGGGCCTTTCTCTTTTTTTAACACAGGAGATTTCATCCATGTCACTGCGATTCAAAGGCGCCGACCTGCGCCCCGTGCTGACCGAAGCCATCGCCAATCAGTGCCGCATCGTCCTGGTCAAGGACCAGGGCGTGTACTTCCTCGCCGAGCGTGGGGAGCGTCGCCCGGATGGACGCCAGCAACTGCTCGCCTACGCCGTCGGCTGCAACCCGGACACCGACCCGTTCGATGACTGGTGGCACCTCGCCGGCCGCGAGCTGGGTGGCGACGATTTTGCGGAGTATTTCGACCCGAAGGACGGCCTGTTCACGCGCCTCCTGCACTCGGCGGACGATCTCGTGCTGTCCGCCACCGCCACGCACCTGTCCTTGGCCGTGGTGCCTCCCGCCTGAAGCGGCAACCGCCGCGCAGCCCTCGCAGCCCCCGCACCGGGGGCTTTCTTTTGTTCGCACCGCGGCCATCGCCGCGCATGCGCGTTCGTCTCCAGCCGCCAAGGCACGCCCCGCGGGCCACAGCGCCGGCATGCCACCGGAGACGACCGCATGAACACATCATCGACCTCGCCGAGGCTGCACCTGCTGCCGGTGTCGCTGCGCACGGCCAACGTCTTCGTGCTGGCACACCATCACCGTCCGGTCCAGGCTGCGAAGTTCGCCCTGGCCGTCACGCTGGTCGACAGCGACCTGATCCGCGGCGTGGCCATCGTCGGCCGGCCGGTCGCGCGGCACCTGGACGATGGCTGGACGCGGGAAGTCACACGGCTGTGCACCGACAGCACACCCAACGCCTGCAGCAAGCTATACGGCGCGGCCTGGCAGGCGGCAAAGTCGCTGGGCTACATCCGCCTGATCACCTACACCTTACCCGACGAAGGCGGCGCCAGCCCGCGCGCCGCCGGCTGGCGGCTGATTGGCGCGCGCGGCGGCGGCGCCTGGAGCCGTCCCAGCCTCCCCCTCGCCGATACCCCGAGCACCTGCGCCGCCCCAAATGCCTGTGGCAGGCGCCGGGCGGCGCGGACAAAGGGAAGCACCCGGATGCCGATTGATTGCTGCCGCGCGCGCGAGGCCCGGCCATGCTGACCCCATGCCTGCTGACGTTGTCAGCGACATGCCAGGCAACCATCGGTCTTCGAGGTTGCGGCGCAGTTCCCACTGCGTGACCGAGCCAGCTCGCACCGCATCCATCCGCGAGCGGCCACCAGCCTCTGGTGGCGGATGCTTTCGCCTTATCAACCCACCGCGGGGTTACGCACCTTCCCCGCATGCGTGGGCCGGTGTGTCTCCGCTTCATCCCAATGGAGATTCACCATGAACACCACGTCCAACGAGAAATCGTATTTCGACCTCCACACCTCGGGCATCGGCTACGTCCAGCGTGTCCGTGAAGTGCCCGTCCGGGGCGGCCGCCGTGCGCAGCCTTTCCTTGCTTGCACCATCGCCGCGCTGGTCGGCCCCGCCCGGGACCCCAGCTACCGCTACTTCGACGTCAAGGTCTCGGGTGCCGAGGCCAAGAAGCTCGTTCAGCGCTACATCGGCGTTGACGATCCCAAGCAGCGCCCGCTGGTGCGATTTCGCCTCGGTGACCTGTGGGGCGATGCGTACATCCGCGACAAGGGTGAGCAGAAGGGTCAGGCCGCCGCGTCCCTCAAGGCGCGACTGCTCAAGGCCGAACTGATCGACCGGGCCGAACTGGCTTCGATCGAGCAGCACGAGCTGATCACCCGCGGCATCGGCTATCTCAATCGTGTGAAGGACGTCACCCCAAAGGCTGGCGACTCGTTCCTCTCTTGCACCGTCGCAGCACTGGCCGGGCCTGTCGATGAACCGGAGTATCGGTACTTCGACACCATCGTCGCCACCCCGGAAGCCGAGCATCTGGTTCGCCGGTGCGTTCAGGCCATCGAGGGTGACCGCAAGGTGCTGATCGCCTTCCGTCTGAACGACATGAAGATCGATCCGTACATCCGCACCAAGGGCGAGCACGCCGGGGAACCGGCCGCAAGCCTGGAATCGACGCTGGTCCACATCGGTCTGATCAAGATCGACGGCACCCAGGTCTATCCGACGAGCCAGGCGCAACCCGAGGCGCCGCCGGCCGAAGACGCATCCGCGTCCGAAGCCGACGACGCCATCGACACGGCCACCGAGCCCGCCGAGCGCGAGCCCGAGGCGCAAGTCGAGGAGCAGGAGCCGGCATTGGCTGCTTCGTTCTGATACGGCATGGCCCCTCACGGGGCCTTGTCGCTTCTCTTCCCGCATCCGCCGCGTCCCCATGACGCGCGCTTGCGCATTTCATCCCCCGAGTTCCGCGTGGTCTCACCGCCGCGCGGTTACCGCATTTCTCAAAGGAGATCAGCCATGTCTCTGGCATCCCGTTTTGCTCCGCAATCCCCGATCCTGCGCTCCGATCGTCCACTCTCGGACGACCGCATTCGTGCCGTCGTTCCGTCGATCTTCGCCGACGCTCCGCATGGGAGCCGGTCCGATCGGTATGCCTACATACCGACCTCGACCGTGCTGACCAAGCTGCGCCAGGAGGGCTTCGAGCCCTTCATGGTGTGCCAGACACGCGTGCGCAACGAAGACCGGCGCGAGTACACGAAGCACCTCATCCGACTTCGCCATGCGAGCCAGATCAACGGCGACGAGGCGAACGAGATCATCCTGCTCAACAGCCACGACGGCACGAGCAGCTATCAGATGCTCGCCGGCATGTTCCGGTTCGTCTGCCACAACGGCCTGGTTTGCGGTGACACCACCGCCGACATCCGCGTTCCCCACAAGGGCGACGTGGCCAGCCAGGTGATCGAAGGTGCCTACGGAGTCCTCGAAGGCTTCGAGCGCGTGCAGAACGCGCGCGATGCGATGCGCACCATCACCCTCGATGAGGGCGAAGCGGAGGTCTTTGCAAACTCCGCGCTCGCACTCAAGTACGACGATCCAGCCAAGTCCACGCCTGTCACGGAGAGCCAACTGCTGGCACCCCGGCGATGGGACGACCGCAAGAACGACTTGTGGGCCGTCTTCAACCGCGTCCAGGAGAACCTCGTCAAAGGGGGCCTGAACGGACGCACGGCCAACGGCCGCAATCAGCGCACCCGTCCGGTGCAAGGCATCGACCAGAACCTGCGCCTGAACCGGGCGTTGTGGCTGCTGGCCGAAGGCATGCGCCAGCTCAAGGCGTGATGCCACGCGGACCTCGCCCACCTCGGGCGAGGCCATTTCCTCTCATCCACCGGGTGCCGTCGGCGGCCCGTCATTCATCATCAGGAGAACCATCATGGCAACCCCATCGGCTTCCGAGAAATCGGTTGCGCCCATCGTCGTCCCCGGCCAGCTCACGCTGCGTACCATCCGCGGCAAGAACGGCCCGTTCACGGTTGGCCGCCTCGCCACGCACCTCGGTACTTTCGAGGTCAAAGACCCGGAGCTGGAGCAGTACCCCGAAGGCAAGTACGACGGGGAATTCATCATCAGGTACATCTTCCCGAAGTCCTATCCGGTCGGCGGCGGCATGCGGTTCGAGATCCGTGCCAGCCTCGACGGCATGACGCTCAACGGCATCGACAAACTCAGCCGCGACGAAGCCCGCAGCTTCGCCACCCAGGACGTCGATCCGCTCGATGAAGAGCAAGGGGCGCAGCCTGCGACAACGCCGGCCAAGCCGACCAAAGCGTCCAGGCCCGCCAAGCCCGCACCCGTGCAGGCGTCCGCGGACCCGATGGTCGATACCACGCCCTTTGGCGTGGATGCGCCGCCACCTGCTGAGGCTGCTGCCCCCGGCAGCACCCAAGACGGTGACCCCGCGCTCTTCGGCCTGCTGTGGCCGCTGGGCGAGTCCGTGAAACTGGATTCGACCATCGACCGCCGCGCTTTGCGTGCACAGATCGCCCGCCTGGGCGAGCTGGGCTACGCGCTGGACTTCAAGACGCAGGAGTGGAGCCGCCAGGCCGAACTGCAACCTGCGTGATCGTAGACGCCGCATGCGCGGTGTTCTTCATCCACCCGCCGGGGTTCCTTCCCCATGCGGGGGAGGCCCTGGCCATCTTCTGGAGGTCTTCATCATGTCCACCATCGCTTGCGATATCCCCCGCTCCGCGCTGGATGAACCCGCGTGGCGGGCTCTCTGCGAGACGGCAGCCGCACAAGCCACCAAGGGTTGCGGACTGTCTCACGACTACTACGTCGAACGCTTCAGTTCGGCGATCGACGCGCAACTCGGTCGATTGCCGGAAGAACAGCGCGCACAGGCGCTGAAGATCGCACAGGAATGGGACTACGCAACACCGGCCGAACGGCAGGAAACCCAGGACTGGAATGCGGAGCATGGCTACTGCTCGCATGGGATCGAGTTCGGCTACTGCCCGGCCGGTTGTGATCGCGACGATGACGACTGGGACTGAGGGCAAAGCATAGGTTCCTTCGTCGCACACGCGGCATTCCATCACCCGCTGGGGGTTCTCCCCCACGGGGAGGCTTCCGGCTCCATTCTTCAGGAGGCCTCTCATGGGCTGGTATTTCTCCCCCCAATCGCGGTCTGAATTGATCGCGGAACTGATCGCACCGCAAGTGACCGAGCGCGCCAGCGTCAAGGTCATCGCCCACGCGCTGCGCGGCAACGTCCTCTGGTCCGTCGCGGAAGTGACGGCCAGGGCCGAAGGCGTGCATCGTGATCTCGCACCGGGCCAGTCCCTGCGCTACATCCGTTGCGATCTGCTGGAACGCAGCGGCAACCAGTGGGGCTACAAGCCGCTGGACGAGTCCATGCACCCGTACTACTACTCGTGCCCGTTGAGCTACCTCGACATGGCGCCGGAGCAGTCCGCCGACTGGCGTGCAGGCGTTCGCGCCTACCACGCGCGGCGGCGCACCCCCACGGCATCCACGGCACCCGCCGCGGCGCTGTTGGCCTGAGCCAGGAGGAACCGACATGGACCCGATCCTGGCTGCGCTCCCCGCCTCGCTGTTGAAACTCGTTGAAGGCAGTTTGTCCAACGACGAAGTTTCCTCCGACGAGGAAATGCTGGGGTACTTCATCGACAACGGCCTCACCGAGGAGCAGGCACGGCAGGCACTGACCTACCGCGACCAGTACCTCAACAACATCTACCTGGACGGCTTCACGCCGATCACCGCGGTGGACGAGGCGCTTCACTTCAATCCGCACACCCGGCAGTTCGAGCCGGACTGAGCGACTTTCTCCCACCCCCTGGGGCAGTACTTGCCCCAGGGGGGCGGTGCTGTTCCCGTTCATCCGAGGACACCACCATGCCCGCAAACACTTCTTCCACGCTGTACCGCATCGACGAATGCCCGGACGTGATGGCCGACGCCTGCGTCGGCGATGACCAGGGCAACCTGATCTTCCTGTCCATCTGGGCACGCGACACCGCCGTCCAGCAGTTCCTCGCTCGCCTGACCCTCGGGCGCGACGAGCAAGGACTGGACCAGTTCCACGTCATCACCAACCAGGGCGGCAGCGTCCCGGTGTTCATCGGCAACGTCGATCGACTGGAAAAGCGCATCACGCGCGCCTACCGGCGAACGCTGTTCGGATCGCTCTCCAACGTGTGGCTGTTCGACCGGCGCTGCGTCAAGCCCGACAAGGCCAACGCCAGCGCGCTGGCATTGCTGCCACGCGATAGCGCCCACCGGCTTGACCGCCTGTGGATGCTGGTGCGGGACACCTGCCCGTTGCCGCTGCTCGACCACTGGCGCGAGACCGTGCTGGAACTGCTGCAAACCCGCGAGATGCTGGCCCGCCTTCCGTTCGCCCACGGGCCACTGGAAGGCCATCGGCTCGCCATCGACGTGCCGGCGCTGACCCTGGCGCTGGGTTCCCTGATCCGCAGTGACGTGCTCACCGCCTATCCCTATCCGGCCAAGATCTGGACGCCGGAAGCGGTAGCGGCTTGACCCACCCTCGGAGGCACGCCTTGGCGTGCTTCCGCCATTCCTTCCCGCCAACCAGGAGACTTCCATGGCCCTCATGTTCCCGCGGCTCGCCCGCAATTTCGCCAAGAACGGTTACTACCCGACCGACGAACCCACGCTCGAAAGAGCCCTCAACGCACTGATGCCCAGCGACGGGCCGATGTGCATCCTCGATCCCTGCGCCGGCGAAGGCGTGGCGATCGCCGAAGCCGCCCATGCCCTCGGGCGCGAGCAGGCCAAGGCGTTCGCCGTCGAGTTCGACGCGGAGCGGGCACGCCATGCCCGCGGCCTGGTCGATCACTGCCTGCACGCGGACCTGATGGACACGATGGTCTCCAAGCAGTCGTTCGGGCTGCTCTGGCTCAACCCGCCGTATGGCGACCTGTCCAAGGACGTCAACGGCAACATCGGCTACCAAGGTCAGGGACGTGCCCGCCTCGAAAAGCTGTTCTATCAGCGCAGTCTGTCGTTGCTGCAATACGGCGGCGTTCTGGTCTTCATCGTCCCCGGCTACGTGCTCGACGCGGAACTGGTCGGCTGGCTGACACGCCACTACACGGACCTGCGCATCTACCGAGCGGTGGAGACGCAGTTCAAGCAGGTGGTGATCTTCGGACGCCGGGTGCGCCAGCGCGAGCTGGCGTCGGATTCGGGCAAGGCCGTGCGCAATCTGCTGCTGCAGATTGGGCTTGGCGAAGTCGAACCCGAGGAACTGCCGAGCGATTGGCCGTTCCTGCCGTACATCGTCCCCGCCAGTCCGGCCGAGCCGGAGTATTTCTTCCGCGTGACGATGGAGCCCGAGCAGTTCGCCGATGAAGTCGGCAGGCTGCAAGGCCTCTGGCCGTCGCTGGACACGCACCTGGGGGCCGCGCAGCAGTCGCTGCGTCCACCGGCGCGGGCCTTGTCCCACTGGCATCTCGCCCTGGCTCTGGCCGCGGGCGCGATCTCGGGGGTTGTGCGCTCCAAGACCGGGCGCGTGCTCGTCGTCAAAGGTGACACCCACAAGGACAAGACGCTCCAGCGGGAATTCACCGAACGGGAAGACGGCTCCATCGCCGAGACCCGCATCCTCACCGACAAGTTCGTGCCCGTCATCCGCGCATGGGACATGACGCCTGGCTCCCCGACACGGGGCGAGGTGCTGACCATCCGCTGATCCACCGGACGCCCGACGTCCCGCTGCACTTCATCGAAGGAGAAACACCATGTTCCCCAATCCGTTCAAGCGGCCCGCGCCGCACAAGCAACCCTTGTTCGCACCGGCCTCGTTGCAGTTGAGCGAGAAGGTGCATTGGCTGGCCCGCCGAGGTCTCATCGACCCCTTGTCCTATGTGCAGCGCCACGTGCGCGGCGACTGGGGCGAGATCGACGAGGCCACCCGCCAGGCCAACGATGTCGCACTCGATCAGGACAACCTGATGATCTCCCAGTACCGGATCACGCCGGAACTGGTGTTGATCGTGAAGACCAGCGAAGACCACCAGACCACGGTGGTCCAGCTTCCCGAAGAGCGCGACCTGATCTGAAGGCACCGCCTCGTCATCCCATCCACCTGACGGAGCCACTTCACTCCGCCAGGGGTGTCGTGGCTCAATAACCTTTCAAGGAGGAGCCCATGGCATCACATCGCATCGAAACCTACTGCCAGAGGCTGGCGTTCCCCATCGGGGCGCTTATCTTCAGCAGAGCCGTTGACCACCTGGTCCGCGCAGGTCGGCTCGACCCGATCCCGTACTTCAGGCGCCACACCCGTGGCGACTGGGGAGACGTCAACGTCCAGCAATGGCAGGCCAACAGCACCGCGCTTCAATCAGGTGCTTCGCTGGAGTCGCACTACGTGATCCACCCAGGGCTGGCCATTCGCATCGTTACCGACGCGCAGCGCAGCGCCACCGTCATCGTGTTACCGTCCGAGGACTGAGCACGGTTCACCCGCAGGCCACCCAGGCCCGCACCTTCAACCTTCGGCCACGCGCCGATTCTCTTCCCACTCCGGGGCATGCCATTGCCCCGTTGGGGGTGGTGCATGCCCCATTTTCTTTGGAGCATCACCATGTCCCTCGATCTCGAAACCACTACCGCTGAAGCCACGCCCGTGCAGGGCGAACTGCTCGACGCGGAATCCAACCCTCTGACCCTGAGCCTTCAGGATTTCGTCGGCGAGTTCGGCGACGAACTGCTCGACGCCCTCAACAGCGCCAATCCGCCGGTCTATACCGGCCAACCGCAGGCGCACCGGCAAGTCATCGTCGCCAGCCTCAAGCGCAAGCTGTTCCCGGCCCAGGCCGAAGTCGTCCACGCTGCTGCCGAACTGCTGATCGACCGTGGCGAACGCGCCGCGATCGTCAACGGCGAGATGGGCTGCGGCAAGACGACCGTCGGCATCGCCACGGCCGCCGTCCTCAACGCCGAAGGCTACCGCCGCACCCTGGTGCTTTCGCCACCGCACCTTGTTTACAAGTGGCGGCGCGAGATCCAGGAGACGGTAGCGGGCGCCAAAGTGTGGGTGCTCAACGGGCCGGATACGCTCGTCAAGCTCATCAAGCTGCGTGAGCAGTTGGGTGTGCAGCCCACGGGTCAGGAGTTCTTCGTCCTGGGCCGCGTGAGGATGCGGATGGGCTTCCACTGGAAGCCCGTCTTCACCACGCGGCGCACCCGCCACGGCGACGTGGCAGCGTGCCCGGACTGCGGCACGGTCATCACCGACCTCGACGGCGAGCCGGTCAACCCGGTCGCGCTCGAAGCCGAGGAGTACCGCAGGAAGTGTGGCCATTGCGCTGCGCCCCTGTGGACGCTGATCCGCCCGAGAAGCCTGTCCGGCAGCGACCAATCCTCGGCCGTCCTCAAAGCCTTGAAGCGCATCCCGACCATCGGGGAAATCACCGCGCAGAAGCTCATGAAGCGCTTCGGTGATGGTTTCCTTGCCTCGATGTTGGGGGACAACGTGCATGAGTTCATCAACCTCATGGACGGCAACGGCGAGCTGGTGTTTTCCGACCGTCAGGCCACGCGCATGGAACGTGCGATGGCCAGCATGGAGTTTGGCTTCGGTGAGGGCGGCTACCAACCGTCCGAGTTTATCAAGAGATACCTTCCGCAAGGCACGTTCGACCTGCTCGTCGCCGACGAGGCCCATGAGTACAAGAACGGTGGCAGTGCCCAAGGCCAGGCCATGGGCGTGCTGGCGGCGAAGGCTCGCAAGACCTTGCTGCTGACCGGCACGCTGATGGGCGGCTATGGTGATGATCTCTTTCACCTGCTGTTCCGAGCCCTTCCGGGGCGGATGATCGAAGACGGCTACCGCCCGACCACGAGCGGCAGCATGACCTCGGCCGCGATGGCGTTCATGCGCGATCACGGGGTCTTGAAGGACATCTATTCCGAGAGCACCGGCACGGCGCACAAGACGGCCAAGGGCACCAAGGTATCGGTGCGCACGGTCAAGGCCCCGGGCTTCGGCCCCAAGGGCGTACTTCGTTGCATCCTGCCGTTCACGATCTTCCTCAAGCTCAAGGACATCGGCGGCAACGTCCTGCCGCCGTATGACGAGGAGTTCCGCGAAGTCGCGATGGACACGGCGCAAGCCGCGGCCTACCGCGATCTGGCGGGTCGGCTGACCGCGGAGCTGAAACAGGCTCTGGCGCGACGCGATACGACCTTGCTGGGTGTGGTCCTCAACGTGCTGCTGGCCTGGCCGGATTGCTGCTTCCGGTCGGAGACCGTGGTGCATCCGCGCACGCGCAACACCCTGGCGTTCGTCCCGGCTCAGTTCAACGAGTTCGAGATCAGCCCCAAGGAGCGTGAGCTGATCGACATCTGCAAAGAGGAGAAGGCGCAGGGGCGCAAGGTCCTCGCCTACACGGTCTATACCGGCACGCGCGACACCACGTCGCGCCTGAAGGTGCTGCTGGAGCAGGAAGGTTTTCGGGTGGCAGTGCTGCGCGCAAGCGTGGATGCCAGTCGTCGCGAGGACTGGATCGCCGAGCAACTGGACCGTGGCATCGACGTGCTCATCACCAATCCCGAATTGGTCAAGACGGGATTGGACCTGTTGGACTTCCCGACGATTGTGTTCATGCAGTCTGGCTACAACGTCTATAGCCTTCAACAGGCGGCACGCCGCTCCTGGCGCATCGGGCAGAAACAGCACGTGCGCGTGATCTACCTCGGCTACGCTGCCACTTCGCAGATGACCTGCCTGGAGCTGATGGCCAAGAAGATCATGGTTTCGCAGTCCACCTCGGGCGACGTGCCCGAATCGGGGCTCGATGTCCTGAACCAGGACGGCGATTCCGTCGAGGTCGCACTGGCCCGGCAGCTTGTCGCCGCATGACACGTTCCACTTACGGCCCTTCGGGGCCGTTTTTTTTCCGCTCCCGGTAAATCGGGCGCTGCGTGGTTCGCATTGTTTGCTGCCGTTCGTGGCCAGAGCGGCGATGGTGAGGGCTCGATGTTTCAGGACGCCGAGCTATGTGCCCCTCTCCACCCTGGTTTCACCATCCCGAACGCCGCCTGCTGGCGGGATTTCTCGGCCTGCTGTGGTCGGTGCTGGCCGGTGGCTGCGCGACGACGACTGCGCCGGTCGCGCTCGACACCATCGAGGAAGTCTCGGCCGCGCCCGAACCCGAAGCGCCCGAGTACATCCCGGTCGTGCGCTACGCCCGCTACACACTGGTCGAACTGGCACCCATGGCAGCGCAGCGCGACCTGCTGTTGCAGACCATCGACGTGTCCATGCCCGAGGATGCACGCGCCACGGTCGGGGATGGGCTGCGGCACGTACTCAAACGCAGCGGCTACGGCCTGTGCCAGACCGCGCATGCCGTGATCGAACTGTACGCGCTGCCGCTGCCGGCGGCGCACCTGCATCTCGGTCCCATGACCTTGCGCGATGCACTGCTCACCCTGGCTGGGCCGGCCTGGGAACTGCACGCGGATGACCGCGCCCGACAGATTTGCTTCGACCGGCCCGGCGACCGCGTGGCCGTCGAACCCACGCCCGAGCCGAGCGCCGCCGATGCAGTGCAGACCTTCCCGCTGATGCCTTCCATTCCAGGAGGCCAGCCATGAATGCTCCGCAACCTTCGCGGCGCCCGACCGCCGCCGTGGTGGTGCAAAGCCTGCTCTGGCTCTGGCTGATCGGCCTCAGCGTCATCGTGGCGCTCGGCTACCTGGCGATGCGCGACCAAACCGACCAGGACCGGCTGGATTCACGCCTGCAACGCCTGGAAGCGCAGGCGACTGGCCTGGCCGAGACGATCGAGGCTATCCAGCAGCGTCCTGCCGTCGCAACGGCCGCTGACCTCAAAGATACCCGCCAAATCCTGGAAGCGCGCGCCGCCCAGGTGGAGAAGTCGCTGAACGGCTATGCCGCCGCCGACGATCTTCAGGCACTGCGCGCGGAGATCGAGCAGATCAAGACACGCCAGACCGCCGCGCGTGCCGCAGCGCCCGTCCAAGCACGCGCACCAAGCAAGCCCGCCGCCTCCAAGGCCGAACCGCCGCCACTGCCGTTCCGCGTCGTCGGCGCCGAACTGCGCGCCGGCCAGCGCAGCGTGTCGGTCGCGCCGACAGCCGGGGACCTCACACCCGACCAGCTTCAGGTGCTGCTGCCCGGTGATGCGGTCGGCCCATGGCGTTTGCAGGCGGTCGAGGGCAACACCGCGGTGTTCCAGGCCGGCGACCAGACGCGCCGCGTGGCGATCCCCTGACCGGAGCACACCCCATGAAGCCGTCGATCCTCCTTTCCGTACTCGTGCTGGCGTCGGTGCAGTGGCCCGCCTGGGCGCAGCAACCCGCCACGGCACCCGCGCGCAATGCACAGAGCCAGGAGCGCCCGCTGGCCGCCCGCGTGCTGGACGACCGGACGGCCAGCGAATGGGGTCTGCAACGGCAGGAATGGGAACGCTACCGCGAGCTGATGGACGGGCCGCTGGGTATCTACTCGCCCAACCTGGACCCGCTTTCCGCCCTGGGCATCGAGGCACGCACCGACGAAGAGCGGCGGCGCTACGCAGAACTGCAGGTGCAGGTCGAAGCGCGCCGCGTCGAGAAGCTGCTCGCCTACCAGCGCGCCTACGACGAAGCCTGGCAGCGTCTGAATCCGGGCATGCAGCGCGTGAACCTGCCTGATGACAAGCCGGGCGCTGTCGCCACGCGCGGCAGCGGCCGCATGGCGGTGTTCGTCAAGGACGGCTGCGCCGCCTGCGGGCAGCTCGTGCAGCGCCTGCAATCCTCGGGCGCGGAGTTCGACCTGTACATGGTGGGCAGCCGCCAGGACGACGCGCGCATTCGGGACTGGGCCAAGCGCGCGCAGATCGACCCGGCGCGCGTGCGGGCCGGCAGCATCACGCTCAACCACGACAGTGGCCGTTGGTTGGCGCTCGGCCTGTCCGGTGACTTGCCCGCCGCCGTGCGCGAGGTGAACGGCCAATGGCAGCGCCAGCCGTAGCCGCCCGCGTATCGCAGTTCTTGCGCGCACTGGTGCTCGCCGCTGGCCTGTACACCTGCACGGGCCATGCCCAGGAGGTTCCGCCACCGGCCTACCAGCTTGCCGCCCAGCGCGCAGGCATCCCCTCGACGGTGCTCTACGCCGTGGCCTTGCAGGAGAGCGGCCTCCGGCGCAACGGGCGCATCGTCCCATGGCCGTGGTCCCTCAACGTCGCCGGCCAGTCCCGCCGCTTCGCCACGCGGGCCGATGCCTGCGCCGGCCTGCAGCAGGCGATGCGCGCCACGCCGCACACGCGCATCGACGCGGGCCTGGGCCAGATCAACCTCGGCTACCACAAGCACCGCTTCACCAGCGCGTGCGACCTGCTGGACCCGTACCGCAACCTCGCCATCGCCGCCGAGATCCTGAAGGAGCAGCACACCTCCGGCGAGGACTGGCTGCTGGCGATCGGCCGCTACCACCGTCCTGCGGGTGGCGAGCCCGCCGCCCGCTATCGGCGCAGCGTGTCCCGCCACCTTGCCCGCGTGCAGGGCGCACGCCCAACCGCCGCGGTCCTCGCCGCGCGCCAGGAGACCTCCCCATGACGAAACCCCATCCGGCCCATCTCGCATTCACGGTCCTGCTCGTGCTGCTGGCAGGCCTGCCGCTGGCCTCGCGTGCCGGCGAGCCGCTGATCGTGGTCGAGGACCATGGCGGCACGTCGGCGCTGCCGTACTACGAGGCCCTGAACCTCCAGCCGCGCGCCAACGCGCCGGCCCGGCCACCCATCCCGACGCCCCGGGTTCCCGCCACGCCAGCGGACGAAGCCGCGATGCTGCCGGTGCGCAGCACCAAGCTCACGCCCGGCACCGTCGCGCGGCGCGTGATCGAAGCGCCCGGCCTGCGGCCGTTCGCGGTCATCGGCGACGACGAGGCTTCCCGGGCCTGGTTGCAGCGGCGCGGCGCGGCTTTGCGCGAACGCGGCGCGGTCGGCCTGGTGGTCAACGTCGAGACCGTGCAGGGCCTGGCACGGCTGCGTACCCTGGCGCCGGGCGTGCCCCTCGCGCCCGTGGCCGGAGACGACCTGGCCGATCGCCTGGGCCTGCGGCACTACCCGGCGCTGATCACGGCCACCGGCATCGAGCAATGAAGCCATGTCGGGGAAACAGCCGGTCGAGGTTCTGCTACGTCCAGCGGTGGAGCTATACACCGTCGCGGCGTGTGCAGGCGCCGCGTTTCTGTGCCTGGTGGCCCCATGGTCGCTCGCGCTGAGCCCAGCGATGGGCGTCGGCAGCGCGCTGGCGTTCGGCGCCTACGGCGCAATCCGCTATCGCGATGCCCGCGTCATCCTGCGCTACCGGCGCAACATCCGCCGCCTGCCGCGGTACGTGATGACGAGCAAGGACGTGCCGGTCAGCCAGCAGCGGCTGTTCGTGGGGCGCGGGTTCCTCTGGGAGCAGAAGCACACCCATAGGCTGATGCAGACGTACCGGCCGGAGTTTCGCCGGTACGTGGAGCCGACGCCGGCCTACCGGCTGGCGAGGCGCCTGGAGGAACGGCTGGAGTTCGCGCCGTTCCCGCTGTCCCGGCTGCCCGCGCTCACGGGCTGGGACGTGCCCATGAATCCGGTGCGCCCGCTGCCGCCGGTCGGCGGCCTGCCGCGGCTGCATGGCATCGAACCCGACGAGGTGGATGTCAGCCTGCCGCTGGGCGAGCGCGTCGGGCATTCGCTGGTGCTGGGCACCACGCGCGTGGGCAAGACGCGGCTCGCCGAGTTGTTCGTCACCCAGGACATCCGCCGCAAGAACGCCGCGGGCGAGCACGAGGTCGTGATCGTCATCGACCCCAAGGGGGATGCCGATCTCTTGAAGCGGATGTACGTCGAGGCCCAGCGCGCGGGCCGCGAAGGCGAGTTCTACATCTTCCACCTGGGCTGGCCGGAAATCAGCGCCCGCTACAACGCCGTGGGCCGCTTCGGCCGGATCTCGGAAGTGGCGACGCGCATCGCGGGGCAGCTCTCCGGCGAAGGCAACAGTGCCGCTTTCAGGGAGTTCGCGTGGCGGTTCGTCAACATCATCGCGCGCGCCTTGGTGGAACTGGGGCAGCGCCCGGACTACATGCTGATCCAGCGCCACGTCATCAACATCGACGCGCTGTTCATCGAGTACGCCCAGCACTATTTCGCCAAGACGGAGCCCAAGGCCTGGGAGGTGATCGTCCAGATCGAGGCCAAGCTCAACGAGAAGAACATCCCCAGGAACATGATCGGGCGCGAGAAGCGCGTCGTGGCGCTGGAGCAGTACCTCTCCCAGGCGCGCAACTACGACCCGGTGCTCGACGGCTTGCGCAGTGCCGTCCGCTACGACAAGACCTATTTCGACAAGATCGTCGCATCGCTGCTGCCGCTGCTGGAGAAGCTCACGAGCGGCAAGATCGCCCAGCTTCTGGCACCGAACTACTCCGACCTGGCCGACCCACGTCCGATCTTCGATTGGATGCAGGTCATCCGAAAGCGCGCCATCGTCTATGTGGGCCTGGATGCGCTCTCCGACGCCGAGGTCGCCGCCGCAGTCGGCAACTCGATGTTCAGCGATCTCGTGTCGGTCGCCGGCCACATCTACAAGCACGGGATCGACGACGGCCTGCCGGGTGCATCGGCCGGCGCGCGCGTGCCGATCAATGTCCATGCGGACGAATTCAATGAACTCATGGGTGACGAATTCGTGCCGCTGATCAACAAGGGCGGTGGTGCCGGGCTACAGGTTACCGCGTACACGCAGACCCTCTCGGACATCGAGGCCCGCATCGGCAACCGGGCCAAGGCCGGCCAGGTGATCGGAAATTTCAACAACCTGTTCATGCTCAGGGTCAGGGAGACCGCCACGGCCGAACTGCTGACCCGGCAGTTGCCGAAGGTCGAGGTCTATACGACCACCATCGTCTCGGGCGCCACCGACAGCTCGGACATCCGTGGGGCGACGGATTTCACGTCGAACACGCAGGACCGGATCAGCAGCACCAGCGTACCGATGATCGAGCCGTCGCATGTCGTCGGCCTGCCCAAAGGCCAATGCTTCGCGCTGCTGCAGGGCGGCCAGCTTTGGAAGGTGCGCATGCCGCTGCCGGCGCCGGACCCGGACGAAGTGATGCCGGCGGACTTGCAGCAACTCGCGGGGTACATGCGCCGGAGCTACAGCGAGGCCACGCAGTGGTGGGAGTTCACCAGTTCCCCGGCCTTGCAGGATGCGTCCTTGCCCGACGATCTGCTGGATGACGCCGCTCCGGCCGAGCCTGGCGCGGTGGTCACCGGCGCCGAGGACAGCGCAGGCAACGAGGCATCGCCATGAAGGATGCCGCCTCAACCGCGCAACGGGAGCAGAACCAGCGCCAGGGCCTGATCGTCGGCACCATCACCTTGCCGTTCCGGCTGCTCGGGGTGCTGATCGGCTCGCTGCTGTTCTCGATCGTGGTGGAGTGCGTCGGCATGCACTTGTTCTGGAAGGATCAAGGCTGGCGGCATTCCCAGCAGATGCTGCAGTACGAGCTGGGGCACCTGTCGAACCACTTCACGCGCAGCGTGGTCGTGCAGGAGCCAGGGCGTACAGCACACCAACTGGTGGATACCGGCTACGAATGGGTGTTCGTGCGCTCAGGCTTGCTGGAGCGCACGAGCCAGACCGCAGAGCGCGCCCGTGCGCCCAGCCAGGGCAAGAGCCAGGACGGCGTGCGCAACTTCCGCTACTACATCAGCCAGGTCTATGTCTGGGCCGAGAGCTACCTGATCGCCGCAGCCTTCACGACGCTCACGTTCCTGGTGCGCCTGCTGGTCCTGGTGCTCACGCTACCGCTGATCCTTACCGCGGCCTTCGTCGGCTTGATCGACGGGCTGGTGCGGCGCGACGTGCGCCGGTTCGGCGCGGGCCGCGAATCGGGCTTCATCTACCACCGTGCGAAAGCCTCGTTGATGCCGCTAGCCGTGCTGCCGTGGGTCACCTACCTCGCGCTGCCGATTTCGGTGCATCCGCTGGTGATTCTGCTGCCCAGCGCGGCCTTGCTGGGACTCGCGGTGAGCCTGACCGCGGGCAGCTTCAAAAAGTACCTCTAAGCCATCAATCCGGTCATCCGCAGGTTCCTATTGTTTGCGGCCTAAAACAGCCCTGATCTCCACGATCAACCCATTGCTGATCACACAGGAATGGCGCGATGGTGGCTTCGATCTGGCTGCGCGCCGCGCATCGCGGCGTGCCCAATTTTCTCGTGACGGCCCTCGTGCTGGGGCAGTCCCCGATGGCGTTGGCCGAGTCCCCGGCGCAGCGCCAGGAACTGATCGCCGCGCTGCGCCAGCTCGACGCGCTGGAGCGCACCGTCGCGGACAGCGCCGCGCATACCCCCATCACGCCGGGCGAGCGCTACCACTTCGACTACCCGAGGCTGTTGGCTGACCTGGCGCGCGTGCGCGCTGGCATCCGAGCCCCTCTCACACCGTCGCGCGCCCAGCCGCGCGACCCCTCCGAACTGGCCGGCGACTACCGCACCGAGCGGGCGTCCGAGCCGCTGCCGGCGACGACTGCGGAGGGCAAGCCATGAACGGCGCACAGGTCTCGGCATTTCAAGCCAACAGCGGCATCGCGCCTTCCGCGATGGCGACCGTCCTGGTCGGCGTCGTGTTCGCGGTCCTGCTCGTGTGGGGCGTCTGGGCCATCCGAACGGCCTACGTGGGGTGGTCCGAGAGCCGCCTCAACCAGCGCCAGTTCCTCGGTGTCTGCATCCGCTTCGTCGCGATGTACCTCGTCCTGACCTTCTTCCTCCTCTCCTGACCTGAAAGGCCTGACCATGCCAAACCGCATCCTCACTTCCCGTCTCGCCCAGCGGGCCGCCGTGGCCCTGGGCGCCACCGCGCTGCCGGCGCTGTCGTTCGCGCAAGGTCTGCCGCAGTTGGAGAACCCGACGCGCGGCACCGGCAACGGCATCATGGAGACGATCCGCAACTACGGCTACGACATCATCATGCTTGTGGCCCTGCTGGTGGTGGCGTCGATGTTTATCGGCGTCTGCTACCACGCCTACGGCACCTACGCGGAGATCCACACCGGCCGCAAGACGTGGGGCCAGTTCGGCCTCACGGTCGCCATCGGCGCCGTGCTGCTCGTGATCGGCATCTGGCTGCTCACCGAAGCCACCGGCATCCTGTAAGTGAGGTCGGTATGTCCGAGCAGCAGCACGTCCGTGCGGACGGGACCGTGACGTTCCTTCCGCATCGGCTCAACCGCCACCCCGTTGTCGTGCGCGGCCTCACCGCCGACGAGCTGTGGATCTGCTGCGGCTTGTCCGGCGCCGCCGGCCTGCTGGTCGGCGCGCCGTTGTCCTGGATGTTCCGCACGATCGCGCTGGCGCCGACGTTCGTTGTGCTGGGCGTGGCGCTGGGCGTGTTCATCGGCGGCGGCATCCTGCGGCGCCTGAAGCGCGGGCGCCCCGACACCTGGCTGTACCGGCAACTGCAATGGCGCATCGCCACGCGCCATCCGCTGATGGCGGGCTGGGTGGGCGGCCATGTGCTGATCTCGCGCTCCGGCTTCTGGACCACCCGCAGGTCTGCTTCAAGGGGTGCGCGATGAGCCGCTTCAAGAACGAGATCGCTCACCTGCAGGCGCACATCAAGACGCTTCGCCTGGGTGCCGGCGCGCTGGTCATCGTCGCCCTCGTGATGGGCGGCGGCTGGTGGAGCGCGCCACGCGATCTGACCATCCATGTCCCGCCCGACCTGCGCTCCGGCAGCACCCGGAAATGGTGGGAGGTGCCGCCCGAATCGGTCTATGCGTTCACGTTCTACGTGTTCCAGACCCTCAACCGTTGGCCCACGAATGGCGAGGAGGACTATGCCCGCAACCTCCACACGCTCTCGCCGTACCTCACGCCGTCCTGCCAGGCCTTCCTGCGCGCGGACTACGACTACCGCCGCAGCACGGGCGAGCTGCGCCAGCGCGTGCGCGGCATCTACGAAATCCCCGGCCGCGGCTACGGCGACGACCCTACGGCGCGCGTGCGCACGGTCTCCGATCGCGACTGGGTGGTGACGCTGGACATCACGGCGGACGAGTACTACGGCGCGGAGCAGGTAAAGCGCGCCCTGGTGCGCTACCCGGTGAAAGTCACCAAGGTGGACATCGACCCCGCACGCAACCCCTTCGGCCTGGCGCTCGACTGCTACGACGGCACGCCCCAGCGCATCAGCACCCCGGAACCGACGCGCCCGGCATCCGGCGGTCTGTCTCCGCACGCGCCTCAAGGAGGAAATACCCCATGAAGCACCCTGTACTCATGCTGCTGGGGCTGCTGGCCGTGGCTGCGTTCCCCGCCGCTCAGGCGGTGGAGATCCTGCGCTGGGAACGCATGCCGTTGGCGGTGCCGCTGAAGGTCGGCCAGGAGCGGATCGTGTTCATCGACCGCAACGTCCGCGTCGGAGTGCCTGCGGGCGTGGGCGAACGCCTGCGCGTACAGAGCGCAGGCGGCGCGGTGTACCTGCGCGCCAGCGAGCCAATCGAGCCCACGCGGCTGCAATTGCAGGACGCCGACACCGGCGCGCTGATCCTGCTGGACATTGCGGCCGAGGCGCCCAAGGACGGCGAAGCCGAACTGGAGCCGGTGCGCATCGTCGAGGACAGCAGCACTCCGGCTCGCTATGGCGATCAGTCCAACGGTGCCGAGGCCCCGGCGCGCGCCCAGGACCAGTCGGGTGCGCGGCCGGCGCGGCGCGAAACCCCCATCCCCGTGGTGCTGACCCGCTTCGCCGCGCAGAGCCTTTACGCGCCGCTGCGCACCGTGGAGCCACTGCCGGGCGTCATGCGCATCAACCTGCGCCGCGACATGGACCTCGGCACGCTGATGCCGACATTGCCCGTGCGCGCACTCGCGCTCGCGTCGTGGCGTCTGGAAGACCAATGGGTGACGGCCGTGCGCCTGACCAATACCAGCGCCGGCTGGGTCACGCTTGATCCGCGTGTGCTGCAGGGCGATTTCCTGACGGCGACCTTCCAGCATGAGGCGCTCGGGCCGCACGGCGTGCCCGAGGACACGACCGTCCTGTACCTGGTGACGCGCGGGCACGGCTTGGCGCAGTCGCTGCTGCCGGCCATTCACCGCTTCGACCCAGCCGTGCATCTGCCGCAGCCAGAAGCCGAAGCCACCGAACGCAAGGAGGCCGATCATGCGCAGTAACGGACTCCTGAAGTGGCTGATGATCCCCGTCGCCATCCTGGTGCTGTTCGTCGGCATCCGCCTGTTCTCGGGTGGAAGCACGTCGGCGCCGCCCGCTAGCGATGCCGGCGCCCAGCTCACGCCAGAAGAAATGAAGGCGTTGGGCATCGAAGGCGATACCCCGCGCGACACCGTGGCCACGCTCGTCGCCCAAGTGAAGCAGTTGCGCACCGAGCTTCAGACGGCGCTCTCGGACAACAAGTCCCAGCGCGAAGAGAACCAGCGCCTGCGTCAGCGCGAGAACTCGATCGACCAGCGCATCAACTCTGCGCTGGAGTCCGAGCGCTCCAACCTGCGGCGCGACCAGGAGCAGGCGGCCAGCACGCGCCAGCAGACCGAAGGGCTACTCGCCGACCTACAGCGGCGCCTGGACAGCATTGGTGAGCGCGGTGGCAGCCATGCCGATCTGCCCGTGGGCCTGGGGCTGCAGGGGGGCGACGAGGCCGGGATGGAAGGCGGCATGCGCTGGGTTGAACCGGATGACGCGAAGCCTGCCGAGGGACGCAACAGGGGGCGCGGCACGGCTGGCGGCATGAGCTTCCCGACGAGCTTCGGCCCCGAGCAGAGCACGTTGCAAACCACGGCGGAAACCGTGGCGAACGCCGGGGCACGCGCCGCGGGCGTCAAGACCGCAAAGCCCGTCTATACCGTCCCCACGAACTCCACGCTCATGGGCTCGGTGGCGATGACAGCGCTGATCGGGCGTGTGCCGATCGACGGCACCGTCAACGACCCGTACCCCTTCAAGGTGCTGGTGGGGCCGGACAACCTCACGGCGAACGGCATCGACATTCCCGATGTGGCCGGCGCCGTGTTCAGCGGCACCGCCTCGGGCGACTGGACGCTTTCTTGCGTGCGCGGCCAGGTGCGCAGCATCACGTTCGTCTTCAACGACGGCACGATTCGCACGATCCCCGAAGACCGCGAAGGAAACCAGCAGAACAACCAGCAGCGCGATGGCTTGGGCTGGATCAGCGATCCCCACGGCATTCCTTGCGTCAGCGGCGAGCGGCGCAGCAACGCCCAGCAGTACCTCGGCTCGCAGGCCCTGATCACCGCGGCCGGTGCCGGCGTGGCCTCGCTCATCGAGAGCGACAGCGGCCGCATGTCCTATGTCGGCTCGGACGGCTCCATCGGCACCGTGGGCATCAGCGGCCAGGAGGCGGTCGGCCAGATTCTGGCGGGCGGCGTGCGGGACATGTCGGCCTGGGTCAACAAGCTCTACGGCCAAGCGTTCGCCGCCGTCTATGTCCAGCCCGGCGCGAAGGTCGCCGTCCACCTCGAAAAGCCGCTCGCCATCGACTTCGATCCCGAAGGCCGCAAGGTCGATCACCGCACAGGAGAAAGCCATGCTCTCGAACTTGAATAGCTTGGCCCGTGGCCTGGCGCTGGTCCTCGCCGTCGCGGCGCTCGCCGGCTGCGCCACCAGCAAGGAAAAGCTGCTGACCCACGGTGACCGCACGATGATGGACATCTGGCAGCAGGAGGCCGGGGACGGCGGTGGCGCAGCCGGACGGAACGCCGGCGGCCAACTGCTCGATGCGCGCCAGAGCCTGCGTCGGCCGCTGACCGACGCCGATATGCAGGCCGCACCTGCCGAGCAGATGCGCTACACGCGCACCGCGCGCAACGAGGTCCATCGCCAGTTCCAGCGCCTGCCCAATCCCGATCTCGTGATGTACGTGTACCCGCACCTGGCCGGCACCGATCCCGTGCCGGTGCCCGGCTACACGACCGTCTTCCCGCTGTACCAGCGCATTCAGTACGCGATGCCGGGTGAGCGCGTGGAGGACTACTGATGCGCTGGAAACTTCCCTGGCCTAAGCCGGCCGCGCTGAAGCTGGCCGCATCCGGCGCTGGTGATGACGAGCAGCCGGACGGCTGGCAGCGCCACATTGAGGCCTTGCGCCAAGCCGGCATCCCCGAACCCGGCTCGGCAGTCCGGGGCCGCAAACCGGCGACGGAGGCCGACGAGCAGGCGCTGTACGAGGTCGCACCGTCCTTCGTGGAACTGCTGCCCTGGGTCGAGTTCTTGCCCGAGTCAAGGTCCATGTTGCTGGAGGACGGCCAATCGGTGGCGGCCTTCTTCGAGCTGGTGCCGCTGGGGACCGAGGGCCGGGAACCGGGCTGGCTTGCCCACGCCCGCGACGCCTTGGAGAACGCGCTGCAGGACAGCTTCGATGAGCTGGACGAGAACCCCTGGGTGCTCCAGCTCTATGCCCAGGACGAGCCGAGTTTCGACCAGTACATGCAGACCCTGCGTGACTACGTGCAGCCACGTGCCCGCGGGACAGCGTTCACCGAGTTCTACCTGCGCTTCTTCGGCCACCATCTGCGTGCGGTGGCCAAGCCCGGCGGCCTGTTCGAGGACACGGTGGTCACGCGGCTGCGCTGGCGCGGGCAGACGCGGCGCGTGCGCATGGTGGTCTATCGACGTGCCACCGGGCAGGCAAGCCGCCGCGGCCAGACGCCCGAGCAGATGCTGAACATCGTCTGCGACCGCCTGTGTGGCGGGCTGGCGAACGCCGGCATCCAGGCACGGCGCATGGTCGCAGCCGACGTCCACGACTGGCTGCTGCGGTGGCTCAATCCGCGCCCCGCGATGCTCGGGCCCAGTACAGAGGACCGGGAGCGCTTCTACGCACTGGCGCGCTACCCGGACGAGACTGAGGCCGGCGAGATCGAACTGGCGAGCGGGCGGGATTTCAGCCAGCGGCTGTTCTTCGGCCAGCCACGCTCCGACGTGGAGCACGGCACCTGGTACTTCGACGGCATGCCGCACCGTGTGCTGATCACCGACCGGCTGCGCATGCCGCCCGGCACGGGACATCTAACCGGCGAGACCCGCAAGGGCGATGCGATCAACACGCTGTTCGACCAGATGCCGGAAGACACCTTGCTTTGTCTCACGATGGTTGCCACGCCCCAGGATGTCCTGGAATCGGATCTGAACCACCTGGCGAAGAAGGCCGTGGGCGAGACGCTGGCGTCGGAGCAGACGCTCAAGGACGTGCATGAAGCCCGCTCGCTGATCGGCAGCGCGCACAAGCTCTACCGGGGCACGCTGGCGTTCTACCTGCGCGGGCGCGACGAGGCGGAACTGGATCGGCGCGGCCTGGACCTGGCGAACGTGATGCTCAACGCTGGTTTGCAGCCGGTGCGAGAGGATGATGAGGTGGCGCCGCTCAACAGCTACCTGCGCTGGCTGCCGTGCTGCTACAACCCCGGCAAGGATCGGCGCCGGTGGTACACGCAACTGATGTTCGCCCAGCACGCGGCAAACCTGTCGCCGGTGTGGGGCCGTGCCCAGGGTACGGGGCATCCAGGCATCACGATGTTCAACCGCGGCGGCGGGCCGATCACCTTCGATCCGCTCAATCGCCTGGACCGGCAGATGAACGCCCACCTGTTCCTGTTCGGCCCGACGGGTTCCGGCAAATCGGCCACGCTCAACAATCTGCTGAACCAGGTCACGGCCATTTATCGGCCGCGCCTCTTCATCGTGGAAGCCGGCAATAGCTTCGGCTTGTTCAGCGACTTCGCCAGGCGCCTGGGCCTGACCGTGAATCGGGTCAAGCTGGCCCCCGGATCGGGCATCAGCCTAGCGCCGTTCGCCGACGCGCGCCGGCTGATCGAAACGCCCAGCGATGTGCAAACGCTCGATGCCGATGCGCTGGACGAAGACCTGCCACCCGATGCCTCAGCCATGGAGGCGGACGAACAGCGCGACGTGCTGGGCGAACTGGAGATCACGGCGCGGCTGATGATCACTGGCGGCGAGGACAAGGAGGAAGCCAGGATGACGCGCGCCGACCGCTCGCTGATCCGCCAGTGCATCCTCGACGCCGCCGAGCACTGCGTGGCCGAGAAGCGCACGGTGCTCACGCGCGACGTGCGCAATGCGCTGCGCACCCGCGGCCAGGACCCGACGTTGCCCGAGATGCGGCGCGTGCGGCTGCTGGAGATGGCGGACGCGATGGACATGTTCTGCCAAGGCACGGACGGCGAGATGTTCGACCGCGACGGCACGCCGTGGCCCGAGGCCGACATCACGCTGGTGGATCTCGCGACCTATGCCCGTGAGGGCTACAACGCGCAGCTCTCGATCGCGTACATCAGCCTCATCAGCACGGTGAACAACATCGCGGAGCGTGACCAGTATCTCGGCCGCCCGATCATCAACGTGACCGACGAAGGCCACATCATCACGAAGAACCCGCTGCTCGCGCCGTATGTCGTGAAAATTACAAAAATGTGGCGCAAGTTGGGCGCCTGGTTCTGGCTGGCGACGCAAAACATCGACGATCTGCCGCGCGCCGCAGAGCCCATGCTCAACATGATCGAGTGGTGGATCTGCCTGTCGATGCCGCCGGACGAGGTGGAGAAGATCGCACGATTCCGCGAACTCTCGCCGGCGCAGAAGGCGCTGATGCTTTCGGCACGCAAGGAAGCGGGCAAGTTCACCGAGGGCGTCATCCTCTCCAAGAGCATGGAGGTGCTCTTCCGCGCCGTGCCGCCGAGCCTGTATCTCGCGCTCGCGCAGACCGAACCCGAAGAGAAGGCCGAGCGCTACCAGCTCATGCAGCAGCACGGCGTCAGCGAGTTGGATGCCGCCTTCAAGGTGGCCGAGAAGATCGACCGGGCACGCGGCATCGAGTCGCCGGCCCTGGCCCTGCCCTGAATCTGCCGTGCACCGGAGAACGCCATGGAACAGAAACGCTCATCCATTCCGATGCAGGTCCAGGCGTTCCGCCGTCGGCGCTGGCGGGCCCGCTGGCCATGGGCGTTAGGCGCAGTGCTGGTTGCGCTGCTGCTGATCTGGCTCGTGTCCCGTTCGCCAGGCGAGTCCACGCCCCAAACCTCGGCGCCTGTCAGCGAGACGCAGGTGGCCGGGCCTCCTTGGCAGATGGGCAACCCGGCAGGTCGTTTCACGCTGACGCTCTACGCGGACCTCGAATGCCCGTTCTGCCGGTCCTATTTCCCTGTCCTCAAGCGTTGGGTAGCCGGCAATGCGGACGTGGCCTTGCAATGGCACCACCTGCCGTTGGCCGCGCATGAGCCGGCCGCGTCCGCCGAAGCGCGCTTGGTGGAATGCGCGGGCGAAGCCGGCGGCCATCCCGCCTTCTGGCAGGCTGTCGAGTGGGTCTATGTCCACACACACAGCGACGGCCAGGGCTTGCCCGAAGACCTGCGCCACCCCGCCCTGACGCCAGCCATCGAACAGTGCATTGCGAGCGAGCGGCCCGACGCGGCGATTCGTACCCAAACTGCGGAAGCCACGAACAGCGGCGTGACCGCCACGCCGTCGCTGCGGCTGCACGATCGCGAAACCGGCAAGGCGATCCTGCTGCAGGGCCCGATCGAGGGCGATGCCTTGCTGTCGGCCATGGACATGCTCGCGGCCGGCGATCCCGCCGCCACACCCACATCGGAAATGCCTGCCGACGTCGTCGGCGACATGCCCAGGTAGCCCCGGTCTTCAAGGCTACGGCGCAGTCCGCTGCGCTGACCACAACCCCGTTCGCCTCGCATCCTGGCCGCGAACGATCACCGCTGCCGCGGTGATGGATGCACCTTGTTCGTTCCCCAGGAGGGCTTGCCCTCCCAGGGCGAGTGCCCTCCGATCTCACCGTCTGGAGGTTCGCCATGTCTTTCGCCGTCAATGACTCCTGCCTGGAGTCGCTTTCCGCCATCGCTGCCCAACACGAGGACTGGATCATCCAGCAAGCCATCGTGCTGCTGGAGAGACGGGTCTTCAAAGCTGGACCGTGCCTCAGCCAACCGGCCGCTGTACGGGACTACCTGCGTCTGAAACTGGTCGCTGAGCCCAATGAGATATTCGCCGCTGTGTTCCTGGACAGCCTGCACCAGGTGCTGGCCTACGAGCCGCTGTTCAGGGGCACGATCAACGCGACTTCGGTCTATCCGCGTGTCGTCGTGCAGCGTGTGCTGGAGTTGAATGCCGCCGCGGTGGTCTTCGCCCACCAGCATCCTTCGGGCGTCTCCGAGCCGTCCAGCGCGGATCGCATGCTGACCCAGCAACTGCAAGCCGCGCTGGCGCTCATCGATGTGCGGGTACTGGACCACATCATCGTCGGCCAGGGTGCCCCGTTCTCCTTTGCGGAATCCGGCCTGCTGTAGCAATGGCACCGGCTCCTTGATCCACGCGGAGGCTTCGGCCTCCGCTTTTCATTGGCGCAAGACAAGCAGGTATGCGGGCAGTCCGCGATGCGCATTGTTTGTTGGGGCCGCATGGCGTTCGGCGTTTGACTATGGCCCTTGACAACTCTTGGGGGCGCTCGACATGCCAGCATCTTCATCCAGGTTCGCATCGGGCTGGCGAACCCTTGGCCTGGCCGTTGCGCTGCCGGCTTCCCTGGCCGTGTTCAGCCCGGCCAGCTTCGCCGCCGATGTGGTGATCATCACCGACAGCCGTCACCCGGTCAGGACCATGGGTGGCGAGCAGCTGATCGAGCTGGATGAAGCGCCCCGGATCGAAGCGGAGCTTTCTGCGGCGCTGCCCGCCGATCCCGGACAGGCAACAGCCATCGTGAAGCGCCGGCTGAGCCAGGGGGGCGCTGACCTCCAGCGTCGCATCGCCACCGCATACCAGGGCGTTGCCGACGCATGGAGCCTGGGCATCACCACCATTCCGGCTGTCGTGGTGGATCAGCGCTACGTGGTCTATGGCGAGCCTGACGTGGCCCGCGCCATCGCGCGCATCGAACAGCACCGGAGGGCCGAACCGTGATCCGCTCATTCGACCTTCTGCGCCGCATGCGGGCTGCCGTCACCTCCGTGCTGCTGCTCAGCGCCACGGGCAGCTACGCCCTGAACACGGCGACCATCGTGGGTTCAGTGGCTTCGCCCGATTGCCTGGAGTACCGGGTGGTGGGTATCTGCTACTGGCTCTACTGCACCTGGACCGGCTGCACGGTGCGCACGTCCGTCAAGGTCAGGCACTACATCCCCGATGCGGTGGTTTCGTCCTACTCGAACACCGGCGAGAACCCCTGGGTCGAAGTGCGCGCCATGAGCACGCCCAACCCTTCGGCCCAGGCCGGCGGGGACGGCACCACCAATGAAGATGACGAAAACAATCTCGCGAAGTTCAAGAACGCGGACGTCATCGGCCACCCCGGCGTCGAGGTGTTCAACCAGTTCGTCTCGTCCTCGGGCTATTTCTGCGAGGGCGCAGGCACGGCCTTCATGCCGTACCTGCTCAGTACGCTGGACACGCCGGCCTGGCGCTACAACGTACCGGAGATGGTGTACCCGGAGGCATTGATCCCGGGCATGCGCGAGGTCGGCGCGCGCTCGACCCTGAACCTCTGGGGCAACGTCTATCCGCGCGGCGGCTTCCTGCACCAGACGGACGACCACAAGGCCGGTGCCGTGGTGGCCCAACGGGCCGGCGATGTGGTCACGCGCCGCGGGCAGATCCACGTCTATCAGCCGCTGCTCGCCAACTCCCGCGATGGCTACTGGCCGGCCGGCGCGCTGATGGAGGGCGATGCCTCGACCGGCAAGTGGCAGGAACTCACGCCCGTCCTGTCCTCGTCCTGCACGGTCTTCCCGCGCAACGGCTTCCTGACACAGGCCCAACAAGGCGACTACGCCTGGGCGTTGTGGCGGCCCTATGCGTGCTGCGAACGCCGGGGCCAGGTGTTCCTCGGCAGCGTCGATTTCTATTGAGGGTACGGCGATGAAGCGTCCTGAACTGATGAACCCATCCGCCAAGGTTCGCCGCCCGCTGCGCCCCACGGCGCTAGCCGGCGCGCTCGCCCTGGTCTGTGGCCTCGCGTGGGCGCAGGCCGGCTTCCAGACCAGCGGCCCCGTCATCGGCGATGAGGTCATGTACTCGATCGGCGGTGGCAGTGCGGTGTCCATGGGCCGCGCCGCTGGCATGCGTTCGATCGGGGTCGGCCTGGGTTGGAACAGCAACCTCATCTGCGGCGACATGAGCATCCAGACCACGCTGCGCAATCAGCTCAATGGGATCACGAATGGGTTCCAGCAGATCATGAGCAACGTGATCCAGAGCGCGACCAGTGCCGTGGCATCGCTGCCGGCGCTGATCATCCAGCGTGCCGATCCGGGGCTGTACAACCTGCTGACCAATGGTGTGCTGCAGGCGAGGCTGGATTTCGACCGCTCCAAGCTGACGTGTCGCGCGATGGCCGAGAAGATGGCCGAGACGGCGGGCGGCCAGCTCGGATGGAGCCAGATGGCGGAAGGCATGGCGCTGCGCGATGCGGTGTCGAGCACGGATGCCGTATCGGCGATCGAGCAGGCCGAGACGCGCCGCGGCAACGACGGCGTGCCCTGGGTGGGCGGCAGCAATGCCGGCGGCGCGGGCCAGTCGGCCATCCGGGTGGTCGGTGACGTGACGCGGGCGGGCTACAACCTGGTCAACGGGCGCAGCGTGACTGACACGTCCTCCATCGCGCCCGCCAGTTGCGCGAGCCTGTCCTGCCAGACCTGGACGTCGCCGCAGCAGGCGACCGAATGGGCGACGCGGGTTCTCGGGGAACAGGTACAGCGCACGTGTGATTCCTGCACCAAGACCGAGACCGTGCCTGGCGTCGGGCTGACGCCGCTGATCCAGGAGGAGTACGAGACCAAGCTGGAGGCCTTGCAGGAACTGGTCTCTGGGACGCGCAACACGACGTTCGAGAACCTGCATGCAGCCGGCAGCACCTCGCTGCCCATTACACGCGGCGTCATCGAGGCGCTGCGCGACGAGCCAGACCAAGACCTGCTGGCGCGACGTCTCGCGTCCGAGGTCGCGTTGTCGTCCGTGCTGGAGAAGGCATTGCTGCTCCAGCGGACCCTGCTGACCGGCAAGAAGGAACCCAACGTGGCGGCCAACCAGTTGGCGGTCGAGGCCGTGAACCACGAGAGCGACACGCTCGATCAGGAGATCCGCAACCTCAAGACCGAACTTGAACTGCGGCGCGAACTGGCGAACAACTCGCCCATGGCCATCATCCAGCGCCACGGGACGCGCGCGGCCGGCTCGCGCGGCATCTACGAAGGCGACCCGGTGCCCGACCGCCTCGATCGGTTGCAGCGGGGCAACCCGGGAGGCACGCCATGAACGCGGCCTGGCTGCGCCCGCGCTGGCTTTTCAGCCGGCGCGCGGCAAAGGCGCTGCTCCTGGCGGTGGTCATCATCGCCGCGGCCGTGGGCGCCAATCTCGTCGGCATCTACCTCGTCGGCAGCGTTGCCGGCTGGGAGCGGTGGCTGGCTGCCAGCGCGGGCTACTTCCTGGTGTGGCGGCTGTGCCTGTACGGCGCGACGGTCTATGGCTGGGTCTGGATGCGCCGCCGGCTGCTGGCCCGCGAGGAAGACGCGCAAGCGCGGCGACGCCTGGTGCGCAGCGAGATCGCCGGCGTCGTCGCCATCGTGGCGCTGGAAGCCAGCCTGCTGATGCAGAGCTGAAGAGGGAGCCGCGCCATGACGCTTTTTACGACCGACTACCTGGAGTACTACCTGACGCTGGTGTCCTGGATCGTCAACAACGGCATCTGGGCGGTGCTGGTGTCGAGCGGAGTATTCGCGCTGCCGTTCGTCGCCATCATCGTGCAGGAGTGGTTGAAGGCCCGTGCGGAAGGTGCCGACGAAGGCAACAAGGGCGTGCTCTCGGCTGCGCGCATCGAGAACCGGGTCTTCGTCGCCATCGTGGTGGTGATGTTCGCTGGCATCCCGTTCATCGACGTGGACCTCAACACCATCCAGTACGACAGCTCGCGCTCGGCCCAGTGCCAGGTCAGCGTGCCGCAGCCCACGGATACCGGCTGGTCGCAGTCCTTCAGCACCATCAACAACCAGTCGGCGAAGGTGCCGGTCTGGTGGGCTTTCATGCACGCGCTCTCGCGCGCCGTCACGAGCGCCTCGGTGGCGGCGATCCCATGCGGCACGGACCTGCGGCAGATGCGCATGGAGATCGACGCGACCCGCATTGACGACCCGGTACTGGCTCAGGAAGTAGCGGATTTCTCGCGGGATTGCTATGGGCCTGCGCGGGCCAAATTGTTCATGCAGCGCCCTCAGCTTGATGAGCAGCAGATGCACGACGTGACCTGGATAGGGTCGAGGTTTTTCACGGACACGGGCGGCTACTACGACACCTACCGCTCAAGCACGCCGCGCGACGACTGGCCCTACGACAGCACCCGCGATGCGGGGCTTGCACAGGTGGGCAGCGGTGGCGGCTACCCGACCTGCAGGCAGTGGTGGGCCGATGGCGGCAATGGCCTGCGGGCACGCCTGCTGGGACAGGTGGACCCGAACCTGTTGAATCGCCTGGCAGGCTGGGCCGGGTTCCTGAGCAGGGCCGAGGTGGACGACTCGGTGATCCGCGCCATCGCGTCACCGCGGCAACAGAAATTGAACCAGGGTAGCGTCTATACGGACTATGGCGGCCAGATCGACAAGACCTTGCCGAACATCGTGACGCGGGCCACGGGAGACGTTGGGATGGCCGTCGGCGCGATTGCCGCGTTTCCCGCCATGGACGTCGTGAGACAGTCTCTGCCCATGGTCCTCGCCTTGCTCAAGATGGCGCTGGTCATCTGCATCCCGCTTGTGCTGGTCGTAGGCACCTACGATCTGAAGACGGTCGTTACCGTCAGCGTCGTGCAGTTCGCGCTCTTCTTCACGGACTTCTGGTTTCAGCTTGCGCGCTGGATCGATTCGACGATCCTGGATGCGCTCTATGGCTGGGGGTTCGGCTGGAATCGGCCGCACACTAACTTCGACCCGCTGGTGGGGCTGAACAACGCCTTCGGAGACATGCTCCTGATGTTTGTCACGGGCACGATGTTCATCGTACTGCCTACGTTCTGGATCATGGCCTTGGCTTGGGCGGGCGTTCGTGCCGGCAACGTGTTGCAAGGCCTCGCAGGAGCCACCGGAGATGCCAAGGCTGCTGGCGGAAGGGGAGGAAGCATTGCGATCAATGCAGTGTCGAAGAAGTGATCGCTGCTAGTCGTCCTCGACATGAGGATCAATGCGGAAACCGTCGTAGGTGTATAGGCCGAATCCTGCTGGTCCGTTTCGCCACTCTGGCTCGGGCAACTCCTCGCCCAAGTCGGTGTTGCGGGCCATCCAGGCAACCACCATGACGCACACCATCACCAGGGCCAGCCAGAAGGTGGTGTACAGCAGCACCCCGAGCGCAGCCAGCTTAACCATCCACACGAGCGCGGTGGCTCCAGCCGTCGGCATGCCCTTGGAAACCAACCAGTTCGACGCCCGCCGTTCACAGCGCGCGTAGGCACGCCATCCGCGGCCAAAGGCGCGGCCGAGGCGTTCTGCGGTGCTGGTGCGAGTCGTGGTGTTCATGGTCGTCTCCTACTGCTGAGGGATGCCTATTTCAGTTTGGTCCATTTCATTCTGTTTAGGGCTTCAATGTGTTCTCTTGCTGCTTCAGGACGCTTCGTCATCCGGTTCCAACGGGCCAGGGTCGGGCTCCACGCCGATGCGGTATGTAGCAACGAAACGCGGCCAGTCCACATGGTCAACGAGATCGATGTCCTCGATGACACTGACCTTCGCGCTGGCACGCTCGAACAGCGCGATGCTCTTGGCGGGATAGTTGTTGCGCGACGGATAGAGCACCCCGTCGAACAGCACCTGGCCGTCATCTCCAAGCATCGCATGCACCTGGGCCGACACCTGCTGCGTGTGCGTGTAGTCGCGGCTGGCCAACTGCTCCAGGTTCAGGCCGAAGTAGCCCGCCATGACGCCCGGCGCCGTGAGGTCGGCCAGAAGCACGTCGTCCATCACGCCCACTGCGCGCACCATCCGGCTCTGGACTTCTTTCAGCGCGATCGAGCGCTTCGTGTCCGCAAGCCACTGGTGCTTATGAAACACCGACTCCATCAGCGCCGTGGGCAGGTCGCGCCCCAGGTAGAGCACCCCGTAGGCCTGGGCCGGGTCATCGTAGCGATTGGTGCTGCTGCGGCCATAGTACAGCGGGCTGCCCCGATAGACGACGCGGCTCACATGCTGGAGCAGCTCACCGGCATCGATCAGGAACGAAGGCAGCTCGTGGCTCATGGCGATCTCGCTTCAATGCACCTGAACGCCCAGCACGTTGAACACGGCCTCGGCCACGTCGTCGATCGTGCCATGCGTCACCGCATCCACTGGCGAGCGGCCGCCCAAGCCTTCGAGCGGTTCGGACAGTGCGCGGTAGATCGTCCAAGGGTCGATGCCCTCGACCTCCTGAAGCACGGTTTGGGTCAACTGCTGCTTCACCGGGTCGAGCTGCCAGTCGGGCAGTTTCTGGCCTCGCGGCCCCACGTTCAGCGCCAGCAGCCGACGGGCGAGGATGTCCTTGTAGATCTGCTGGCGCGACTTGTCCGCCAGCTTGGCGTACTCCGCGGGCGGCAGGTTGTGCGGCTGGTTGAAGGTTTCCAGCAGCACGGCGCGGCCTCGCTGGACGTCGGTTTCAGTCGGCGCCCAGCGCGTCTCAGCGCGCAGCGCAGCCGTCTTACGCTTCAAGGCGTGCTCCACCGTTTCACCTTCGAGGTTGGCTGGCAGCTTTACCGCCTCCACGCGCTCGTGAATGAACGCCTGCAACTCGGCCGCGAAAGCCGGCGCATCCCGGATTTCGACGGTATCCGCGAAGCGGCGCACATCCTCCACGGTGACACGCGGCAGACGGTCGGCAATGAATTCAATGGCGGTGGGCATGGTCATCTCCCAGGTAGGTTTGAGACAGGACTTACTCTAGTCGCCTTTGTCGCATTTGTCAACTTTGACGCCTAGAGAGCAACCTACCTGGCGAAAACAGCGTCTCCGCAGCATAGGCCGAGGCCAGCGGCTGGTCGCCGCGCAATCCATTCGTGCGGGTTCCACATTGACGCTGGAACCGCAACCCAGGCCCCGCTATACCGAAACGGTTAAAGGCCAAAGGGCCGAAACGGCAAGGGAATGGGGTGCAAGGGGAAAGGCCCTACCTCGAAAAGGCAAAAAGGCCTCCCGGTCGGCCCGCCACAGGACACCCGCATGCTCTCCCTGTTCCAGCGAAAACGGCCCCCGGTCGCCGGCGCGCCACCGCCAGCACCCGCCACCGTCCTCCCGAAAGGGTTGATGCGGCCCGAGTCGGCCGCATCGCTGCTGGCCACCCCGCGCCGGCAGAAGCTGCTGGAGCACATTTGGCAGCGCACCTCGCTGTCGCGCAGGCAATTCGCCACGCTGTACCGAGCGCCCCTGGAACGCTACGCCGAGCTGGTCCAGGCCTTCCCGGCCTCCGAGGCGCATCACCATGCCTATCTGGGCGGCATGCTCGACCACGGCCTCGAAATCGTCGCCTACAGTCTGAAACTGCGGCAGTCCCATCTGCTGCCCATCGGCGCCAGCCCCGAAGACCAAGCGGCACAGTCCGAAGCCTGGACCGCCGCCGTCGCCTACGCCGCGCTGCTGCACGACATCGGCAAGATCGCCGTCGATCTGCACGTCGAGCTGGCCGACGGCAGCATCTGGCACCCTTGGCACGGCCCGCTGCGCCAGCCATACCGATTCCGCTACCGCGACGATCGCGAGTACCGCCTGCACAGCGCCGCGACAGGTTTGCTCTACCACCAACTGCTCGACCGTGAGGCCCTGGACTGGCTCAGCGGCTATCCGTCCCTGTGGGCACCACTGCTCTACGTCCTGGCCGGGCAGTACGAGCACGCCGGCGTACTGGGCGAACTTGTCGTGCAGGCAGACCGGGCCTCGGTGGCCCAGGAGCTGGGCGGCGATCCGGCCCGCGCCATGGCTGCGCCCAAGCACGCGCTGCAGCGCAAGCTGCTCGACGGGTTGCGCTACCTGCTCAAGGAACAGTTGAAACTGAACCAGCCGGAAGCCTCCGATGGCTGGCTCACCGACGATGCCCTGTGGCTGGTGAGCAAAACGGTCTCGGACAAACTGCGTGCGCACCTGCTGTCCCAAGGCGTCGATGGCATCCCTGCGAACAACACCGCGGTGTTCAACGTCCTCCAGGATCACGGCATGTTGCAGCCGGCGCCCGACGGCAAGGCTATTTGGCGCGCGACCATAACCAGTTCCACCGGCTGGTCCCACTCGTTCACCCTGTTGCGCCTCGCTCCTGCGCTGATCTGGGAATCTGGCGAGCGACCGACGCCTTTTGCAGGCACGGTAGCGATCCACGCGGCAGTCGCCGAAAACGACGCCGAGGCGCCGAAAATGCCGCCTGCGGCCATGGCGAAGGCAGCCCCGAACGGTCAGAAACTTCCATCTTGGGAAGGCAGTAGTACCGTCACCGCCTCACCGCCTAAGGCCCAGCCCGTGTCCGATGTCATGGAGGACATGCTGGCAATGGTGAGCACGAGCGGCTCGCCTGGTGCCGAGCAGGATGTGGAGCCGGTTGCACAGAGAAGCTACCCCGCAGACCCCAGCACTCCTATGCCAGCGACTGCCGCAGTGCTTCCTTCGCCACCACCATCTACTGCTAAACCACCCCTAACAGCAGCGCCCCCGTCAGGCGAACATTTCATGATGTGGCTGAAACAGGGAATTGCTTCGCGCCGGCTCATCATCAACGACGCAAAAGCGCTCGTGCATTCCGTGAATGACACGGCCTACTTGGTCAGCCCAGGTGTGTTCCAGCGCTACGTCCAGGAGCACCCTCATGTCGGCACGCTGGCACGGCAGGACAAGATGCCGGATTGGCAGTGGGTGCAGAAGCGCTTTGAGAAACTGGGGTTGCATCGAAAGCACGACAGCGGCTTGAACATCTGGATCTGTGAAGTCACCGGGCCGCGCAAGTCCCGGAAGCTGCATGGGTATTTGCTGATCGATGCGAATTGGTTGTTCGATGCAGTACCACCCAACAATCCTTATCTCAGAGTTACGCAAGAGATTTGAGCATGGAGTCCTACGTGGCGGTGAGATACGGTAGAGTTCGCCTTGGTAGGTTAGCGGCTAGCCAAGGTGTCCAGCACAAAGTCAGCGCGTTGCGCCACTCTGATCTTGGGCAACCGCGATACCGCATAGCCCAGCGCTGGATAGGTGCGCTGAAGCCGCTCGAATTCAGCCCGCGCTTCATCCATGCTGTGACGGCGTTCTTCGTCCTGCACATAGATTTCAGGCCACGGCGTGGCCAGAAAGATGCGCGAGTGGTAGCGATGCGACTGGGCAATCGTGTCCAGAATAGTAGTGCCGTCCAGTGCCTGGGGTGCTGCCGCCGCGTCGATCAGGCCACGGTCGAAGAACACCCATTGCGTATTGCTGCGTGGCGCATTGGCATGGTTGTCTAGCGCAAGGTCGATGGCCCCGCGCAGGAAGGCCGTCATGTCGAGCCACGGCAGGGCCTGGCCGCCCGTGCGTGTTTGTTCCTGAACGATACGCCGTCCAGGCTCCTCAATTACGGCATCCCTGGATTTCCATTCAACCCCCACAAACGAGAACGACGATCAACTATCTCCTGAAAGGCCATCAGCATCCATCAAGGCCAGCATGCCAACAATGAGTGCGTGCATGCCCTGTTGAGTTCGGCCTCCATCTCGGCTTCCTCCGTCGCACGGTCTGCATCCACGACGGGTTCCCGTTCGGCGACCGAGTACACCGTGTCGGCCACGGCAAGGCAGTGGAACGCCACGGTGGTCAACAGCCAGCGCGCATGCTCCATCGATATGCCGTAGGCCTGAGCGATGTGGCGTTGGTGGCCGACGATCTTGTCGAGCATGGGCTGGGTCGCCGCCAGACGGCGGATCACGTTGGGTACGCCTTGCCGTCGCCAAGATGCTTGGGCTTGAGCATCGGCGTCTCGTGGGCGTGCAGCACCACGTGGCGACGCAGTTCGTCATCCAGCGCCTTTACCATCGGCTGCAGTTGCGCGCCGCACGCACCGACCCACTGTGCCAGCGTCGAGCGGGCAACAGTAAGTCTGATGCTCTTTGCGCATTCAGATGAATGCATTACGCCCATACGAAATCCGAAATCAGCTCGGCCGCGCACAGCAGATGGCAGTTGTCTATGGCTGTAAATGCGCTTCCCGCAGAGCCATGTCCTCTCTCAGAATACGCTGGATCTCCAGTATCGCGGCCGCGCTCTGTTGCACGCTGTGCCCCGAAATAATGACTTTCTCGGACTGTGCGCCGGGAAGATGTGCGCTGCGATAAGGCACAAGACCGTCATCGGAATCATCGAGGGCCACTTCGGAATTGGCTTGGGCCACGATCGAGTGATAGCGCACCTGGGATGAGATGGGAAAGCCCGCCGCCGTACGCACGAACGGATCGTTTTCGTCGAGATTGTTCACGCTATTGGGAATGGTTGCCAGGCTTTCACGGCTGCTGGCGGCCGCATTGGGTGCCAGTGTATGGGCGAGTTCTTCGAGCACCGTAATGGGAAAGCGGATAAATCCCGCCATCCAGCGCCCCAGGCGTCCACCCGCGACCGATGTGCCCCGATGAGGCGCCGCGATGAAGATGGCACTGCTGACATTCGGGAAGGGCTCGAAGCGCAACATGGGATCAATGCGCCTGATCTGCTGCGGCGTCAACCGACTGTGATCCGCAGCCAATTGCACCAGCGATTGATCGGTTGACGACACCATCAACCGCGCGATGACCCCGCCCATGCTATGCCCCACCAGCACGAGGTCGGACGACGCCGGCGCTTGGCCGGATGGGTCGAAATGCGTCAGCGTATCCCCGAGCGCCCTGCGAATCATGGCGTGGTTCAACGCGACTGGCATGTTGGTCGGGTAGTAGACCTGCCAGATCTGGTAATGCTGGCGCAGGGCCTCATCGCCCAGGATTTCGTTGGCGAGTTCCACCCAGGCTTCAGGGCTGCTGGCCAGTCCGTGCAGCATGACGATGATCCGCCTGTTCGGATCGTAGGGCTGCATCAAGTAGACGTGCGGGCGGTCGATGCCACCCTCGCGCCCGAGCAGGCTGCGCAGCGACTGGCGGTTGAAATTGGCACGGGCCAGCCATACGCCATAGCCGGCCGTGAAATTGGCCGCCAGCGGCACACGTTGGCCGCGCAGCATAATGGCCGATTCCACATAGGGGTCATGCACCGTCAGACGGGCTGTACGAGCATGCAGCACGCTGTCCAAGTTGTCTCCGTCGGGATGCAGCAGAACCGTCATGGACGGCGCGGGCATCTCGCTCCAGGGCAGCGGTTGCTGATCATGTTTTGCCGCTGGGCGACCACCCCGAGTTGGGGCGGCGCTCAGGGACTCGTCCGGAATGACCGCCACAAGCTCGGCGCCAAAGCCGTCGCGCCGGTAGAGGCTACGCAATCCACGGAAAGACAGGGACGAGGCTGGCAGGAGTTCGGCTGGCACCGCCGTACTGCCCGGTAAGCGCGCGCCGCGCATATCCAGCTTCAGTTCCCAGCCTGCAATGTTCCAACTGGTCTGGTCGGGCAACTGCGTCGGCATTTGTTGCCGAACTTCGAACATGCCGGTGGCCGCATGCTCGACGGCATAGTTATACCAATCCCGCACTTGGGTCTGGCGATCCTCGAAGGCCCGCTCTCCCGGAGTATGGTCACCAAGGAACAGATAAGCATAGGCATAGCGAATCGTCTCAAGCCAGGCGGCTTGCTGCGCTGAGCCGGGCTTCATGGCCTGAGCCTGCGCCAGCCATAGTTCGGACAGTGCAGCCAGGCGTCTATCCGTGGCGACCCCCGTCACGGTAGCCAAGGCCTCCGCGCACTCCGAGGAGATCGGCTTTGCGCATGCCTGCTCATCCAATGCCGCCACCCTGATGGTCTGGACAGTCGCATCGCTGAGCTTGCCACGTGTCAGGATGTCGCCGCGCTTGAGTTCGATGGCCTCCCTGGCAGGTAGCGTATGAACTTCAACCACTGGGCCGAACTCGCGCAGGATCGAGCAGCCCCCCAGCAGCAGCGGAGCAAGAGCGGCGCATGCAATGAGAAGGCAGGCCTGCGGGAACCTCATGGATTCACCTCGTTGGCAGGGATGCCTGGCACGCCTTGTCGAATCGACATCGAGAAGTCATCCTCTGACACATCGGAAGCAAGGGCACGTTCGTTGATATGCCCCAGTGCCTGCAATTCATCGTAACGATAGCCAGGCGTCAATCCATGCAGGTCGTAGACGTACCGCGCAAAATATCCAGACAGCAGCAGGCGATAGTCCATTGGCAATGCGGGCGCAATGACCCGGGCCAGCTCGAATACGATGGTCGTGCAGTTACTGGTTAACGTGTTGTAAAAGCGCGGTTTCTGCCGCAGTTCATTGGCCGCGTTCAGATACTCCAGAAACAACGCGCGGGCACTCGCCTGATTCATCTGCAAGCGATAGAGATAAACATCTTCGCCTCGCGCGTTGCTGCGCGTACGCACAATGTCTCGCTCATCGGCGGCTACCAGGATCTGCTCGAACTGACGGAAGAATCCTCCTACCGCCGAGAAGGACTCATGGCGTTCCTTGCGAATTTCCAGCGAGAACACCACGCGTTCACCGCCATCGAAGCCGAACGACACCAGGGTGTGGGCGATGTGCGGCCCCATCCAGTAGGAAAGCACCAAGTCGGCGCTGCGCAGACGATCCAGGTCGTATGTGCGGCTCTCCCACTGCGGGGTGTAGTCGGTTTCGCTGCGCCACTGGAAGTTGCGCACATTATTCAGGTGAACATGGTTGCCGTCGATCCTGGCCTCCAGCAACTGAGCGACATCGTCAGCCCATACACGCTGGTGTGACGGCTGCAGCGTCCCCCACCACATGAGCAGGGAGGCGGCTGCGATCACAAATGCGAATCCGGCGATGTTGCGATTGCGCCGCCCAAGCAAGCCCGCCCGCGACAAGACAACGGTCACACCCAATGTGGACCACATGGCAATGACAAACCATCGCACCACCGAAGGTCCCGGCATCTGATGCCACAGAGCCAGCGCACCCCACACAGTCAGCAGCAGTACCACAAAGCCGATCGCCAAGCCTGCAAGGGCGCGCAGGACTCTGTGCATCACTCCGCTCATTGAGGCTGCAAAAGCTCAAGCAACAGTTGCCGGTGCGCATCCCGTAACTGCACCAGCGAGATGGAAGGATTCCCCTTGGACAGCATCGAGGAACTCAGCCACAGCACTGCGGGCGCGAGCGCCAACGGGAAGAAGTGTTCGGTCAAGACGCCTGGGCGAATGACGCCTCGGCGTATGTTGCGGTGGATGATGGTCTGCGCCCGCTCTTTCAGCCCGAGCGCAACTTCGTTGTGCCAACGCTGCACCAGCTCTGGAGTTCGGGCGCTTTCGGCCAGAAGCAGCCGGTAGATCGACATCGTGGCAGGGGAGCTGAAGGTCGCGTACAGGCGATCCAGGTAGACATCTACCAGCTCTGGCAACGTCAGATCCTCATCCGGGAGCCAGCCCTGGAAATCACAAATCTGCTTCGTCGTACGTTCGAGCAAGGCGTGAAAAATTTCTTCCTTGCTTTTGAAGTGGGCATAGATGCCAGCCTTGGACAAGCCCGCGCATTCCGCCAGGCGCTCCATCGACACTGCGTTGTATGTCCGATCCGCGAATTCGACCAGGGCCGCGTCGAGTATTTCCTCTTTCCTGGCGGCAGAGGACAGGTAGCGGCGCTTGTTGTCTGGCGCGTCATCTTTATTGGGTGGCATTCAAAGGCTCTGTTCAAAGATCTGAGGGGTGTTCCCATGGGCCTGTCACCGGCTCTACCAAGAATCAGGGCCTTCCTTGAACCCAAGCCGGCAGCTCGAATTGACCTGCGTCAATGACCGACGAGCCCGCTGATTGCGGTTCTTGGATTGCAACGTATAATTGAAAACAACCGTCCAGTCGTTTGTTTTCAGATTTCACAATGCAGATCAACACAGGGCGCGAGTGAACCCGGCACATCGGGTTACGACACAGGAAGAGCGCCCTATCAACCAGCCGGGGAACACGGGGATGCACATATCAACAAGGAGATGAAGTGGGCTTGACAGCACTTGCAAGCAAGAAAGTAGGGCTTGCGGACACCAGCCACGAACCCCGCATTGCGCGGGTGGCAGCCATTCCCTCCTCTGCGACCAGACCCTCTTCAGCCCGATACCTGTACGGAACGTGACCATGCTCCCAACTTCCCCGTTGTTTCCTGCGTTCAGATTGCGCGCTGCCTCGTTGGCCCTGAGCGCCGTCGTCTTGACCGGCTGCATGTCGCTCGCTCCGGCGCCAGACACCCCGCCATTGCCCGTGCCCGAAGCCTGGCCCGCGCATCTTGGATCAGGCACCGACGGCGCCCACGCGGGAGAGCTTGCCTGGCAGGCGTACTTCACCGACCCCCTGCTGCAACGCCTCATCGAGACTGCGCTGGAAAACAACCGCGACCTGCGCGTGGCCGCGCTGCGCGTCGAGGAAGCCAGCGCCACATTCCGCATTCAGCGCTCGGATCGTTTTCCTGCCATGGGCGTGGGCGCCCAAGGTGGACGCGCGCGGGTCCCTGGCGACCTGAACATGTCGGGCCGATCGCAGGTGGGCGGCGAGTACCGGGCCGAGGTGGGTTTGACCACCTGGGAACTGGATCTGTGGGGTCGGATCCGCAACCTGGAAGACGCCGCCCTGCAAACTTGGCTGGCTTCCGACGCGGCTCGCCAGGCCGTCCATTTGGCGCTGATCGCCCAGGTGGCAGACGGCTATCTTGGCCTGCGCGAGATCGACGAACGCGTGGCGATCGCACGGCAAACCGTGACCACCCGCGAGGAGTCCTATCGCATTTTCCGGCGCCGCGTCGAAGTCGGCTCGACCTCGAAGCTGGATCTCACACAGGTCCAGACCCTGCTGAACCAAGCTCAGGCGCTGCTGACGCAGCTTGAGCAGGCTCGCACCACGCAACTGCACGCCCTGGCACTGCTGGTAGGCGCTGATCCCGGCCCGCTGCCCGCCAAGGCACCCTTCGATGAAACGACGGTTCTGGCTGAGCTGCGGGCCGGTCTGCCTTCGGAGCTGCTGGTCAGTCGCCCGGACATCATTTCCGCCGAACACCAATTGCGTGCCAGCAATGCCCACATCGGCGCGGCCCGCGCGGCGTTTTTGCCGCGCATTGCGCTGACCGGCAGCTTCGGCACGGCCAGCTCCGACTTGAATGGCTTGTTCGATTCCGGCAGTCGTGCCTGGACCTTCATGCCCACCCTGTCGCTGCCCATCTTCGATGGCGGGCGCCGCCGCGCCAATCTGGAGCTGAGCGAAGTGCGCCGCGACATCGCCGTCGCCGGATACGAAAAAACCATTCAAACGGCCTTCCGCGAGGTGGCCGATGCGCTGAGCGCAAAGCACTGGCTGGCTGAGCAGTTGACGATCCAGAGAGCCAACCTGGAAGCGCAAAGCGAACGCGCACGCCTGGCCAAGTTGCGCTACGACAACGGCTCGGCCGCCTTCTTGGAAGTGCTGGATGCCCAACGCGATCTGCTGGGAGCCCAGCAACAACTGGTACAGGCGCGCCGCGCGCTGCTGTCCAGCCAGGTGGCGCTGTATGCCGCGCTCGGCGGCGGCACCCTCGCCGCAGCCGGCGAGGCACAGGGTGCGGCCTCGACTCCCGCTTCCACCCCATCAACCCGTTAAGGCACGCCGAACCCATGACTGTCTCCCCCTCTCTCAAGAAAAAACTCCTGGTCGCTTTCGCTGCAGCGGTTGTTGCCGCGCTGGCCTGGTGGAGCTGGACGAGGTTTACCGACAGCGGCCCGGGCGAAGGATTCGTCAACGGCAATGGCCGCATCGAAGCCACCGAGATCGACGTGGCCACCAAACTTCCCGGCCGCATCGAAGACATCCTGGTGCGTGAAGGCGATTTCGTCACAGCCGGCCAGCCACTGGCCAAGATGCGGCTGGAAACGCTGGAAGCGCAGCGCGACGAGGCCCTGGCCATGCGTCAGCAGGCTGAGCATTCGGTGACCGCGGCGCAGGCACAGGTGGCGCTGCGTGAAGCCGACGTGACTGCCGCCTTGGCTCTGGTTGGTCAGCGCGAGTCGGAACTGGACGCCGCGCAACGGCGCCTGACACGCTCCAGCACGCTGTCGAGTGAGGGAGCCGCCTCGATCCAGGAACTGGACGATGACCGGGCGCGCGTACGGGGCGCCCAGGCGACCCTCGCGGCCAGCAAGGCACAGGCCGCCGCTGCCCGCGCCGCGGTCGAAGCCGCCAGGGCGCAGCTTGTCGGCGCGCAGTCCAGCGTGTCCGCCGCTACGGCCAGTATCAGCCGCATCGAAGCCGACATCCGCGACAGCGAACTGCGGTCTCCGCGCGACGGACGGGTTCAGGTGCGTGTCGCGCAACCCGGCGAGGTGCTTGGAGCGGGCGGACGTGTCTTGAACCTCCTTGATCTGTCGGACGTGTACATCACCTTCTTCCTGCCCGAAACCGTGGCCGGCCGCGTTGCGCTGGGTTCGGAGGTTCGCATCATTCTGGATGCCGCGCCCGAGTATGTGATTCCAGCCACCGTTTCCTTCGTCGCCAGCGCAGCGCAGTTCACCCCCAAGACGGTGGAAACCGCCAGTGAGCGACAAAAGCTGATGTTTCGCGTGCGCGCACAGATCTCGCAGGAGCTGCTGCGTAAGCACCTGAACCAGGTCAAGACCGGTCTGCCCGGCGTAGCCTGGGTCAAGCTCGACGCCAAGGCCGAGTGGCCTCAGAACCTCTCCGTTCGTGTGCCGGAGTAAGGTATGAGCCACAGCGCGCAGCTCGCGACCGTTGCAAGTGTCCGCCAGGTAAGACTGCGCTACCGCGACGTCATTGCCTTGGATGGCATTGACCTGGACATCCCCGCTGGACGGATGGTCGGTCTGATCGGCCCCGACGGCGTGGGTAAGTCCAGCCTGCTCTCGTTGCTGGCCGGTGTGCGCATCATCCAGGAAGGCACGGTCGAGGTGCTCGGTGGCGACATGGCCAGCAAGGCCCACCGCAAGCTGGTGTGCCCGCGCATCGCCTACATGCCGCAGGGGTTGGGCAAGAACCTGTATCCGACGCTCTCGGTCGAGGAGAATCTGCAATTCTTCGCGCGGCTGTTCGGCCATGACGCGCCCGAGCGCCGCCAGCGCATCGATGAGCTGACCCAGGCCACGGGCCTGTTCAAATTCCTAGCACGTCCGGCAGGCAAGCTCTCCGGGGGCATGAAGCAGAAGCTGGGCTTGTGCTGCGCGCTGATTCACGACCCGGATTTCCTGATTCTCGATGAACCGACGACCGGCGTGGATCCGCTGGCGCGCGCACAGTTCTGGGATCTGATCGAACGCATCCGCGCCGACCGCCCCGGCATGAGCGTGATCGTGGCTACCGCCTACATGGATGAGGCACAGCGCTTCGACTGGCTCGCCGCCATCGACGACGGCAAGGTCCTCGCCACCGGTACGCCGAAGGAATTGCTGGAGACAACAAACAGCCCGAACCTGGAAGAGGCATTCATCCGCCTGCTCCCGGAAGAGAAAAAGCGCGGACACCAAGCGGTTGTCATTCCGCCTCTGCCTGAGGACGGCGCGGACGATATCGCCATCGAAGCCGAGGGGCTGACCATGCGCTTTGGCGACTTCGTCGCCGTCGACAGCGTGTCCTTCCGCATCCGGCGCGGTGAAATCTTCGGCTTCCTCGGCTCCAACGGCTGCGGCAAGTCCACGACGATGAAGATGCTTACCGGCCTGTTGCCGGCGAGCGAGGGTCGGGCCTGGCTGTTCGGCCATGAAGTGAACCCGCATGATCTGGACACCCGCCGCCGCGTCGGCTACATGTCGCAGGCATTCTCGCTCTACAGCGAAATCACGGTACGCCAGAACCTGGAGTTGCACGCCAAGCTCTTCAGCGTGCCCCCGAAGGACATTCCGGGCCGCGTCGAAGAGATGGTGGAGCGCTTCGGCCTGGTGGACGTCATCGACAGCTTGCCGGCCAGCCTGCCTCTGGGCATACGCCAGCGCCTGTCGCTGGCAGTCGCCATGGTGCACAAGCCCGAACTGTTGATTCTGGACGAGCCGACCTCCGGGGTCGATCCAGTAGCGCGCGATGCATTCTGGCGGCTGCTCATCGAGCTGTCACGTCGCGACCGGGTGACGGTCTTCATTTCCACCCACTTCATGAACGAGGCCGAACGCTGCGACCGCATGTCAATGATGCATGCGGGCAAGGTGCTCGACAGCGACGTGCCCGCCAAGCTGGTCGAGAAGCGCGGCGCTAAAACCCTCGAAGAGGCCTTCATCGGCTACCTCATCGAGGCGGAGGGCGGCACGGTCGCTCCCGCCGGCCCCACCGAGGCCGCCAATACGGCGATTCAGACGCCAGCGACACACACTGAGCACATCGGGCACAACGCTGAAGGCTTCAGCCTGCGCCGCATGCTCAGCTATCTGTGGCGCGAAGCACTGGAACTGCAGCGCGATCCGGTGCGCGCCACCCTGGCGCTGGGCGGTTCGCTGCTCCTGATGTTCGCGATCGGCTTCGGCATCACCTTGGACGTCGAGGACCTGAGCTATGCGGTGCTCGATCGCGACCAAACCACGCTCAGCCAAAGCTACACGCTGAACCTGGCCGGCTCGCGCTACTTCACAGAGCACCCGCCTATCGTCGATTACGAGGATCTCGACCGGCGCATGCGCAGCGGCGAACTGTCATTGGCCATCGAAATCCCCGCTGGCTTTGCCCGCGATGTGTTGCGGGGCCAGAACGTGCAGATCGGTGCGTGGCTCGACGGCGCCATGCCGCAGCGCGCCGAAACCGTGCAGGGCTACGTTCAGGGCATGCACCAGCACTGGCTGCTGGTACAGGCCAGCGAGCGCGGCGGCGCCAGCGCAGCAGGCAATGCGAGCGTCGAGACGCGCTTTCGCTACAACCCCGATGTCAAGAGTCTGCCAGCCATGGTGCCGGCGGTGATCCCTCTGCTGCTGCTCATGCTGCCGGCCATGCTGACTGCGCTGGCGGTGGTGCGCGAGAAAGAGACGGGATCGATCACCAATCTCTACGTGACGCCGGTCACGCGCATCGAGTTCCTGCTTGGCAAGCAGTTGCCCTATGTCGGCCTGGCCATGGTGAACTTCCTGCTGATGAGCCTGCTCGCAGTGACCATCTTCGGTGTGCCGGTCAAGGGCAGCTTCTTCACCCTGTCGCTGGCCGCGCTGATCTTCTCCTTCGCCGCGACAGGCATGGGGCTGCTCGCCTCGGCCGTCACGCGCAGCCAGATCGCGGCCATGTTCTTCGCCATGATCGGCACCCTGATTCCGGCCACCCAGTTCGCCGGCCTGATCGATCCCGTGTCCTCGCTTGAAGGCTCCAGCAAGTTCATCGGCGAGATCTACCCCGCCACGCACATGATCTCCATCAGCCGTGGCGTGTTCAACAAATCACTCGGCCTGGCCGACCTGACGGGGCCGCTGTGGTCGATGCTTTTGTCGGTTCCGGTGATTCTCGGCGCGGCCGTTTTGCTACTCAAGAAGCAGGAGCGTTGAGATGCGCAGAAGAAACCTGGCCAACATCTACGACCTTGGTGTCAAGGAGCTGTGGAGCCTTTGGCGTGATCCGATGATGCTTGTGCTCATCGTCTACGTGTTCACCGCGTCGGTCTACACCAAGGCCACGTCCATGCCGGAGACGCTGCACAACGCGCCCATCGCCATCGTCGACGAGGATAATTCGGCGCTGTCCCAGCGGGTTGCCTCGGCCTTCTACCCCCCGCAGTTCACGCCACCGGCCATGATCGACTATGGGGACGTGGACCCGGGCATGGACGCGGGGCTGTACACCTTCGCTCTGGTCATTCCGCCCAACTTCCAGCGCGACGTGCTGGCGGGGCGATCGCCTGCCGTGCAGCTCAATGTCGACGCCACCCGCATGAGCCAGGCCTTCACCGGCAGTGGCTATATCCAGCAGATCTTCACCGGTGAAGTCAACGAGTTCGTCAAACGTTATCGCGGCGCCACCGTGCCACCTGTGGATCTGGCCTTGCGCGCACGCTTCAACCCCGCCCTCGACAAGGCTTGGTTCGGCTCGGTGGTGCAGATCATCAACCACATCACGCTGCTGTCCATCATCCTGACCGGCGCAGCACTGATCCGCGAGCGCGAGCACGGCACCATCGAACACCTGCTGGTGATGCCCGTGACTCCCGCCCAGATCATGCTCTCCAAGGTCTGGTCGATGGCCCTGGTCGTGCTGATCGCCTCCTTCCTGTCGCTCACCCTCATGGTGCGCGGCGTCCTGGGCGTGCCCATCGAGGGCTCCATCGCGCTGTTCTTCGCCGGTGCAGCGCTCAGTCTGTTCGCCACTACGTCGATGGGCATCTTCATCGCCACGCTGGCGCGCAACATGCCGCAGTTTGGCATGTTGATGATGCTCACCATCATGCCGCTGCAGATGCTCTCGGGTGGCACCACGCCGCGCGAAAGCATGCCCGAGATCGTGCAGAACATCATGCTGATCGCGCCCACCACCCATTTCGTGGAATTGAGCCAGGCCATTCTCTACCGGGGTGCGGGGCTGGAGACGGTGTGGCAGCCCTTTCTGGCGCTGGCCTTGATCGGCACGGTGCTGTTTTCCCTGTCGTTGGCGCGTTTTCGCAAAACCATCGGCCAGATGGCCTGATCGGTTCACCGCCCACTTGGGCATTTCAACCAGTAAGGAGCTTGACCATGAGCAACGAAACTATCCCCCTGAACCTGTTCAAGGCGAACGTGGAACTGCAACTGCGCCTGCAGCGCCTGATGCAGGAAAACGGCCAGCAATGGCTGGAGAACGCCACGCGCGCGGGCAGCGAGAGCATTGCCGAGTCCGGCGCCGAAATCGAAAGCCTGCTCAAGGCCCAGAATTGGCAGGAACTGGCCACGCTGCCCGCACAAGCCTTCTGGCGTCAGTTTCAGCACCAGATGGGTGGCGCGCAGGCACTAACGCAAGTCGCCATCAAGAATCAGACCACCTTCACTCAAGGCCTGCAGCAAGCCATTCAGGACTGGCAGAAATCGGTCACGCAGGCCGTAGGCCAGGCAGATGCGATATTGCCGTTCCAGGATATTTTCAAGCAATGGGGAGCGGTGTGGGCCAAGGCACAGGACAAGGACGCACCAGCCAAGACAGGTGGTCGCAATGCCGGCTGAGCAACGCACTGCACTGGTCACCGGCGGCAGCGGCGGCCTGGGCGAAGCCATCGCCCGGGCCTTGCACGATGCGGGCCATACCGTGCTCATCGTCCATTCGCCGGGCAATGCCAGCATTGGCGCGTGGCTGAAAACCCAGGCCGGCGAAGGTTACACCTTCGCCGCCTACGGCGCGGATGTCGCCGACCATGGCTCCTGCCTGGAGCTGGCCGACCGCATCCAGGCAGACGGTCACCGCGTCGACATCCTGGTCAATAACGCCGGCATCACGCGTGATGCCACGTTCCGCAAGCTGAGCTACGCCGATTGGGATGCCGTCCTGCGAGTCAATCTCGACTCCGTTTTCAACGTAACCCGGCCATTCATCGACGGCATGCTCGAAAGAGGCTGGGGCAGGATCATCAACATCTCTTCCATCAACGGCTCGAAAGGGCAGTTCGGCCAGACCAACTATTCCGCCGCAAAAGCCGGCATGCACGGCTTCACCAAAGCCCTCGCGCAGGAGGTGGCGCGCAAGGGCGTGACGGTCAACACCGTCTCGCCGGGGTATCTGGATACGAAGATGGTGACGAGCATGCCCGAAGACGTGGTCCAGCAGGTGGTTGCCGGTATCCCCGTGGGCCGCCTGGGACAACCTCGGGAAATCGCCGCACTGGTTGCATTCATCGCCAGTGAGTCTGCGGGGTTCATGACCGGCAGCAACGTGTCGATGAATGGTGGCCAGCACATGTACTGAGTGAGGAAGGGCCGGCAAGACGATGTGCCTGCGGCCCCTTTTCATTCAATTTTTCAGTTTCATCATAGAAGGAGTGCCCATCGCCATGAATCGAGACACCACGACATCACCAGCGGCCGATTGGGGGCAGTTGCTGTGGGACCCGTTGCGACTATCGGCGATGGCAAACGAGTATGCAGTGGATGCCTGGCAGCGGTCCATTCTGTATGCCGACGTTCGCCGCCAACGCGGCAACCAGTACCAGGAGCATTTGCAGGAGCAGACGCCGAACGTACTCGACTTCGCCTCTGAGGTCATCATGTCCGGGCTGGACCTTCCGCAGCCGGTCAACTATGGCCTCGTACGTATCCTGCCGCCAGCCGACACGCCGAGCGATCCCCACAAGCGACCGTTCGTGGTGGTCGATCCACGAGCGGGCCACGGCCCAGGCATCGGCGGCTTCAAACCCGATAGCGAGGTCGGCGCGGCCCTCAAGGCTGGCCATCCCTGCTACTTCGTAGGCTTTCTGCCCGATCCCGTTCCCGGCCAGACCGTCGAAGACGTCATGCGCGCCGAAGCGGCCTTCGTGCGCAAGGTCGGCGAGCTGCACCCCGACAGCCGCGGCAAGCCTGCGGTCATCGGCAATTGCCAGGCAGGCTGGCAGATCCTGATGGCAGCCGCCGTCTGGCCCGAACTGTTCGGACCGATCATCGTGGCCGGTGCGCCGCTGTCGTACTGGGCGGGCGACATGCCGATGCGCTACGCGGGCGGTCTGACCGGCGGTAGCTGGTTGACGGCATTGACCAGCGACCTAGGAGCTGGTCGGTTCGATGGTGCCTGGCTGGTTCAGAACTTCGAAAACCTGGACCCGGCCAATACGCTTTGGACCAAACAGTACAACCTGTACGCCAAGGTCGACACGGAAGGCCCGCGCCACCTGCAGTTCGAGAAGTACTGGGGCGGCCACGTCTTCCTGAACGACGTGGAGATGCAGTACATCGTCGATAACCTGTTCATCGGCAACAAGCTGAGCACCGCCCAACTGATGACATCCGATGGCGTGCGCATTGACCTGCGCAATATTCGCTCGCCGATCGTGGTGTTCTGCTCCTATGGGGACAACATCACTCCACCGCCCCAGGCCCTGGGCTGGATCACCGACCTGTACCGCAACGACCTGGATGTGGTGGGACATGACCAGACCATCGTCTACGCCACCCATGACAGCATCGGGCATCTGGGCATCTTCGTCTCCGGGAGCGTCGGGCGCAAAGAGCACCGGGAGTTCGCAGCCAACATCGACATCATCGACGTGCTGCCAGCCGGCATCCACCACATGCAGATCGACGAGCATCACGACGACGCCCAGGAAGGCGAACCAGCCAGTGACGCCTACCTGACCCGGATTCGCCGCAGCAACATCGATGAAATCCGTGAGATCGTTCGCCCCGATCCCGAGAGCGATCGCCGTTTTGCCGCCGCTGCGCGGATCTCCGAGATCAACTTGGCCTGCTACCGCAGCTTCGTGCAGCCGTGGGTACGCGCCTGGGTCACGACCGAGGGCGCACGGTCGCTGGAGCCCCTGCATCCCCTGCGCATCGGCTACGAACTGTGGTCCGACCGCCAGCCGCTGGCAGCCGCCGTGCAGAAGGCTGCGCATCATGTGCGCGCGCACCGCCAACCCGTCACCGAGGCCAATCCTTTCCTGCAACTGCAGACACAGTTTTCCACCGCCGTCGAACAGATGCTGGATCAATTCCGCGATTGCCGCGACCGGACCTATGCGCAAGCCTTTGACACGCTGTACAGCCTGCCGCTGGTGCAGGCCATGACAGGGCAGAGCCTGCACGATGAGGCACCGCCGCGGGCCCATCCCAGCGAGACGCCCGAGCACCGCCAGTATCTGGTGCAAGAATTGACCCACCTCGAAGGAGACGTTCACAGCGGTGGGCTGGTGGAAGCAGCCATCCGGGCACTGTTCTTCGTCCTGGCCGCGCGTGGCGAGGCCGACGCGCGGCATTTTCGCCACGCAGAAGAGCTGGTGCGCCCCCAACTGGGCGACGACTTCGACATGCAGGCCTTCCGCCACCTCGTGCGTCGCCAGGCTTTGCTCATGAGGTTCGACGAGGACGCCGTGATGTCCGCCATTCCCGGGCTGCTGAGCAACATAGCGCCAGATGACATCCGACAGGTCGCGGGGATGATCACGCAAGTGATCGGTAGCGGCGATGCGCTGTCCGCACCAGAGCAAGCCAGGTTGAAGCAGGTGTCTACCCTGTTCGAGCAGGCGATCCGTCAGGTGCAGGCGGCTTCGGCGCCCGCTATGCCCTCTGCCAATGACCCACGCTCTACGGTGGCGGACACGAGACCAAAGACTGCCTCGCCAAAGCCGAAGGCGCCTCAAAAGACAACGGTATCCAAGACACCCGTCGCGCCGCAGATAAGACAAACACGGCGAGGAAAAAGCAAATGACGACTTCGCCCAAACCGGTCGATGCCACTGCCGATGCATGGCATGTCCTGCGCAACCGAACCTTCGACGAGATCGCCATCGGCGACAGCGCCAGCCTCGAACGCGCGTTTTCGTCGCAAGACATCCACATGTTCGCGCTGCAATCGGGCGATGTGGATCCAGAACCTGCTGTGTCCTCAAGCGCTCGGGGCACCACGGAGGCCATTTGTGCAAACGCCCTGATCTCGGCTGTGCTGAGCACACGCCTGCCGGGGCCTGGAACCCGCTATGTCAACCAGAATCTGTGCTTCCTCGGGGCCGTTCGACCCGGCGACAGGCTGACCGTGCGGATGCAGGTGACCAGCAAGGACACGGCCAACCACCATGTCACGCTGGCCTGCACCTGCACCAACCAGGAGGGGGTAGCGGTTTTCCAAGGCCAGGTAGAGGTCGTGGCGCCCACCGAACGCTTGGAACGAACGCGCACCGTGTTGCCGGAAATCCACCCGAATGCGCAGGGCCGCACAGGCCTGCAAAGCCTGCTGGCGCATGTCGCGCACTTGCAACCGATTCGTGTGGCTGTCGTCCACCCCTGCGATTCTCCCAGCCTGTCCGCTGCGCTCGAAGCACGCCATGCGGGACTGATCGAACCGGTGCTGGTCGGGCCACAGGCGCGGCTGGAGGCAGTCGCCGCGGAGGCCGGGCTGGATCTGGCCGACGTCGCCATTGTGGACGCACCCCACAGCCACGCCGCCGCGCAGCAAGCCGTCGCCCTGGCGGCCACAGGTGAAGTCGAAGCCCTGATGAAAGGGAGCCTGCATACCGACGAGCTGATGTCCGCGCTGGTTTCGACTGCGGCAGGGTTGCGCACCAAGCGTCGGGTCAGCCATTGCTTTTTGCTACAGACACCGGCCTATCCGCGCCCGTTCATCGTCACCGATGCGGCGATCAATATCGCCCCGACTCTGGAACAGAAGGCGGACATCATCCGCAACGCCATCGAGCTGGCGCAGGTAATCGGCGTGCGCGAACCCAAGGTCGCGATCCTGGCCGCGGTCGAGACGGTGAGCCCGACGATGACGGCCACGCTGGACGCGGCGGCGCTGTGCAAGATGGCTGATCGCGGCCAGATCACTGGCGGCCTGCTCGACGGGCCGCTCGCCTTCGACAACGCGGTCTCCATCGCCGCTGCGCGTACCAAGGGGATCGTCTCCGAGGTTGCCGGGCAGGCTGACATCCTCGCCGTGCCTGACCTGGAGAGCGGCAACATGCTTGCCAAGCAGTTGATCTTCCTGGGCGGAGCAGCCAGCGCCGGGATCGTCCTTGGAGCCAAGGTGCCGGTCATTCTGACCAGCCGTGCCGACTCGCGCGATACGCGCATCGCCTCATGCGCGATTGCACTGATGCTGGCCCATCACTATCGGCTGTCGCCCCCTTGAGCGGACTTGTTAGCAACTTAACCACCCCTTTGGAGAAAACACCATGCAGTATTCATTCTCTGGCCGCGTAGCCCTGGTCACCGGTGCAGGATCCGGCATTGGCGAGAGCATCGCCCGGCTTCTTGCGAGCAACGGTCTGAATGTCGTGGTCTCGGACGTCAGCGCCGACAATGCGCAGCGCGTCACCAGTCTCATCAACGCCGAGGGCGGCCACGCCGTGGCCAATGTGGCCGACGTGGCACGCATCGATGAGGTCCAGGCTGCCGTGGCCTGCGCGGTCGATGCGTTTGGCGACCTTCATTTTGCCGTCAATAACGCCGGTATCAGTGGCGACCAGAGTCCTGTGGGGGAACTGGACCCTGCCGCCTGGAGCCGGGTGATCGATGTCAACCTGAACGGCGTGTTCTATGGCCTGCGCCATCAGATTCCCGCCATCCTGCGCTCTGGAGGCGGCGCCATCGTCAACGTCTCCTCCATCCTCGGAGTGGTGGGCGACGCAGCGAACCCCGCGTACGTCGCAGCCAAGCATGCTGTTACCGGGCTGACCCGGTCGGCAGCGCTGGCCTATGCCCCCAAGGGAATCCGGATCAATTCGATCCATCCCGGTTACGTACGTACGCCCATCCTGGATTTCCTGGATGAATCGGCCCTCCAAGAGGCCGTTGGCCTGCATCCGATCGGTCGCCTGGGTACACCGGACGAAATCGCCCATGCCGTGGCGTTTTTGCTATCGGAAGGAAGCAGCTTCCTTGCTGGCACCCAGCTCATCGCCGATGGCGGCTACACAGCGCGCTAAGTCTGAAGACGATGAGACCGCAGACAACCGCGCACACCTTGGCGAGGTCGCACGGACGGCGCGCAGAGAGGACGACCTGATGGACGTCACCATGGCCCGCTCTAGGCGCCACGAACACAGACTGATCCTTGTGCTGAACTGCGGCTCATCCAGTATCAAGTTCGCGGTGTTCGATTCCTCGGCCGCGCCACTGCCGCGCCAGGCATTGTGGAATGGCAAGGTGCAGGGAATCGGTGGCGCCAACCCGGATTTCGGAGAGACGGGGGTTGCGCCGTTCCCGATCGAACTGGAAACGGCACATCCGTATCGCGCCGCACTGCGCCTCATCCGCGATCGTGTCAGCCAGCGGCTCGACGGCCGCCGGATCGGTGCGGTCGCCCATCGTATCGTCCACGGCGGCAGTAAATACTTCATGCCCGTGCGCGTGGACGCGAATGTCCTGGCCGACCTCAAGGGCTACATTCCTCTGGCCCCGCTGCACCAGCCATTCGCGCTCGAAGCCGTGGAGATCCTGCTGCGGGAGCAGCCCGATCTGCCACAGATGGCCTGCTTCGACACGGCCTTCCACCACACTTTGCCCCAGGTCGAGAAGGTCCTGCCGTTGCCCTATGCCGCATGGGAGCGCGGTCTGCGTCGGTACGGGTTTCACGGCCTGTCGTATGAGTACATGGCAGTGGCCTTGCCCGAACGCCATGGCGACGCCGCGCGCGGTCGCACCGTCGTTGCCCATCTGGGCAGTGGCGCCAGTCTGTGCGCCATGCGTGGACTCAAAAGCGCGGCCACCACCATGGGCTTCTCCGCGCTTGACGGCCTGATGATGGGCACCCGCACCGGCGCGCTCGATCCGGGTGCGGTGCTCTACCTGATGGAAATCGAGAAGCTCTCACTGGAGCAAGTGGGGCGCGTCCTCTATCACGAGTCCGGCCTGCTCGGCGTTTCGGGAATCTCGGCCGAGCCGCGCGTCATTGTCGGACACGAGAACGATGCAGGCGAAACGGGGGAGCGAGCGCGCTTGGCACTGGCCCTTTACGTGCGCCGCATCGTACGCGAGATCGGGGCCTTGGTCGCCGTGCTGGGTGGCCTGGACATGCTGGTGTTCACGGCGGGTGTCGGTGAACACAATGCGTTCATTCGCGAGCGCATCTGTGCGGCGCTGGGCTTTTTGGGCATTGCCTTGGATACCGATGCCAACGCCAGCCACGCGGCGACGATTTCCAGCGATCACAGTCAGGTCACCGTGGCGGTCGAGCCCACCAACGAAGAGTGGATAGCCGCCAGCCATGCGCTGTCCTGCCTGGACAGGGAGAAGGCGCGATGACGATCGATGCCTTCCATGGATTCACGCTCGCCATCCTGCTGTTGTTCGTGGGCAAGGGCTTGGTTGCGCGTTGGGGCATCTTGCGTCGATACAGCATCCCGGAATCCCTGGTGGGCGGCTTGGCCTGCGCCCTGGTTGTCTTCGCCCTGTACTACGGTGCGGGGATCGTCATCAGTTTCGATCTCGAAGCGCGTGACGCGCTGCTGCTGTACTTCTTTGCGGCCATTGGCCTGGGTACCGACGCCCGCACGCTGCGCCATGGTGGACGGCCCTTGCTGATCCTGTCGGGGTTGGCCATCGGGTTCATGGTGCTGCAGAACCTGGCCGGGATGGAGATGGCACGCGCCTTCGGCCTGGATCCGCGCACCGGGCTGATGGTGGGATCGATTTCCCTGACAGGAGGCGTGGGCACCACCTTGGCCTGGTCCGATCACTTCGTTCACAACCTCGGCATTGCGCAAGCGCAGGAACTGGGATTGGCAGCGAACATGATCGGCCTGATCGCGGCCTGCACCATCGGGGGCCCAGTCGCAAGCTTGCTCATGCGTAGGCATCGGCTTCAAGCCTCTGGGGACAGCGCCCTGGAAATTGGCACGCTGCACAGGGATGAGCAGCATGCCCGCCTGGACTACTACGGCCTGCTGCTGGCATTGCTCTGGCTCAACTTCGCCTTGATGTTGGGATACGGAATCAATGCCTTGGTCGCGCGTACCGCCGTCACGCTGCCCGCCTTTGTGGGCTGCCTGCTGGCCGGAATTCTCCTGCGCATGGCGGCCGACTGGATGAGGCCAAGTGGGCGCGGACGTTTATGGAACTGGCCGAGCATGCAGCCAGGCATCGCCCTGGTTTCCGACATGTCATTGGGCCTGTTTCTGACCATGGCGCTGATGGGACTCAGGCTCTGGGAACTGCAGCCCGTGCTCGCCTTCATCACGGCGGCGATGCTGGTGCAGATTGCCTTGGTCATCGCATTCGTTTTGCTGATTGTTTTTCGGGCAATGGGCAAGGATTACCAAGCCGCCGTGGTGTGCGCGGGTTTCGGCGGTATTGCGCTGGGATCTACCGCCACTGCCATCGCCAACATGACGGCGGTGACTCGGGAGCATGGTGCGGCACGCGAGGCGTTCATTGTGGTGCCCTTGGTATGTGGGTTCGTCATCGATATTGCGAACGCACTGGTAATCAGCCTGATGGCCGGTTAGGCGAAGCGAAACAGCGGAGCGAGCTGGCAGATGGATACATCGCTGACGCGCTGGCGAGGCGTCGTCGCCCAGGAAATCGCAATCGACTCCCGTTTTCAAGCAAGGGGCTCTTTCTACTTGTGCAGAAATAGAGGTAATACGCTTTGACGAATAAAAAGAACGGCAATATCGACTCAGCCATCAATCCGAAGTTGGATGGGGATGCCCATGTCGCTTGGGCACAGGCTTGGTCGTCTATTTCGCCGGAGACATCGTTGCTCGCGTGGGTGGACTGGGCGAGCCATTTAGCAAACAGTCCTGGCAAGCAAGCCGAGCTTTTGGCGTTTGCAGCCTCCCTGTCCGAGCAATGGATGGCCGTATTGAAGAAGAATCCGGCCAACCCGGACCGGGGAGCCACCGCTCCTGACCGGTCACCTGTCAATGACCGCCGCTTCAACGATCCTGCATGGGATCAATGGCCCTACGACCTTTTCCGCAGTTCATTCGTCAATCAGACCAAATGGTGGGAGCAGGCCACGCAGGGGGTGTGGGGAGTGGATCCGAAACACCAACGCCTGCTGGCGTTTGGCGCCAAACAGTGGCTGGAAATGCTTTCGCCCGCCAACGCTGCGGTTTTCAACCCCGTTGTCCTGAAAAGAACCATCGCAGAGCAAGGCGCCAATCTAGCGCGGGGGACGTCCAACTTTCTCGACGACTTGCGTCGGCAACTATCCGGCCAGCCTCCCGCGGGAACGGAGAACTTCGTCGTTGGGCGCGACGTAGCGGTCACGGAAGGAAAAGTCGTTCTGAGAAATCGACTGATCGAACTGATTCAGTACACGCCCACTACCGAGAAAGTCCATCCCGAACCGATCCTGATCATTCCTGCCTGGATCATGAAGTACTACGTACTGGATCTGTCACCGCATAACTCGCTGATACGGTATCTGGTTGCGCAAGGGCATACGGTTTTTTGCATCTCCTGGAGAAATCCGGATGCTGAGGATCGAGATTTGGGCATGGATGAGTACCTGGAGTTCGGCCTGCATGCAGCGCTGGACGCTGTGACTTCCGTCGTCCCCGGGCATGGAGTCCACGCGGCTGGTTATTGCCTGGGCGGAACGCTACTGGCCATTGGTGCTTCAGCCATGGCGCGTGATGGCGATACGCGGCTGGTGTCGGTAAGCCTGCTTGCCGCACAGACGGACTTCAGCGAACCGGGCGAGCTGAGTCTTTTCATCAACGAGAGTCAAGTGGCGCTGTTGGAAGCCAGCATGGCTCAAACCGGTTATTTGACCTCCGACCAGATGAGCGGAGCTTTTCAGCTACTGCGTTCCTACGATCTCATATGGTCTCGCATGATTGACGAATACCTATTGGGCGATCGCCGGGCAATGACCGACCTGATGGCTTGGAATGCCGATGGGACTCGCCTCCCCGCGAAGATGCATTCGCAGTATCTCCGACGCCTTTACCTGAATAACGATCTCAGCGCGGGGCGTTATCCCGTCACGGGTCGCCCCGTTTCAGTGGGAGACATCGCTGTACCGGTGTTTTGCGTCGGCACTGCCTCGGATCATATTGCGCCTTGGCGCTCGGTTTACAAGCTGCATCTCCTGTCTTCGGCCGAGCTGACTTTCGTGCTGACCACTGGAGGACACAACGGCGGCATCGTGAGCGAGCCCGGCCGAGGTAACCGCCAATATCAAATCCATACCCGCGCGGCCGGTGATGGATACATGGCGCCGGATGAGTGGCAAGCGACGATGCAGACGCATCCGGATTCCTGGTGGCCCGCATGGTCGGCGTGGCTGCGAGAGCGTTCCGGTGATGTTGTTGCGCCTCCGCTCATAGGTGCTGAATCCAGTGGATACCCCACTGTTTGCGACGCCCCAGGGGAATATGTACGCAACTGAATAAGCGTATCCCGCGTCCGCTATTGCGACACGGTATACGCAATATCTGTTCGTCATCCCGTTCTACTCTGATAACTGGAGACATTCATGTACTCAAGAATCCTGGTTCCGCTCGACGGAAGTCCTACTGCCGATTTGGCGCTCCACCACGCTGCGGTGCTGGCACGCCTGAATGGCGCAACCATCGTCTTGCTGCACGTCATCGAGGAGATGAAGCACAGCAACGGCTTCGAGAGGCCGAGGATCTATATTGAAGAAGTGAGGCCGGGCTTCCTGGCGGCCGGGCAGAAGCTGCTGGACGAGGCGGCGCTGCGGCTGAGGCAGGAAGGCCTGGCGGTTGAGACCGTCCTTCTGGAAAGCAAGGGCGAGCGCGTCTCGGTGCTCATCGCTCAGCAGGCACTGACCACTCAATGCGAGTTGGTGGTGTTGGGTACTCACGGACGCCGGGGCGTGGACAGGCTGCTGATGGGAAGCGATGCAGAGCAGCTCGCTCGCATCGCACCAGTTCCGGTGATGCTGGTGCGCCAGCCCCAATCGGTCATTGCGACTGCAACCCCTGGGCAGGGTGGCACGCCAGCGTGACGAAGGTTCAGTCCACCGACCAAACTGAATGGAGGCTGAAAGTCGCAGCCCCCTTGCTGCTGCTATTGCTGAGCGCCTCCGCACAGGCCCAGTCCTGCCACCAGGACAACCCGCTGCGCTCAACGGGAACGCTCAATCTGCGGATCGACAACGACATGTTCGGCGGCATTGGACAAGACCAAGGGTACTCCAACGGGTTTCTCGCCAGTTGGGTTTCCCCCAACCTCGTGGACTATAGCGATGACCCTTGTCTACCGCGTCTCGTCCGTGGGCTGAATCGCTTTCTCACGATGCTCCAACCCCAAGGCTTCGACGAACAGAACATGACCATCGGCTTCGGGCAGATGATGTACACCCCGAACGACAAAACGCGCAGCGATCTCATCAAGGATGATCGTCCTTTCGCGGGCGCCTTGATGTTGAGCCTTGGCTATAACGCGAGGCGGGGCGATACGCTGCGCACTTCGCAACTCCGCGTGGGGGTGGTGGGGCCCTCCTCCCAGGCCAGGCAAGTCCAGAACTGGTGGCATGACACCGTCGGAGTGGACAGATTCAATGGCTGGAGACATCAACTGCGCGACGAACCCGTGCTGCAGTTGCTCCACGAACGCCGAACACGAGTCATCAGGCAAGAAAACGTCAGCGGTTGGGGTTGGGATCTGACCCGCCACTGGGGCGGCAGCTTGGGCAATTTCGCCACCTACGCGAATGTCGGCGGAGAACTGCGCTATGGCCTACGCCTGCCGGACGACTTAGGCACCGCACCGCTGCGCCCGGCTGGAGAAAACACCTCGCCCGTGCGTAAGACCGCTGGCAGCAACTGGAACGGGCACCTGTTCGTGGCACTCGACGGTCGCTGGGTTTTGCACGACATCACGTTGGACGGCAATACGTTCAAGTCCAGTCATAGTGTTGATAAACGGCCATTCGTGGCCGATGTGGGCTATGGCATCGCGATGACTCAGGGCAACTGGCGCATCGCGATAGCCCGCTACCACCGCACCCGCGAATTTCGTGGACAAAAGGAAATCCCGGTCTACGGAACGATCACCGTAGGACGGCGATTCTGATGCAGATCGATTCCTTGAACGCCATGCAAGCCACTCTGTTGCTGTTCATGACAAGAGCCTGGTTGCTTGTGGAGCTACCACGTCGACGCAGTACTGCCAATGCCGTCGTCATTAGCCAGTTGGCAAGGTGAACACAGCGAGCTGAACGATAAGGCACCCGCGCTCGATAAGAGACCAAGGACAACAAATAAGGAGATAAATGGATGCAACGACTCACCCTGGCCCTACCCGGCAATGAAGATCTGGCCCGCGGCATCGCGCAGGCATGCGGCAGCGAAGCCGGCCGCATCGAAACGCGCCGATTCCCCGATGGCGAGAGCTATGTCCGGTTGCATGGCGAACCTGCCGATCGGATCGTGGATGTGATTTGCACGCTGGCCCATCCTGATCCGCAGTTCCTGCTTCTGGCTTTTGCCGCTGACGCGGCGCGCGAACTTGGCGCGCAAGAGGTGAACCTGATCGCACCGTATCTGGCCTACATGCGCCAGGACAAGCGATTCCATGACGGAGAAAGCGTGACGTCGCGGTCCTTCGCACGTCTGGTCTCATCGACCTTCGACAAGCTGCTCACGGTGGATCCGCATCTGCACCGCTATCCGACACTATCAGCGGTCTACACGATCCCCACCATCACCTTGCATGCCGCACCACTGCTGGCCGACTGGATCGCGAATCATGTCGAAGAACCTTTGATCGTGGGCCCCGACGAGGAAAGCGAGCAGTGGGCCGGCGCCATCGCGTCCCGCATCGGCGTACCGCACGCTGTGCTTCGCAAGACACGCCATGGCGATCGCAGCGTGGACATCGATGTTCCCGACCTGTCGATCTGGCGCGGCAGAACGCCGGTGCTTGTGGACGACATCGCATCATCAGGCCGCACGCTCGCCGTCGCGGCGCGCAAGCTCGCCGAGCAAGGAATGCGCAAGCCGGAGTGCGTAGTGGTGCATGCCCTGTTCGCCGAGGATGCCTGGGCCCAATTGACACCGTTGTTTGCCCGAATTACGTCCACCGACGCAGTACCGCATCCGAGCAACCGGATTGGTCTCGCTTCGCTGATTGCCGACGCTCTCTCTAGCGGGAAAACCGATCCGCGAGGCTGATCTTTTTATCGATCCAACTATTTTCAAGGAGACCTGAAATGTCCTCTCAAGCTAACCTCGCAACCGATTGGCGTGCTGGTTACGGGCCCATCGCGCACAGGTCTGAAACCATCGAACGTATGCAGGCCCTAGTGCAACGTCTGGTCGCGCAAAGGCGTATAGCAGACGAAGCCTCGGCCCATGCGCTGCTGGCTGCAGCCGACCGGGTGGCCTGCACGGCCATGAGCGTAGTGGCGCATATGACCTATGCCCGGCGCATCGACCGAAGCGGCTGCCCACTGGGCTCCGATGATTTCAAACAAACGCCCGAAGGCCACACCGGCGGCTCGCTCAACATGGTGCCAGCCTTCGTGGGTTATCTGTTGGCCAACGCGCTGACCGGGACGACACGCGGCTGGCTCATGGGGCAGGGGCACTGCGTGGCCGCGATCGAGGCGGTGAACGCACTGACCGGCGATGTATCCGCCGCCCAGCGTGGACGCTACGACCGCAGCGAGGCGGGCCTGTCGCTCCTGATCGCGGACTTCTACTCCTATGCCATCGATAAGCAGGGTCGGCCCGCGGTACCGCTGGGTAGCCATGCCGGGCCGAACACGGCCGGCGCGATCTCCGAAGGCGGCTATCTGGGGTTCGCCGGGCTGCAGTATGTGCACACGCCGTTGCCGGGAGAAAGCCTGGTGGCATTCCTCAGTGATGGCGCTTTCGAGGAACAACGTGGCTCGGACTGGGCGCCGCGCTGGTGGCGCGCCGAGGACTGCGGCTTCGCCATCCCGGTCATGATTCTCAACGGACGGCGCATCGAGCAGCGCACCCAGATCGTGCAGGAAGGTGGCGCTACCTGGCTGGCCGAAGATCTGCGCCACAACGGCTTCGATCCCGTCATCGTTGATGGACGTGATCCGATGGCGATCGCATGGGCCATTGTTGAAGCCGAAGACACGCTGAGCGCCTTCGCCGCACGCTCGGATCGGCGCTATCCGGTCAAGCTGCCCTACGTGATCGCCGAGACGGAGAAAGGTTTTGGCTTCCCGGGCGCGGCGACCAATGCCGCCCACAACCTGCCGCTGAACGGCAATCCGCGCGAGGATGCGCAGGCACGCGAGGCCTTCAACGCAGGGGCTGCGGCGCTGTTCGTGCCCGAGAGCGAACTGGAAAACGCGCTCACCGTCCTTGCGAATCACGGCCAGAGCCAGCGCTCGCGCGAAAGCGAGCACCCCATGGCCCTACGCCATCCAGCGAGCCCTCATCTGCCGATGCCGGCCTGGGCGCCAACTGAGGTATCGGGCAGCGCCATGTCCGCACTGGACCGTTGGTTCGTGGAGCTAGTGCAGGCAAATCCACAGTTGCGCATCCGGATCGGCAATCCCGATGAACTGGCCAGCAACAAGATGGGGACCACGCTAGCGCTGCTCAAGCACCGCGTCAACGTGCCCGAACCCGGCGTCCCGGAATCGACGGATGGCTCGGTGGTCACAGCACTCAATGAAGAAGCCGTTGCGGCCGCCGCCCTCGCCAACAAAGGGGGGCTGAACCTGATCGTCAGCTACGAGGCATTCGCGGTCAAGATGCTTGGATTGATGCGCCAGGAGATCATCTTCGCGCGTCGGCAGAAGGAGCTGGGCCAGCCGCCAGGCTGGATCTCCGTCCCGCTGATCGTCACATCCCACACCTGGGAGAACAGCAAGAACGAGCAGTCACACCAGGACCCGACCATTGGCGAAGCATTGCTGGGGGAGATGTCGGACACCGCACGCGTGTTGTTCCCGGTGGATGCCAACACGGCGTCCGCCGCGCTGCGAGCGGTCTACGCCAGCCGGGGCCAAGTGGCCTGTGTGGTGGTCTCCAAGCGCGACACGCCGAATCACTTCAACGCCGCCGCCGCTCAATCGCTGGTTGAGCACGGAGCAGCCCATGTAGCCGGCGATCCGGCTACAGCACAACTGCAGTTCGTGGTGATTGGCGCCTACCAGTTGGAGGAAGCGTTCAAAGCCCACGCCCGCCTGGAGCGCCATGGACTTGCGTCGTGCGTCACTGTAGTGATCGAACCCGGCCGCCTGCGCATTCCGCGAGATGACCTTGAGGCCACCTTCGTGGTCGGTGACGAAGCCCTGCAAGCACTCTTCCCGCCTCACTTGCCTCGCGTGTTAATAAGCCATACCCGCCCAGAGCCGATGCTGGGTGTGCTGCGCCGCATTGACAGCGGCACCTCGAAGACGCGGGCTTTGGGCTACATCAACCGCGGCGGCACGCTCGATGTGGCTGGAATGTTGATCGCCAACCGCTGCACCTGGGTGGACGCCATCTATGCCGCTGCGCAAGTGACCGGCCGGAACAGTTCGCAGGTTGCTGCGGCCGCGACCGACGAGCGAATTTCAAGTGGTTCTGACGCGGTCCGCGGCGACCGCGCCGGTTCCTGATTTCACAACCCACAAACAAGAGGGGAGACAAATACATGCTCTCATTGACCAGCCTGGGCGGTGCCGGCACCGTCACCGGCTCCAAACACCTTATCACCCATGGCAATACCCGCATCTTGATCGACTGCGGACTGTTCCAGGGATTGAAAAACCTGCGCGAACTTAACTGGCAGCGCCTGGCAGTTGAGCCCAAGGACATCGATGCGGTCGTATTAACGCATGCGCACCTGGATCATTGTGGGTATCTGCCCCGATTGGTGCTGGACGGGTTCCGCGGGAAGATTTTCTCGACCTCAGCCACGCGAGATGTCGCCGAACTCATCCTACTCGACAGCGCCTGGTTGCAGGAGAAGGACGCCGATTTCGCCAATCGAAAAGGATTTTCCAAACACAAGCCAGCCCTTCCGCTGTATCGGGTTCGGGATGCAGAACGTACGCTCCTGCAGTTCAAACCGGTGCCGCTGCATCAAGAGACTGAATTGCCGGGCAATGCCCGTCTACTGCTGCGCAGCGCCGGTCACATTCTTGGGGCGGCGACGGCTCAGATCGACATTGGCGGCAAGCGTTTGGTGTTCTCCGGCGACTTGGGACGCTTTGACGACATGGTCATGCCTGATCCTGAACCAGTCACGGAAGCGGACTACATCATCATCGAGTCCACCTATGGCAATCGTCGTCATGACCGTTCCGATGCCGTCGAAGCGCTGGGCGACATCATCGAGCGCACGACTCGCCGCGGAGGCACGGTGGTAATTCCCGCTTTTGCCGTGGGACGAGCGCAGTCGTTGATCTACGACTTGTGGCTGCTGCGACAGCGCGGTCGGCTCCGCAACGTGCCCGTCTATCTGGACAGTCCGATGGCCACCAACGCAACTGTGCTGCTGCACCGCCACTCCGACGACCACAAGCTCACGCAACACGATTTCGAGGCCGCATTTTCGGAAGTCAAATACGTGCGCGACGTTGAAGAGTCCAAGGCACTATCGGCGAATCGCTACCCCAAGGTGATTATTTCCGCCAGCGGCATGGCCACCGGTGGCCGCGTGTTGCATCACATAGAAGCGTTTGGCGGCATTCATCAGAACACGCTGCTGTTCTCTGGATTTCAGGCCGCAGGTACGCGCGGACGCAAACTGCTTGAGGGCGCTCGCGAAGTCAAGATTCATGGACGCTGGATGCCGATCAATGCGGAGGTCGCCGAGCTTCCGATGTTGTCGGCTCATGCCGACAGCGATGAACTGATGCGATGGCTGGGCGGCTTTACCCGGGCGCCGGAAGGGGTGTTCATTGTTCACGGTGAATCCGATGCCTCCGAGGCGCTGCGCGAACGTATCCAGCGCGAACTCAAATGGCACGCATCGGTGCCCATGCAAAACCAGGAGTTCGCCCTGTGAGTGCCCGCATCACTCCCCAGACACCCGCCTTGCAAGCATTGCGCATGCGACTGCATGCCCAGCATCAACCCGTCGTCTTGATGCGTACCGATTGCCATGTCTGCCGTGCCGAAGGGCTGGCACCGCGGTCACAGGTACTGATCATTGCCGGCGACCGCACTGTGCAAGCGCTACTGTACCAAATCGACAGCGATCTGCTCAAAACCGGACAGATCGCTCTGTCCGAGGCCGCCTGGGATGCCCTGGACATTCATGAGGGCGATCTTGTGCAGGTTCGGCATCCTCCGCTGCTCGAATCGTTGTCGGCCGTGCGTGCGCGAATTCACGGCCACCGACTGCAAACGACGGAGTTGCAGGCGATCGTCCGTGATGTGGTCGATGGTCGCTATACCGATGTCGCACTTTCGGCCTTCCTGACCGCAACGGCGGTACTGCCTCTGGATATGCAAGAGACCATCCATCTCACCCGTGCGATGGTCGATGTCGGGGATCACCTGCAATGGCAGGCTCCGATTGTTGTGGACAAGCATTGCGTGGGCGGATTACCGGGAAATCGCACCACGCCGTTGGTGGTTGCCATCGCCGCAGCCAATGGATTGGTGATGCCCAAGACCTCATCACGCGCCATCACCTCTCCCGCTGGCACCGCGGACACCATGGAAACGCTGGCTCCTGTAGACCTGGACCTGGATACGCTCAGAAAGGTCGTGGAGAAAGAGGGTGGATGCGTGGCGTGGGGCGGCGCGATGCACCTCAGCCCCGCGGACGACATCTTCGTGCGTATTGAGCGTGAACTGGATATCGACACGCAAGGACAACTGATTGCCTCGGTGTTATCCAAGAAGATTGCAGCAGGGGCGACCCACATCGTGATCGATATTCCGGTTGGGCCAACCGCAAAAGTCCGCAGCCGGGAAACTGCCGAGCATCTTGCGCATCACCTTTCGGAAGTCGCCGCGTCATTTGGCCTTGTATTGCGTTGCCTGTTTACAGACGGGAATCAGCCTGTCGGCAGAGGTATCGGCCCGGCGTTGGAGGCGCGCGACGTGTTGGCCGTATTGCGCAACGAGGCGGATGCGCCGCAAGACCTATGTGACCGCGTGGCGTTGGTGGCGGGCGCGGTGCTTGAGCTTGGCGGCGTCGCCAAAGAAGGGGAGGGACTTCGGTTGGCTCATGAGACGATCAGCAGTGGCCGCGCGTGGGAAAAATTTCAGAGAATCTGCGCGGCTCAGGGGGGATTTCGTGAGCCGCCCCAAGCTCTCTATGTCGAACCGCTTTTGGCAACCACTTCAGGCCGAGCAGTACACATCGACAACCGTAAGCTTTCTCGTTTAGCCAAATTGGCCGGTGCGCCTGAGAGTCCAGCCGCAGGGATTCAATTGCAGGTGCGCTTAGGTGACGAGATAACACGCGGACAACCATTGATGTTTTTGCATGCGCAAACCTCTGGAGAGATGGCCTATGCACTCGCATACGTACAAGGCATTGGGGACATTGTAAAGATTGAACCTTAGCGCCGTGGATAAACAGGGCTCTTGAATGCTCGGTCAAACACAGCCCGGCCTCTCGTTTGGAAAAGTTGAACGCCTACATCTCATGCTCAAGAACATATGAAAAAACATCGCTTAAAAGAAGTTTTCAACCTGCATCGCGTGGAGCAAACAGAAGGAGGTCGTCAGCGCCTGAATAGGAACATTGCTCATGGAACTGCGGCACCTGCGTTGCTTTATCGTTTTGGCCGAAGAACTTCATTTCACACGGGCGGCTGAGCGTCTTCACATTGAGCAACCTCCTCTGTCCCGCGCCATCAAGGAGCTTGAGGACGAGTTAGGCGCTGTGCTCTTCGACCGGGACCGCCGGGGCACCCGACTGACCGCTGCGGGTGCCGTGTTCCTGCAGGACACTCGCCGGCTATTCACCGTCCTGGAGCAGGCCCGCGAGAACGTCAAGGCTGTCGCGGCGGGCTTGCGAGGCAGCCTGCGCATCGCCGTATCCGACGGCGCGCTCGATCCCCGGCTGTCGGCGTTTCTAGCCCGTTGCCGTGCCGAAGAACCCGAGATCGAGATACGGATGTCCGAAGTGCCTTTGGCCGAGCAGTTGCGCGGCCTGCGCTCGGGCGACTTCTGCATCGGATTCGCTCATACCGCCGACGTCGGTGATGGCATCGTCGCCGAACCTATCTGGCAGGACCCGCTGGTGGTCGCCTTGCCAGCCCGGCACGCACTGCTCGTCCACAAGGAGGTTCCACTCCATGAACTCCGGGGGCATCCTCTTGTCCTGTGCGATCCCCAGGTGTGCGAAGGCTACTGCCGCGAGTTGGCGCGCCTCCTGCAGACCCAGGAACACAAACTGAATGTCGTTGAGGAGGTTTCCTCGCTGGACATGATGCTCACCTTGGTCGGTGCCGGCTACGGCGTGGGCTTCATGACGGCGACCAAGATTCCGGTCAGCCAGCGACCGGACGTGGTGATCCGTCCATTGGCGCTGGATACAGCCGTGATCACCACCTACCTGCTTCGACTCGAAAGCAGCAACTCATCGGCTTCGCTGGTGCGATTTATCGACCGCCTCCGGGACCCTTCGAGCGACTGACGCAACGGACCGCACCACTTAAGATTGGGCATCGGCACGAAGATTGCGTTCCGTTGCACTCATCAGCTCTGCCGCACTTATGCTGAGGGCAGCGGAGATTTTCAGTATCAATGCGAGCGTGGGCATGTGCTCCCCACGCTCGATCTTGCCCATATGCGAGCGAGCTATACCAGCCATGGACGCGAATTCATCCTGAGCGACTCCCTGCGCCAAGCGGGCAGCACGCACCGCTTGGCCGAAGGCCAGTGCCGGCTCGGCTTCATAGGTGGTTGTGCCAGGGGGGCGGCCCGGTTGAACGCTGCGCTTCTGCATCACCAGAAGCGTCGATCAATCGACCGAATTTAACCACGTTAAAGATATCTCTTTTGGCTATCATGGTGGCTCGCCTTTTTGATCCGATCGCTTTGTGGGGGCTCTCATGCACGACGCCACCAGCCAGTTTTCCTTTTCCAATTTCAGGCTTGCCATAGCGCCTGGCGTACCGTCATCGCATCTTTCGGCATTGCTTGCGTTGCAGCGTGCGGAAGAGCCGGAAGTCACCATTTCGTTTCATGAGGTCACAGCCGATGATTTGATTGCGGGACTTCGGGAAGGCCGCTACGACGCGGGCATGACGCTTGAAGGATCGAGCGATCCGTCGCTGAAAAGCCAACCTCTATGGACCGAGAACATGGCCGTCGCCATGCCGTTGCGCTTTCCCTTACTTGACCAGGCGAAGCTCACGATCGCCGAACTGTTGGACTACTCCGTCTTTCGCTGGCCTGCAGAGAATTGCCCTTTGCTGGATCAGCGGCTGCCTTCTCTTCCCGCGGTGAGTCAACAGAACATTCAGCGTGTCTCTTCCTTCGAGATGATCGCGCTATGGGTCGCTGCCGGCTACGGCGTCGGGGTATCCGCGCAATCGCGCATTGAGCATGCGCAGGGATGGGGCATTCACACACGGCCGCTGTCTGACGGACCCTACGAGATCGTGACCCACCTGCAGCGGCCCTGCGGACAAGCCGACGTTGTTTCAGAGCGGTTCGAGCGCAGAGCACTGCAGGTCGCCAAGAATGCTCCAACCTAGTCGAGTGCCAATGTCCTCGTTCTGCGTCTTCAGTTCAAGGTGCTACACGTGCATTAGGCATTCCACTCGCCAAGCAGCAGACATCACTCGCGCTCTATGACACGGAGCAGCGCCGTTCTACGCTTCGACATGGGGCCAAACGCCTTCGTGACCCCTTCAACGGGTTTCCCTGCCTGCAATGAGTCAAGGATGTCAGCCCAGTCCTGCATGATTACCTTGCGGGACTCCACAAACTTCGTGTGATCGTAGGGCGCGCGCGATGAGTCCTTGCTCTTTTTGGAATGAGCGAGTTGAAGATCGACCCGCTTCTCCGGATATCCCAACAGTCCAAGGATCGTCGTTGCGGTCGAGCGGAAGCCATGGGACGAAAACCGTCCGCCATAACCCATGCGCTTGAGTGCTTGATTGAGCGTCGTTGCCGACATCACTTGTCCCGGCTTTCTGTAGCTCGGGAACAATACTTTGCCGCCGCCAGTTAGAGCATGTAGTTCCCTAAGAGCGGCCACCGCCTGCCGTGACAGGGGAACCAGATGGGGGCGTCGCATCTTCATGCGCTCGGACGGAATCGACCACATGGCGTTGTCCAGGTCGAACTCTTCCCAGGAGGCCTTGCGCAGTTCTACGGTGCGCACGTAGGTCAAAGCCATCAGCTTGAGGGCGAGGACTGTCGTCTGGTAACCCCCTTCGTTGTCCACACGATTGAGAAAGTCCGGGATCTCTGCCCATGTCAACGGAGGGTTGTGGCGGACCTGAGGGCGCTTGACCAGTCCCTTGAGCAAGGCGGCAGGATCGTATTCGCAGAGACCTTGGGCAGCCGCATAACTGAAGATTTGCCCACACCACTGGCGGATGAGGATCGCCACAGTCTTCGCGCCACGAGCCGCCACATCCTTGATGATGGGGCGCAGATGTGGAGCCCTGATGCTGCTGATCGGCAACTTGCCAATCCGGGGGAAAACATCCTTCTCAAGGTAGCTGGTGACCTGGTTGGTGTAGTACTCGCTCCAGTGAGCATTGCTGACGATCCACTCCCGAGCAACGGTCTCGAACGTGCGTTCGTATGTGTCGGCCTGGAGGGCGATCGCCGCCTTTTTCTCCACGATGGGGTCGAGGCCCTTCTTGACCAACGCCTTTGCCCGGTCCCGTTCCGCACGGGCTGCCTCCAGCGTGACCTTTGGGTACACCCCGATTGAGTACACCTGTTCAGCGCCGCCCAGCCGGTAGCGGTACCACCAGAGCTTGGAGCCGTTGGGCTGAACGCGCAAAAAGAGGCTGCCTCCGTCCCGGAGTTGGTACACCTTGGGCCTGGGCTGCGCCGTTTCCACTTTGCGCGCCGAGAGAAGATTGAGTGCTGTGAGTGCCATGTGTATAACGCCTCCAGTTTGGCCCGTTACACACTCCATTACACACATGAGCACTGGATTTGTCCAGCTTTCAGAATCGCTCGATGGACGATCAACCCTTTAAAAACATAGACTTAGAGTTGTTCCATGGAGGTTGATAGACGCCAGTAGACCTCAATCGTAGTTATCGACCATCAGGACGCGGATCTTGCTCATTGCAGGCCCTCCTCCACCAGTTCTGCGGCACGCAGCAGCGCGCGTGCCTTGTGTTCGGTTTCACGCCATTCCATTTCGGGCACGCTGTCGGCCACCACGCCGGCCGCCGACTGCACGTAGAGCATGCCGTCCTTGACGATGCCGGTGCGGATGGCAATCGCCACATCCATATCGCCGGCATAGCTCAGGTAGCCGCAGGCACCGCCGTAAATGCCGCGCTTGACCGGTTCCAGCTCGTCGATCAACTCCATGGCGTGGATCTTGGGCGCGCCGGTGAGCGTGCCCGCCGGGAAGGTGGCACGCAGCACATCCATGTTGCACATGCCGTCCAGCAGCGTGCCCTGCACGTTGCTGACAATGTGCATCACGTGGCTGTAGCGCTCGATGGCAAAGGCTTCGGTCACCTTGACCGAACCGGTCCTGGCGATGCGGCCGATGTCGTTGCGGGCCAGATCGATCAGCATCACGTGTTCGGCACGCTCTTTGGGGTCGTTGATCAGCTCCTGCTCTGTCGCCAGGTCGGCCTCGGGCGTGGCACCACGCGGGCGGGTGCCGGCCAGCGGGCGGATGGTGACGCTTTGCGAGCCATCGGCCTCGTGCTCGTGGCGCACCAGGATTTCGGGCGAGGAGCCGATGACCTGGAAATCCCCGAAGTGGTAGTAGTACATGTACGGGCTCGGGTTGAGCGAGCGCAGCGCACGATAGAGGTTGAGCGGATGCGCGGCAAAGCGCTTCTGCAGGCGCTGGCCGACCTGCACCTGCATGAAATCGCCGGCGGCGATCAGGTCCTTGCCGCGCTGCACCGCCTGCAGGTAATCGTCCTTGGCGAAGATGCGCTCGACCGGCTCGCTCTGGTAGACGCTGGTGACCGGCGGCACGGCCGGCTCGTTGAGGCGCTGGCGCAGTGTGCGCAGGCGCTGATGGCCGCGGCTGTAGGCCTCGGGCTGGGCCGGATCGACATAGACCAGCAGATAGAGCTTGCCGGACAGGTTGTCGATGACGGCAACTTCCTCGCACTGCAACAGCAGGATATCGGGCGTGTGCAGGTCATCGGGCGGGCAGGAGGCTTCGAGCTTTTTCTCGATGTAGCGCACCGCGTCGTAACCGAAATAGCCGGCCAGACCGCCGCAGAAACGCGGCATGCCGGGGCGTACCGCCACCTTGAAGCGCTGCTGGTATTGCGCAATGAAATCGAGCGGGTTGCCGCTGGCGGTTTCCACCACCTGGCCATCCGTGACGACCTCGGTGCGCGCATCGGCACCAAAGCCGCTGGCGCGCAGCAGCGTGCGGGCCGGCAGGCCGATGAAACTGTAGCGGCCAAAGCGTTCGCCACCGACCACGGATTCGAGCAGGAAGCTGTTGCGGCCGCCGTATTCGGCATGGGCCAGCTTGAGATAGAGCGAAAGCGGGGTTTCCAGGTCGGCAAAGGCTTCCAGCATCAGCGGGATGCGGTTGTAGCCCTGGGCGACCAGGCTCTTGAATTCAAGTTCTGTCATGGGAGATCCATCGGGATGAGGGACGGTGCGCGCCATGCAGCATCGCCGCGGGCCTTGCGCCCACACTATAAACCGCCCCGACCAACATCAGGCAGCACCCGTCAGACTGCGGGTGCACACCACCAGCGCCTCAGCAGGCGCAGCAGGCCGCACAGGGACGCCAGGGCCAGGCTCCCCGGTCGGCACGACCTCGGGTGATGTTGCGATGGATGAACATGCGAACCAGTTTAACAAATCGCTGCGGAACGTGCCAAGGGCTCGCCCTGCAACTGCGCCATGCTCGACAGATAGCCCTGCGCTGCCACCTCGCGGATCGGCTGGCCATGGTTGTAGCCGTAATCGACCAGCAGCACGGGACAGCCGGCCGCATGCGCCGCCTGGGCATCGTTGCTGGAGTCGCCGAGCATCAGGGTCACGGCGGGATCGGTGCCGAGAGCGCGTGCGGTTTCGAGCAGCGGCAGCGGATCAGGTTTCTTGCGCGCAAAGGCATCACCGCCAAAGACACAGCGGAAATGGCCGGCAATGCCCAGCCGCTGCAGCAGCACTTCGGCGTGCACCTGCGGCTTGTTGGTGAGACAGGCCAGCGGCAGGCCGAGCGCCTGCAGCTGTTCCAGCCCCTGTTGCACGCCATCGAACAGGCGACTTTGCTGGCCGTTGATCTCGCCGTAATGGCGCTGGTAGCTGGCGAAGGCGTTATCGAACAGGGCGGCATCGGCACCGACCTGTTGCAGCGTGCTGCGGATCAGGTGCTCGGAACCCTTGCCGACCAGCTGGCCGATGCTGGCGCGCGCAATGGCCGGCTGGCCGAGTTCGGCCAGCATGGCGTTGAGCGCCAGGTCGAAATCGCCCATGGTGTCGACCAGGGTGCCATCGAGATCGATCATGACGGCCTGCACCGGCAACGGCTGTTGCGCATCAGGCCAGCGCAGGGACACCAGGCTCATGCCAGTGCCTTGCGCATGTCGCCGATGACGGCGGCGTAGTCGGGCTTGCCGAAGATGGCGCTGCCGGCGACAAAGGTGTCGGCTCCAGCATCAGCGACACGGCGGATGTTGTCGACCTTGATGCCGCCATCGACCTCGAGACGGATGTCCTTGCCGCAGGCATCGATGCGCTTGCGCACGGCCTCGATCTTGCGCAGGGCGCTGTCGATGAAACCCTGGCCGCCGAAACCGGGGTTGACGCTCATGATCAGGACCAGGTCGATGTCGTCGATCACCCAGTCGAGCACATCGAGCGGCTCGGCCGGGTTGAACACCAGGCCGGCCTGACAGCCGGCGGCCCGGATCGCCTGGATGCTGCGGTGGACGTGGGTGCTGGCATCGGGATGGAAGCTGATCAGGTCGGCACCGGCCTGGGCAAAAGCCTGCGCCAGGGCATCCACCGGCTGCACCATCATGTGCACGTCCAGCGGCACCGGCTGGCCGTCCGGCGTGACGGCGTGCGGCTTGATGGCCTGGCAGATCATCGGGCCGAAGGTGAGGTTGGGGACGTAGTGGTTGTCCATGACATCAAAGTGGATCCAGTCGGCTCCGGCGGCAATCACGTTGCGCACTTCGTCGCCCAGGCGGGCAAAATCGGCCGAGAGAATGGAGGGGGCAATACGGTAAGTGGTGCTCATGTCTGGTATTGTCGTGCATCTTGCCGCCATCTGCGCGGATGTTCGTCGTGTCTGATCGGAGCCCATGCCAGATTTCAACCCCGCCCCCTCCAGTGATTACCAGTTGCAGATTGAGGTACGTCCGGAATACCTGCCGGAGGAATCGAATCCTCCGCGCCAGTACCTGTTTGCCTATCATGTGACGATTACCAATACCGGCAGCATTCCGGTGCAGGTGATTGCGCGTCACTGGATCATCACCGATGCCTACAAGCACGTGGAAGAAGTGCGTGGCCTGGCCGTGGTCGGTCACCAGCCGCTGCTGGAACCGGGTGACAGTTTCACCTACAGCAGCGGTACGCCGCTGCGCACGCCCGAAGGACGCATGGAAGGCAGCTTTTTTTGCGTTGCCGTCGACGGCACGCGCTTTGACGCCCCCATCACTCCGTTCCTGCTGCAGGCCCACGACCAGGGCCCCGAGCCGTCTGCTCCCGCAGGCCGCGTGCTGCACTGACCTGCCCTGCTGATGACGCAAGAGATCGACGACAAGCTCCAGTACCTGCTCAATACACTGGATCCCGATGCCAGCCTGGCGCAGCGCCACCTCTGGCTGTATGGCGCCATGGCCTGGATTCGTGGCGATGACGAGGACATCCAGAAAGCCGTGGGCCGGGTACGCCAGCTGCTGTCGACCGTGCAACCGATGACCGAATGGCGACTGCGCTGGCGCGAATGGTGGCTGCGCTTTGTCACCGATATCGACGTCACGCCACTGCTGGCCGATGCCGGCTTTGCACCGCGCAACGCCTTTGTCAGCGAAATGGCACACCGCCTGCGCAAGAAGATCATCCCCGCCACGCCGGAAACCACCGATCTGGGCGAGCTGTTCGTGCTGCTGTTCCCGACGCTGTTCGATGCCCAGTGGATCAAGGCGCTGGACGAGAAAACCCTGCAGCAGCTGGGAACCGTGCTGCTGCAGCCCATGGCACAGGAAGAGCAGGATCCGGTCACCAGCGATCTGAGCCAGGCGCTGGAAGCACGCGAAACCGCCCTCACCCAGATGGCGGGCATGGATACGCCCGGCGCGGCAGAACTGAGCTACTGGCAGGAAATCCTGATCGATGCGATCTCCTACAGCCTGAGCCAGATCAACGCGATCGGCTTTGCCAGCGAAATCCGCACCCGCATGTCAAATACCGAAGACACGGCGCGCGTTTTCCACGAACTACCGGTCGCGATGTTCAGCTTTGTGCGCGTGCTGCGCCTGCATGGCGCCCAGTCCGACGCGGCGCGGCTGTCGGCGCAGATCCTGCGCGGCAAGCTGCAGGCCAGCAAGGTGGCCATCAGCACCGTCTACGACCATCTGGACCAGCATGGCATCTCGGTCGGCATCGTGTTCATGCTCAAGCAGGTGCGCGACCGGGTGCAGCGTGTGAACCAGCTGCTCGATTGCCTGATGAGCGAACAGCAGATGCTGTCGGCGGCCCGCATGATTTCGCGCCTGGTGCGCATCAGCCGCGACCGGCGCAGCCTGCGCAAGCTGTGGCAGGAAAACACCCACCTGACGGCGGCCAAGGTAGCCGAGCGCCATGCGCTATCGGGCGAAAGCTATATCACGCGCAACTTCCATGACTGGCGTGCGCTGCTCGGCAAGGCCTTTGGCGGTGGTCTGGTGATGGGCGTGGCGGTCTGGTTCAAGTTTGTGCTGGCAGCGCTGGCGCTGTCGATTTTCTGGACCGGCCTGAGCGCCGGCATCAACTATGCGCTGGCCTTTGTCGTGATCCAGCTGATGCAGTGGACAGTGGCCACCAAGCAGCCGGCCGTGACCGCACCGGCCATGGCGGCCAAGCTCAAGAATATCGATGCCCCCGACGCGATTCCCGCCTTTGTCGACGAGGTCGCCCACCTGTTCCGCTCCCAGGTGGCGGCAATTGTCGGCAACCTGCTGGCAGTCGTGCCGATGGCCATCCTGATCTCGATGGCGCTGCTGCACTACACCGGCTCGCCGATGATTTCGGATGGCGTGGCATTCCGCACCATGGCCAGCCTGGACATCATCGGCCCGACCGTACTGTTTGCCGCCATCACCGGCGTGCTGCTCTACCTGTCCAGCCTGATTGGTGGCTGGCTGGAAAACAGCTTTGTGCTGAACCGGCTCGATTCCATCATCGCCCACCACCCACGCTCACGCCAGCTGTTCGGCACCGAGCGCGCTGCACGCTGGAGCCAGTGGTGGCGCGAAAACATCTCCGGACTGGGCGCGAATATCTCGCTCGGCCTGATGCTCGGCCTGGTGCCCTCGTTTGCCCAGTTTTTCGGCATCGGCTTCGAAGTGCGCCACGTCACGCTGGCCGCCGGCCAGCTGGGTGCCGCTGCCCACACACTGGGGCTGGAAGTGCTGCAGATGCAGCAGTTCTGGCTGGCGCTACTCGGCGTTGCGCTGATCGGCCCGATCAACGTGATGGTCAACTTCTACATGGCCTTCCGTACCGCCCTGGCCGCACAAAACGTGCAGCGCGTGGATCGCCACCGCATCTACGATGCCCTGCGCAACCGTGCGCTCTACACGCCATTCACCTTCTTCTTCCCGCCTGCCGGCACCAGCGGCAACGGTGACGGCAAGCCTTCGGATTGAGTCGCGCCATGTCCGCCGCCTACGGTGAATTCGACCTGATCCGCCGCCATTTCCGGCGCGAACGGCCGCTGCGCCAGGCCACCCTCGGTATCGGTGATGACTGCGCCCTGCTGACCCCGGCAGCCGGCCAACAGCTGGCCATTTCCACCGATCTGCTGGTGGCCGGCCGCCATTTCCTGGCCGATGTGGACCCGTTCACGCTCGGCCACAAGTCGCTGGCCGTGAACCTGAGCGATCTGGCCGCCTGTGGCGCCCGCCCGCTGGCCTGCACACTGGCGCTGGCCTTGCCCGAGATCGATGACGACTGGCTACAAGCCTTTGCCGCCGGCCTGTTTGCCCTGGCCGATGCCCATGGCTGCGAACTGATCGGCGGCGACACCACGCGCGGCCCGCTGACCATCGGCATCACGGTGTTTGGCGACGTGCCGCCCGCACAGGCCCTGCTGCGCAGCGGTGCCCGTCCGGGCGATGGCATTTACGTCAGTCACGGTGCAGATCAGGGGCTGGGCGATGCCCGGCTGGCGCTGCAGCTGCTGTTGCAGGAAGATCCCGCCCTCGCCCGCTGGCCCGCAGCCGTTCGCGCGCAGCTGCTGCAGGCCACGCGCGCGCGCCTGGAACAGCCGCAACCGCGCGTGGCACTGGGCCTGGCCTTGCGCGGACTGGCCAGCGCCTGCTGCGACCTCAGCGATGGCCTGTCGGGCGATCTCCGCCATATCCTCGATGCCTCCGGCTGTGCCGCGCTGCTGCAGGCCCCTGCGCTGCTGCAGGCCGCCAGTCCCGCGCTGCGCCAACAGGATGCGACACTCGCCCTGCCCTATGCGCTGGCCGGCGGCGATGACTACGAACTGCTCTGGACCGCGGCACCTGAACACCACCAGCAGGTGCTGTCTGCGGCCCAATCCTGCGGCCTGCAGGCCACCTGCATCGGCCGGATCGAGGCCGGCAACGGCCTGCGCCTGCAGCAGGCCGATGGCCACATCGCTCCGATTGCGTCCACTGCCTTCGACCATTTCCGCTGAACGCGTATCATGCTGCCCATGTCACGCCCAGCCCCGCAAGCCCCCCGCCGCCCCGATCTGGCCTTCACCTTCAGCCACCCGGCCCATGCCCTCGCGCTGGGAATGGGATCGGGCCTCGCGCCCAAGGCACCGGGTACCGCCGGCACACTGTTTGCATGGGCCAGCTGGCTGCTGCTGGCCAGCTGGCTGCCAGCGCAGGCACTGTGGTGGCTGCTGCTGTTGGCGATTCCGCTCGGCTGGTGGGCCTGCACCGTCACGGCACGCCACATGGGCGTACAGGACCCGGGCAGCATCGTCTGGGATGAGGTCGCGGCCTTCTGGCTGCTGCTGCAGGTGCTGATGCTGCAACTGCCACTGCCCCTGCTGTCCGGCAGTGCCCTGCTCTGGCAGCTGCTGGCCTTCGTGCTGTTCCGCTTTTTCGATGCGGCCAAGCCGCAGCCGGTACGCTGGGCCGATCAGGCCTTCAAGGGCTGGGGCTGGCGCGGCGGCTGGGGCATCATGTTCGACGACCTGGTGGCTGCCCTGTGCAGTGCAATCGTGCTGTCCGGCCTGCTCTGGCTGCTGCGTTAAGACACCACATCAGCGCACCGCTGCCGTGATCATCGTCATCAGGCTACCGCTGAACAGGGCGTGCAGCACCAGGCCCGCCAGGCCGCCAATCAGGGTGCCGTTCAGGCGAATGAACTGCAAGTCCTTGCCCACGCTGCGCTCGATCTCCTGCACCATGTAGCGCGTATCCCAGCCCTGCACGGTCGCCCGGATATGCTCGGGTGCGATCTGGCGCAACTGCTCGGTCAGATGCTCGACGGCAATCTCCAGCTGCTGGTTGGCCGCATCCTGCCAGACCGGATCATCGCGCAACTTCTGCCCCAACTGGGCGGCATAGCGCTCGAACTGCGCCGCAATGACGGAATCGCTGCCGGACAGGTCCTGGCGCAGCCAGTCACGCAGACGCTGCCAGAGCTGGCTGGCATAGCCCTGCAGCGCCGGATGCAGCAGCAGCTCGGTCTTCAGCTTCTGCACGCGCTGCTGCATGTCGAGATCATGCTCCAGCCGCTCCATCAGGCGCAGCACCTCCTCCGCATAATGCTGGCGTACCGGATGCCCGGGATCGCGCAGCACCACCTGCACCTCGTCGATCAGGGCCTGCGCCAGCCGGTCAGCCAACCGGTCGGCGATGTCCTCGGTGTAGTCCAGCTTGTCGACAAACCAGGTCATCTTCGGATACTCGCGGCGCGCCATCTCGATCATCTTGTCGGCAATCAGCAGGCGGATCTGCGGCGAACCGACCCAGTCCGACACCTTGATCAGCGCCGTTTGCAGCACCCGCTCATGGTGCCCGCCCTGCGTCAGCATGTTCACCAGCTGCACCGCCGTGGGAGCCGCATTCCAGTCATGCAACTGACGCTTGATAATGGCCAGCAGATCCCGCTCGAGTGCCGGGCTGTCCAGCGCTGCCACCGACTGCGCTGCCCACTGCTGCAGCTGCGTTGCCAGATAGCGCACCCGCTCCGGCGTACTCAGGTACTCGCCAATCCGGCGCGCCGGATTGAGCGACTGGATACGCGGCAGCAGCACCGCCTTGTCGAGAAACTTGTCGCGCACGAACTGCGCCAGGTTGTTGGCAATGCGCTGCTGGTTGCGCGGAATGATGGCCGTGTGCGGAATCGGAATGCCCATGGGATGGCGGAACAGCGCCGTGACGGCAAACCAGTCCGCCAGCGCTCCTACGGTTGCCGCTTCGGCAAACGCCGCCACCCAGGCCCAGATGCCGGTCCGGCCAAAATGCACGCTCAGTGCCAGCAGCGCCACCGACAGCAACAGCGCACCCAGTGCAATACGCTTCATGTTGCGCAGGCCGCGCGCCTGCTCGGCAGCACGCAATTGCACATCCAACACCTCGGGAGAAGAATCGCTTGGCTTCATGCTGCCATTGTGCACCCGGTAATACCCCTATGCGGCACAGGGATTCAGCCAAGTCCGCGATTTGATTGATGGGTATCGATATAACCCAAAGCTATGTTTTTTCCCTGCACAATGGCCCGATCGATTCCCTCATTTCTACTGACAATAGCCAGGAGACTGCATGAAAGCCCAATCCGTTCTCGACACCATCGGCAACACCCCGTCCATCCGATTCAGCCGTCTGTTCCCGGGTGAACAGCAGGTCTGGGTCAAGGCCGAGCGCTTCAATCCCGGCGGCTCCATCAAGGACCGCATCGCCCTGTCCATGATCGAGGCGGCAGAAAAATCCGGCGCACTCCAGCCCGGTGCCACCATCATCGAGCCCACCTCGGGCAATACCGGTGTCGGTCTGGCCATGGTTGCTGCCGTCAAGGGCTACAAGCTGATTCTGGTGATGCCGGAAAGCATGAGCGTGGAGCGCCGCCGCCTGATGCTGGCCTACGGTGCCAGCTTCGATCTGACCCCGCGCGAAAAAGGCATGAAAGGCGCCATCGCCCGCGCCGAGGAGCTGGCAGCCCAGACCCCGGGCGCCTGGATTCCGCAACAGTTCGACAATGCTGCCAACCCGGAAGTCCACGCCCGCACCACGGCACAGGAAATCCTGGCCGATTTCCCCGAAGGCCTGGATGTGCTGATCACCGGCGTCGGCACAGGTGGCCACATCACCGGTGTGGCGCGCGTGCTCAAGGCCGAGTGGCCGCAACTCAAGGTCTATGCCGTGGAACCCACGCTGTCGCCCGTGATCAGCGGTGGCCAGCCCGGCCCGCACCCGATCCAGGGTATTGGTGCCGGCTTCATCCCCACCAACCTGGACACCAGCCTGCTGGACGGTACGCTGCAGGTCGATGGTCCCACTGCCATGCAATTCGCCCGCGATGCCGCCACGCGTGAAGGTCTGCTGGTCGGCATCAGCACCGGGGCCACGCTGGCTGCCATTGCCGCCAAACTGCCCGAACTGCCGGCCAACGCGCGCGTACTCGGCTTCAACTACGATACCGGCGAGCGCTACCTGTCGATTGAAGGCTTTCTGCCGGCCTGATCCTCACCGCCACTGAGCCGAACAGGAAAGCGCCCCGCAGGACACTGCGGGGCGCTTTGTCATGGTCTCGGTGACGGCCTCTGCACCAGCAGACCAGCCGTGGATCAGCCCTGCTGCATCAGGCGCGCCACGCGCTCTTCCAGCGGCGGGTGGGTGGAGAACAGCTTGCCCAGCGCACCGGTGATGCCAAAGGCCTGCATGCCTTGCGGCAGCGCACCCGGCTGCAGGCTTTGCAGACGCTTGAGCGCATTGACCATCGGACGGCGGCTGCCCATCAGGCGCGCCGAATCGGCATCGGCACGGAATTCGCGCTGACGGCTGTACCAGGCGACGATGATGGACGCCAGGAAGCCCAGCAGCACATCCAGCACCATGGTGGTGATCCAGTAACCGATGCCCGGGCCGGAGTCGTTGTCGCTGCCCCGGCGCAGGAAACCGTCTACCGCATAGCCAATCACGCGGCTCAGGAACACCACGAAGGTGTTCATCACGCCCTGCATCAGCGCCATGGTCACCATGTCGCCATTGGCCACGTGCGCCACCTCATGGCCCAACACGCCTTCCACCTCTTCCCTGGTCATGCTTTGCAGCAGGCCGGTGGACACCGCCACCAGTGCCGAGTTCTTGAAGGCACCAGTTGCAAAAGCGTTGGGCTCACCGTCATAGATGCCGACTTCCGGCATGCCGATTTTGGCTTCCGTGGCCAGACGACGCACGGTATCCACGATCCAGGCCTCATCGGCATTGCGCGGCTGGTCGATCATGTGCAGACCCATGCTGCTCTTGGCCATCTGCTTGCTCATCAGCAAGGAGATGATGGCACCGGTAAAGCCGATCACGAAGGCATACACCAGCAGGCTGGTGTAGTTGATGCCCTGGGCCGTCAGGTAGTGGTTCACGCCCAGCAGGCTGGTCACCAGCCCCAGCACCGCCACCACGGCCAGGTTGGTCATCAGGAACAGGAAAATTCGTTTCATGGTCTTGCTTTCTCTTCACGGGTGCAGCGCGCTGCACGGGTTGCTGTGGCGCGCCCACACGAACGCGCGTTATGCAGATGGGGATCATCATGCCAATTCCCATCTCTGCCAGCCAGAAAATACCATCAAATTGTGATTTTTTCAGGTGGCGGGCGCCGCAGCGGCCGGAATACCGAAGTGTCATCATAGAAATGCGGATCGGCATTTTCCGGCCACCAGCCCGGTACGCCCAGCACCGGCAGGTGCACATAAGGCTTGGGCACCAGCGTGGTCTCGCCCAGATCCTGCGCCAGCCAGTCATCCCAGGCCGCTTGCCAGCCCGGTGCGCCCATCGCCGGCAGCGCCTCTGGCACCCGGTAGACGTGCGCCGTGATGCTCTTGAAAGGCTGCACCAGCTGCTCCAGCAACGCATGGCCAAACAACAGGATGTCGCATTGCGCCCACAGGGTTCGCTGCCGCCCAAACAACTCCTGCCAGCGCTTGTGCGCCAGTGCCTGCCACAAGCTATCCGGTCCGCGGAACAGTGCCACGTTTTCATCAAACAGGGTCAGCGCATCACGCAGCGGTCCGCGCGTGCCCACGCCTCCCAGACGCGCCAATTCGCCCGCCTGCAGCAGGTTCAGCCGCCGCTTGGCACGCCGAAACTGCAGCCACATCAGGCCATTGAAGAAATCATGCAGATTCTCGCGCGTCGGCACCTGCAGCGTATCGAAGATGAACTGCTCATAGGCCACGCCCTCGGGCAAGGCCGCCTGCGGCACAAAGCGCACACCGGCCTGCCGGGGAAATCCATTCAGGGCCGATGGCAAATCGCCCTGCTGCCGCCAGGCCGCATGCAGATCCTGCGCCAGTGGCTGGTGGCAACCGGCCAGCCAGGGCGCAGTCCAGTCAGGTGTCACGGCACTCAGGCCGCCACGCGCCAGCCCAGTGTCTCGCCAGCACGCAACGGTGTCAGCGTGGCTCCGGCACCATAGCTGTAGTGGGCAGGCACGTCCCACGCCTGCTTTTCCAGCGTCAGCGTCGTGCTGTTGACCGGCAGGCCATAAAAGGCCGGGCCATGCAGGCTGGCAAAGCCTTCCAGCTGGTCCAGCGCACCGGCCTGCTCGAAGGCCTCGGCATAGAGCTCCATCGCCGCATGGGCGGTATAGCAGCCGGCACAGCCGCTGGCGTGCTCCTTCAGGTGCGAGGCATGCGGCGCGCTGTCGGTGCCCAGGAAGAACTTGCCGGAGCCGCTGGTAGCAGCCTCCACCAGCGCCACGCGATGCAACTCGCGCTTGAGCACCGGCAGGCAGTAGTAGTGCGGACGAATCCCGCCGGTAAAGATCGCATTGCGGTTGTACAGCAAATGGTGTGCCGTGATGGTGGCCGCCGTGTACGCGCCCGCCTCCTGCACGTACTGCGCCGCATCGCGCGTGGTGATATGTTCGAACACCACCTTCAGCTCCGGGAAATCCTGGCGCAGCGGATGCATCACGCGGTCGATGAAGACGGCCTCACGGTCAAACAGGTCGATCTCGCTATCGGTCACCTCACCGTGCACCAGCAGCAGCATGCCATGGCGCTGCATGGCTTCCAGCGTGGCGTAGGTCTTGCGTACATCGGTCACGCCGGCATCGCTGTTGGTCGTGGCACCAGCGGGATACAGCTTGCAGGCCACCACGCCCGCTTCACGCGCACGCGCGATCTCCTCGGCCGGCGTGTTGTCAGTCAGGTACAGCGTCATCAGCGGCTTGAACTCCACGCCCTGCGGCACCGCCTGCAGGATGCGGCTCCGGTACGCCAGCGCCTGCTCCGTGGTGGTCACCGGCGGACGCAGGTTGGGCATGATGATGGCGCGGCCAAACTGGGCAGCGGTATGCGGCACCACGGTGCGCATGGCGTCTTCGTCACGCACATGCAGGTGCCAGTCGTCGGGGCGGGTAATGGTCAGTCTAGTCGTCATGGCGGTTGTGACAAGGGGCCTTGCCGGCCCCTTGTCTGTCTGGTTGTCAGTGTTGCAGGATCTTGTTGAGGAAGTCCTTGGTGCGTGGCTGGCGCGCCTCGGGATTGCCAAAGAATTCCTCCTTGGAACAATCCTCCAGGATCTTGCCGCCCACGTCAATGAAGATCACGCGGTTGGCCACCTTGCGGGCAAAGCCCATTTCGTGCGTCACCACCATCATGGTCATGCCTTCCTTGGCCAGCTTGACCATCACGTCCAGCACCTCGCCCACCATTTCCGGGTCGAGCGCCGAGGTTGGCTCGTCAAACAGCATCACCACCGGATCCATGCTCAGCGCCCGCGCAATCGCCACGCGCTGCTGCTGGCCGCCGGACAGCTGGCCGGGGAACTTGTCCTTGTGCGCCATCAGGCCCACGCGATCCAGCATCTTCAGGCCACGCGTCTTGGCTTCGTCAGCCTTGCGGCCCAGCACCTTGATCTGGGCGATCGTCAGGTTGTCGGTCACCGACAGGTGCGGGAACAGCTCGAAGTGCTGGAACACCATGCCCACCTGGCTGCGCAACTTGGGCAGATTGGTCTTGGGATCGGTCAGCGAGGTGCCGTTCACGATGATCTCGCCCTTCTGGATCGGCTCCAGGCCGTTCACAGTCTTGATCAGCGTGGACTTGCCGGAGCCGGACGGACCGCAGACCACGACCACGTCGCCCTTGTTGATATTGACGGAGCAATCCTGCAGTACTTGCACCGGGCCGTACCACTTGGAGACATTCTTGATTTGAATCATGTGTTCAGACATTTGGGGGATCTCCATGTCAACGGATGATGGCAATCTTCTTGTGGACGCGCTTGGCAATCCACGACAGGCTGTAGCACAGCACGAAATAGGCCAGCGCGGCCATCAGATAGGTTTCGGTGGTGCGGCCATAGTTCTTGCCCGCGGTCTCGAAACCCTTCAACAGGTCATAGGCGCCAATCGCATACACCAGCGAGGTATCCTGGAACAGGATGATGGTCTGCGTCAGGAACACCGGCAGCATGTTGCGAAAGGCCTGCGGCAGCACCACCAGGCGCATGTTCTGGCCATAGCTCATGCCCAGCGCCTGACCGGCAAACACCTGCCCGCGCGGAATCGACTGGATACCGGCACGCACGATCTCGCTGAAATAGGCGGCCTCAAACGCCACGAAGGTGATGATGGCCGAATACTCCGCGCCAATCGAACGCCCGATGATCATCGGCACCAGCAGAAAGAACCACAGGATCACCATCACCAGCGGAATGGAGCGCATGCCGTTGACATAAATCGCCGCCGGCACCTCCAGCCACTTCTTGCCGGACAGGCGCATCAGCGCCAGCACCGTGCCAAACAGGATGCCGCCAATCGTGGCCACAATCGTCAGCACGATGCTGAACTGCAGGCCCTTGAGGATGTAGTTGCCGAAGAACTCGGCGTCCAGGAAGGAAAAGCTCAGGTTCATGGTCAGTGCCCTCCCGCCGTGCCGCTGGCAACAAAGCCGGGCAGTTGCGCCTTCTTCTCGATGTAGGCCATGATGCGGTTGATCACCAGCGCCGAGAAAATGTACAACGCCGTCACCGCCAGATAGACCTCGATCAGGTGCGCGGTCTCTTCACCGGCCTGCATGGCAAACTGGGTCAGCTCCGGAATCGAGACGGCAAATGCCACCGAGGAGTTCTTGAAGATGTTCATCGACTCGCTGGTCAGCGGCGGAATGATCATGCGGTAGGCCATCGGCAGCAGCACATAGCGGTAGTACTGCGGCGTGGTAAAGCCCAGCGCCATGCCGGCATACCGCTGCCCCTTGGGCAGTGCCTGAATGCCGGAACGCACCTGCTCGGCAATACGCGCCGACGTAAACAGGCCCAGCGCCAGCACGACCAGCACAAACGGCGGCACGTCCTTGGCCACCGGAATCAGCGCCGGCACCACGTGGTACCACAGGAAAATCTGCACCAGCAGCGGGATGTTGCGGAACAGCTCCACCCAGGCATTGCCAATGCGAACCAGCCAGGGGCTGTTCGGCAGGGTACGCATCACGCCAATGATGGAGCCCACCACCAGGGCAATCACCAGCGCCACCAGCGCCACCGATACCGTCCATCCCCAGGCAGAAATCATCCAGTCCAGATAGCTGACATCCCGCCCGCTCCCCAGACATCCGACGATGCCGTCGCCGGTCACGATGTCCTTGCAGAACACCGACCAATCCAGACTATTCATGCGCCCTCTCCTTGTTGCTGTTTTCGTACCGCCACGGCGCCTGACAGTACCAGACCTCCCTCTGGCCTGTCTGCCGGCTTCAAACAGACTGGGGCGTCATGCTACACGAGATCGTCTGACCCGCATACCATGGTCGCCCCAGACCAGGATAGCCGGCCATCCATGCCCACTGGCACGGATGGCATCGGCATTACTTGGCGTAGTCTTCCATCGGCTTGTCATTGGGGGTGGCCCAAGCCTGCTTGGTGCTTTCGGGCAGCGGCAGGTTCAGCGTCACGTTGGCCGGCGGAATCGGCTGCATGAACCACTTGTCGTACAGCTTGGCCAGGGAGCCATCGGCAATCTGGCGCTTGATGCTGTTGTCCACGGCTTCCTTGAACTTGCTGTCGCCCTTGGGCAGCATGCAGGCGATCGGCTCGACGTTCAGCACTTCATCGAGGAACACGAAGTCCTTCGGATTCTTCGACTTGGCGATATTGGCGGCCAGGATGGAGCCATCCATCACGAAGGCATCAGCGCGACCGGATTCCAGGATCAGGAAACTGTCGGCGTGGTCCTTGCCCATCACTTCCTTGAAGTCCAGGCCATCGGCACGGCTGTGCTTGCGCAGCGTTTGCACCGAAGTGGTTCCGGTGGTGGTCACGATGGTCTTGCCCTTCAGGTCGGCAATCGACTTCAGGCCCGACTTGGCGTTCACCGCCACGCGCACTTCCTCCACATAAGTCGTCACGGCGAAGTCCACATCCTTCTGGCGCGCCAGGTTGTTGGTGGTGGAGCCGCACTCGAAATCGATGGTGCCGTTCTGCAGCAGCGGAATGCGGTTCTGCGAAGTGATCGGCTGGTAGTTGATCTTCAGATCCGGAGCGCCCAGGTCCTTCTTCAGGTCATCCACGATGCGCTCGGCCATTTCGGTATGGAAGCCGACATACTTGCCGTTGCCCAGGGTGTAGCCCAGACCGGAAGATTCACGCACCCCCAGGTTCACCACCCCGGAGGTCTTGATCTTGTTCAGGGTATCGACAGCGCGGGCAGAAGCAGCAGCGCCGCTGGCAGCACCGGAGGCAGCATTGGACGGGGCATCCTTCTGGCCGCACGCCACCAGGGTCAGTGCAGCAGCTGCACAGGCAGCAGCAATCAGACTTTTACGCATTGATGTATCTCCTTGAGTCGTTCAGTCCGCACGGTCGGACGCAATTTCATTCTACGCAAAATCCGGGGGATGTTTTCCTGCAATCGAATATAGAAGCACTTTCATTCCGCCTGCGACTGTTGCAAATTCCACATTTCCGCGTAGCGCCCTCGTTGTAACAACAGGCTGGCATGGTCGCCACGCTCCACGATGCGGCCCTGTTCCATCACCAAAATCTCGTGGGCATCCACCACGGTAGACAGCCGATGTGCAATCACCAGCGTCGTCTTGTTGTCCGCCACCTGACGCAGCTCGGCCTGAATCGCGCGCTCGGTAGCCGAGTCCAGCGCCGAAGTCGCTTCATCCAGCACCATGATCGGCGGATTCTTCAGCAGCGCCCGGGCAATCGCCACCCGCTGCTTCTCGCCACCCGACAGCTTCAGGCCACGCTCCCCCACCATGGTCTGGTAACCCTGCGGTGTGGAAACGATGAAATCATGGATTTTCGCGGCCTTGGCCGCCGCCACGATATCATCCTGCGTCGCATCCGGTCGACCATAGCCGATGTTGTAGGCCACCGTGTCATTGAACAGCACGGTATCCTGCGGCACGATGCCGATCGCGCGCCGTACACTGTCCTGCGTCAGATCGCGCACATCGTGACCATCCACCGTAATACGCCCTCCCTGCACATCGTAGAAACGGTACAGCAGCCGTGCCAATGTCGATTTTCCGGCACCCGATGCCCCCACCACGGCTACCGTTCTGCCAGCCGGAATCACGAAATCCAGCTCCCGCAAAATCGGCCGGGCAGCATCATAGTGGAAATCCACCTGCTCGAAACGGATCTCGGGCAGCCGCGCACCCAGCTGCAGATCCGCGGCCCCCGGCCTGTCCTGCACCTCGCGCGGCGTATCAATCAGCGTGAACATCTTGTCCAGATCCGTCAGGCTCTGCTTGATCTCGCGGTACAGCACGCCCAGGAAATTCAGCGGAATGTAGAGCTGAATCATGAAGGCATTCACCATTACCAGATCGCCCAGCGTCAGGCGTCCATCCACCACTCCCTGGGTTGCGCGCCACATCATCACCACCAGCGCAGACGCAATAATCAGCTGCTGACCGGCATTCAGCAGACTGAGTGATCGCTGGCTCTTCAGTGCCGCCTGACGGTAGGCTTCCAGCTGCTGTTCGTAGCGACGTGTTTCATGCGCCTCGTTATTGAAGTACTTGACCGTCTCGTAATTCAGCAGGGCATCGATCGCCTGGGTGTGTGCCGCCGAATCCAGCCGGTTCATTTCCCGGCGAAAGCGTGTACGCCACTCGGTCACGCTCACGCTGAACGTGATATACGCCAGCAATGCCACCAGCGTGATCCAGACAAAACCCATGTCAAACCTGTACGCCAGAATCCCCAGCACGATGCTGACCTCGATCAGCGTTGGCAGGATGCTGTACAGCGAAAACGAAATCAGTGCGTGCACGGCACGTGTACCACGCTCTATGTCACGTGTCATGCCGCCGGTCTGCCGCTCCAGGTGAAAGCGCAAGCTCAGGCTGTGCAAATGCGCGAAAGTCTCCAATGCAATACTGCGCGCAGCGCCCTCGGTGGCCTTGGCAAACACCAGTTCCCGCAGCTCGGTGAACAGGGATGTACAGAAACGCAACAAGCCGTAGGCCACGATCAGACCCATCGGCACCACCAGCACGGCTGCCGGATTGCCTGGCTTGATCTGCATGGCATCCACCAGTTCCTTGAGCAGCAGTGGCACGCCAATATTGGCCAGCTTCGCCATCACCATCAGCATCAGCGCAAACAGCACACGCCAGCGATAGCGCCACAAATACGGCAGCAAACGCTTTAGCGTTACCCAGTCCCGGCGCTGCTCCGGCCGTACCGGAACCTCTGCCTCCCGGGAACTTCTGCTCATTCCTCTCATTGCACTTTCCTCAAATAAATCATGACGTTAGCCGAATGTCGAAGCAAATTCAAGACAATTTTGGCATTTGAACCGGTGCTACTGGGACTTTCCCTGATACCCGGCATTTTATTGATGTAGATCAAAAAAATTGCAATTAGCCACATGCCTCATCCCACACGCTCCGGATCAGCTACTGACGGCAATTTGTGCATAGCAGCAGCGTACGTGCAACATCTCGCTTTATCTTCAGATAACTTACGCGAAGTGAAACTATGACAGTGCAAAAGCTATGTTGCATGATTGTGACAATCAGATGAAACGCACGAAATTTATAGTCTCATAGATGTATACTACGATTTCTTTAGGACTAGGCATGCAGTATATTGGCACTAAAGATCAGTACATGCTTCCATGGGTGAAGCATGCCCTCAACGCGAACTCGAATACATATCTTGAAAGTTCCAACTGACACCACAGCAGGCGAGCCACACACCGCCGCCCTCGAACTCACATTGCCACGCCTTCTTGCTCGTCTGGTAGAACGAGGCCGAGCAGAACTGCACACCAAGGACATCATGCGCCCGCAAGCCTATGCCTTCTACCGCATGGATGCCCACATCATCCTCGAATGCTGCGGAGACGGGCTCTTGAAAGTCAGCATCATTCCGCAGCAACTGGTCTGCCAGCGTGGATGGCGCTGCCCGGCCACGTTGCGCACCATCGTGGAATCGCTGGTCAGCCGCCTCATTCATGCCCATGGCTACCGCCAATGGTGCCTGCTGGAGGCAGACCAGTCCTACGAGGAATTTGAAAAACCCGCGACAGCCTACTTCCGCATGCTGCATCCCGGCGACATTCCTGGCGGCTACCGCGACGATGGCAGTGCACCACGCTACGCAGTACAGGAATGCCTGCCGCATGAACCAGGCATCAGCAGGGATCTGTTGAATCCTTACCTCTCCTGGTAAGCAAGGAGAGTTTTCTTCCCCTTTAACGGCCTGTGAGGATCCTCCTCGCAGGCCGTTCTTCATATGCGTCCAGCAAGGCGCACTGATGGCGGTGTCTGCCGGCGTAGCTGTAGTGCCCGCCTCGGAGCTGGCGACAGCCCGCGCCGAAATTGCCAAACTGCAGCGCGTGCTGGGCAAAACGAGCTTGGAGAATAAAATCCTCAAGGAAGTGAACCGCCCCGGGTTTGGAGGAGGCCCCAACTCTTGAGAAGATGGAGCCATGAACAAGTCCAACAAGTTTTCCCCGGAAGTGCGCGAGCGCGCTGTGCGCATGGTGCAGGAGCATCGAGCCGAGTACCCTTCGTTGTGGGCAGCTATCGAATCGATTGCGCCGAAGATTGGCTGTGTGCCGCAAACCCTGCACGATTGGGTCAAGAGAGCCGAGATCGACGCTGGCCTGCGTGCGGGTACCACGACCTCGGATGCGCGACGCATCAAGGAACTGGAGCGCGA
>NZ_KB894771.1 GCF_000374625.1 Allobrachymonas chironomi DSM 19884 | reverse complement strand
TACATGGACGCCGCAGAAGCGTCTGTGGCCGATTATCTGGGCATCGAGCTACCCAGCGCCATGCCTGCGCCTGTACGCGCTGCCATCCTGCTGCGCGTGGCCGATCTGTACGAGAACCGCGAGGGGCAGACAGACCGCCCATTGCACGGCAACAAGACTTTTGAGCGTCTGCTGCAACCCTATCGAGTGATGGCGCTATGAGGGCCGGAGAACTTGACCAGCGCGTGACGCTGGAGCGCTTCGGAGAGTACAAGGACGCATCCGGAGCCTGGACGGAGGGCTGGGAGACGGTGGGGACGTTCTGGGCCGCTGTGCTGCCGCTGACAGGCCGCGAGGTGATCGCTGCTGACGCGGTGACGGCTATCGGTGATGTGCGCATCATCATGCGCTACCGGCCTGGCATCACGCCTGCTGACCGGCTGACGCACAAGGGCAAGCAGATGAACATCACGACCGTGATCGACCGTGGCAGCGCTGGCCGGACGCTGGAACTGCTGTGCAAGGTGGTGGCGTGATTCCCGCGCGTGTGTGTGATCTGGTGGCTGGCTGATCGGCGTGGAATGTGGGTAATTTTTCGCTGATCGGTTTTACCCACTTTTTACCCACATCAAAGAAAAAGGCACTTGCGGTTTCCCGTAAGTGCCTGTTTTCATTCGTTTTTTTTGGTGGGTGATAGTGGGTTCGAACCACTGACCCCTGCCGTGTGAAGGCAGTGCTCTACCACTGAGCTAAACACCCTTGTTGGGTAGCTGCTGAAGAACTTGTGTTCGTCAACCGCTGAAGCCATGATTATGGCACAACTTTCACGTGTTTGACAAGAAGCCCGGAATTTTTTTCCAGATTGTGTTGCCACCACTGGCCTTGTCGAGCACTCCCAGCATGGCTGCGTGGGCCTCCTGCTCGGTGGCATTGGCGCGCAGCACCGGCAGCACGATCTGGCTCAGGTCGACCCGGGCCACGGCTGCCGCTCCGGTGTCATCGGCCTGCTCGGCATACATCACCAGGGTTTCCTGGCCGCGCGTCAGGCTGATGTAGACATCGGCCAGCAGCTCCGCGTCCAGCAGCGCGCCATGCAGCGTGCGGTTGGAGTTGTCGATGCCGAATCGGTCGCACAGCGCATCCAGCGAGTTGCGCTTGCCGGGGAACTGTGCCTTGGCCAGCGCCAGCGAATCGATCACGTTCGACACGTGACTGCGGAATCCTTCCTGGCGCTGCAGCAGGCTCAGCTCATGGTCCAGAAAACGCACGTCAAACGCGGCGTTGTGGATGACCACCTCGGCGCCCTGCACATAGTCCAGGAACTGCTGGGCAATGTCGGCAAAACGCGGCTTGTCGCTCAGGAACTCGGTCGTCAAGCCGTGCACGCGCAATGCGCCCTCTTCGCTCTCGCGCTCGGGGTTGATGTACAGGTGCAGGTTGTTGCCGGTCAGCTGGCGGTTCAGCAGCTCGACGCAACCGATCTCGATGATGCGGTTGCCGTCACTGACTTCCAGGCCGGTGGTTTCGGTGTCGAGAATGATCTGGCGCATGTTGCCCGTCCGCTCAGTGGTTTTCCTTGGCGTGGTTGATGGAGTACTTGGGAATCTCCACCACCAGATCCTGCTGGCCCACCATGGCCTGGCAGGACAGACGCGAATCGGGCTCCAGGCCCCAGGCGCGATCCAGCATGTCCTCTTCGCACTCGTCCATGTCATTCAGGCTGTTGAAGCCCTGACGCACCACCACGTGGCAGGTGGTGCAAGCACAGCTCATGTCGCAGGCATGGTCGATGTTGATGTTGTTGTCGAGCAGGCCCTGGCAGATGGTGGTGCCGAACGGCACCTGGATGTCTACGCCCTCGGGGCAGTACTCGGGATGGGGAAGGATCTTGATGGTTGCCATATCACATAGTCTCGATGTTCTTGCCGGCAAGCGCCTGCTGGATGCCGCGGTTCATGCGCATCGCGGCAAAGGCTTCGGTGCCGGTTGCCAGGGTCTTGGTGGCCGCCTCGATGGCAGCCGCATCCGTACCCTGGCGGGTGGTGTCCAGTTGTGCGATCAGCTCGTCAATCCGGCTGCGCTCATCGTCAGACAGCAGATCGCCATCGGCCTTCAGCGCACTGTGGGTCGCCAGAATCATGCGGTCGGCATCGACGCGTGCCTCGGCCAGCGCACGTGCCGCCATGTCCTGTTCGGCGGTGTTGAAGCTGTCCTGCAGCATGGTGCTGATGGTGGCATCGTCCAGGCCATAACTGGGTTTGACCTCGATCTGCGCCTGCACGCCGCTGGTCTGCTCGGTGGCGCTCACATTCAGCAGGCCATCGGCATCCACGGTAAAGGTCACGCGGATGCGGGCAGCACCGGCCGTCATGGGAGGAATGCCGCGCAGCGTGAAGCGCGCCAGGCTGCGGCAGTCGTCTACCATGTCGCGCTCGCCCTGCACCACGTGCAGGCTCATGGCGGTCTGACCGTCCTGATAGGTGGTGAAATCTTGCGCCATGGCGACCGGAATCGTCTGGTTGCGCGGAATGATGCGCTCCACCAGACCGCCCATGGTCTCGATGCCAAGCGACAGCGGAATCACGTCCAGCAGCAGGATGTCGCCTTCGCGGCTGTTGCCGGCCAGCTGATTGGCCTGGATCGCGGCTCCCAGGGCAACCACTTCGTCCGGATTCAGATCGGTCAGCGGTTCGGTACCGAAGAAATCTTTCACCGCATCGCGGATCAGCGGCATGCGGGTGGAGCCACCCACCATGACCACGCCCTGCACCTCGGACGGCAGCAGCTGGGCATCATGCAGCGCCTGGCGCGTGACCTGCAGCGCGCGCTGCGTCAGCGCCTCGGTGGCGTCGGCAAAGTCCTGGCGCGTGATGTCCAGCGCGATCCGGCCACTGCTCAGCGTGACCTCGAAACGGGCGCTGTCGGCCTCGGTCAGGCCATGCTTGCTGGCACGCGCCGCCAGATGCAGTGCTGCCTGGTCTTCGGCCGTGACAGCACGGAGGCCGGCACGTTGCTGGGCCAGCTGCGCCAGTGCACGATCGTAATCGTCACCGCCCAGCGCCGAATCGCCGTTGGTGGCAATCACCTCGAACACGCCCTGGGTCAGTCGCAGAATGGAAATGTCGAAAGTGCCGCCGCCCAGATCGAACACGGCATAAACGCCTTCGCTGGCATTGTCCAGGCCGTAGGCGATGGCCGCGGCAGTGGGTTCGTTGATCAGGCGCAGCACGTTGATGCCGGCCATTTGGGCCGCATCCTTGGTCGCCTGGCGCTGGGCATCATCGAAATACGCAGGGACGGTGATGACGGCACCGTAGAGCTCATCGTCAAAGCTGTCTTCGGCACGATAACGCAGCGTAGCCAGGATCTCGGCGCTGACCTCGACCGGCGACTTGTCACCGGCACGCGTGCGGATGCGCACCATGCCCTTGTCGGCATCGTCGGCCTCCAGCGCGTAATGGAGCGCATCGCCATAGCTGGCACGGATATCGTTGAGGCTGCGGCCCATGAAGCGCTTGACCGACACCAGGGTGTTGTGCGGGTCATCCGCCAGGTGCTCCAGCGCCTGGTAGCCGATCTGGCGACCACCATTTTCCAGGTAGCGCACGGCAGACGGCAGCAGCAGCTTGCCATCGGCATCAGGCAGGCACTCGGCGTTGCCATGGCGCAGCGAGGCCACCAGCGAATGCGTGGTGCCCAGGTCAATGCCCACCGCGATGCGGCGCTGGTGCGGATTCGGCGACTGGCCGGGTTCGGAAATTTGTAAGAGTGCCATATGTCAGAAAAAGTGTGCAGGTCAGCAGACCTGCACCAAGTGTGCGTATTGTCCCAGAGATGCCGGCTGGCGCTGCGGCAGGCTGTCCCGTGTATCAGCCGGGCAGGCGCAGCTGGTGCTGGCGCACCTCCTGTGCAAACTTGTGGATGAACATCAGCTTGCGCACCCAGGTACTGGCTGCTGCATGGTCCTGCTGCTGGTCGATCGCGGTGGTGATGGCGGCTTCTGCCAGCTCGCGCTGCTGCTGTACATCACGCGCCAACGCCTGCAACGCGGCCGCATCGGTTGCCTCGTCCAGCGCCTCGCGCCATTCCATCTGCTGCATCAGGAAATCGGGCGGCATCGCCGTATTGCTTTCGGCCTGGATCGGCTCGCCATTGAGCTCGCACAGATAGGCGCCGCGCTCGAGCGGATCCTTCAGGCGCTGGTAGGCCTCGTTGATGCGCACCGCCCATTGCATGGCCATGCGCTGCATGGCGGGCCCTTCGGCGACGAAACGGTCCGGGTGCACCTCGCGCAGCAAGGCCTTTCTGGCCGCATCCAGTTGCGCCAGGTCCTGGGCAAACTGCGTGGGTACGTTCAGCAGCTCGAAATCGGTAGATTGCAGATTGATCATGGATGCTCACTCGTGACCGGCTGGCTGCGCATGGTTGCCGGCAGGTCGTCAAAGGCTTCCAGCGGAGCCTCTACCTGCCAGACATCAACGCAACAGCCGCAGCCCTGGTTGTCAGAACAGTGCAGGCGCGGCCCCCAGCGGCGGAACCAGCGGTTGATGGCCAGAATCTCCGCCTCATTGTCCAGCGTCACCGAAACGGTGGCCCGGGCCTGCATGAAGAATCAGACGCGGAAGCTCTCGCCGCAGCCGCAGCGATCGCGTTCACGCGGGTTGAGGAACTTGAAGCCTTCGTTCAGGCCCTCGCGCACATAGTCCAGCTCGGTGCCGTCGATATAGGCCAGGCTCTTGGGATCGACCAGCACCTTGACGCCGTGCTGTTCGAAAATCACGTCTTCGGCAGCCGGTTCGTCCACATATTCGAGCGTATAGGCCAGGCCGGAACAGCCGGTCGTCTTCACGCCCAGGCGCACGCCCATGCCCTTGCCGCGCTTGTTCAGCGAGCGGTTGACGTGTCGCGCCGCCGCCTCTGTCATCGTAATTGCCATGTCGGAAATTCCTTGCGAGCAGGTGCACGCAAGCACCTGCGGTCAGCCCTGCCTGCTCAGTCCTGGTGCTTCTGCTTGTAGTCGTTGACGGCGGCCTTGATGGCGTCTTCCGCCAGGATGGAACAGTGCACCTTGACCGGCGGCAGCTCCAGCTCTTCGGCGATCTGGCTGTTCTTCAGTGCAGCGGCTTCGTCCAGCGTCTTGCCCTTGACCCATTCGGTCACCAGCGAGCTGCTGGCAATGGCAGAACCACAGCCGTAAGTCTTGAAGCGCGCATCCTCGATCACTCCGGTCTGCGGGTTGACCTTGATCTGCAGCTTCATCACGTCGCCACAGGCCGGTGCACCCACCATGCCGGTGCCCACGGATTCATCGCCCTTGTCGAAGGAGCCAACGTTGCGGGGGTTTTCGTAGTGGTCAACGACCTTGTCACTGTATGCCATTTCTTCTCTCCATGTATTGCTTGGACGCTATTGCTTCGTACTTGCGCCAGACACTGCCGCTGCGGTCATCTCCGTAGCGATAGCTCAGCCAGATCCGGTCACCGGACTTGTAGGCCAGTGTCTGGGGCAGCTTGTTCAGATTCAGGCTGGCCCAGAGGCTGTCACCAGCCTTGAACTGCTTGCGGCATTCCACATCGTTGCGCTGCGTATTGTCGTCACGCACGCCCTGGATCTGGAACCGCACCACCAGTTCGGACAGCGGTTGTGCACGCACCTCCTTGACCTGCCCCATCAGCAGGCAGGCGACCTGGGTCGATGCCTGCGCCTGCAGCGGCAGCATGCCGACGGCCAGCATGCCGCCCAGCAGCCAGGGAGTCGCGCGCCGGGCCCTCATCAATGAGCCGCCCACTCGATGGCGTCCATATCGACGCCGTCCAGGAACATTTCCCACAGCGGGCTGAGCTCGCGCAGCTTGGCCACGTTTTCGGTGATCTCGGCAATTGCGTGATCCACATCGGCTTCGGTCGTGAAACGGCCGAACGACATGCGCAGGCTGCTGTGCGCCAGCTCGTCGCTGCGACCCAGGGCGCGCAGCACGTAGCTGGGCTCCAGGCTGGCGCTGGTACAGGCCGAACCACTGGACACCGCCAGCGACTTCACGCCCATCATCAGCGATTCGCCTTCGACGAAGTTGAAGCTCATGTTCAGGATGTGCGGAATGCGGCTCGGCGTGTCGCCGTTGACGAAAGACTGGTCGATCTTGCCCAGGCCATCCAGCAGGCGCTGGTACAGCTTGCTGGCATGCTCGCGATCCTGCTCCATCTCGGCCTTGGCCAGACGGTAGGCTTCGCCCATGCCGACGATCTGGTGCGTGGCCAGGGTACCGCTGCGCATGCCGCGCTCATGGCCGCCACCGTGCATTTGCGCTTCCAGGCGGATGCGCGGCTTGCGGCGCACGTACAGCGCACCAATGCCCTTGGGGCCGTAAACCTTGTGCGAGGCCAGGCTCATCAGGTCAATCGGCAGGCTTTGCACGTCGATCGGCGTCTTGCCGGTGGCCTGGGCCGCATCCACATGAAAGATGATGCCCTTCTCGCGGCACAGCGCACCGATGGCCGGAATATCCTGGATCACGCCAATCTCGTTATTGACGAACATCACGCTGACCAGGATGGTGTCGGGGCGGATGGCCGCCTTCAGTACTTCCAGGTCCAGCAGGCCATTGTCCTGCACGTCCAGGTAGCTCACCTCAAAGCCCTGGCGCTCCAGTTCGCGCATGGTGTCCAGCACCGCCTTGTGCTCGGTCTTGACCGTGATCAGGTGCTTGCCGCGGCTCTTGTAGAACTGCGCCGCGCCTTTGATCGCCAGGTTGTCGGATTCGGTGGCGCCGCTGGTCCAGATGATTTCACGCGCATCGGCGTTGATCAGGGCAGCCACCTGCTCACGCGCGTTATCCACGGCGTCTTCGGCTTCCCAGCCCCAGGCATGGCTGCGCGATGCCGGGTTGCCGTAATGCTCGGCCAGCCAGGGGATCATGGCCTCGGCCACGCGGGGATCAACCGGCGTGGTGGCGGCGTAGTCCAGATAGATCGGGTATTGCTTGCTCATGGTCTTGGTCTTGGTCAGTGGAATGGGGTCACTTGGAAATCGGGGTGGTGCCCAGGGCGAACACCGAGTTGGGCGCATTGACACGCAGCGGCTTGATCACCGGCGTGCTGGAAATTGCACGCTTGATGATCGGCTTGTCCTCGACCTGCACACCCTTGGCAATCTGCTCGTCCACCAGCTTTTGCAGGTTGACCGAGCGGAGGAAATCGAGCATGCGCTCGTTCAGGCTGGTCCACAGGTCGTGCGTCATGCACGGGCCGCTGTGTTCACCACGGCAATTGGACTTGCCGCCGCAGCTGGTGGCATCAAGCTGTTCGTCAACCGACACCACGATGTCGGCCACCGTGATGTCCTGCGCCTTGCGCGCCAGCGAATAGCCGCCGCCCGGGCCACGGGTGGATTCCACCAGCTCGTGGCGACGCAGCTTGCCGAACAGCTGTTCCAGATAGGACAGCGAAATCTGCTGGCGCTGGCTGATCGCCGCCAGCGTCACCGGGCCGCTGGACTGGCGCAACGCCAGGTCGATCATGGCAGTGACGGCAAAGCGTCCCTTGGTCGTGAGTCGCATGGTCTGGTACCTCGTCAATCGTTCCTTGGAGGGATACGGAACAACCCATATCCCGAGTAATTGTGTCGAGTATAGCAGATAACCATACATCCCACTAGGACAAAGGGATGGAAAGCGTCAATTCAATCCATAAAAAAATCAAATGACGCTGTCGTGCGCCGCGCCTCCCAGCACCCGCTCGCGCAGTGCCGCCAGCTGATCGCGCGTACGCGCAGCCTGCTCGAACTCCAGATTCTTCGCGTGTTCCAGCATCTGTTTCTCCAGACGCTTGATTTCCCGGGACAAGTCCTTCTCGCTGACATCCTCGACGTAGGCGCGCTGCAGCTCCTGCTGCTGGGCTGCCTTGCTCGCCTTTTCGCTGTAGACACCATCGATCAGGTCTCGCACCTTCTTCACCACGCTGCGCGGCGTAATGCCGTGCTCGGCGTTGTGTGCCAACTGCTTCTGGCGACGACGTTCGGTTTCCGACATGGCGCGCCGCATGCTGTCGGTCATCCGATCGGCATACAGGATCGCCTTGCCGTTGACGTTGCGCGCAGCACGGCCAATGGTCTGGATCAGGCTGCGCTCCGAGCGCAGAAAACCCTCCTTGTCGGCATCCAGAATCGCCACCAGCGACACTTCGGGAATATCCAGGCCCTCGCGCAGCAGGTTGATGCCGACCAGCACATCGAACTCGCCCAGCCGCAGGTCGCGCAGGATCTCGACGCGCTCCACCGTATCGATATCGCTGTGCAGGTAGCGCACACGCACGCCGTTTTCGGCCAGGTAGTCGGTGAGCTGCTCGGCCATGCGCTTGGTCAGCGTGGTGATCAGCACACGATCGCCCTGCTCCACGCGCAGCCGGATTTCCTGCAGCACATCGTCCACCTGGTGCATGGCGGGCCGCACTTCCACTTCCGGGTCCACCAGGCCAGTCGGGCGCACCACCTGCTCCACCACCTGGCCGGAATGGGTTTTTTCGTAATCGGCCGGCGTGGCGGAGACAAACACCACCTGGCGCATCTTGCGCTCGAACTCCTCGAACTTGAGCGGCCGGTTGTCCAGCGCACTGGGCAGGCGAAAGCCGTAATCGACCAGCGTCTGCTTGCGCGAGCGGTCACCGTTGTACATGCCGCCCAGCTGACCGATCATGTTGTGGCTCTCGTCCAGGAACATCAGGCTATCGGGCGGCAGGTAATCGGTCAGCGTGGACGGCGCTTCGCCCGGCGCGGTGCCGGCCAGGTGACGCGAGTAGTTCTCGATGCCCTTGCAGTGCCCCACTTCGGACAGCATTTCCAGGTCAAAGCGGGTGCGCTGCTCCAGCCGCTGCGCTTCCACCAGCTTGCCCTCTTCGTAAAAAAAGGCGAGGCGCTCCCTCAGTTCTTCCTTGATCGTTTCCACGGCCGCCAGCACCTGCTCGCGCGGCGTCACATAGTGGCTGCTCGGGTAGACGGTAAAGCGTGGCAGGCGCTGACGCACCTTGCCGGTGAGCGGATCGAACAGCTGCAGCGTCTCGATCTCGTCATCGAACAGCTCGATGCGCAATGCCAGCTCGCTGTGCTCCGCCGGAAACACATCGATGGTGTCGCCGCGTACCCGGAATTTGCCACGCGTGAATTCCATCTCGTTGCGCGTGTATTGCATGCGTACCAGTTGTGCAATCACCTCGCGCTGGCTGTAGGTATCGCCCTCGCGCAGCGTCATGATCATGCGGTGGTAGCTTTCCGGCTTGCCGATACCGTAAATGGCCGATACCGTGGCCACGATGACCACATCACGCCGTTCCAGCAGGCTCTTGGTGCAGCTGAGTCGCATCTGTTCGATATGCTCGTTGATGGCGCTGTCCTTCTCGATGAACAGGTCACGCTGCGGCACATAGGCCTCGGGCTGGTAGTAGTCGTAGTAGCTGACGAAATACTCGACCGCGTTCTTCGGGAAAAACTCGCGGAATTCGCTGTACAGCTGCGCCGCCAGGGTCTTGTTCGGCGCAAAGATGATGGCCGGCCGCCCGAGCCGGGCAATCACGTTGGCCATGGTGTAGGTCTTGCCGGAACCGGTCACGCCCAGCAGCGTCTGGTAGGCCTCGCCATCCCGTATCCCGTCCACCAGACCGGCAATCGCCGTGGGCTGGTCACCTGCCGGCGGATACGGCTGGAACAGCTGGAACGGGGAACCGGGATAGGACACAAAGCTGCCCTGGGGCGCTGGTGCCGTATTGGCGACGGGCAGATCGGGTTTGGGAGTAACAGGCATGGGGCTTCACATGGGGGCGAAATCCGCAATGTAAAGCATGTCTGCCCGGCACTGGTGACACAAAGAAATTCATTCCCATGCAGTCGCCACGCCCTACAATGTAATGTTGTGTCTGCCGCAGGCTGAAACGGCCTGCCCTGCACACCCGATTCGCCCACACACCACGGGCACCTATCATCCACCAGAGGTAAACCATGTCCCTTTTTTCCGCCGTCGAAATGGCCCCGCGCGATCCGATCCTGGGCCTGAACGAACAATTTGCCGCCGACACCAATCCCAGCAAAACCAACCTGGGCGTGGGCGTGTACTTTGACGACAACGGCAAGCTGCCGCTGCTGCAGTGCGTGCAGATCGCCGAACAGCGCCTGATGGAAAAAAAGGCCGCACGAGGCTACCTGCCGATCGACGGTCTGGCGGCCTATGACAGCGCCGTCAAGGGTCTGGTCTTTGGTGCCGACAGCGAAGTCGTGCAAAGCGATCGCGTCTCCACCGTGCAAGCGCTGGGGGGTACCGGCGGCCTGAAGATCGGTGCCGACTTTCTCAAGAAGATCAGCCCCGATGCGCAGGTGCTGATCAGCGACCCGAGCTGGGAAAACCACCGCGCCCTGTTCACCAACGCCGGCTTCCAGGTCGGCACCTACGCCTACTACGATGCCGACAAGCGCGGCATCCACTTCGACGGCATGCTGGCCAGCCTGAATGCGGCACCCGCCGGCACCATCGTGGTGCTGCACGCCTGCTGCCACAACCCCACCGGCTACGATCTGACAGCCGAACAGTGGGATCAGGTGGTCGAAGTGGTCAAGGCAAAAGGCCTGGTGGCCTTTCTGGACATGGCCTACCAGGGTTTTGGTGCCGGCATCGCCGAAGATGGCGCCGTGATCGGCAAGTTCGTGGCAGCCGGTCTGCAATTCTTTGTCTCCACCTCCTTCAGCAAGAGCTTCAGCCTGTACGGTGAGCGCGTCGGTGCCCTGAGCGTGGTCAGCGCCAACAAGGAAGAAGCCGCCCGCGTCATGAGCCAACTCAAGATCGTGATCCGCACCAACTACAGCAACCCGCCCACGCATGGCGGCAGCGTGGTCGCCATCGTGCTGAATGATCCCGAATTGCGCGCCCTGTGGGAAAAGGAACTGGGCGAAATGCGCGTGCGCATCAAGCAGATGCGCCAGGCGCTGGTGGACGGCCTGAAGGCTGCCGGCGTGCAGCAGGACATGTCCTTCATCACCACCCAGGTTGGCATGTTCAGCTACTCCGGCCTGAACAAGGACCAGATGGTGCGTCTGCGCAACGAGTTTGGTGTCTACGGCACCGATACCGGTCGCATGTGCGTGGCGGCGCTCAACAGCCAGAACATCGCCCATGTCTGCAAAAGCATCGCCCAGGTGATCTGATCGCCGCATCATCCCGAAAAGCCACTCTCTCCGAGTGGCTTTTTTGCATGCACGCAACAGGCATGCAGCAGGCTGCCCATCCCGCCGCCTGCCGTCATGGAGCCGTCTTCTCTAGGGAATATCCTTATCTCCATGGGTTATGACAGGCGCAAAATGGCTTGTTGTCGATATTTAGAACGACCGTTTGTTCGTTGAAGCAGTCACCATAAACTGCTAAGATTGTTGCACCGCAGCAAAAAGAAACAGGGAATCATCATGCTCTACCAGATTTACGAAGCCCAGCGCACGCTGATGGAACCGTTTGCCGAGCTCGCGCTCGTGGCATCGCGTCTGTTCACCAATCCGCTGGCTCCCATGAGCCACGCGCCCATGGCCAACCGCATGGCAGCCGGCTACAACCTGCTGCACCGTCTGGCAAAGGATTACGAAAAGCCCGAGTTCGGCATCACTTCGGTGCCGGTCGATGGCGTCAGCGTCACCATCCACGAACGCGTCGAAATCAGCAAGCCGTTCTGCAACCTGCTGCGTTTCAAGCGCTATGCCGACGACACCAAGACACTGGAAACCCTGCTGCGCTCGCCGGTCGTGCTGGTGGTGGCCCCGCTGTCCGGCCATTACTCGACGCTGCTGCGCGACACCGTGCGCACCCTGCTGCGTGACCACAAGGTCTACATCACCGACTGGAAAAATGCGCGTGAAGTACCGCTGTCCGAAGGCACTTTCAGCCTCGACGACTACGTCAACTACGTGCAGGAGTTCATCCGCTACCTGCAGGAAAACAACGGCGAAGTGCATGTGGTCAGCGTCTGCCAGCCGACCGTTCCGGTGATGGCGGCCGTCTCCCTGATGGCCTCGCGCGGCGAGCAGACACCGGCTTCCATGACCATGATGGGCGGCCCGATCGATGCCTCCAGGTCGCCCACCGCCGTCAACGATCTGGCCGTGAAGCGCAGCCTGCAATGGTTCGAGACCAATGTGATCCACCGCGTGCCGAACAACTACCCCGGTGCCGGTCGCCGCGTCTACCCCGGTTTCCTGCAGTATGCCGGTTTCGTGGCCATGAACCCCAACCGCCACGCCACCAGCTACTACGACTACTTCAAGGATCTGGTGCGTGGTGACGGTGGCAGCACGGATTCCCACCGCAAGTTCTACGACGAGTACAACGCCGTACTCGACATGGATGCCGAGTTCTATCTGGACACCATCAAGACCGTGTTCCAGGACTACTCCCTGCCCAACGGCACCTGGGAAGTCCGCAACCCCGAAGGCAAGCCCGAGCTGGTGCGCCCGCAAGACATTACCAAGACGGCCGTGCTGGCCATTGAAGGCGAGCTGGACGACATTGCCGGTCTGGGTCAGACCCAGGCCTCGCTGGACCTGTGCAGCAGCGTGCCCGACAGCGAAAAGCAGTACTACGAAGTCATGGGTGCCGGTCACTACGGTATCTTCAGCGGCCGCCGCTGGCGCGAAGTGGTCTACCCGATCCTGCGCGACTTCATCGCCAATCACCACACCGGCATCGTCACCACCAAGCGCCGTGCCGCGTCCCAGGCCCTGATGGAAGCACTGGAAAACCGCGAAGACCTGTACGAACAGCTGCAGCTGGGAACCAACTACCAGCCGGTGGAAGACAAACCTGTCGCAGCCAAGGCAGCGGCCACTGTCGCTGCCGACAGCGCCGTGAAGGCCGCTCCGGCTGCCCGCAAGCCGGCCGCCAGCCGCGCCAAGCCGGCTACCGCGCGCAAGACGACCAGTACCAGCAAGGCTGCTGCCGCAAAACCCGCCGCGGCTGCCAAGCCTGCCGCTGCCCCCAAGGCCGCAAGCAAGCCCGCTGCCACCGCCACCAACAAGCCAGCGGTCGAAAGCAAGCCGGACGTTGCCCCGAAGGCCACCAGCGTGCCTGCCGCAGCAGTAGCCGCCAAGCCTGCCACCGTAGCAGCAACAGCTGCTCCGGCACCGGCTGCGGCTCCTGCCAAGGCCGAAACCGCAACACCAACTGCGGCACCCGCCCAGCCGGAAGCCGAAGCCAGCCGCCCGGCTACCGCCTGGCGCACCCCGGAAACAGAGGGGCAGCCAAACGCAGCCCAGAGCGCCAGCGCCCCCAAGCAGTCCTGATCACCTATACTGCAGACTGACACGCCAGCCCGGCCCTGCCGGGCTGTGCTGTTTCTGCCCCCGTGTTCACGCTGCCATGACTTCCCGGAATCTTGCTGTCACTCCTCCGGCCCTGCACGATACCCGTGCCGAGGCCATCCACCGCATCCTGCCGCAGACGCAATGCCAGCGCTGCGGCTACCCGGATTGCGCCGGCTATGCCGAAGCGATCGCAACGGGTGCAGCCGGTATCGACCAGTGCCCGCCCGGTGGAACAGAGGGCATGCACAGGATTGCAGCAGTCATCGCCCTGGAGCCTGCCCATGTGCCTGCCACGCTGAATCCCGAATTTGGCCAGGAAGGCCCGATGACAGTGGCCGTGATCGACGAAGCCTGGTGCATCGGCTGCACGCTGTGCATCAAGGCCTGCCCGACCGATGCGATTCTGGGCAGCAACAAGCGCATGCATACCGTGGTGGAAGCGTTGTGTACCGGCTGCGACCTGTGCGCCATCGCCTGTCCGGTGGACTGCATCGCCATGGAGCCTATCAGTGGCGAACGTACCGGCTGGAATGCCTGGTCACCTGCACTGGCAGCGCAGGCCCTGCAGCGCTACACCTTTCACCAGTTCCAGCAGCAGCGCGCCGAGCGCGACCAGGCCGCCCGGCTTGAAGCCAAGGCTCAGCACAAGCTGGAACACCTGCAGGAGCAGAGCCTGTACACCGATCCCGCCGTGCTCGACAAGAAACGCGCCATCATCGAAGCCGCACTGGCCAAGGCGCGCGCACGCCGCCAGGACTGAACGCCCTGCCCCAAACGACAACAGGCGACCGTTAGCCCGGTCGCCTGTCTGCTATCAGCTGCCTGCCGTCGCACGGCAGGCATGACGCATGACTTACTGGCCCGCCAGTTTGGCAAAGGCGTCGATCACTTCCTGCGGTGCCTGTACCAATTCGATCAGCACGCCCTCGCCCCCAATCGGCAGCTCGTCATTGCCCTTGGGGTGAATGAAGGTGATGTCGAAACCGGCAGCGCCCTTGCGGATGCCGCCCGGGGCAAAACGCACGCCCTGTGCCGTCAGCCATTCCACGGCCAGCGGCAGATCATCGATCCACAGGCCGATGTGGTTGAGCGGCGTGGTGTGCACCGCCGGCTTTTTCTCGGGGTCCATCGGCTGCATCAGATCCACCTCGACCTTGAACGGGCCGCTGCCGATGGCGCAGATGTCTTCGTCCACGTTTTCGCGCTCACTCTGGAAGGTGCCGGTCTTTTCCAGGCCGAACATGTCGACCCACAGGGTCTGCAGGCGCTCCTTGCTCGGGCCGCCAATGGCGATCTGCTGGATGCCCAGCACCTTGAACGGACGCGGGCTGCCTTTGGCGATAACGGTTTCAGTCATGCGATTCTCCTTGGTTGGTTCTGTATGCAGTTGAAAATGAGGGAAGACGAGTCAGGTCGCAGCCCGCATCGGCAGGCGCAAAATGCCACGATAAACCGGATTGCCGTTGCGTTCCACGGCTCCGGCCAGTTGCAGGCCTGGTAGCCGCAACACCAGTTGCGCAAACAGCGTTTGCGCCTCCAGCTGGGTCAGGGCGGCGCCAATGCAGACATGCGGGCCGCTGCCAAACGACAGCGCACCGGGGTTGTCGCGCTGCACATCCAGCGTTTCCGGATCGGCATGGCGGTCTGGATCGTGGTTGGCGCAGCCAATCATCGGCAGCACCAGTTCGCCACGGCGCAGCGGCTGGCCATGCAGCGTCAAGCTGCGCGCCACGCGGCGGCCGGTCCATTGCACCGGGCTGTCAAAACGCAGCAGCTCACGGATCGATCCCGGCACCAGCTCCGGCTGGCGGCACAGCAACTCCCACTGCGCGCGATGCTGCATCAGCACTAGCATGCCATTGCCGAGCAGGTTGCGCGTGGTCTCGTAACCGGCAAACAGCAACATGGCGCACTGCGCCAGCAACTCGGCATCGGAGCTGATACGACCATCGTCACGCGCCTGCACCAGCTCGGTGACCAGATCATCCTGCGGATCGCGGCGACGGCGCGGCAGCAGGTCGCGCTCGAAATAGTCAGCCATCTCCAGCGTGCTGCGCTGTGCCAGGCGCGTCTGCTCCGGGCTCGGGCGCACGGCACCGATAAAGGCGGCGATGTCATCGGCCCAGCGCATGAAATCGGTTTCCAGCGACAGGTCGACACCCATCAGGCGCGCAATCACGCGCACCGGCAGCGGGCGCGCGATGCGCTCCATGAAATCGAAGTCTTCGCCGGGAGCGATGCCCTGCACCAGTTCGGCAGCAAACTGTTCGATCTCCGGCTGCAGGGCCTGCAGGCGCTGCGGCCGGAATGCCGGCATCAGCACCTGGCGCAGGCGCGTATGTTCGGGGGCGTCCAGAAACAGCAAGGCACGCGTGAACAGGCGCTGGAACGGCGTGAGGCCGGCGCGATCGCCTTCGGCCACATCCATCACCCAGCCGCCGGTACGCTGCGCCGACAGGCGCACATCGCGCAGCGCCGATTCGACATCGGCATGGCGCGTCAGCAGCCAGGCGCCGCCAAAAAAGGCATCGCTCCACAACAGCGGACCTTCGGCACGCCAGCGCGCATAAGTGGCATACGGGTTGTCGGCAAAATCCGGCGACAACGGACTGGCCAGCGGCTTGTCCCTTGCGTGTCCGTCCGCGAGGACGAGGGTCTCCGGTGCGTTCATGACGTGATCTTCTCCAGCGTATCCAGTACGGCCAGCAGCTGATCCAGCTGGGCCTGTGTGTGTGCGGCACTGAGCGTAAAGCGCAGCCGCGCCGTGCCGGCCGGCACGGTGGGCGGGCGGATGGCTGGCACCCAGACGCCGCTCTGCTCCAGCGTTGCCGACAGACGCAAGGCATCTTCGTTGCTGCCCACCACCAGCGGCTGGATGGCCGTGACGGAATCGGGCAGGCTCCAGTGCGGGTGTTGCTGCACCAGGGCCGACAACCCTGCGCGCAAGCGCGCAATCAGTTGCTGCAAGTGCTGGCGACGTGCTGCGCCCTCTTGCGACTCTACCAGTTCCATGGAAGCGAGCAAGGCCTGCGCCAGCGCCGGCGACATGCCGGTGGTGTAGATATAGGGACGTGCGCGCTGCACCAGCCAGTCGATGATGGTGGCATGCGCCACCACCACGGCGCCGGACACGCCCATGGCCTTGCCCAGCGTGCCCATCCAGACCAGGCGCTCGCTGTGCAGGCCGAAATGTTCCAGACTGCCATGACCGTGCGCGCCCAGCACGCCCAGCCCGTGGGCATCGTCCACCACCAGCCAGGCATCATACTGTTCGGCCATGCGCAGCAGCGCCGGCAGGTCGGCCAGATCACCGTCCATGCTGAACACGGCATCGGTAACAATCAGGCGCTGCGGCGTGTTGCAGCGCTGCAGCAACCGTTCCAGTTGTGCCAGGTCACCATGCATGTAGCGACGTACGTCGGCATCGGCCAGACGTGCGCCATCGATCAGCGAGGCATGGTTGAGCTTGTCGGAAAAAATCGTGGTCTGGCCATCACCCAGCGCCGTCATCAGCGCCATATTGGCCATGAAGCCGCTGCAGAACAGCAGCCCCGCCGCTTGCGGAATGTGGGCCGACTGCCAGCGTGCAAAGCCCTGCTCCACATCTTCATGCACCTGGCTGTGACCGCTGACCAGATGCGAGGCACCGCTGCCCACGCCCCAGCGCTGCGCCCCTTCGGCCAGGGCCTCGGCCAGCGCCGGATGCCCGGCCAGGCCCAGATAGTCGTTGCTGCAGAAGGACAGCCGGGGCTGCTCTGCGCCGGCCAGCTGCTGCAACGGGCCGCAAGGCCCGGTCACGACACGGCGGCGACGACGCAGGCCGGCCTGCTCCAGCGCGGCCAGCTCCTGTTGCAATCGGGTGATCAGCATGGGCAACTCCAGGTGCCGCTGTGGATTCGGCAGAAAGCCATGGTGGTCTGTACGTTCATGTCGCGGCCTCGCCACGCAACTGTTGCAGCAGTGCCTGCGCGGCAGCCAGTGCGGCCGCATCGGCCAGCTGCACGGCCAGCACCTTTTGTCTGCCGGCAGCCCCATGCAGCAGCTCGACCTGTTTTTTCGGTACGCCAAACGTGCTGGCTGCCCAGGCAATCAGGGCCTCGTTGGCCTTGCCATCCACCGGCGCGGCGCCCAGGCGCACGCGCAAGGCATCGCCATGCAGGCCGGCCGCCTCGGTACGCTTGGCCCCCGGCGTGGCATGAATGGCCAGTTTCAGGACATGGCTTGTCATGGGCTTCAGGCGGCTGTGGCCAGCAGTTCGGCCGACTGCACACGCTGCACGCCAGCTGCAGCCATCTGCTCCCAGGCACGTGCCAGCGAACCTTCCAGATCAATGCCACGGCAGGCATCTTCGACCACCGTGACCTCGAAACCCGCAGCCCGTGCATCGAGCGCACTCCAGGCCACGCAGTAATCGGTGGCCAGCCCGCACAGGTAAAGCGAGCGGATACCACGCGCCTTCAGATAGGCCTCCAGCCCGGTGGTGGTCTGGCGGTCGGCCTCGACAAAGGCCGAGTAGCTGTCCACGTCGCGGTGAAAGCCCTTGCGGATGATGAGTTGCGCTTGCGGCACCTGCAGGTCGGCGTGCAAGGCGGCATCGGGCGTACCCTGCACACAGTGCATCGGCCACAGCACCTGCTCGCCATAAGGCAGCGTCAGCGTCTGGTAAGGCTGCATGCCTGCATGGTTGCGCGCAAACGAGACATGGTCGGCCGGGTGCCAATCCTGCGTCAACACGGCATTGGCAAACAGCGGCGCGATGCGGTTGATCACCGGCACCACGGCATCGCCATCCGCCACGGGCAAACCACCGCCTGGCATGAAGCCGTACTGGACATCGATCACGATCAGCGCCTGGCTGGCATCTTGCAACAACACACTCTCCTTCTGGAAAAAAACCGCCCATGCTCGCACATGGGCGGTCCGGCGTTCAGTGCACGGTCACTACCGCGCAGCTTACTCGAACGCCACGATGGCCTGATCGACCGCCAGGCTCTCGCCCGGCTGTGCCAGCACTTCCTTCACCACGCCATCGGCCGTAGCGAACAGGATGTTTTCCATCTTCATGGCCTCGATCACGGCAACGCGCTCGCCGGCCTGCACCTTCTGGCCAGGCTCCACGGCCACCTGCGTCAGCAGGCCCGGCATCGGGGACAGCACGAACTTGCTCATGTCCGGCGGTGCCTTGTAGGGCATCAGCTTGTGCAGCTCGGCCGTGCGCGGATGCATCACGATGGCATCGACCTGGCTGCCGTTGTGGATCACGCGGATCGCCAGCGGATTCTTGGCGCGGCCACGTTCCATCTGCACGGTGAACTCTTCGCCGTTGCAGGTACCGGTGATGCGGGCATCACCCAGGAATTGGTCGATCAGCATGTCGTAATGGCGCTCGCCTTCGGGCGTCTGCAGCGTCACCACGGTGGATTCGCCCGGTGCGGTGGCGCTCAGTTCGGCATTGACATAGATGTTGTTGCCTTCCTTGCCCAGGGCGCAGACGGTGAACTCGCGCTTGGGCAGGCGCTTGTAGCCTTCCCAGAACTTGCCCTGCAGATCCTGTGCACGGTTGCGGTAGTACATGTTCAGGCGCGCTGCCAGGGCCATCAGGAAGTACGGATCGCTGTGCGGCACGTCTTCGGCGCGGAAGCCATCGGCGTAGTTCTCGGCGATGAAGCCGGTATTGAAATCACCGGAGATGAACTTGGGATGCGCCAGCAGCGCGGCCTGGAACGGGATGTTGCTCTGCACGCCCTTGATCACGAAACCGTTCAGGGCTTCACGCATGCGCGCGATGGCGTCGTTGCGATCCTTGCCGTGCACGATCAGCTTGGCGATCATGGAGTCGTAGAACATGGAAATTTCGCCACCATCCACCACACCGGTGTCGACGCGCACACCGTAATCGGTGCTGGCTTCGCCCTGGAACAGGTTCTGCTCCGGCGGCTGGAAGCGCACCAGACGACCGGTGGAAGGCAGGAAGTTGCGGAACGGATCTTCGGCGTTGATACGGCACTCGATCGCCCAGCCTTCCTTCTTCACGTCAGACTGCTGGAGGGTCAGCTTTTCGCCAGCGGCGACGCGAATCATCTGCTCCACCAGGTCCAGACCGGTGATGCACTCGGTCACCGGATGCTCCACCTGCAGGCGGGTGTTCATTTCCAGGAAGTAGAAGTCCTGGTTCTTGCCCACCACGAATTCCACCGTACCGGCAGACTGGTAGTTCACCGCCTTGGCCAGGGCCACGGCCTGTTCGCCCATGGCCTTGCGGGTTTCATCGCTGATGAAGGGAGACGGTGCTTCCTCGATCACCTTCTGGTGACGACGCTGGATCGAGCACTCGCGCTCGTTCAGGTAGATCACGTTGCCGTGCGCATCGCCCAGTACCTGGATCTCGATGTGGCGCGGCTGCTCGACGAACTTCTCGATGAAGACGCGGTCGTCGCCGAAGCTGTTGCGGGCTTCGTTGCGGCAGGAAGCAAAGCCTTCATGCGCTTCCTTGTCGTTGAAGGCCACACGCAGACCCTTGCCACCGCCGCCGGCGGAAGCCTTGATCATCACCGGATAGCCGATGCCCTTGGCGATTTCCACCGCCTGCTCGGGTGTATCGATCGGGTCGTTGTAGCCGGGAATGGTGTTGACCTTGGCTTCGTTGGCCAGCTTCTTGGAAGCGATCTTGTCGCCCATGGCGGCAATCGCCTGGTGCTTGGGGCCAATGAAGGCAATGCCGTTTTCCTCGACCTTGCGGCAGAATTCCTCGTTCTCGCTCAGGAAGCCGTAGCCGGGATGGATCGCCTGTGCGCCAGTCTGCTTGGCCACTTCGATGATCTTGTCGCCCAGCAGGTAGGACTCGCGGGAAGGCGGCGGGCCCAGGCGCACGGCCTCGTCGGCCAGCTGCACAAAGCGCGCGTCCTTGTCGGCGTCGGAATAGACCGCCACGGTCTGGATGCCCATTTTCTTGGCAGTGGCGATCACGCGGCAGGCGATTTCGCCGCGGTTCGCAATCAAAATCTTGGTGAACATGAAACGGTTCTCCTAATCGGTATTCTGGTCTGGATGCTTGTGGAAAAGGAACGCGGATTACAGCGGGATGTTGCCGTGCTTGCGCCACGGGTTTTCCAGCTTCTTGTCCTTCAGCATGGCCAGGCTGCGGCAGATGCGCTTGCGCGTCTCGTGCGGCTGGATCACGTCGTCGATGAAGCCACGGGCACCGGCCACGAACGGGTTGGCGAAACGGGACTTGTATTCGGCTTCGCGGGCAGCCAGCTTTTCCGGATCATTCTTGTCTTCACGGAAGATGATCTCCACCGCGCCCTTGGCACCCATCACCGCGATTTCGGCATTCGGCCAGGCCAGGTTGACGTCACCACGCAGGTGCTTGGAGCTCATCACGTCATACGCACCGCCGTAGGCCTTGCGCGTGATGATGGTGATCTTCGGCACCGTGCACTCGGCGTAGGCGTACAGCAGCTTGGCACCATGCTTGATGATGCCGCCGTATTCCTGGCTGGTACCGGGCATGAAACCAGGCACGTCCACGAAGGTGACCACCGGGATGTTGAAGGCATCGCAAAAGCGCACGAAACGGGCTGCCTTGATGGAGGACTTGATGTCCAGGCAGCCGGCCAGCACCAGCGGCTGGTTGGCCACGATACCGACCACGTTGCCGTCCATGCGGGCAAAACCGATCACGATGTTGGCGGCATAGTCAGGCTGCAGCTCGAAGAATTCGCCATCGTCCACGGTCTTGACGATCAACTCCTTCATGTCGTAAGGCTTGTTCGGGTTGTCCGGCACCAGCGTGTCCAGGCTCAGGTCGGCACGATCGACCGGATCCAGCGTCGGGCGGTACGGTGCCTTTTCGCGGTTGTTGGACGGGATGTAGTTGTACAGGCGACGCAGCATCAGCAGCGCTTCCACGTCGTTCTCGAAGGCCAGATCGGCCACACCGCTGCGGCTGGTGTGGGTAATGGCACCGCCCAGCTCTTCTGCCGTCACGGATTCGTGCGTCACGGTCTTCACCACTTCCGGGCCGGTCACGAACATGTAGGAGCTGTCCTTGACCATGAAGATGAAGTCGGTCATGGCCGGAGAGTAGACGGCACCACCGGCACAGGGGCCCATGATCATGGAGATCTGCGGCACCACGCCGGACGCCATCACGTTGCGCTGGAACACCTCGGCGTAGCCAGCCAGGGAGGCCACGCCTTCCTGGATGCGCGCGCCGCCGGAATCGTTCAGGCCGATCACCGGCGCGCCGACCTTCATCGCCTGGTCCATCAGCTTGCAGATCTTTTCTGCGTGGGCTTCGGACAGGGCACCACCGAAGACGGTGAAGTCCTGGCTGAACACGAACACCAGGCGGTTGTTGATGGTGCCGTAGCCGATCACCACGCCATCGCCCGGAATGTGGCTTTGTTCCATGCCGAAGTCGGTGCAGCGGTGCTCCACGAACATGTCCCATTCCTCGAACGTACCGGCGTCGAGCAGGACCTCGATACGCTCACGCGCCGTGAGCTTGCCCTTGCCGTGCTGCGCATCGATACGACGCTGGCCGCCACCCAGTCGGGCGGCTTCGCGCTTCTGTTCAAGTTGGTCAAGAATTTCCTTCATCTCGGATCCTTTGGTTTGAAATTGAAAGATTGAAACAGGTACAAAACGGAAAACCCGTGACGATTCAGGGTTGCACTGCAGACTGGAACAGCTGCAGCAGCTGACGCGCTGCGGTCGATGCGGCCAAGGTGCCCTGCTGGACACGCTGCGTCAACTCCGGCAATTGTCCGGACACGCCAGCGTGGGTGCGGAAGGCATCCTTCAGGCCGGCATCGATGCGTTCCCACATCCAGGCCTGCGACTGCTGCTGACGACGCTGCGCCAGCTTGCCATTGCCGGTATTGATGTTGCGGAATTCCTCGACGGCAGCCCAGAAATCTTCCACGCCGGTGCCTTCCAGCGCACTGATCTGCAGCACGCGCGGTTGCCACTGCGGGGCAGCGCTGTCGTCATGGCGGCCATGGAAGCCGAGCAGGCGCAGGCTGGAAGTAATCTGGGCCTGGGCACGCGTGGCTGCCACCGGATCGATATCGGCCTTGTTGATCACGACCAGATCGGCCATCTCCATCACGCCCTTCTTGATCGCCTGCAGATCGTCACCGGCGTTGGGCAACTGCAGCAGCACGAACATGTCGGCCATGTCATGCACGGCGGTTTCGGACTGGCCGACACCAACGGTCTCGATGATGACCACATCATAGCCGGCCGCCTCGCACACCAGCATGGCTTCGCGCGTCTTCTCGGCGACACCTCCCAGGTTGCAGCTGCTCGGGCTTGGGCGGATATAGGCATTGGGTTCGCGGCTCAGGCGCTCCATGCGGGTCTTGTCACCCAGGATGGAGCCGCCGGAAACGCTGGAGGACGGATCGATGGCCAGCACGGCCACCTTGAGCCCGCGCCCGGTCAGGTGCAGGCCGAGCGTCTCGACAAAGGTCGACTTGCCCACGCCCGGCACGCCACTCAGGCCCAGGCGCAGCGCCTTGCCGGTATGCGGCAACAGGGCCGTCAGCAACTCATCGGCCAGCGCACGGTGATCGGCGCGGGTGGATTCGAGCAGCGTGATGGCCTTGGCAATGCCACGACGGCGACGCGACGCGTCACCGTGCAGAATGGCTTGCTGGATGTCGGGAACTGCTGGCAACATGGATCAGGACAGGCTTGCCTTGATCTGTTCCAGCACGTCCTTGGCGCTGACCGGAATCGGCGTACCCGGACCATAGATGCCCTTGACACCGGCTTCGTACAGGAAGTCGTAGTCCTGACGCGGAATCACGCCGCCCACAAACACCACGATGTCGTCGGCACCCTGTGCCTTCAGCTCCTTGACGATGGCCGGCACCAGCGTCTTGTGGCCGGCCGCCAGCGTGGAAATGCCGATCGCGTGCACGTCGTTCTCGACAGCCTGGCGGGCGCATTCTTCGGGGGTCTGGAACAACGGGCCGATGTCGACGTCAAAGCCCAGGTCGGCGAAGGCGGTGGATACCACCTTGGCACCGCGGTCGTGACCGTCCTGGCCCAGCTTGGCCACCATCACGCGCGGGCGGCGACCCTGCTGTTCGGCGAACTGGCTGATTTCTTCCTTGAGTTTTTCCCAGCCTTCGGCCGAGTCATAAGCAGCAGCGTACACACCAGTCACCTTTTGCGTATCCGCACGATGGCGGCCAAATGCTTTTTCAAGCGCGTCGGAAATCTCGCCACCGGTGGCACGCAGACGCGATGCCTTGATGGCCAGGTCCAGCAGGTTGCCTTCGCCGGATTCGGCAGCAGCAGTCAGGGCATCCAGCGCCGCCTGCACGGCAGCGTTGTCGCGCTTGGCCTTGATCTGGTTGATGCGGGCAATCTGCGATTCGCGCACCTTGACGTTGTCCACTTCCAGGATCTCGACCGGGTCTTCCTTGGCCAGCTTGTACTTGTTGACGCCAACGATGACATCCTTGCCGGAATCGATGCGGGCCTGCTTCTCGGCCGCGGCTGCCTCGATCTTGAGCTTGGCCCAGCCGCTGTCCACGGCCTTGGTCATGCCGCCCATGGCGTCCACTTCCTCGATGATCTTCCAGGCGGCATCGGCCATTTCCTGGGTCAGCTTTTCCATCATGTAGGAACCGGCCCAGGGGTCGATCACGTTGGTGATGTGGGTTTCTTCCTGGATGATCAGCTGCGTGTTGCGCGCAATGCGGGCCGAGAATTCGGTCGGCAGCGCGATCGCCTCATCCAGCGCGTTGGTGTGCAGCGACTGGGTGCCGCCGAACACGGCTGCCATGGCCTCGATAGTGGTACGCACCACGTTGTTGTACGGATCCTGCTCGGTGAGCGACCAGCCGGAAGTCTGGCAGTGCGTGCGCAGCATCAGGGACTTGGGGTTCCTGGGCTCGAACTCCTTCATGATGCGGCACCACAGCAGGCGGGCGGCACGCATCTTGGCAATTTCCAGGTAGAAGTTCATGCCGATGGCCCAGAAGAAGGACAGGCGGCCGGCGAAGGCGTCCACGTCCATGCCCTTGGCCAGGGCGGTCTTGACGTATTCCTTGCCGTCGGCCAGCGTGAAGGCCAGCTCCAGCGCCTGGTTGGCACCGGCTTCCTGCATGTGGTAGCCGGAGATCGAGATCGAGTTGAACTTGGGCATGTTCTGGCTCGTGTACTCGATGATGTCGCCGATGATGCGCATGGACGGCTGCGGCGGATAGATATAGGTATTGCGGACCATGAACTCCTTGAGGATGTCGTTCTGGATGGTGCCGCTGAGCTTGTCCTGGGACACGCCCTGCTCTTCTGCCGCAATCACGTAACCTGCCAGCACCGGCAGCACGGCGCCGTTCATGGTCATGGAAACGGACACCTTGTCGAGCGGGATGCCGTCGAACAGGATCTTCATGTCCTCGACGCTGTCGATGGCCACGCCGGCCTTGCCGACGTCACCGGTCACGCGCGGATGGTCGGAGTCGTAGCCTCGGTGGGTGGCCAGGTCAAAGGCCACCGACACGCCCTGACCACCGGCCGCCAGGGCCTTGCGGTAGAACGCGTTGGATTCTTCGGCGGTGGAAAAACCGGCGTACTGGCGGATGGTCCAGGGACGCACGGCATACATGGTGGCCTGCGGACCACGCAGGAAAGGCTCCAGGCCCGGCAGCGTGTTGGCGTACGGCAGGCTGGCGGTATCGGCTGCGGTGTACAGCGGCTTGACCCTGATGCCGTCAGGCGTGATCCAGTCGAGGGCCTGCACATCACCGCCCGGGGCGGATTTGGCAGCCGCCTTCAGCCAGTCTTCCATTGTGCTGGGGTTGAACTCGGTGTTCAGCTTGTTGTCGGAATTTGCCATGGATTGCAGTCCCTCTGTGGTGATGAGCAGATGCCACTACAGCAGAAGCGCCGAAGCCGCGCCAAGTGACGCGGTTCGACGAGCTGTTGGACCCTGCCCTGTTATAGCAAAAAAAACAAGGTTGGACCTGTCTGCCAGATGTCCGGCATGCAGGCATCGGTTGCCAGCAGTTGCATTTGGCAATACTGTAATTATGAATGCAAAGCAGGTAAGATGCGCGCATTGTGACCCTTTTTTTACGTTCGGGCCCGGGCCATGGCACTTGCATCCTCCTATTCGACCAGACAGCCATCCGGCGGACTCGCAGCCGCCCGTCCGCTGTACATGGATGTAGCCGACAATCTGCGCCTGCGCATCCTGCAGCGCGGACTGCCGCCCGGCAGCTGGATCGACGAGCAGAAGCTGGCCGAGGAAATGGGCATCAGCCGCACGCCGATGCGCGAGGCGATCAAGGTGCTGGCGGCTGAAGGCCTGGTCACGATCCGGGTGCGACGCGGTGCCTATGTCACCGAAGTGCCGGAAAACGAGGTGCGCGAAATCTACCACCTGCTGGCCCTGCTCGAAGCCGATGCCGCTGCCGATGTGGCACTGCATGCCGCTGACGAGGAGCTGCAGGAGCTGTCCGGCCTGCACACGCAGCTGCAGCTGCAGGCCGGCTTGCTGGCCGCCAGCCCGAACGACAGTCTGCTGATTGACCGCTTTTTTGCCATCAACCAGCAGTTCCATGGCCGCATGCTGGACATCAGCCGCAACCACTGGCGCATGCAGATCGTGAACGACCTGCGCGGCGTGATGCAGCTCGGACGCCACCACTCGCTGTTCAAGACCGGCCGTGTGCAGCAGTCGCTCGATGAGCACGCGGCCATTCTGGCAGCGCTGCTGGCGCGTGATGCTACCGCCGCCAGTGCTGCCATGCGCACCCACTTCGCCAACGGCCTGCGGGCCGCCGGCTGAGCAGCCCAGCGCCTACAATCCCTGCATGGCCATACCGCAGGGTTTCATCCAGGATCTGTTGCAACGCGTCGACGTCGTCGAGGTGGTGGGTCGCTACGTCCAGCTGAAGAAAACCGGCGCCAACTTCTCCGGCTTGTGCCCCTTCCACTCGGAGAAATCGCCCTCCTTCACGGTCAGTCCGACCAAGCAGTTCTACCACTGCTTTGGTTGCGGCAAGAATGGCGATGCGATCCGCTTCCTGATGGAACACAACGGCATGAGTTTTGTCGAGGCGGTGCAGGATCTGGCCCAGCAGCACGGTCTGCAGGTACCGGAAGAAAACATCAGCCCGCAGCAGCGCGCCCAGCAGGAAGAACGGAAGCAGAAACAGGCCACGCTGACCGATGTCCTGGAACGCGCTGCCATCGATTACCGCAAGCAGCTCAAGCATGCGCCCGTCGCCATCGACTACCTCAAGCAGCGTGGCCTGACCGGTCGCATCGCGCTGCGTTTCGGCATGGGCTATGCGCCGGCTGGCTGGCACCATCTGACCAGCGTGTTTCCCGAATACACCGATCCGCTGCTGGAAGAGGCTGGCCTGGTGATCCGCCAGGCCGACCAGGCCGGAGACAGCACGCAGGACCGGCGCTACGACCGCTTTCGCCACCGCATCATGTTTCCGATTCGCAATGTGAAGGGCGAATGCATCGGCTTTGGCGGTCGCGTGCTGGGAGACGACAAGCCCAAGTACCTGAACTCGCCGGAAACCCCGGTGTTCAGCAAGGGACGCGAGCTGTACGGCCTGTTCGAGGCACGCGAGGCGCTGCGCAGCCACGGTTATGCATTGGTGACCGAGGGCTACATGGACGTGGTGGCGCTGGCCCAGCTCGGCTTTGCCAACGCCGTGGCCACGCTGGGCACGGCCTGTACGCCCGAGCATGTGCACAAGCTGTTCCGCTATACCGACCAGATCGTGTTCAGCTTTGATGGCGACCAGGCCGGTCAGCGCGCTGCGCACAAGGCGCTGGTCGCCGCCCTGCCCTATGCCACCGATACCCGCAGCGTGAAATTCCTGTTCCTGCCGCCCGAGCATGATCCGGACAGCTTTATCCGTGCCAACGGTCCGGAAGCCTTCAGTGTCCAGGTGCAGCAGGCGCTGCCACTGAGCCAGTTCCTGGTCCAGGCGGCATCCGAAGACTGCGATCTGGGCACCGCCGAAGGCCGCGCCCGCATGAGCAGTCAGGCGCGTCCGCTCTGGCAGGCCCTGCCCGATGGCGCGCTCAAGGCACAGTTGCTGGCCGAACTGGCAGCACAGGCGCAGCTGACGGCCGCCGACCTGCAGCATGTCTGGCAAACCCAGGGCGGATCGATTCCCCAGACCACGTCTGCGCCCCGGCAGCCGACCAACGCAGCAGGCCATGCGGCCTCGTCAGCAGCGGAATGGCGACCGGCCTCCAGCCAGCGTCCGCAACGCGCAAGACAGGCATGGAAAAATGCGGCTTCGCCAGCACCCGTGCCCCAGGGCCGTCGCAGCCCGCCCACCAGCCGCGCCGACCACGCGCTGCGCCTGCTGTTGCTGCACATGCCGTTCTGGGGCCGCTTGCCACCGGCGCTACAAGGCCTGCTGTGCGCGCTGCCGGTACCGCACGGTCCGCTGTTCGGCTGGATCGACAGCCAGTACCAGGAACATGGCGCGCTAGCCTGGGGCACGCTGCAGGAAAGCCTGCCGCAGGTCGCCTGGGGCGATGTGGCCCTGCAGCTGGTGCAGAACTACCAGGCCCTGGGACTGCAGCCCAGCCAGGACGATGCGCTGGCAGAATTGCGTTCTGCTGTCACCTGGCTGCACGCCGACGAGCTGGACCGCCAGGCACAGCAGGCCGCCGCCGCCGGCGATGTGGCGCGCGTCCGCGCCCTGCTGCAGCAGAAAACCGCACTCGATATCCTGCCGCCCGCGCAGCAGGACTGATCAGGGCTTGTGGACGACGGGCGGTACATCCGCCAGCACATTCGATGCGCCAGGCAGTCGAGCCGGCAGATCACGGGCCGGCTCGGGCGGTGGCGCATTCACCCAGGGCTGCATGACCGGCAACAGGAATTCGGTGGCCTGGCGGCCGATATCGATGGCCTCCTGCGCCCGGTGAAAATCCATCAGTGACAGATGCGCCAGCCTGGGCGCAATCACCATGTCGGGCGGATCACCCGCCATGCGGCTGCGCGTGATGCGCTGCTGCATGATGTTGATGCTGGTGGCCAGCACCTCGAGCATGGAAGGCAGCGGCGAGCTGACGGCATCGGTCACGCTATCGGGCAGCCAGCTGCCGAGCGTGTTCTGGATCGACTGCAGCCAGGGCGAACGCTGTACCGGCTCGTCGGGCTCCTGCAGATGACGCTGCAGGATGTCATGGTTCAGGTCAACCGCGATCACGATATCCGCCCCCATGGCGCGTGCCAGCGTGACCGGCACCGGATTGACCAGACCGCCATCAACCAGTAGTCGATCCTGCACCATGACCGGAGTGAACAGGCCTGGCAAGGCGATAGAGGCACGCACCGCATCCACCAGTGAGCCTTCGCGCAACCACAACTCGTTGCCGCCATGCAGTGCCGTGGCGACTGCAGCAAACGGCAGCGGCAGATCCTCGATCTGGCAGTCCTCGAAATGGTGGCGGAAGAAGCTGACCAGCTTTTCGCCCTTGAGCATGCCGCCGGCCAGTCGAAAATCCATCAGCGAGATCACATCGCGCATGCGCAGGCCACGGATCCAGGCCTCGAAACTGTCCAGCTTGCCGGTGGCATAGGCGGCACCGACGATGGCCCCGACAGAGGAGCCGCAAACGATATCCGGACGGATACCGGCTTCCAGCAAGGTGCGCAGCACCCCTACATGCGCCCAGCCACGTGCCGAACCGCTGCCCAGCGCCAGGCCAATCACCGGCTTGCGTTTCGGCATCTCAGGCCTGCTCAGCCGCTACCGCTTCCGGCATGCGCAGAAAGTGTTCGCGGTAATAGACCAGCTCGTCGATGGACTCCTCGACATCGGCCAGCGCGGTATGCTTCTGGTGCTTTTTGAATTGTGCGTGCAGTTCCGGACGCCAGCGACGCGCCAGTTCCTTGAGCGTACTCACGTCCAGATTGCGGTAGTGGAAATAGGCTTCCAGCTTGGGCATCGCCTTGACCAGAAAACGACGGTCCTGGCCGATGGTGTTGCCGCACATGGGCGACTTGCCCTTGCTCACGTACTTGCGCAAAAAGGCCAGGATCTGCTCTTCGGCATCCGCTTCGGTGGTGCTGCTGGCCTTGACCTTGTCGATCAGGCCGCTGCGGCCATGTGTGCCCTTGTTCCAGGCATCCATGCCATCCAGCAACTGCTGGCTCTGGTGGATGACCAGCACCGGGCCGGGAACACGCACCGCGAGATCGGGACTGGTCACGATCACGGCAATTTCGATGATGCGCTCCTTCTCGGGATCGAGGCCGGTCATTTCACAATCAAGCCAGACCAGATTGTCATCGTGCTTGGCCAGCACGGGATTGGCAGCCACTTCGGCTGCGGGGTTCAGGGTTTCACTCATGACCGTATTGTCTCGCATCCGGCACCTTCTCCGGCCTGTCGGGCCTGCGCAAACCCCCGCAGACAGGTACACTTACGCTGCATGGATGCACTCCCCTTTGATATTACCTACCTGAATCTGTTCACCACGCTGTTTGTGCTGGCCCTGGTCGGCAGCCTGCTGCTGCGCTACTGGCTGGCTTCACGCCAGATCCGGCATGTGGCCTGGAACCGGCATCAGGTACCGACAGCCTTTGCCCCCTACATCAGCCAGCAGGCGCACGAGAAAGCCGCGGCCTACACCATGGCACGCAACCAGATGGACCTGTGGCAAGGTACCTACAGCGCCGCCATCGTGATCGGCTGGACGCTGCTGGGTGGCCTGGCTGCGCTCAACTACCAGATCCACCACCTGATCGAACATCCCTTCTGGCAGCAGTTGGCGCTGATCGCCGCCTTCTTCCTGATCAACGGGGCGCTGGAACTGCCGGTGAGCTGGTACGCCACCTTCCGCCTGGAAGAGCGCTTCGGTTTCAACAAGAGCACACAGGGCCTGTGGTGGGCCGATGTGTTCAAAAGCACGCTGATGACTGCCGTCATCGGCCTGCCGCTGGCCGCACTTTACCTGTGGCTGATGGAGCGCGCCGGCAGCCTGTGGTGGCTCTGGGCCTGGGGCGTCTGGGTGGCGTTTGCCCTGCTGATGATGGTGCTCTACCCAAGCGTGATCGCGCCGTTGTTCAACAAGTTCCAGCCGCTGCAGGACAGCCAGCTGACTGAACGCGTGCAGGCGCTGATGCAGCGTTGCGGATTTCGGGCCAAGGGCCTGTTCGTGATGGATGGCAGCCGCCGCAGCGCCCATGCCAATGCCTATTTCACCGGCCTGGGCAGCTCCAAGCGCGTCGTGTTCTTCGACACCCTGCTGTCCAAGCTGGATACCGACGAGGTGGAAGCCGTGCTGGCGCACGAGCTGGGCCACTTCCATCACCGCCACATCATCAAGCGCATGGTGCTGATGTTCGGCCTGAGCCTGGCCGGTTTTGCCCTGCTGGGCTGGCTTTACAACCAGGTCTGGTTCTACACCGGTCTGGGCGTGATGCCCAACCTGATGTCGCCCAACGCGGCGCTGGCGCTGATCCTGTTCCTGCTGGTGGTGCCGCAGTTCGTGTTCTTCCTGTCGCCGCTGCTGGCTTCGCTGTCACGCCGCGATGAATACCAGGCCGATGCCTACGCCGTGCAGCAGACCGCTGCCAAACCCCTGGCCACCGCCCTGCTCAAGCTGTACGAAGACAATGCCTCGACGCTCACGCCGGATCCGGTCTACGTCAAGTTCTACTATTCGCATCCGCCCGCCAGCAGCCGGCTGGCGCGCATGGGCATGGCCTGAATGGCAAAGTCCCGCCGCCCTGCCCCCGCCGCCACAACCCCCGACCTGCTGGACGGGCTGGTGGTATCGGCCCATGGCCGCCATTGCGTGGTGGAAAGCGATGACGGCAGCCGCCGCATCTGCCATCCGCGCGGCAAGAAGAACACCGTTGTCGTGGGCGACCAGGTGCGCTGGAGCGCCCCGCCACCCGGTCAGGGCGAAGAAGGCAGCATCGAACAGGTCCAGCCGCGCCGCAACCTGTTCTACCGCCAGGACGAGATGCGCACCAAGGCCTTTGCTGCCAATATCGACCAGGTGCTGATCTGGATTGCCGCCGAGCCGGAGTTTTCGCACAAGCTGCTGGCACGCGCACTGATCGCCGCCGATGCCGCCGGCATCCGCCCGCGCATCGTGCTGAACAAGGCCGACCTGACCGAAGCGCATGCCCGCGGCTGGGAGCGGCTGGAACCTTACCGCGCCATGCAGTACGACACGCTGGCCGTATCGCTGACGGAACACGCTGCCGACGATCCGGCTTTGGCACAGCTGCAGCAGTGGCTGCAGGGCAGCAGGACGCTGGTACTCGGCCCATCCGGCACCGGCAAGAGCACGCTGATCAACTGGTTGCTGCCCGATGCCAACGCCCAGGTCGGCGAAATTTCGCAGGCCCTCAACTCCGGCCGCCACACCACCACCAACACGCGCTGGTACTGGCTGGATCGCGCCAGCGGCACGGCCGTGATCGACTCACCGGGCTTCCAGGAATTCGGCCTGCGCCATATTGCCCCAGCCGATCTGGCCTCCTGGATGCCGGACCTGCGCCAGCATGTGCCGCAGTGCAAGTTCTACAACTGCACCCATCTGCACGAACCAGGTTGCGGCGTGCTGGCGGCGGTGGACCAGCCTGTCAGCACTGGCGGCATCCACCCGCTACGCCACAAGCTGTACGCCGAGCTGTTCGAGGAACTGTCGCAGGTGCGCTACTGAGATCCTGCTCAGCTGACCCAGCGCGTCAGCGTGATCAACGCCAGCAGCAGACACCAGATCCAGAGTGCACGGCGGATCAGGCCGGACAGCGTCTGCAGCGAACACAGGCCAGGCTGCTCCACCACACGGACGGACGGCATGGCAGTGCCAGGCGGTTCCAGAGGAGCTGGCAGGTGCGGCGTACCCGTTGCAGCAGGCAACGGCCAGGACAGATCGATCGCGCCCATGGCCGTAGCCTGTACCAGGACATCGGCATCGGTATCGGTATCGGACAGGCTGGCCGGTGCAGCCTGGGTCTGGAAACGCCAGTTGTCCAGCGCCTGCTCGAAATTGCCAGCCACGGCAAAGCTGGCCGCTGTCAGCCGCGCCGGCAGCCAGTTGATCCGGTTCCAGGCTTGACGCGCGACATCAACCAGCAAGCTGCGCTGCACTGCATCATCCTGATCCGGCAGCTGCCGCCAGTGCGTCACCACGACATCGGCAGCACGGAACAGCACGGCTCCGGCCGGCCCCAGGCCCAGCAGCATGCCGATCAGGAAGGCGGACAGCACACCCAGCAGCTGGTGATGCGCATCCTGCGTCCCCTGCTCCAAAGCCTGCCGCAACAGGTCCTGGCGCGGCAGGCTGCCGATATCGATCTGCTTCCATTCGGCCAGCAGCTGGCGTGCCTGCTGCTCCTGCCCAGTATCAAGCGCATCGCGGATGCGTGCCAGCGGCTGGCTGAACGAGCGGTAGGTCAGGCAGACATGCAGCACGGCCACCAGCCAGGCCAGCGACAGCAGCCAGCCCGCAGCATCAAGCAGGTGATACAGCAGCGCCGACAGCGCAGCCGGCAGCAATACGGCAATCGCCCAGGCCAGCCAGCCCTGGCGCTGTCCGACCGGCTGCAGATGTGCCACCACGCGATCCACCAGGGGAAGATAACGCCGCAGCAGCGACTGGCGCAGGGGCTGCGGCTGTGGCTGTGGCTGTGGCTGGAACTGTTCGATCAGCAGGACAAGCAGAAGGGAAATCAGGGACATGTGGCAGTCTCAGAAAACGAGGCAGGCATGGTTCCGCCTCCGCTGCGCTCAGGCAGCCAGAAAACGGTAGAAATCACGCAGAATGCCGGCCGTTACCCCCCAGATATAGCGCTCGATGCCGGTATCAGCCTCCTGATACGGCATGGAAAACCATTCCCGGCGATGATCCGGCGCCGGTTGCCATTGGTGCTTGCGGTGGTGACGCGGGTCCATCAGGAACGGCAAGGGCACGGTAAACACCTCGGCCACCTCGTTCGGGTTCGGCAACAGGTTCACATCCGGCGACAGGATGCCGACCACCGGCGTCACACGGTAGCCGGTACCCGTCATGTAGCTCGGCAGTTTGCCCAGCACCTGCACCCCTTCTACCGGCAGGCCGACCTCTTCCTCGGCCTCGCGCAAGGCAGCCGCCACGGCATCGGCATCATCGGGATCGATCTTGCCACCCGGAAAGGCGATCTGTCCGGCGTGTGACTTGAGATGTTCGGTACGCTGCGTCAGCAGCACGCGCAGCTGGTCCGGCGCTTGCTGCAACGGTTGCAGGCCGAGCAGCACGGCGGCGTCACGCGGGGGCTGCTGCCAGGGCAGCAACTCGCGGCGCTGTTCCGGCTGCCATGGCAGCGGATTGGCAAAGCGCTGGCGCACCGCCGACAGCGACAGGCGATCCTGGCCCAGCACATGCTGTTGCTGCACCTGACTGGTGGCCTCGTGCCAGACCGGGATCTGGCGCGGGTCCAGCGCATTCACCTGCTGGTCGGCAGGCTGCTGCGGGTTCGGCGTGGAGGGGCGGGAATCGGTCTTGCGCATGGGAGTATCCGGTGCCTGTCACGGCATGTGCAAGCATACGTTGCCTGACAGGGGCTGACAAGCGGACAAGAAAAAACCGCTCCGGCCCACAGGGGCGGGAGCGGCTCGGCCTGCCCGCAGGCAGGCTGGCATCGCGGCAGCAGCTTAGCTGGCAACCTTGACGCGAGACGGCAGCTTTTCCTTGATGCGTGCCGACTTGCCGCTGCGCTCACGCAGGTAGTACAGCTTGGCACGACGCACGTCACCACGGCGCTTGACTTCGATACCGGCAATCAGCGGGCTGTAGGTCTGGAACGTACGCTCCACGCCTTCGCCGCTGGAGATCTTGCGCACGGTGAAGGCGCTGTTCAGGCCGCGGTTGCGCTTGGCAATCACGACACCTTCATAGGCCTGCACACGCTTGCGCGTGCCTTCCACCACGTTCACGCTGACGATCACGGTGTCGCCAGGGCCGAAAGCGGGGATGGTCTTGCCGAGACGCTCGATCTCTTCTTTTTCCAGGGTCTGGATCAGGTTCATTGCTGAATTCCTCACACTCTCCGATCGTATTCAAGCTGCACAAATGGCCTCTTCACACAGGCACCAACTACGGTATCCGGCTGCTGCTGGCGGGTGTCTGGAGGCACGGCGTCGCCCAGCGAGGCGGCTAACAGAGGATCGAAAGATGGAATTATAGCCCGCAGACCAATTGAATATCAAGCACTGACCACGGCTTACGCGCATTTTGTTGCCTGCTGTGGCCTGACCGGTACGCCCTGCCCCTGCGGCTGGATTCAGGTTGGCAATGCCAGTAGCGCCTGGGCGATATCGGCCTCCAGATCGCGCGGATCTTCCAGGCCAATGCAGAAACGCACCAGTGTGCCACGTGCCAGGTGTTCGGGCCAGACCGTGCGCATCTCGGTCAGGTCATAGGGCATGACCAGGCTGACCGGCCCACCCCAGCTGTAACCGATGCGGAACAGTTGCAGGCTGTCGCAGAAGGCATCGATCTCGTCCTGCGTGTAATGCTCCTCGAAGATCACGCTGACAATCCCGGCACCAGCGCCGTGTGGCTGTTCGGGCGAGCTGCAGACCTCCTTCCAGCTGGCATGACCGGGCGATTCGGGCAGACTCGGGTGCAGCACCTGCGCCAGTTGCGGCTGCTGCTGCAGCCATTGCGCCAGATGGCGCGCGCTGCGATCGGCAGCATGGTAGCGCAGGTCCATGCTGGGCAGGCTGCGCAGCACCAGCTCGACATCGTTCATGCCCACGCCCAGACCCAGGCGCATGTGGCTGAGCAAAATGCGGCGATGCAGTGCCGGGTTGCGCGTGATGACGCTGCCCATCAGCACATCGGCACCGCCACTCGGGTACTTGGTCAGGGCGTGCGCGCTGATGTCCACGCCCACCGCCTCGTCACTGTCGGGATCGCCACAGCGCAGCAGGTCAAACGGCTGGAAGGCCAGGCCGGCCCCCCAGGTGTTGTCAAGCGCCGTCAGCACCCCCAGATCGCGGCACAGGCGCGCCTGTGCCAGCAGATCGGGAAACTCCAGTGTGACGGAGCCGGCTGCTTCCAGCCAGACCAGACGCGTGTTCGGCCCGATCTTGTCAGCCAGGTCATTCACGTCCATCGGATCGTAATAGCGATGGCTGATGCCCCAGTGCTCCAGCTCGCCTTCGGCCAGCGTCTTGCTCGGGCCATAGGCGTTATCGGGAATCAGCACCTCGTCACCGGCATGCAGCAGCGCCAGATTGACACAGGCAATCGCGGCCAGACCGCTGGGCACCAGCACCGCGTGCAGGCCGCCCTCGATGCTGCACAGGCGCTGCTCCAGCGTGTAGCTGGTGGGTGTGCCGTGCAGGCCGTAGGTGTAGGCGCTCTTGTCCAGCCAGGTGCGCTCGCGCATGGCGGCGACATTCGGGAAGAACACGGTGGAAGCCTTGCAGACCGGCGGCTGGGGCGCCTCGAAATCTGTCGGGGGCTGATAGGGATCGTGGATGATGCGGGTGGGGGTGTGCTGGCTCATGGGAAGATGATAACCGCCCGCATGGCCGGATCCCATCAGGCCCTGCCCTTGCCTGCCTTGTATTCGCGCCACCAGCGGCTGGCAAACCAGATCAGGCTGATCAGCACATAGCTGAACAGGCCGAAGGCGGTAGCCATGATGGACAGGCCGACCATCAGCGGCTTGCCCATCAGCTTCAGGCGCTGCCAGAAACCGAGCTGCTTCTCTTCCGTCAGCTGCTTCTGCAGCTTGTCGGCATTGGCCTGTGCCGGCGCGCGCTCTTCGGGTTCATTGCCCAGCACCACATTGCCCAGCTGATAGGCCAGGTAGTAGACCGGCGCAAACGTGATCGGATTGCTGACAAAGGTACTGGCCGCGGCAGCCGGCAGATTGGCACGCAGCACCACGGCGGCGATGGCCGATGCCGGAATCTGGGCAATCGGTACCAGCATGCCGAAGAAAACGCCGAGCGCCACCCCCAGCGCCACGCCATGGCGCGACCAGATCCAGAGCGACGGCCGCCCGAGCCACGGGGCCAGCCAGGCCAGCCAGCGACTTTGGCGCAGCTTTTCTTCCGTCGGGATCCAGCGTTGGTACCAGGGGGCGGGGCTCATGAGGGCGGGTGTGCCAATCCTTTACTTGGCGTTTCTGTGCTGCAGATCCTGCAGGCTCAGCTTGTCGTACTGCTCGAACGGCTGGTGAATCCACGGACTGGTAGGCAGATGTTCTGCGGCGTAATCGGGTCGCCAGCTGGAAACCCCCTTGGTCCAGATCACTGCCGTGCGCAGCTCGGTAATGGCCGGATGCCGTTCGCGCAGCATGTCGGTCACGGCATGCAGTGTCTGGCCGCTGTCAGTCAGGTCATCCACCAGCAGTACCGGACCGATCAGCGCCGGCAAGGTGGTACTGATGGCGGTCGACATGTGCAGCTCGCCTTGCGTGGTGCCGTCATCGTCGCGGTAGGAACTGACCGCCAGAATCGCCAATGGCACACGGAACAGGCGGCTCAGGATATCACCCGGGCGCAGCCCGCCGCGCGCCAGACAGATGATGGTACCGAACTGCCAGCCGGAGGCATGGATCTGCAGCGCCAGGCGCTCCAGCAGCCGGTGGTACTCCTCATGATGCACATACAGGTGCCTGCCGTTTTCAGTCAACATGTCCGCCTCCCCTTGCGGTCAAGGAGCTGTCGTGAAGCCGACTGCGCCAGCCCTGCATTGTCCCCGATCAGCCCTCAGGCTGCAAAGGGATGGTGCATCATGATGGTGTGGTCACGATCCGGGCTGGTGGAGATCACGTGCACCGGCACACCCGTGGTTTCCTCGATACGTTTCAGGTACTGGCGCGCTTCGGCCGGCAGTTTGTCGTACTCGGTCACGCCCACGGTGGAATCGGTCCAGCCCGGCAGCGTTTCGTAGATCGGCTTGCACTGGGCGATGTCGTCTGCACCCAGCGGCAGGATGTCGATGCGCTCACCGTCCAGCTCGTAGCCGACGCACAGCTGCAACTCGGTCAGGCCGTCCAGCACGTCCAGCTTGGTGATGCACAGACCGCTCAGGCCGTTGACCTGGGCGCTGCGCTTCAGCAGTGCGGCATCGAACCAGCCGCAACGGCGGCTGCGACCAGTGGTCACGCCACGCTCGGCACCGACCACGCTCATGTGGTAGCCCGGCGTGCCTTCGGTTTCCCAATCCAGCTCGGTGGGGAACGGGCCACCACCCACGCGGGTGCAATAGGCCTTGGTGATGCCCAGCACGTAGTGCAGCAGGCCCGGGCCGACACCGGCACCGGCAGCGGCGTTGCCAGCCACACAGTTGCTGGAGGTGACAAAGGGATAGGTGCCGTGGTCGATATCCAGCAGCGTGCCCTGGGCGCCCTCGAACAGGATGTTGCCACCGGCCTTGTGCAGATCATTCAGCTCGCGCGAGGTATCGGCAATCATCGGGCGCAGCTGTTCGGCATGGCGCATGGCTTCTTCCAGCACCAGCTCGTACTGGAGTCGGCCCTGGTCCAGCTGGGGCTGCAGAGCAGCACCAAAATCGATGTTGGCGGCATCGTAGCGCTCAGTCAGCAGGAAGTTGTACAGCTCGATCAGTTCGCGCAGCTTGGCGGCGAAGCGTTCGGGGTGCTTCAGATCCTGCACGCGCAGCGCACGACGCGCGATCTTGTCTTCGTAGGCCGGGCCGATGCCGCGGCCGGTGGTGCCGATCTTCTCGTTGCCGGCCTTGACCTTGTAGGCTTCACGGGCGATATCCAGCGCAGCATGGAACGGCAGGATCAGCGGGCAGGCCTCGCTGATGCGCAGGCGCGAACGCACCTCGACACCGGCCTGCTCCAGACCGGCGATTTCTTCCAGCAGCTTGGCAGCAGACACCACCACACCATTGCCGATATAGCACTTGACACCCGGACGCATGATGCCGCTGGGGATCAGGTGCAGCGCAGTCTTGACGCCATTGATCACCAGCGTGTGACCGGCATTGTGGCCGCCCTGGAAGCGTGCCACGGCCTGGGCGCTCTCGGTCAGCCAGTCGACCAGCTTGCCCTTGCCCTCATCGCCCCACTGGGTTCCGACCACCACGACGTTGCGCCCCTTGGCGATCTGGACATCCAGGTTGTTGCTCATTGCAGTTTCCTCGTTCAAAAAATGGGGTTGCCGACAATCACGCCCGCGGCATCAGGCTTGTGCAGTCAGGGGCTGTTCCACCCACTGGCCCTGCTGTTGTACCAGCTCGGTCTGGCAGTGCATGCCTTCCTGGCCTTCGTCAGGCGACTGGCCCGGAAAGCGCACCACCACGGTACGGCCCCGGGCGCGCAGTGTGCGCACTGCCTGGCGCCAGTCCAGGTCCTCGCGCCAGTGCGCCAGAATGGCCTGCGGCTGGGTCGCGGCAGGCGTGAGTGCGCTGACGGCACGCACGTCCATGCTGAAGCCCACGGCCGGACGATTGCGGCCATAGACCGCACCGACCTCGTTGTAGCGGCCACCGCGCACCAGGGCATCGGGGCAACCCGGCAGATAGATGGCAAAGCGGATGCCGCTGTAATAGGAATAGCCACGCAAATCGGCCAGATCCAGCAGCACTTCGGCCTGCGGATGGGTGCGGCGCAGTTGCCGGGCGAGCCAGTCGATATCGTTGAGCGCGGACGTGATGGCCGGCAGCGGGGGCAGCACGCCGCGCGCGCGCTCCAGCACGGCATCCACGCCACCATACAGGCCCAGCAGCGCCAGCAACTGCTGCTGCACCGCCTCGGGCAGCGTTGCAGCGGCTTCGCGCAGCGCCTCGGCGTTCTTGGTGATCAGGGCGTCCTGGATGCTGTTCGCATCTATTACCGCACCAGCGGCCTGCTCCAGCAGAGCCGGCACGATGCTGGCCTCGGCCAGGTCCACCACCAGGCCCTGTGCCATCGGCACATCGACGGCCGCCAGTGTGTCGAGCGCCAGCGCCAGGCTTTCGAGTTCGGCACCGATGCCTTCGTAGCCGTACATTTCGGCACCGAACTGCAGCGGTTCGCGGCTGGCACCGGGCTGGGACGGCCGGGTGTGCAGCACCGGGCCGCAATAACACAGGCGCGTAACACCGGGACGGTTGAGCAGATGGGCATCAATGCGGGCGACCTGCTGCGTGGCATCGGAGCGCACACCGATGGTGCGACCGGAAAGCAGATCCACCATCTTGAAGGTCTGCATGTGCAGCGCCTTGCCGGTGCCTGTCAGCAGGGACTCGATGTGTTCGACCAGCGGCGGCATGACCAGTTCATAGCCGTAGCTGCCCGCGGTGTCGAGCAAGGCGCGGCGATGCGCTTCGATCAGGCGTGCCTCGGCGGGCAGCACATCGGAAATATAGTCGGGAAGTACCCAGGCTGACATGGGAAAAATGGGGGCTGTTAAAAAGGGGATTCTACCCGGTTTGTTCCGGGCTGTGTTTGCCTCAGCCCGTGATCAGCCAGTACAGCAGCAGCCCGGCGGCGACGCTGGCGAAGCCGAACAGGCGGATCTGCTGATCGGACAGTTGCACCAGGCGCTGGAAGGTCTCGCGCCAGTTGCGTGGCAGCAGCAAGGGGAACAGGCCTTCAAACATCAGCATGAAGGCCAGCGCCAGCCACAGGACATCATCCATGGCAGCTGGCGCAGCGCTGCGTGCGCTCAGTCATTGCCGCCGGCACCACCCTGACGGTAGGTACCGAAGAACTTGCTGTTCTGCGGATCCACCACGATCAGGTCGCCCTTGGCATCAAAGCTCTTGCGGTAGGCTTCCAGGCCACGGTAGAAATTGGCGAACTGCGGGCTCTTGCCGAAGGATTCACCATAAATGCGGGTGGCCTGGGCATCGCCCTCACCCTTGACGCGCTGGGCATCACGGTAGGCTTCGGCAATCGTCACGTCACGCTGGCGATCAGCTTCGGCGCGGATTTTTTCGCCTTCGGCGTTACCGGTGGAGCGCAGCTCGTTGGCCACGCGCTCGCGCTCGGCCTGCATGCGGCGATAAACCGATTCGGTGATGGCCTCGGCATAGTCGGCACGGGTGATGCGCACGTCCACGATCTCGATGCCCCAGGCCTTGGTGCCGCGCGTGACGGTGCCCACGACCTGCTCCTTCACGTTGTCCATCAGCTCGTCGCGCTTGCTGGAAAGGATCTGCTTCACGGTGTACTTGTTGACTTCCTGCTGGAAGGCATCGCGCACCACGCGCGACAGTTGCACGCTGCCGGCCGCTTCGTCGAGGCCGACGTTACGGATATAGGCCTGGGGATCGGCGATGCGCCAGCGCACATACCAGTCGATCACCAGGCGCTGCTTCTCGGCCGTCAGCACCGATTCGTTGTTCTGGCTGTCCAGCGTCAGCAGGCGCTTGTCGACAAAGCGCACGTTCTGGAACGGCGGCGGCATCTTCACGTACAGGCCGGGCTCGCTGATCACGCGGTTGATCTGTCCCATGTTGTAGACCACGCCAAACTGGCGCTGATCCACCACGAACAGCAGGGTACTGGCCGCCACCAGGGCGATGAACAGTCCAACGACGAGGGCTATCAATTTGTTATTCATCTGACTCGATCTCTTGCAAATCTGGTCGGGTGGTCCGCTCAGGAACCGGTACGGCTGCGCGCCGTGGTGCTGGATTCACGGGTGCGTGCATCGGCCGGCGCAGCCGGTGTCGATGCCGCTGCCGCGGGAGCCGGGGCAGCCGCTGCAGCAGCCGGAGCCGTGGCACCCTGCTGTGTCTGCTGGATGATCTTGTCCAGCGGCAGGTAGAGCATGCTGCCCTGGCGCGTGTCCACCATGATCTTGGTGACCTTGCTATAGATTTCCTGCATGGTGTCGTTGTACATGCGGTCGCGCGTGGCCTGCGGTGCCTTCTGGTACTCGGGCAGGATGGAGCTGAAGCGCGAGGAATCACCCTCGGCCTGTGCCACCACCTGGGACTTGTAGGCTTCGGCTTCGGAGCGCAGGCGCGATGCAGTACCGGTAGCCAGCGGGACCACGCGGTTGGCATAGGCCTGGGCCTCGTTCTTGGCACGCTCGGCTTCCTGGCCGGCCTTCAGCACATCGTCAAACGCTGCCTGCACCTGCTCCGGGGGACGTACACCGCCCTGCTGCAGGTTCACGCCGACCACATCGATACCAACCTGGTAGCGATCCAGGATCTGCTGCATCAGCTGGCGCACGCGCGGCGCAATCTGCTCGCGCTCCTCGGCCAGCGCGGCGTCCATGCGCATGCTGCCAATCACCTCGCGCACCGCGGTTTCGGCAGCCTGGATCACGGCCTGGTCCGGGTTGCGGCTGGCGAACAGGTAGTCACGGGCATTGCTCAGGCGGTACTGCACGGCAAAGTTGATTTCGACGATGTTCTCGTCGGAAGTGAGCATGGCCGATTCGCGCAGGCCGGTGCTCTGGATGATGTTTTCGCCGCCGATGTCGACCGAGCGGATCTGGGTCACGTTGACGGTTTCGTGGCGCTCGATGGGGAACGGCAGGATCCAGTTGATACCGGCGCCCACGGTGGCGCGGTAGGAGCCGAAGCGCGTGACCACGGCCTGCTGGCCTTCCTGCACGATGAAGAAGCCGCTCAGCAACCACATCACCAGCAGCACACCGGCAATCAGGCCGACGCCGATGCGCGTGCCCCTGGTATTGCCGCCGTCCGGGCCACGGTTCCAGCCGGGGAAGCCTCCGCCTCCGCCTCCACCAGCACCGCCACCGCCCTGCTGGCCGCCCTTGCTGCCACCGAACAGGCCACCGAGCTTGCGGTTCAGGTCCTGCCAGAGCTCATCCAGATCCGGCGGGCCGTTTTCGGGACGCTTGTCCGGCTGGGGACGCTGCGGCGGTTGCGGCGGACGCTCGTCGTTTTGCGGATCCGGCGAACCAGCCGGACGCTCGCTGTCCTGGTCCGTGCGACCCCAGCGCGGATCGTTGAGGTTGAACATGCGCTGCCAGGAAGCCGGCAGGGCCTGCACCAGGCGTTGCCAGGCGGCGGGCCGGCGCTGGCCTGCAGAAGGACGGGAGGAATAGGTGTCGTTCATCGAATCCATGGGTATTCAGGGGTCGGTCCGGGACAGTCCCGGACACGCAGATCATGGTCTGGCCGCCTCGAAGGCATGGCCACCGTGGTGTCAGATGGGGACGCTTGCGCCGAATGGAAGACTATACCAGCCAAGTTGCCGCCATCCGGGGCACAGGGACTTGTTACGGCTGTCAATGGACAGCAGAAAATTCAATCAAATCGCACATCTGGCTCGTCGTCTGCGGCGGCAGGCGCACGCGCGGACTCCCACTTGGCTCGCGCCGCCTCGGCCATGTAGTCGCGCAACGCATCGAGATTGTCGCCGGTACTGGCGCTCAGGTAGAGGCGCGGCACCTGCTGGTGGTTGATCTCGTACGTGTCGGACAGCTGCGCCGGCAGACGTTCGGCCGGTACGGCATCGAGCTTGTTGAACACCAGCAGCTGCGGAATGCTGTCGGCACCGATTTCCTCGAGTACCTGTTGCACTTCGCCGATCTGTTCCACCCACTCCGGGCTGGAGGCATCGACCACATGCAGCAGCAGGTCGGCATCGACGGCTTCCTGCAGCGTGGCTTCGAAGGCTTCGACCAGACCGTGCGGCAGGTCGCGGATGAAACCGACCGTATCGGAGATGGAGATGCTGCGGCCCAGCTGCGCCAGGTAGAGCTGGCGCGTGGTGGTATCGAGCGTGGCAAACAGCTGGTCGGCGGCATAGGCGCGTGCCTTGACCAGGGCATTGAACAGCGTGGATTTGCCGGCGTTGGTATAGCCGACCAGCGACACGGTAAATGTGCCGGTGCGCTGGCGCTGGCGCCGCTGCGTACTGCGCTGGCGCTTGACCTTTTCGAGCTGGGTACGGGTGCGCTTGATGGCATCGCCAATCATGCGACGGTCCAGCTCGATCTGGGTTTCACCGGGGCCGCCACGCATGCCGATACCGCCAGCCTGGCGCTCCAGGTGGCTCCAGCGGCGTACCAGGCGGGTGCTGAGATATTGCAGGCGCGCCAGCTCGACCTGCAACTTGCCTTCGTGGCTGCGCGCACGCTGGGCAAAGATTTCCAGGATCAGCATGGTGCGGTCGTTGACCGCCCGCTGCAGGGCGCGTTCCAGGTTGCGCTGCTGGGCCGGGCTCAGAGCCTGATCAAACAGGATTTCATCGGCACCGTGCTGCTCGGCCAGCAAGGCGATTTCCTCGGCCTTGCCGCTGCCGACAAACAGGGCCGGATCGGGGGCCTTGCGCTTGCAGGTGATGCGGGCCACCGGCTCCAGGCCGGCGGTCTGGGCCAGCAGGCCCAGTTCGGCCAGTTCCGCATCAAAATGCGGCAAGCCGAAATCGACGCCCACCAGAATGGCGCGGGGGCGCTCGGATTGTTCTTGCATGTAGGGGAATGTGGGCTGACCACAGGCGCACCGTGGTGCGCCCGGGGGATCAGCTGTTGGCTGTACCGGTAGTGGCTTCGCCCGATTCCGGATTCACGGAAAAGTTGACGGCGCGGCCCGGCACAATGGTGGAAATGGCATGCTTGTACACCATCTGGGTGACGGTGTTGCGCAGCAGGACCACGTACTGATCGAAGGACTCGATCTGACCCTGCAGCTTGATACCGTTGACCAGGTAGATGGACACCGGCACATGCTCACGACGCAGGGTGTTCAAAAAGGGATCCTGCAGCAATTGACCTTTATTACTCACGATATTCTCCGTGTTTGTTTATAGTTAAGGAAATTGACGATACCATAATTTGCGTACGGCCAGCATCATTACAAGGGAAAGCCCCGGTTTTTTGCTGTAACTGCACGTTTTTTGCTTCATCTCGCGGCTTTCCGCCTGCTTCATGGCCTACCGACCAGAACCTGCCTCCCCCTCCCCGTCTTCTGCCAGCCTGTCGCGCACTGCCGTGGTGCTGTGCAATCTGGGTACGCCCGATGCCCCGACACCGGCTGCCGTACGCCGCTATCTGGCCGAATTCCTGTCCGATCCGCGCGTGGTGGAAATCCCCGCCGCGCTCTGGAAACCGATTCTGCACGGCATCGTGCTGCGCACCCGGCCGGCCCGGTCTGCCGCCAAGTACCGCACTGTCTGGACGGAGCAGGGATCGCCGCTGCTGGTCTGGACCGTGCGCCAGGCCGAGCTGCTGCAGCAATGGCTGCAGGCGCGCGGCCAACTGGTGCGCGTGCTGCCGGCCATGCGCTACGGCCAGCCGGCGCTGACCCGGGTGCTGGACCAGCTCAAGGCCGACGGTTGCGAACGCATTCTGGTGCTGCCGGCCTATCCGCAATATTCCGGCAGCACTACCGGCAGCGTGCTGGACTGCGTTTACGACTGGAGCCGCCAGATTCGCAACATTCCCGAAATGCGCTTCGTCAACCGCTACCCGGAAGACGCCGGCTATATCGCAGCGCTGGCCGACAGCGTACGCCAGCACTGGCAGACCCATGGCAGGGCTGACAAGCTGGTGCTGAGCTACCACGGTGTCCCCAAGCGCACGGTGGCCCTGGGAGACCCCTATCTGATCGAGTGCAGCCAGACGACCGAAGCGTTGCGGCTGGCGCTGGGCCTGACCCAGGAGCAGATCCTGATGACGTTCCAGTCGCGCTTCGGCAAGGCCGAATGGCTGCAGCCCTATACCGAACCGACGCTGATCGCGCTGGCTCAGCAGGGCCTGCGCCAGGTGGATGTGATGTGCCCGGGCTTTACCGCCGACTGCCTGGAAACGCTGGAAGAAATCAACGAGGAAGTGCGCGAGGCCTTTCTGCAGGCTGGCGGCCAGAGCTACCGCTACATCCCTTGCCTGAATGACCGCCCCTTGTGGATCGATACCCTGGGCGAGCTGTGTCAGCGCCATCTGGCCGGCTGGCCGACCGGTGCATGAGCGATTGGCTGCTGGCGCTTGGGCCATGGAAACCGGTGCTCACGGCACTGGTGCTGCCGCCCGGTGGCCCGTTGCTGCTGATGCTGATTGGCGCGCTGCTGCTGTGGCGGCAACGCCGCCGGACGGGCTGGAGCGCCCTGCTGCTCGGACTGGCCAGCCTGTGGCTGCTGTCCTGCCAGGCGACCGCGGTGTGGATGTCGCACCAGCTGCTGCCCCAGGTGGCGATCCAGACGCCGGAACAGCTGCGCCAGCAGCAGGTGCAGGCGGTGATCGTGCTGGGAGGCGGTATCCGCCTGGAATCCGCCGAATATGGCCGGCCGCAGCTGCGCGAGCGTGCCATGGAACGGCTGGTCTACGGTGCCTGGCTGTCACGCCAATTGGCCGTGCCAATGGGCTATGCCGGTGGCGTGGGCTGGGGCGCGCAAGGCGAGCAGCTGGCCTGGCCGGAAGCACGTGCCGGAGCCGCTGACGCGATCGAGCTGCTGCAGACGCCCGTCACGCTGCAGGAAGACCAGTCGCGTGATACACAGGAGAATGGCCGGCTGATGGCGGCCAAGCTGCAGCAGCAAGGCATCCAGCGCATCGCCCTGGTCACCCATGCCTGGCACATGCCACGCGCCCTGCTCGCCTTTGACGGTCACGGGCTGCAGGTGGTACCGGCCCCGATGGGGGCGATTGCGCCGCGCGACATGACCGTGCTTGACCGCTTGCCCAGCGCCTACGGCCTGCTCGACAGCCGCCTGGTGCTACACGAGTGGCTGGGGCTGCAGCTCTCGCGCTGATTGTTTTTGGCGGACATACAATGACCGCATTCACTTGCTACAGGAACCCGATTCATCATGTTTACAGGCATCATCACCGGCGTTGGCCAGATTCTTGACGTTACCGCCCTGGGCGACAGCGCCGCGCACGGCAGCCGCCTGAGCGTGCAGGCCCCGGCCGGCTATCTGGACGATGTGTCGCTGGGCGACAGCATCGCCATCAACGGTGCCTGCATGACGGTGGTGGCATTTGACGTGCCGACCAGCGTGTTCCACATCGATATTTCGGCGGAATCGCTCGACAAGACGGCCGGCCTGAACCAGCCCGGCCCGGTGAACCTGGAAAAGGCGTTGCGCGCCAGCGATCGCCTGGGCGGTCACATCGTCAGCGGTCATGTGGACGGCATCGGCATCGTCAGCCATTTTGACCGTGTTGGCGAAAGCCACGAGCTGCGCATTGTGGCACCGCAGGCGCTGGCACGCTTCCTGGCCTACAAGGGATCGATCACGGTAAATGGCGTCAGCCTGACGGTGAACCGCGTGCTGGATCTGCCATTGAAGGATCCCGATGCCGGCTGCGAAATCAGCATCAACCTGATCCCGCACACGGTGGAAAATACCTCGCTGCATGCGCTGCAGGCGGGTAGCCGGGTCAACCTGGAAATCGATCTGATGGCGCGCTACTGCGAGCGCATCCTGAGCTACCGCGCACAGGACTGAACGCCGCCCTCAATGGTGATCGTGGCCCCAGAACAGCAGGCGGTCACGGTCTTCGGCGGCCAGTGTGACCTGGCGGCCCACGGGCAGCAGCACCTTGGTGGGCACATGCCCGTGCGGCAGGCCGGTAAAGACTGGCGTCTTGCACTGGCTGCGCAGCCACTGGATGGCGGCCTCCAACGCGTAGCCCTTGTCGTGCGGCACCAACTGGTAATCACTGCAGCTACCGATCACGATGGCACGCTGGCGCTCCAGCACGCCTGACCAGAGCAGCTGGCTGAGCATGCGCTCGATGCGATAGGGATGCTCGCCGACCTCCTCCAGAAACAGCACACCGCCCTCGATCTGCGGGAAATACGGCGTGCCGAGCAGGCTGGTCAGTACGCAGAGATTGCCGCCCCAGAGCGTGGCATCCTCGATCAGCACCGATTGACCCAGTGTATTTTCGCGCTCGGCTTCCTTCTTCTTGACGTACCAACCGGCGCCTTCGCTGCTGCCGTCCAGCATCTCGTCGAAGCAGGCTTCGGTGATCTCGTCAGGGCCGTCTTCGCGGCCCCAGTCATCGATCAGCAGATTGCCGGCCCAGGTGGTGGCGTGCGGCTCGTGCGCCAGCAGGGCCAGTTGCATGGCGGTGAAATCGCTCAGACCGACAAAGCGCGTGCCCTTGTCGATGGCGCGGACGATCTGCTTGTACGGCAACTGCGGCAGGATGCGCGACAGGCCATAGCCGCCGCGCGTCATCAGCGCAACATCAGCACCGCTGGCGGCAGCGCGACCGATGGCGGCCAGGCGCGTGGCGTCATCGCCGGCAAAGCGCTGCTGGCTATCGAGCGCGGCGGGATCGATTTCGACCTGGTGGCCGCGTTTTTCCAGGCGCTTGATGGCGCGGCGAAAGCCCGCCTTGTTGCGCACGGCGCCGGAGGGGGAATAGATATAAAGGTGTGCCATGGTGGTGTCAGTTGGCTGGCCGCGCTTGCTGCAGCCAGTGGAGGATCATGGGGCTATTGTGCCGCAGCGCCGCACGGATGCGGGCGCCGGAAGTGGCGAGCGCTTCGGCGGCTGGCTCCAGCGTGTGCACGGGCAGGCGGCGGCCATGCTGCTGCCCATACTGGCGATCAAGCTCGCTGGCAGGCTGGCCTGCCCAGAGCGGCCAGCGCATGGCGGTGCGATGGCCGGCATCGGGATAGCTGGCCTGCAGCAGGGTGGCCTGGTCGGGGATCGCCCAGTGGGCCTGCAGGTCAAACACCGGGCTGCGCTGGCAGCGCAGACGCCAGTCGTGGCTGGACGATGCACGGCTGTCGTCAGGCCAGCGCACGGCGGCATCGGGGGTGTCCAGTGCCAGCACCTGTTCTGGCGGGATGTTGGCCGGCAACAGCAGCGCGGCCTGGTCCAGCGTGATCCAGCGCGTATCGGCAGGCAGTTGCTGCGCCTGCGCCCAGGCTGCCAGCAGGGACTGGTGCCACGCGAGTTGATGTTGATCGGCCTTGCGTGGCTTGTCGCTCAGGCCATGACCGGGTAGATCGGGGGCAAGCGTGCGCCAGCCGGCTGCGCTGATCCGGCTGGCCAGCTCCTGCCAGAGCCGGGCGTGACCGGCGTAGCCGTGCAGCAGCACCACGCTGGGTGCCGCGGCACCGCCCTGCTCCAGATGGTGCATGCGCCAGGCGGCGCTGTCGGGCGCGGCAGGGTCCGGCACCAGCGTCCAGCGGGAATCGGGCTGCCAGACACCTTCGGCTTTCAGGGAAGCGGCCGATGGGCGCAAGGCGTCTTCGCGCAGGGGCGCGTGGTCGACCTGCTGGCGCTGCCGCGCCTGTTGCTGGCGGCGGCTGCGAAAAAACCGGGTGAGCAGATCGGCGCAGGCCTGCCTGAGCTCTGCGCCGCCATCGGCATCGGGCAGCAGGCTGGCCGTGGTCTGGTGGTTGATACCGGACGGCGCCAGCAGATTGAGCACCGAGCCGGCGGCACCGGTACGCGGGTCCGGCACGGCATAGATGACCTGGGCCAGACGTGCGTGCAGCATGGCTCCGCTGCACATGGCACAGGGCTCCAGCGTGACGTACAGCGTGCAGCCTTCCAGCCGGTAGTTGCCCAGCGCACGTGCCGCCTGGCGCATGGCCTGGATTTCGGCGTGGGCAGACGGATCGTGATCGGCGATGCAGCGGTTGTGGCCCCTGCCCAGAATGGTGTGTCCGTCGGGCGCGACGACAATGGCTCCGACAGGGATTTCAGCCTGGCTGGCGGCCTGTTCGGCCTGGGCCAGGGCGTGTTGCATCAGGGTGGTGGGACTTGGGTGGGGGGGCATGGGGGAACTCTAGCGCAAATATAGGGGGCCAGCCATTTCTGCATCACCCAAGCGGCCAAAGCAGCACGGCACAGCGGGCGTCTTCATGCCCGGTGCCCGATGTGAACATGGGTGGCTATGGCTCCGGATCACGACGGGTAGGCGCTATAGCCTGTTACGCCCTGCAACCCCGGCTCCCGGGAAGATTCGCTACGATCAGGCCATACCCATAGCCAACCGGAGACTCCCATGAAAGCCCTTCTGACCTCTTCTGCCCTCCTGGGTGCCGGCCTGCTGCTGGCAGGCTGTACCGTGGCCGTCGGCCCCGGCCATGACGGTTACGGCAGCGGCCCCGCCAACTCCGGTGTCTGCCCGCCCGGACAGGCCAAGAAAGGCAACTGTCTGCCCGGTGGCGGTTTCTGCCCGCCTGGTCATATCAAGAATGGCAAGTGCAATGCCCGCGTGGGAGCTGATGGCGCCATCATCATCATTGATTGACGCTCCTGCTGACCGCGCCTCCAGCGCCTGGCCATTTTTGTGCTGGTGACGCGCTTCCGCCAGACTGGCAGCTTGGCTACAGGAGGCCGCATGGAACAGACGATCACGGCGTTTTTCAGACAATACCAGCAGCATTTTCAACAAGGGCTGCAAGGCACGGCCGACATGGCCTCCGTAGCTGCCAGCTACGCCCCGGCCTTTATCGCTGCCTCACCAGCCGGCGTCAGTACCGGCCACAACGATGTGCAACTGCCGCAGGTCATGGAACAGGGATTTGCGCGCTACCGTCAGCTGGGAACGCGCGACATGCTGCTGCGCGAAGTGCACGTGGTACCTATCAATGCCCTGCACTGCCTGGCGCATGTGGGCTGGACCGCTAGCTATGCGCGTGACGGACAGGGCGATATCCGCATCGATTTTGAGGTGCATTACCTGATGCAGTTGCTGGACGGGAAACCGAAGATTTTTGGCTGGGTGGCAGGAGATGAGGAGACCTTGCTGCGGGAGCATGGGGTGGTGTGAACCCTGGTTCGACCCGTACCCCTTGGGCGACATCTGCTGTCTGCAAACAAGCAGCGCGGAACCCCGGACGGGATTCCGCGCCATGCCTTACTTGCGCTTTTGCGGCGGCAGGTCGGTACAGCTGCCATGCGCTGCTTCGGCGGCCATGCCGATGCTCTCGCCCAGCGTCGGATGCGGGTGGATGGTCTTGCCGATATCCACCGCATCAGCCCCCATCTCGATGGCCAGCGCGATCTCGCCGATCATGTCGCCGGCATGCGTGCCGACGATGCCGCCACCGACAATGCGATGCGTTTCGGCATCGAACAGCAGCTTGGTGAAACCTTCGTCACGGCCGTTGGCAATGGCGCGACCGGAGGCCGACCACGGGAACAGGCCCTTGGTCACCTTGACGCCCTGCGCCTTGGCCTGGTCTTCGGTCAGGCCGACCCAGGCGACTTCGGGATCGGTGTAGGCCACGCTCGGGATCACGCGGGCATCGAAAGCGGCAGCAGCCAGCTCCTTGTTGCCCTGCAGCTCGCCGGCAATGACTTCGGCTGCCACGTGCGCCTCATGCACCGCCTTGTGCGCCAGCATGGGCTGGCCGACGATGTCGCCAATGGCGAAGATGTGCGGCACGTTGGTGCGCATCTGCACATCGACCGGAATGAATCCGCGCTCGGTGACGCTGACCCCGGCCTTGTCGGCCGCGATCTTGTTGCCATTGGGGGAACGGCCTACCGCCTGCAGCACCAGATCGTAGGTTTGCGGTGGCGGAGCGCCCTCGCCTTCGAAGGTGACTTCGATACCGGCATCGGTTGCCCGGGCACCGACGGTCTTCGTCTTGAGCATGATGTTGTCGAAGCGCGGTGCATTCATCTTCTGCCAGACCTTGACCAGATCCCGGTCGGCACCCTGCATCAGGCCATCCATCATTTCGACCACATCCAGGCGCGCACCCAGCGTACTGTACACCGTGCCCATTTCCAGCCCGATGATGCCGCCACCCAGGATCAGCATGCGCTTGGGCACCTCCTTGAGCTGCAGCGCGCCGGTGCTGTCCACCACACGCGGATCATCCGGCATGAAAGGCAGACGCACGGCCTGGCTGCCTGCCGCGATGATGCAGTGGCGGAAGGCAATCGTGCTGCTGTTGCCGGTCTTTTCCTGGCTGCTGCCGGTGGTTTCCTCCACCTGGATATGGTTGGCGCTGACAAAGCTGCCGTAGCCGCGCAGCAGCGTGACCTTGCGCATCTTGGCCATGGCGGCCAGACCGCCGGTCAGCTTGCCGATCACCTTTTCCTTGTGGCCGCGCAGCTGGTCGATGTTCACCACCGGCTTGCCGAAACTGATGCCGGCGGCTTCCAGGTGGCTGACTTCGTCCATCACGGCGGCCACGTGCAGCAGCGCCTTGGACGGAATGCAGCCCACGTTCAGGCAGACGCCGCCCAGCGTCGCGTAACGCTCGACAACCGCCACCTTGAGGCCAAGATCGGCGGCACGGAAGGCCGCGCTGTAGCCGCCCGGGCCACCGCCCAGCACCACCAGGTCGAACTCCTGATCGACCTGGCCGCTGTAGCTGCTGGCGATCGGGGCCGGGGCAGCAGCAGCCGGTGCAGCGGCCGCCGCAGGTGCGGCGGGTGTATCGGCAGCAGGTGCTGCCGCAGCGGCATCGGCCTCCAGCGTCAGGATCAGGCTGCCTTCGCTGATCTTGTCGCCCAGATTGACGGCCAGGCTCTTGACCACACCGGCATGGCTGGACGGGATTTCCATGGAAGCCTTGTCACTCTCCACGGTGATCAGGCTTTGCTCCACCTTGACGGTATCGCCGGGCTTGACCAGCAGTTCGATCACGGCCACATCGCTGAAGTCGCCGATATCGGGAACCTTGACTTGAATTTCGCTCATGGTGCTACCCTCTTACAGTGCCACGCGGCGGAAATCAGCCAGCAGCTGCGCCAGGTAGACGTTGAAACGGGTCGCCAGTGCGCCGTCGATGACGCGGTGATCGGCTGTCAGCGACAGCGGCAGCGTCAGGCGCGGCACGAACTGCTTGCCATCCCAGACCGGCTTCATGGCGCTCTTGTTGACACCGAGAATCGCCACTTCGGGCGCATTCACGATCGGTGCGAAATAGGTACCGCCAATACCACCCAGGCTGGAAATGGTGAAACAGGCACCCTGCATGTCGGCCGGGCCGAGCTTGCCGTCACGCGCCTTCTTCGCCAGTTCGCCGGACTCCTGGGCGATCTCGAATACCGATTTCTGGTCGGCGTTCTTGACCACCGGAACCACCAGGCCATTCGGCGTATCGGCTGCAAAGGCGATGTTGAAGTACTTTTTCAGCACCAGGTTGTCGCCGTCCAGCGAGCTGTTGAACTCGGGGAATTTCTGCAACGCCTTGACGCTGGCCTTGATCAGGAAGGCCAGCATGGTGACCTTGATGCCGGCTTTCTCGTTTTCCTTGTTGAGCTGGACACGGAAAGCCTCCAGATCGGTGATGTCGGCATCTTCGTGGTAGGTCACAGCCGGGATCATGACCCAGTTGCGGGACAGGTTCTGCGCGGAAATCTTCTTGATGCGCGACAGCGGTTTGGTCTCGATCTCGCCGAACTTGGCGAAATCGACCTTGGGCCAGGGCAGCAGATCCAGGCCGGCACCGCCACCTCCGCCAGCCGGGGCCTTGGCTGCCTGCGCCTGGGTGCGCAGATCGCCGGCCATGACCGACTTGGTGAAAGCCTGTACGTCGGACTGCTGGATGCGGCCCTTGGGACCGGTTCCCTTGACCTCGGCCAGCGGCACGCCCAGTTCGCGGGCGAACTTGCGCACCGAAGGCGAGGCATGCGGCAGCTTGCTGCTGGCTGGCGTCGAAGCGGGATCATGCGCTGCAGCGGGCGCGGCAGGTGCCGCTGCTGGCTGTGCGGCTGCCGGTGCCGGAGCACTCGCCTGCGCAGGGGCTGCAGCAGCCGGTGCAGATGCCGTTGCCGGCGCCGGCGCAGCTGCGCCTGCCGCGGCTTCCAGCACCACGATCAGATCGCCCTGGTTGATTTTGTCGCCCAGATTGACCTTGACCTCCTTCACCGTCCCTGCGTGGCTGGACGGAATCTCCATCGAGGCCTTGTCGCTTTCGACGGTGAGCAGGCTCTGCTCGACCTTGACCGTATCGCCAGGCTTGACGAACAGCTCGATCACGGCGACATCCTTGAAATCACCGATATCGGGTACCAGCACCTCGACGCTGCCCAGCGGGGCAGACGCGGCTGCCTGCTGCCCGGCACCTGCAGTATCCGCCGCGCGGAGTGCCGCAGAGGCTTCGCTCGCGCCCGGAACCACTTCGCTGCCAGCCACCGGGGCTTCGGCATTCGCCGGGGACGGCTCGGCCCCTGCCGCCGCATCAGCCGTTTCCAGCAGCAGCACGACCGAGCCTTCGCTCACCTTGTCGCCGAGCTGGATCTTGAGCTCCTTGACCACGCCGGCATGGCTGGACGGAATCTCCATGGAGGCCTTGTCGCTCTCCACGGTCACCAGCGATTGCTCTACCTTGATGGTATCGCCTGCCTTGACCAGCACCTCGATGACCGCGACTTCGGAAAAATCACCGATGTCCGGAACCTTGACTTCAATGGTTGCCATGTGTCTGTCTCCTATGCCGGCCATCAGGCGTACAGCGGGTTGATCTTGTCGGCCTGGATGCCGTACCTGGCGATGGCTTCAGCCGCCTTGCTGGCCGGGATCTTGCCCTCATCGGCCAGCGCCTTGAGCGTGGCCAGCACGATGTAATGGCGATCAATCTCGAAGTGCTCGCGCAGGCGATTGCGGAAATCGCTGCGGCCAAAACCGTCGGTACCGAGCACGCGATAGTTGCGGCCAGCCGGCACGAACGAACGGATCTGCTCGGCGTAGTTCTTCATGTAGTCGGTGGAAGCAATCACCGGACCGCTGGTATTTTCCAGCTGCTGCTGCACAAAGGACTTGCGCGGCGTTTCGGTCGGATGCAGCAGGTTCCAGCGATCGGCATCCTGGCCATCACGCGCCAGCTCGTTGAAGCTCGGGCAGCTCCAGACATCGGCGGCAATGCCCCAGTCCTGCGCCAGCAGGGCCTGGGCGGCCATGCTTTCACGCAGGATGGTGCCGGAGCCCAACAGCTGCACGCGCTGCGGCAGGCCTTCGGCACCGGGCTTGCACAGGTACATGCCCTTGATGATCTGTTCCTCGGTGCCGGGCTGCAGGCCGGGCATGGCGTAGTTCTCATTCAGCAGGGTCAGGTAATAGAAGACGTTTTCCTGCTTTTCGACCATGCGCTTGAGGCCGTGCTGCATGATGACGGCAACTTCGTGCGCGAAGGTCGGGTCGTAGCTGACGCAATTCGGGATCGTGCCGGCCAGGATATGGCTGTGGCCGTCTTCGTGCTGCAGGCCCTCGCCGTTCAGCGTGGTGCGGCCGGAAGTGCCGCCCAGCAGGAAACCACGTGCCTGCATGTCACCCGCAGCCCAGGCCAGATCACCAACGCGCTGGAAGCCGAACATCGAGTAGTACACGTAGAACGGGATCATGATCCGGTTGTTGGTGCTGTAGCTGGTGGCGGCAGCAATCCAGCTGGACATGCCGCCGGCTTCGTTAATGCCTTCCTGCAGGATCTGGCCGTCGGTCTGCTCCTTGTAGTACATCACCTGGTCGCGGTCGACCGGGGTGTAGTTCTGGCCAGCCGGGTTGTAGATGCCAATCTGGCGGAACAGGCCTTCCATGCCGAAAGTGCGTGCCTCGTCCACCAGGATCGGGACCACGCGCGGGCCCAGCGCCTGATCGCGCAGCAGCTGCGTCAGGAAGCGCACAAAGGCCTGGGTGGTGCTGATCTCGCGGCCTTCGGCGGTCGGTTCCAGCACCGCCTTGAAGGTATCGAGCGAAGGCACGGTGAACTGCTCGTCGGCCTGCGGACGACGCTTGGGCAGATAGCCGCCCAGCGCCTTGCGGCGGGCCTGCAGGTACTGCATTTCCGGCGTGTCATCGGCCGGCTTGTAGTACGGGATATTGGCCAGCTCGCTGTCCGGCACCGGAATGTTGAAACGGTCGCGCATGTAGCGCACATCGTCATCAGTCAGCTTCTTGGTCTGGTGCACGGTGTTCTTGCCTTCACCCGCCTTGCCCATGCCGTAGCCCTTGACCGTCTTGATCAGCAGCACCGTCGGCTGGCCCTTGTGATGGTGTGCCGCATGGAAGGCGGCGTAGACCTTTTGCGGATCATGGCCGCCGCGACGCAGCGCCCAGATCTCGGCATCGGTCATGTGCTCGACCAGCTTCAGGGTTTCGGGGTACTTGCCGAAGAAGTGCTTGCGCACAAAGGCACCATCATTGGCCTTGAAGGCCTGGTAGTCGCCGTCCAGCGTTTCCATCATCAGCTGGCGCAGCTTGCCGCTCTTGTCGCGTGCCAGCAGCGGATCCCAGTTGCTGCCCCACAGCAGCTTGATGACGTTCCAGCCGGAGCCACGGAACTCGCCTTCCAGTTCCTGCACGATCTTGCCGTTGCCGCGCACCGGGCCATCCAGGCGCTGCAGGTTGCAGTTGATGACGAAGATCAGGTTGTCCAGCTTTTCGCGCGAGGCCATGCTGATGGCACCCAGGCTTTCCACCTCGTCCATTTCGCCATCGCCGAGGAAAACCCAGACCTTGCGGTTTTCGGTATTGGCAATGCCACGTGCGTGCAGGTACTTCAGGAAGCGCGCCTGGTAAATCGCCATCAGCGGGCCCAGGCCCATGGAGACGGTCGGGAATTGCCAGAAGCCGGGCATCAGCTTGGGGTGCGGGTAGCTGGACAGGCCGTTGCCGTCGACTTCCTGGCGGAAGTTGTCGAGCTGTTCTTCGGTCAGGCGGCCTTCGAGGAAGGCGCGGGCGTAAATGCCGGGCGCGCTGTGGCCCTGGATATAGAGCAGGTCACCGCCATGCTCACCATCATCGGCATGCCAGAAGTGGTTGAAGCCGGCACCGAGCATGCTGGCCAGCGAGGCAAACGAGCCGATGTGGCCGCCCAGGTCACCGCCATCAGACGGATTCAGGCGGTTGGCGCGCACCACCATGGCCATGGCGTTCCAGCGCATGAAGGCGCGCAGGCGCTTTTCCAGTGCGATATTGCCCGGGCAGAAAGCCTCCTGCTCCGACTCGATCGTGTTGACATAACCGGTGCTGGCCGAGAACGGCAGATCAATGCTGTGCTGGCGCGCATGCTCCAGCAGGCCTTCCAGCAGGAAGTGGGCACGCTCCTTGCCCTCGCTTTCGATGACGGCGCTCAGGGCATCCAGCCATTCGCGTGTTTCTTGGGAATCAGTATCGTGGGGCCATTGGCCGCCAGCTTGCTGCGCGTCGGACATGCGGGTCTCCTTGTGGGTGTTGTCAGGGCGTGAGGCTATTGTGCGCACTCGCTGGCGCGAGTATGGCACAAGAAAACCCTTATTTCAATATATGGATCTTATTTTCTTATTATGAAATATGCATCGGTGAAACCCCGCATGGACGGGCGGGAAAGCCTGTATGCTTCTGCTTTTGTCATCCACGCTGTCCGCCCGGCAGGCCGGCACTGTCTGCATGTCCCATCCTGTTCTTTTCTGGCTGTCCCTGCAACCCCTGCGCCGCTGGTGGAGCCGCATGCCTGTGCATCGCCAGGATCGCCTGGCCAGCCTGATCCCGCTGGTAGCCGTGGTCCTGTTCGTGGTGGCCGTGACCATGGCCATCACCTATCTGCGCGTGGAAGAGCGCCAGAGCCAGCACCAGTCGGTGCAGCACGCCGGCGAATACACGCGCCAGCAAATCCACGGTCGCCTGGCCGACCGGCTGGAGCAGATCCGCAGCTTTGCCCGGCACGTGGTGACGACGCCCGCAGGCCAGCCGGTCTCCGACGAGCAGGTCAGCAAGCTGCTATCGGTAGCTCCCGAGATCCGCAGCATGACCCTGGTGGATGCACGGGGTCAGGTACAGGACAACTTCACGGCCGGCTCACCGCACCGGTCAGATGCCCTGCCACTGGATATCCCGCTGCCGCTGGCCAGCGAGCATGACTTGCTGGCGCAGGCCATGCGTACCCACCTGCCCAGCTATCGCGTCATCAGTGGCAGCAGCCACAGCGATACCTGGCTCGGCCTGATGCTGCCGCTGACGCGCGGGGACAGCGTGGTCGGCGCCCTCTATGTGCGCTACAGCCTCTCGGCCCTGGCCTACCAGGCGATTCCCTCGGAAATCTTCGTCAAGTACGCGCTGACCCTGCTGGACAACGATGGCCGGGTGCTGATCGGCAGCCAGACCGTGCGGCGACAGGACAGCCCGGATACGGAGCGCTGGTTTTCCTGGCTGGACAGCAGCCTGTCGCCCCAGGTCTACGAAACCGCGCTCTCGCGCACCGACAACTCGCTGGTACTGCATCTGGAGCCTTACGAAGCCGGCGGTGCACTGGCCGACAACGCCCTGTTCCTGATGGTGCTGGGATTGAGCCTGCTGACCGGCCTGACCTTGTTCATGAACTGGAAATACCTGCGTGGCCGCCAGCGCTCGCAGCGCGCCCTGGAAACCGAAACCAACTTCCGTCGTGCCATGGAAAACTCCATGCTGATCGGCATGCGGGCGCTGGACATGGAGGGGCGCATCACCTATATCAATACCGCCTTCTGCAGCATGACGGGCTGGAGCGAGGACGAGCTGATCGGACAATTGCCACCCTACCCGTTCTGGCATGCCGAAGACTTTGCGCGCCACGAGAAAACGCTGCAGGAGACGATGCAGTCGACCATTGCACGCGGCGGCTACGAGATGCGGGTGCTGCGCAAGAACGGCTCCACGTTCGAGGCCCGCATGTACATGTCGCCACTGGTCGGCCTGGACGGCGTGCAGACCGGCTGGATGACCTCCATGACCGACATCACCGAGTCCAACCGTTTCAAGCGCCAGCTCACGGCCGCCTACGAACGCTTCACGCGCGTGCTGGACGCCCTTGAAGTCACGGTCTCGGTCGCCCCGCTGGGTGGCCATGAGCTGCTGTTTGCCAACCGTGCCTATCGCCAGGTATTTGGCGAGGATGAGGGCACGACGGCGCACATGCAGCTGCTCACGCTGGCCGGCCGACCCGGCCAGCAGGACGCGGAAAAAGATCCGCTGGCGCATGCGCCCAGCAAGCACACCGAGGTCTTCGTCCCCAGCCTGGGGCGCTGGTTTGAAGTACGCACGCGCTATCTCGAATGGGTGGACGGCCGGCTTGCCCAGCTGCTAACCGCCAACGACATCACGGCACGTCGCCAGGCCGAGGATATCAGCGCCCAGCACGAGGCACGGGCCCAGGCGGCAGCGCGGCTGGTGACCATGGGCGAGATGGCTTCCAGCGTGGCGCATGAACTGAACCAGCCCCTGACCGCCATCAACAACTATTGCAACGGCATGGCCAGCCGCCTGGAGCGCGGCCAGATCGATCAGGACAGCCTGATGATGGCGATCCGCAAGACCTCCCAGCAGGCCACGCGTGCCGGCCAGGTGATCCAGCGCATCCGCAACTTCGTCAAGCGCAGCGCTCCCAACTACTCGCCCACCAGCGTTGCCGTGATCGTCACCGATGCCGTGGAGCTGGTGGATATCGAAATGCGCCGCCGCCAGGTACGGCTGGTGCAGAAAGTTGCCGACGACCTGCCCGATCTGGTCATGGACCGCATCCTGATCGAGCAGGTGCTGATCAACCTGCTGAAAAACGCTGCCGAATCGATTGATCTGAGCCAGTTGCCGGTAGAGCGCCGCGAGGTCAAGCTGCAGGTGCAACGCGCCGTGCGCGAGGGCCGGCCGGTGGTGGAGTTCCTCATCGAGGACAAGGGTTCCGGCATGTCGGAGCAGACCCTGCAGCATGTCTTCGAGGCCTTTTATTCAACCAAACCGGAAGGCATGGGCATTGGCCTGAACCTGTGCCGCAGCATCGTAGAGTCCCACCATGGACGTTTGCAGGCACAGAACATTTACAATGAAGCCGAGACGGAGGTATGTGGTTGCCGGTTCACCTTCTGGATTCCGGTTCCTGCTGCCACCGACAAGTCAAACTGACAACAAGACACAAGAGAGACCATGAGCTTGATTCCGGAAAAAGGCACAATTTACGTCGTGGATGATGATGAAGCCGTGCGCGACTCCCTGCAGTGGCTGCTGGAGGGCAAGGGTTACCGGGTACGCTGCTTCGACTCGGCCGAGAGCTTCCTGAGCCGCTACGACCCGCGCGAGGTGGCCTGCCTGTTTGCCGACATCCGCATGGGCGGCATGAGCGGCCTGGAGTTGCAGGACCGCCTGCTGGAACGCAAGTCCCCGCTGCCCATCGTCTTCATCACCGGCCACGGCGATGTACCGATGGCAGTCGAAACCATGAAGAAAGGCGCGCTCGACTTCATCCAGAAGCCCTTCCGCGAGGAAGAGCTCGAGGCGCTAGTCGAGAAGATGCTCAAGTCGGCACAAAGCAGCTTTGCCGAACACCAGATGGCCAGCACGCGCGAATCGCTGCTGGGCAAGCTGACCAACCGCGAAGCCCAGGTGCTGGAGCGCATCGTGGCCGGCCGCCTCAACAAGCAGATTGCCGATGATCTGAACATCAGCATCAAGACGGTAGAGGCGCACCGCGCCAACATCATGGAAAAGCTCAACGCCAATACCGTGGCCGATCTGCTCAAGGTGGCCCTGGGTTCCAGCGCCGCCAAGGCCTGACCCGCTCCCCTCCCCCCGCAGCCCGCTGCGGGTTTTCTTTTTTTCACTTCCGATACGATTCCGCACATGACAGCACAGATCATCGATGGCAACGCCCTTTCCCGACAGCTCCGCACCGAAGTGGCCGAACGCGCCGCCGCGCTCAAGGCGCGTGGCGTGACTCCGGGCCTGGCCGTGATTCTGGTGGGAGACAACCCGGCCAGCCAGGTCTATGTGCGCAACAAGGTCAAGGCCTGCGAAGACAACGGCCTGCACTCCGTACTTGAAAAATACGATGCGGCCATGACCGAAGCCGAGCTGCTGGCCCGTGTCGAGGCGCTCAACAACGACCCGTCGATCCACGGCATCCTGGTCCAGCTGCCCCTGCCGGCGCATATCGACGCGCAAAAGGTGATCGAGGCGATCAGCCCGGCCAAGGACGTGGACGGCTTCCACATTGCCAGCGCCGGTGCCCTGATGACCGGCATGCCCGGCTTCCAGCCCTGCACGCCGTACGGCTGCATGAAGATGCTGGACAGCATCGGCTATGACCTGCGCGGCAAGCACGCCGTCGTCATCGGTCGCAGCAACATCGTCGGCAAGCCGATGGCGCTGATGCTGCTGTCGCGCAGCGCCACCGTGACCATCTGCCACAGTGCCACCGCCGACCTCAAGGCACAGACCCTGCAGGCCGATGTGATCGTGGCCGCTGTCGGCAAGCGCAATGTGGTGACCGCCGACATGGTCAAGCCCGGCGCGGTGGTGATCGACGTCGGCATGAACCGCAACGACGAAGGCAAGCTGTGCGGCGACGTCGATTTTGACGGCGTCAAGGAAGTCGCCGGCTACATCACCCCGGTGCCGGGCGGTGTCGGCCCGATGACCATCACCATGCTGCTGGTCAACACCATCGAATCGGCCGAGCGCGCTGCCGGTTAAGCCAGCGCCAGGGGCAGGGTTTGCAGGCAGGGCCGGCTTGAAGCGCCGGCTTTTGCCCCTACACTGCCCTACATGACTTCTCCTGCTTCCAACCCCCTCCTCCAGTTCGACGGCCTGCCCCTGTTTGACCAGGTGCGCCCCGAACATGTGCAACCCGCCATCGAACAACTGCTGGCCGCTGCCGACCAGGCTCTGACCACGGTCACGGCGGACGATTTTCCGGCCGACTGGCTGCAGCTCTCGGCCACACTCGATGTCGCCACCGAACGCCTGGGCCGCGCCTGGGGCACGGTCGGCCATCTCAAGAGCGTGTGCGACACGCCCGAGCTGCGTGCTGCCTACAACACCATGCTGCCGGCGATTTCCGACTTCTGGACCCGCCTGGGCGCCGACGAACGCCTGTACGCCAGGTACAAGGCCATCGATCCCGCCACCCTGACCACCGAGCAGCAGCAGGCCCTGAAGAACGCCCTGCGCGGCTTTGTGCTCAGCGGCGCCGAGCTGCAGGGGGCCGACAAGCAGCGCTATGCCGAAATCCAGGAACGCATGGCCACGCTGCTGCAGAAGTTCAGCGAAAACGCGCTGGATGCCACCGACCACTGGGCGCTGTATGTGAATGCCGACGAGCTGGATGGCGTGCCGCAGGACGTGATCGATGCCACCCGCGCAGCGGCAGAAGCCGAAGGCCGCGAAGGCTGCAAACTGACGCTGAAGCTGCCGGTCTACCTGCCGCTGATGCAATTTGCGCACAGCAGCGCATTGCGTGAAAAGCTCTACCGCGCCTACACCACGCGTGCCTCCGACCAGGCCGAAGGCGATGCCAGCCGTTTTGACAACTCGGCCATCATGGCCGAGATCCTGGCGCTGCGCCAGGAGGAATCGCAGCTGCTGGGCTACCGCAACTTTGCCGAAGTCTCGCTGGTGCCCAAGATGGCTGACACGCCGGAACAGGTCATCGCCTTCCTGCGCGATCTGGCGGCCAAGGCGCGCCCGCATGCCGAACGCGATGTGGCCGACCTGCGCCAGTTTGCCAGTGAGCAGCTTGGTTTGGCCGATCCGCAACCGTGGGACTGGACCTATGTCAGCGAAAAGCTCAAGGAAGCGCGCTACGCCTTCAGCGAGCAGGACGTGAAACCGTATTTCACCGCGCCCAAGGTCATGGCCGGCCTGTTCCGCATCGTCGAGAACCTGTTCGACCTGCGCATCACGCGCGACCAGGCCCCGGTCTGGCATGACAGCGTCGAGTTCTACCGGCTGGAACGTGATGGCCAGCTGGTCGGCCAGTTCTACCTGGATCCGCCAGCGCGCAACGGCAAGCGTGGCGGTGCCTGGATGGATGGCGTGCGCGACCGCTGGCAACGCCCCGACAGCGCCCGGCTGCAAACCCCGGTGGCCCATCTGGTGTGCAACTTTGCCGCCGGCGTCAACGGCAAGCCGCCGCTGCTCACGCACGATGACGTGATCACCCTGTTCCACGAAGCCGGTCACGGCCTGCACCACATGCTGACACGCATCAACGAACATGATGTCTCCGGCATCAACGGTGTCGAATGGGATGCGGTCGAATTGCCCAGCCAGTTCATGGAAAACTTCTGCTGGGAATGGCATGTGCTGCAGAACATGACAGCCCATGTGGACACTGGCGAGCCGCTGCCGCGCGCGCTGTTCGAGCGCATGCTGGCAGCAAAAAATTTCCAGAGCGGCATGCAGACACTGCGTCAGGTCGAATTTGCCCTGTTCGACATGCTGCTGCACAGCCAGGAGACACCGCCTGCCGACGTGATGCCCCTGCTGCGCCAGGTACGCGAAGAAGTGGCCGTGCTGCCGACCCCGGCCTACAACCGCATGGCCAACACCTTCAGCCACATCTTTGCCGGCGGCTATGCTGCAGGCTATTACAGCTACAAGTGGGCCGAGGTGCTGAGTGCCGATGCCTATGCCGCCTTCGAGGAAACCGCCGCAGCCGATGGCAGCCCGGATCCGTCGACGGCGCGCCGCTACCGCGAGGAAGTGCTTGAGGTCGGTGGCAGCCGCCCGGCGATGGAATCGTTCAAGGCGTTCCGCGGCCGTGAACCTTCGGTGGACGCCCTGCTGCGCCACCAGGGCATGACAGAAGCCGCTGTTGCCGCCTGAGCCTGTCGGGCACCGTATACCACAAGATACAGTGCCCGATTTTTCTTGCTCTGTAACGTTTCATGACCGGATGGGATGCCTATAATTATTGCTGTATCCTTAAAGGTCATACACACCTCACAAGGGCTTGCTGATGCCGGCGGATGTAACTGCCGGCTTTTTTGTCCCTATTCACTTTTCGATTCAAGACCATGGCACAGATTGCTTCCCTCGACGATTTCCTGATCAAGCTCCGCAAGCGCGACCCCCAGCAGCCGGAATTCCTGCAAGCCGTCCACGAAGTACTGGGCAGCCTGTGGCCCTTCATCGAAAAGAACCCGCGCTACGGCCAGCAGGGCCTGCTGGAGCGCCTGTGCGAACCCGAGCGCGTGATCCAGTTCCGCGTGACCTGGATGGATGACAAGGGCCAGGTGCAGGTCAACCGGGCCTTCCGCATCCAGCACAACAACGCCATCGGCCCGTACAAGGGCGGCATGCGCTTTCACCCTTCGGTGAACCTGTCGATCCTGAAGTTCCTGGCGTTCGAGCAAACCTTCAAGAACGCCCTGACCACGCTGCCCATGGGTGGCGGCAAGGGCGGTTCCGATTTCGATCCCAAGGGCCGCAGCGATGCCGAAGTGATGCGCTTCTGCCATGCCCTGATTTCCGAGCTGTACCGCCATATCGGCCCCGACACCGACGTGCCGGCTGGCGACATCGGCGTGGGTGCCCGTGAAGTCGGCTTCATGAACGGCATGATGAAGAAGCTGACCAACAACAACGGTACCGTGTTCACCGGTCGTGGCCTGAGCTTTGGCGGCAGCCTGATCCGTCCGGAAGCCACCGGTTATGGCCTGGTCTACTTTGTCGAAGCCATGCTGAACCACGCCGGCAAGTCCATCGAGGGCATGACCGTGTCGGTCTCCGGCTCCGGCAACGTGGCCCAGTACGCCATCGAGAAGGCCATGCACCATGGTGCGCGGGTGGTGACCTGCTCCGACTCCGACGGTACCGTCTACGATCCGGACGGCTTCAACCCGGAAAAACTGCTGGCCCTGATGGAGCTGAAGAACGTCAAGCGCGGCCGCCTGGTCGAATTTGCCGAAGCCTTCGGCCTGCAGTACCACGCCGGCAAGAAGCCCTGGCATATCCCGGTGGACATCGCCCTGCCCTGTGCCACCCAGAACGAGCTGAATGGCGAAGACGCACGCGAACTGGTGAAGAACGGCGTGAGCTGCGTGGCCGAAGGTGCCAACATGCCCAGCACGCTGGAAGCGATTGACGTGTTCCTGGGCTCGGGCAGCGTGCTGTACGCTCCGGGCAAGGCCAGCAACGCTGGCGGCGTCGCCGTTTCCGGCCTGGAAATGGCCCAGGGTGCGCAGCGCCTGTACTGGGGTGCCCCGGAAGTGGACGCCCGCCTGCAGGAAATCATGAAGGACATCCACATCAGCTGCGTGCAGCACGGTGCCGAGAATGGCAATACGGCTCCGCGCAGCCGCGTCAACTACGTGAACGGTGCCAATATCGCCGGTTTCGTCAAGGTGGCCGATGCCATGCTGGGCCAGGGCGTGATCTGATTCCCTTCAGTACCCTGCGCCATCCCGTCCGAGGATTTGATCCCGGACGGGATTTTTTCGTCACAATTCAGTACGTCAGCGTTTCCACACCGTCTTCGGTGCCGAGCAGGCAGACATCGGCCTTCTGGTGGGCAAACACGCCGACGGTAATCACGCCGGGCCACTGGTTGACTTCGCTTTCGAAGGCCAGCGGATCGTGGATCTGCAGGCCGCGCACATCGAGAATGTGCTGGCCATTGTCGGTGACCAGCGGTGCCCCCTGGCTGGAACGCACCATCGCCTGCCCCCCCATGGCGGCAAAGCGCTCGATCAGGCGGCCGGTAGCCATGGGAATGATCTCGACCGGCAGCGGAAACTGGCCGAGTACGCCGACGCGCTTGCTGGCATCGGCAATGCAGATGAAGCGCCGGCTTTGTGCCGCCACGATCTTCTCGCGCGTGAGCGCTGCACCGCCCCCCTTGATCATGTAGCCCTGGCCGTCAATCTCGTCGGCACCATCGATATAGACATCGAGCTCGCCCGCCTCGCTGGCGGTGAACACCGGGATGCCGAGTGCTTCGAGGCGCTCGGTGGAGGCCAGCGAGCTGCTGACCGCCCCCTTGATGTGGTCCTTCATGCCGCCCAGGGCATCGATGAACTTGTTGACGGTGGAACCGGTGCCGACTCCGACAATCGTGCCGGGAGTGACGTAGGCCAGCGCTGCCTGGCCAACCAGGGTCTTGAGTTCATCTTGGGTCATGCGGGTTTCCTGCCGTGGATTTGGGACAATGGGAGGATGCGATCACGCGGATCGCACCACCTGCACATTATCGTTCTTCCATGGCACTGATTCCCTACTCCCTGTCGCGCGCGGCCCTGTTCAGCATGGATGCTGAAGCAGCGCATGAATTCACCATCCGCTCCCTGTCGCGCCTGCAGCACACGCCGCTGCGCTGCACCTTTGCCCAGCCCTTTGTAAATGATCCGGTCACATTGTGCGGCCTGCGTTTTCCGAACCGTGTCGGACTGGCCGCCGGTCTGGACAAGAATGCCGAATGCATTGCCGCCTGGGAAGCCATGGGTTTCGGCTTTGTCGAGGTCGGCACCGTCACGCCCAAGGGCCAGCCGGGCAACCCCAAACCGCGCATGTTCCGCCTGCCGCCGTCCGAGGCCCTGATCAACCGCATGGGCTTCAACAACCATGGCCTGGATGCCTTTATCCGCAACGTGCAGCGCACCCGCCCGGTCCCCAGCAAGAGCCTGCTGGGTCTGAATATCGGCAAGAATGCCAGCACACCGATCGAACAGGCGGCTGACGACTATCTGGCCGGGCTGGATGGCGTCTACCCCTGGGCCGATTACGTCACCGTCAACATCAGCAGTCCGAACACGCAGAATCTGCGTGCCCTGCAAAGCGATGCAGCGCTGGATGCGCTGCTGGACACGTTGATGGAGCGCCGCGAACTGCTGGCACAGCAGCATGGCAAGCACAAGCCGCTGTTCATCAAGATTGCCCCGGATCTGGAGCAGGAACAGATTGCGCTGATTGCCAGCACGCTGCGCCGTTACGGCATGACGGCCGATGGCCGCCACGGCGGCCGCCTCGGCGTGATTGCCACCAACACCACCATCAGCCGTGAGGCAGTGCAGGGCCAACCGCATGCTGACGAGGCCGGCGGCCTGAGCGGTCGCCCGGTGTTCGAGAAGAGCAACCACGTGATCCGCGAGCTGCGCGCCGCACTGGGCACGGATTTTCCGATCATTGGTGCCGGCGGCATCATGAGCGGTGCCGATGCGCGTGCCAAGCGCGCTGCCGGTGCCGATGTGGTGCAGGTGTTTACCGGCCTGATCTACCGGGGTTCGGCGCTGGTGCGCGAAGTGGCCGAAGCCCTGCAGCCAGCCTGATACCGGATTTCAGGCGGCCAGACATGCCGCCACCATGTCGCCGATCGCCATGCTGCTGGTCAGGCCCGGCGATTCGATGCCGAACAGGTTGACCAGACCCGGCACGCCATGCTGCGCCGGGCCATCGATGCGAAAATCCGGCGCCGGCAGGCCGGGGCCGTAAATGGTGGGGCGAATACCGCTGTAAGCTGGTTGCAGCGCGCCATCCGGCAGATCGGGCCAGTAGCGGCGCACTGCCGTGTAGAAGGCCTGCAGCCGCTGCTCGTCCACGCGGTAGTCGAGCTGATCGGGATCGGTGCTATCCAGCCATTCGTGGTCCGGACCAAAGCGCGCCTGTCCGCCCAGATCCAGTGTCAGGTGCACACCCAGCCAGGCCCCGCTGGGAGCCGGATAGACCAGATGCGAAAACGGTGATCTGCCCGTCAGACTGGCATAGCTGCCCTTGGCAAAACGCTCCTGTGGCAGCTGCTGCGGGTCCAGCCCCTGGAAACGTCGCGCCAGCGCACAGGCATGCAGCGATGCCGCATTGACCAGCAGGTGACAGGCCAGCTCGCTGCCATCGGCGAGCTGCAGCACATGATGCATCTGTCCGAGCCGGGCCGATACCACCGTGCTGCCCAGCGCCACCAGACCACCCGCCTGCTCCAGTTCGGCCTGCAGCGCCAGCAACATGCCCTGGCTATCGATGATGCCGGTATCGGGCGACCAGAGCGCGGCCAGACAATCGATTTCGGGTTCCAGCGCCTGGGCCTGGGCAGCGTCCAGCAGCGCTACCGTGACGCCATTGGCCTGCGCCTGCCGGTAGAGGCCGTGCAAGGCCGGCAGCTGCTGCTGCGCGGTCGCCACGACCAGCTTGCCGGTCAGGCGATGCGCCACGCCATGGCGCTGGCACAGTTGCAGCAGCTGGACACGCCCTTGCACGCACAGGCGCGCCTTGAGCGAATCCGCGGGATAGTACAAGCCGGCGTGCAGGACTTCGCTGCTGCGCGAGGAAACGCCCTGCCCGATCGCCAGCGCACGCTCCAGCACGATGACCGCATGGCCGGCGCGCGCCAGGCTGCGAGCGCAGGCCAGCCCCACGGCACCGGCTCCGATGACGACGGCATCGACTGTGTCCACCTGTCCCGCTCCGTGAAACGGAAACCGTCAGTCTTCCTGGCGCAGTTTCAGCTGGTAACGATCACCCATGGGCGAGCCATCGGCATCCAGCTGTTGCAGCTGGCCAGCCTGATACGCATAGCGGCGGTATTCTCCATCCCTGTCCAGCTGCAGCATGCGGCGGTCCGCGCTCCAGCTGGTCTGCCCGCGCTGGATCACCGGCAGCGCACTGACGGTTTCGCGCTTCATGCTCAGGATGTAGCTGCCGTCCTCGTACAGCGACAGCAGCGTGCGGATGCCGGGGCAATCGGTACACGGCAGGCTGCCGGCATAATGGCCAACCCAGCTGATATCCTCGGCCGGGGCCGGAGCCTGGTCCGCTACCGGCGGGACCGGCTCCACGCGGATATCCTGCACCGGCGTGACCACGACGCCGGCATCGGGCACCCACGGTGCCACCGGTGCCTGCGGCGTGCTCTGGTTGATGACCGGTGCCGCAGTGCCTGTGCCGCGCAGCGGCGGCCAGCCGGGGCTATCCAGCGATACCGTGCTACATCCGGCCAGCCAGAACGATCCCAGGGCCAGCATCCATCCAGTCCGCAGCGTGGGCTTGGAATGGCTCATAGTTGCAATCTCCTTCACATCTTCGGCAGCATGCCTTGCCTGCCATTGTGACATCCGGCAGCAGGCGACGGCGGGTTATTCGATGGGCGTGAGCTTGGCCACGGCCAGGGCCAGCCACTTGACGCCATGGCGCGGAAAGTTGATCTTGGCCTTGGCATCGGTACCGCTGCCTTCGATCAGCAGCACATCGCCTTCGCCAAACTTGGCGTGGAACACGCGCATGCCCTTGTGCAGGCCATGACCGTCCTGCTGCTTGCGCGGGATCTCGGCGGCGGGCAGGCCCACCGACTGGCGCACGTCCTGGTTCCACTGCGCTTCGTCGTCCTGTCGCCAGCGGCCCGGTATGGCATCGGCAAAACCGCTGCGCTGCGGCGTGATCCATTTCAGGCATTCTTCCGGCAGTTCGTCGAGGAAGCGGCTGCGGATGTGGTAGCGCGTCTGGCCGTGCAGCATGCGCGTCTGTGCATGGCTCAGATAGAGACGCTGGCGCGCCCGCGTAATGGCCACGTACATCAGGCGACGTTCCTCTTCCAGACCGTCGAAGTCGTTCATGGCGTTTTCGTGCGGGAACAGGCCTTCTTCCAGACCACTGATGAAGACCACATCAAACTCCAGCCCCTTGGCCGCGTGCACCGTCATCAGCTGCACGGCATCCTGTCCGGCCTGGGCCTGGTTGTCTCCGGCCTCGAGCGCGGCGTGGGTCAGGAAGGCCGCCAGCGGTGACAGCGTTTCACCGTCAGGCAGCACGGCCTCCTCGCCTGCGACCACAGTGGCATCGGCCGGGCGCATGTCCACCGGCTGCAGGCCGGCGCTCTCGCGGCCAAATCCTTCGATGCTGACGAAGCTTTCGGCAGCGTTGACCAATTCCTGCAGGTTCTCGATACGGTCGGCACCATCGCGCTCGTTGCCGTAATGTTCCAGCAAGCCGCTGTGCTCCAGCACCAGCTCGACAATCTGCTTCAGGCTCAGGTCGGCCGACTGGTCGCGCATGGCATCGATCTTCGCCACAAAGGACGCGAGGTTGGCACCGGCCTTGCCCGCCACCAGCGCCACGGCATCGGTCAATGCGCTTTGCTGGCCGCGCGCCGCATCCTGCAACTGTTCCAGCGTGCGGGCACCAATGCCACGCGCCGGAAAGTTGACCACGCGCATGAAGCTGGTGTCGTCACGCGGATTGTCCAGCAGGCGCAGATAGGCCAGCGCATGCTTGATCTCGGCGCGCTCGAAGAAGCGCAACCCGCCATAGACGCGGTACGGCATGCCGACATTGAACAGCGTGGATTCGATCACCCGGCTCTGCGCATTGCTGCGGTAGAGGACGGCGATTTCCTTGCGCGAACGGCCATCGGCCACCAGCTGGCGGATTTCATCCACGATCCAGCGTGCCTCGGACAGGTCACTGGCCTGCTCCATCACGCGCACCGGCTCGCCTGCCCCCTGATCGGTGCGCAGGTTCTTGCCGAGACGGCGCTTGTTGTGGCTGATCAGCACGTTGGCACTGTCCAGGATATTGCTGTAGCTGCGGTAGTTCTGCTCCAGCTTGATCTGGTGCTGCACTTTCAGCTCGGTGACGAAATCGTTCATGTTGCCGACGCGGGCACCACGGAAGGCATAAATGCTCTGGTCATCATCGCCCACGGCCAGCACGGCGTTGGCCGGCACCCCTTCGCTGCCATCGGAGACCAGTTGCTTGAGCCACAGATATTGCAGACGGTTGGTGTCCTGGAACTCGTCCACCAGGATATGGCGGAAGCGGCGCTGGTAGTGCTGGCGCACCAGCGGGTAGTCGCGCAGAATCTCGTAGCTGCGCAGCATCAGCTCGCCAAAGTCGACCACGCCTTCACGCTGGCACTGCTCCTCGTAGAGCTGGTAGATTTCGGCCTTGCGGCGGCTTTCGGCATCGTGCACCGGCACATCGCCGGGACGCATGCCCTCTTCCTTGCAGCCACCGATGAACCACTGCATCTGCTTGGCCGGGAACTGGTCGTCCGAGATGCCGTGCTGCTTGTAGAGACGCTTGATGGCAGAAAGCTGATCCTGCGTGTCCAGGATCTGGAAGCCCTGCGGCAAGCCGGCCACCTGGTAATGTGCGCGCAGAAAACGGTTGCACAGGCCATGGAAAGTGCCGATCCACATGCCGCGCACGTTCAACGGCAGCATCGCCGACAGGCGCGCATTCATCTCCTTGGCGGCCTTGTTGGTAAAGGTGACGGCCAGCAGGCCACCGGGCGAGACACGCTGCTGTTGCAGCAGCCAGGCGATGCGCGTGGTCAGCACGCGCGTCTTGCCGGAGCCGGCACCGGCGAGGATCAGGGCGTGTTCATCGGGCAGCGTGACGGCGTGGCGCTGCTCGGGATTGAGGCCGTGCAGCAGCTTGTCGTCTGAGGCGGGAGGCGCGAAGGAGGTGAGATCATCGAACAGGGAAGACATGCCGCTATTGTAGGTACAAAGCGTTCGTCATGCGGCAGATCACCGGGGAGGCCACGCAGAATTCCCCGGCATTTTTCGTCCTGTTCCAGCACCTGCTGGCAGACGCAAAAAAGCCGGTCACCTTGCAGTGACCGGCTCTGGTCAGACCGGTATCAGGCCATTCGCGAACGACCTGGGTCGGGCAGATCAGTAGCGGTTGCCGCCACCGTTGCCACGACGCGGACCACCGGCCGGCTTGCGCCATTCGCCGTGCGCCGGGCGGGCTTCACGCGTTGCGGTGTCGCCGCCACGGCGGCCACCGGCATGACCGGCTGCTGCCGGACGCGGCTTGCGCGCCGGGGCATCACCGAAACCGCCAGCAAAGCCGCGGTCACGCTGCTGGAAACCACGATCGCCACGGTCCTGCTGGAAGCCGCGGTCATTGGCAAAACCGCGATCGCGCTGCTGGAAGCCACGCTCCTGACGGTCCTGGGCAAACTCGCGCTCGCCACCGAAACCACCACGCTCCTGGCGCACGCCGCCACGATCACCACCGCCAAAGCGGTTGTCCTGGCCAAAGCCGCCACGATCACGGCCACCGCCGAAGGAACGCTTGCCACCGCGACCGCCATGGCCCGGCGCACCAGCAGCGCGGCTCTTGCCCTTGGGCGGATGGCGCGTGGGTGTGCGCTGCTCGGGCTCCATGCCCGGAATCACGGCCGTCATCAGCGGCTGCTGGGTAAACTCCTCAATGTCCCAGATGCGGAAACGGTCACGGAATTCGGCAAAGGTCACGGCAATGCCACTGCGGCCGGCACGACCGGTACGGCCGATGCGGTGCGTGTAGTCCTCGGCCTTCATCGGCAGACCGAAGTTGAACACGTGGGTGATGCTGGGCACGTCGATGCCACGCGCGGCCACGTCTGTCGCCACCAGGAACTGGATCTTGCCCTGACGCAGCGCCTGCAGGCGACGGTTGCGCAGGCCCTGGCTCAGGGCACCATGCAACGCCACGGCGGCAAAACCGGCCTGCTGCAGGTCTTCGGCCAGGCCGTCACATTCGATCTGGGTGCTGGCAAACACGATGGCCTGCTCGATCGACGGGTCACGCAGCCAGTGGTCCAGCATGGCGCGCTTGTGGGCGAAGTTGTCGGCCCAGTAGAGCTTCTGCTCGATGGACGCGTGCTTTTCCTGCGGCGTATCGATCTGGATTTTTTGCGGCTCGCGCATGACGCGGGTGGCCAGCTGCTGGATGCGCGGCGCAAAGGTGGCGCTGAACATCATGGTCTGGCGGCGCTCGGCGGTCAGGGCATGGATTTCGGCCAGGTCTTCGGCAAAGCCCAGATCCAGCATGCGGTCGGCTTCGTCCACCACCAGGAACTGCACTTTTTCCAGCTTGATCTGCATGCTGCGCTGCAGGTCCAGCAGACGGCCCGGCGTCGCCACCACCAGATCGGCGCTCTGCAGGCGGGCAATCTGGATCGCGTAGGGCATGCCACCCACCACGTGGGCAATGCGCAAGCCCTTGCAGTGCTTGACCAGGTCGATGGCGTCATGCGCCACCTGCTGCGCGAGTTCGCGCGTCGGGCACAGCACCAGCGCGCCGGGCTCGGCGGCCTTGAAGTGGCGACGGTCGGTCGGGTTCTTGCGGCGCGGACGCTTGGGTGCCGGCTCGCCACTGGCGGCGGCTTCATCTACCTTGCGCTGCCATTCGATGCGTTCCTGCTCCTGCGCGGCTTCCTGCTGTTGCAGCAGCGTATGCAGCACCGGCAGCAGGAAGGCTGCGGTCTTGCCGCTGCCGGTCTGGCTGGACACCATCAGGTCGATGAAAGAGCTGGAGCCTTCGTTCAGCGCCAGCGGAATCGCCCTGGACTGGACCACGGTCGGCTGGGTATAGCCCAGGTCGACACAGGCCTGTACCAGCGGCTCGGCCAGATTCAGTTCGGTAAAACCGTTGGGCTGACCGTCTTCGACGGCGACCAGGGCTTCGGGCTGCAGCTCGGCATGCAGATGGGGATCGGGAATCGGATTGCCCGGCAGTTGTTCGGCAACAGGGGATTGCGGCTGCGCGGCTGCGCCAGCCTGAGAGGCTTCTTGATACATGAATAAATCTCACACGTGCGCCAGCCCGCAGGGCTGCGCAACGTCAGGGTAGGTAATGTGCATCCACCGTCTGACGTTCATTCACCGCATGACAGAAACATGCGGGAGGGACATGCAAGTGCATGCCGGGTGTGAGATGGGAGATGTACGCGATTGGGGGCCTGTTTGCAATCCGTTGCCTGTCTGCTGGCAACCATCGCCCCCACGGGATCCTCTTATTATCAACGAAATTCGGGTTTTTACCAAGCGCTGCTGTTGTTGTATGGCACCAGCACCCTATTCCGGCACCGTATCGGCCAGCCCCAGTTCGTCGCTCAGGCGGGCCACCGGCTTGCCTTCGGCCTTGCGCAACTGCAAGGGCGTCAGGCCGAACCAGCGCATGCAGAAACGGTGAAAACTGCTCAGTTCGCGAAAACCCAGACGATAGGCCACTTCCTTGATCGAGTAGCTGGTGTGGCACAGGTAGAGCCGGGTCATGTCGCGCCGCACCTCTGTCAGCAGCTGGCGGTATTGCCAGCCCTCGGCCTGCAGGCTGCGTTGCAGGCTGCGCGGCGTCATGTGCAGCAGGCCGGCAATGTCCTCGATGGTCGGCGGCTGCTGTTGCAGACGCTCCATGATCAGCTGTCGCACCCGCAGGTAGACGGGGGAATTGGCACGCAGCTCCTCCAGCTTGAAATCCGCCACCCGCATGTGGATTTCAGACAGCAGGGGCGAACTGGGCAACAGGGGATCGTCCAGCTGTGTCCGCTCCAGCACCAGGGAATTCGCGTGGGCACCGCACGTCAGCCGGATATGGCGCTGCCGGGCCATGGCCAGAATCCGGGGATTGGGCGCATCGTAGGTCATGGCGACCTCCCAGACCCGCAAGGGCTTGCCCCCGCGCAGCATGCGCAGGAAACCGAGCAGGCCCGCTACCATCATGTCCTGCAGCACGCGCGGTCGGGGTTGCAGGTCATCAGCATGGAAGGTCAGGCGGCAGCCGCCAGCCTCCTCGCCCAGGCTGATGCTCAGGCTGTCGTCCAGCAAGGGGGCGTAACGGGCCAGCCGCTGCAAGGCTTCCATCAGGGTGTTGCTGCCCATCATCAGATAGCCCACGATCTGCAACATGCCGGGATGGATGGACTGGTGCGCCAGCATCACCAGTTCGCTGTCTTCCTTGCCTTCCGCCAGCCGCTCCAGCAGCTCTCCCACCAGGGTGTACATGGCGCGCTTGGGCACCCGGTTGTCGGGACTGGACACATCTTCCGCCGTGATACCCGCCAGCGCATACAGACGCTCCAGGTCGCGGTCTTCGGGCGGCAGCAGATCAATGAACATGTGCACCAGTGACACAGCAACAGTCGTGCCATGTGCCATGGAGCTGTCATCAGACAAGGCGGTGGTGCGGGAGGAGGTAGTGGGCATCGGGTCAGGCAAGGGCGGGCGCAGGCAAGCCGCCTGCAGGGAAATCCAGGCTAGCAGATTAAAACGAAACGGGACGCAACACGCCTACTGCGGCTTTTCCTGTCGGGATCGGACACAAGGATGTCGTGCCTCATCATGTCGCCTTGCCTATATTGCATGGAACCCAAAGTCAGTGCCGGCTGGCAAGGCCTGAAGCACCAGATCAAGGGGGGCAGACGACCAGCCTGGCAGCTGACTTCAGCATACCCCCAGGTCATTGCAGGTGTATTGGGCGCCGGCTCTGACAGGGGGCGGGTGCCAATGGCATCATCCGTTCTGTTTTTCACCTTTCTGCCTCCCGCACACCATGTCACTTGCTGCTGTCCGCCCCATCCGTAGTTCCCTTCTGACTGCTGCCCTGCTGTTCGCGGGCGCGGGTCAGGCACTGGCCGATGACTGGGGCATGGTCGTGGGGGCCGGGGATGAAAGCGCCAAAAAAGTCGGCATCATTGCCGGCTGGGACCGTGAACGGCCACTGTGGCAAGGCGAAAAATGGCATTTGGGCCTGCGCCATGAAGTGGAGCTGGGTTTCTGGGATGTTCCCCATGCCAGCGACACCGTCGAATTCGGCTATTCGCCCATTTTGCGCCTGATCCGCCCCCTGGGCCAGCATGAGCGCCTGTTTACCGAAGGCTCGGTCGGCGTACGCCTGCTGTCCAACACGCGCATGTCCTCCGATACCAACCTGTCGACCGCCTTCCAGTTTTCCGACATGCTGGGCGTAGGCTACCAGTGGGGCCCGAAGCAGCGCCACACCGTGGGAACACGCTATGTACACCTGTCCAACGCCGGCATCAAGAAACCCAATGACGGCATGAATTTTGGCCTGATGTACTACCAGTACAAGTTCCGATAAGACGGCGCTGCAGCGTCTCGAACTACAGGCAGTGTCGCGTTCCGACACTGCCTTGTCGTTTGTAACGGCGGATTTTGCCCTGCAGCGCCGACCAGGCGGGCATAATGGCCTTTTGCCCGGGCTGGCGATGGCCTCCGGGCACCATCCGGTCGCCATGCCCCGGCAGCGACCCTGACAGGATTTCCTCCCCATGGTACGAGAGACCTTGTTGCTGCGTGCCGGCCTGGCACTGCTGCCTGTGGCACTGGCCAGCGGCTGTGCCATACCGGGTGGCCAGCACCAGGCCGATACCGCCTTGCTGCTCCCCGCCAGCTACAGCCGGGACAACGGCCTGCACACCCATGTCAGCGCCGATACCGCCTGGCGCGACTACTTCACCGATCCGCAGCTGCAGACCCTGATCGAACAGGCCCTGGCCCGGAACCGCGACCTGCGCAGCGCCGTGCTGCAGGTGCAGGAAGCGCAGGCACTTTACGGCATCCAGCGTGCCGAACTGGCACCTGCCGTGGGCCTGGCGGCCGATGGCAGCCGCGGCCGTACCCCTGCCGACCTGTCTCCCAGCCGCACTGCCGTCATTGGTAGCCAATACAGCGTGGGACTGGGTGTGGCCAGCTGGGAAATCGACTTCTGGGGCCGCATCCGCCATCTGGAGCAGGCGGCCCTGCAGAACTACCTGGCCACCGATGCCGCCCAGCGCGCCCTGCGCACCAGCCTGGTGGCCGAATTGGCCCATGCCTGGCTGCTGCAGCGCGAGTACGACCAGCGCATCGCCATTGCGCGTGCTTCGGTCGCCTCACGCCAGGAATCGACCCGCATCTACACCCGCCGCTACCAGGTGGGAGCCAGCTCGCGGCTGGAGCTGACCCAGGTGCAAACACTGTTGACCCAGGCCCAGGCCTTGCTGGAACAACTGGAACAGGCGCGCGAACGCAACGGCCATGCGCTGGCCCTGCTGGCTGGCGGCCCGGTGGACCTGACGCCACAGGCCGGCCTGCCGGACTCACTGCCGCCGCTGCAGGCCGGCCTGCCCTCCTCGCTGCTGACAGAACGGCCCGATATCGTGGCCGCCGAGCACCAGCTGGCGGCAGCCAATGCCCGGATTGGCGCGGCGCGAGCCGCCTTTTTTCCCAGCATCTCGCTGACCGGCATGTTCGGCACGGCCAGCAGCGAACTGGATGGCTTGTTCCAGGGCGGCAGCCGCAGCTGGAGTTTCATGCCCAGCCTGTCGCTGCCGATTTTCACGGCCGGCCGGCTGCGCAACAACCTGAATCTGGCCGAAGTCCGGGCCGACATGGCCGTGGCCCGATACGAGAAAACCGTGCAATCGGCCTTTCGCGATGTGGCCGATGCCCTGAGTGCCCGGCACTGGCTGGAACGGCAGCTGGCCACCCAACAGCAGGGCTTGCAGGTGCAGCGCGAACGTACCCGGCTGGTGCGCATGCGCTACGACAGCGGCGCCATCAGCTACCTGGAGGTACTGGATGCCGAGCGCAGCCTGTTGCAGGCCGAGCAGGACTGGGTCGTGACCCGGCGCCAGCTGCTGGCCACCCACATCACCCTGTTTGCCGCCCTGGGCGGCGGTGCCCTGGGCAGTACGCCCGCCCCCTTGCCCTGATGCCCTTCGCACCTGATCACGCTACTGACCCATGAAACTGCAACTCACCCCCAAGACACTGATGCTGACCGCTGCGGCGGTAGCGCTGGCACTGGCCGGCTATTACGGCTGGCAGGCCAGCCAGGACCAGGGCCCCGGCGAGGGCTTTGTCAGCGGCAATGGCCGTATCGAAGCCACCGAAATCAATGCCACCAGCAAGCTGGCCGGCCGCGTGGCCGAAGTGCTGGTCAACGAAGGTGATTTCGTCAAGGCCGGCCAGCCGCTGGTGCGCATGGACATCGCCGCCCTGAACGCCCAGCGCAACGAGGCCGAGGCCTACCACCAGCAGGCCGTGACCGGCGTCAGCAATGCCCGTGCCATGGTGTCATTGCGCAGCAGCGACGAGGCCGCCGCACAGGCTGCCGTGGTCAGCGCCGAAAGCCAGCTCGATGCCGCCCGCCGCAAGCTGCGCCGCACCGAGGTGCTGGCACGCGAAGGCGCCTCGTCGATGCAGGAGCTGGACGATGACCGCGCCCGCGTCAAGACTGCCCAAGCCCAGCTGAATGCCGCCAAGGCCCAGCATGTGGCGGCGCAGTCCGCCACGGCGGCCGCCCGGATTCAGATCGACAGCGCCAAATCGGCGGTCGATGCGGCCTCGGCCACGGTGCAGCGCGTCCATACCGAAGTCGAAGACAGCGTGCTGGTGGCCCCGCGCGATGCCCGCGTGCAGTACCGCATCGTGCAGCCAAACGAGGTGCTGGGAGCTGGCGCCCCGGCGCTCAACATGATTGACCTGGGCGATGTCTACATGACCTTCTTCATCCCGGAACAGGTGGCCGGTCGCGTGGCCATTGTGTCAGGAACTGAGATAACTCAATGGATTTTGGCTTGATAAATCCGGGAAGTTGTGGGATTTGCCGGGAAGGTGTGGGACGGGTCTGAAAATCTTTTGCAATTGCTGCAACAGTCAGGGCGCGCCGTTTTCGATGAATTTGAGGGCCATCTTGATGATGGCCTTTTCTGCATGCGGGGTCAGAGCCTGGCCGCCTGTGCTGGGGGTGATGGGTAGGTACGGGCGGGCCGGGATGGTGACTTTGCGGCCACGGCCAGCTTGACCGCCGAACTGGTGGATTTTGGCATATTTGGCCGATTTGCCGCTGCCGGCCCCCACCGATGCTGTTGAAGCAGTGCTGCCGCTCATGACGCTGCCTAACAGGCCGCGCCCACCGCTGCGGTTCAGGATCTGGCCGGGCCAGCTGGGCGGTTCCGGGTTTTTGCCCTTACGGCCCAGGGTGCGCTGGGCGATGGTGGATTCCGAGAGGCTCTGCCATTTGTCGCCGCCAGGCTGGCCCTGCTGGTAGAACGCCTGCTGGGTTTGGCTTTCGAGACTTTGGGCAACTGCGGCCATGAGCGCGGACGGACGTTGCAGCCGTTGCATGAGCTGATCCAGCTGGGCGTTGAGCTGGGAGGCGTCTATCTTGATCTCGAGCATGGGGTGATCCTACAATGGTTGGGCAGGTGTGACACGGTAATATTCTCCCGGCCGTAGCACGCTGTCAGCAATGACGTTAGTCGGAGCGCCATGTGGGGTTGCCTCATTTAGTTGAGGGCTGGGGGGCCCCACCACCTGCACCTTTCCCCAGTAAGCGGAGAATTTCTTTCCCTTTGGCCTTGTCGCTGGTATGCAGCCGGCGCACGCTGGTCAGGAACAGCGCCTGTCCTGTCTTGGTGGCTTTGACTACTGCCACCTGTCCGCCTTCCTCATACACATAGATCAGGTTGTGCGCACCTTCCTGAATGACTTTGCCCAGTGACATGGATTTCTGCACCAGCAGATATTCAGCATTGGTCAATTCCTTGTGCACCCGATCCTGCTTTGCCATGGTATCCGGTGACAGGTTGACGATACGGGAGCCTTCTTTTTGGCCGATGCGGTTGGCGTCTTTCTGGCTGGCGACAGCGATGGGGAAGTTGCCCTGCGGGTTTTCACGCCAGAGGGAAAAGGCCTGGCTTTTGGTCAGTACCGAGGCGGCAGGAATGCGAGCCGATTCGGGGAGGCGCTCCAGGCTGCGGGCCAGGTGTTCCAAGTGGCTGGCTGAAGTTCCGGGTGCAACGTCGAAACCGGCGTCGGGGTAGAACTCTCGGCCGTCTGCCGTGCGCCAGCCGCGCAGCTTGACCATGTCGCGTGCCGCATTCACAGGTACGTATTTTTCGATGCCGTCCCCGCCCTCGTTCAATGTGCCGGGGGGTACGTCATCGCCTGTGAGGGATTGCGTCATGCAACGGCAGCGAAAGCCGTTGGGCGGGTAGATGCTGGCCCAGATGGGATGATCCACCGGCCAGACCTGACCGTGCAAAGCGCGGTGTGCGGGGCGTGTGCGCCCGTCCATGACAGCGATGTAGCGCAGATAGGGAAATGCGCCCTTGACCGCCATTTGCCGTTCGCGCCGGCCAGCGCCGTAGCTGGTGGCCATGTTGGTGTCGTAGATCAGGCGCAGGCGAGCGGGGGAACCATACTTCACCGGATTGTGGGTGCCTGGGTACATCTTCAGGATTTCGCCGGTTTCCGGGTCAATCGCTTTGCCCCACCAGCCCTTTGCGCGCAACAGGGGTTCCAGATGATCCTGAAACTGGCTGACGCTCCAGCCTTCGTCGCGGGCGCGTTTCAGGGTGTCCTGGATATCGCCGAGGATGTTGAAGCCGGCGCTTTGGGCGGCGGTGAATGCGCGCTGTTGCTCGGCAGCGCTGACGGTTTCCCAGCCTTCGCTGGGTTGCTGACGTTTGCGGTCAAAGTATTCGACCACCTCCTTGGCCGGTTTGCCGAAAACCGCCTGCAGCTGCGGGTCAGGCATCGCCACGCCCCATCCAGTGGGCGGCAAAGCCGGCGCGGTGCAGGGCTTCACCCAACGCGGTCACGTCCAGGTGTTCCGTGGCAGCATCCAGCGCTGCCTGGGCGGCTTCCAGGCTATCTGCCTGTGCAATGGCTTGCAGCACGGGCGTGAGCATGGCTTGCAATTGGGCGTCGAGTTGCTCGGGCGGTAGGCGCTGGGCCGCGTGGTCGATGGCCTGCATGCCCTGCAGGTCGGGCTGTGGGCCGGGCAAGGCGTCGTCGATTTCCGGGGCGTTGCCGCTGAGTGCAGCCAGTGCCGCTTTGCGCGGAGCTGGCTGCGGCTGGTGTTGTGGTGTGGCGTCGGTAGGTTGCACGGTAGCCAGCACCGGGTCTTTGTCGCCAGCCTGGGGGATGCGCAGTTTCTCATGCGCCCAGTCGGGCGGGATGCGCATGCCGATATTCACCAGCTTGGGTAGCGCATTGGCGTACAGCTCGATATCGTCACCTTCGGCCAGCGCAAACTGGAAGCGCGGGCAGCGGCGCGGGTCGGCCCAGCCCTTGTTGATGGCCAGCAGCGGATAGACCAGTTGCTTGGTGATGGTGCCAGCCAGCTGTTTGGCATCAGAGTCGCGGATTTCCTTGCGCACATCATCTGCCAAATCGGCCAGGCCGCTGCCAATACCATTGCCGGTGCCTTTTTCGTTTCCGGGCAGGTTGCCGGTAATGGCTTTGGTCTGGGTATTCTCGGCCCAGCGAATCATCATTTCAAAGGGCTTTTCGCTGCCCTGGGCGGCTTGCTCAAATTCCAATGCCATGGATTGCGGGATGATGCCGGCAGCTGCGTGACCAATGCCGGCCACGGCTTTCCAGAGCGTGGACTTTTCTTGTGCGCTGGCATTGGTCGGATATTTGCCAATCCGAATAGGAATACCGCAAATATCCAGAAACTCGGCCAGATCACCTACCGAGTAATGCTTGAACAAATACGGCCATACCAGAATGCGACCCAAGCCACTGCGCGCCAGATAGCCGGATTTGGCCCGGTGGCTGTGCAGCATCCAGCCGAAGGGTTTGAGTGCCTGGCCATCTTGCGAGTGGTCACGCAAGCGCAGCTGGGTTCGGGTGGCCTGGTCCAACGTAAACCAGGACTGGGGACGATGGTGCAGCTGGTTGGGAATCCATTCACGTCCCACCATGGACCATTCAATCTCCAGAGCCGAAAAGCCGTGGCTGATGGCGTCCAGCGCATCAAACAGGATGTCCTCAAAGTCAGCCATGTCCTGCAGCACTTCGGTAGCCCAGGCTGCTGCGGCTTCCTCCTCCCGGCTGGCGTTGCGCGGTGCGGCGATTTCCCAGTCCAGGCTGATGAGGGAGCGTTTGCGCTTGGCCAACTCGCTGAACAGGTGGCCGTCGCGCTCCTCCATGTCTTCGAACAGTTCATGCTGGGCAATCAGGTCGCCTTCTTCGGCCGCATTCAGGATCTGGTTCAGGCGCGCCGGCGTGATGCCCTTGGCGGGGTGGTCGGCTACCTGACGCTGCAGGTGGATCAGGCTGGAGGTTTGCGGCTCGTGCAGCACGTCTTGCTTGAAAGGCGCGCCAGTGTGGTCGAGGATGGCCATGGGGGCTCCTGTCAGTAGTCGGAGCGACGTTCAAATGCGTCGTCGTCCATGATGTCGGGGTTGTCAGCGCCATGGCCTCGCTTGGGCACCAGGCGGAATTCGATCAGGCCGCCGCCCTGGCTGGTGGCGTACCAGGCCATGCACAGCGCCACGGCGGCGTCACCGTGACGCTGGCCGCCATCGCTGCCGGTGGTACGGCCTTCGGGGATGCGCGGGATGCCCTTGACCATGGTGATCAGGCGCAGGTCTGCCAGCAGGTCGGAATCCCTGGGGATTTCTGCCAGGGTGCCGTCTTCAAATGCGGCTTTGAGGCGCGGCATGTGCTCCAGGTACCACTGCTGGGTCAGCATGACCTGGGTGACGCTGGCGCTGCCATAGCGCTGCATGGCCACCTCGGCCAGGTACTGGCCGTTGCCGCGTGCGTCGAGTGCCAGGTGGTTGAAGCGCGGCAGGTGGTCGCACAGCCAGAACAGGATCTGCTCCTGCTGCTTGAAAGGGACGTTGCGCAGCTCGATGACGAACGGGGCGCGGCGCTGCAGGCCCTGGTCTTCCAGCAGCGGGATGATGACGGACAAGTCACCGGTACGGCCAAAGTCCTGGCCGACGCTGGCGCGGGCGCGCTTGGGCAAGGCGTCGACCAATGGCTTCAGGAAGCTGTCGATCCAGCCTTGTGTGTCGGCTTCGCGCACGTGGTCGGACTGGTGCACAAAATCGTCGGTGCAGGCGTAGCGAATGACTGTGGAGTCGTCCACCATGCGGCTTTCGATCAGGGCGCGGGAAAGGTAGGCGCCACCGCTGCTGCTGGGTACACAATCCAGTTCCTCGGCATCGTTGGGCCGGTAGGTGGCGCGGATGTCCTCTTCCCAGGCGATTTCACCAGCTGATGACCATGTTTTCTTGGTCGCCAGGCAAATGCGCTGGTACAGGCCCTGTGCCAGCGCTTCCTTGAAAGTGATGCGGTGCAGGCTGTAATGCTTGTGACCTTCGCGCACATCCTGCACCAGCTCGTTGAACGGGTTGTCCACGCCCCAGTGCGTGCTGATGATGGAGACCTGCCCGCCCCAGATCAGCAAGGCAAACGCGGCCTTCAGCAGCTCCTTCAGATCCGGGTGGAAGGCGGCTTCATCGATCACCACGCGGCCCTGCTTGCCGCGCAGGTTGCGCGGGCTGCTGGACAGTGCGGTCACGCGGTGGCCGCTGGCGAACTTGATCTGGAACGCCAGGATGTCCTGGCCTTCATCATCCACCACCACTTCCTGCATGGTTTCGGCGGCGATCTGGTAGTGGCCGCACCACCAGGCGCAGTCGCGAATGAACTCGCGCGCCATGTCCTGGCTGTAGCCCAGGTACCAGGTGTCTTGCCCACCGGCGCGAGATGCCTCCAAGGCGGACAGCGCCGCCTCGGCCCAGCTCAAGCCGACGCGGCGGGATTTTTCGCACAACTTGACCTGGCTGCGGTCTGCCACCCAGGCTTGCTGGTACGGCAGCAGCACAGCGGCCGCAGTGGCCGCTGTATGGGTCAGAGGATGCGGGGCAACGGTCACGACGCAATCCCCAGAATCTTGGCCCGGATGGCCTCTGCGGCTTCGTCGGTGAGGCCGGCGCTCTTGACGGTGCTGGCGACTTCCTCGGCAGCAGCCCTGGCTTTCTCGCGCACCTCGCGGGCGTACTTTTTGGCGTCTGTGCTGGAGCGTGCCAGGTCGGCAATGCTGCGGGTGATTTTGGCAATGTCCACTTCTGCCGGGTCGATCTCCAGATCCAGCATCAGCGAGAACAGCTTTTCCTGCGTGATGCGGATCAGTGCCTGGTTCATGGCGTCATCGTCATCGGGGCTGGCCTGTACCACGGCGCGCGCCTGCTCGGTAGCCAGCTTGAGGGCGTTGAGGCGCTCTTCAAACTCCTGGCCGTAGCGGTGCAGGCTACTTTTGCTGATGTCGAAACCGCGTTGCTTCAACTCGGCTTCCAGTGTCTCGTAGCCGGTGAAGTTGCCTTCCACCAGTGCGTCGTCCAGCCACTGCTTGACGGCGGCTGGCAGAGAGTGAACCTTGCTCTTTGGCGGCATGGCGCTTACCAGTACTTCTGCGGCCGGGCAATGCCGGGCTCACAGTCGATGGTGTACTCGACCAGGTCAATGCCATGGCGCCTGAGCTTGGCGAACCAGAGCGGCTGCGAGCCCTTGCCGGTGATCTCCAGCAGGTCGCGGCCTTCCAGGTATTCCAGGGCAATGCGCAGCTCGCGGATGGTGATGTCAGGCAGCACGGCCGTGATGGCGGAGTGCATCACGGACTCGCTGGCTCCTACCGGGCGTGCCGAGTTCAGGGTTTGCAGCAGCAGCCAGCGGATGTTCTCGCGCCGGGCTTTCTCCAGGTCAATGGTCGGAGGGTTCACGATTTCTCCAGGATGCGTTCAATGCGGCCGCCGATGGCATCCAGCTTGGCATTGAGCACGGTTTCAAAGCGAATGGCGTCTTCGCGGCGCTGGTATTCGAGGGGGAGCCGCGCCTTGTGGTCCGCCAGCTCTTTTTCGATGCTGGATACGCGCAGGCTGACGGCGTCTTGCCGCTTGTCGAGCTGGGCCAGCAGCAGCTTGCCGAAACCGACCAGGGAACCGATGAAGGTGAGCAGCAGGCCCACCAGGTGCCAGAAGTCCACGGTGAGCGTCATGCCAGCCTCGCTGCGGCTTCCAGTGCGGTCTGGCATTCGATGCAGGTCTGCACACCGGGTACGGCCTGCTGGCGGGCTAGCGGGATGGCTGCGCCGCACTCCACGCAATCGGTGGCACTGGTCTGGCCGGGCGTACCGGCACTGCGGCGGCGTTGCTGGTAGAGGGCTTCCTGCAGGAGCTCCGCTTCACGCGCCGAAGCGCGATCTGCAATATCACCCAGCTCGCTCATTTCGGGGGCGTCCCTGTCAGCACGCCCGGCTGGGCGATCAGGCGCAACACCACGATGGCGGCCCCGAAGGCGCCGGTAATCCAGGGCCAGTATTCGGGCGGCAAGGCGAACTCGAACAGCGGCAGCACTTCGGCTTGCAGCACGGACAGCAGGGTCAGCAGCGCAGCGGCTTGCACGCTCGTCAAACGCCAGGCGTTGTTCCAGCCTTCGATCAAATGCATCAGATGGTCTCCATGAGGTTGGCGGCAATACGACGCGCCCAGCCACGGCCAAAGCTGGGCCAGGTGCTGAGGTCGGTCATGAACTTGAGGCGCACGGCGCTGTAGCGCGCCACCAGTGCGGCAGGATTGAGGCTTGCCACAGCAGCCAGCGTGATGGGGCCGATGCGACCGTCTTGTGCTGTGCCCACAGCCGCTTGCAGCCAGCGGGCAGCATTGCCACGGCCGGAGTTGACGGCGGCGTCGAAGACGTGGAAGCGGATCGGTTCGGGCAGACGCTCGGTCTGCAGCGCGTCCCAGTAGTCACGGCGGTAAATCGCCTGGGCACCGGCCAGGGTCAAGGACTTGATGTTGACGCTCGGATAGCTGCGCTTGCTGATGCCGAACTTGGTTTCGCCGCCAGGGTCTTTGGGGTGGTTGATATAGCCGCCTTCGTGGCCGATGAGTTTTTCGAAGGCGGCTTCAAACGTATGGAGGGGGGCTTTGGTGCTCATGCCGCCATGGTGGCGGGCATGGTCTAAAGCAGCGATTAAAACGTTTTAATCTTCGCCGGCATCGTCAGTGCCAAACAGCGGTCGCTGCTGCTTGGCGCGCAGGCGCAGCATGCCGCGCTTGATGATGTTGCGAATCTGCATTTCGGTCAGGTTGTACTCGCGGGCCAGCTCATACAGGTTGCGGCCGTTGAATTTGTCGAAAATCTCACGGTCGCGCTTGCTCAAATCGTGCAGGTGGCCCTTGGGCAGGTACATGGCAGCGCCACCCAGCTCGGTGCGGATGGTCTCTGTGATCATGTAGGCCCCTTGCTTGGCGTTCTCCTCGGGGAAGCCCATCTGGAACAGGTTGCGCGCAATGACCTGCCCGATGTCGTTGAGCAGCTCCGGGTACTCCGGCGGGAAATTGACGATGATGCGGGGGTTATGCGATGCCATGGCCTGCCTCCTGTGCGTTGCTGATGTGGTTCAACCCGGCCTTGAGGGCCTGGTACATGCCGTTGAAGGCGTCGAAACGGTGATCGTTCGCTTCGGTGCGCCGCAGTTCCCTGTGGGCAGATTGCAGCTCTTCGGACAGCTCGGGCGGCAGCGCGGCATGGTGCGGAGCGAGCTGGCCGCGCATGGCATCCACCTTGGCCGGCAGTGCGCGCATGGCCCAGTCTTTCAGGCCTTCGATCAGCTTGTACAGCTTGCCGTCGGCCCACTGCAGGGCATCCACCTTGAGCACGCGCTTGCAGTAGTTGCCCAGGGCGCGTTCGCTGGCATCGCGCACCAGGCCCAGCTCATGCAGCAGCAGCCACAGGGCGCGTACCTTGCGCGCTTCGGCGCTGCCGGCGCTGACCGGGCGGCTGTGGCGGGCACCGGGCTTTTGCTTGTGGCTGGGCGACCAGCCGCAGCGTTTGTAGTGCGCCAGTACCTGGCTGCGCTCGTGCCAGCCCAGTTCGCCGGCGCTGCTGGTGCGGCCCTTGCTGACGCGCAGGATCACGGCTTCGTAATCGGCATCGCTCATCTGCAGGTCTTTCTTGCCGATGTGGATCTTGGCCAGGTCTGTCTTGCGGGTGGGGTCTGTGGTGTTCATGGGGGACATCTCGGGTTCGCTTGTTGAAAAGGCCGGAGCCCAGCCTCTTGAAAAAGCCCCGGCAGCAAGCCGCCGGGGAAAAGCGGCAGTTGCCGCTTGGAGACAATCAGTTCAGGGCATCCTTCAGGCCCTTGCCGGCAGAAAAACGGACACCAGTGCTGGCCTCAATCGGGATGGTTTCGCCAGTGCGGGGATTACGGCCAACGCGGGCGCTACGCTGCACCGGCTCGAAAGAGCCGAAGCCGACGATGGTGAACTTCTTGCCGGCACGCAGGCTGCTGGTGATCGTGCCGAGCACGGCTTCCAGGGCGCGGTCTGCTGCAGCGGCGCTGATGCTGCCGTTGCCGGCTGTGGTGATGGCGTCAATCAGTTGGGACTTGCTCATGGGGATCTCCTTCGGGGTGGGTTAAATGTCGGTGGGGCCGATCTGGATACGGCTATCAGCCACAGCAGTGGCCGCGTTGGCGGCGGCAATCAACATGCCGGCCTGGTAGCGCAGGTTGGCGGCGCTTTCGGGCTGCTGTTGCGCATCAAGCCGGTTGGCGCAATGCAAATCGCGTGCGGCACTTTGCAAGGCCCAATCGGCCAAACTGCGGGGCTGGTTTGTGCGGGCGGCGTTCATGGAAACAGCTCCTCTGGATTGTTCGAAAACACCACGCCTTTCTTGGCATACCGTGCATTGCGTTTCATGCACCAGTCCACCCATTGGGAAAACGCATCTATCGCTTCAGTGCCGCTGGATGCTTCGGGCACGCCAGGAACCAAATACCTGCCTGCGCTATCGCCTTTTCCGCGGCGTGCCAGCACCCCGACGACGGCTTCCAGCTCTGCACGCGGCCCTTTGGCGAACACAATGCATCCGCTCCCGTCTTCGGCGAGTTCAGGAGGCAGTTCGCCGAGCTCAATCAAGCCACTTGCCCAAGACCAGGCGAACCATGGAGAAAGGTCGTAATAGCTGCGGCACCCGCAGCGAGGACAAACCATCTCCATACAGCCGCCGTATTTCTTGGAATAGCGTCCCGCCAAGTCGGAGTAGTTGCACTTGTGCTTGCAGCGTGTGCATTCGATCGGATGGTCTTTCATGCGCCCTCCGTCTCCACCTCAAACGGCGTGATCACAAAGTCCTCCACGCCGCTGACCACCTTGATGCCGGGCACGCCAGCCACGACGTCGGGCTCGTTCAGGATGGCTTCCTTGTTGATCTCTTCCTTGGTGCGGACGAAGCGGCCCAGGGTCATGCGCTTGAGCAGGTCGATCACGCTGTCCACGCCGGTGACGCGCACGCTGGGCGGGCGGATGCGCCAGGCGACTTCGCCGGTGATGAGGTTGGCGGTTTTGCCTTTGCCGCACAGCTGTTCGCGGTTGGCTTCGCACCAGGTCTGCACGCCGGCCTGCAGCGTGTTGATGCGCTGGTGCAGCGCGTCCAGGTGCGGGGCTTCGGCCTCGGTGATCTTGGCGATGGCGTCGTTCAGCACGGTGCTGCGGCGGGCATGTTCGCGCTGCAGGTCGCCAATTTGCTTGATGGCGTTCTGCGCTTCTTCGCGGCTGGTGCAGGCGTAGACCTGCGCGGATTTGCGGATACGGGTGGCCATGGTTCAGGCTCCTTTCTTGAGTTGGCGGATCTTGGCTTTGATGTGCTCGGGCATGGGGGTGGCCCGGGCACTGTCCTGGTCGAGCTTGACCAGGGCGGGGTCACGCTGCTGCAGCGCATTGGCGGCCACGGCAGCGATATCGGTGGCTGCGTCGCTGCGGTACTCGCGGCTGCGCAGGCTGTGTTCGTGCTGTTTTTCGGCGGCGGCTTCGGCCTTGTCGGCCAGCTGCATGGCGACCTCGAACAGGTAGGCGTTGCCAGACAGCGGCAGTTGCAGCGCGCCGCTTTCGGCCTGGCGGAACACGGCGGCAAAGGCGGCATCCCAGCCGTCGCGGCCCAGCTGCCATTCGCGGCCCTTGCGGGTGAACGAACCGGTGACGGCCGGCACCAGCTCGGCCAGCACGGTACGGGCCTTGGTCATGCTCAGGCGGTGCTTGGCCGGCTTGTGCAGACGCAGGTAGCGCGCCACGTGGCCGCCCAGCACAAAGCTGCGCGTTATGACCTCGTAGATCAGGCGGCGGGCTTCGTCGTCCTGGATCATGCGGTGGAGCATGGCGTCCAGGCTTTCTTCTGCGCCGCACACGGGGCAGGTGTTGACCAGCTGGGCGGACGTCACTGCAGGCCCTCCGGGGTGCATTGCACGGTGGCGGCTTGCAGCATGTTCTGCGCGTGCTTGGCCTGGGCATCCAGCCAGATTTCCGGCCACCACCAGGCCAGGTACAGGGCCAGCAGCACAGCTGCCACCACGATGGCGCGGAACACGAGGCGCAACAGCTTGCGCGTCCAGACGCTGGCGCGACCGGGCTGGCTGCGGCTGTGCTCGATGGCATCGGGGGCAAACGGGTAGCTGGTGCCACCACAGCTTGCGCAGCCATTGCCCTGACAGATGCCCAGCTCCTCGCAGCGGGTGTTGGGCTTCAGGCTCTGGTCGAGCTCGGCCATGCAGCCATGGCAGGAGCCATTGCGGAAGCTGCGGCAGCCAAAAATGAGGCAAGCGATTTTCATGGGGTGGCTCCTCAGTGAACGGTGACCGGGCGTGCGCCCACGGTGTCGGCTTGCGGATAGGCATCCATGGCGGCCAGGATGGCTTCGCAGCTGCCTGTGGCCAGGGTGGTGAACTGGTAGCGGATGCCCAGGCAAAACACGGTGACGATGAAGCTGCGCATGGCTCACACCTCCTTGATGATTTCGGCAGTTACCAATGGCGCGCCGATGCTGGCGGCCAGGTTGATGGCGGCGGTGGTGACGTTGGCTACCGCCAGCGGGTACAGCAGGCTGTGCAGCTCGCGCTGGTTGGGGCGGGTGCCGCGCTTGGCGATGGAGAGCTTTTCTCGCAGCGCATCAACGGCACCGGCATCCATGACCTGGTCCAGCTGCAGGCCCACGCGCTTGAACTTGAATGCCAGGTAGTCGGCCAGGTGGTTGTCCAGGGCGGGCAGCTCGACGATCTCGATGCGCTGCACTACCTCACGCACCTCGGCGTTCTGCTCGCTCAGCTTCATGCGCAGCTCGGTCTGGCCGATCAGGATGATGGACAGCAGCTTCTTGAAGCCGTCCTCCAGCTCGAAGAAGCGCTTCAGGTGCTTGAGCGTGGCGGTGGGCATGCCGTGCGCCTCCTCGATCACCAGCACATGGCGATTACCGCTGCGGTAGCTTTCGCGCAGCAGATGGTGCAGCTGGCGGAAGCGTGCCTCGGCACTGCGGCGGGGCTTTTCCAAGGGTGCCACGCTGGCAATCACCGCTTCGGCAATGGCAGCGGCTTTCAGGGTGCGGCCGCGCTCGTCGTTCTCTTCCATGCCCAGCACGTAGGGCTCGCAGACGATCATGCTGGCCGACTCGCGGCGGATGCGGTCGATCAGGTCACGGCGCAGCGTGGACTTGCCCGCGCCGGATTCGCCCACCACGGCCAGCATGCCGCCATGGCGCGCTGTGGCCCACATGGATTCGCGCACGTAGCGCACGTCCGGACTGGTGAACACGTCGGCGGCGTCTTGCACGTCGTCGGTGAAGGGGTCACGCGTCAGGCCAAAGGCCTTGCGTGCCTCCTGGGTGAAAGCTTGCTTGCGTAGTAACATCGCGGCATCTCCTTTGCTTTTTTGGGTTGAGGGGGTACGCCCTGCACGTGCTTTGGACGGTGTGTGCGGGGCGTTTTTGTTTTCCAGGGCGCGCATGGCGCGGTCGATGTCGGCAGCGGCCATGCCGTGCTCGATCAGCAGCTGGCGCAGGGCCTGCTGGTAGCTGGCCGCGTCGACCTTGGGCCACTGGCCCAGGGCAACGGCCTTGCTGAAGGTGCCCACCGACAGGCCGACGGCGCGGGCTGCGGCAGCCTGCTTGAAGCCGGCCTTGTCGATCAGGCGTTGCATGGCGGTCTTGCTCATTGGCCCACCACCTTCAGGAACGGGCGCACGTGGTGTGTGCCGGTGGCCTGATCAGCCAGGTCGTCACCGCGCAGGCGGGCGGCAATGGCGTCGATGTGCTCCACCGGCACTTTGTCATCCGCGTACTGCTTACGCAGCCAGGCGTTTTCTTCAGGCAGCAAGTTGCGACCCAACATGCCGCGCAGCCGCAAGGACGCGGTCACCACATTCATGGGGGCCAGCTCCGGCGTGGTGCGGGCAGCCGCAATGGCCGGGGTGTCCACCTCCTGCGCCTGGCGCTGCAGCCGGGTGGGCAGCTCTTCCTTGCCCAGGTGGCTGTGCGCCACCACACCCTTGCCATCGTTGAGATGGGCAAACGGCCTGGTATTGGCGCGGCGTTTGGCCTCTGCATCTTCCAGGCTGGTGCCGTCGCCATAGGCGGCCTGCACCAGCTGTTTGGCCGTGGCCACGCTGGCGTCATGCGGCATGGCGCTGCGTTCGCCAAACACGGTGGCACTCATCGGGCGGCCAGCCTGGTCGTAATCCACCTCCGGCATGACTTCCACCAGCAGCGGTTCGCGGCCCAGGCGTTCAATGCTCACGCGCACGGCACCGCCCTTGAGCAGCAGCGGCGTAACGGTCACCTCCTGCCCCTTGTAGAGCTGATCGGCCCAGGCGCGCAGGTCGTACTGGCCGGGACGCTCCAGCTCCGGGTGCGCAAAACTGATGCGCAGGTTGTTGACCTTGCGCGTAGCGTCCTTGCCGGCCAGGAACCACAGGCACACGCTGCGCTCGGGCAGCGCCACCAGCTGCTCGGCGCGGATGCCGTGCCACAGGTCGTCACGCACAAAGTCGCCGCCGGGGCGGTGCACGCGGGCATCGACATGCGCAATGGCGTTGGCGTTGTAGTCGCGCACCCAGGCCTCGGCGGCGGCGTTGAGCGCCTCCACCGACTCCACCGGTTCAAAGCGCAGGCGGCTTTCAAACTGGGTTTCGACGATGTTATTGGCTACCTCCACACCGCCCTTGGCCCAGGCGTGGCCGGCGGCGTGGGTTTCATGCTGCACGCCCAGGGCATCCAGCAGACGCTGAATGCCGTGGCTGGTGTTGGCACTGCCCTTGTCCCACAGCAGCAGGCGCGGCAGGCCGTGGCTCAGGCGCGTGGCGTGCCGGCCCCAGGTGTGCATCAGGAAGTCGAACAGCACGGCCTGGTTTTCACCGGCGGCTTCGAAGTAGCGGATGTCGATGGCACCGCTGAAGTGGTCCACACGCACATAGCGCCAGACCTTCAGCTTGATGCGGGCCACGGCATCCAGCTTGTTCTTATAGAACTCGTCGTCGCGCATGACGCGCTGCTTGCCGCCCATGTAGTACACCAGGCACAGCGAGGGGTCGATCTGGTGCACATGGTTGGGGTGCTCGCTGCGCATTTGCTGGGTGTTGCGGGCATCGCGCAACTGGCCGGGCTGCATGCCATGCTGGCGCAGCAGCGTTTGCAGGCGGCTACCGGATACGTTGATGTCCAGGCCATTGGCGGCGGCAATGCTCATGGCCACGGGCGTGCCCATGGTGGCTTTGCCATTGGCGCGGATGCTCTCCTGCTTGGCGGCGGCCACGAACTGGAGCACATCGGGGGCCAGGCGGGTGGTGCCGGCATCGGCACGCGGCTTGCGACCGCTGGAGTAGCCCACTTCGTCGGTCAGCCACTTGTACACGGTGGCGCAGCTTTTGCCCACGCTGGCGGCGAACTCCTCCACCAGGGCGCGCTGGCCGCCGTGCGGCGCTGCCTGCAGGCGTGTTTTGAGGTCAAGAAGGGATTGCAGCATTTCGGGTGTCTTTCGGTTGCGTGCTTGCGTTCTGGGGCGCATGTGCGACCTCCTTACTTGCTGCCTTCCCGGTGGTCATCGGCCACGGCTTGCAGGGTGTTGTCGAACACCTGAGCTTCCTTCTCCAGCTTGCCGCCAGCGATGGCAAAGATGTCCTGCATCTCGTCGGCCAGGGCGATCCAGGCGCGGCCCAGCACCTCTTCTTCGGCAGGCGACTCGGCCTGCACCTGCATGGCGTCCTGGCGGATCACTGCCAAGGCATCCACGGCGTTGAGGAGCTCGCGCTTGGCCTGCTGCGCCTGGGCGATCAGGCCCTTGAAGGCTTCGGGCCAGTCGGTGTAGGCCACGACTTTGCGTGCGTTGAGCTTGCGATCGAGCTCGTTGATCTTGCTGTCCTTGCGGGCAACTTGCGCTTCGGCGGACTCAGCCGCTTCCTCGGCTTTTTCGGCGCGCGCGGTGAGGCTTTCGATTTCCTTCTGGTCGGCGGCGGCCAGTTCGCGCAGTGCGCGTTGCAAGTCTTCCTTGGTGGCGCCTTCTTCCAGGGCTTCCTTGATCAGCTCCTGCTTGGGTGCTGGGAGTGCCTTGATGGTGTTGTAGTCCACCTGGCGCAGGCCGATGCGTTCGGCCTGTTCGAAGGCTTCCTGGCCGATCGCGTTGCGGTTCGAGGACAGTTCGCGCAACCGGCGATAGGACTTACCAAACTTGACCTCACAAAACTCTTCGAGACTGGAAAAATGGCGACCGTCGCCACTTTGCGGATTGTGCAGATGACGCCAAGCCTTTGATTTCTTTATGTTCTCGAAGACGGCCAGCATCGAAGAAGTGGCGATCGTCGCCACAAAGTCCATGGCTTCCAGCCGACCAATGTCAATACCGGCAGCAAACACCTCATCAGCCTGGGCAGGAGTAATGGCGCTGTCTTGGGCCGTAACAAGGCGAGCCTCGAAGGTGGGCGAAATTTCCGCAGCAGGAGCTGGTGCGGGCCGGTCCAATTCGTTGTTCGACATGAGAGGTATCTCCTTAATTAAAAATTTCGTTCAGCGCGCGCCCATCTGCGTGGGACATGCTTCGGCGACGGTCTTCCAGTTGGGCCTGGACACGGTCGAAGTCAGCCGCCACGCGGAACGTGAGGCGGGTGAATTGCGCAGTGGGGTAAAAGCGGCCGGTGTCCTCGCTCTTGCGTGCCCATCCCTTGCTGATGAGCAGCTTGGTGATACGGCTGATGTCGGCGGGTGTGGTTTGCGCGGCGTGGGCCAGGTCGGCATTGGTGGCACCGGTGGCGGCGTAACCGCACAGCACTTCCAATACGTCCAGGGTGCGGGTGGGCAGGTTACGGGTGGCGCTCATGCACTTGTTGATAATCTGGTCAGTCATTTTCAAAAGGAGAAACAGATGAATGAGGAAAAACTCAGGCAGGAAATCGCTGCTTTGCGTGCGGAGATCGATGAAGTTGACAACTGGGCTAGCGGTCTGCTGATGGCGTTGGTTGAGGTACTTCCGGCACTGTTGCGTGGGCACCCCCAGGCGGGGCAGGTTGCGGATCTGCTTCAGGCAGATGCGGAACGTTTTGAAGAACTTCGCAAGCAGAGTCGGAAAAGGCGAGATGGTGAAACTGCCGCGCTGTACGAACCTCGTAAGATGCTGTATCACCTACTGGCGATCCAGGGCGTATGGCCAAATGTGACTGCGCAGCAGGCAGCGCAGAATTCAATCCGGCGCACAAACGATTGGCATCAACCAAGGTAAGTAGCTGCTTCCCATTGCTGCGGGTTGCCTCTTGCAGCAATGCTTGTTGAATAAAGCTGGTGGTCATGGCGCGGCCTCTTACTTCAAGCCCAGGGCCACGGCGATTTCGTGGCCCTGGCCCCATTTGGCCTTGCACTGGCCACCCAGTACCTGATAGACCTTGTTGCGCGGATAGCCGCGTTGGCGCGCCCAGTCGGTGATGGTGATGCCGCGCTTGACGAAGTCAGCGCGAATCTGCTGCGGAGTTCGAGTTACGTGCTTCATAATGTGTTGCGTAGATGTTGAGAACTAGAAAAAAGGGGAAAGCATGGACGTGGCGCCGTTACTGGCCAGCCTCACGGGTGCGGTTGAACTGAGCAAATTGCTGGTGGGCGAGAGAGACCGCCAGAAAGCGATGGCCATCCAGATCGATCTCTCGCAAAAACTCCTGGAGGCTCAAGCCCAGGTTGCGCAATTGCTGGGCACCGTCATCGAGCAGCAGGGGCGTATCGGCGCCCTTGAGAAGCGCATTCGCGACATGGAGACTCGAGAGGCTGAAAAACAGGAGCATGAGCTTGCCAAATTCACTTTCAGCGGGGAGTTCTTTGCTTATCGATTGCGCAGCCTGGCCGAAGCGGGTCAGGGCTGCGGCAAGGATGGCCCACTCTTCTGCCAGCCGTGCTTCGAGCGTGGTGAGAAGATCGTGCTGGCTGTCGCTGACGGTGGGTACGCCTGGTGCCCCAGCTGCAAGCATGGGGGGCAGGTTCGCCCCGTTGCCGAGGGCGGCACAGGGTTTCCGCCCTTCGAGAAAAACAGATGGTGAGGAAGATGCAGCGGCAGACATGTCCGGGTCTCCTTGTGTGTTGATGTTTGTTGATGTTGGTGTAATTATGAGGAACAATTGTTCCTCTGTCAATAGTTGAGCGGAACAAATGGGATTTTCTGAACGCCTTGTCGAAGAGCGAAATAGGCTCGGTTTGCAGCAGAACGAGTTCGCTGATCGCGTACCTGTGACTCCACGGTCTCAACGAAATTACGAAAAGGGGGAGCGGGAACCGGATGCGAGCTACCTGATGGCAATCGCAGTCATAGGTGTAGACGTTCTGTATGTGTTGACGGGCCAGCGTAGCCAGCCCGTGGAAAGCCGCCTCAGCAAGCAGCAGCAACGGTTACTGAAGGACTACGAGGACGCTGGAGACGAAGGCCGCTTGCTCATTGAGGGTACGGCCCGCATGGCCGCCAAGACAGGCAAAGCCACCGTCTCCAAGCCTTCTTCCAGCGTTGCAACTCAAAATTTCCACGGCCCCGTCAGCGGAGGGGTTGCTGGCCGCGACATCGTGAACAAGGGCAAGAAATGACTGGGCCGAACCAGGAGTTCCATGCAGCGGTCAGTGGTGGAGTCGCTGCCAGAGATGTTCACAACGAGGCACCACGTACCAGCATCCATATTGGTGCCATCCATGGGGGGCAGAACGTCATTGGCCACACGGGGGACATCTACCTTCACCCCGGGCAACACCTGTGGCACCTCAGTACCGCAGATTTGATGCGTGAGCTTGTGCGCTGCCAGGAAAAGCTGCGTCAGTTCCGCAAGGGGTTGTTCTTCAACGTCCCTTTTCTCTGGCTCGCCGCGTGGCTGGTCTGCACGGTGTGGCTTGTGGGATCAGGACTTTGGCTGAAGTACTTGGGCTCGGTCTGGATGTTCGCCTGGGTGCTCAGCGCAGTGGCTATTCCATTGCCCTGGCTGCTGCGCATTCGCCAAGGCAGGGGCAAGATGATCGCTCACTATGTGCGGCGTATCGAGATCATTGACACGATCCTGCAGGACAGGAAATAACAGGGAGAAATGACGATGGACGAGACCGAAAAAGTGAAGATCAATCAGACCCTGGCGCTGTATGGCGACGCACTGCAGAACGCACACGGCCAGTTGCTCGGGCTGCAGTGCGCCGTGGCTGCGCTGGTGCAGACGCACCCGGACGGCGCCGCTTTCGCTGCAGCTTTTCGGCGAGCCTGGCAGCAGTCTGGGCAGCAAAACGCAAACGACGAACACGCTCCTCAAACTCTTGGCGGTATTGAGCGAGTGCTGTCGATGCTGGAAGAGAGTCTTCCTGTGCCGTTGGATGTGCGTCCGCCGGATGTGGCGCGTTCGCCGAGGGGGTGAGGTTGGGTGGTGTGTTCATGCGGTGATCGTGGCATGGCATGGTGGCCCGAACAATTAAAAGGCTTGGGGGAAATGGGAGGAGAAAATGAAGCGTCACATTATTGCCAGCCTGCTGCTGGCCGGCAGCGGCATGGCACAGGCGGCAGATACTTTTATTGCCGTATCGCCGGCCACGTTCAGCCGCAGCTTCAATACCTGGGCAGCGTTTCTGGGCGAAGGAATGCGGTTGCCCGCGTGGGCGGCGACGAACGGTGTCAAGCGCGCTGTGGTGGCCAAGGGCATTACGGTGCACGCGCAGGGCAGCGTAGGTGGCCAGGGCATGGCTGAGGTGAAGGTGGTATGCCAAAACGATGCCAAGTGCGCCGAGGCCATGGTGGTGGCCGCGCATGCAGTCGACCCGGAAGTTTCCGTCAACTCCTTGCACAACTATATGCAGGGGCGCACAACGGGCCGGTTGGATGATGAATCTGCAATCACCCAGAACGGAATCACCTACTACATGGATCTCAACCGGAAAGCGCGTCGCATGGAGCTGTGGATTTTGCCTGAGGAAGATAGCGGCGAAGGGGACGGCTCGTTTGGGCGGGTGCGGTAATTGAAGGCGCTGGGGCGCTGATTTGATGCAGGCATACCCAACCATGCCGCCTGTCCCCTCAGCACCCCCAGAAAACGTTTCCAGCGGCCTCTGTGCCGCTGTTTGCATTGGGCGTGACCACGCCACGCAGTTGCAGCCCACCCGCTGCAATGAGTAAAGCCTTTTAATCGCCCGCTCAGCACCCGCCCGGCACAGTGGCGGGCATATGAGCAAGACCGCCACCCATCCCCGTTCCGCGTCCCTGCAAGCCGCTTGCAGCATGGCGCTGGACATTGCCGCCGGCCATGATGCCCCCACGCGCATCAAGCTGCTGCCTGCCGGCAGCTTCAGTGCGCACGATGGCCGCCCGGCTGGCCTGGAAGATGTCACCTGCGCAGCCTGGGTGCTGACCGATGCCGTGGGCACCGCCCTGGTGCAGGCCGCCCGCCAGCGCCAGCGTGAATTCGTCATCGACTACGAGCACAGCACCCTCAAATCCAAGGACAGCGGCCAACCCGCCCCGGCCGCTGGCTGGTTCAGCGCCCTGGAATACGTACCCGATGACGGCCTGTACGCCACCGACGTGCGCTGGACCGACAAGGCCGCTGCCATGCTGCGCGCCGGCGAGTACCGCTATCGCAGCCCGGTTTTCAGCTTCAACAAGCACACCGGCCTGGTGGACGGCTTTCACAGCCTGGCGCTGACCAATGACCCCGGCCTGGACGTGCTGCCCGCGCTGGCGCAGCTATCGGCCGCCGGCGGTCTGCTGCTGGCCGACCCCATTTCTACCACTACTCCACAGGAGCCCCACCACATGGACAAACTCGCCATTCTGGCGGCGCTGGGCCTGCCCGCGTCCACCACCGATGACACCGCGCTGACCGCGCTGGCTGCACTGCGCGGCCAGGTGGCGGCCAAGGACCAGGAAATTGCCGCCCTGCAGGCCAAGCAGTTTGACCCCGCCCGGCACATCCCGCTGGCCGAGCACCAGAAGGTGGCAGACCAGCTGGCACAGCTGAGCACCCAGGCAGATAAGGCCGAGCACGACAAGCTGATGGCGGCTGCGCTGACCGGCCGCACCATCCTGCCGGCCAATGAAGCCTACTGGCGCGAACAGCCGCTGGCGGCGCTGCAAGCCTTCCTGAAGGATGCCAAGCCCTTGCTGGACATGGGCATGCAAACCGCTGGCAAACCGCCCGCTTGCGACTCCGGCACCGTCGCCCTGAGCGCCGACGAAAAAGCCGTCTGCGATCTGCTGGGCATCACTGCCGCCGACTTCCTGAAATCCAAGGCCGCCTGAGCCGCCGCACCTGAAAGGACATCCCCATGGCCATGATCACCAACGCGCTGCTGACCGCACTGCGCACCGCCTTCCGCGCCGAGTTCCAGAAGGCGCTGACCGAGACCCCGACGGATTACGACAAGATCGCCACCACGGTGCCCAGCACCACGGCGGGCAACACCTACGGCTGGCTGGGCCAGTTCCCCGCCCTGCGCGAGTGGGTGGGTGACCGTGTGGTCAAGGACATGGCGGCGCACGGCTACGCGATCACCAACAAGCTGTTCGAGAGCACAGTGGGCGTCAAGCGCACCGACATCGAGGACGACAACGTGGGCGTGTACAAGCCGCTGTTCAGCGAAATGGGCCGTGCTTCCAAGGCGCACCCGGATGAGCTGGTGTTTTCGCTGCTGAAAGCCGGTGGCAGCACGCTGTGCTTTGATGGCCAGTACTTCTTCGACACCGACCACCCGGTGTACGCCAATGTGGACGGCACCGGTGCCGTGACCACGGTGAGCAACGCCACCGCTGGCACCGGCCCGGCCTGGTACCTGCTGGACTGCAGCCGCGCCATCAAGCCCGTCATCTTCCAGCAGCGCATCGCGCCGCAGTTCACCGAGATGACCGACGACAAGGACGAAACGGTGTTCATGAGGGACGAATACCGCTATGGCGTGCGCGCACGCGGCAACGTGGGCTTCGGCTTCTGGCAGATGGCGCACCAGTCCAAGGCGGAGCTGACTGCCGAGAACTTCAACGCGGCCTATACCGCCATGACCAGCCAGAAGGCTGACGGTGGCCGCCCGCTGGGTATTCGGCCCACGCTGCTGGTGGTGCCGCCCAGTCTGCGCCAGCAGGCCCTGAATATCACCAAGGCCGAGCTGATCGGCAACGGCGTGACCAACACCAACGCCGGCCTGGTGGATACGCTGGTTACCCCCTGGGTGCTGTAAAGGATCGGCCATGGTTACCAGAAAACATGTGACTGCTGACGCAGAGCAAGCCCAGCAGCCTGAGGCCGCAGAGCTGGAGGTGCGCTTTGTCTACATGGACGTTCGCACCCGGCCAGGCGCGGATCGTTTCTGCCGGGCCGGCTACTGCTTTGGCCCCGACCCGCTGCGCCTGCGCGTGGCGGATCTGAGCGATGCCGACATGACCAACATCGCCGACGAGCCCATGCTGGTGGTCGAGTTTGTGGCGGAGGAGGACAAGGCGTGACCTGTTGGTGACGCTGTACCGGGGCGCGGGTTTCCGCGCCCTTTTTGCGTTCTGGGGGGCGCAAACAGTAAAAGGCTTTAATCGGCCTGCAGAGGGCTGCCCGGCACGATGCAGGTATGCCTTACGCAACCCCCACCCATCTGCTGGAGCGCTATTCGGAGCGCGAGCTGCGCCACGTCACCGACGAGACAGGCCAGGCCTTTGACGCCAGCCGCGCCGCTGCCGCCCTGGATGATGCCAGCATGGAAATCGATGCCTACGTGGGGCAGCGTTACCTGCTGCCGCTGCAGCAGCCACATACCCCCGCAGCATCGCTGACCGAGCCGGTGCTGCTGGATGGCCACCCGGTGTTGATGCGCTGCGCCTGTGATATCGCCGTGTATCGCCTCAAGACCTTGCGCCCGGCTGATGACATCAAGGATGCACGCCAGCGTTACGAAGACGTCATCAAGCTGCTGGTGCGCATCAGCAAGGGCGAGGTGCTGCTGGACGGCGCAGCCCTGCGCAGTGATGTGCCGGACAGCCCGACCGGTGCCGCCAGCGCCGGCATGCCGCGCTTTGAAACCCCGCCCAGCGTGTGGGCCAGGGAGTACCGATGAACGCCCCCATGTCCACCCTGGTGCAAGCCGAGGACACGGCAGCGCTGGTCAATGCGCTGGCCGAGCTGGAAGGTGCCATCGTGGCGCGCCTGAAGGCAGCGCTGACGCCCGCTGGCCGGGAGCACCCGGTGGTGGACGTGCAGAGCTGGCCGGACGCGCCGCAGAGCTACCGCATGTCGCACCCGGTGGGCACGGTGCTGGTGATCTACCAGGGCTTTACCACCCGTGACGGCCATGGCGGCCTGCTGGAGGTGAGCCACAGCTTTGGCGTGCGCGTGCTGGCCCGCACCCTGCGCGATGCCAGTGTGCCCAGCGCAGAGGCTCGCGCAGGTAGCGGCACCTACCAGCTGCTGCAGATCTGCCGACTGGCGCTGCTGGGCTTTGTGCCCCAGGCCGGCTGCGACCCGATGCAGATCCAGCGCGGAGCCTTTGACGACTACCAGGACGGCGTCTGGCACTACGAGCTGACCGCCACCACCCGCACCGCCTGGCTGGTGCCGCAGCAGTGCACGCCCGGCCCGTGGGCCTTTGACGGCCCGAACGCCTGCTGTGACACCGCGCCGCCCACGCGCCGCGTGGATTTTGCCGATGGCGCAGGCCAGGTGGCTGCAAACCGTTTTCTTCCCGAAATCCCTGAAACCCAACCCCAGGAGGCTACCCCGTGAGCAAGCTCACCCCCTATGTGTATTCCGGCCCCGACAGCGGCGTGACGCTGAACGTGGGCACCGAAGACAAGCCGCAGTTCATCGATGTGCTGCTGCGCAACCAGCAGCGCTGTGAGCTGCCGGCAGACCACCCGGTAACGGCCACGCTGGCCGCCCAGGGCTTCATCACCCCGCTGCAGGAATCTGCTGTTGCAGACCCGGTGCCGGCGGTCAAGACCAAAACCACCACGAAGGAGTAAGGCATGGCAGCCAACTATTTGCATGGCGTTGAAACCATCGAGATCGACAAGGGGCCGCGTGCGGTGCGCCTGGTCAAGAGTTCGGTGGTGGGCCTGGTGGGCACCGCTGCCGCCGGTGCCATCAACGAACCGATCCTGGTCAGCCGTGAGGCAGACTTTGCGCAGTTCGGTGCGGAGGGTGAGAACTTCACCATCGTGCGCGAACTGAAACGCCTGTTTGCCCAGAAGCCCACGGTGTGCATCGTGGTGAACGTGCATGACCCGGCCAAGCACACCACCGTGCCGGCGGCCAGCGCTGATGTGATCGGAACGATCGATGCGGTGACGGGCAAGCGTACCGGCATGCAGGCATTCAAGGATGCTTACCAGCTGTTCGGCTTCTTCCCGAAGATCCTGATCGCGCCGGGCTTCAGTTCGCTGGCCCCGGTATCCACCGCGCTGACGACCATTGCTACCGCCATTCGCGCCATCACCTTCTTTGATGCCCCGGTGGGTATCACGGTGCAGCAGGCGATTTCCGGCCGTGGCCCGGCGGGCACGATCAACTTCAGCACCAGCAGCGAGCGTGCCGGCCTGTGCTACCCGATGGTGAAGATGTTCAATCCGGCCCTGAACGGGGGCCAAGGCGATATCGAGCTGGCAGCGCTGTCTACTGTGATTGCTGGTGCCTGGAGCCGCCGCGACCAGGAGAACGGCTACTGGTGGAGTGGCTCCAACCTGGAGTTGCTGAACGTGCTGGGTGTGGAGCGCCACATCGAAGCCATGATCAACGACGCCAACAGCGAGGCCAACCTGCTGAACGAAGCCGGCATCATCACCGTGTTCAACAGCTTCGGTACCGGCATTCGCAGCTGGGGCAACCGCAGCGCGGCCTGGCCGACCAACACCGGCCAGAAGAACTTCCTGAACGTGCGCCGCACGGCCGACGTGATCCAGGAAAGCCTGGAGCTGAGCACGCTGCAGTACCTGGACCGCCCGCTGGACAACGCGGTGATCGACGACATCCTGGAAAGCGGTAACCGCTTCCTGCGCCACCAGCAGGCCAACGGCGCGATTGCCGGCGGCAAGGTGTGGCTGAACAAGGATCTGAACCCGCCCGAGCAGCTGGCCGCCGGCCACCTGATCCCGAGCGTGGAGTTTGCGCCCTACAGCCCGCTGGAGCGCGTGACGTACCAGAGCGAGATCAACATTGAATATCTGCGCGGCCTGGTGGGCAAGCAGTAAGGAGCTGACGACATGAGCAAGATTCAACTGAACCGCATCACCAACGCCAACATCTACGTGGACGGCAATTGCCTGCTGGGTCGTGCTGAAGAGATCAAGCTGCCCGACATCAGCATGATCATGGCTGAGCACAAGGCGCTGGGCATGGTGGGCAAGATCGAACTGCCGGCCGGCTTTGACAAGCTGGAGGGAGAGATCAAGTGGAACTCGTTCTACCGCGACGTGTGGCTGAAGATGAACGAGCCCTACACCATGGCCCAGCTGCAGGTGCGCAGCAGCGTGGAAACCTACGGCAGCGGCGGTCGCATGCAGCAGCTGCCGATGGTGACCTTCATGAGCGTGATGTTCAAGAAGAACCCGATGGGCACGTTCAAGCAGAACGACAACGCCGAATTCAGCAGCGCGTTTGCCTGCCACTACATCAAGCAGCAGTTCAACGGCGAAGACATGATCGAGCTGGACGTGCTGGCCAACATCTACAAGGTCAATGGCGTGGATCGCCTGGATATTTACCGTAACAACATTGGAGGCTGATGATGCTGCAACCCGTTGAACTGAAAACCCCGATCAAGACACCGAATGGTGAAATCAAGACCATCACGCTGATGCGCGAGCCTACCCGCCGGGATCTGAAGCAGGCGCAGCAGATCACCACGGACGAGGAGGAGCAGGTCTGGCACATGATTTGCGCGCTGTCGGACGAAAAGCTGACCATCGAAGATACCGATGCACTGACGTTGGCGGATGTGCGTCAGGTGATGGAGATGTTTCGCTCGGTTGCGGGTATCTGAGGAGGACTACTGGCAGGCCGCTGGCCTACTGGCGCGCTGGTTCCGGTTTTCACCCGCCGATATCGACGGGCTGGAGGTGGGGGAACTGGTGCGCTGGGTTAAGCAGGCTTGCGAGCAGATACGCGATCAAGCCAGCGTCCAATCAGCAGCATGAGGGGAATAGTGATGGGGAAGGCCACGCCCATCACGACTAGGGCGGGAATGAACATGACCACCATGCCTACCCCGATGCCCAGCAGGCCAGCATCCCACCCCATAGCTGCTACAGACAAGCCCAGCGTCACAACAGCGGCGATCAGGGCAGCGGCCAAGACGTCGTTATTGGTAGATTGAGTAGAGGGCATCATGAGTCAGACTAAGTTGGAGGTGCTGGTTGCGTTTTCTGGGGGTGCCGCAACGTCTGGCCTTCAGATGTTACGGCAAAACACTGACCAGCTCAAGGCGTCGCTGGAAAAGGTGCGCCTGAGCCAGAAACTGGCGACTGATCTGCTGGCGGCAAAGAGCAAGTTCAACGAGATTGCCAAAAGTGGCCGTTACGGGCAGGAAGCAGTCAAGGCGGTAACGGCCGAGGTGGCCACATTGTCTGCCAGAGCGCGAGAAGCCGGCTTGAATGTGGGCAAGCTGCGCGGTGAATTGCGCGGCATGAAACTGCAGCAGGCTGGCATCAACATGCAGATGCGTGGGCAGTCCTGGCGGGAAAAAGGGCAAGGCATGCGTGCGGATGCCAAGTCGAAAATTGTCGAGGTCGCCACTTCTGCCTATGCCTTGTTCAAGCCCCTGAATGTGGCTGCTGCGTATGAGGACGTGGTCAAGGACATTGCCATTACCGGTGACATGACGCGCAAGGAAGAGGCTGAGCTGGCCAAGAGCATTCGCGGGCTGGCGGTAAAGTACAACCAGCAGCAGGAGGCGGTAGCTGACTCAATGAAAAAGCTGGTGGAAACCGGCATGGAGAAGTCCAAGGCGGAAGCAACTACGCCGCTGCTGGCAAAAACGGCTACTGCCACACGCGCAGACACCGGTGATGCGGCCAAGATGGCGCGCAGCTTTGACTTGCTGGAAGTACGCGACATGGAACTGGCATTCAACCAGGCGGCTAAAGCGGGCAAGTCGGGCAGTTTCGAGTTGGCGAATATGGCCAAGTGGTTTCCGGAGCTGGGCGGCTACATGAAAGAGCTGGGCGTAAAAGGCAATGAAGCCGTGGTCAGTATGGCTGCACGCATGCAAATTGCCACTCGCACCGCTGGCGGCAACGATGAGGCAGCGAACAACTTCAAGAACTTCCTGAGCAAGCTGACATCGCAAGACACCATCAAGGATTTCAAGAAGAAAGCGGGGATTGACCTGATTCCCACCTTGCAGGCCGCAGCTCGCCAGGGTATGGATCCGATTGCTGCAGGCGTTGACCTGGTGATGAAACACGTGGCCACCAAAGCGCCAGAAGCAGCAAAGGAATTGAAGAAAGTAGCCGCTGAAGTGGCGGCGATCAAAGACCCGATAGAACGCCAGGCTGAACTGGAACGTCGCCAAGGCATGATCAAGAAGCTCGGTGATCGCGCGGGACTGGGCGAGTTGTTCCAGGACATGCAAGCAGTGTCGTATCTGTTGGCAGAAATGCAGAACCAGGAGGAACTGAAACGGCTGCAGGCCGACGTGAAAACTGGGGCAAACGCCGATGGCCGCATGGTGATCGACGCGGACTTTGAGCGTCGTGCGGAGGGCATGAGCGAAAAGCTTAAAAGCTTGAAAATAGCCGGCACGGAACTGGGCATTGCCTATGGCAACGCGCTGATTCCGGTGGTGGAGATGCTTGTTCCCTGGCTCAAAAAAGGAGCGGAGGGGCTGACGGCTTTCACCGAGAAATACCCGGCACTGTCACGCCTAGCGGTTGTGGCGGTGACAGGGGCTTCTGCCATGACCATTCTCGGCGTGGCCGGAAAGTTTATGCTTGGCGGCCTGCTGTCATGGGCGGGAGGTATAGCGACTGTTGCTGGTTGGTTAATGCGCATGCGGGTGGCAGGACAGGTGGCGGCTGGCTTTGGCCGGATTGCGGCGGCAGCATCCGATTTGCGCGGTTTTGGTGTTGCTGCGCTGCGCTTGGGCGCATCTCTGTCAGGGCCGCTGCTGACTGGATTGCGCGCCGTGGGTCTGGCGTTGCTCGGTATTCCAGGCATTGGCTGGATCACTGCTGCGCTGCTGGTGGTTGGCGCGCTGGTATGGAAGTACTGGGGGCCGATCAAAGGCTTTGTGAAAGGCTTGTGGGATGGTCTGAAATCGGGCTTGTCAGCCGCAGCAGCTGCGGTGCGTCCGGGGATGCAGTCGTTGGGCAAGGTGTTGTCTGGTCTATGGGGCGGCTTGAAAGGCGCTGCCTCCGCCGTGTGGGCCGCGTTGAAGCCGCTAGGTGGCGTGATCGTCGCTGCGTTTGCGCCTTTTCGGCCCGTGCTCGCGCCGGTGATTGGGCTGGTGCGTCGTGCCTGGACTTGGTTCACTGAGTTGATCACGCCGATTCGTGCCGCAGGCCCGAACTCGCAGGCCATGGGCAAGGCTGTGGGCGAAGCCTTGGGCAAGATCATTGCCAAGGGTGCAGAGCTGCTTGGCTACTTTGCCGGTCTGCCGGGCAAGTTCCTGAAGTTTGGCGGCGATATCGTCACTGGCTTGCTGGAAGGTTTGCAGAGCAAGTGGGAGCTGCTCAAATCCAAGGTGGGGGCCATGGCTGACATGGTCTCCGGGGTGTTCCAGCAAAAGCAAAAAATTCACAGTCCTAGCCGTGTGTTCATGGGTTTTGGCCGGAATATCGGCGAAGGCGCAGCATTGGGTATCGACCAGTCCATCAGCGGAGTGCGTGCTGCAATTGGTGCTATGTCGGCTGCGATTACGCTGGCCTTTGCGCCTGCACCGTTGTTGGCGCAGCCAGTCTTGCCGCCGATGCATACGACGCAGCCGGCTGCGTCACACCAGGTGCCACCGCTCGTGCCGCGCATGGCCCCCATGGCCACGCCGCAGGTGCCGGATGCCACCGCTGCCGTGCGCGGCCAGTGGACGCTGCCGCAGATCCCGCAGCAGGCCTTGCAGCTGCTGCCGGCCCTGGCCAGGTTGCCGGTGATCGGCCCGATGTTGCAGCCCTTGCTGCCGCGCATGGCTTCCATGGCCACGCCGCAGGTGCCGGACGCCACCGCCGCCGTGCGCGGCCAGTGGGCGCTGCCGCAGATCCCGCAGCAGGCCTTGCAGCTGCTGCCGGCCCTGGCCAGATTGCCGGTGATCGGCCCGATGCTGCAGCCGCTGTTGCCGCGCATGGCCCCCATGGCCACGCCGCAGGCGCCGGATGCCACCGCCGCCGTGCGCGGCCAGTGGGCGCTGCCGCAGATCCCGCAGCAGGCCTTGCAGCTGCTGCCGGCCCTGGCCAGATTGCCGGTGATCGGCCCGATGTTGCAGCCCTTGCTGCCGCGCATGGCCCCCATGGCCACGCCGCAGGTGCCGGATGCCACCGCTGTCGTACGCGGCCAGTGGGCGCTGCCGCAGATCCCGCAGCAGGCCTTGCAGCTGCTGCCGGCGCTGGCCAGGTTGCCGGTGATCGGCCCGATGCTGCAGCCGCTGTTGCCGCGCATGGCCCCCATGGCCACGCCGCAGGTGCCGGATGCCACCGCTGCCGTGCGCGGCCAGTGGACGCTGCCGCAGATCCCGCAGCAGGCGCTACAACTGCCTGCCGCATTGGCAGCCGCCCCACAACCGCCATCTCGCCTGGAACAGTTGCTCCGCTCTGCGCATGCAGTGGCCAGCACTCCTGCAGCTCCCGGGCAGGCTGCGGCAGGCAACATCACGGTGCATTACGCCCCAAGCATCACCATTCAGGATCAGGGCAATGCCCAGGCCACAGGCACGGCCGTGCAAACAGCGTTGATCACCAATCAACGAGACCTTGAGCGCATGCTGCAACGCATTTTGGAGGAGCGTGAACGCCGCTCCATTCGCTAAAGCGTTTTGATCGCCGGCCATGCCCACAGCAGCGATGCTGTGGGCATGAGCTTTTTGTCTGCCCTGGCATCTGCCGTCCCCATCCCCAATATCCAGACGCCGTTCGGTACGTTCGGCGCGGGCACTGTGGCGCAGATCATCGACAACATCAGCCGCAGTCGCGTGGCCTCGCACCAGCATGCACTGCTGGGCGATATTCCGTTCAACCTGGTCACCTACATGGATGGCATGGAAAGGCGCATATCCGCTGACTATGCCGAATTGGCCGTTATGGGTGGCAAGCCCCGCCTGCAGTTTGTGGGCGACAAGCTGGATGAGTACACCTGGCAGATCGTGCTGCATGCCGGCTTCTGCAACCCCGTTGCAGAAGTTGCAAAACTCGAAGGCGCAGTGCGGGCACACACGGGCATGCCGCTGGTGTTTGCCAATGGCGATTTCAAGGGCTGGTTTGTGCCCACCGAGTTGAGTCAGACCTACCGCGCCAGCAGCCAGGACGGCACCCCCATCTGGTTGGAAGCACAGCTGACCTTGCGCGAGCATGTACTACCACCAGTGCTGGTGCAGGCCGCGCCCGAGCCTGTGGCGGCAGAGAAGCCGGGCTCCAATGGCAAGCCCAAGAAGCCGTCCAAGACAAAGCGTAGAACCCCGCCCAAGCGGTCCCGGAAAGCGCCTGTGACGCGGGCTGGCAAGAGGTGATACATGGCGGCATCTGATTTCGACTGCCTGGAGCACACCGTGCTGGAGGGCCAACGCTGGGACACCTTGGCATGGCTGTACTACGGCGATGCCAGTCAATTCGGTCGCATCGTCCAGGCCAACCCGGCCCTGGATATCACCACCCATTTGCAGGCCGGTGATCTGGTGCTGATCCCGGTGCTGCCGCTGACTGAAGCGCAGCAGCAGGTGGCGCAAGACAACCTGCCGCCCTGGAAGCGCAGCACATGAGGGGCCTTGTTCAAGCAGCGCTGTCCGGCTTTGTCGCTACACAAGCCGGGTCGCGGCCAGTGGATGCCCCCATGGCCCTGCTGCGCTACGACACCAAGGACATCACGGCAGACATTTCCCCGTTCCTGATCGAGTTGACCTATACGGACAACCTTGAGGGCGAAAGTGACGCGCTGGACGTACAGCTGGAAGATGTGGATGGCCGCTGGATCAGCGCCTGGTACCCTGGCCATGGCGATACCCTGCATGCGCAGATCGGCTTCGCAGGGTCCGCGTTGCTGGATTGTGGAGAATTTGAGATCGACGAGATCGAGCTGCAGGGGCCTCCTGATACTGTCACCATCAAGGCGCTATCTGCCGGCATCAAGCGCAGCGTACGCACACGTCACGGCCGCCAGTACGAGAACACCACGCTACAGGCCATAGCGGCCGATGTGGCAAAGCGCAACCAGCTGGAAGTGGCGGGCACGATCGAGGTCGTGAGCATCCAGCGTGTTACCCAGGTGTTCGAGAGTGATCTGGCGTTTCTGCGGCGTATTGCCGACGAATATGGCCACGCCTTCAACGTGCGCGGCAACAAGCTGGTGTTCTTCCAGACCAAGTTGCTGCGAGAGGGCAAGCCGGTGTACATCGTCACGCGGCAGGATTGCGCCAGCAGCTACCGGCTGCGTGACAAGGTGCATGGGGTGGTCGGCGAGGCGGAGACCACATGGTTCGACCCCCGAGAGAAGAAGCGGCGCGTGGTCAGCGTCAAGGACAAGGCCGGCAGCAGCAACCGGGCATCTGCCGACAAGCGGCGGATCAATGTGCGCGCTGAAACCGATGCGCAAGCCAGGCAAAAGGCGCAGGCGCAGCTGGACAAGAACGACGATCAGACCGGAGCCACGCTGACGCTATACGGCAACCCGCTATTGGTGGCTGGCGTGACGCTGGATCTGCAAACCTTTGGCAAGTTTGATGGTCGGTATCTGGTGGTGAAGTCCGTGCATCGGCTATCGCGCAGCGGAGGCTATGTGACGGAGGTTGACTTGAAGCGGGTGCGGGCATGAGCGCCGGGTTGTTCAAGGACGATGTGGGCGGCTGCGTTTACAAGAAGGGTTTGGTTGTTCAATCGAAGCCCGGCTTTGCCAAGGTGCGCTTTGACGATTTGGACGGGCTGGTGACGGACTGGCTGCCCACAACCCATGCCAACACCCAAAACAACAAGGATGTGGAGGCTCTGGATATCGGCGCGCAAGTGTCGTGCCTCCTCGATGCGCGGATGGAGGACGGCTGCATCCTGGGCGCGCATTACAGCAATGCGGATGCGCCGCCGGTGGCAAGCAATGACAAGTGGCACAAGCGATTCAAGGACGGCACAACGCTGGAGTATGACCGTGCCGCTCATGCGCTGGTGGTGAGTGTACGTGGCACGCTCACAGCCATCGTGGATGGCGCGGCCACAATCCAGGCCGCCAGTGTGACGCTGGACACACCGAGCACGACATGCACGGGAAACCTGACTGTGAACGGCCTGGCGGCTATCAAGGGTGGCATGACGGGTTCTGGAGGTGCTTCGTTCAGTGGTGGTGCCGTCACCCACAATGGGGCCAATATTGGTGCCAGTCACGTGCACGGTGGAATCTATCCCGGGGGCAGCAGTACGGACGGCCCGCGCTGACTCAGTGCGACAAACAGTAAAAGGCTTTAATCGGTTCGGGAGAGCTCCACAGGCACCATGCAGGACATGGACACGCCTGTTGACATCACCACCATCACCAGCACGCACTGGCAGCCTGCTATTGGCAAGCCCGGTGCCGTGGTGCTGGATGCGCAGGATGTGGACCAGTGCATCCGCATCATCCTGTCCACCCCCAAGGGTAGCGATCCGCTGCGGCCGCTGTTCGGTTTTGACGGCTGGCAATACTTGGACTGGCCCGTTGACCAGGCGCGTCCGCACCTGGTGCGGGAAATCGCCAGCGCGCTGGCCTGGGAGCCGCGCATCACGGTGACGAAGGTCGCTGTGGAAGCTGTGGATGGCGGTGACTTCAGCCACCTGAATGCAGCCGTGACCTGGCAGTTTGCGCAAGACGTGCAAGGCGCGTCTTTCATCAGTTCCGTGACTCTGGGGAGGCGTATATGAGCCTGCTCGCACGTAATCTGCCAGAGCCTGAATTCGTTGCACGTGACCCGGCCAAGCTGGTGGATGAGGTGGTCGCCGACTTTGAGCGAGAAACCGGTCGCACGTTGTACCCGGCACAGGTGGAACGTCTGCAGGCCAACGTGCTGGCCTATCGGGAAAGTCTGGTGCGTGAGGCTATCCAGGATGCCGCCAAGCTCAACCTGGTCCGCTACAGCCGCGCCCCGATCCTGGACATGCTGGGTGAGAACATTGGCGTGTCACGCCTGAATGGCGAAGACGATGAGCGCTTCCGTGAGCGCATCACGCTGGCCCCAGAAGCCTTCAGCAATGCCGGCAGTGTTGGCGCGTACCGTTACCACGCGAAGAGCGCCCACGTGGACGTGATCGATGTGTCGGTGGTCGGGCCCGATATTGCCGTACAGAACGGTGCTGTCGTTTCTCTCAACAATGTGCCGCCTGGTGTCGTTCGCTTGTACCCGCTGACGGCTGCCGGTCTGCCGTCTGCTGCTGTGAAGACGGCGGTCAGTGCCGCCTGCAATGCAGATGAGATTCGCCCGCTGACAGACAAGGTTGAGGTGCTGGACCCTGTAGCAGCCGATTACGCCGTGACTGCCCAGCTGACGCTGTACCAGGCCACCGATGCCACTGTTGCGCTCCAGCAGGCCCAGGCGGCCGCAGAAGCGCTGCGCTCGTCTTTGGCGTCGCGTATGGGCGCTGATGTAGTTCGGAGTCAGTGGATTGACGCGCTCCATGTGTATGGGGTCTATTCGGTCAATCTGGTAAGCCCCGCAGCTGATGTGGTGCTCTCTGCCGACAAGTGGGCGCGCTGCACGGGCATTGCCGTCACCGTGGCTGGAAGGGCAAACGGTTAAGCCATGGCTGAATACCAATCCCTGCTCGTACCACCGCTGCGACTCGATGAGTCCAGCCGGGCACTCGACAAAGTGGCCGCTGATCGTATGGACGCGCTGCCGCTGAGCGCAGCGCTGATCTACGACTTCGACCGGGTGCATGCATCGGCGCTGCCGGCGCTGGGTGCACAGTTCAACTTACTGGGAGATGCTGGCTGGGATTTTGCCGGTTTCAGCCCCGCCCCGGAAAAAAGAAAGCGTGCTCTGCTGAAAGAGGCTGTGGCGCTGCACCGCCTGAAAGGCACGCGTTACGCCGTTCATCGCTCTCTGCAGATGCTGGGCGTATCCGCCAGGATCACAGAGTGGTGGCAGCCACAGCGCAAAGTAGTACCTGGTGCGCCCGCACCTTTGCCCTATACCTTCTCCATCGATCTGTATCTGCAAGATGCGGTTGATGGTGAGCCCATTGTTACTCCCCAACGTACCGCCGCTTTGGTGCGCATGGTGAATTTCTGGAAGCCAGCCCGCAGCTCGTTTAGCGTGCGCGTGGGTATCGGCATGAAAAATTACGGTCGCAGTGCGCTGGTGATCCGGAATGGTGTCAGGCGTATCGCTGATTTGCGTCCGATGACCAGGCATACCGCTGCCGTTGTACAGCGTACGGCTGCACCAATTCGCAGCATGCAACGCATGACGCCCCTGTTGCATTGCCAGACCCGGCACGTCCTCAACCCATCCCCGCGATTGGGCATGGTTATTCGACCCGTGCAGCGCTTGTCCGTTTGGCTGCTGCCTACTGGAGTTTCAACATGATCATCCACCCGACCAAAACGGTCGCCGGACGCAATGCGACTTGGAATGCATCGCGAACCGGTATTGACCTGAATATCACCCATATGTCGATCGGTGACACGGGCGGTGATATCGATGACACCCGCACGCAGTTGCGCCGCGAGCGTGAGCGTGTGAGCGTTTACGGCAGCCGCATCGACACGGACACGATCCAGATCGACGCCGCTTTTGATGGCTCAGCCAGTTTCTGGGTCCGTGAAGTCGGCATCTGGGCAGATTCTGTCTTGGTGTACTACTGGGCCACGACAGGCTCTGAGCTCGGCTACAAGACCGGCGGCTCCGATTGGCTGCTGAGCTGCCCGCTCAAGCTGGATTCCGTCGAGCAAGGCGTCATGCAAATCACCGCGCCGCCGCCGAACATCCTGCTCACCACAGCACCGCAGCTGGCCACGATTTTGAAAGCCATGTGCGATTCCAACCGGTTGCTGCTGCGCCACCACTACCTGTAAACACAAGGAGAGATAGATATGTCACTGGAACAAGACCTGCAGGCGGCGATTGCTGCGCAGAATGCGTTGACGCAAGAGGTTGCGGGGAAGGTAGCTTTGATCAATGCATCCGTAGCCGAAGCGCGGAGAGCAATTTTGGAGAACGTCAAAACTGTATATGTTTCTCCACTTGGTGTAGATACTGCCTCGGGAGATGCCGGGGCACCGGTGAAAACGATTGTAGAAGCGTGCAAACGTGCTCCGCTTGCAGGTCTGCTGAGTATCATTCTGGACAACTCTGGAACAACCGGAGCCTCGACCATTTTCAAAGTTGATAGCAGTATCAACTTAAGCTTTCGGAATATCATCATTTCGGCGTTGAACCCTACAGGAACCAAGCCGACTATTCGCATGATGCCATACGTCGACTCAGAATCTACAAAAATTTATCGATATTGGGTCAACATTGGAGGCTCCAATCTGACATTCGAAAACACTATTTTTGAAACAGCATCTGCCCCAGTAGGCAACATGCTGCCCCTCGACACTGGCGGAACATTGATTGGCAGCGGTCGTGGAGGGTGCTTTGTTAATTTCGCGCCAGGTAGTGAATTGCATCTCGGTGATTTTTCTCTCTTTCGACCGGGAGGCGGAGTTGAGTTTCCAACGATCGGCTTTCGCCAGGCATCAATTAAACAGATCGGTGCAAGCAACCCAAGAATTATTTGGGACACTCAAGCGGTTCGACTGCAGGGTTCTGTAGTAACCCTGCAAGGCGGGCTGACATGGGCAACCGATCCTGCTGCTCCTACTGATTTGATTGGCGGTGTCCGTTGGAAAAACGGCGTTCCTACAAACGTACTCACAAATCTGTTCTAAGCATAGGGGAAGAAGATGAGAACCATCAAAGAGGTAAAACATGACGGCTGCATCTGGAGTAATTGCGGCGCGCAAATGTTGATGAATGCTGGTGTACCGAATGACGTAATCGTCAACGCAGTTGTTCACGCGATCGGGGAGGAAATTGACGATGCGGTTGCAACCATCTACATCAAGTTTGAGCGTTTCGCCACTGAATACGAGCTGCGCGAAGCTGAAGCAGCCGCCTTCAAACAAGTCGGCTATCAAGGTGAAGTACCGGTGCAAGTAGCCGCCTACGCCGCCCCCGCCGGCAAAACCCCGCAAGAAGCATGCGACATCATCCTCGCGGAAGCGGAAAAGCTCCGTGGTGCACTGGCCCAGCTGGGCGTCCTGCGCATGCGCAAGTACGAAGTGAGCAACGCCGCCACGCTGGAAGAAGCTGAACAGGCCGCCAATGCGATCCTGGGTGAAATCGCCCAGATCAGCCAAGCGCTCCAGTAAGCGGGGCCATATGTACCTGGCGCTCAAGCGTACCCCGGCCCGTAATGCGAACTGGCTCCAGCGTGCATTCTCGGCGCTGACGCGTTGGCGACTCTGCAGCCAGTATTCGCATGGTGGCATCGTCCATGAAGGCTGGCTGTACCACAGCTCTATCGAAGGGAATGGGCTGACACGTGAGCCGTTTGACATGGAGAAGGCCGGCGAAGGCTGGGACTTCTTCGATCTGGGCACGGGGCGCGACGACGAGGTGTTGGTCATCTACAGCGCCTTGGCCGGCACGCCATATGACTGGTGGGGACTGCTGGCATTCGTGCTGCCGTGGCAGTTTGGGCGTGAATCCCACCTGTACTGTTTCGAGGCCTGCGCGATCTTCGCCGGCCATCCCATCACCGGGCGCGTGACGCCTGAAATCCTGATGGCCGAAGCCTTACGGCCATCGTAAAAAAGACAGGGCGAAGGAGGAAGGCGCTTAGACCCGTCTTCCTCCCCCGCCTCCACCGCGAGTGAGCGCGGTATCAGCCAAGACCCTGCCACCTGTACAGGCGGGGTGATTATCGGGGATACCGAGCATGTTTTTTCAAGGAAAGCAAAAAAGTCCCATCGCATGGCTCGGCGGCAAAAGCCGTCTTGCAACTGAGATCGTGCAGCGCATGCCTGAGCATCACACCTACTGCGAGCCGTTTTGTGGCGCAGCCTGGGTGTTCTTCCGCAAGCAGGAGTCCCGCGTCGAGATTCTGAATGACATCAACCGCGACCTGGTCAACCTCTTCAGATGCATCAAACACCATCTGCCAGCCCTGGTTGACCAGTTCAAATGGATGCTGGTGGCGCGTGAGCAATTCGATGTGTTCATGGCCACACCCGCCGAGACCCTCACGGACATTCAGCGCGCCGCAAGGTTCTACTACCTGAACAAGACCGCGTTCGGCGCGAAGGTGAAGAGCCCAACGTTTGGCGTTGCTGCTAGTCAGCCACCTCGGCTGAACCTGTTGCGCATCGAGGAGGACTTCAGCGCTGCGCACTTGAGTCTGCACCGTGTACAAATTGAAAACCGCCCCTATGCGCAGGTCATTGATCGCATAGACCGGCCAGACACGCTGTTCTACATAGATCCACCGTACTGGGACTGCGAGAGCGACTACGGCACAGGAATTTTTAGTAAGACAGATTTCATCGCACTGGCGGCACAGTTGGCTGACATCAAGGGGAAATTCATTCTCAGCCTGAACGACACGCTTGGCGTCCGCGAAGTGTTTTCAGCGTTCCAGTTCACAGAGGTGCGAACCCGGTACAGTATCAGTGCGGCTGCGAAGCGTGAGGTCGGTGAGGTGTTGATCAGCAACTTCACGCCAGCATGACAATGGCCCCGAGACGGGGCCATTTGAAACGCCTTTGCACTTGCAGCAATTCATTCGTCCCGACTTATCAAGCTGGAATTCCTCGAATTGTCGCGCGCCGCTTCACCATTGGCAGTGAGGCGCGCATCGTGCTGGACACCGCACCCGATTATCCGATTCCGGCCACCATCAGCTTTGTCGCCAGCTCGGCCCAGTTCACGCCCAAGACAGTCGAGACGGAAAGCGAACGCCAGAAGCTGATGTTCCGCGTCAAGGCCCAGGTGCCGCGCGAGTTGCTGCAGAAATACCCGGAGCAGGTCAAGGTCGGGCTGCCTGGCGTGGCCTGGATCAAGCTGGATCCGCAAGCGGCCTGGCCTGAGCAGCTGACGCCCAAGACCCGGCCATGAGTGCCGTCGTCACGCTGGACCAGGTCAGTCTGCGCTACGGCGACACGCTGGCGCTGGACGATATCAGCCTGGAGGTTCCGGCCGGCTGCATGGTGGGCCTGATCGGCCCGGACGGGGTGGGCAAATCCAGCCTGCTGTCGCTGGTAGCCGGGGCGCGAGCCGTCCAGCAGGGCCGCATCCAGGTGCTGGACGGCGACATGGCCAGCCAGCAGCACCGCCAGCAGGTCTGTCCCGATATCGCCTACATGCCCCAGGGTCTGGGCAAGAACCTCTACCCCACCCTGTCGGTCGAGGAAAACCTGCAGTTCTTTGCCCGGTTGTTCGGCCACGGCGCCAGCGAACGCCGCCGTCGCATCGACCAGCTGACCCGCGCCACCGGCCTGCACCCCTTTCTGGCGCGTCCGGCGGGCAAGCTGTCGGGCGGCATGAAGCAGAAACTGGGCCTGTGCTGCGCCCTGATCCACGATCCATGGCTGCTGATCCTGGACGAGCCCACCACCGGAGTGGATCCACTGGCGCGACGCCAGTTCTGGGACCTGATCGACACGATTCGCCGCAGCGGCCAGAACATGAGCGTGCTGGTGGCCACCGCCTACATGGACGAGGCCAGCCGCTTCGACTGGCTGGTGGCGATGGACGAAGGCCGCGTGCTGGCCACCGGTACCCCGCAGGAATTGCTGACGCGCACCGGCACCGATGCGCTGGAAGCCGCCTTCATCCAGCTGATGCCGAAAGACAAGCGGCGCGGCCACCGCGAAGTGGTGATTCCGCCGCTACCCGAGTCCGACCAGGCCGACATCGCGATCGAGGCGCGCGGCCTGACCATGCGCTTTGGCGACTTCACCGCCGTGGACCAGGTCGATTTCCGCATCCGGCGTGGCGAGATTTTCGGTTTCCTGGGCTCCAATGGCTGCGGCAAGAGCACCACCATGAAGATGCTCACCGGGCTGCTGGACGCCACCGAAGGACAGGCCTGGATCTTTGGCGACAAGGTGGATGCCCGCGACCTGAACATCCGTCGCCGCGTCGGCTACATGTCGCAATCCTTCTCGCTATACAACGAGCTGACCGTGATGCAGAACATGGTGCTGCACGCCTGCCTGTTCCAGGTGCCGGAAGACCAGATTGCGGAACGAGTGCGCCAAAAGCTGGAACGCTTCGGCCTGCTGCAGGACGCCGACAGCCTGCCCGATGCCATGCCCATGGGCATGCGCCAGCGCCTGTCGCTGGCGGTCGCCCTGGTGCACAACCCGGATCTGCTGATTCTGGATGAGCCCACTTCGGGCGTGGATCCGATCGCGCGGGACAACTTCTGGGAGCTGCTGGTCAGCCTGTCACGCCAGGACCAGGTCACCATCTTCATTTCCACCCATTTCATGAACGAGGCCGAGCGCTGCGACCGCATGTCGATGATGCACGCCGGCAAGGTGCTGGACAGCGACACCCCGGCCAGCCTGATGGCCAGGCGTGGTGCCAGTACCCTGGAAGAGGCCTTTATCGGCTACCTGCTGGATGCCGGCGCAGCCGATCAGGACACGGCCGCTGATGCTGTCGCCGACCAGGCCAGTGTGGCAGAGGCGGTTGCCACCGAAGCAGCCGCCGTGCCACATCGCAGCAGGCGCTTCAGTCTGCGCCGCCTGTACAGCTACACGTTGCGCGAAGCGCTGGAACTGCAGCGTGACCCTGTGCGGGGCATCATGGCCCTGTTCGGCAGCCTGCTGCTGATGGTCATCATCGGCTACGGTATCACCATGGATGTCAACGATTTGCGCTTCTCCGTGCTTGATCGGGATCAAACCGTGTTGAGCAACAACTACATCAACAATTTGTCCGGCTCACGCTATTTCGAGGAAATGCCGCCGCTGCACAGCTACGATGCCATTGACCGGGCCATGCAGGCCAATACCATCACCATGGCACTGGAGATCCCGCCCGGTTTTGCCCGCGATATCCAGCGTGGCCAGCCGGTCACCATCGCGGTCTGGATTGACGGCGCCGTGCCCAACCGGGCAGAAACCATCCAGGGCTATGTGCAGGGCATGCACCAGCAATGGCTGACCCAGCTCTCCACCGAACGCCTGGGGCGGCCACCGCAATCGGCCATTCAGGTGGAAACCCGCTTCCGCTACAACCCGGATGTGAAAAGCCTGCCGGCCATGGTGCCGGCCGTGATCCCGTTGATGCTGCTGATGATTCCGGCCATGCTGGCCGCGCTGTCGGTGGTGCGGGAAAAGGAAACGGGCTCCATCATGAACCTCTATGTCACGCCGGTCACACGCACCGAATTCCTGCTGGGCAAGCAACTGCCCTATATCGCCATGGCCATGGTCAGCTTTCTGCTGATGGTGCTGATGGCGATCACGGTGTTTGGCGTTCCGGTCAAGGGCAGCTTCCTGACGCTGGCGCTGGCCACCTTGCTGTTCGTGGTGTTCTCCACCGGGCTGGGCCTGTTTGCCTCCATTTTCACCAAATCGCAGATTGCGGCCATCTTCATCACCATGCTGGTGACCATGCTGCCGGCGGTCAGCTATTCCGGCCTGATGACGCCGGTCAGCTCACTGGAAGGCGCGGGCCGCGTGATCGGCGACAGCCACCCGGCAACCTACATGCTGCTGATCAGCCGCGGCGTGTTTGGCAAGGGGCTGGATTTTGGCGATCTGGCACTCTACTTCCTGCCGCTGCTGGCCGCCGCACCGCTGATCCTGCTGGCCTCCATCCTGCTGCTGAAAAAACAGGAGCGCTGACATGCAAGCTGCCAATATCTACCGCCTGGGCGTGAAGGAATTGTGGAGCCTGCTGCGCGACCCGATCATGCTGGTGCTGATCGTGTATGCGTTCACGCTGGCCATTTACACCGCCTCCACCGCAGCACCGGAAACCCTGAGCAAGGTGCCGGTGGCGATTGTCGATGAAGACCACTCCCAGTTGTCGGGCCGCATCGGCTCGGCGTTGCTGCCGCCCTACTTCATTGCGCCGGACTTCATCGCCACCGACCAGATGGATGCCGGCCTGGACGCCGGCCGCTACACCTTCACGCTCAACATCCCGCCCAACTTCCAGCGCGACGTGCTGGCTGGCCGCCAGCCGGCAATCCAGCTCAATGTCGATGCCACCCGCATGAGCCAGGCCTTCAGCGGCAGTGGCTACCTGGCACAAATCGTGCAGACCGAAGTGGCCAACTTCGTGCAGGGCCACCAGGGCAGCACCACACTGCCGGTGCGCATCGAACAGCGCATGCGCTTCAACCCGACGCTGACCCAGAGCTGGACCCTGGGCGTGATGGAGATCATCAACATCGTAACCATGCTCTCCATCATCCTGACCGGTGCCGCCCTGATCCGGGAGCGCGAGCACGGCACCATCGAGCATCTGCTGGTGATGCCGGTCACCCCGACCGAAATCATGCTGTCCAAGGTCTGGTCGATGGCGGTGGTGGTACTGACGGCCACGGCGCTGTCGATCACCTTCGTGGTGCAGGGCTGGCTGGGGGTGCCGATCGAGGGATCGGTGCCCTTGTTCCTGCTGGTGACCCTGCTGCACCTGTTTTCCACCACCTCGCTGGGCATTTTCCTGGCCACGCTGGCGCGCACCATGCCGCAGTTCGGCCTGCTGATGCTGCTGGTGATGATGCCGCTGCAAATGCTGTCGGGGGCCGGCAGCCCGCGTGAAAGCATGCCGGGCTTTGTGCAGAACGTGATGCTGGTGGCACCCACCACCCACTTTGTATCGGCCAGCCAGGCGATTCTGTACCGGGGCGCCGGCTTCTCCATCGTGTGGCCGGAAATGCTGGCACTGATCCTGATCGGCTGCGCGCTGTTCCTGCTGTCGCTGTCACGCTTTCGCAAGATGCTCAGCCAGATGGGCTGAGCGCTGCCGGCGCGGCGCTCTGCCCTCAGCGGCTGCGCTTGCCGCGCCCGGCCGGGCTGCCGGTCTTGCTGTCCAGCCGTGGCCTGGCCGCTGCCTTGCCGCCCCCCGCTGGTGCGGCCTTGCCACCCTGGCTGCGCGGCGGCAGTCCGGTGTGCTGGGTCAGCAGCGCACCCTTGCGTGGCGTGCGCTGACCGGCACTGCTGCCTGCAGCACGCGGCCCCGCTGCGGCCACCGTGGCACGCTGGCCGGGGCTGCTGCCAGCCGTGGAATTGCTGCGACGCGGGCTCTGGTAACCGCCATCGCCCAGCGGCTGCCAGGTCGGAATCAGATGCTGCTTGCCATTGCCGATCAGGTCCTGTCGGCCCATGGCCTTGAGCGCCTCGCGCAGCAAGGGCCAGTTGTTGGGATCGTGGTAGCGCAAGAACGCCTTGTGCAGGCGGCGACGACGTTCGCCCTTGACCACATCCACGCTTTCGGCGCGCTCCGCATTCGGGCCGTCCGGACGGTGGATGCCCTTGAGCGTATTCAGCCGAGTGTGGTACATGGCGGTCGCCGTGGCCATCGGGCTGGGGTAGAAAGTCTGTACCTGGTCGGCACGGAAGCCATTGCGCTTGAGCCAGACCGCCAGGTTCATCATGTCCTCATCGCTGGTGCCGGGGTGCGCCGCAATGAAGTACGGAATCAGGAACTGCTTCTTGCCGGCTTCGGCGTTGTACTTGTCGAATAGCTGCTTGAAGCGGTCATAGGTGCCGATGCCCGGCTTCATCATCTTGGACAGCGGCCCCTGCTCGGTATGCTCAGGGGCAATCTTGAGGTAGCCACCCACGTGGTGCTGCACCAGCTCCTTGATGTATTCGGGCGATTGCACCGCCAGGTCGTAGCGCAGGCCGGAGCCGATCAGCACCTTTTTCACGCCGGGCAGCTTGCGCGCGCGTTTGTAGATATTGATCAGCGGGCCATGGTCGGTGTGCAGGTTCTGGCAGATGCCGGGATAGACGCAGCTCGGCTTGCGGCAGGCCGCCTCGATCTCCGGGCTCTTGCAGCCCAGCCGGTACATATTGGCCGTGGGGCCGCCCAGATCACTGACCACGCCGGTAAAGCCCTGCACCTTGTCGCGCATGTCTTCCAGCTCGCGGATGATGGAGTCCTCGCTGCGGCTCTGGATGATGCGGCCTTCGTGCTCGGTGATGCTGCAGAAGGTGCAACCGCCAAAGCAGCCACGCATGATATTGACCGAGAAGCGGATCATCTCCCAGGCCGGAATCTTGGTGGCGCCGTCGTGGCGACCATTTTCGTCGGCATAGGACGGATGCGGGCTGCGCGCATACGGCAGGCCGAACACCCAGTCCATTTCCTCGGTGGTCAGCGGAATCGGCGGCGGCGTCAGCCAGACATCGCGCGCGGTCGTGCCTTCCCCATGCGCCTGTACCAGCGCTCGCGCGTTGCCGGGGTTGGTTTCCAGGTGCAGCACGCGGTTGGCATGCGCGTACAGCACCGGGTCCGCCTTGACCTGCTCGTAACTCGGCAGACGGATCACGGTGCGCTCACGCGGCGGACGCTGCACGGCCCGGGATGCCTCGCGCACGATGCGGATCGGCTGCTCTGCCGATGCCGCAGGCGCTGTCATGGCCGCCTCGCAGCTGCTGCCCTGCCCGGCCGCCTGTTCGCCGGTGGTCTGGTACGGGTTGACATGCTCCTCGACGCGACCCGGCTGGTCCACCTCGGTGGAATCGATCTCGAACCAGTCCTCGGGCGACTGCCGCATGACAAAGGCGGTGCCACGCACATCGGTGATGCTGCTCACCGGCTCGCGGCGTGCCAGCCGGTGTGCCACTTCGATCAGGGCGCGCTCGGCATTGCCGTACAGCAGCAGATCGCACTTGCTGTCCACCACCATGCTGCGGCGCACCTTGTCGCTCCAGTAATCGTAGTGGGCAATGCGGCGCAAGCTGCCTTCGATACCGCCCAGCACGATGGGCACATCCTTGAAGGCCTCGCGACAGCGCTGGCTGTAGACAATGGCGGCGCGGTCCGGCCGCTTGCCGCCGATGTCGCCCGGCGTGTAGGCATCGTCACTGCGAATCTTGCGATCGGCCGTGTAGCGGTTGATCATGCTGTCCATGTTGCCGCCGGTCACGCCCCAGAACAGATTGGGCTTGCCGAGCGCCTTGAACGGTTCGGCGCTCTGCCAATCGGGCTGGGCAATGATGCCCACGCGGAAGCCCTGGGCCTCCAGCACGCGGCCAATCACCGCCATGCCGAAGCTGGGGTGATCGACATAGGCATCGCCGGTGACCAGAATCACGTCGCAGCTGTCCCAGCCGAGCTGCTCCATTTCGGCGCGGCTCATGGGCAGGAACGGGGCCGTGCCAAAGCGCCTGGCCCAGTACGGCTTGTAGCTGGTCAGGGGCTTGGCGGCAGGGATACGGCTGGAGGGGGACGCCTGGCTGGCGCGGCTGGCATTCATGCCCGCGATTGTACCGGTGGGGGTCTGTCAGCGCCAGACACGACCGTGCCGCCCATGCCACGGATGGGTGATTGGCACCACATGCGCACTGCGCTGGCAGGCCTTAGCGCGGGCTTTCGAAAAACACGATGTTGCTGTAGTCGCTGATCTCGAAGTAGACGCGCTTTTCATCGGCATCGGCGATGAAATTCAGGTTTTCATCGAGCACACCGTAGCCATAACGGTAGCTGCGCGGATCCCCGCTGCCCGTCCCGGTGGCGGTACTGATCTTGTCCACTTTCAGGAATCGGCGCACCAGCTTTTCGCCGGCGTAGATTTCCAGCACGCCGTTGGTGCCGGTCCAGTTCTGTACGCCGCGGCCGATCTTGTTCTGCTGCTCCTGGGTGCAGCCGGCAAGCAACGCAGCGGTAGCAGCCAGCGTCACAGCGGCGGATCGCATCGTGATGCTCATCATGGCAACTCCCCTGCTTACAGGCTGCGCTGGCGCAGGGCCTCGTACAGGCACACGCCGCTGGCCACGGAGACGTTCAGGCTTTCGACAGCGCCGCGCATGGGCAGATGCACCAGTTCGTCGCAGGTCTTGCGCGTCAGCTGGCGCATGCCGGGGCCTTCCGCTCCCAGCACCAGGGCGGTGGGCGTGCGCAAATCCATCTGGTACAGAGACTTGGGCGCATCGCCGCTGGTACCCACGATCCAGATGTTGCGCTCTTTCAGCTCGTTGAGCGTGCGAGCCAGATTGGTCACCATGTAGTACGGCACGGTATCGGCCGCACCACTGGCCACCTTGGCCACCGTGGCGTTGATGCCGGCAGCGTGGTCCTTGGGGGCGATCACGGCATGGGCACCAGCACCGTCGGCCACACGCAGGCAGGCTCCCAGATTGTGCGGATCGGTCACGCCGTCCAGCACCAGCAGCAGCGGCGGCTCCTGCAGGCTGTCGAGCAGATCGTCCAGCGAACGCTCCTGGCGGATCTCGCTGACGCGGGCCACCACCCCCTGGTGGCCATGGCTGCCACACAGACGCGACAGGCGCAGGCCATCGGCCTCGATCAGGTTGACGTGCGCCTCCTTGGCGCGCTCCAGAAACTGCCGCATGCGCGCATCGCGCCGGCTGGGATCAAAAAATACCTCGATCACCGATTGCGGCGCCATTTTGAGGCGCACGCCAACGGCGTGGAAGCCAAAGACGATTTTGTGGGATGCGGACATGGGGTGATTATCGCCTGAAGCACCAGAAAAAAACCGCATGGCCCTTGCGGCACCATGCGGTTTGCCCAATGGTCGTGGCCCGTGCTTAGCGCACGGTGGTCACTTCCACTTCCACGCGGCGGTTGGGCTGCAGGCAGGCCACCAAGGCGCTGCGGGCGGTTTCCGCACACTGCACCACCGGCTGGCTTTCGCCCATGCCGGTGGCGGTGATGTTGTCTGCCGGGATGCCCTGGCCAATCAGGTAGTTGCGCACGGTTTCAGCGCGGCGCTGCGACAGGGCCAGGTTGTAGCTGTCACTACCCAGGCGATCAGTGTGTCCCACCACGCGCATGCGGGCATCGCTGCCACGGCTCTTCAGCTCATCGGCCAGGCGATTCAGTTCGGCACGGCCACCGGGCAGCATCTGCTCGGTAGAGGAACCGTCAAAGCGGAACAGCGTGTCGCCCTTCAGCGTCAGGATTTCGGGCTTGGCCGCAGCGGGCTTCTTGCCGTAGAGGAAGTTTTCGCAATCCTGCGGCTTCCAGGCAAAAGTCTGGCCCTTCATGTCCTTGTCGAAGATGACCTTGTACTGGCAGATGGTGATCGGGCCGTTGACTTCCTCGCGGAACTTCATCACGTAGTCCCACTCACGCGCGGCAATGCCTTCGCTGAAATGCGGGCGGCCGATCAGGTGATAGAGGTCGTCCTTGCTGACGCCATTGCCGATCTTGCGCAGGTTTTCCACATTGGGAAAAACGCCGCCATGGATCCCCGAGGTCTTGTCGATCTCGGGGAAGATGATTTCGCTGGCCTTGCCCTCGTCATCGACGCCCTGGCTGATGACAGTGGTACAGCCGGCAAGTGCCAGGCCCGACAGGGTCAGCACGGTGGCAAGCAGCCTGGAAGAGTGTTGCATGAATAACTCCTGGATTCTGTTCTGTGTCAGGAAACACCCCGGGCGGCGCGAACCGCCCGGGGCAAGCTGATTACCACTGGTAACCGGCACCGATGGTGGCACCCACATGGCCTTGCGAGTTGCTGTTGACCGAGCCCTTGATCACCCACTTGCCGTTGTCGGTGATGGTGGACACGCCCACCGCCAGAGCGGTCTGACCACGGTAGGTCGCGCCAGCCATGGCTGCCATGCTCTTGCCCGGCAGGTAGGCCTGCGGCAAGCCGGCCGCTGCCATGGCGCTGGCCGTACCGGCGCTGGCGTTGCGATCCACCTCGTTGACCTGGTTGGACAGATTGTTGATCACCTGGTGGGTCTGGAACAGCTGCGAACCGTTGACTGCATCGGTGCTGTTCGAGCTGACGTCACCACGAGCCACGTTGGTGACCTTGGTGCCATTCGGCGCCTTGCCATCGCCCAGAACCACCTTGCTGTAGTCAATCGATCCATCCGGATTGATCTCGTACTTGACGTTGCCATGCGTCACCTGCTGCTTGACGTCCTGCAGCTGCTTCAGGCTCACGGCATCGTTGTCGTTCACACCCGCAGCGATATTGGTGATGCGGTTGCCGCCCATGTCGACCGTGGTACCCGGCTTCACCGTCAGGTGGTTGGATACAGTCAGACCGCCTTCTGCCTTGACTTCACCAGTGAAGGTCGGGGCATCAGCCATCTTGACGACCAGGGCTCTGAACCGCCCCGGGTTTCGAGGAGGCTGGTTGGTTTAAGTGGACACCTCTGCCAAGGTGTTGCTGTCGGCAAGTTGCCTCCAGTAGTTTGCCTCAGCTTCTGCCGGCGGGATACCCCCGATCGGCGTGAGCAGTCGGACGTGGTTGAACCAGTGCACCCATTGCAGGGTCGCCAGTTCCACGGCTTCCCTGGTCTTCCAGGGGCCCCGGCGATGAATCAGTTCAGCCTTGTATAGCCCGTTGATGGTCTCGGCCAGCGCGTTGTCGTAGCTGTCGCCTTTGCTTCCCACTGATGGCTGGATACCTGCCAGGCCCAGCCGCTCGGTGTAACGGATGCTGACGTACTGGCTGCCCCTGTCGCTGTGGTGCGTCAAGGCATGCGCTGCTGGCTGGCGCTCATACAGGGCCTGTTCCAGCGCATCGAGCACAAAGTCCGTGTGCATGCTGCGGCTGACACGCCAGCCCACGATGCGCCGGGCGTACACATCCACCACGAAGGCCACGTACAGCCAGCCCTGCCAGGTGCTGACGTACGTGAAGTCCGACACCCACAGCTCGTTGGGCCG
>NZ_KB894770.1 GCF_000374625.1 Allobrachymonas chironomi DSM 19884 | reverse complement strand
CCACGTCATGGCGAGCCTTGCCGAAATGGAGCGCGAGCTGACCGTCGAGCGCACCCGCGCCGGGCTGGAAGTCGCCAAGCAGCTCGGCCGCAAAGGCGGCCGCAAGCCGAAGATGACCGACAGCAAGATCGAGTCGGCCAAGAAGCTGCTGGCCAGCGGGGTGCCGCCCAAGGACGTGGCCAAGAACCTCGGCGTGTCCATTCCGACGCTGTACCGCTGGGTGCCAGCCTCCACGCACGCTTAGCGTGCTTTATTTTCCGTTTTCTGAGACGACCCCAACTTCACCGTGTCCGGCGAGTTGGCCCCGCCCGTCATCACGAAGTTCATCGCTTCCTCGAAGGTCCAGTCGGTCGGTACCACGTCGTCCATCGGCACGATCTCGATATAGCCCGAAGTCGGGTTCGGTGAGGTGGGCACGTACACGGCAGCCAGCTCCTTGCCGGTGTCGGTATCGATCAGCACGCGCGTGACCAGGCCCACTGCCTTCATCTCGGAGGAGGGGAAGTTGATCAACACCACGCGCTGGCCCTTGACCGAAGGGTTGCTCAGCGTTTCGATAAAGCGCTTGGTGGCCTTGTAGATGATCTGCACGCCGGGCAGCTTGATCATCAGGTCTTCCATCCACTTGATCAGCTGGCGGCCGATCACCTGCGTTGCCAGCAGGCCGATGATGTACAGCGTCAGCAGAGTCAGCAGCACCGCCATCAGGTTCTGGAATTCGGTGGCCAGCAGCCATTGCGAGGCCGTTGTCGAGATCGGCTCGATCAGGCTGGCGGCCGCACTGACCAGCGGCTTGCCGGCGTTGGCCAGCAGGCCGAACATGAACTGGAATACCCACCAGGTCACGTAGAGCGGGGCAATGGCAAAAAAGCCGGTCAGGATATGGCGCAGCAGATGCGATTTCTTGGCGGGGGTGGGAGCGTTTTTAGAAGCGTCGTCCATGGTGCAGGCAGGTACAGAAAGCTGGCGGATGGCTGACAGCCACCCTCAGTTCCGGATTGTAGGGAATTCACCGGCGCAGGGAGGCCTGTCAGGCACTGTCGTCATCGGCAGCAGACGTAACAGGTGCAACAGATACCGGATCGCTCAGGGTGTGCAGCTGCAAGTGGCGCGCATCCAGTCGCGGGTAACCGGAAAAGACCAGCCGATACCCTTGCGCCGTTGTCTGCAGGCGCGCCGGCCAGCCCAGAGGCATGGTGACCTTGTCGCGGATGTGACCAAACGGAAAGCCGGTCAGCACCGGCAGCCCGGTGATCTGCCGCAGCACGCCGATCACGCTGTCGAAATCGTAGCTGGCGTCGTAGCCGTCTTCCTCGTTGCGGATCCGGAAGCTGCCCAGCACGATGGCCTGCTGTTGTTTCAGCACACCGGACAGGTGCAGCGTCTGCAGCATGCGCTCCAGCCGGTAGGGCTGTTCGCCCACATCCTCGATAAACAGGATGCCGCCAGGTACCTGCGGCATCCAGGGGCTGCCGGCCAGCGCTGCCAGCACGGACAGGTTGCCGCCCCAGAACACGCCCTCCAGCTGCAGCGCGCGCGAGGTCGGTACCGGCACCTCGATGGCATGGCGCGTGCTGGTGACGGTTTGCACAAACTGCTGCAGGGCGAAGGCGCTCGGCCACGGACTGCCGAATTCGCTGTAGAACATCGGGCCGGCCAAGCTGCCAGTGCGGCCCTGCGCCAGCAGCGCCAGTTGCAGCGCACAGACATCGCTATAGCCAAGGAACAGCGTGCCGGCTTCACGCATGCGGCTACCGAGCGCTGCCCAGTCGATCAGGGGCAGCAGCCGGATCGCGCCGTAGCCGCCACGTGCGCCCAGCAGCACTTGTGGTGTGGGCACGCGCCCCGCAGCCACCTCCTGCAGGTCGGCAGCGCGCTCGGCATCGGTGCCGGCAAAACGCAGATGACGCCGGCCCAGGGCTGCCGTGTTGTCCAGCACAAAACCGGCACGTTGCAGCCGCTGCAGCCCGATGCCGATACGCTGCGGGTCGGGCAGATAGCCGGAGGGTGCCAGCAACCGAAGCCGCGGGGCGTGCGGCGATGCGGGCACAGTGGATTGCGCGGCGCATGCCGGCAGCAGCAGCCCGCCGGCCACACTGCTGCAAGCCTGCAACAGGGTTCGGCGGGTGAGGGCAGGTCCGGGTGTGAACATATCGTCATTTTCCCTGTAATTCCTGACCGTGGCAGCAGCAATGACAAGAGATCTGCCACAATCGCATCGTTCTGACACTCCCTGGCACATCACATTCCATTGGCTTGAAAAAGCCTGTATTTGTTTTCTGTCCGTCATGCCTCCTTATCTGCTTCGTCCCCTGCAGCAATGGCCCATCGAAGCCGTTCTTGCGGTTCAGGCGAAGGCGTATGCGCCCTGTCTGATCGAGCACGCCCATGTGCTGCAGAAAAAACTGCACGCCGGTCTGCCTGAGCGCCCCCTCAGCTGGGGTGCCGTGATGGCCGATACCCCGGATGTCTTGTGTGGCTATGCGATTGCCATTCCCTGGTCCAGCAAGCAGGTGCCGATCTGGAACCAGTCCCATCTGGTCGCTCCGCACCAGGCCGATTGCCTCTACGTGCACGATATCGCCATTGCCCCGCACCACCACGGTCAGGGCCTGGCCAACCGCCTGCTGCAGCAGGTCCTGCAGCAGGGCGCTGCCTACGACTGGCCGCAGGCCGCACTTGTAGCGGTGCAGGGTGCCGACAACTACTGGCGGCGTTTTGGCTTTGCACCGGCTCCGGGACCGGATGTCGGCAGTTTCGGACCGGGGGCGGTCTGGATGATGCGCGCCTACCTGCCCGACCGCAAACCTTGAGCACCCGGAGGCTTGTGCTGTCCTGCCTCGGCTAGAATCTGTCACTTTATGCTTCAGGCCCGTGGCGCTGCCGTGTCCGGGACGAAGACACCGATGACATGTCAGGCGGGCCTGCTGCGCCAGCCTGCCTGAACGCAACAAGGATCCATCATGAGTACCACCAAGGCATCCCACGGCCAGTGGAGTTCCCGATTCGGCTTTATTCTGGCCGCCACCGGCTCGGCCGTTGGCCTGGGCAACATCTGGAAATTTCCCTACATGACCGGAGTCAGCGGCGGCTCGGCCTTTGTGCTGACCTACCTGCTGTGCATTGCACTGATCGGCGTGCCGATCCTGGTCATGGAATGGCTGATTGGCCGCCGCGCGCAGAAGAACCCGATCCAGGCCATGGAGCATGTGGCCTTGCAGGAAGGCCGCTCGCGCCACTGGAAGTGGCTGGGTCTGGTTGGCATTCTGGGAGCCTTCCTGATCCTGTCGTTTTACAGCGTGATTGGCGGCTGGGCACTGGACTACCTGTTCCGGACCGGCTCCGGCACCTTCCAGGGCATGAACGGGGAGCAGACCGGTGCCGTGTTCAACGGCTTTCTGGGTGACGCCGGCAGCCTGCTGCTGTGGCATACCGTGTTCATGGGGCTGACCATGGCGATCGTGGCCATGGGGGTGACCGGCGGCCTGGAACGCGCTTCCAGGATCATGATGCCGGGCCTGGTGCTGGTCCTGCTGATTCTGGTGGGCTATGGCGTCACCACCGGCGCTGCCGGCCGCGCTGCCGAGTTCCTGTTCACGCCCAACTGGAGCGCCATCAACGGCCAGGTGGTGCTGGCCGCACTGGGTCACGCCTTCTTCACGCTGTCGCTGGGCATGGGCATCATGACCGCCTACGGCGCCTACCTGGGCCAGAATGTCAATCTGCTGGGCACCGCCCGCACCGTGGTGCTGCTGGACACCACCATTGCACTGATGGCCGGCATGGCGATTTTCCCGCTGGTGTTCTCGCACCACCTGGAGCCCAGCGCCGGCCCCGGCCTGATTTTCGTGACGCTGCCGATCGCCTTTGGCAACATGACCGGCGGCACCGTGCTGGGAGCGCTGTTCTTCATCCTGCTGAGCTTTGCCGCATTGACCTCGTCGATGTCGCTGCTGGAGCCGGTGGTGGCACTGCTGGAAGAAAAAACCCCGCTGGGCCGCAAGTCGGCCACGCTGGTGGCCGGCAGCGTGATCTGGCTGCTGGGTGTGGCCTCGCTGTTGTCCTTCAACCACTGGAGCGATATCCAGATCATGGGCAACAACATCTTCGACTTCCTGGACAAGCTGACCAGCAAATTCATGCTGCCGCTGACCGGCCTGGGCATCATCATCTTTGCCGGCTGGTTCATGAACCAGGACAGCATCCGCCGCGAACTGGGCCTGGAGGGTCCGGGCTACACAGTCTGGCGTATCGTCAGCCGCTTTGTGGCGCCGCTGGCCGTGATTGCCGTGTTCATCAGCCTGCTGCTGGGGTAAGCGCAGATGCAGCAACGCCCGCGCCTGGCCACGGCCCCCTTGCTGGATGTCTCCGACCGGCATGCCCGCTACTTCTGGCGGCTGCTGAGCAAGCGTGCCTTGCTCTATACCGAGATGATCAACATGGGTGCCATCATGCGCGGTGCCGCCGAAAGCCACCTGCGCTACAACGCCGAGGAGCACCCGGTCGCGCTGCAGCTCGGTGGCAGTGATCCGGCCCTGCTGGCTGGCAGCGCCAGGGCCGGTGAGCAATGGGGCTATGACGAGATCAACCTGAATTGCGGTTGCCCGAGCGAACGGGTGCAATCGGGCGCCTTTGGTGCCTGCCTGATGCGTGAGCCAGTACTGGTGGCCGATTGCCTCAAGGCGATGCAGGATGCCGTCCACGCCATTCCGGTCACCGTCAAGCACCGCATCGGCCTGGACAAGGACGAAAGCTATGCCATGGTGCGCGATTTTGTCGGCACGCTGGCCGATGCCGGCTGCCAGGTGTTCATCGTGCATGCGCGCAATGCCTGGCTCAAGGGCCTGAGCCCGAAGGAAAACCGCGAGATTCCGCCACTGCGCTACGAGGTGGCCTACCAGCTGAAGCGCGATTTCCCGGACCTGCACATCAGCGTCAATGGCGGTATCGCCCATGCCGAACAGATCCGCGCGCATTGGGAGCACGTTGACGGCGTGATGATCGGGCGCGAGGCCTGGCACAACCCCTGGAGCCTGACGTCGTGGGATGCGCTGATGGAGGGCAGCGAGGACCTGCGCCCGCGCGTCGACCGCGATGCCGTGGAGCTGGCCATGGTCGAGTACATGGAACGCGAAGCGGCCCAGCACGATACCTGGTGGTACGCCGTGGCGCGCTGCATGCTGGGCCTGCGCCATGGCCAGCGCGGCGCACGCCGCTGGCGCCAGGTCTGGAGCGATCACCGTCTGAAGAGTGAGCCGGCACGTGAAGTCTATCGGTTGGCGCAACAGGCCCTGGCCGCCGATCAACTGCCCGTATCTGGCACATGAGCACACCCGCCGTCACGCGGCATGCCGTGCTGCAGGGACTGACGCACAGCCTGTCGATTGCACTGGGCTATTTCCCGGTGGCGTTTTCCTTTGGCCTGATGGCCATCCAGGCCGGTTTTTCGCCGCTGCTGGCGATCATGACCTCGGTGGTGGTGTATGCCGGTGCGGCACAGTTCGTGCTGGTGGCGCTGGCGGCTGCCGGTGCCGGGCCGTTCAGCATCATCGGCACGATTTTGCTGATGAATGTGCGCCACCTGTTTTATGGCCCCTCGATTCTGGACAAGCTGGGGCAGGGCGCGCCGCTGCTGCCGGCACCGCTGCTGGCCTTCTGGCTGACCGACGAGGTCTACGCCGCTTCGGTCAGCCGGCTGGACAGCATGGCGCCAGCCGATCGGCAGGGCTGGTATCTGGGCATGCAGCTGGGCGCGTATGCCTCCTGGGTTGGCGGCACCATTCTCGGGGCACTGCTGGGCCAGCAGCTGGGGCAACAGTCGGCCTGGCTGAACCAGACGCTGGATTTCGTGCTGCCCTCGCTGTTCATGGCCTTGTTGCTGGAAATGTTCCGCCATGCACGGCTGCAGGTGACATTGGGCGCCATGCTCAGCACTGCGCTGCTGCTGTGGCTGCTGCCTGCGCACTATGCCATGCTGGGCGGGCTGGCTGCCGGAGCCTTGCTGGGCGCGCTGTACACCGGGAGGGCACATGGCGCACGCTGATCTCTGGTGGGTGATCCTGGTCTGCGGTGCCGGCACCTTTCTGCTGCGCCTGCTGCCGATGCGCTGGTTGCAGCGCAGCCAGCAGGGCGGGCGGACATTGCCGCCACGCCTGATGGGAGCGCTGCAGGCGCTCGGGCCGGCGGCGATTGGCGCCTTGCTGGTGGCGGCACTGTGGCCGCAATGGTCCTGGGGCGAGCCGTTCTGGCAACTGGCCCGGCTGCTACTGGCGATCGCCGCAATTCTGCTGGCGCGCCGGCTGGCCGGCGGCATCGCCATGCCCACGCTGGTTGGCGTGCTGGCATTCGGCCTGCTCTCGTGGTACTGGCTGGCCGCCGTCTGAGCGAGTCGGAATTTGCGGTAAGCTGGCAGTTTTCCGCAACATACGACAACTATCACCATGATCAAGCACATCGTCATCTGGTCCCTGCACAACCCTGCCGACGCCCCGCGCATGAAAGAGCTGCTGGAAAGCTGCCGCCACTGTGTGCCCGGCATCATCACGCTGGAAGTGGGCCTGCGCACAGACGGTCTGGAGGCCAATGGCGATGTGGTGCTGTACTCCGTGTTCGAGGACAAGGCCACGCTTGATGCCTACCAGGATCATCCCGATCACATGGCGGTCAAGGCCCAGGTCAAGCCGATGTGCTCCAGCCGCACCGTGCTGGACTACGCTGCATGAGCGAAGCACAGCCGCCACGCGTCAATATCCCGCTGGTACCGTTTGCCGACCATCTGGGTCTGCAGATCCGCATGGCGGCGCAAGGGCGCTCGGAAGTGGGCTACACGCCGCTGCCGGAGCACCTGAATTCCTTCCACGTGGTGCACGGCGGTGTCTGCATGACGCTGCTGGATGTGGCCATGGCCACGGCAGCACGTTCGCTGGAAGACGGCATGGGCGTGGTCACCATCGAGCTCAAATCAAGCTTCATGCGGCCGGCCCAGGGCGAGCTGGTGGCCGAGGGCAAGGTGCTGCATCGCACGGCCACCATGGCCTTTGTCGAGGCCGCAGTGCGCGATGCCAAAGGCCAGCTGTGCACCCATGGTACCGGTACCTTCAAGTACGTGCGCAAGCTGGCGGTAGGCAGCCGCAAGGCACAGTCGCTGCAACTGCCCAAGGACATGCAGCCGGTGATTGCCACCGACTGAGCCTGCTTGTCAGCCGCTTACAGCGGATACTCGCGCTTGATCTCCACCGCATCTGCCGGGACACGTCGATCCATGGCCGCATTCGGCGGCAGGCCTTGCGCCTCCAGGCGATCTTCCAGTTCCCCCATGTAGGAAGCGATGGTGTTGCCACTGGTATCGACACGGCTGCAGACCTGGTCCTGCAGCGTGTTCAGGCGGCTGTCCATCCACTGCTGCAGCTGGCTTTGGCGGTCGCGTGATTCGGTCTCGATCTTGTCGATCAAGCCGCGCAGCTCGGTGTAGCGGCTGGCCTCGGCCTTGTCGGCCAGCTCGCGCTGCGTCTTCATTTCCTTGGTGTGGGCACGCGTCTCCAGCAGCGAGCTGGTCTGGATCATCACGGCATAGCCCAGAAACAGGATCACCGCCAGCAGCAACAGGCCCAGCATGACCAGTCCCAGCGGCCCTTCGACCGTGGTCACGCCCAGATTGAGCACCGTGTTGCGGGACAGTTCCATCCAGTTCAGGGTGACAAAGCCACCCACCAGGACAAAGAAAATGATCATGATCAGGGAACGGAAGCGCATGGAATCTCCTAGGGCGGCGAGATGCCGCAACAGCGCCAATATACCGCAGCACCGGCCCTGCACGCAGGACAGCATGGCATCCGAGGCGCCGGGCGTGACATAGGCACGATCTCCGGCTGGTCGGGCCAGCGCGCCGGAAACGCGGCTGCAAAGTGGCATACTCTAGCGTTTCCGATTTACCTAGACCCATGGGGAGCAGGCTCAAGTGACCGCCATCATCCAGCAAATAGCGAATGAAATCAAGGTGCTGCCAAAGCAAGTTCAGACAGCAGTCGAACTTCTGGATGGCGGTGCCACCGTCCCCTTCATTGCGCGTTACCGCAAGGAGGCTACTGGCGGCCTGGACGATATCCAGCTGCGCGAGCTGGAGGCCCGCCTGTCCTACCTGCGCGAACTGGCCAGCCGCCGCGAGGCCATCCTCAAGAGCATCGACGAGCAGGGCAAGCTCACGCCGGAACTGCGTGCCGCCATCGACGCCGCACCGACCAAGCAGGAGCTGGAAGACCTCTACCTGCCGTACAAGCCCAAGCGCCGCACCAAGGGCCAGATCGCGCGCGAATTCGGCATCGAACCGCTGGCTGACAAGCTGTTTGCCGACCCGGCTCTGGACCCGCAAACCGAAGCCCAGCCCTTTGTGCTGGCCGAAAAAGGCGAGGGCGGTGAAGACTTCACCACCATCCCGGCGGTACTGGATGGCGTGCGCGACATCCTGAGCGAACGCTGGGCGGAAGACGCCAGCCTGGTGCAACTGCTGCGCGGCTGGCTCTGGGAAGAGGGCCTGTTCCAGAGCAAGCTGATGGACGGCAAGAATGAAAACGATGCGGAAGTGGCCAAGTTCCGCGACTATTTCGACTACGACGAGCCGATTGGCCGCGTGCCCTCGCACCGTGCGCTGGCGGTATTCCGTGGCCGCAGCCAGGACATCCTGGACGCCAAACTGGTGCTGCCCGAGATGGATGCCCCGGCTGCCGATGCGCGTTCCCGCCTGCAGCAGCCCAGCCTGGCCGAAGGCCGTATCGCGCTGCACCTGGGCTGGAGCCACCAGGGCCGCCCGGCGGACGACCTGCTGCGCAAGTGCGTGGCCTGGACCTGGCGCGTCAAGCTGTCGCTGTCGCTGGAGCGTGACCTGTTTGCGCGCCTGCGTGAAGATGCCGAGCAGGTGGCCATCAAGGTGTTTGGCGACAATCTGCGTGACCTGTTGCTGGCCGCGCCGGCCGGCCAGAAAGCCGTGATGGGCCTGGACCCGGGCATCCGCACCGGTGTCAAGGTGGCGGTGGTGGATGCCACCGGCAAGCTGCTGGAGACTGCTACCGTGTTCCCGCACGAACCGCGCCGCGACTGGGACGGCAGCCTGCACACGCTGGCGCGCCTGTGTGCGCAGCATGGCGTGCAGTTGATCGCCATTGGCAACGGCACCGCCAGCCGCGAAACCGACAAACTGGCGGCCGACCTGATCAAGCTGCTGGAGAAAACCGCAGCCGCCAACCACATGCCCAGACTGCCCATCCAGAAGGTGGTGGTGAGCGAAGCCGGTGCCTCGGTCTACAGCGCCAGCGAATACGCCAGCCAGGAAATGCCCGATGTGGACGTGAGCCTGCGCGGTGCCGCCAGTATTGCGCGCCGCCTGCAGGATCCGCTGGCCGAGCTGGTCAAGATCGATCCCAAGAGCATTGGCGTGGGCCAGTACCAGCACGATGTCAACCAGAGCGAACTGGCCCGTACGCTGGATGCCGTAGTCGAGGACTGCGTGAACGGTGTCGGCGTTGACCTGAACACCGCCAGTGCGCCGCTGCTGAGCCGTGTTTCCGGCTTGAGCGGGACGGTAGCCAAGGCCATCGTCAAGTGGCGCGAGGCCAACGGTGCTTTTGCCGATCGCGCCCAGCTGCTCAAGGTGACCGGCCTGGGGCCCAAGACCTTCGAGCAGAGCGCCGGCTTTCTGCGCATTCGCGACGGCAGCAATCCGCTCGACATGACTGGCGTACACCCGGAAACCTATCCGCTAGTGGAACGCATCATCACTCAGGTGGGCAAGCCGGTGGACCAGTTGATGGGCCGTGCCGAGCTGCTCAAGACCCTGCGCCCCGAGCTGTTTGCCAACGAGCAGTTCGGCGTCATCACGGTCAGGGATATCCTGCAGGAGCTGGAAAAACCGGGACGTGACCCGCGCCCCGATTTTGCCGTGGCACGCTTCAACGAGGGCGTGGAAGATATGGCCGACCTGCGCGAAGGCATGGTGCTGGAAGGCACTGTCAGCAACGTCGCCGCCTTTGGTGCCTTTGTCGATCTGGGAGTGCACCAGGACGGCCTGGTGCACGTGAGCCAGCTCTCCAACCGTTTCGTGCAGGACGCGCACGAAGTCGTGAAAACCGGCCAGATCGTCAAGGTCAAGGTGCTGGAAGTGGACGTGGCGCGCAAGCGTATCAGCCTGACCATGAAGCTCGATGCGCCTGCTGGCAGCCAGCGCCCGCCGGGACAGGAGCGCCGTGGCGGTGGCGGCAATCAAGGCTCGCGCAGCCACGGTGCAGGTCAGGGCAGGGGACAGGCGCAGCCGACCGCCATGGCTTCGGCTTTTGAAAAACTCAAGGGGTTGAAGCGCTGACCAACACAACGATTTCGCTGATAATAGACTGATGTGCGCCCTTACCTGAACCGGCCAGCTGCCATGCTGGCGCACATGCAGGACAAGGGCAGCTGCCACACCGACACGAGGCATCCATGTCCCAGCACATCCTGTTCATCGTCAATGCTGCGCCCTACGGTAACGAAAACTGCCATTCCGCCCTGCGTCTGGCCCTGTCGCTGGCCGGCAAGGACAGCCAGCCCAGGGTGACCATGTTCCTGATGTCCGATGCCACCGTGGTGGCGCTGCCGAACCAGGCCCATGCCAGCGGCAGCACCCTGCAGGAAATGGTGGAAATGCTGGTCGAGATGGGCGGCACGGTTCGCGTCTGCCGCACCTGCATGCAGAATCGCGGCCTGATCAATCTGCCGCTGATCGCCGGCTGCGAAATCGGCAATCTGGGCGAACTGGCCGATTACACGCTCGAAGCCGACAAGGTACTGGTGTTCTGATCCGCCACGACCAGCGTTCCGCCGGCGTCAGGCCGGTTTCTTGCGGCGCAGCGTCCATTCAAAGTCGAAGCGGCTGACTTCGTCTCCGGCCTCATCGGTACCGATGCTGCTGACCCAGACCGTCACGCCCTCATCCTGCGCAAGCGCCTGCTGCAGCGCCTGCTCAAATTCCGCGCCCTGATCGCAACGGAAGCGGATGCGGCCACGTGCCTTCTTGCCAAAGCTGGAACGGTTGTTGGCCACCAGCATCGATACCGGCTGGCCGCTGGCATGGATTTTCTTCATCAGCAACACGCCGGTAGACATTTCTGCGGCCATCGCCTGCACGGCAAAATACATGGACTGGAACGGATTCTGGTTGATCCAGCGGTGCTTCACCGTGGTGGTGCAGCTCCAGTCACCCAGCGATTCCACGCGGACGCCACACCAGAAGGCAGAGGGCAGCTTGAAGAAGGTGTAGAGCAGGATGTTGCGCGGGGTAAATTGCATCGGTCAGCCGTTGAAAAAATAAAAAGCACGATCGTTCGATCGCGTGAGTATAGGCCTTGTCGCAGGCACGGCTGCTGCGTGTAAACCCTTGGCGAGCATCTCGCATAGAATCGCAGACATGTGAAACATGCCCGAGCGGGAATATTCTCCATGCTGCAACCTGTCGATACCCCCCAGGATCTGGGACTGGCGGTCTACCGCACACGCAAGCAACAGGGTCTGACCCAGGCCGAACTGGCACTGGCAGCCGGTGTCGGCCTGCGTTTTGTCGTCGAGCTGGAAGCCGGCAAGCGCACCGTGCGCCTGGAAAAAGTGCTGCAGGTATTGCAGGCGCTGGGCGCACAACTGCAGCTGGCTGGCGTTCCACTGGCTGCCGACCTGCAGGAGCAGCCATGAACGCCGCCCCCGATCGCGCCCATACCCGGCTGCAGGTGCGCCTGCTGGGCCAGGTCGTCGGCACCCTGGGCAGCAGCGGTACCGCAGCCGGCAACCGTGGCCGTTCACACCTGGCCATGCCGTCCCAGGGCTGGCTGCAGTTCCGCTACCACCGCGACTGGCTGGCCAGGCCCGATGCCGTGCCGCTGTCACTGCACCTGCCCTTGCAGGCCGAAGCCTTTGGCCACTGGCCCAGCCTGGCGTTTTTTGGCAGCCTGCTGCCAGCCGGCGACATGCGCGAGGCCCTGGCCCAGCGGCTGCAGACCGGCCTGGATGACGATATCGCACTGCTCGATGCCCTCGGCACCGATCTGCTGGGAGCCGTCACGCTGCACGCGCTGCCGCCCAATCGCCGTCGCTGGAAGGCCGGCACACTGACGCTGGAGCAGCTGCAGGCCGAGGCACAGCAGCTGTCCTTTTTTGATGATCCCGACATCAGGCAGGATCTGCCGGCCTTGCCGGCAGGTCAGGTCGAGCGCAGTGCCTGCATCAGCCTGCTGCTGGCACGGCCCCAGACTGCGCGCGGCGGTTGGCCGGGCGAGCACACGCTGGTACCGCTCTGGCAACAGCAGGACGGCCAGGACGTACAGCCCTGCAGCAGCCATCTGCTCTGGCTGGCAGCGCCTGGCCACGATGCCGAACTGTTCCAGCGTCTCTGGCTGCAGCAGCGGTTGCAGGCAATGGGGGTTCCCGTCATGCCGATGCAGGCGATGCCACCCGGCGAAATGACGGCGCTGCTGCAACTGCGCCCGGACCGCTATTACGATGATGAACAACGCTGCCAGCGCTGGCCGGCCGAGACCCTGGGCCAGGCACTGGGTCTGGCTCCCGGCGCGATCCAGTCACGCCAGGCGGCGGGCTGGCCGGCGGCGTTTGCCCTGCTGCGCGCGCAGGTTAGGCCGCACGCCAGCCTGATGCTGCAATTGCTGGACGCCATCATCACCGGCGTGCTTTTCGGCATGGCCGATATGGCACCGCACCAGCTGCTGCTGCGCCGGCCCCGCAGCGCGGAGGAGGGCGTGACACTGGCACCGCTGCACGACCTGCGCTGCCAGCCCGGGGCGCAGCGCATGGCCCTGTCGATCGGCCGGCATCAGTTGGCGACGCCGCCGGGATCGCTCGCCTGGGAGCGCTTTGCGCTGGATTGTCAGCTGTCACCCAACCAGGTACGCAAGCGCGTGCGTCAGCTGGCGCAGGCACTGGAACAGCAACTGCAACGGCAGCAGGATGAGCAGGACGACCTGTTGCTGCAGCGGCAGGAACTGCAGGCTGTGGCAGCCTTTCTGTTGGTACGTGCGCGGGCCTTGCAACAGGTGTAAATGGCGGGCTGAGCGCTGCCACAGGCAGCGCTCAGCAGGGGCATGGCCTCAGATATCCTCGAGCAGCGGGTAGGGCAAGGGCAGCAGCAGCAGTTCCGGGCCGGTTTCCGATCCGGCATGCAGCGTGGCCAGACCCTGGCTGGCGGCCTCGGCTGCAGACAGCTGCAGCGAGGCAATCAGTTCGAATCCGTCTTGCGGCAACGAGGCCACCTGGGCGATCAGGCCGCATTCGCCGGCACGGATCTCTTCGTCCGCACTGGCCGTCGGCACCAGGAAGATGTCCTGCCCGGCTTCGGGCAGCGCAGCTCCAGCAGTCAGCACCCCGGCAGCGATACAGCCGCGACGCTTGATGGCGCCACGGAACTGGCTGCGTGCCACCACCTCCTGGCCCGGGTAGCAGCCTTTCTTGAAACTCACGCCGCCCACACTTTCGTAATTCAGCATCTGCGGCACAAAGGCTTCCCAGGTAGCCAGCGAGATTGTGGCCACGCCGCTGCGTACTTCAGACAGTTCCCAGTCCTGCACCCCAACGCTGGCACCGGCCGGTGCCGGCAAACCGGCGGGCTGGATGCACAGCGCACGCGGCACATGCGATTCCAGATCGACGGCCGGATAGAGCCAGACCAGCTGGCGCTGTTCCTGTTGCTGGTGCGCCCACAGGGGCAGGGTGGCACCTTGCACGGCCTGGCGCGCGGCTTCGCCCAGCAGGCCGTAAATGGCGTAGTCGGCACTGACATCGGTCAGCGTCAGCTGGCTGCGCAGCTTGAACATGGTCAGGCGCTTGAGGATGTTGGCCAGCAGGTCCTGGCGGCACAGCAGCAGGTAGCTGTCCTCGGCAGCCGTGTGCAACGTGCGTACGACAACGAAGCTGGCCTGCATGCGGCCCTTGGCCGAGCAGAATGCCGCCAGACGCGCCTCGCCGGGCTGCAGCAAGGCGAGATCGTTGGTCAACTGGCTGTGCAGGAAACGGGTGGCCTCGGCACCGCGTGCCTCGATCAGGCCCCAGCGGCTGTCGGCACCGGAGAGCAGCGCCACGCCATCGGGCAGGCCATAGGACAGCAGGGGGGAACGGGGGATGACAGGGGAGCTTTGCATGGCTGAATTATGATGTGGTTCTGTGGCGGGCTGCTACCATGCCCGCTCTGTTGAGCTGTCTTCAAGGATACCGTGTGCGCAAAATCATAGTTTTCATCCTGCTATTGCTGGGTCTGGCCGCAGGCGGCGTGGCCTGGTGGGCCTCGCAACCACTGCGCCTGTCACAGGAGATGGTTGATCTGGAAGTCACGCCGGGCGAAGGATCGATCCAGATTGCCCGCGAAGCCGTAGCTGCCGGCGTGCAGACGTCTCCCGAATTGCTGTCATGGTGGCTGCGTCTGGCGGGGCAGGCACGCGGTGCCCAGTTCAAGGCCGGCACCTACGAAATCAAGACCGGTGACTCCCCGCGCGTGCTGTTGCGCAAGCTCAGCAATGGCGAATTTGCGCTGCGCCAGGTACGCATCGGCGAGGGCTGGAACCTGCGCCAGGCACGCGCTGCGCTGGCACAGGGCGATCACCTGCGTTCCGATTCGGCCCAACTGGACGAGCAGGCCCTGCTCAAGGCGCTGGAACGCAAGGAAAGCTCGCTCGAAGGCCTGCTCTTCCCCGATACCTACAAGTACGCCAAAAACGCCTCCGACATGACGGTGCTGCGTCTGGCCATGCGCACCATGGACCGCAAGCTGGAAGCAGCCTGGGCCAGCCGCGATGCCGATCTGCCCTACAAGAACCCCTACGAGATGCTGATCATGGCCAGCATCATCGAAAAGGAAACCGGCCGCCCGCAGGATCGGGCCATGGTGGCTTCGGTGTTCGTCAATCGGCTGCGCATCGGCATGCGCCTGCAAACCGATCCGACCGTGATCTACGGCATTGGCGAGAGCTTTGACGGCAATCTGCGCAAGATCCACCTGCAGACCGATACCCCCTACAACACCTATACCCGGGCCGGCCTGCCCCCCACGCCGATCAGCATGCCGGGCGAGGCTTCGCTGGCGGCTGCGGCGCATCCGGCCAGCAGCAAGGCGCTGTATTTCGTGGCGCGTGGCGATGGCAGTTCCGAATTCAGCGATTCGCTGGACGCGCATAACCGCGCCGTCAACAAATATATCCGGGGGCGCTGATGGAGCTGCAACTTCCCGGCCTGTTCCTGAGTTTTGAAGGTATCGATGGAGCCGGCAAGACCACACATATCGCCACGCTCGAAGCGGCTTTCCGCGACCAGGGCAGGGCGGTGCTGCGCACGCGTGAGCCCGGCGGCACGCCACTGGCCGAATCGCTGCGTGAGCTGGTGCTGCACCAGGACATGGATGCGCTGACCGAAGCCCTGCTGGTTTTTGCCGCAAGACGCGACCATGTGCAGCAGGTGATCCTGCCGGCGCTGGAGCGCGGCGAGGTGGTGCTGTGCGACCGTTTTGCCGATGCCACCTTTGCCTACCAGGGTGCCGGTCGCGGCTTTGACTGGTTCACGCTGCAAACGCTGGAGCACATGGTGCTGCACCAGCAGGACAGCCAGCTCCAGCCGGCACTGACACTCTGGTTCGACCTGCCTACCGAAGTCGCGGCGCAACGCCTGGCCGATGCACGCCAGCCCGACAAGTTCGAAGCCGAACAGCAGGACTTTTTCGAGCGCGTCGCGTCCGGCTATGCGCGCCGCGCCAGCGAAGCACCCGAGCGCTTTGTGCGTATCGATGCCGCCCTGACACCCGCCGAAGTCTGGCAGCAGGTCGAGCAGGTGGTGCGTGCGAAAGGTTGGCTGGCATGAGTACCCGCAAACCGGCCTTTGTCGCCCCGCCACAGGATGGCCCCCTGCCGCCCTGGCTGCAGCAGCAGATGCTGGACTTGCTACAGCAGCGTGGCCATGCCTGGCTGCTGCAGGGGCCATCCGGCCTGGGCCAGTACGCCATGGCGCTGGGTCTGGTGCGCTCCTGGTTGTGTGAACAACCACAGCCGGATGGCAGCGCCTGTGGCCACTGCGAGAGTTGTCATGGCGTGGAAGTGCGTACCCATCCGGACCTGTTCGTGCTGATGCCCGAAACCCAGCTCCAGGAGCTGAACTGGCCGTTGGGCGAAAAGGCGCAGAAGGATCTCGACGACAAAAAGCGCAAGCCGAGCAAGGAAATCCGTATCGAGAGCATGCGTGATGCCGTGGAATTTTCGCAGCGTACCAGCAGCCGCAATCGGGGCAAGGCGGTGCTGATCTACCCGGCCGAACGCATGAACCATGTCACGGCCAACGCCTTGCTCAAGACGCTGGAAGAGCCGCCCGGCGATGTGCGCTTCGTGCTCGCAACCGAAGCCGTACACCAGCTGCTGCCCACTATCCGCAGCCGCTGCATGAGCCACACCATGGCCTGGCCGCAGCAGGACCAGGCCGCCGCCTGGCTGGTGCAACAGGGTCTGCCAGCGCATGATGCCGCCATGCTGCTGCAAGCTGCTGGCGGCCGTCCGCATGATGCGCTGGCGCTGGCCAGCCAGGGTGTATTGGCGGTCAACTGGAAGCAGCTGCCGCAGGCCGCCTGGAATGGTCAGGTGACGGCTTTTGCCGGCTTTACCCCATTGCAGGCGATCGACGCGCTACAGAAAATCTGCCACGATGCCCTGCTGGTGCGCAGTGGTAGCACGCCACGTTTTTTTGTCCCGGAAGACTTTCCCGCGGCGGAACGCCTGGCCGGCTGGAACCAGCTGACGCGCTGGAGCCGCCAGCTGGCACGTGACCGCCGTTCTGCCGAACACCCCTACAAGGCCGACCTGTTCCTGGAAGACCTGCTGTCGCAGGCCCGACTGGCGCTACAGCCACGCAGCCAGCCAGCGGGCAGGGCGGCAGCCCCTGCAGTCCGTCCTGCTGCCACTTACCGTTGATCCATGTTTGTCGATTCCCACTGCCACCTCAATTTCCCCGATCTGCGCGATCACATTCCCGCCATCCGCCAGGCCATGGCCGAAGCACGGGTCGAACGCGCCCTGGTCATCAGCACCACGCTGGAAGAATTTCCCGATGTACATGCACTGGCACTGCAGCATGACAACTTCTGGGCCACCGTCGGCGTCCATCCGGACAGCGACGAGGTGCAGGAGCCCACGCTGGACGATCTGCTGCAGCGCGGCCGCCTGCCGCGCGTGGTCGGCATCGGTGAAACCGGGCTCGATTACTACCGCCTGAATGGCCGCACGCTGGCCGAGATGGAGTGGCAGCGCGAACGCTTTCGCATCCATATCCGTGCCGCACGCGAGCTGGCGCTGCCGCTGGTGATCCACACGCGCAGCGCTTCCGACCACACGCTGGGCATCCTGCGGGAAGAGGGCGAAGATGGCTCTTCCGGTGCCGCCGGGGGCGTATTCCACTGCTTTACGGAAACCATGGAAGTGGCGCGCGCTGCACTCGACATGGGTTTTTACATCTCGTTCTCGGGCATCGTCACCTTCCGTAACGCCGAGGATTTGCGTGATGTGGCACGCTATGTGCCACTGGACCGCATGCTGATCGAAACCGACAGCCCGTATCTGGCACCGGTGCCGTATCGTGGCAAGACCAACTCGCCAGCCTATGTGCCACATGTGGCCAGGCTGCTGGCCGAGGTGCGCAAGATGGCCGTGGAATCGGTGGCAGAGATCACCACACGCAACTTTGACGCCTTGTTTCCGCTCGCCAATCAAGATGCCAAAGCACATCAGGATATCATCACAACCATATGATTTTCATGAGTCAATGACTTGTAATCAGATGCATCACAAGTTCATGCAAAATCTCTCGAGAGGAGTCAGGTAAAACATGAAGAAGATTCTCCAGGCCTTTGCCATTACAGCCATTTCTTTCGCCAGCATCGCCTCCGCAGCAACCATTGAAGACCTGATGGTGGCGGTCAAGCGCGACAGCGATATCCGCGCCCGTGAAGTGCTGCAGGAGGGCGTCAATCCCAACCTGCGCGGCGAAAACGGCAAGACACCGCTGATCCACGCCATCCAGGAAAAATCCGCCAAGGTGCTGCCGGTGCTGCTGGCAGCCCGCAACATCGACATCAACGCGACCAACGCCAACAACGAAACGCCGCTGATGATGGCCATCTACACTGACCAGAACGATCTGGCGCGCCGCCTCATCAACCGTGGTGCGGAAACCGATCGCTATGGCTGGACGCCGCTGCATTACGCCGCATCGCGCTCCAACCTGGACATGATCAAGCTGCTGCTGGCGCGTGGTGCCGACATCAACGCCGATTCGCCCAACAACAGCACGCCGCTGATGATGGCAGCCTGGCTCGGCAACACCGATACCATCCGCTACCTGATCCAGCGCGGTGCCTTGGTCTGGGAGCGCAATGACCTGAACATGACGGCGCTGGAATTTGCCAAATACGGTGGTGTACAGGCCAATATCGACCTGATCCAGCAGGAGCAGCGCAAGCGTCGCGATCCGGGCAAGGTCCAACCGCTGAAACCGCTGACTCCGGAACAGGCGGCAGCGCTGCGCGGGGATCCGGTGCCGGCTGCTGATGGTGCAGCAGATGCAACCGGAACCGCAGCCACCGTGGCGCCAGTAGCTGCACCGGGGCTGTGGCAGAACCTGCCGCGCTGACAACTGCAGTTCGCAGCAAGCACGATGACAATGGCCGGGAATCCCGGCCATTTCCGTATCTGCAGCACTCTCCAGGCAATTAATACAATGTATATTATGTAAAATTAAGTCAAGAAGAAGCTGCAAGCACATCCCTGTCTTACATTTCCGGTATGCGAACATCCGTTCGAACACGTAGAATTGCAGCTTCCGTTTTTGTAAGCTCCGGGTAACAACGGCAAGGTCTCGCACAACCTGACTCTGCCGTCGCCGGTGCAGGGAGTGACCCATGACCATTCTTCTCAAGCTGTCACAGCTGATCGATGCGCTGAACCGCTTTGTTGGCAAGGCCGTGATCTGGCTGATTCTGGCATCTACCGTGATCAGCGCCCTCAACGCCGTGGTGCGCAAGATCTTCCACACCAGCTCCAACGCCTACCTGGAAGTCCAGTGGTACCTGTTTGCCTGGGCCTTCCTGCTGGCTGCCGGCTACACGTTATTGCGCCAGGAGCACGTGAAGATCGACGTACTCTACGGCACGCTGAAACGCCGTACCCAGGTCTGGATCGAGATCTTCGGCTTCCTCTTCTTTCTCACGCCGTTCTGCCTGATCATCCTGTATTACGCGATCCCCATGGTCCAGTACATGTATGTCTCCGGTGAATCCTCGCAGAACACCGGTGGCCTGATCCGCTGGCCGGCCTGGTTGCCGATTCCGATCGGCGTGACGCTGCTGATGCTGCAGGGCTGGTCCGAGCTGATCAAGCGTTTTGCCTTCCTCCAGGGCCGCATTCCGGACCCCGCTGACAAGCAGGACGAAACCCCGGGCGACGGGCAGGAACTGCTTGATGCCCTGCGTACCAATCAGAATGACGTGCCGGCTCCCGGCCACCAGAAAGCCTGATCCCGGAGCCTGACACCATGGATTTCATTCTCTCCAACTTCGCGCCGATCATGTTCGGCGGCCTGATCGCCTTCCTGCTGCTGGGTTTTCCGGTGGCATTCAGCCTCGGTGCCTGCGGCCTGTTCTTCGGTTTTCTCGGCATCGAGCTCGGCATTCTGCCGCAAGCCCTGATGCAGGCGTTGCCGCTGCGCATTTTCGGCATCATCACCAACGACACCATGCTGGCGATTCCGTTCTTTACCCTGATGGGTCTGGTTCTGGAGCGCAGTGGCATGGCCGAGGACCTGCTGGACACCATTGGCCAGGTATTCGGCCCCATGCGCGGCGGTCTGGCGCTGGCCGTGGTGCTGGTGGGCGCCCTGCTCGCCGCCACCACCGGCGTGGTGGCCGCCTCTGTCATTTCCATGGGCCTGATCTCGTTGCCCATCATGCTGCGTTACGGCTATGACCGGCGCGTTGCCTCCGGCGTGATTGCCGCCTCCGGCACGCTGGCGCAGATTATCCCGCCATCGCTGGTACTGATCATCATGGCCGACCAGCTGGGCCGCAGCGTGGCCGACATGTACAAGGGCGCCTTTGTTCCCGGCTTCATGCTGATGGGCTTCTACATCCTGTTCGTGCTGCTGCTGGCCGTGTTCCGTCCCAAGATGGTCCCTGCCCTGCCCCCGGAGGCACGTACCTACCGCCAGGCGAATGGCAGCAGCGGCTACCCGTCCCTGGTGGTGCTGAGTGTCATCTCCGCCCTGGTTGCCATCTTCCTGGCACGCCACATCATCGACGTCTATGCCTGGTTCGGCCATGAGGTCACGGCTGTCGCCACCGACGAAAAAGTCGTGGTGGCCCTGTGTGCCGGTACTTTCCTGGCCTTTGTCATTGCCAGCCTGAACCGCCTGTTCAAGCTGAGCCTGCTGTCGCGTCTGGCCGAGCGTGTCACCTTCGTGCTGATTCCACCGCTGCTGCTGATCTTCCTGGTACTGGGCACGATCTTCCTGGGTGTAGCCACGCCAACCGAAGGCGGTGCCATGGGTGCCGTGGGTGCGCTGATCATGGGCTGGGTCAAGCGTCGCCTGCCGTTTGCACAACTGCGCCAGGCGCTGGAATCCACCACCAAGCTGTCCGCCTTCGTGATGTTCATCCTGATCGGTGCCACCATGTTCAGCCTGGTGTTCCAGGGCGTGGATGGCTCGTTGTGGGTGGAAGGCCTGCTGGCCAACCTGCCTGGCGGTCCGATCGGCTTCCTGATCTTCGTGAACGTGCTGATCTTCTTCCTGGCGTTCTTCCTGGATTACTTCGAGCTGTCCTTCATCATCGTGCCGCTGCTGGCTCCGGTGGCAGAAAAGCTCGGTATCGACCTGATCTGGTTTGGCGTGCTGCTGGCGGTCAACATGCAGACTTCCTTCCTGCACCCGCCGTTCGGCTTCGCGCTGTTCTTCCTGCGCTCGGTGGCACCGGCCAAGGCCTATGTCGACCGCGTGACGAAGAAAACCATCGAGCCCATCACCACCATGCAGATCTACAAGGGCGCGATTCCCTTCCTGATCATCCAGATCTGCATGGTCGGTCTGCTGATTGCCTTCCCGCAGCTGGTGACTGGCAGCCTGGACAAGCAGGTCGAGGTCGACATGGACAAGGTCACCGAACAGATGTTCCAGAGCCTGCAGAACGAGAGTCTGGAAGGCGATCTGCAGCAACCGGCAGCACCGGGCATGCCCTCGGTTGGCAGTACGCTGAACCACGATCTGGGCAATCCGTTCGCGGACGAGACTCCTGCAGCACCGGCCTCGGCTGGCGCTGCGGTGCAGCCTGCTCCGGCGGCACCTGCAGCCGCTGGCGGCCTGGCTCCGGCACCGATCGGCAGCGACGGCCTGGCCGACGATCCGATGAAGGATCTGCAGCGCATGCTGGAGCAGGAGAAAAAGGGCCAGTAAGTCTCCTGTCCCGCCTGCCACCGCGTGTGGCAGGCATCCAGCAAAAAACCCGGACGCTTGCGCGATCCGGGTTTTTTGTGGCTTGTGCGCGGCCAGCAACAGCTGGCCGAAGCTGCGTGAATTACAGATTGGTCACGGTAGCCATGTAGCTGTCATAGCGGAACTGCGAGAAGCGGTTCCACAGCAGCTGGTCACGCTGGAAGGCGCGCATGTCCTGGTGGATCTTCTTGAACTCCGGAGAACGCGCCTCGTGCTCGGCAAACACTTCCATGGAAGCCTTGAAGCCGGCGTCCAGAATCTCCTTGGAGAACGGCTTCAACTGCGTACCGGCAGCCACCAGCTTCTTCAGGGCGATCGGGTTGAAGGCATCGTACTTGTTGGTCATTTCACGGGCCGCCACGCGGGTTGCAGCGTCCACGATGGCCTTGTTGGTAGCGGACAGCGCTTCGTAGGCCTTCTTGTTGATGTAGAACTCCAGCTCGGCACCGCCTTCCCACCAGCCCGGGTAGTAATAGTACGGAGCCACCTTGTTGAAGCCCAGCTTTTCGTCATCGTGCGGACCAACGAATTCGGTCGCGTCCAGCGTGCCCTTTTCCAGCGACTGGTAGACGTCGCCGGCCGGCATGTTCTGCGGCACCACGCCCAGCTTCTGCATGGCTTCGCCGAACAGGCCGCCACCCATGCGCATCTTCAGGCCGTTCAGGTCGGCAACGGTGTTGATCTCGCGGCGATACCAGCCACCCATCTGGGTGGTGGTGTTGCCGGCGCTGGCGCTCTTGATGTTGTAACGGGCGTAGAACTCGTCCATCAGTTTGCGGCCATTGCCGACTTCCATCCAGGCGTCCATCTGGCGTGCGGTCAGGCCGAAAGGCACGGCGCAGCCAAAGGCAAAGATCGGATCCTTGCCGGTGTAGTAGTAGGAAGCGGACTGGGCCATTTCCACGGTGTCGTTCTGGATCGCATCGACCACGCCGAAAGCGGGCATCAGCTCGCCAGCAGCGTGCACGGTCACTTCGAATTTGCCGCCAGACAGTTCCTTCACGGTATGGGCAAAGCGCTCGGCGCTACCGAAAATGGTGTCCAGCGACTTGGGGAAGCTGGAAGCCAGGCGCCAACGCACGGAATCCGAGGTGTGTACCGCCGGAGCACCGCCCGGAGCCGGCGCTGCGCCCGAGGCAGCAGGTGCAGCGGCATCTTCTTTCTTGCCGCAGGCAGCCAGTGCACCAGCTGCAACGGTAGCACCGGCAATGCCGATGCTCTTGACGATGGAACGACGATCCATGTATATCTCCAGGAAGTAGTTGTAAAAAAGGATTGGCTTAACCGGAAAATTATAGATTCCCGGAAACAGGCAGACAGACCGGTTTTACCCGGCCTGCAGCGATTTGTAAATATGTCAGGCGATGTATTTGAGCCCGGCCCGGCTTCAGGCAGCAAAACGCTTGCGGATAGACGCCGCAATGCCATCGGCATCCAGACCCTGCATCTGGTACAGCCTGGCCGGGTCACCATGCTCGATAAAGCTGTCGGGCAGACCCAGTTGCAGCACCTGACGCTCGATCTGGTGCGCTTCCAGCACCTCCAGCACGGCACTGCCGGCCCCACCCATGATGCAGCCATCCTCGATGGTGACCAGCTGCGCATGGCTGCCGGCAACCTGCAGCAGCAGTGCCTCGTCCAGCGGCTTGGCCCAGCGCATGTTGACCACGGTGGCATCAAGCTGCTCGGCGGCCTGCAGGGCCGGGTACAGCAGCGAGCCGAACACCAGCATGGCAACACCGCCCTGCCCCTGACGCCGGATCTCGCCCTTGCCGAACGGCAGGCCTTCGAGTGATGCGGCCGGCGTGACACCAGCACCGGTGCCACGCGGATAACGCACGGTGACCGGGTGATCCTGTTCGTAGGCGGTGCTCAGCAGCTGGCGGCATTCGGCTTCGTCTGCCGGGCAGGCCACACTCATGTTGGGAATGCAGCGTGTGAAAGCGATGTCGTAATTGCCGGCATGGGTGGCACCGTCGGCACCGACCAGACCGGCGCGGTCCAGAGCAAACACCACCGGCAGGTTTTGCAGCGCCACATCGTGGATCAGCTGGTCATAGGCGCGCTGCAGGAAGGTGGAGTAAATGGCCACGACCGGCTTCAAGCCCTCGCAGGCCATGCCGGCGGCAAAGGTCACGGCATGCTGCTCGGCAATGCCGACATCGTAGTAGCGCTCCGGGAAACGCTTGTGGAACTCGACCATGCCGGAGCCCTCGCGCATCGCCGGCGTGATGCCGACCAGGCGCGGGTCCTGCTCGGCCATGTCGCACAGCCAGGTACCGAAGATCTGGGTAAAGGTGGGCTTGGGCGGCGTGGCCGGCTTTTGCAGGCCGACAGCCGGATCGAACTTGCCCGGGCCGTGGTAGGCGATCGGATCGGCCTCGGCCAGGCTGTAGCCTTGCCCCTTGCGCGTGACCACGTGCAGGAACTGCGGGCCTTCCAGCTGGCGCAGGTTTTCCAGCGTCGGAATCAGCGAATCCAGGTCATGGCCGTCAATCGGACCAACGTAGTTGAAGCCGAACTTCTCGAACAGCGTGCCCGGCACCACGATGCCCTTGGCCCCTTGCTCGATACGGCGTGCCAGGTTCAACAGCGGCGGCGCATTCTTGAGCACGCTCTTGCCGACCTGCTTGGCTGCCGCGTAAAACTGGCCGCTCATCAGCTGTGCCAGATAGCGATTCAGCGCACCCACCGGCGGGCTGATGCTCATGTCGTTGTCGTTCAGGATCACCAGCAGGCGGATATTGTCTTCCACGCCGGCATTGTTCAGCGCCTCGAAGGCCATGCCGGCCGTCATGGCACCGTCGCCAATCACGGCGATGCTGTGGCGCTGCTCGCCCTTCTGGCGCGCGGCAGCAGCCATGCCCAGCGCGGCAGAAATGCTGGTGGAGGAATGGGCCGTGCCAAAAGTGTCGTATTCGCTTTCATCGCGGCGCGGGAAGCCGCTCAGGCCGTCGAGCTGGCGCAGCGTCGGCATGCGGTCGCGGCGGCCGGTCAGGATCTTGTGCGGATAGGTCTGGTGGCCCACGTCCCAGACGATGCGGTCTTCGGGCGTGTTGAACACGTAATGCAGGGCCACCGTCAGCTCGACCGTGCCCAGGTTGGAACTCAGGTGACCACCGGTACGGGAAACGCTGTCCAGCAGAAACTCCCGCAACTCTTTGGCCAGGGGCTTGAGCTGCTCGCGCGGCAACTTGCGCAGGTCATGGGGAGATTGAATGCTGGCTAGCAGATCGGACATCGCGGATGAATCCTGAAAGCATGATGGAAGGCAGACAGATCAGACTGTCAGGTCACGAGAGGACAGGCTGACGCCCGACTTCTGTCGCGACCAAAAGTTCATTGTAGCTTCTGACGACCGTGCATCAGTAAGCACGATCGATCACCCAGTCGGCAATCGCGTGCAATTTGTCCGTATTGGCAAGGCCGCTGGCCTGCAGTGCCGCCTGCGCCTGCTGCTGCAGCTGTTGTGCATATTGGCGTGATGCCTCCAGGCCCATCAGCGAGACATAGGTCGGCTTGTCGTTGGCGGCATCCTTGCCGGCAGTCTTGCCCAGGGTCTGGGAATCGGCCGTCACATCGAGGATGTCGTCTACCACCTGGAACGCCAGGCCGATGGCCGCGGCATACTGCTGCAGCTGGGCCACGGCATCGGCACTGCCCTGGCCGGTGGCCACGCCCAGCATCACGCTGGCCTGTAGCAACGCACCGGTCTTGAGCGCATGCATGTGCTGCAACTCGTCCTGCGACAACTGCAGGCCGACGCTGGCCAGATCAATCGCCTGTCCGCCGGCCATGCCCTGCCCGCCCGATGCCCGTGCCAGGATACGGCACAGGTCGGCCTGCATGGCTGCCGGGACCAGGGCGGTATCCGGCGGCGTCAGCAACTCGAAGGCCTGGGTCTGCAGCGCATCGCCGGCCAGCAGCGCAGCCGCTTCACCAAATTGCACGTGCACGGTCGGCTTGCCACGGCGCAGCACGTCATTGTCCATGCAGGGCATGTCATCGTGCACCAGCGAATAGGCATGGATCAGCTCGATGGCGCAGGCAGCACGCAGGGCGGCTTCGGGCTGGCCCTGCACGGCTTCGCTGGCGGCCAGCACCAGCAAGGGGCGCAGGCGCTTGCCCCCGTCCAGGACGGCATAGCGCATGGCCTCGCGCAGGCCTGCCGGAGCAGCCTCGCCGACCCAGCCCTGCAGCGCCTGTTCCACTTGCTGGAGACGGGCGGAGGTCCAGGCGTCAAAGTCGCGGTGCTCTGTCATCACGCATCCTCCCAGGGACGCAACTGGCCATTGCCGGCATCGAGCACGCGAATCTGGTCTTCCACCGCCTGCAGCTTGCCACGGCAGAACGCCAGCAGCGCCGCGCCACGCTGGTAGCTGGTCAGCAACTGTTCCAGCGGGGTCTGACCGGTTTCCAGCGCCTGCACCAGGGCTTCGAGTTCTGCCAGGGCAGCCTCGTAGGTTTCGGGGAGTTGATCGGGAGAATCGGTGTGCGTGCTCATGCGTTTCCTGCCAATGTGATGAGGACCATTGTACCGGTGCCCTACGGAGGCAAGAATTGCCAGCCAAATCCGACAGAAATATGCAAGCCATATGACAATCTGGATTTTTATCTACATGAAATGCCCGAATTGACGCGAATTGCTACATAAAAACCACGAAAATCACCCGCAAATCGGGGGCTGCGGGTAGAATCGCTGTTCGCCGGTGGAGGCATGGTGGCATGTGCTTCCTTCGCATGTACCTCTCATGCTTCACCTTTTCCGCGCTACGCGCACCCTGCCCCTTCATAGGGGGAGTCTTTAGGTCAGGACACAATGTCTGATTTGAGTCTTCAATTACAGCAGGCCACAAGCCAATTCCCCGTCAGCAGCTATTTCAGCGAGGCCCTGTTCCAGCGTGAGCTGGAAACCATTTTTGCGAAAGGCCCGCGCTACGTGGGGCATGCTGCTGCCGTGCCCCATGTGGGCGATTACTACGCCCTGCCCCAGGAAAACGAGGGCCGTGCACTGGTGCACACGCCCAACGGCATCCAGCTGATTTCCAACGTCTGCCGGCATCGCCAGGCCGTGATGCTGAAAGGCCGCGGCACGCTGCCGCAGGGCAACAACATCGTCTGCCCGCTGCACCGCTGGACCTACAGCAGTGAAGGCACCCTGCTGGGCGCACCGCATTTTCCCGAGGATCCCTGCCTCAATCTGAACAAGTACCAGCTGCAGAGCTGGAACGGCCTGCTGTTCGAGGACAACGGCCGTGACATTCACGCCGATCTGGCCGATATGGGCCCGGCGTCTGCGCTCAACTTCGACGGCTTTGTACTGAGCCATGTCGAATCGCACATCTGCAACTACAACTGGAAGACCTTTATCGAGGTCTATCTGGAAGACTACCACGTGGGTCCGTTCCATCCCGGCCTGGGCAACTTTGTCACCTGCGACGATCTGGCCTGGGAATTCAAGCCCGAGTACTCGGTGCAGACGGTCGGCATCGCCAACCAGCTGCAGAAGCCCGGCAGCCCGGTCTACCAGAAGTGGCACGAGGTGCTGATGCAGTATCGCAATGGCGAACTGCCCGAACAGGGTGCGATCTGGCTGACCTACTACCCGCACATCATGGTCGAGTGGTATCCCAATGTGCTGACCGTGTCCACCCTGCATCCGCTCGCCGTGGACAAGACACTCAATCTGGTGGAGTTCTTCTATCCCGAGGAGATTGCCGCTTTCGAGCCGGAATTCATCGAGGCGCAAAAGGCCGCCTACATGGAAACCTGCATCGAGGATGACGAGATTGCCGAGCGCATGGATGCCGGCCGCAAGGCGCTGCTGGAGCGTGGCGACAACGAGGTCGGCCCCTACCAGAGCCCGATGGAAGATGGCATGCAGCATTTTCACGCGTGGTACCGTCGCAAGGTGGGCCACCCCGAGGAACTGGCCGTGGATGCCCTGCGTTAAGCACGATCCGGCCTGATTTCCTACAATATGAGATGGCGTTTTTCATGACGCCATCTCTTTTTTTGTCCGATTCACTCCCCTACTGATTTATGCAAGCCCTCTGGATGGCCCTGGGTGCCCTGTTTTTCACCCTGATGGCGCTGTGCATCCGCCTCGCCTCGGAAGCCCACGGCATCATGGAGATTCTGGTCTACCGCGGCCTGGTCGGCATCGTGCTGTTCGGGCTGCTGATGCGGTTGCAGGGTGTCTCCCTGGCCACGCCGGTGCCGGTACTGCATGTGCGCCGCAGCATCGTGGGCGTGCTGTCGATGTCGCTGTGGTTCTACACGATTGCCCATCTGCCCATGTCCACCGCCATGTCGCTCAACAGCATGAGCAGTGTCTGGGTGGGCACCATCGTGCTGGCCGGCAACTGGTGGCGGCTGCGCCGCATTACCCATCCCTGGCTGTTCGTGATTGTGCTGACCGGCTTCGCCGGCGTGCTGATGCTGCTGAATCCGCGTTTTGACAGCCTGCCGCCACTGGCCGGCATGATCGGCTTGGGGGCAGGCATGATGGCAGCACTGGCCTACATGCAGGTGGGTGCGCTGGGCAAGGCGGGCGAGCCGGAGTCGCGCGTGGTGTTCTATTTTTCGGTGGGCACCGTGTTGCTGGGCCTGCTGGGGGTACTGGCCACAGGGGAATTTCACCCGGTCACGCGTGAAAACGCCATCTGGCTGCTCGGCAGCGGCGTGTTTGCCTCGCTCGGGCAGTGGTGCCTGACGCGCGCCTACTCGCGCGGAGCCACCATGCTGGCCGCGACGCTGCAGTATCTGAATATCGTGTATGGCACCCTGTTTGGCCTGTGGCTGTTTGATGAGATGCCGCAGCCACTGGCCTGGCTGGGCATGACCATCATCATTCTGAGCGGCGTGGCGGCGACAGCGGTGCGCGGGCATCAGGTGCGCAAGGCGGCGCTGGCGGCTGTCGAGTAGGCCCTGTGCCCGACGCTGCCATGTCCGGGAGGGAATAATCTCTAGAATCGGTAATTCTGCTCCCATTTTCTGGACAAGCCATGTATACCCACCTGATCAGCGTCGAACAACTTCAGCTCCTGCAGACCTCCGGCAAGCCCCTGATGGTGTTTGACTGCAGCTTTGACCTGTCCGATCCTGCCCTGGGCGCAGCGATGTTTGCCGAGGCGCATATTCCGGGCGCCGTGCATGCCGATCTGGACCGCTTGCTCAGCAGCCAGGATGCGCAGCGCCGTGCCAGTGGCGGCCGCCATCCGCTGCCCTTGCGCGAGGATTTTGCGGCTGCGCTGCAGGCCATCGGTTTCCGCAACGACATGCAGGCCGTGGTCTATGACCGCAACGGCAACAACTACTGCGGTCGTCTGTGGTGGATGCTGAACTGGCTGGGCCATGAGGCCGTGGCGATACTCGATGGCGGTCTGGCGGCCTGGAAGGCGGCTGGCCTGCCGCTGGAAAGCGGCACCGTCACCTCATCCTCCAGCAATGCGCCCTTTGTTATCGGTGCATCGCGCGTGCGTCTGGCCGATACCGCCAGCGTGGTCGCCGGGCTGGAACAGCCGCAACACACCCTGATCGATTCCCGTGGCCCGGCACGTTACAGCGGAGCCGAGGAACCCATCGATCCGGTGGCTGGCCATATTCCCGGCGCACTGAATCGCCCGTTCCCGCTGAACATGGATGCCGAGGGCCGCTTCAAGCCGGCCGCCCAGCTGCGCCAGGAGTTTGCACAGCTGCTGCAGGGCCGTGATCCGGCTGGCGTGACCATTCACTGTGGCAGCGGTGTCAGTGCCGTGCCCAACATCGTGGCGATGGAGCTGGCCGGACTGCCCCGCCCTGCCCTTTATGCCGGCAGCTGGAGCGAATGGTGCACGACCGAGCCGGCACTGCCGGTGGAGCGCGGCTGAGTTCTCCAGCTCCGGCTGGCATCCACGCAGCACCGGCGTGGATCAGCCAGCGGCAACCCTTGGGTCAGCGCACACCGTTCTGGCGGAACCAGTCCAGCATCGCTTTCCAGCCGTGCCGGGCATCCTGCTCGCGGTAACTGGCGCGGTAATCGGCATGGAAGGCATGCGGCGCATCCTTGTAGACGCCGATCAGGCTCTTGCGTGCCGCCGCATTACCCTGCTCGCCCGCGGCTTTCAGCGCGTCGGACATGCGTTCCACGGTCTCCATCGGGATGCCGGTATCGGCCTCGCCATAGAGGCCGAGCACCGGAGCCTTGAGCTGCGCGGCCAGATCGACCGGCTGCTGCGGCGTGAGCGCTGTCTTGTCACCCACCAGCCGGCCATACCAGGCCACGCCAGCCTTGACCTGCGGGTTGTGCGCGGCATAGAGCCAGGTCATGCGACCGCCCCAGCAGAAACCGGTCACGCCGAGACGGCTGGTATCGCCACCATGCTGGCCGGCCCAGCGCACCGTGGCGTCCAGATCGGCCAGCACCTGCGCATCCGGCACTTTCGCGATCACCTCGCGCATCAGCGTCGGGATATCGGTGTAGCTGGCGGCATCGCCCTGCCGCACGAACAGCTGCGGCGCAATCGCCAGATAGCCCTGGTGCGCCAGCCGACGTGCCACATCGGCGATATGCGCATGCACGCCAAAAATTTCCGATAGCACCAGCACCACCGGCAGGTTTTGCCTGCCTTGGGGCGCAGCGCGGTAGGCCGGCATGGCAAAACCGTTCACATCGATGCGGACATCGCCCGCCTTCAGGCCATCGGAGGAGGTCACGATCATGGTCTGTGCGCTGACCGGCTGCACTGCCGCCGCGAACAGGCCGCTGGCGATGGCCGCCTGCAACACGGTACGGCGGCTGGTGCCTGACGGGCCTTCGGGCAGCAACGCCCTGGCATCCTGGATCTGGTCACGGTTCGGCATGGCTTGTCTCCGGTACGAGTGAAAGAATCAGTGGGCCTGTTCCCAGTTGGGTCCCAGACCGATTTCGGCCAGCAAGGGCACACGCAGCTGCGCCACACCAGCCATGATGCGCGGAATCTCCTGCCGTACCCAGTCGGCTTCGGCTTCGGGCACCTCGAACACCAGTTCGTCGTGTACCTGCATGATCATGCGGGTGGCATGGCCGCCGGTATCGAGCACGCGCTGTACCTCGACCATGCTTTTCTTGATCAGGTCGGCGGCGGTACCCTGCATGGGTGCGTTGATGGCCGCGCGCTCGGCACCGGCACGGCGCTGGCCATTGCCGCTGCGGATATCGGGCAGGTACAGGCGGCGGCCGAACACGGTTTCCACATAGCCCTGGTCACGCGCCAGTTCGCGCGTGCGCTCCATGTAGGCCTGCACACCGGGGTAGCGCTCAAAATAGCGCTGGATATAGTTGCGTGCTGCCGTGTTGTCGATGCCGAGCGACTTGGCCAGGCCAAAGCTGCTCATGCCGTAGATCAGGCCAAAGTTGATCACCTTGGCATAGCGGCGCTGCTCGCTGCTGACCTGATCCGGGGCCACGCCAAATACCTCGGCGGCGGTGGCGCGGTGCACATCGGCGCCGGTCTCGAAGGCATGGATCAGGGCCGGGTCCTGGCTGATATGCGCCATGATGCGCAGCTCGATCTGGCTGTAATCGGCACTGGCAATCAGGCTGCCGGGCGGTGCCACAAAGGCTTCGCGGATCTTGCGGCCTTCCGGTGTGCGCACCGGGATGTTCTGCAGGTTGGGATCGTTGCTGGACAGGCGGCCGGTCACGGCCACGGCCTGCGCGTAATTGGTATGCACGCGGCCCGTCACCGGATCGGCCAGGCCGGCCAGCTTGTCGGTATAGGTATTCTTGAGCTTGGACAGGCCGCGGTATTCGAGAATGATGCGCGGCAACGGAAAGTCCTCGGCCAGTTTTTCCAGCACTTCCTCGTCCGTGCTGGGTGCGCCGGTCGAGGTTTTCTTGATCACCGGCAGACCCAACTTGCCAAAGAAGATCTCGCCAATCTGCTTGGGCGATCCCAGGTTGAAGCTCTGTTCGGCGACAGCATGGGCCTGTTTCTCCAGCTCCAGCAGACGCATGCCGAGCTCGTTACCCTGTCGCGCCAGCTGCTGCGCATCCACCAGTACGCCTTCGCGCTCCATGCGGAACAGCACCTCGCTGGTGGCGATTTCGAGCTCGTAAATCGCGCGCAGCTGCTCGTCCTGCTCCAGTTGCGGCCACAGCAGCTGGTGCACCTGCAGGGTGAAGTCGGTGTCCTCACAGGCATAGTGGGTCGCCTTGTCGACTGGCACCTGGCTGAACGGAATCTGGCTCGCCCCCTTGCCACACAACTCCTCGTAACTGGTACCGTCGCGGCTCAGGTGGCGCAACGCCAGGCTTTCCAGACCGTGCGGACGGTGGGCTTCCAGCACATAGCTCTGCAGCATGGTGTCGTGGACATAGCCGTGCACCTGCACGCCGTGGTTGGCAAACACATGGCGGTCGTACTTGATGTGCTGGCCCAGCTTGGCGCGGCCGGCATTTTCCAGCCACGGGCGCAGCGTTTCCAGTACCAGCTGAAGTGGCAGCTGCGGTGGCGCATCCATGCCATCGTGCGCGATCGGGATATACACGCCCTCACCCGCCCGGATCGAAAAGCTCATGCCGACCAGTGTCGCCTGCAGCGCGTTCAGCGAGGTGGTTTCGGTATCGAGGGCGACCAGCTCGGCTTGTTGCAGACGCTGCAGCAGCTCCTGCAGCTGCTGCTCTGTGGTGATCATGCGGTAATCGGTTTCAGTCGCTGCCGGGCCGGCTTCGGCCGTGGCTGGCGAGGCAAACAGGTCGTCGGTAGCCCCGTTGCCGGCTGCCACAGCCTGGCGCTCATCCGGCAGCGCCTTCAGCAGCGAACGGAACTGGTAGCGCGTGTAGAAATCGCGCAGCGCGGCAACATCGGGCGATTGCAGGGTCAGCGCCTGCATGTCCGGCAAGCCACTGACATGCGGCGACAGATCGCAATCGGTGACGATGGTGACCAGCTTGCGGCCGGTCGGCAGCCAGTCGGCCGCCTTGCGCAGGTTCTCGCCGGCCACGCCCTTGATCTCGTCGGCACGCTGCATCAGCGCATCCAGCGAGCCATAGGCGTTCAGCCACTTCGCAGCCGTCTTCGGGCCGACCTTGTCCACACCGGGCACGTTGTCGACCGGGTCGCCGACCAGCGTCTGGTAATCGACCATCAGGGCGGGCGGCACGCCAAATTCTGTCGTCACGCCGGCCACGTCACGCACCTTGCCACTCATGGTATCGATGATGCTGACCTGCGCGTTGACCAGCTGGCTCAGGTCCTTGTCGCCGCTGGAAATCACCACGCGCATGCCGCGCTCCGACGCCATGTGTGCCAGCGTGCCGATCACGTCGTCGGCCTCGACCCCCTTAATCGCCAGCACCTGCCAGCCCAGCAATCGCACCACCTCGTGAATCGGCTCGATCTGGCTGCGCAAATCGTCCGGCATGGGCGCGCGCTGGGCCTTGTACTCGGGATAGATATCGTTGCGGAAAGTTGTGCCCTTGGCATCGAATACGCAGACCGCGTAGGCAGCCGGATACTCCTTCGTCAGCGACTGCATCATGTTGACCATGATGCGCAGTGCGCCGGTCGGCTGCTGGCTGCCGTCCGGCAGCGGCACACTCCAGTTTCCGCCGGCATGGAAGGCGCGGTAGATATAGCTGGAGCCATCCACCAGCAACAGGGTGTTGTCCGGTGTGGCGGGTTCGGAAATGACGGGGGTGGCGGGGGATTCTTGCATGTGGGCATTGTGCCTGCAAAGCGTGCTGCCGGGACATCTCCCTGCGCCCTGTCGCACGACGGTAATCGTTTAAAATCGGAACATTGCGCCAGCCATGAGCCCATGCCGTGCGCCTCTTTCAGCCACTTCCAGCATGAAACACTCCCTGACGCTTTCCGCCCTGGCGGCTTCCCTGACGCTGGCATTGGCGGGCTGTGCCCAGACCGGCCAGCATGCCGCTGCCGGCCACGATGCGGCAGCTCCGGTCATCGCCACCCCCACGGGCCAGGCCGAGCCGCTGCAGGCCGGTGACCAGCGCATCGAGCGCATCCACCACAGCGATGCCGGCGGCTCGGTCGACGAACTGCGCGTGGGTGGCGAAACCCGCAGCCTGATCGTGACCCCCAGCCGCGCTGGTGCCGCCTACGAAATCAAGCCCACTACTCCCACCCCCAGCACCAGCAGCGGCCAACGCGTCTGGAACCTGCTGAAATTCTGAGCATCCATGGCAGTCTATACGGAAGTCTCGCTGGAGACAGCACAGCCGCTGTTCCAGCGCCTCGACCTGGGCACGCTCACGCAGCTGCGTGGCATCCAGGGCGGTATTGAAAACACCAATTATTTCGCCACCACCGATCAGGGCGAGTATGTGCTGACCCTGTTCGAGCGCCTGACGCATGAGCAGCTGCCCTACTATCTGTACCTGATGCAGCATCTGGCACAGCGCGGCATTCCGGTGCCGCTGCCGGCCAGCGATGCCGATGGCGACATCCTGTTCACCCTGTGCGGCAAGCCGGTTGCCGTGGTCGAGAAGCTGCGTGGCAGCAGCCAGCTGCAACCGCAGCCGGTGCACTGCACGGCCGTCGGCAGCACGCTGGCGCGCATGCATCTGGTAGCCCAGGATTTCGGTCGCGAACAGCCCAATCTGCGTGGTCTGCCCTGGTGGAACGAGACCGCTCCACTGGTCTATCCGCACCTGGACGAACAGCAGAGCACCCTGCTGCGCGCCGAACTGGCCTACCAGAACCACGTCGCTGCCGGCAGCGCCTTCCAGGCCTTGCCACGCGGCCCGATCCACGCCGATCTGTTCCGCGACAACGCCATGTTCGACGGCGAGACCCTGACCGGTTTCTTCGATTTCTACTTTGCCGGCAACGACAGCTGGCTGTTCGACCTGGCGGTCTGCCTGAACGACTGGTGTATCGACCATGCCAGCGGCGCCCTTGAGCTGGACAAGACACGTGCCCTGCTCGATGCCTACCAGACGGTGCGTCCGCTGCAGGCCGCCGAGCGCGAGCTGCTGCCGGCCATGCTGCGCGCTGCCGCGCTGCGCTTCTGGATCTCGCGCCTGTGGGATTTCCACCTGCCGCGCGAGGCCAGCATGCTGGTGCCGCACGATCCGACCCACTTCGAGCGCGTGCTGCGTGAACGCATTGCCCATCCGCTGACGCTGGCCGACGCGCCGGTGCTGGCCTGAGTCACGGCGCATGCAGTTGCAGCTCGTTCCTGCCAGCCGTGGCTTTGCCTGGATGCAGCAGGGCATCCGCACCTTTGGCAAACGGCCGGTCGCCCTGCTCGGCCTGTTCATGATCTTCCTGCTCGCCATGAGCATTCTGGCGATGATCCCGTGGATCGGACTGGTGCTGGCGCTGGCCTTGCTGCCGGCGGTGACGCTGGGCTTCATGAGCGCCACGCGTACCGTCGCGCACGGGGATTTTCCGATGCCGACAGTGCTGCTGACGGCGTTCCGGGCCGGCAAGGAGCAGCTGCACGGCATGCTGCTGCTGGGTGGCATCTACGCCATGCTGTTCGGCGCCAGCATGGCGCTGACGCAGCTGATCGATGGCGGCCAGTTCATCAAGCTGTATCTGCTGGGCGTGAGCACCTCGCCGGAAGAAATCCGCCAGATTGCCGGTGATGGCAGCTTTCAGCTGGCCACGCTGGTGGCGGCGGTCAGCAATGTGCTGATTGCCATGCTGTTCTGGCATGCCTCGGCGCTGCTGCACTGGCACCAGGTGCCGGCCATCAAGGCGATGTTCTTCAGTCTGGTGGCCTGCATCCGCAACTTCCCGGCCTATGTGCTGTTCCTGCTGGGCTGGGTCGGGGTTGCCGTGGCGGTGATTTTTGGCGCATCGCTGCTGCTGGCCACGCTGTTTGGTTCCATGGTGGCCGCCGTGGTCATGCAATTCCTGATGATCATCGTCACCTGCATGTTTTTTGCCTCGCAGTACTTCAGCTATGTGGACTGCTTTGTCGAGGCCACGGCGCTCGACCACCAGGCGCGTCAGCAAACGCCGCCGGCGTTCTGAGCCTCAGCCCCGCTGCGCGGCCAGCCAGGCCTCGTCCTTCGCGTCCAGCAGACCCTGTGCACGGGCCTGCTCCAGCAGTTCCGGCCGGTGCTGGCGCGTCAGGCGCAGGCTTTGTTCACGCCGCCAGCGTGCAATCGCGGCGTGGTTGCCGCCCAGCAGCACCTCGGGCACGGCCTCGCCTTCCCAGATTTCCGGACGCGTGTAGTGCGGGCAATCGAGCAGGCCATCCAGCGCCGGATTGAAACTGTCCTGGATATGGCTGGCCTCGTCCTGCAGCACGCCGGGCTGCAGGCGCGCCACGGCATCGAGCAGGGTCACGGCGGCAATCTCGCCACCGGAAACGACAAAATCCCCCAGGCTGATCTGCCGGTCCACATGGCGATCGACAAAGCGCTGGTCCATGCCCTCGTAGCGACCACACAGCAGGATCGCACCACGGCTTTCGGCCCAGCGGCTGACACCGGCATGGTCGAGCCGTTCGCCAATCGGGCTGAACAGCACCACCGGGGCCTGCTCCTGCACCGCTTCGGCCCGATCGGTGCGGATCGCCTGCAGGCAGCGTGCCAGCGGCCCGGCCTGCATCACCATGCCGGGACCGCCACCAAACGGACGGTCATCGACGCGGCGGTAATTGCCCTCGGCAAAATCGCGCAGCTGCCACAGGCGCACCTGCACCTGGCCGCTGTCATAGGCGCGACGCGTCACGCCGCTGTGCAGCCAGGGCTCGATCAGTTCCGGGAACAGGGTGATGATGTCGAAGCGCATGGACAGGCTTTGCCGGAAAATCAGTAGTCGGGTTGCCAGTCGGCGATGATGCGCTTGCCGGCCACATCCACCTCGTCGATAAAGGCGGCGACAAAGGGAATCAGGCGTTCGACCGTCTTGTCATCTTCCTGGGCTTCGAGGACCAGCGTGGTCTGCGGGCCGGTGGCCAGCAGATCGCGCACCGCGCCCAAGGCTACGCCTTCGCGGTTGCTGACGGCACAGCCGATCAGATCCACCCAGTAGAACTCGCCCTCTTCCGGCGGCGGGAAGGCCGAGCGCGGTACGCAGATGCGCGCGCCCTTGAGCAGTTCGGAGGCATTGCGGTCGGCAATGCTGCGGCTGTGCGCCACCAGGCCATCGCCATGTTCGCGCACCTGCGCTACCGGCATGGTCAGCGTGCCGCTGAAATGGCGCGCTCCGCGTTCGGCCGGCAACAGATACCACTGTTTGCAGGCAAACAGGGCTTCGGTCAGCGTGTTGTAGGGAATCACGCGGAACCAGCCCTTGATGCCCCAGGCTTCGCCGATACGGGCGACTTCAACCGCGTCTTCGGGCAGTGATGCGGTATCCAGCAGGCTTGTCAGGTCAATGCTCATGGCTTTTTCGGCAATCGGGAAAAACAAAGCCCAGTGGATCGCACTGGGCTTTGCTCGTCAAGTGACGGATGGATCAGGCAGCAGTCTTGGCCAGCTGCTTTTCCAGGCGTTGCACGGTGGGAGACACCTGTGCACCCACGCTCTTCCAGTAGGCCAGACGGTCCTGGGCGATGCGCAGGCCTTCGGCAGCTTCCTTGGCGCTGGGGTTGTAGAAACCGATGCGCTCAATGAAACGGCCATCGCGACGCACGCGCTTGTCAGCCACAACAACGTTGAAGAACGGACGGCCCTTGCTGCCGCCGCGAGAGAGTCGAATAACGACCATGGTGATATCCTTGGGTGGTAAAAGTTCTTTCAGCGTTTGAGACACGCGACTGGCCACCCGGCCAGCGACACACTGAAAACACAAGATTATAAACGCATACCTTCGGCTTGCTCAAGCCCAGCGCACTTTTTCACCAATTCCGTCCCATGTCTGCAACGCCCCAGATCCGGCCGGCCACCGAGGCCGACCTGCCACGCATTACCGCCATCTACAGCCACCATGTGCTGCATGGCACCGGCACATTCGAAACCGAACCACCCACGCTGGAACAGATGCGCCAGCGACTGCAGGAAGTCTACAGCCGCGACCTGCCCTGGCTGGTGGCAGAGCTGGACGGCCAGGTAGCGGGCTTTGCCTACTGCAACTGGTTCCGGCCACGTGCGGCCTTCCGCTACAGCGCGGAGGACAGTATCTACCTGGCTCCGGAAGCCGGTGGCCAGGGTCTGGGCACGCTGCTGCTGGGTGAGCTGATCCGTCGGGCCGAGGCGCTCGGCATCCGCAAGCTGATTGCGGTGATTGGCGATTCGCACAATCAGGCCTCGCGCGGCCTGCACCGCCGCCACGGTTTTACCGAAGCCGGCATCATCCGCAATTGCGGCTGGAAGCATGGACGCTGGCTCGATATCGTGATGGTGGAACGCGTGCTCGGCGCCGGTGCGGAAACGCTGCCCGAATGAGTGCCGCCCTGCCCATTGTGTATGCCGATGAGGCCATGATCGTGCTGGACAAGCCCTCCGGCTTGCTCTCCGTTCCTGGCCGTGGCCCGGAAAACCACGACTCGCTGAGCGTGCGCGTCCAGGCGCAGTTTCCCGATGCGCTGATCGTGCATCGGCTCGACATGGGCACCAGCGGCCTGCTGGTGATGGCACGCGGCATCGAGGCACAGCGCACGCTGAGCCAGCACTTTGCCGAACGCCGTACGCGCAAGCGCTATGTCGCCATCGCACAAGGTGAGCTGCCGCAACGGGCCGATTGGAGCACGATTGACGCGCCGCTGATCGTGGACTGGCCGAACCGGCCGCGCAGCAAGGTGGACCACGCCATCGGCAAGCCGAGTGTGACGCATTGGCGGCATCTGGGCGAACAGGAATCTTGTGTCGGTCTGGCGCGGGACCACTTCCGCCCGGCGCAGGCGCACAGCGTGCTGGATCTGGAGCCGGTCACCGGCCGCTCGCACCAGCTGCGCGTACACCTGCTCTCCATCGGCCACCCGATTGCCGGCGACACCCTGTATGGCGATGCCGCGAATCAGGCCATGGCAACACGCCTGCTACTGCACGCCTATGCGCTGCAGATCCCGCATCCGGTCAGCAGCCAGGACATGCATTTCTGCTGTCCGACCCGATTCGCCTGACTCGCGTAAGCCCATCCGCTGTGCGGACTCTCAAAACAGCGACAATCAGCGCATGACTACCAGCCTGCAAGACCGTTTTGGCCGCACCATCGACTACCTGCGCGTATCGGTGACGGATCGCTGCGACCTGCGTTGCAGCTATTGCATCCCCAAGGGGTTCCGCGATTTCGAGGAGCCGGACAACTGGCTCACCTTTGACGAGGTCGAACGCGTGATCGCCGCCTTTGCGCGCATGGGCACCACGCGCTTTCGCCTGACCGGAGGCGAGCCGCTGTTGCGCCGCAATCTGCCCGCGCTGGCGGCACGCATTGCCGCCCTGCCCCATGTGGAAGACCTGTCGCTCACCACCAACGGCACGCAGCTGGTCAAGCATGCGCAGGCGCTGCGCGATGCCGGCGTGGATCGTCTCAACGTCAGCCTGGACTCGTTGCGCGGCGAATGCGTGCAGCAGATCACCGGCAGCGACAGTCTGGAAAAGGTGCTCAACGGCCTGCAGGCGGCCAAGCAGGCCGGCTTTACCCGCATCAAGATCAACATGGTGCCGATGATCGGTGTGAACGATATCGATCTCGATGCCATGGTGACATTCTGCATGGACAACGATTTCGTGCTGCGCCTGATCGAGGCCATGCCGATGGGCCACACCGGCCGCGAAACCCAGGGGCTGTCACTGACCGACCTGACCTGGGAATTGCAGCAGAAATACGGCCTGATCCCGAGCGATGTCAAGCTGGGTGGCGGCCCGGCGCGCTACTGGACCAGCCCTGATTCCGGCTTCACGCTCGGCCTGATCACCCCCATGTCGCAGCATTTCTGTGCCGCCTGCAACCGCGTGCGGCTGGCAGTGGACGGCACGCTGTACATGTGCCTGGGCCAGGAGCAAAGCTTCGAGCTGCGCCCGCTGCTGCGCGCCGGCTGTACCGATGACGAACTGGAAGCCGCCATCCGCGAAGCCATCGAACTCAAGCCGGAGCGCCACGAGTTTCTGGAAAAACCCGAGCAGTCCATCCGCTTCATGTCGATGACTGGCGGCTGAAGCGGCTACTTTTTCTTCGGGCGGAAAGCAGTAACGTACTCCGGGCGCGTCTCGATATAAGGGCCGCCCATCAGCTCGATGCAATACGGCACCGAGGCAAATACGCCGTGTACCAGCACCTGGCCGTCATCCGCGCGTACGCCTTCCAGCGTTTCACGGATCGATTTGGGACGACCCGGCAGATTCAGCACCAGGCAGCTGCCGCGCGTCACGCCCACCTGGCGTGACAGGATGGCGGTGGGTACGTAATGCAGGCTGACCTGACGCATCTGCTCGCCAAAGCCCGGCATGACGCGATCGGCCACGGCCAGCGTGGCTTCCGGCGTCACATCGCGCGGGGACGGGCCGGTACCGCCGGTAGTCAGCACCAGGCAGCAACCACGCTCATCGGCCAATTCCTTCAGAGTGGACTCGATCAGCGGCTGCTCGTCGGGAATCAGGCGCTGCTCGAACTGCACCGGGTTGCACAGGGCCGCCTGCAGCCACTCGCGCAGCGCCGGCAGGCCCTCATCCTGGTATACGCCGCTGCTAGCGCGGTCACTGACCGATACCAGACCGATGGTGATGGCAGGCAAGGTGGCTTCCGTCATCACAGCACTCCTTTTCCGGGCAGCGGGTATACCGTCAGCGTATCGCCCACGGCCACCGGGGTATCGGGCAGGATCTCGATCAGCACATTGGCGGCCACGCAGGCCGACAACATGGCCGAGCTCTGGCCCTGCAGTGCACGCACACTCCACTGGCCATCCGGCCCGATGCTGGCCACACCGCGCAGGAACTCGCGACGCGGTTCGCGCTTGCTGCGCTCAAAGCTGGAGGTGGCCCGGAAACTGACCGGATCGGGCCGGGACAGCCCCTGCATGCGGCGCAGCGCCGGCGCCACCAGCATGAAGAAGGTGACGAAAGTGGCGACCGGGTTGCCCGGCAGCATGAAGATCTGCGCGCGGCCGGACTGGCCCCAGGCAAACGGCTTGCCCGGCTTGATCGCCAGCTTCCAGAATTCGATCCTGCCGATGCGTTGCAGGGCATTGCGCACATGGTCCTCTTCGCCCACGGACACGCCGCCACTGGTCAGGATCACATCGGATTGCTGCGCTGCGGCTTCCAGGCGTTCGCTGGTGACTTGCGCATCATCGGGCAAGGCACCGCCGTCCACCAGTTCGACCTGCATGCCGGCCAGCCAGGCCAGCATCTGGAAACGGTTGGCATCGTAGATCTGGCCCGGACCGAGTGGCTGGCCCGGCTCGCGCAGCTCGTCGCCGCTGGAAAACACCGTGACGCGCAGCGGGCGCAGCACCGGCAGGCTGGCATGCCCCTGGCTGGCGGCCAGGCCGATGGCCGCCGCATCGAGCCGGGTGCCGGCGGCCAGCAATTGGCTGCCGGCCGCATATTCCTCGGCACGGTAGCGGATATGCTGGCCAACGCGGGCCGGACGCTGCAGCGTGATCTGGCCGTCGCCGGCTTCGATCTCTTCCTGCGGCACCACGGCACTGGTGCCGGCAGGCACCGGCGCGCCAGTAAAAATGCGCACCGCCTGTCCCGGCTGCAGCTGCACGCCCTCGGCGCTGTCACCGGCAGCAATGCGACCGACCAGGCTGAACTGCAGCCGTTCGGCCTGCGGATCGGCAATCGCGTAGCCGTCCATGGCGCTGTTGTCGAATTGCGGGGTGTCATAACTGGCCGTCACATCGGCGGCCAGCACCTGGCCCACGGCCTGTGTCAGCGGCAGCACCTGGCTATCGCTCACGGCCGGCAGGGAGGCCAGCAGCTGCCGGCGTGCATCGTAGTAGTCTAGAAGCATGGCGTCTCGGAATCAGTGTTGTTCAAGCCGTGCCAGGGTCTGGGGATCATTGGCATTGGCAAAATCGGCGGCTGCCGCAAAGGGTACGACAGCGGCCCTGCGGGTGGCGATCCAGCCACGCAGGCTGCGTCCGCCCTGCGTCAGGTAGCCAGGCACGCTGGCCACGATAGACCATTGTGCCAGCAGACAGGCGGGCTGCACCCCCTCCTTGGTAGAGGGGTAGACCAGTTCGAGTGACGGATCCTGCTGCAGGCGCTGCAACAGCTGCGCCACCAGATCGGCGGGCAGATGCGGGGTGTCGCAGGGCACCAGTTGCAGGTAATCAGGCGCGGGCCCGGGTGCGGCCTGACCGGCCAGCGTGGCCAGTGCTGCCAGCGGGCCCATGCCCTGCCAGGCGGGGGCATCGGTCTGCACCGGTGCACCCAGTGCCGCATACTGCGGCAGATGGCGATTGGCGCTGATCAGCAACTGCTGCACCTGGGGCTGCAGCCGCTGCAACACATGCTGCGCCAGCGGCCTGCCCTGCAACAGCAGCTGGCCCTTGTCCAGGCCACCCATGCGCCGCCCTTCCCCGCCGGCCAGCAGCAGGCCCAGCACCTGCGTCATGCCTGCCAGCGCTCGCGCGCTGCATCATCGCTGGATTTGGCAGCCACCCAGCTGTGACTGCCGTCGGCAAATTCCTCGCGTTTCCAGAAGGGAGCCTCGGTTTTCAGGAAGTCCATCAGGTATTCGCAGGCGGCAAATGCAGCGCGGCGGTGTGCCGATGCCACCAGCACCAGCACGATGCCCGCGCCGGGCGTGAGCCGACCCACGCGGTGGATCACGCGGCAGGCCGATACCGGCCAGCGTTCAGCGGCCTGGTGCGCAATGCGCTCGATTTCGGCTTCGGTCATGCCGGGGTAGTGTTCCAGATGCAGCGCAGCCAGCGGATGCTGCTGGTCATGCGCACGCACCATGCCCTGAAAGGCCACCAGTGCGCCGGCATCGCCGGCCTGTTGCAACAGCCGCTGCTCTTCGTGCTGCAGGTCGAAGGCCTCTTCCTGCACCGTCACCTTCAGCCACATGTTCAGCCTCCCGTCACTGGCGGCAGAATGCCGACTTCGGCACCGTCCGGAATCGGCATGTCTTCGTAGGCCATCTGGCGGTTCACCGCCACGCGGAACACCTGGCCGGGCGCCAGCGCCTCGGCCCATTGCGTATCGCGGCTGCGCAGTTGTGCCAGCAGTTCGCTGGTGCTGCCGCCCTGCCATTCGAGCTGTTCCTGGTCGCGGCCCAGCTTGTCACGCAGCATGCCAAAGTAAAGAATTCGAATCATGGTTGGGATCACTTCTGTTGCTGTCGCTGCAGCCACTGCTGCAGGAAATCGGCCACACCGGGCACATCGTTCAGGTCCAGCCAGGCGATGCCCGGTGGCACGCCCTCCGCTGCGGGGGCCGCGTCACTGGCTACGGCAATGATATGACAGTCCGCCGGATAGCGCGGCAATGCGCCTACCGCAGGCCGGACAATCTCGATCTTGGGAATCGCCAGCTGTTTCTGCCCTTCCACCAGCACCAGATCGACCGGCGCCAGCCGCTGCAGCTGCTGCTCCAGCGTCGGCATCTCCGTCGTTTCGGCAAACAGGCCCCAGCGCTGCGGCGATACCACCATCACCTCCTGCGCTCCGGCGCGGCGATGACGATCGCTGTCCTTGCCCGGCACATCCAGCACGATGTCATGGTGGCTGTGCTTGATCACCGACACCGAGACGCCACGTGCCCGCAGCACCGGTAGCAGCTGTTCCAGCAGCGTGGTCTTGCCGCTGCCGGACCAGCCGACCATGCCCAGCACCGGAGGCAGTCTTTGTGCAGCGGCTACACTTGCTGCATTGTCTTCAGCCATTCCCATTGTTTTCCCCATGAGTGAACTGACCCATTTTGACAGCTCCGGCCAGGCCCATATGGTCGATGTCGGCAGCAAGTCCGAAACCCGCCGCATCGCCACGGCCACCGGCCACATCAGCATGCAGCCGGACACCTTCGCCATGCTGATGGCCGGCAGCGCCAAAAAGGGCGATGTACTGGGCGTGGCGCGCCTGGCCGCCATTCAGGGCACCAAGCAGACAGCCCAGCTGATTCCGCTGTGCCACCCGCTGGCGCTGACGCATGTGGGCGTGGAATTCGAACCCGAAGCCGCGCTGCATCGCATGCACCTGCGCGTGACCACCGAGACCGTGGGCCGTACCGGCGTGGAAATGGAAGCCCTGAGCGGCACCATGGCCGGTCTGCTGACCATCTATGACATGCTCAAGGCCGTGGATCGCGGCATGGAGATTGGCGGCGTACGCCTGCTCGAAAAAATCGGCGGCAAGAGCGGTCACTGGCAGGCCCCGGCCTGATCCGCCCTGCCCGGCCCGCTGCGCGATACGGCGGCTTACCAGTAGCGTACGCGGCCGGTATCGATATGCACGAAGTTGTCGCGCGGGTAATAGCCGACACCGCCGGCCTCCAGAGACTTGGCCGCATCGCGCAGTTCGGCCAGCGGTACGCCAGTCATGCGGATATCCACCGCCTTGCCCTGCGTGTGCAGACTCTGCTTGGCAACACCGCCGCCGCGCGTGGTACGCAGGCGTTCGTTGGTTGCCGGGCTGCGGTAGCCGGAGATGATCTCGAAGGGAGCGTTGGTCGCGAGCAGGCCACGCACCTGGTGCATGATGTCGTACAAACGCGGATCCATGATGCCAGCAATGCCGGTGTAGTGGTCACGCAGGAAATAGTTGAGCCGGCTGATGGATTGCGGCAGAAAGTCCTCGCCCACGGCATACACCAGCGACAGGCGCTCGTTGGTATGCAAATGGTCCAGCGACAGCCGACGCTGCCCATAACCGAAAGCCGCCATCGCAGGCGCTGCCTGCATCACCAATCCGCCTGCCGCCACTGCGCGCAGGCCATGTCCCAGAAAACCACGGCGAGAAGATCGCATACCCCTGTTACTCCAACTGCAAAACCCGTGTTTTGACTGCAGATGGCTACAGATAGACACAGGTTGGATACTACTTAACCTGACATTGTAGGCAGTAGGGTTTTTGCGCGCCAGAGGTTTTTTGTAACGCCGACGCCTACTTGGAGCTGACAGTTGCAGGACTGCGTTTGGCCAGCTGCTGTGCCAGCAGCTTGTCGTGGCCGTACAGGTCGGCAAAGTAATGCGGCTTGCCGTCCAGCACCACCGTGGTGCTGTAGGTCAGCACCACCGGCAGCGGTTCCTTCAGGCGGGCAATGGTCGGCTTGCTGCCCCCCATGGCCTTGCTGATGCGCTCCTTGGTCCAGGACGGATCATCCTGCAGCACGAATTGCGCCAGTTGCACCGGCTCTTCCACGCGCACGCAGCCATGACTCAGATCGCGCTTGTCGCGGTTGAACAGTCCGGTCGATGGCGTGTGATGCAGATAGATATTCATGTTGTTGGGGAACATGAACTTCACGTCGCCCAGCGCGTTGCGCGGCCCCGGCTTCTGGCGAATGCGGGCACTGCCATTCAGCACCGCATTCAGATTGGCAGCCGACGGGCTGCTGCTGACCGAATTGCCCTGCACGATCTCGAAGCCCTGGCGTGCCATGTAACCGGGATCGCGCTTGATGCGCGGAATGGTTTCGCTGCGCGCAATCGAGATCGGCACGTTCCAGTAGGGGCTGAACTCGACGTAGGTCATGTCCTCGTCGAACATTGGCGTGCGCGTATCCAGCGACTTGCCGACGATGACACGCATGCTGACCTTGGGAATCACCTTGCCCTGATCGATTTCATAGCCGTACAGGCGGAACTGCGGGACGTTGACCACAATCATGCGCTTGCCCTGCGCCAGTGGCGTCCAGCGTGCGCGCTCCATCGCCAGCGCTACCTGCTCCGCGCGGGCCTCCGGCTTGATATTCAGCGCATCGACCGTCTTGCGATCCAGCAAGCCATTGGCGCTGAGGCTATGGCGCGCCTGGAAAGCCTTGAGACCCTCACGCAGCGCCGGCGTCAGCGTGGCAGGCGTGCCTGCAGGAACCGCGGCCATATCGCCCAGTGCAGCCAGACGCTGCGCCACGACAGGCAGGCCGGCCCACTCCTGGCCGGCGGCAATCCGTCCCGATTTGGGCAATGCCGGCAGCTGGCTGTTCCAGGCCGCATGGCCGGACAGCGCCTGCAGCTGATGCAAGGCCTTGCGCAGGCTGGCGTAGGCCGGAAACGAAGGCGTAGCGGCCTTCCAGGCCTGGCCCAGGTCGCCGTTGTCCAGTGCCTGGTTCAGCACCACGGAGGCATCAAAATCCTTGCGGTGGTCATCCTTGTAGTTTTCCTTCAGCGTGCGCGGATCGACCCGGCCATTGTGCAGGTCAGTCAGATAGCGCTGCACGGCCTGGTGCAATCTGGCATCCAGACTGGCGGCCTGGTCGGCACCGAGTGGCTGGCTGGCGGCCTGCTGCACGGCTTTCTGCAAGGCAGCGGCGCTGTAATCGGCTGGGTTCAAGCCTTCGGCACGGGCCTGGCCCAGCACCTGCACCGCCTGGCTGGCCTGCGGCCGCAGCGTGAGTTGATCCTCCTGCAGCCAGCTGGCCGCCTGCGCCCAGGGACTGAAGGCCAGCACACCACAACCGGCCAGGGCCGGCAAACAGAATCGGGACAGGGAAAAAGCAGATGGCGTCATGGCAAACAGATTCTGGTTGGCACACTGCACAGCCTCTCGTGGCCGGCATCTGCGCTTCAATGTAGCAGATGGAAAGCCGGCTTCAGGGTGGCATCGGGATTTTCCCGGGGGCACCAGCGTGACGGAAGTCGCATCCGGCACGGGTACGGGCACGGCCTTTTGCTACAGTGCAGGATTGCCCTGACCTTGTCACCATGCTGATCGACATCATCCTGCAAGCCGGCCGCGCCGGCATCGAGTTTTCCCTGTTCGTGATGCTGCCCATCATGATCGTCATGCTGTTCCTGATGCGGCTGATGGAAGCGCACGGCTGGCTGGACTGGATCGTGCACAAGCTCACACCGGTGCTCAAGCCCTTTGGTCTCGGCGGTCTCGGCATTTTTGCCGCCTTGCAGATCAGCTTCGTCAGCTTTGCCGCACCGGTTGCCACGCTGAGCATCATGGACCAGCGCGGCACCTCGCAACGGCAGATCGCCGCCACCCTGGCCATGGTGTTCGCCATGGCGCAGGCCAATGCCTCGTTCCCGATGATGGCGCTCGGGCTGGATATCGGGCTGACGCTGCTGCTGTCGCTTGTCGGCGGCCTGATCGCTGCAGCCGTCACCTGGCATCTGATCGGACGCAGACTACCGGACAAGGAAGCCCCCAGCCCGGACAAGCTCAATCACGCCACTGTCAGCGGCGGCAAGGGCCTGCTGGATGTGATCAACGCTGCCGGCTCCGAGGCGTTCAAGATTGCCCTGGGCGCGATTCCGATCATGGTGCTGTCGCTGGTGGTGGTCGGCTTGCTGCAGCGCAGCGGCAGCATCGCCTGGCTGACGACGGCTCTCACTCCCCTGCTCACCCTGCTGCACATCGACCCGGTGCTGGTGCTGCCCACACTGACCAAGTACCTGGCTGGCGGCAGCGCCATGCTGGCCGTGATGTCGGAGCTGCATCGGGCTGGCCAGGTCGATGCCGCCCTGATCAACCTGTCTGCCGGCTGGCTGCTGTCACCGCTGGACCTGACCGGCATCGCCGTGCTGATCTCTGCCGGGCGGCGCATTGCGGCAGTGTGGAAGTATGCGGCGCTGGGATCGCTGGTGGGGATGGCGGTGCGGATCGTCGGGCATGTGCTGCTGGGCTAGACCGGCGTGCAAGCGGATTGCCAATCCGTCCAGATTGCAAGGCAAGTATCTTGCAGCGCGGCGACTATCGCACAAAAGAAAAAGCACCTAGTCCCGAAGGAGCTAAGTGCTTGAAACTTCTGTGGTTTCTTGGAGGCGCGATCCGGAGTCGAACCGGACTAGACGGATTTGCAATCCGTTGCATAACCGCTTTGCTATCGCGCCAAAGTGGTTCCATGCAGCCAGCTAGCTGACTGATGAAAAAGGGAAGCAGAAGCTTCCCTTGTTCTGGAATATGGAGCGGGAAACGAGGCTCGAACTCGCGACCTCAACCTTGGCAAGGTTGCGCTCTACCAACTGAGCTATTCCCGCGCTGAAGCAATTATTGTAGCGTGTTTTTTGCCTTTTTGGCAAGGTGAAGAAATTTTTTCATCTTTTCTTCACCTACCAACATGCACCCCGCTCCGGCAGTCAGCTCAATGCTTGGTCGCCTGCCGCTTGCTACGCGTGGCACGCTTCGCCTTGGCCACCGGCGGCACATCCGCCAGCGCCTCGTCAGCATCCGTACCAGCCACCGGCTCGGCTCCCGGCAGCGGTTCCGGCTGACGCTCCAGCGCAATCGCCAGTACCTGGTCAATCCACTTCACCGGGGTGATCTCCAAGTCTTCCTTCACGTTGTCCGGAATTTCCTGCAGATCCTTCATGTTTTCTTCGGGAATGATCACCTGGCGGATACCACCACGCAGCGCTGCCAGCAGTTTTTCCTTCAGGCCGCCAATGATGGTGACCTCGCCGCGCAGCGTGATCTCGCCGGTCATGGCGACATCGCTGCGCACCGGAATGCCGGTCAGCGCCGACACCAAGGCCGTCGTCATCGCGGCACCGGCGCTCGGGCCATCCTTGGGCGTGGCACCGTCGGGCACGTGGATGTGGATGTCCTTCTTTTCGAAGGCTTCATCGGCAATGCCGAGCTGGCCGGCGCGGCTGCGCACCACCGTGCGCGCTGCCTCGACCGACTCCTTCATCACGTCGCCCAGCGAACCGGTGCGCTGGATCACGCCCTTGCCCGGCATGATGGCGGTTTCGATGGTCAGCAGCTCGCCGCCCACCTCGGTCCAGGCCAGGCCCACCACTTCGCCCACCTTGTTGGCTTCGGAAGCACGGCCAAAGCGGTGACGGCGCACGCCCAGGTAATCGTTGAGCTTCTCGCTATCGACCGTGACCTTGTCGCTCACCTGCTTGAGCTGCACCTGCATCACCACCTTGCGGCAGATCTTGGCCAGCTCACGCTCCAGGCCGCGCACACCGGCTTCACGCGTGTAGTAGCGCACGATGTCGCGGATCGCGTCATCGGCCACTTCGAGTTCGCTGTCCTTGACGCCGTTGTTTTCCATCTGCTTGGGCAGCAGGTAGCGACGCGCGATGTTGACCTTCTCGTCCTCGGTGTAACCCGACAGGCGGATCACCTCCATGCGATCCAGCAGCGCAGCCGGGATCTTCATGGAATTGGAGGTGGCCACGAACATCACGTCGCTCAGGTCAAAATCCAGCTCAACGTAGTGATCGTTGAAGGTGTGGTTCTGTTCCGGGTCCAGCACTTCCAGCAGCGCGCTGGAAGGATCGCCCCGGAAATCCGCTCCGAGCTTGTCGATTTCATCGAGCAGGAACAGCGGATTGCGGGTACCGGCCTTGGTCAGGTTCTGCAGGATCTTGCCCGGCAGCGCACCGATATAGGTGCGGCGGTGACCACGGATCTCGGCCTCGTCACGCATGCCGCCCAGCGCCATGCGCACGTACTTGCGGCCGGTCGCCTTGGCCACCGACTGGCCCAGCGAGGTCTTGCCCACACCCGGCGGGCCGACCAGGCACAGGATCGGCGCCTTGATCTTGTCCACGCGCTGCTGCACGGCAAGATATTCCAGAATGCGTTCCTTGACACGCTCCAGACCGTAGTGGTCTTCGTCCAGGATGCGCTGCGCCTCGGCCAGGCTGGTCTTGATGCGGGTCTTCTTGCTCCAGGGCAGATTGACCAGCACGTCCAGGTAGTTGCGCGCCACGCCGGCCTCGGCCGACATCGGCGACATTAGCTTGAGCTTGCGCAGCTCGGATTCGGCCTTGGTCAGTGCGGCCTTGGGCATGCGGGCGGCCTTGATCTTCTTTTCCAGCTCCTCAAGGTCGGCCCCCTCCTCGCCATCGCCCAGTTCCTTCTGGATCGCCTTGACCTGCTCGTTCAGGTAAAAGTCGCGCTGGCTTTTTTCCATCTGGCGCTTGACGCGGCCACGGATGCGCTTGTCCATGTTGAGGATGTCGAGCTCGTGCTCGATGCGAGCAAACAGGAATTCCAGACGCTGTTGTACCTGGCCCTGGTCCAGCACCTGCTGCTTGTTTTCCAGGCTCAACGGCAAATGCGCGGCAATGGTATCGGCCAGACGGCCGACTTCATCGATGCCGGTGATGGAGGTCAGGATCTCCTGCGGCACCTTCTTGTTGAGCTTGACGTACTGCTCGAAGGACTGCATCAGCGCACGGCGCAGGGCCTCCTGCTCGCGGCCAGCGTCTTCCGTGTCGGGTTTCTGCGTTTCGTCGGCAGCAACCGGCAGCACCTTGGCGGTGAAGTATTCCTCACCATCAGTCACGGCCTCGATCCTGGCACGCTGGCGCCCTTCCACCAGCACCTTGACAGTGCCGTCGGGCAGTTTCAGCAGCTGCAGGATGGAGGCCACGCAGCCGGTCTCGAACATGTCCTCGATGGACGGCTCATCATCGGCGGCCGACTTCTGGGCCACCAGCATCACGGTACGATCCGCTTCCATGGCGGCTTCCAGTGCCGCAATGCTCTTGGCGCGGCCCACGAACAGCGGGATCACCATGTGCGGGAACACCACCACATCGCGCAGCGGCAGCATGGGCAGCTCAACGCTCTCGGGGGGCAGATAGGCAAAATCGGTCATGTAGGCGTACTCTCGTCTTCTAGGTTCAGCTACCAGTTATGGGCGCTGTGCACGGATATTCAAGCATGGATTCGTCCCGGCCGGCGCCGGGCGCAAAAAAAGCCCGCTGGCTGGCGGGCATCTGGCAGCAGTCAGACCTCAGGAGGCCTTCTTCTCGGCAGCGCGATACACCAGCATCGGTGGCTTGCCATCGGCCACCACCGAATCGTCCACCACCACCTTCTCGACATTCTCGAGTTCGGGCAGTTCGAACATGGTGTCCAGCAGCGCCTGCTCCATGATGGAGCGCAGGCCGCGCGCACCGGTCTTGCGTTCCATGGCCTTCTGCGCAATCGCCTTGAGAGCCGATTCGCTCACCTCCAGCTCTACGCCTTCCATCTGGAACAGCTGGCTGTACTGCTTGACCAGGGCGTTCTTGGGCTGCGTCAGGATCTGCACCAGCGCGGCCTCATCAAGCTCTGCCAGGGCTGTCACCACCGGCAGACGGCCGATCAGCTCGGGGATCAGACCGTACTTGATCAGGTCTTCCGGCTCGATGCTCTGGAACATCTCGGTCAGGCTGCGGTTTTCCTTGCTGCGCACTTCGGCACCAAAGCCGATGCCGGAGCCTTCGGTACGGCGCTCGATCACTTTCTCCAGGCCGGCAAAGGCACCGCCACAGATGAACAGCATGTTGGTGGTGTCCACCTGCAGAAAATCCTGGTTGGGATGCTTGCGGCCACCCTGCGGCGGGATGCTGGCACGCGTCCCCTCGATCAGCTTCAGCAGCGCCTGCTGCACGCCCTCGCCCGACACGTCACGCGTGATGGACGGGTTGTCGGACTTGCGCGAAATCTTGTCGATCTCGTCGATGTAGATGATGCCGCGCTGGGCACGCTCGACATCGTAGTCGCAGCTCTGCAGCAGCTTGGTGATGATGTTCTCGACATCCTCGCCCACGTAGCCGGCTTCGGTCAGCGTGGTGGCATCGGCCATGACGAAGGGGACGTCCAGCATGCGCGCCATGGTCTGGGCCAGCAGCGTCTTGCCGGAACCGGTCGGGCCGATCAGCAGGATGTTGCTCTTGCTCAGCTCGACCTGGTCGGTCGTGCCCTGCTGCTCCTGGTAGCGCAGGCGCTTGTAGTGGTTGTAGACCGCCACCGACAACGTGCGCTTGGCCGCATCCTGGCCGATCACGTAGTTGTCGAGGTTGTCCTTGAGTTCGGCCGGCGTGGGCAGGCGGTCAGCTGCCGGAGCGGCCTCTTCCGGACTCGCGCTTTCCTGCAGGATCTCGGTGCACTGTTCAATGCACTCGTTGCAGATGAAAACGGAGCGGCCACCATGGCTGCCCGAAACCATCTGCTTGACCTCATCCTGGTGCTTGCCGCAGAACGAGCAGTGCGTGGTCTTGCTGGGCGTGTCTTTATGGGTTGTCATGCAATCAGGCCATGCGGCTACAGCCGCAGGCAATATCAGAAGAAAAATCAGGAAACCGCCAGACCCGCAGGCCTGGCAGTCAGAGGGCTCAGATCGCTTCGCCGCGCTGGCGGATCACCTGATCGACCAGGCCATAGTCACGCGCTTCGTGAGCCGCCATGAAGTAGTCACGCTCGGTATCGCGCTCGATCTTGTCCAGCGGCTGACCGGTGTTGGTGGCCAGGATCTGGTTCAGTTCCTTGCGCAGGCGCAGGATCTCGCGGGCATGGATCTCGATGTCCGTGGCCTGACCCTGGGCGCCGCCCAGCGGCTGGTGGATCATGACGCGCGAGTTAGGCAGGCAGAAGCGCTTGCCCTTGGTGCCGGACGACAGCAGGAAGGCCCCCATGCTGGCGGCCATGCCCATGCACAGCGTGGACACATCGGGCTTGATGAAGTTCATCGTATCGTAGATGGCCATGCCGGCGCTGACGGAGCCGCCCGGGGAATTGATGTAGAAGGAAATGTCCTTGTCCGGATTTTCGCTTTCCAGGAACAGCAACTGCGCCACCACCAGGTTGGCGGTCTGGTCGTTCACCGGACCGACCAGAAACACCACGCGCTCTTTCAGCAGGCGGGAGTAGATGTCGTAGGAGCGCTCGCCACGGCCGGATTGCTCCACCACCATGGGGATCAGGCCCAGGGCCTGGGCGTCGAGTGCACTGTTGCGCGAAGTTTGCATGCGTAGGGCTCCAAAGGTTTCCGGCCGGGCAATACTGCCGGCCTGGCTGTCATACATTATGACGGGAATGATGCCGAATAAATAAGGCCTGGGTGCCAGACTGCAAGAGTCCGTCACACAGGCCTGTCAGCACGACCGGAGCTGCCGGCCGTTACTGCATCAGTCTCAGACCGGCTGGTCCATCAGCTCCTGGAAGCTGACCTGCTTGTCGCTGACCTTGGCCTTGCCCAGCACGAAGTCGGTCACGTTGGCTTCCGTCACCACGGCCTCGATCTCGGCCATGCGCTGCTGGTCGTTCAGGTACCAGCGAGCCACTTCTTCCGGCTTCTCGTAGCTGGCGGACAGATCATCGATGTAGGCCTTGACCTGCTCGGGCGTAGCCAGCAGGTTTTCAGCTCGCACCAGCTCGGCCACGATCAGGCCCAGACGCACGCGGCGCTCGGCTTGCGGCTGGAACAGCTCGGCCGGCAGTTCCGCATTGGCAGCGTCCTTCATGCCGCGCTGCACCAGGTCCTGGCGCGCAGCCTGGGCCATGGCGTTGACTTCGGCCTGGATGCTGGCCTTGGGCAGATCCAGTTCGGCGCTCTTGATCAGGGCGTCCATCACGGCATTCTTGTTGCGGGCCAGCAGGCGGTACTTGACTTCGCGCTCCAGGTTCTTGCGGATGTCGGCACGCAGGCCTTCCACGGTCGCATCACCCACGCCCAGCTGCTTGGCGAACTCTTCGTTCACTTCGGGCAGGTTGGCTGCTTCCAGCTTCTGCACGGTCACCAGGAAATCGGCAGTCTTGCCGGCCACTTCCTGACCATGGTAGTCCTCGGGGAAGGCCAGCGGAAAAGTCTTGCTCTCGCCGATCTTCATGCCACGCACGGCATCTTCAAACTCGGCCAGCATCTGGCCTTCGCCGACCAGGTACTGGAAGCCTTCGGCCTTGCCGCCGGCGAAAGGTTCACCGTCGATCTTGCCTTCGAAGTCCACGGTCACGCGGTCGCCGTCCACGGCCGGCTCGTCCTTGCCACGTTGGGCAAAGGTACGGCGCTGCTTGCGCAGGATGTCGATGGTGCGGTCGATGGCTTCATCGTCCACTTCGGCAGCGATTTTTTCGACTTCGGTTTCGGCCAGATCGTTGATCTTGACTTCGGGGAGCACTTCGAACACGGCTTCGAACAGCATTTCGCCTTCGGCAGCGCCATCCTTCTCGCTGATGGCCGGCTGGCCAGCCACGCGCAGTTCGGCTTCGTTGGCGGCCTGGTAGAACGCCTGGCCGACCTTGTCGTTGATCACTTCGTACTGCACGGCCGGGCCGTACTGGTTGGCCACCACGCTGACCGGCACCTTGCCCGGACGGAAGCCGTCCATCTTCACGGTGCGGGCCAGGCGCTGCAGGCGCTTGGTGACTTCGTCCTGCACCTCTTTCACGGGCAGGGACAGGGTGATCTTGCGCTCGAGCTTTTCGAGGGTTTCAACATTCACGGACATGGATATTTCCTTTGCTGGATAAGGGCAGGCCATAGCGCACGGCGCCAGCCTGCGATCTTGAAAATCGCTGGTGCGCGGGGGGGGACTCGAACCCCCACACCATTGCTGGCGTCAGGACCTAAACCTGGTGCGTCTACCAATTTCGCCACCCGCGCAGATTCCGGTGATGCAGCCATGCAGGCGCATCACGTCAAACAGGTAATCAATGATTTTAGCTTGCAATGACCGACAATTCACGGTCAACACCAGAATTCACACAAAACACCGATCCCATGACTGCCTCCTCCGTTCAGGCCCGGCCCGTAACCCACTACGAGAACTTTCCGGTGGCCAGCTGGCTGTGCCCGCGCGCCATCCGGCCCGCCGTGGCGGCGCTCTACCACTTTGCACGTACCGCTGACGATATCGCCGACGAAGGCACGCAAACTGCCGCGCAGCGCCTGCTGGAACTGGATCGCTATGGTGAAGCGCTGCTGCTGGCTGACAGCAGCACGCCCTATCCGGCTGCCGCCCCCTGGCACGGCATCATGCAGCCGCTGCAAGCGGCGATCCACCAGCATCAGCTGCCACTGTCGCTGCTGCAGGACCTGTTGACCGCCTTTCGCCGCGATATTCACCATAGCGAACAGGCTGCCATTTACGCCAGCCATGATGATCTGCTGGATTACGCCCGCTATTCGGCCAACCCGGTGGGACGGCTGATGCTGCACCTGTATGGCGTGCACGATGCCGTCTCGCTGCAGCAGAGCGATGCCATCTGCAGCGCGCTGCAGCTCTACAACTTCTGGCAGGACATCTCGGTCGATGTGCCGCGAGGCCGCTACTATCTGCCGCAGGATCTGTGCCAGGCCCACGGCGTGGATGCACGCCGGCCGGCAGCCAGTCCGCAGCCCGCCATCCAGGCCCTGGTTGCCGCGCTGCTGGATCGTGCCGATGACCTGATGCACACCGGCATGCCGTTGCCGGCCACGGTCAGCCACCAGGCCGGCCACCTGTCCGGCTGGGAACTGCGCCTGGTCATGCAAGGTGGCTGGCGCATTGGCCGCAAGACACGCGCCCTGGGCGGACGCATTGCCACGCAACGCCCGCGCATCGGCAAGGCCGATGCCCCCGCCCTGCTCTGGGCCAGCCTGCGACATCGCCTGACCTGAGCCGGATTGGCCCGTGAACATGGGACAATAGCGGCCACCATGTCTGACACCACGCCCGCCTCTCCGCAAGAGTACGTCCAGCAGAAGGCTGCCTCCTCCGGCAGCAGCTTCTACTATGCCTTCCTGTTCCTGGCGCCCGAGCGGCGCGCCGCCATCGTCGCCTTCTACGCCTTCTGTCGCGAGGTGGATGATGTGGTGGACGAGGTGGAAGATCCCGGCGTGGCCCAGGCCAAGCTGGCCTGGTGGCACAACGAGGTGCACCAGGCCTACGCCGGCCAGCCAACCCATCCGGTCATGCGGGCCTTAATGCCCTGGACCGATCGCTTCGGCATCGAGCAGCGCCATCTGCTGGCGGTGATCGAGGGCTGCCAGATGGATCTGCAGCAGACGCGCTATCTGGATTTCCCCGGCCTGCAGCGCTACTGCCATCTGGTTGCCGGCATCGTCGGCGAAGTCTCGGCACGCATCTTCGGCCAGCAGGACGAGCAGACCACCCGCTATGCCCACGAGCTGGGTCTGGCCCTGCAGCTCACCAACATCATCCGCGACGTGGGCGAAGACGCCATGCGTGGCCGCATCTACCTGCCGATCAACGAGCTGCAACAGTTTGGCGTCAAGGCCAACACCCTTCTCAAGCGCGAATATTCCGAAGACTTCCGGCGCCTGATGCAGTACCAGGGGCAACGTGCCCACCAGTACTACGACCGGGCGCTCGACCTGCTGCCCACGATCGACCGGCGCAGCCAGAAGCCCGGCCTGATGATGGCCAGCATCTACCGCACGCTGCTGCGCGAAATCGAGCAGTCCGACTTCCAGGTGCTGCACCAGCGCATCAGCCTGACGCCACTGCGCAAATTCTGGCTGGCCTGGAAGGTGCAGGCGCTCGGCGTGCGCAAGCTCTGAGCGGCATGAGCGCGTCCCCCGGCCATGTGGTCGTTGTCGGTGCCGGCTGGGCCGGCTGTGCTGCAGCGGTGGAGGCACAACGCATGGGCTGGCATGTCAGCCTGATCGAAGCCGCACGCCAACCCGGCGGCCGAGCCCGCAGCGTGGCGCTGACTGACACGCTGACCATGGATAACGGCCAGCATATCCTGATCGGTGCATACACCCGCTGCCTCCAGCTGATGCAGCAAGTCGGCGTCGATGCGGCTCAGCTGCTGCATCGCGCGCCGCTGGATCTGCGCAGCCCCGATCGCCATGGCCTGCGCATGCCACCGGCCTCCGCCCTGCCCGCCTGGGACGTGCTGCGCGCCATCTGGCAGGCCAAGGGCTGGAGCCCGTCGGCCAGACTCTCGCTGCTGCGTGTGGCTGCGCGCTGGCAACGCCAGGGCTACCGTTGTGACAGCGGTGCCACGGTGCTGCAGGTCTGCCAGGGACTGCATGCCGACATTCTGCGCACCCTGATTACGCCCCTGTGTGTATCGGCCTTCAACAGCCTGCCAGAACATACCAGCGGCCAGGTCTTTCTGCGCGTGATCCACGACGCCCTGATGGCACAGCGCGGCGGATCGGACGCGCTGGTGGCACGCGTACCCCTGGGCCAGCTGCTGCCCGAACCTGCCGTGCACTGGCTGCAGGCGCAGGGGGCCAATGTACGTCTGGCTTGCCGGGTACAGGGCCTGGAACCACTGCGTGCCAGTTCCCCCAACGCCGGCTGGCAATTGCAGCTGGATGACGGCAGCCTGCTGCAGGTAGATCGCGTGATTCTGGCCACGCCAGCAACCGAGGCAGCACGCCTGCTGCAAGGCATGCAGACGCACCTTTGCGAAGTGCAGCACAAACGCTACCAGCGCTGGATCAGGCTGGCCCACAGTCTGCGCTGGATGCCGATTGCCACCACCTATGCCTGGTGCGCGCTGGACGATGCGGCACGCCTGCCGCGCATGCAGGCACTTGCCGGTGGTCCGGCCCAGTTTGTCTTCAGCCATCCGGAACAGGACGGCGTGCAACCTGGCCAACGCCTGCTGGCCTTTGTCGCCAGCTGCAGCGAACTGCCACGGGAAGCGCATGAACAGGCGCTGTTGGAACAGGCGCGGGCAGAACTGGGTCTGTCACTGCTGACACTGATCCGCACCCTGGTGGACAAACGCGCCACGTTTGTCTGCAGCGCCGATGTGCAGCGCCCGCCCATGCAGATTCTGCCGGGGCTGCGCGCCTGCGGCGACTACGTGGAAGGCGACTATCCGGCCACGCTCGAAGGCGCGGTACGCAGCGGCCTGTTGGCCGCTCAGTCCTTGTCGGCGTAGGGGTTGTGCGAAGTCTTCATCTCGATACGCAGCGGCGTACCGGTCAGATTGAAGATCTTGCGCAGACGGCCTTCCAGATAGCGCTTGTAGGCATCGGTCACGTGCTCGAGCGAGTTGCCGTGCACCACCACCACCGGCGGGTTCATGCCGCCCTGGTGCGCATAACGCAACTTGGGACGGTACATGCCGGAGCGCTTGGGAGCCTGGAATTGCACCGCCTCGTGCAGCGCACGCGTGAGTGCCGGCGTCGGCATCTTGCAGTTGGCCGCCGCATAGGCCTGAGCAATCGACTTCCACAGCGGGCCGACCCCCTGGCGCTTGATGGCGGAAATATAGTGCAGGGCCGCGAACTTGAGGAAGCCCAGACGGGTTTCGACCGAGCGCAGCACCAGCTCGCGCTGGTAGTCATCTACCGCATCCCACTTGTTGATGGCAATCACCACGGCCCGGCCCGATTCCAGGATGTAGCCGGCAATGTGCGCATCCTGGTCGGTCACGCCCTGCGTGGCATCCAGCAACAGCAGCACCACATTGGCGGATTCGATCGCCTGCAGTGTCTTCACCACCGAGAATTTTTCGATCGCCTCGAACACCTTGCCCTTGCGGCGCAGTCCGGCCGTATCGATCAGCTCGTAAGTCTGGCCGTCACGCTCGAACGGCACGCTGATGGCATCGCGCGTGGTACCCGGCAGGTCGAACGCAACCAGGCGCTCCTCGCCCAGCCAGGTGTTGATCAGCGTGGACTTGCCGACGTTCGGACGACCGGCCACGGCCAGCTTGATGGTCTTGTTTTCCTCGCCGCCATCCTCGTCCTCGTCGGGCTCGGGAATGCCGATGCTGTCCAGCGCCAGGTCAACCAGGCCGCGGATGCCCTGGCCGTGCGCCGCGGATACCGCATGCACCTCGCCCAGGCCCAGCTCGTAGAAATCGGTCAGCTGCTGCCCCTCCTTCATGCCCTCGGCCTTGTTGGCCGCGAGAATGGTGGACTTGCCGAGGCGGCGCAGGTAGTTGGCAATGTCATGGTCCTGCGCCGACAGGCCCTCGCGCGCATCGACCACGAAGATCACGACATCGGCTTCGGCCACCGCCTGCTGCGTCTGGCGTGCCATTTCACGGAAAATGCTGCCGGTTCCGGCATCCGGCTCGAAACCGCCGGTATCGATGACGATGAACTCGCGGCGGCCCTGGCGACCATTGCCGTAATGGCGATCACGCGTCAGGCCGGCAAAATCGGCCACGATGGCATCGCGCGACTTGGTCATGCGGTTGAACAGGGTGGACTTGCCCACGTTGGGCCGCCCCACCAGGGCGATCACGGGTTTCATGTACGCCGTTTCCTTTATTCAGATTCCGCCTGAATCAGTTCAGGCGGATGCCGGTGACCGTGCCCCTGGAGGTCACGACCACCACCGTATTACCGGCCAGTACCGGTGCTGTCTGGATGGCAGAGCCGTCGGTGGCGATGCGGTTGCGCAGCAGACCGGTGTTGCGGTCCAGGATGTGCACCATGCCATCGCCATCACCCACTACCACCAGATTGCCCACCAGCAGCGGTGCGCTCAGGTTGCGGTAGCGCAGATTGCGGTTCTGCCAGAGCTGGTCACCATTCTGGCGGTTCCAGGCGATCACGTCGCCGGTGCGGTCGGTGCCGATCACGATACCGGCATCGCCGGTGACGCCGGTCGCGCCGTCACTCGGCTGCGTCCAGACGGTGCTGCCATTGGTCATGTCGACACAGCCCACCGCCGCCTGGAAGCTGCGCGCGCACAGGCTGGTATCGGCGCGCGTGGCCGGGGCAATCACGTCTGCCATGGAGGCCACCTGGTGGATGCCACGCGGGCTGGCCAGCACCATTTCCAGCATGCCGGTGCCGTTGTCGGGGTTGAACACCACCACACGGCCGGAAACGCCGGCCAGCAGCATGCCGCCCGCCGGCATCAGCAGGGAGGACTGCTCCAGCACCATGCGGTCGGCGCTGTTGCCACGGGCGGTCTGCTGCCACAGGCGGTAGCCGTTGGCGGCATCGTAACTGGTAATGCCGCGGTCAGCCGTCAGCACGAAGACGCGACCACCAGCCACCAGCGGTGCCGTATAGGCCTGCGAAGCCAGTCGCGTGCGCCAGACTTCCTGACCGTTGCGCAGCGCCACCAGCATGTTGTTGTCTACCACCACGGCGGTAGTCGTGCCATCGGTGCCAACGCCGGCACTCAGCGATTTGCCGGCCTGCGCCTGCCACAGGCTCGCTCCGCTGGAAGCCTGCAGGGCCTGCACCTGGCCATTGGAGCTGCCCAGCACGACCTGGCCGCCTTCTGCCGATACCAGCAGCGGGAAATGCACATTGCCGGCCAGTTTCTGCGTCCAGCTGGTCACGGCCGGCACGCTGGCAGGATTTTGCTGCAGCGGTGTGGGCTTGGGCGGCTTGTAGCTGGAACAGGCCGTCAGGGCCGCACCCATCAACAGGGTGGCCAGCCAGGTGGCAGTCTTGCGGGAAACCGTTGCTTGCATCATCCGTACTCCTTGTTGCGGGATCCTGAACCGGGAAAATCAGCCTGCGCTGGAGGCACTGGCCGCACTCGACGCAGCTGCCGGAGTGGCAGAGCTGGCCGCTGCTGGTGCTGCCGCACTGGCAGGAGCAGCCGCTGCAGGAGTTTCCAGCGTGGCCAGATCCACACCCAGTGCTGTCAGCTTGATGCCCACCATCTGCTGGTAAGCCAGGTTGCTGTCGAGCTCGCGCCAGGCCCTGGTATAGGCCTCGATCGCCTGCGGCTGCTGGTTCTGCAGCGTATGGATATCGCCTGTCAGGTCAGCCACCAGCGCAGCATAGCTGGCATCAACCTGTTGCAGCTGCTGCTGCGCCTGCTCAAACTGCTTCTCCCCGATCATCTGCTGCGCCAGCTGCAGGCGTGCCAGACCCTGCAGGCCCTTGTCCGGGCCCTTTTCGGCGACCATGCCCAGGGCGGCACGGCTTTGCTCGGCCTGCCCTTTCTCCAGGAACACCTGTGCTGCCAGCAGACCGGCATGCTGTCCGTAGGTGGTGGAGGCAAAGTCATCCTGCATCAGCTTGAGGCTGTTGGCCAGCTTGGCGGTATCGCCGGCATCGGCATCCGCCTGGATCTGGTCGTACAGGGCCGAGGCCTTGACAGCCTGGTTGGATTCGTACCACTGGTAGCCACGCCAGCCGGCAAACGCCAGCAGGGCCAGCACCACCACGGTCGTGATCAGCGTGCCCCACTTCTCCCAGAAGTGCCTGAGCTTGTCGAGTTGTTCCTGTTCTTCGAGGTCGAGATTCTGAATCGCCATGCTTGTTCCGTATCTGGCCCGCCAGCGGCGGGCGGATTAATCCTGTGATTGTAGGCTGTTCGCCCATTGCGCCAGCTCGGCCAGCGGTTTTTTGCTTTGTTCGCCGGCACCATCGCGCAGCTGCTTGATGGTCACGCAGCCTTCGGCCAGCTCGTCGGCACCAAATACCAGCGCAAAACGCGCGCCGCTGGCATCGGCCTTCTTGAACTGGGACTTGAAGCTGCCCATCTCGCCCGTGGGCGTGGCATGCATCTGCACCGCCAGGCCGGCCTGGCGCAGCTGCTGCAGTGCCTGCATCGCCACCGGCAGCGATTGCATGTCGGGGATCACGGCATAGGCATCGGGTACCGGTGCGGCAGGCAGCAGGTCCTGCTCCTTGAGCAGTTCCAGCACGCGCTCCACGCCCATGGCCCAACCCACGCCGGGTGCCGGCTTGCCGCCGACCTGTTCGATCAGGCCATCATAACGGCCCCCGGCGCAGATGGTGCCCTGCGCGCCCAGGCTGTCGGTGATGAATTCGAACACCGTGAGGTTGTAGTAGTCCAGGCCGCGCACCAGGCGCGGGTTGATGGTATAGGCCACGTCGTGCGCACGCAGGATCTGCTGCAGCGTCTCGAAGGCCTGCAGCGAGGCCTCGCCCAGAAAGTCCAGCAGGCGCGGCGCACTTTCCACCACGTCCTTCATGGCCGGATTCTTGGTGTCCAGGATGCGCAGCGGGTTGCTGTACAGGCGGCGCTGGCCGTCTTCGTCCAGCAACTCCTGGTGTGCCTCGAAATGGCGGATCAGGGCCTCGCGGTGCGCCTTGCGCTCTTCGGGCTGACCCAGGCTGTTGATTTCCAGGCGCACGTCACGCACGCCCAGCGCCTGCCACAGGCTGTGCGCCAGCAGGATCAGTTCGGCATCGACATGCGCGCCGGAAAAGCCCAGTGCCTCGGCACCAATCTGGTGAAACTGGCGGTAGCGGCCGCGCTGCGGGCGCTCGTGGCGGAACATCGGGCCCATGTAGTACAGGCGCTTGCCGCCCTCGTACAACAGGTTGTGCTCGACCACGGCACGCACCACGCCAGCGGTGTTTTCCGGGCGCAGCGTCAGCGCCTCGCCGTTCAGGCGGTCTTCAAAGGAATACATTTCCTTCTCGACCACATCAGTCACCTCACCCAGGCTGCGCACGAACAGGCCGGTAGGCTCGACGATGGGGGTACGGATGTTGCGGTAGGCGAAACGCGACATGACCTCGCGCACCTGGCCTTCCAGCCACTCCCAGTGGGCGGAGTGTGGCGGCAGGATGTCGTTCATGCCCTTGATCGCGGTAATTTTCTGTGCCATTGAATTGTTGTCGGATGCAGGAAACACAAGGCCCGCCAGGCGGGCCACAGGGTGGGCTCAGGAAGTGCTGCCAAAGCGCCGTTCGATATAGGAAGTCACCAGCTGCTGGAACTCGGTGGCAATCCCCTCGCCACGCAGCGTCAGGGCCTTTTCGCCATCGATGAACACCGGGGCCGCCGGCGCCTCGCCGGTACCCGGCAGGCTGATGCCGATATCGGCATGCTTGCTTTCGCCGGGGCCGTTGACGATGCAGCCCATCACCGCCACCTTCATGTTTTCCACGCCGGGATACTGATCGCGCCAGACCGGCATCTGTGCCCGCAGGAAGTCATCGATCTGCTTGGCCAGCTCCTGGAAGGTGCTGCTGGTGGTGCGGCCACAACCCGGGCAGGCGGTGACACTGGGTACAAAAGTGCGCAGGCCGAGCGACTGCAGGATCTCGGAGGCGATCACCACCTCCTGCGTGCGGGCCTCGCCCGGCTGCGGCGTGAGCGAAACGCGGATGGTATCGCCGATACCTTCCTGCAGCAGGATGGACAGCGCCGTGGCCGACGCCACGGTACCCTTCACGCCCATGCCGGCCTCGGTCAGGCCCAGGTGCAGCGGGTAGTTGCAGCGCTGGCTCAGGGCGCGGTAGACGGCGATCAGGTCCTGCACACCGCTGACCTTGCAGGACAGCAGGATCTGCGAACGTGCCATGCCCATTTCCACGGCACGCTCGGCCGAGTTGATGGCCGAGGCCATCAGCGCCTCGTACATGACCTGCTGGCCACTCCAGGGCTCGGTGCGCTGGCTGTTGATGTCCATCATGTCGGCCAGCAGCTCCTGGTCCAGGCTGCCCCAGTTGACGCCGATGCGCACCGGCTTGTCCCAGCGCATGGCGGCCTCGATCATCTGGCCGAATTGGCGGTCCTTCTTGTCGCCCTTGCCCACGTTGCCGGGGTTGATACGGTACTTGGACAAGGCCTGGGCGCAGTCCGGAAATTCGGTCAGCAGGCGATGCCCGTTGTAATGAAAGTCGCCGATCAGCGGCACGTGAATGCCCATGCGATCCAGCTGTTCGCGGACATAGGGCACGGCCTGGGCCGCTTCCGGACTGTTCACGGTGATCCGCACCAGCTCCGAACCGGCCTGCGCCAATTCCTTGACCTGGATGGCGGTGGCAACGGCATCCACGGTATCGGTGTTGGTCATGGACTGCACGCGCACCGGAGCATCCCCACCGATGGTGACCACATGGTCGCCATGACGCACCTGTGCCTGCAGTGTGCGGACACGCTGCGGTACCGACACCGGAACGGGAGTAGTCTGGGGTTCCATCTGTACTCTCCTTGCTGGCTTACTGAAGCTGGAAGCGTGCCACGCCGGTACGCGCCACACCGGCCAGATCAAAGCTCTGACCACGATCCAGCAGCTGCTGGATGTTTTCGGCGCGGCCAATCGTGACGCGGATCGGATAGGCTGCCACCGGAACGGCCTGCTCCTGGCCGGCAGCCAGGGTGCGTTCGAACACGGTGCGGTTGTTCTGATCACGTACCTGTACCCAGGTTTCGCCGCTGGCGCGGAATACCAGGCCGGCGCTGCTGGTTGCCGCTGCGGATGCAGGCGCACTGGCCGGAGTCAGCGTGACGGCAGCAGGCGCTGCCGGCTGCAGTGCAGGTGCTGCGGCAGACGCCGGTGCGGGAGCCAATGCCGGGGCCGGAGCCAGGGTCGTGCCCGCTGCCGGAGCCAGCTGGCCAGTCACCATCGGAGCAGCCGGCGCGCTGGCAACGGCACTGGCAGCACTGGAGCTGGTCCACTTGGCAGAGAACGTCGGCAGCAGGAACAGCAGCACGGCTCCGATGGCCAGCGCTGCCACCAGGGCGATCGCCCAGAGTGGCAGCCCCATGCCGCCACGCATGCCGGCACCGAAACGCGACTGGTTGATCGGCGCATTGATCGACTCGTCATCGGTGTGGATATGTGGCTTGTCCGACGGCATGCGCGATAGTACGGGCTGGGCATCGATACCCAGGTAACGGCAGATATTGGCTGCCAGCCCGCGTGCAAAAAATACGCCCGGCATGGCCGACAGATCATCGCTTTCGAGGTCCTGGATACGCTGTGGCGGCACCTTCAGGGCAGTCGCCAGCACTTCCATCTGCACACCGGCCTGCTCGCGCGCGCTGCGCAGCATCTTGCCGGGGCTGAGGTGCTCATCCAGACGAATCCGGGGCTTGTCCTGGGATCCGGTTGCGGGGAACTCGTTCTGTACGTCGGTCATTCCTGAGGCTCTTGAGATAGGGAGATGGGAGAGGACGATGCGCACTGCGCACGTGCCTGCAAGGTCAGGTCTTGTGCAGCAGGTGGCTGCAGTGTCAGGGCCGATGCAAACAGGCGGTCGGCTTCGGCGCGCTGCTGCCGCTCGCACAGCAGCACAGCCAGGTTGTGTTGAATGCCGGCATCCTGCGGTGCCAGCTGCAGGGCCTGGCGCAGGCTGCGCTCCGCCTGTTCGCCCTGCCCCTGCTGCTGCAGGGCCATGCCTTGCAGATGCCAGGCCGTGGCCTGAGCCGGATCGGCTTGCAGCACGCTGCCGATTTCCTGCAGGGCAATATCGGTCTGCCCCTGTTGCAGATAGGCCATGGCCAACTGCAGATGGGCCTGTGTGCGTTCAGCCGGTGTGGCCTGCGTTTCCCGGAACATCGATGGCGGCGTGCTGCTGCAGGCTGCCAGCAGCAGCGTCAGCACCAGGGCCACCAGGCTTCGGACCAGGCCGGACTCAGTCATCCTGCCCTCCTGGCGCCAGCTGGATATCAGCCATGCGCTGCAGCACGATGCGGCGCTCCACGCGCGTGCGATCCTGCACGTCGCCGGCCAGCTGGCCACAGGCGGCATCGATATCGTCACCGCGCGTCTTGCGCACCGTGGTGACAATGCCGGCCTCGTTCAGCAGGCGACCGAATTCCAGCACGGTGCCACGCGGCGAGCACTTCAGCCCCGATTCCGGGAAGGGGTTGAACGGGATCAGGTTGAACTTGCACCAGGCTCCCTTGCCGGACTGGCGCACCAGCTCGATCAGCTGACGGGCATGCTCGGGTTGGTCGTTGACGCCATCCAGCATGCAATATTCGAAGGTGATGAAGTCGCGTGGCGCGAACTCCAGATAGCGCTGGCAGGCCTGCATCAGCTCGGCCAGCGGGTACTTGCGGTTGAGCGGCACCAGATGGTCACGCAGAGGATCATTGGGCGCATGCAGCGATACCGCCAGCGCCACCGGGCAATCCTGCGACAGACGGTCCATCATGGGCACCACGCCCGAGGTGGACACCGTGACGCGGCGGCGCGACAGGCCGTAGCCGTGGTCATCCAGCATGGTGCGCAGCGCCGGCACCAGCGCCGAGTAGTTCTGCAGCGGCTCACCCATGCCCATCATCACCACGTTGGAGATGACGCGCTCGTCGGTGTTCAGGTGCTTGCGCAGAAAATGCTCGGCAAACCACAGCTGCGCCGTGATTTCGCCAGTGGTCAGGTTGCGGCTGAAACCCTGATGGCCAGTGGAGCAGAAACGACAGCCCACGGCGCAACCGGCCTGCGAGGACACGCACAGCGTGCCGCGGTCGGTTTCAGGAATGAAGACGGCCTCGACAGCATTGCCGCCGCCCACGTCGAACAGCCACTTGATGGTGCCGTCCGCAGACATCTGCTGCGTCAGCACCGGCAATGGGGTGATGGTGGCCTGGGCAGCCAGCTTTTCGCGCAGCGATTTGGCCAGGTCACTCATCAGGGAGAAATCGGATACACCCTTCTGGTGGATCCAGCGGAACAGCTGGGTGGCGCGAAAGCGCTTTTCGCCCAGCTGGCCGCACCACGCCACCAGGCCTTCCAGATCGAAGTCGAGCAGATTGGTGGTGGTCATGGTGATGTCCTCGTCAGCCGCCGATCAGCGGGAGTAGACGTTCATGCCCGGGAAGAAGAAGGCCACTTCCACGGCAGCAGTTTCGGCGGCGTCGGAGCCGTGCACGGCGTTGGCATCGATGCTGTCGGCGAAGTCGGCGCGGATGGTGCCCTTGTCGGCCTTCTTGGGATCGGTGGCGCCCATCAGGTCACGGTTCTTCAGGATGGCACCTTCGCCTTCCAGACACTGCACCATCACGGGACCGGAAATCATGAAGTCGACCAGGTCCTTGAAGAAGGGACGCTCCTTGTGCACGGCGTAGAAAGCCTCGGCTTCGTTGCGGGACAGGTGCATCATGCGGGCAGCGATGACCTTCAGGCCGGCAGCCTCGAAACGGGCGTAGATCTGGCCGATCACGTTCTTGGCAACGGCGTCGGGCTTGATGATGGAGAGGGTGCGTTCGATAGCCATGTGTTTTCCTGATAGTTGGGAGAATGAAATCCGGGGCGGCCGGGTTGGCCGGCTGGATGGATTGCGCAACCTGCCCATGCGGTCAGCTGCACAACCCCGGGATTTTACCTGCTTGCCATGGCATTCGCGGGAACAGGCCATGGCAACAGGCGCTTACTTGCCGCGACGCGGCTTGCCGGATGAGCCATTGCCCTGCCCCATCCAGCCTGCCGGCGCACTGCGGCCACCACCACCGCTCGGGCGCTTGCCACGCGATTCCGGCTTGCGGCCATCCAGATAGCCGAACGAGGTCTGCAGCGGATCAGGCTGACTGGCGGCGCGCGGCGCCGAGCGACCCGGGCCGGACTTGGCGCGCTTGCTGGCGGCAGAACCCGGGCGATCCGGGTTGCGACGACGCACGCCCTGCTCCTGGCGACGCAGCTGTTCCAGATCGACACTTTCCTTCAGGCCGACTTCGGCCATCAGGTTCTTGACATCGCGTTCGGACAGCTCCATCCAGGCACCTCGACGCAGGAAGCGCGGCAGGTTCATCATGCCGTAGCGGATACGGATCAGGCGGCTCACGGCATGGCCCACCGCCTCGAACATGCGGCGCACCTCGCGGTTGCGGCCTTCGGAAATCGTCACGCGATACCAGCAGTTGGCGCCTTCACCACCGCCCTCCTCGATGCTGCCGAACTGTGCCGGACCATCATCGAGCTGCACTCCGTCGAGCAGACGCTGCTTTTCCTCATCCGACAGCGCACCAAGGACGCGCACGGCGTATTCGCGCTGCAGGCCGAAGCGCGGGTGCATCAGCTGGTTGGCCAGGGCACCGGAGTTGGTGATCAGCAACAGGCCCTCGGTGTTCAGGTCCAGACGACCGACCGACTGCCACTTGCCCTGCGGCAGGCGCGGCAGCTTGCGGAACACGGTCGGGCGGTTCTGCGGATCGTCATGCGTGACCAGCTCGCCAACCGGTTTGTGGTAGGCAATCACGCGCGTGGGCGGCGGCGCAATGCGCAGGCGCACCGGTTTGCCATTGATCTTGACGACATCGCCAAACTGGATGCGCTGGCCCACGTGGGCCGGCTCGTTGTTCACCGAAATGCGACCTTCGGTGATCATCTGTTCCATTTCCAGGCGCGAGCCCAGGCCAGCCTGGGCCAGCACCTTGTGCAGCTTGGGCGCGTCGGGTTGCGGCAGCAGCACACGCTTGGCCGGTGCTTCGGCTGCCTCGCCCTGTCCGTCCACATCGAATTCGCCGGAGATGACGGCGGCAAACAGGTCTTCATCGCGCTCGATGGCCTCTCCCTCGGCAACCTCAGCGGGCTTGCGCGGGCGGCGCGTAGCATCTGCTGCAGGCTTGCGCGGTGCGCGGCTGCGCGGCTGACTGGCTGGCTTGCGGCTGCGCGGACGCGGTGTCTCGTTGCCCTCGGCAGACGGCTGCTGGTCGGAATCGTGTTCAGATGGGGTTTGCATAAGGTGGTACCTGCATGGCTGCCGGCAGAAATGCCGGCAGGATATCGTGCGGATGCGGCCGTGTGCCGGATCAGGAATGCGAAGGGATATCGGATGTATCGGAGGTGTCAGCAGAACCGGATGCCTCTCCCGAGGTGTCCGCAACCGCTGGTGCCGTTTTGGCAACACCCGTATTGTCCGCTTCTGCGACAGCAGAATCAAGCACCGGCTGCAGCGTGATGTCGAGTTCGGGCTGATCGCTGTCCGCATCGCCTTGCGCCGGCAGCGCGTCCAGACTGGCCAGCTGCTCCAGCAGCACCGCCTGATCGGCATCTTCCAGCACCGGCAGCTGGTCCAGGGCCGACAGGCCGAGATCATCCAGGAACTGCCGCGTGGTGGCCAGCAATGCCGGCCGGCCGACGGTTTCGCGGTAGCCGATGGTTTCGATCCAGCCACGATCCTCCAGCTGCCTGATCAGCTGCGAGTTGACCGTGACACCCCGGATATCCTCGATATCGCCACGCGTCACCGGCTGCCGGTAGGCGATGATGGCCAGAGTTTCCAGCGTGGCGCGACTGTAGCGTGGCGGTTTTTCGGGGTGCAGCCGGTCCAGGTATTCGCGCATTTCGGGCCGGCTCTGAAAACGCCAGCCGGTAGACACGCAACACAGCTCCATGCCGCGCTGCTCCCAGCTCTGGCCGATCTCGTGCAGCAGCTGGCGAATGGTGTCGGGCGCGACGCTATCCTCGAACAACTGGCGCATCTCGCGCAGCGATAGCGGCTGCTGGGCGCACAGCAGCGCTGTTTCGAGAATGCGTCGGGCCTGGAAAGCGTTCATGCCGGAAAACCGCAACGGCGGCAACAGATGGGAAAAGTCATGCCAGCGCCTGCAGCACCTGCTGCAGGTCTGCCGGCAAGGGCGCTTCGCATTGTATCGGCTGCTGCGTCAGCGGGTGCTGCAACGACAGCCGGAAGGCATGCAGGGCCTGGCGCTGCAGTCCGGCCACCGGCTTGCCGCCGTACACGGCATCGGCCAGCAGTGGATGGCCGAGGTGCTGCATGTGCACGCGGATCTGATGCGTACGGCCGGTGTGCAGCGTGGCCTGTACATGGCAGACCGGCTGACCATCGAGCAGGCCCTGGCGCAGCAGACGAAAGTCGGTGCGTGCCGGCTTGCCAGCCTGGTGCGCCAGATCCACCACTGCCATGCGCAGCCGGTTGCGCACATCGCGCCCAATGGCCGCATCGACCGCGGTCACGCCGCCAGCCGATTCGCGCCAGATGCCATGCGCCAGCGCCTGGTATTCACGATGCACCTCGCGTGCCGCAATCTGCCGCACCAGGCCATCCATGGCTGCGCGGTCACGCGCCACCACCATCAGGCCGCTGGTATCCTTGTCCAGCCGATGCACGATGCCGGCACGCGGCAACATGCGCGATTCGGGGTAATGGTGCAACAGCGCATTCAGCAAGGTGCCGCTCCAGTTGCCCGCTGCCGGATGCACCACCAGCCCGGCCGGCTTGTGCACGATGGCCAGGTGCGCATCCTCATGCACGATGTCGAGTGGAATATCCTGCGGCACGAAGGCCTGGGACTGCGCCGTCGGACGCAGTTCCAGCTCCAGCCGGTCGCCCACGCGCAGCTTGGTCGCCGCCTTGCTGCAGGGCTGGCCCAGACGGCGCAACAGCCCCTGCTCAATCAGCTGCTGCAGATAACTGCGTGAAAACTCCGACACCTGCTCCGCCAGATAACGGTCCAGTCGCATGCCGTTGCCGGCAGCATCTACCTGCAGCACACGCAGTTCGGCCTCGGCCTGAACCTCGTCTGCGCCTGGCTGTTCCTCGTCATCTATGGCTTGCACTTGCATTTCCTCACTGGTGGCCAAAGTCTGCTGGCTATAATCTTTGGCAATCTGACCTGACCGAAGAGTAGTCACCCATGCCTCAACCGAATCGCAGCATTCTAATCTCCCGTTACCTCCGTCCCGTCCTGTTGGGCCTTGGCACGGCCACGCTGCTGGCTGCCTGCAAGACCCCGCCCACGGTACAGGAGAAAACGGCCGACTGGAGCCCCAACCGCATCTACAGCGAAGCCCGCGAGGAGCGCCTGTCCGGTGGCTACGACCAGGCCATTCCGCTATACAACGTGCTGGAAGCACGTGCCCAGGGCACGCCGCTGGCCCAGCAGGCCCAGCTCGAAAAGGCCTACGCCCAGTACCAGAACGAAGACTACGTTGACGCCAACTTCACGCTCGACCGCTTCATCCAGATGAACCCCACCAGCCCGGCACTGGACTATGCCTATTACCTGAAGGGCCTGGTCAACTTCAACGAGCAGTCCGGCTGGCTGGACTTCCTGAACGCGAATGACCTGTCCGAGCGCGACATGGCTGCCGCGCGCGAATCCTTCGCCGCCTTCAAGGAGCTGGTGACACGCTTCCCCAACTCGCGCTACACGCCCGATGCCCGCGCGCGCATGACCTATATCGTCAATGCCATGGCCTCGTCCGAAGTCGCCATCGCCAACTACTACTTCAGCCGTGAAGCCTATGTGGCGGCCATCAACCGCGCCCAGTCCACGCTGACCAACTATCCTGGCACGCCAGCCCAGGAACAGGCGCTCGGCATCATGGCGCAGTCCTACCACGCCATGGGCATGGAGCAGCCCCGTGACGATGCCCTGCGCGTGCTCAAGGAAAACTATCCGCAGAGCCGCTATCTGGATCCGAACTACAAGCCCAGGGAAAAGCGCTCGCTGTTCCGCCTCTGGTAATCTCCCCTCATCAGGCCTGAAATTTCAGGCCTGATGTGTTTTGGCCAGCTGCTGCAGCGCCGTGTCCAGTGCCGCCTCGTCCGGCAGACGACGCACATCACCCAGTACGCGCAACAGACGATTGCCGTAATTCTTCTGCAACAGGCGTGCATCGCCGATGATGAGTACGCCCTGGTCTGTTTCGCTGCGGATCAGCCGCCCGGCCCCCTGCTTCAGCATCACCGCGGTTTCCGGCAGGAAATACTCGCGGAAGGCATTGCCACCCTCACGTTCCAGCCGCCGGGTGCGCGCTTCCACCAGCGGATCCTGCGGCGGCGGAAAGGGCAGTTTGTCGATCACGACCAGCTCCAGGGCATCGCCCGGCACATCCACCCCTTCCCAGAACGAGGCCGATGCCACCAGAACGCAACCCTGACCCTGTGCGCCGGTACTGCCCTCGCGGAATCGCGCTATCAGCCGCGCCTTGCTCGCCTCGCCCTGCAACAGCACGACCAGCCCGCTGTCATGCGCCAGCTGTTCACGCAGACGCTCGCCAATCGCGCGCAGGCCGCGCAACGTGGTCGTCAGCACCAGCGTGCGTCCGCCCAGTACACGGGCCGAGCGCGCCGCGAGATCGGCCACCGCATGCAGATGATCGATACCCCCCGGTGGCGGAAAACTGCGCGGCACATAAACGGCCGCCTGGCGCGCGTAATCAAAGGGGCTGTCGACACGCAGCGTCGGCACCTCATCCAGCCCGCAAGGCCGGGTGAACCACTCCAGCCGCTCATTCTCGCCCAGGGTGGCTGACGTGAAAATCCAGGCGCGCTGCTGCACGACAGGCAGCGGCGACTCGACGATGCTCCACTCCGGCTCGGGCAGATCATCGTGCCAGGGCATGTCAGCATCGTCTTGCTGCGACCCATCCGCGCACGCGTCCGCCAGCTCCGGAATGGCCTGTGCATTGCCTTGCAGCAGCTTCTCGCGTACCACCCTGGCGATATCGAGGGGGGACTGCACCAGCCTCAGCGCGCCGGAAGCATCCAGCCAGCGCACCGATTCGTCTGTGCAGGGATGCCGGAACAGCTGTACCTTGTCGATCAGTTCGGCTGCACGCTGGCGCAGCCGGACAAAGTCCGGTCCCAACTCGGACATCATGTCCAGCGCCTGCTGCGTCTGTTGCAGGCGCTCCTGCAGGCCGCGCATCGCTGCCAGCCAGACATCCGGATCCAGGCCTTCGGGAATCTCGCCGGTCCAGCGCAGCCGCGTGCCGGTGGCATGGCGACCACCCGCCAGCCGCCACTCGCGCACCGCCTGCTCCAGATCGCGCGACAGCTCCTGCCAGGGAGCCAGACCACGTGCCAACTGCATGCCGGTGGCCAACATGTCACGGTTGAAATCCAGCACGTGGCTGCTGGACAGCTGCTGCCCCAGGAACTGCGTACCGATATCGTTGAGCTGGTGTGCCTCGTCAAAAATCACCGTATGCACGGTGGGCAGCAGCTCTGCTACCCCCGATTCGCGCACCGCCATATCGGCAAAGAACAGATGGTGATTCACCACCACCACATCGGCCGCCATGGCCTCACGCCGCGCCAGATTGACATGGCAATTCTTGCTGTGCGGGCATTGCTGGCCCAGACAGTTGTCACGCGTGGAGGTCACCAGAGGCAGCAGCGGCGAACGTTCATCCACGCCCTCCAGCTCGCTCATGTCCCCGCTGCAGGTGCTGCGCGCAAACTGCTCGATGCGGTGCATGCCGGCCTGCAGCTCTCTCAGGTGTACCACCGGATCCTGGCGTGCCAGCTCCAGCCGGTACAGGCACAGATAACTGCTGCGCCCCTTCAGCAAGGCCTTGCGCAGCGGCAAGCCCAGCAGGCCGGTGAGGTACGGCAGGTCACGTGTGAAGAGCTGGTCCTGCAGGTTCTTGGTAGCGGTCGATACCAGTACGCGCTCGCCACTGAGCAGCGCCGGGATCAGATAGGCAAAGGTCTTGCCCACGCCCGTGCCGGCCTCCACCACCAGCGCCTCGCTGCGTGCGATGGCATCGGCCACGGCACAGGCCATGTCCAGCTGGCCATCGCGCTGGCGATAGGATGGATTGTCACGTGCCAGCGGCCCATAGGCCGACAACATGTGGGTGACCTGTTCGGCCAGCTCGCTATGTGCGGGCCGAGGGGAATCTGTCGGAGAACTGCGCATCACGCCTACTGTATGTCAAACCCGCAGGACCGGACTGGCCACACCTGCAGGTAGCGCGGGACATCAGGGGGTTGCCGGAGCCCGCACGGCACTGACCGGTTGCTGTGGTGCATCGGCAGCCCAGCCGGGCAGACCGGGCCTGGCTGCCTGCGGCACCGGTGCAGACTGCGCAGCCGCTTCGTGTGCCTTCTGCTGCAGGCGCAGCTGGCGGTCGATTTCCTGCAGCCGGCGGTCCTGGCGATTCAGCTCCACCTCCTGCTTCTGCAGGACCAGATCCTGCGCCAGATAGTCACGGCGCTGCTGTTTCAGGCAGGCGTCCACCCAGAAGCGCTGGTAGCAGTTGCGCTTGTCCGCCTCCCAGCCCTGACGCAGATTGGCACGCTGGCCCTTGACCTGCTGGCGCAACTGCGCAATGTCCTGTTGCGTCAGCTGCCGGCCCAGGAACGGCACTTCCTCGGGCGTAGGGGTCGGATCGGGAATTTTTGGTGGCGTACAGGCCGCCAAGGCTGCCGCCGAGAGGATGCACAGCACGGCACCAGCCTGACGAGCCGGGAGCAGGAAGTGGGAACGAAACGGCATCAGTCCGATCTCAGGTAATCGTGATGTCGACACTGCGGTGTTCCAGTGCCAGGTATTCGGCCGACTGCATTTCTTCCAGCCGCGACGCCGTACGCACGAACTCGTGCGCCAGCGCACCCTTGGTATACAGACGCGTGGGCCCTACCGCAGCCGACACCATCAGCTTGACACGACGATCATAAAGCACATCGATCAGCAGCGTGAAGCGACGCGCGCTGGTGGACATGCTGGCATCCATCTCGGGCACATTGGACAACAGCACGGTATGACACTGCGTGGCGATTTCCAGATAGTCGTTCTGTGAGCTGGCCGTTCCGCACAGGTCGCGGAAATCGAACCAGATCACCGGGCCGCGGCGGCGGCGTGCCTTGATCTTGCGCGACTTCAGTTCGAACACCGGTTCTTCGTCGTTGCCGGCACTCAGCTCGTCGAATGCCTGGTGCATTTCGGCATCGGTATCGGGGCTGATCGGGGTCAGGTACAGACGCAGCTTTTCCAGCGTGCGTTGACGATAATCGGTGCCGTTGTCTACGCTCATCACTTCCAGGCGTTCGTTCAGCAGTGCAATTGCCGGCAGGATACGATCACGGTGCAAGCCATTGGGATAGAGCTGGTCCGGACGGAAGTTGGAGGTAGTGACAAAGCCGACCTGGTTGTCGAACAGCGACTGCAGCATGCGATGCAGCAGCATGGCATCAGCCACATCGTTGACATGAAACTCGTCAAAACAGATCAGCTTGAAGCGCTTGGCCATGCGCACGCCAAGCACATCAATCGGGTTTTCCGTGCCCTGCAGATTGGCGAGTTCGCGATGGACTTCGCGCATGAACTCGTGGAAGTGCAGACGCGTCTTGCGCTTGATCGGAACCGCGTCGTAGAAGCAGTCCATCAGGAAGCTCTTGCCACGACCCACACCGCCGTACATGTAGACCCCTTTCGGGACCGGCAGGCGGTGGATGAATTTCTTCAGTGAACTGGAACGCTTGCGCTTGTAGTGCGACCACTCTTCGGCGCAACGGTCCAGCTCCTGAATGGCCCGCAACTGGGCCGGATCGCTCCGGAATCCCTTTTCTGCCAGACGTTGCTGGTAGATGCGGGATACCGGACCCATCGTACTCTCCTGATCCGTCATCAGAAGTTCAGGGTACGCTTGTCTACGGCCAGGGCGGCTTCCTTGGTGGATTCGCTCAGGCTCGGGTGGGCATGGCAGATGCGGGCGATGTCTTCGCTGCTGGCGCGGAAGGCCATGGCCACACAGGCTTCGGCGATCAGCTCAGAAGCCATCGGGCCGACAATATGCACGCCCAGGATTTCATCGGTCGTGGCATCGGCCAGGAACTTCACCATGCCGGTGGTGTCACCCAGGGCACGTGCGCGACCGTTGGCCAGGAACGGGAAAGTACCCGCCTTGTAGACCACGCCCTGCTCTTTCAGCTGCTGCTCGGTACGACCCACCCAGGCGATTTCCGGGCTGGTGTAGATGACCCAGGGCACCAGTGCGAAGTCCACGTGACCGTGCTGGCCAGCAATGCGCTCGGCCACGGCCACACCCTCTTCTTCCGCCTTGTGCGCCAGCATCGGGCCGCGCACCACGTCACCCACGGCCCAGACATTGGGCAGGTTGGTCTTGCAGTCGTCATCCACCACGATCGCGCCACGCTCGTCCAGCTTCAGGCCGACGGCTTCAGCGTTCAGGCCATCGGTATTCGGCACGCGGCCAATGGACACGATCAGCTTGTCGGCATCCAGCTTCTGCTCTTCGCCCTTGGCATTGGTGTAGGCGATGCTCACGCCCTTCTTGCTGGTCTTGATGTCGCCGACCTGGACGCCCAGCTCGATCTTCAGGCCCTGCTTGTCGAACGCCTTCTTGGCTTCCTTGGCAATCTGCTGGTCGACTGCGCCCAGGAACGTGGGCAGGCCTTCCAGGATGGTGACATCCGCACCCAGGCGGCGCCAGACAGAACCCATTTCCAGACCGATCACGCCGGAACCGATCACGGCCAGCTTCTTCGGCACGCCGCCGATGCGCAGGGCACCGTCGTTGGACAGCACGGTTTCCTCGTCGAACGCCACCTGCGGCAGTGCGCGAGCGTTGGAGCCGGTTGCCACGATCACATGCTGGCCGCTGATGCTTTCGGTCTTGTCGCCATTGGCAACCTGGATTTCGTAGCCACCTTCGGCAGCCTTGACGAAGGAGCCACGGCCATGGAAAAAGCTGACCTTGTTCTTCTTGAACAGGTACAGGATGCCGTCGTTGTTCTGCTTGACGACATCATCCTTGCGGCCAATCATCTTGGCCACATCCATCTTCACGTCCTTGACGCTGATGCCGTGGTCGGCAAAGTGCAGGTTGGCGTGCTCGAAATGCTCGGAGCTTTGCAGCAGGGCCTTGGAGGGAATGCAACCCACGTTGGTGCAGGTGCCACCCGGCGCCGGGCCGCCCTTGCTGTTGTTCCAGGCATCGATACAGGCAACTTTCTTGCCCAGTTGTGCTGCGCGGATGGCAGCGATGTAGCCGCCGGGACCGGCGCCGATGACGATGACGTCGAATTGAGTGCTCATGTTGATCTCCGTTTCACACTGCAGGCTCAGTGTGCAAGCTTGAGGGTGATGACACCGCCGACGATCAGGGCCACGCCCACGAATCGTACCAGCGAGGCCGGATCGCCAAAAAACATCACCCCGATCAGAAAGGTGCCAGCGCCACCGATTCCGGTCCATACCGCATAGGCGGTACCGATCGGAATCTCGCGCTGTGCCATCCAGAGCAGCAGACCGCTGAAGGCCATCGAGATGATGGCCCCGACGATGCCGCTGATCCGGTATTCGGCTTGTTGCGACAGCTTGAATCCGAGTGGCCAGCCGATCTCGAAGACACCAGCCAGCAGCAGGTAAATCCAGGCCATCGCTGTCTATCGATTCCTATCAGATGTCGAACAGCAGGCGGGCCGGATCTTCCAGCGCTTCCTTCATGGCGACCAGGCCCAGCACGGCTTCACGGCCGTCGATGATGCGGTGGTCATAGGACATGGCCAGATAGTTCATCGGACGCACCACGACCTGGCCGTTCTCGACCACGGCACGATCCTTGGTGGCGTGTACGCCCAGGATGGCCGACTGCGGCGGGTTGATGATCGGGGTGGACATCATGGAACCGAACACGCCACCGTTGGAGATGGAGAAGGTACCACCAGTCAACTCCTCGATACCCAGCTTGCCTTCCTTGGCCTTGGCACCGAATTCGGCAATCTTCTTTTCGATGTCGGCGAAGTTCATCTGGTCCACGTCACGCAGAATCGGCACCACCAGGCCACGTGGGCTGCTGACGGCAATACCGATATCGAAGTAGCCGTGGTAGATGATGTCGTTGCCATCGACGCTGGCGTTCAGGACCGGGTACTTCTTCAGGGCGTGCACGGCCGCCTTGACGAAGAAGCTCATGAAGCCCAGACGGCAGCCGTGCTCCTTCTCGAACTTTTCCTGGAAGCGCTTGCGCATGTCCATCACCGGTGCCATGTTGACCTCGTTGAAGGTGGTCAGGATGGCGTTGGTAGACTGGGACTGCAGCAGACGCTCGGCGACACGGGCACGCAGGCGCGTCATCGGTACGCGCTGCTCGGGACGGGCACCCTGCGGCACCGGAGCGGCAGGAGCAGCCGCCGGCTTGGCAGCAGCGCCGGAAGCCACGGCACCCAGCACATCACCCTTGGTCACGCGGCCATCCTTGCCGGTACCGGGCACGGAACCGGCAGCCAGGTTGTTGTCGGCCATCAGCTTGGCAGCCGCCGGCATGGCGACACCAGCCATGCTGGTGCTGGCCGGGGCAGCGGCAGCAGGCGCTGCAGCAGCCGGAGCTGCCTCAGCCGCCGGAGCAGCGGCAGGTGCGGCTGCACCAGCGACAGCTTCGGAGTCGATGCGCGCGATCAGCTGTTCGGCCGTCACGGTAGCACCGTCCTGCTCGAGGATTTCGGTCAGCACGCCAGCGGACGGTGCGGGCACTTCCAGCACCACCTTGTCGGTCTCGACCTCGATCAGGATTTCATCGATTGCCACGGCTTCACCGGGCTTTTTCTTCCATTGCAGCAGGGTTGCCTCGGCAACGGATTCGGACAGTTGGGGGACTTTGACGTCAACGATAGCCATGATGTTCTTCTCTCGGTTGTCTATTCAGGGGTAAGAAAAATGCTTGTGACGGCGCATCAGCGCGTCAGCACAAAACCTTTCAGGCGGGTGAAGGCACCTTCGACCAGCGCCTTCTGCTGATCCTGGTGCAGGTGTGCGTAACCCACCGCCGGAGAGGCAGAGGCAGCGCGACCGGAATAGCCCAGTTTCTGGCCCTGGGACATGTTCTCGAAGATCTGGTGCTGCACGAAGAACCAGGCGCCCTGGTTCTGCGGCTCGTCCTGGCACCACACGACATCGGTGACGTTGGGGTATTTCTTGAACTCGGCAGCCAGTGCCTTGTGCGGGAACGGGTACAGCTGCTCGACACGCATGATGACGACATCGTCGGCACCGCGCTCTTCGCGCTTCTTGACCAGATCGTAGTAGACCTTGCCGGAGCACAGCACGATGCGCTTGACCTTGTCGGCCTTCTTGGCCACATCGGCGTTCTGCTCGGGGATCACGGTCTGGAAGTGGCCCTTGGTGAACTCGGACAGCGGCGAAGTGGCGTCCTTGTTGCGCAGCAGCGACTTGGGCGTCATGATGATCAGCGGCTTGCGCAGGTTGCGCACCATCTGGCGACGCAGCACATGGAAGATCTGGCTGGCCGTGGTCGGCTGCACGATCTGCATGTTGACGTCGGCCGCCAGCTGCATGAAGCGCTCCAGACGCGCCGAGCTGTGCTCGGGGCCCTGGCCTTCGTAGCCGTGCGGCAGCATCAGGGTCAGACCGTTCAGGCGGCCCCACTTCACCTCGCCGGACGCAATGAACTGGTCGATCACCACCTGGGCACCGTTGGCAAAGTCGCCGAACTGGGCTTCCCAGATCACCAGGGTGTGCGGATCGTTGGAGGCATAGCCGTATTCGAAGCCCAGCACCGCCTCTTCGGACAGGATGGAGTCGATCACGACAAACGGCGCCTGCTTGTCAGAAATATTCTGCAGCGGAATGTAGGTACCTTCGTCGTATTTTTCGCGACGCTGGTCGTGCAGCACGGCGTGACGGTGGGTAAAGGTACCGCGACCGCAGTCCTCGCCTGACAGGCGCACCGGGAAGCCGCTGGACACCAGCGAGGCAAAGGCCATGTGCTCGCCCATGCCCCAGTCCACCGGAATATCGCCGCGGCCCATGGCAGCGCGGTCGTCAAGAACCTTCTTGACCAGGCTGTGCACGTTAAAGCCTTCGGGTACGGTCGTGATGCGCTCGGCGATGCGCTTCCACTCGGTCAGCGGGATGGCGGTGTCGGAAGCGTCGGTCCACTTCTGGTTCAGGTAGGGAGACCAGTCGACCGCAAACTTGCTCTTGAAGTTGCTCAGCACCGGGTCTACCGTGTGACGGCCTTCGTCCATGGCTGCGCGATAGGCCTTGACCATGTCGTCGCCCAGCGTGTCGCCCAGCCCTTGCGCAGTCAGCTTGTCGGCGTACAGCCTGCGCGTGCCGGGGTGCTTGCCGATCTTGGTGTACATCAGCGGCTGGGTGAGCATGGGAGTGTCCTGCTCGTTGTGGCCCAGCTTGCGGAAACAGACAATGTCGATCACCACATCCTTGTGGAACTCCTGACGGTACTCCATCGCCCATTGCGTACACAGGGCCACGGCTTCCGGATCGTCACCGTTCACATGCAGCACCGGCGTGGCCATCATCTTGACGACATCGGTACAGTACAGCGTGGAACGGCTGTCGCGCGGGTCGGAGGTGGTGAAACCGATCTGGTTGTTGATCACGATGTGCACGGTACCACCGGTGTGGTAGCCACGCGTTTCGGCCAGCGCCAGCGTTTCCATGACCACGCCCTGACCGGCAAAGGCCGCATCGCCGTGCACCAGCACCGGCAGCACCTGCTGGCCGTGCGGGTCATCGCGACGGTCCATGCGGGAACGCACGGAGCCTTCCACCACGGGGTTGACGATTTCCAGGTGGGACGGGTTGAACGCCAGGCTCAGGTGCACCGGACCACCTTCAGTGGAGATATCGGAGCTGAAGCCCTGGTGGTATTTCACGTCACCACTCGGCAGGTCTTCGGGGGCGGTGTGCTCGAATTCGGCAAACAGGTCACGCGGCATCTTGCCCAGCGTGTTGACCAGCACGTTCAGACGACCACGGTGGGCCATGCCGATCACGATTTCCTGGACGCCGGCAGCGCCAGCCTGGCGCACCACTTCGTCCATGGAGACGATGAAGCTCTCGCCGCCTTCCAGCGAGAAGCGCTTCTGGCCGACATACTTGGTGTGCAGGAAGCGCTCCAGGCCTTCGGCAGCCGTCAGGCGGTCGAGGATGCGCTTCTTCTGGTCGACGTTGAACACCGGCTTGGCGCGGGAAGTTTCGAGCTTTTGTTGCCACCAGCGCTTTTCGGCGAATTCGTTGGTGTGCATGTATTCCACACCAATCGTGCTGCAATAGGTTTCACGCAACGCGTTCAGCAGTTCGCGCAGCGGCATGCGCTCCTTGCCGAAGAAGGTATTGCTGGTGTTGAAAACCGTTTCCAGATCGGAATCGGTGAAATCGTAGAACGCCAGATCCAGCTCGGGGATCTCGGGGCGTTCGCTGCGCTTGAGCGGATCCAGATCGGCCCAACGTGCGCCGGAGTTGCGATACGCGGCAATCAGCTGCTGGGCAGCCGTGCGCTTGCGACCGGTTTCCACGTCGGGGTTGGCGTACACCACCTGGGTGCCGCCCTGCTTCGCGCGCTCGGCAAAAGCGGCGATTACCGGCTGGTGCGGTACATCGCGTGCATTGCTGCCATCGGCCGCAGGCTGGTGCTGCAGGTTGTCGAAATACTGGCGCCAGTCCTCCGGCACGCTGCCGGGATTGGCCAAGTAGTTTTCATACATCTCTTCGACATAGGGCACGTCGCCGCCGAACAGATGGGTATTCGAGCTATAGCTCTGGTAGATCGATGAATCGCTCATTTTTGCGCTTACCTCCACGCCCCTGTAGGGCGCATTAGCTGGTTAATTCAACCTTCCACGGCACGGCTGAACCGGATGGTGGACGCGGCTGGGTAGAAAGTGGGCATGACGCAAGGCTTGCGCATGAGCACTTTCTTTACCAGCCGGTATTGTGCCACCATTTGTCCTGGAAGGTCTTTGGAACGTGTATGGGAGTACAGCAAGAAAAACCGTCTTTCACTAGTGGGTGAAAGACGGTTGGTGTGCTGTTACTTGCCTGCGTCGACCATGCCCTTGATATTGAGCAGGGAGGACGGATCGTCGATGGTCGTCAGGTCGCCGGGATCACGGCCTTCGGCAACGGCCTGCAGGGCGCGGCGCAGCAGCTTGCCGCTGCGCGTCTTGGGCAGCGCCGTCACGATCATGACGCGCGCCGGACGGGCCACCGCACCCAGATCGCTGTCGACCTGGCGCATGATTTCCTGCTCCATCTTCTTCAGGCCTTCCGGGGTATCGAGACCTTCGGCGGACTTGGCCGTGACGAAGGCCAGTGCCACCTGGCCCTTGACGTCATCGGCCACACCGACCACGGCGGTTTCCGCCACGTTCGGGTGAGCAGAAATGCTTTCCTCGATCTCACGCGTGCCGAGGCGGTGACCGGCAACGTTGATCACGTCATCGGTACGGCCCAGGATGAAGTAGTAGCCATCGGCATCACGGCGTGCCCAGTCGTAGGTGCTGTAGACCCAGCGGCCTTCCCCGGATGCCGGATCTTCCATCTTGTTCCAGTAGGTGCTGACGAAACGCTTGTCGTCACCCCAGACGGTCTGCAGGCAGCCGGGAGGCAGCGGGCCCTCGGCCACCAGCACGCCCTTGGCGTCACCGCCTTCGACCGCCAGGCCGGTGCTCTCATCCACCAGGCGGACGTTGTAGCCGTACATGGGGAAGCCGGGGCTGCCGAAGCGCGGCTGGTTCTTTTCCACGCCGTCAATGCCATTGGCAATGCCGAGGATAGGCCAGCCGGTTTCGGTCTGCCAGTAGTTGTCGATGATCGGCTTGCCGTTGAGACCGTAGGAGATCCACTTGGCGGTAGGCTCGTCGAGCGGCTCGCCAGCCAGGAACAGTGCCTTGAGGCTGGACAGGTCGTGTGCCGTCAGATGCGCCGGATCCTGCTTCTTGAGTACGCGGATCGCCGTGGGAGCGCTGAACATGACGGAGACCTTGTACTTGGCCACCAGGCGCCACCAGATGCCGCCATCGGGCTGATGGTCGAAGCCCTGCGTCGGCAGGCCTTCGTACATGATGGTGGCCATGCCACCGACCAGCGGGCCGTAGATGATGTAGCTGTGGCCCACCACCCAGCCGATGTCGGAAGTGGAGAAGAAGGTTTCGCCAGGCGCACCGCCATAGATGTAGGGGATGCTGGTGGCCAGGGCCACGGCATAGCCGCCGGTATCCCGCTGCACGCCCTTGGGCTTGCCGGTGGTGCCGCTGGTGTACAGGGTATAGCTGGGCGCGGTGGCATCGAGCCAGACACAGGGCACCTGGGCGTCCATGTGGCGCGTGCGCAGCTCGCTCCACAGCACGTCACGGCCCTCGACCAGCTGCATCGGTGTCAGGCCACGATCGACCAGCAGCACGGCTGCAGGCTTGTGCGTGGCCAGGTGGATCGCCTCGTCAAGCAGCGGCTTGTACGGCACCGGTTTGGCCCCGCGCGAACCGCCATCGGCGCTGATGATGACCTTGGGTTGGGCATCATCGATACGGGTGGACAGGGAGCCGGACGCAAAGCCGCCAAACACCACGGAGTGGATGGCTCCGATGCGGGTACAGGCCAGCATGGCGAAGCAGGCTTCGGCAATCATGGGCATGTAGATCAGTACGCGATCGCCCTGCTCCACACCCAGCTCCTGCAGGCTGGCGGCCATGCGCTCGACTTCGCGCTGCAGCTCGGAGAAGCTGTAGGTCTTCTCGGTGTTGGTTTCGGTGGAGACAGCGATCAGGGCTGCATCGTCGGGACGCTGCAGCGCGTGGCGATCGACCGCGTTGTAGCACAGGTTGGTACGACCACCCACGAACCAGCGGGCAAACGGGGGATTGCTGTAGTCGCAGATCTGCTGGGGCGGCGTTTCCCAGTGAATGCGCTTGGCCTGTTCGGCCCAGAAGGCCTCGCGTTCCGACAGGGACTTCTGGTGAAATTCCTCATAAGTTTGCATGTGTGCTCCTTGTGTCTACCTATTTTCTTTTACCCGCTTGCACGGCTGGTTCATGATTATCTGCCAAAAGCCTGAGGCAAATGCTTACATTCGCATAGGGATTGACACCAATCCGGAGCCCCTTACTTGACCAGTGAGAGCACCTCGCGGAAGGCCGGGTGTTCGGCTGTGCGCAGCCATTCGAAGGCAACCATTTCGGTGGTCACCAGCTCGGCACCGGCGGTGGCCAGACGGTCGAAGCCGGCATCGCGGTTGCGCTCGCTACGTGAGCTGCAGGCATCCGTCACGACCCAGACGTCGAAATCGTTTTCGAGCAGGCCGAGCGCCGTCTGCATCAGGCAGACATGGGCCTCGCAGCCGGCAATCACGATGCTGTTGCGCTCGGGGGTGGAAGAAGCGGCAATCGCCTTTTGCAGGTGCTTGGGCAGGCTGCGTGCATTGCCTGCGGGCTGGCGTGCCGGCGGACGCAGCGCATCGGCCAGGCCGTCATCGCAGGCGTTGAAGTACATCTTGGACAGGGTCTTGTCACACAACTCGCGCACCGAGGGGTGGTTGGGGCCGAGCTTGGCCGGGTTTTCCTCGGTGCCCCAGGTTGGCACCTGCAGGATCCTGGCCACCTTGCCCAGCAGAACGGCATTGGCCAGCGCCTTGTCCGCTTCGTGGATATAGGGCATGAGTTTTTCCTGGTAATCCACAAGTACCAGTTGGGATTCTTCTGCAGTCATCAGCATGGGCTGGTTCTCCATTCATTTACAGGGGGATAGTGCATTATGGAACGGATTGCCCTGCTGCCGGCACAGGGTTGGTCCCCGGCATGGCTTGTCGCGCTATCTGTCGTTATCGCAAGCCAAAACAGGGGTTTCTGACGCCAAACTGGCAGAAAACAGTGTTTGTCAGTTTTGTTTCAGACTTTTTCCGAGTTTCGTAACAAAAAACAGCGGAAAAAGCGCCCGCGCTCCTACAAGGGCGTCGGACATGGACTACAACCGGGCTAAAATCGCTACCCATGAAGAAATTGGCAATCACTTTTCTCCTGGGCCTGGGCAGCGTTGCTGCACAGGCAGCTCCCCAAGGCAACGACATCGACAACTTCCTGAACGAACGCGCCAGCATGGTGAACCAGTTCGGCCAGAACGTCCGCGATACCGCCTCCGACCTCGTCAGCACCGCCATGGGCTTTATTGGCGTGCCCTACCGTTATGGCGGCAACTCCGCCGAAACCGGTTTTGACTGCAGCGGTCTGGTGCGTGCCACCTACGAAAAGACTTTTGGCAAGATCCTGCCGCGCCGTGCTGCCGATCAGGCAGCAGCCACGCAGGTGATCGCCAGGTCGGACCTGCGCCCGGGCGACCTGGTGTTCTTCAATACCATGAAGCGCGCCTTCAGCCACGTTGGCATCTATGTTGGTGATGGCAAGTTCATCCACGCCCCGCGCTCCGGTGCCCGTGTGCGTGTAGAGAGCATGGACATCAGCTACTGGAACAGCCGCTTCAATGGCGCCCGCCGCGTGGTGGACAACAATGGTGCCAGCTTTGATGCCAAGGCCGCGATCCGCGTGGCCGAAAGCCTGAACTGATTTCGTCAGCCTCGACCCGTCCTGGGTTGACACCACAATTTGACGAGCTGCTCCTGCAGTTGCTGCCAATGACGCCCGATGCACCGCATCGGGCGTTTGCATTTTCAGCGAAGCATGAACCCGCGCAGTGTCATGCGTCTGGACTGACTGCGCCACCACATGCAATGCACATCATGGTGGCGCTGCAAGAGCGATCTATCTGGCAGCCGTCTCCAGCACCGCCCGAATCTTCGGCAGCGCCTGCTGCATCGCCGCCCGCCCGGCTTCGATCGATTTCTGGCGGTTGCTGAAATCGGCCGACGACATGCCGGCCAGTTGCGGCCGCAACACGACATCGGCCTGGGTCAGCTCGAACTTGCTGATGGTCTTGCCCATGATGGTGAAGGTCTGCATCAGCACCTGCAGCTGGCCGGTAGTGGCGGCATCACCCGGCTTGCTGCTGATATCGATGGCTACCACCACATCGGCCCCCATCTGGCGCGCGTACAGTACCGGCACCGGGGCCACCAGACCACCATCGACGTAATCGCGGTTGCCGATACGCACCGGCTCGAACACGCCGGGCACGGCGCTGGAAGCACGTACCGCCTGGCCGGTATTGCCACTGCGGAACAGGATGCCCTCGCCCGACTGCAGATCAGTGGCCACAATGCCCAGCCTGATCGGCATGGACTGGATGTTGCGGTTGCCGACCTGCTGATTGATGAAACGCTCCAGCGAGACACCGCGCAACACGCCGCGGTTGAACAACGGCAATTGCCAATCGGTGATGGAGGTCTGCTCGACGTTTTCGGCGGCCTGGCGCAAGGCATCGCCGCGCAAGCCGCTGGCGTAGATCGCTCCGACCACGCTGCCGGCCGAGGTGCCGACCACGATATCGGGCCGGATGCCGGCCGCATCAAGTGCCTGCAGCGCGCCCACATGGGCAAAGCCGCGCGCCGCACCACCACCCAACGCCAGTGCCAGTACCGGCTTGCGCATTGCCGCCGGTTTGCTCGTGACAGAGGCCGTGGCCGGCTCCTTGTGCACCACCTGCGGCGAGGTGATGGTACAGCCGGTCAGCGTCATCAGGCCGGCCAGCAGACAACTGGCCAGCAACGTGGTTTTTCCGGGCATGCGCGGCATGGCGTTCTCCTGTATTTCTGTTGCCCCGATGATGCACAGGAATCAGGCACAATCAGCGGCAAGGCGCAGAAAATAGCATGGATAGCGTCCTGTCGCACTACAATTGGAAATTACCTTAACGTAAACGTCAATCGCAAGGAGCACAGCATGGAGATCAAGGGCAAGGTTTTTATCGTTACCGGCGGCGCATCGGGTCTGGGTGAGGGCACGGCACGCATGCTGGCAGCCGAAGGCGGCAAGGTCGTGATCGCCGACATGAACGAGGAACGAGGCCAGGCTGTGGCCGCTGAACTGGGCGGCGTGTTCGTCAAGGCCAACGTGGCTGACGAGGCCGATGGTCAGAAGGTGGTCGATACCGCCACCGGTCTGGGCAAGCTGGTCGGTCTGGTGAACTGCGCCGGCATTGCCCCCGCCGAAAAAACGGTGGGCAAGAACGGCCCGCACAGCCTGGAGCTGTTCCAGAAAGTGATTACGGTAAACCTGATCGGCTCCTTCAACATGATCCGCCTGGCCGCCACCGCCATGTGCAAGAACGAGCCCGAGCCGACCGGCGAACGGGGCGTGATGATCTCCACTGCTTCCATTGCCGGCTACGAAGGCCAGATCGGTCAGGTGGCCTATGCCTCCTCCAAGGGGGGCGTGATCGGCATGACGCTGCCGGTAGCACGTGACCTAGCACGCAACGGCGTGCGCAACATGACGATTGCCCCGGGCATCATGGGCACGCCCATGCTGTTCGGCATGCCGCAGGAAGTGCAGGATTCGCTGGCTGCCAGCGTGCCCTTCCCGAGCCGTCTGGGCCGTCCGGATGACTATGCCAAGCTGGTCAAGCACATCCTGGACAACGACATGCTCAACGGCGAGGTGATCCGTCTGGACGGTGCCATCCGCATGGGCATGCGTTGATGCCCCGCCATCAGCGGACGTAACAATTGTCCGCAAGCGTAAAAGCCGGCCTGGTTGCAACTGGAGCCGGCTTTCTTTTGTTACAGCCTTGGCTGTGCGCGGCCTGCCAAGGCACACAATGCATCCTGACAGATTGCAGGATTCCATACGATGACAAAGACGACAACGACGACTGACCCCAAAGGAGGCATGCCATGCTGAACCGCAAGATGTACAAGGCCCTGCTGGGCATGGCCCTGGCCCTGGGGGGCCTGGCCGCCACCGGAGCAGCCCAGGCTCAGGTGGCCGTATCCGTCAACCCCTGGTACAACAACATCACCGTGGGCGCACCGCTGACCCATGGCGTGTATGGCCAGATCGTGATTGGCGATGGCCGCGTGGCACCGCCGGTGTACTACAGCAGCCCGCGCGTGATCACGCGCACGCGCTACGTCAACGAACCCATCTACCTGTATGTGCCGGATGTGCACCGCAAGGACTGGAAACGCTACTGCAAGCGCTACGACAGCTGCAACCGCCCGGTGTACTTCGTCAACGCCAACTCGCCACGTGCCAAGGCCAAGTCCGGCAACAACGGCAACGCCTATGGCCATTACGGCAAGGGCAAGTACTACAACGGCAATGCCAACCTGCACCCCAAGGGCCAGCGCGACTGGGATCGCGATGACGACCGACGTGGCAAGCACTGGAAACGTGACGATGACCGGCGCGGCAAGCACCTGGCCCATCAGGGTAACGGCAAGGGCGGCAACGGTAACGGCCACAACGGACGCGGCCGCGACTAAGCCAGCCCCTTCCCTGCCCTGAAACAACAACGGCCATGCAGCAATGCATGGCCGTTGTGTCTGGTGCGAACTGGCACGCCCTTGCGAGCGCCCGCCGCTTACAGTCCGGGCAGCTTGTAGTCGCCCAGCAGATCGCGCACCTTGTTCTTCAGCATCTTGCCGGTGGAACCCAGCGGGATCTCGTCCACGAACACCACATCGTCCGGTGTCTGCCACTTGGCGATGCGACCATCGTAATAAGCCAGCAGCTCCTCGCGCGTGACTTTCTGGCCCGGCTTGAGTGCGACCACCACCACCGGACGCTCATCCCACTTGGGGTGCGGCATGCCGACGCACGCCGCCATGGCGACAGCCGGGTGCCCCATGGCAATGTTCTCGATATCGATGGAGCTGATCCATTCACCGCCGGACTTGATCACGTCCTTGCTGCGGTCGGTGATCTGCATGTAGCCATCGGCATCGATGGTGGCCACGTCACCGGTATGGAACCAGCCGCCTTCATTCAGCGCAGACTCGGGGTAGCCATAGTAGCGATCCACCACCCAGTTGCCACGTGCCATCAGGTTGCCATAGGCCACGCCATCATGCGGACGTTCCTGGCCGTCGGCATCGACAATCTTGAGCTCGACACCGTACATGGAGCGACCCTGCTTGGCCAGCAGCTTCTTCTGCTCGGCCTCGGGCAGGCTGTCGTGCTTGGACTTGAGCGTACTCAGGGCACCCAGTGGCGACAGCTCGGTCATGCCCCAGGCATGGATGACCGTCACGCCCAGCTGTTCAAAGGTGTCGATCATGGCCGGCGGGCAGGCCGAGCCGCCAATCACGGTGCGCTGGAGATGCGGAAACTCCAACCCGTTGGACTGCACGTGCATCAGCAGCATCTGCCAGATCGTGGGCACACCGGCGGCAAAGGTCACTTTCTCGGTATCGATCAGTTCAAACAGCGATTTGCCATCGAGATTGGGGCCGGGAAACACCACCTTGCAACCGACCATGGCCGTGCTGTACGGCGTGCCCCAGGCATTGACGTGGAACATGGGCACCACCGGCATCGCCACATCACGCGCGCTCAGGCACATGGCATCGGGCATGACTGCCGCGTAGGCGTGCAGGATATTGGAGCGGTGGGAATACAGCACGCCCTTGGGATTGCCGGTCGTGCCGCTGGTGTAGCAGAGGCCGGCTGCCGTGTTCTCGTCAAACACGGGCCAATCGTACGAGGCATTGCGGTGGCGGATCAGGCTTTCATAGCTGACCAGGCCGGGAATGCCGCTGTCGGCCGGCAGACGGTCATCGTCACACAGCATGACCCAGTGCTTCACACCCGGGCACAGCGGCTGGATCTGCTGCGCCAGATGCAGGAAGTTGATTTCGAAGAACAACGCCTCGTCACCAGCATCGTTGACGATCCAGGCCATTTGCTCGTGGTGCAGGCGCGGGTTGATGGTATGCACCACGCGGCCGGTACCGCTGACACCGTAGTACAGCTCCAGGTGACGGTAGCCGTTCCAGGCCAGCGTGCCGACGCGGGCATCGCTACCCAGCCCCAGCGCATCCAGTGCATTGGCCAGCTGGCGCGACCGTGCAGCTGCATCAGCCCAGGTATAGCGATGGATGTCGCCTTCCACCCGGCGCGACACGATCTCGGTATCGCCGTGATTGGCAGCGGCAAATTCGATCAGGGAAGAAATCAGCAGCGGCTGAACCTGCATCTGGCCTAGCATGGGTTATCTCCTTGTGGTGTGGTCATGGTCTCATGCCATTGTGCCGCAATTTCTGCCCCGGCAATCCCTGCTGCAACAGGGACATGCCACTCTGCCGCACAATGCTGGCATGCAAGCCGATTCCCCTTCCCTCCCGCACGAACCACAGTGGCAACCCGGCCTGGCCGCGCTGGGCGATGCCTTTGTCAGCAAGCTGCCGCCGGTGCCGGTACCCGACCCGCGCTGGGTCGCGCACAGCCCGCAGGCGATCGCGGATCTGGGCCTGGACCCGGCCTGGCTGCAGGGCGAGCAGGCGCTGCAGCTGTTCAGCGGCAATGCGCTGCCCTCCGGCAGCCAGACCTGGGCCAGCGTCTATAGCGGCCACCAGTTTGGCGTCTGGGCCGGCCAACTGGGTGATGGCCGGGCACTGACGCTGGGCGCCCTGCCCGATGCCAGTGGCCAGCTGCAGGAAATCCAGCTCAAGGGCAGCGGCCTCACGCCCTACTCGCGCATGGGCGATGGCCGTGCCGTGCTGCGCTCGTCGATCCGCGAATTCATCGCCTCCGAAGCCATGCAGGCGCTCGGCACTCCGACCACGCGCGCGCTGTGCCTGAGCGCCTCGCCGCTGCCGGTCTACCGCGAGCGCGTGGAACAGGCGGCCATCGTCACGCGCTTTGCCCCCAGCTTTGTGCGCTTTGGCCATTTCGAGCACTTTGCCGCCCGCCAGAAGGACAGCGAACTGCGCCAGCTGGCCGATTACGTGATCGATTCCTTCTACCCGGATTGCCGCTCGGCCAGCGGCTCCCCCTACGCCGCACTGCTGCAGGCAGTGACCCGTCGCACCGCCACGCTGCTGGCCGACTGGCAGGCGATCGGCTTCTGCCACGGCGTGATGAATACCGACAACATGAGCATCCTCGGCCTGACGATTGACTACGGCCCCTACCAGTTCATGGACGGTTTCGATGCCAACCACATCTGCAACCACAGCGACAGCCATGGCCGCTACGCCTACGGCCAGCAGCCCGATGTGGCGCTGTGGAATCTGTACGCCCTGGGCCAGGCGCTGCTGCCGCTGATTGGCGAGGTGAATGCCACCCGACAAGCGCTGGATGGCTTTGCGCAGCAGCATGCCGATGCGCTGGCGCAGCGCATGGCCGCCAAACTCGGCCTGCAGGCCGATGCCCCCCTGCATGATGCCGGACTGCAGCTGCAACAATGGATGCAAGCCCATCGCATTGATCTGACCGCGTTCTGGCGGCGTCTGTCGTTGGCCGTGGATGCCGGCGCGCAGGACTTTGAAGCGGTGCTGGCCCTGTGCCCGGACCGCGCCGCACTGCAGACCTGGCTGGCACACTACCAGACACTGCTGCAACAGCATGCCCTGCCCGATGCCGGCAGGCAAATGCTGCGCAGCAACCCCGCCGTGGTGCCGCGCAACCACCTGTGCCAGCTTGCCATCGAACGCGCCGAACAAGGCGATGACCAGGGCGTGCGCGATTTGCTGGAAGCCTGCACCCACCCCTACGATGCGCGCTGGGATGACAGCGCCTATGCCGCACTGCCACCCGCATGGGCCGGCCAGCTGGCCATCAGCTGCTCCTCATGAGCGGCCCTGTCTGACACACCCGGCACGCAATTCGGCCTACACTGCACCACAACAACATCACAAGGAGGCAAGCATGGATTTCCCCGTCAAGAAAACCCCGATCGAATGGGAAGCGGTACTCGCCAGCAAGAACGCCGAACCGGTCGCCTACCAGGTCACGCGCGAAGCCGCCACCGAACACGCCTTTACCGGCGTCTATGCCGACCACTATGCCGATGGCGTCTACCGCTGCATCTGCTGCGACCAGCCGCTGTTTGCCAGCCAGACCAAGTTTGATGCCGGCTGTGGCTGGCCGAGCTACTACCAGCCGCTCAGCGCCGATGCCGTGGTGACGCGCCGCGACACCAGCCACGGCATGATCCGCGAGGAAGTGCTGTGCAGCAACTGCGGCTCGCACCTCGGCCACGTCTTTCCCGATGGCCCGGCCCCCACGGGCGACCGCTACTGCATCAACTCGGCCTCGCTCGACTTTGTTCCGGCCGAGCCCGACGATACGGATCCGGACTACCATCCGTAACCCTTTCGTCTGCAGGATGATCGCCGGATCGGCGAGAATAGCGGTTTGGCCGCTGCATGCGGCCGCTTTTGCGCATCGCCCATGAGACAACTGCTGGACTTCATCCCGATCATCCTGTTCTTCATCGCCTACAAGCTGGGGGATATCTACACTGCCACCGGCGTGCTGATGGCTGCCACAACGGCGCAGATGGCCATCATCTATGCCATGGACCGCCAGCTCAACACCATGCAGAAGGCGACACTGGCACTGATCCTGATCTTTGGTGCACTGACCCTGATCCTGCGCGATGACAGCTTCATCAAGTGGAAGCCCACGGTGCTCTATACCGCCATGGCAATCGCCCTGGGCGTTGCGCTGTGGGGCATGCGCAAGAATGTGCTGCAGATGCTGCTGGGATCGCAGATGCTGCTGCCGCAGCCGGTCTGGCATCGCCTGACCATTGCCTGGATCGGCTACTGCCTCTTCATGGCCGCCATCAACGCCGTGTTTGCCAGCCCGCGCTTCTTCACCACCGAGCAATGGGTTGATTTCAAGCTCTGGGGCTACATCTTCCCAATCCTGTTCGTGATTGGCCAGGGCCTGTACATCGCCCGACACTGGAAAGACAAGGAAACCGAATGACCACCGCCATTCCCACCGCCGACCTCCTGCAGCAGAAGCTGGAGCAAGCCCTGCAACCCACGCGCCTGGAAGTCGTGGACGAATCCGGCCAGCATGCCGGTCATGCCGGCGCCAACGGCCTCGGTTACGGTACCCATTTCCGCGTGCGCATCGCTGCGCCGGCCTTTGCCGGCAAGACGCGTGTGGCCTGCCACCGCCTTGTGTATGATGCACTGCAACAGGAAATCGACGCCGGCCTGCATGCGCTGGCCATCGACATCCTGAAAGACTGATTCCCTCTTCCCGAGCCCTCCATGATCAAGAAAAAAGTCCTCTACTCCCTCACCGGCATCGCCATGGCCGTGACGGCCACCGCCGTGCTGGCGCAAAACCTTGCCATCGTCAACGGCAAGCCGGTGCCGACAGCCAAGCTCGAAGGCGTGATGAACCTGGTGCGCGCCGAAGCAGCACGCTCGGGCCAGCCGGTACCGCCCGAGATGGAAGCCAATGTGCGCAAGCAGCTGATCGAGGACGCCGCCCTGGTGCAGGCGGCCGAGGCACGTGGCCTGAACCTGACGCCCGAATTCGCCACCCAGATGGACAACGCGCGCGACTCCATCCTGGTCAACCTGCTGGCCGAAGACTACCTGAAGCAGAACCCGGTAAGCGATGCCGACATCAAGGCCGAATATGACCGCGCCGTCGGCGACCAGAAGGAATACCGCTCGCACCACATCCTGCTCGAAACCGAGGAAGAAGCCAAAGCGGTACAGGCCGAGCTGGCCAAGGGCGCGCGCTTTGAAGACCTGGCGCGCAGCAAATCCAAGGACATGGCCTCCGGCGTGCTCGGCGGCGATCTGGGCTGGGCCCCGGGCGCGGCCTACGTGCCCGAGTTCACCAGCGCCCTCCAAGCCCTCAAGCAAGGCGAAACCAGCCAGCCGGTGAAGACCCAGTTCGGCTACCACCTGATCCGCCTGGACGGCGTGCGTGCAGCGCAAAACCTGCCGCCGTTCGAACAGGTCAAGGGCATGCTGGCCGAAAAGCTGGAGCAGGACAAGGTCCAGGCCATGCAGCAAGCCATCATCGACCAGGCGCGCATCCGTTAAGCACGCGCCCCTGCTGGCATTTTCCGGGCGAATCGCTACCATGGCGGTTCGCCCTTTTGACTTTTTTCCGTACTGATCCGCCATGCTTCCGCACCAGCTCGAACTGCTCAGCCCTGCCCGCGACGCCGATATCGGCATCGAGGCGATCCGCCACGGTGCCGATGCCGTCTACATCGGCGGGCCCGCCTACGGCGCACGTGTCAACGCTGCCAACAGCGTGCCGGACATTGCGCGGCTGGCGGAATTTGCCCACCGCTACCATGCGCGCATCTTTGTCACGCAAAACACCATCCTGCGTGACGACGAGCTGGAACCGGTGCGACGCCAGATCTGGCAGCTGTACGAGGCCGGTATCGATGCCCTGATCATCCAGGACATGGGCCTGCTGCAGCTTGACCTGCCGCCGCTCCAGCTGCATGCCAGCACGCAAACCGATATCCGCACGCCGGAAAAGGCCCGTTTTCTGCAGGATGTCGGCTTCAGCCAGATCGTGCTGGCTCGCGAGCTCGATCTGGAGCAGATCGCCGCCCTCCGCGCGGCCACCGATCCGGCACGCTGCAATCTGGAACATTTCATTCACGGCGCGCTGTGCGTGGCCTACAGCGGGCAGTGCTATATCAGCCACGCCAGCACCGGTCGCAGTGCCAACCGCGGCGACTGCAGCCAGGCCTGCCGCCTGCCCTGGCAAGTGACCGACAGCCAGAACCGCATCGTCGCCAAGGACAAGCACGTGCTGTCCATGAAAGACAACGACCAGAGCGCCAATCTGGAAGCGTTGATCGATGCCGGCATCCGCAGCTTCAAGATCGAGGGCCGCTACAAGGACATGGGCTATGTGAAGAACATCACCGCCCATTACCGCAGCCTGCTCGATGGCATTCTGGAACAACGCCCCGAGCTGGCTCCGGGCAGCAGCGGCCAGTGCCAGTTCAGCTTCACGCCCGATCCCGGACAGAACTTCAACCGCGGCAGCACCGACTACTTCACCCATGGCCGCCAGCAGACCATCGGCGCCTTCGACAGCCCGAAAAACCCCGGCCGCCCGATTGGCTACGTGCGCAAGGTCAACGCCGACAGCGTGGACCTGATGACGGACGACACCGCCAGCGTGCTGCACAACGGTGACGGCCTGTGCTACCACGATCTGCGCAACAACCTGGTCGGCCTGCAGATCAACCGTGCCGAAGCGCTCGGCCAGGCTGGCCACTGGCGCGTCTTTCCCAAGGACCCGATCGCCAGCCTGCGCGACCTGCGCCCGGACACCATCATCAACCGCAACCGCGACATGGACTGGGTGCGTACGCTGGAGCGCCCGAGTGCGGAACGCCGCATCGGCGTCTGGATCCGTCTGGAAGACAACGATGATGGCGTACATCTGCAACTGATCGATGCCGAAGGCCATGCCGGCAGCGCCACGCTGGCCTGCCGCAAGGAGCCAGCCCGCGATCCGGCGCGTGGCCAGCAAACACTGGAAGAACACCTGGCCAAACTGGGAGCCACCTGCTACCAGGCCGAATCGGTGGATATTGCCACGGCACAGCCCTGGTTCATTCCGGCCTCGCAGCTGAACGCACTGCGCCGTGCCGCCATCGAGGCGCTGGATGAAGCGCGCCTGCAGGGCTACGAGCGACCGCAGCGTGCCGCCCCGGTTGAACCGCCGGCGCAGTTCCCGGAAGACACCCTCACCTATCTGGCCAACGTCTTCAACCACCAGGCACGTGATTTTTACGCCAGGCACGGCGTGCAAGTCATTGCTTCGGCTTACGAAGCGCACGAGGAGGAAGCCGAAGTGCCGCTGATGATCACCAAGCACTGCGTACGCTACTCGCTCAGCATGTGCCCCAAGCAGGCCAAGGGCGTGAAAGGCGTGCAGGGTCAGGTACGTGCCGAGCCGCTCACCATCACGCACGAGGATGAGATCTACACGCTCAAGTTCGACTGCAAGCCCTGCGAAATGCACGTGATGGGCAAGCTGCAGCCGCACATCAAAAAGCGTGGCGTGGTACCGGCCGCAGACCGGGCGACGCTGGAAGTGCCGGTGCGTTTCTACAAGAGCTGAACGACTGCATCCGGCCTTGCCGGCTGAACGCCTGCCGGCAAGAAACGCTGCACATGGTCGTAAGATGACAAGCTTCGAGCCAACTGTCATGTCCACTCCCCGCAACACCATTCCCCGGCTGGCCCCGCACCAGCCCTTTCCGCCACCCTCGCAGGCGCTGGACGGCAGCACCCCCCACCCCGGCCTGCTGGCCGCCGGCGGTGTGCTGGACGCCGACACCCTGCAAATGGCCTATGCCCAGGGCATCTTCCCCTGGTACTGCGATGATCAGCCGATACTCTGGTGGAGCACCGATCCGCGCATGGTGCTGCGCCCGGAACACTTTCGCCTGCACAAGTCCCTGCGCAAGACCTTGCAGCGCTTTCTGCAGACGCCCGGCTGCGAAATCCGCATTGACAGCTGTTTTGATGACGTGATGCTGGCCTGTGCCGGTCCACGCACTGACCAGGATGGCACCTGGATCACCGACGACATCCGCGCAGCCTACGGCGAGTTGCACCGGCGCGGCCTGGCGCACAGCGTGGAAACCTGGATCGACGGCGAGCTGGCGGGCGGCTTGTTCGCTGTGGCACTGGGCCGCGCCGTTTATGGCGAAAGCATGTTCACGCGTGTGCCGGATGCCAGCAAAATCGCGCTGGCGGCACTGGTGGCCCTGTGCCGCCGCCATGGAGTGGAGATGATCGACTGCCAGCAGGAAACATCCCACCTGGCCAGTCTGGGAGCCCAACCGATCCCGCGCGCTGACTTTATCCGCTCGATCCAGCGCCAGCAACAGCTGTCTGCCATGCGCTGGCAGGCAGACCCTGAAAACTGGCAGCTACTGGGGCTTGATATCCATCAATATCATAAAGATACGAACGATATCGAATACTTCACCTGAATTTTTCGACGATAGAACTTCATGTTTTACATGAAGTCATGAATTCCATTGAATATCATGGTGTTATGGATTGTTCTTCAAGTGGCGTAGCTTCACACCTGCCAATCCACCGGCGACTGCCCATGCTGCTGCAGCCAGTCATTCGCCTTCGAAAAGTGTCCGCAACCAAAGAAGCCGCGATAGGCCGATAGCGGTGAGGGATGCGGCGCCTTGAGCACCAGATGCCGCTGCCGGTCAATCATGGCTCCCTTGCGCTGGGCATGGCTCCCCCACAGCATGAACACCAGTCCGTCACGGCCCTGGTTCAGCTGCGCCACCACGCGATCGGTAAATGTCTCCCACCCCCAGCTGGCATGCGAGTGCGCCTGACCCGCCTGCACCGTCAGCACCGTGTTCAGCAGCAGCACGCCCTGCTCCGCCCAGCGCTGCAGAAAGCCGTGCTGCGGCATGACAAAACCGGGAATATCGTTCGCCAGTTCCTTGTAGATGTTCTGCAACGAAGGCGGAATGCCAATCCCCGGCTTGACCGAAAACGCCAGGCCATGCGCCTGCCCCGCGCCGTGGTAAGGGTCCTGACCCAGAATCACCACGTTCACGGCATCAAACGGCGTCAGCGAGAACGCGCTGAACACCTCGTCGGCCGGCGGGTAGATCACCACCCCCTGCTGCCGCGCCTGGCGCAAGCGCGCCCACAAATCGGTGAAATAGGGCTGCTGCTTTTCTGCGCCAATGGCTTCGGTCCAGGTGTGCAAAACCAATCTCCTATGCAGGGGTTTTTCATGCGCCAGCATCATACGTCATGGAAAACCTGATTACCACCATTCCATGACATGCGCTACCATTACCTCATGTCTGACCACAGTCCGCATCCCATGCAACAACACCTGTTCCAGCTGCGCTCCACAGCCAGCTACGCATGCGGTTATCTGCCCGGACAGGAAGCCCGTTCACAGGTGGTGGTACCGATCCAGAAAGTCGATTCCTGCAACTACGATGCCCTGCTGGAGCAGGGTTTCCGGCGCAGCGGTGTCACCACCTACCGCACCGCCTGCCACGACTGCCAGGCTTGTGTGCCCATGCGCATTCCGGTACAGGCCTTCCGGCCTGATCGCAGCCAGCGTCGCGCCCTGCGCCAGCATGGCGATCTGACCACCAGGCTGCTGCCACTCGACTATACCGACGAGCATTACGCGCTGTATTGCCGCTACCAGCGGGTACGCCACAACGGCGGTGGCATGGACGACAACACCCCGGAGGACTACAACAACTTCCTGCTGGAAAGTCCGCTGGAAAGCATGCTGGTCGAATTCCGGCTGGATGGCGTGCTCAAGATCGTCTCCATCATAGATGTCACGCCACATGCCCTGTCGGCCGTCTACACCTTCTACGCAGATGACGCCGGTGCCTCCTACGGCACCTATGCCATCCTCTGGCAGATCGAATTGGCACGCCGCACACGACGCCGTTACGTCTATCTGGGTTACTGGATCGAGCAGTCGGACAAGATGCGCTACAAGATCCGCTACCGTCCATTTGAACTGCGCATCGATGAACGCTGGATGCGTTACGAGAACTGCAAGACCCCGCTCTTCCAGTCTCGCGCCTGAAACAGCAGCCCCGCTTTTCATATTGTAGAATGATGGTTTGCTGCAGTTGCAGCAAACACGGCTTCCCGTTTTCACCATTCACATGCAAGCAACCATCCCTTCCCCGAGCGATTCCGACAAGTATGCCGACATCAGCATCCAGGTGCTGCAACGCATGTTCGTGCTGCTCGACATTCTGGCCGAACGCGACGAGCCGCTCAGCCTCAAGGGAATCAGCGAACGCTCCGGCCTGCACCCCAGTACCGCCCACCGCATCCTGAATGATCTGGTGATCGGCGGCTTTGTGGACCGCCCCGATACCGGCAGCTACCGCCTGGGCATGCACCTGCTGGAACTGGGCAACCTGGTCAAGGCGCGCATCAGCGTGCGCGATGCCGCGCTGCGCGTCATGCGCGAGCTGCATCGCCAGATCCAGCAGCCAATCAACCTGAGCGTGCGCCAGGGGGATGAAATCGTCTACATCGAGCGCGCCTACAGCGAGCGTTCCGGCATGCAGGTGGTACGCGCCATTGGTGCCCACGCACCGCTGCACCTCACCTCCACCGGCAAGCTGTTTCTGTCGCGCGACGACGCCCAGCGCGTGCGTGCCTATGCCACCCGCACCGGGCTGCGTGGCCAGACGCGCAACAGCATCACCCAGCTGCCGCAGCTGGAACGTGAGCTGCAACAGGTGCGCCAGACCGGCCTGGCACGCGACAACGAGGAGCTGGAGCTGGGCGTGCGCTGCATGGCCGCCGGCATCTACAACGACCAGGGCAGCCTGATTGCCGGCTTGTCAATCTCGGCCCCGGCCAACCGCATCGATGAAGGCTGGGTCGACAAGCTGCAGACAGCGGCCGACGAGATATCGCACAACATGGGCTATCGCCCCTGACTACGGCACGCCTTTCAGGGCGCCCACGAAAAAGGCGGGTCCATCCGAACCCGCCTTTGTCTTGTGTGCTGGCTACCGGCTTCAGTAAGCCATGTCCACCGCGCCGCGCGAAGCGATGGTGGAACCAAAGCCACGGCTACCGCGCGACTTGGCTTCCACGAAGTTGCGGATCGCCTCGGCATCTTCCACGCGCTTGTTGCTGGAGGAGGAATCCATCAGCACGATCAGCACGTTGCGGCCATTGATATTGCTCTGCATCACCACGCAACGGCCCGCCTCGGAAATGAAACCGGTCTTCTGCAGGCCGATGTCCCAGTTGACGCTGTGCACCAGGCGGTTGGTGTTGTTGAAACGGGTGGAGCGGCCATTGACGGCAAACTCGGCACCCGGATAGGTGGTGTAGTTGCGGATCAGCGGATAGCTGTAGGCGACCTTGGTCAGCAGCGCCAGGTCACGGGCGCTGGAGCGATTGGCGCTGTTCAGGCCAGTCGGCTCGACATAACGCGTGTCGTTCATGCCCAGCATCATGGCGCGCATGTTCATGGTACGCACGAATTCGCTCATGCCACCCGGATAGGTACGACCCAGTGCATGCGCCGCACGGTTCTCGGAAGACATCAGTGTCAGGTGCAACAGCTCCTGGCGTGTCAGCGTGGTACCTACGGCCAGACGCGAGCTGCTGCCTTTCAGGCGGTCCACGTCGTCATAGGTGATGGTGATGCGCTCGTCCATGGACAGGTTGGCGTCCATGATGACCACGGCCGTCATCAGCTTGGTGATGGAGGCAATCGAACTCACCATGCGGCCATTTTTGTTCAGCAGCACCTCGCCGGTCTGCTGGTCCATCACGAACGCCACGCTGGAATGCAGGCCGGCGGGCGACATCATGCTGTCATTGCCCAGGCCACCAATACGGCCCAGGGTATCACGCTGCGGCACGGAAACGCGCACGAAATGGTTCTGTTCGGGTTGCACGCGTGCCGGGGCTGCGGCTACCAGCGTACGTACCGGTGCAGGAGCCGGCGCCACCACGATCGGTGCCGGTGCCGGCGCTGCTGCTACCACGGCCGAAGCGGCTACGCGGGTACTGGTGTAAGTCACCGCCGGAGCTGCCACCGGGCGGGCCGCGACCGGCTGGCTCGGCACCAGCGACAGGGCTGGTGCTGCGCTGGCGGCGGCCAGCACGGCAGCCGGAGCGATCACACTGGCGGCTGCTGGCGCAGCCACTACGGCAGGAGCCGGCGCGCCTACCTCACGCACCCTGGAGTTGCGCTCGGCCAGCAACGTGGCAATGCGGTCCTGTTCCAGCTCGTTGTCGCGCTTGGCCTTGGCAGCCGCTGCCAGTCGCTTCTGGCGCTCTACCTCGCGCTGACGGTCCAGTTCGCGCTGGCGCTCCAGGCGCGCAGCTTCGGCCACACGCTTTTCACGCTCAGCCTCGATGGCCTGCTTGCGCGCCAGTTCTTCGGCTTCCAGACGCGCTTCGCGTTCAGCCTTCAGGCGCTCGGCCTTGCCCAGGCGACGTGCCGGGCGCTCTGTAGTTGCCGCAGTCTTGGCGCCCTTGCCGGCGCGAACCTCCGGCTCTTTCACGGCCGTGCCCTTGCTCACGCCACCTGCGGCATAACGCACCTGCAGCACCAGCTTGTCGTCTGCCTGACGCACGCCCTTGCGGGTGGAGGCACGCTCGGCCGTGGCGGCCTTGCCCTTGACCGGGATTTCAGCCTTGTCATCCTTGGCGGCACGTGCGGCTACCTTGGTGGTAGCGGCCTTGTCGTCCTTGCCAGCCTTGGCTACGCGGGTACTGGCCTTGCCCTCATCCTTGTCAGCCTTGCCCTTGGCAACGCGTTCTGCCTTGGGTGCGGCCTTGGCGGCAGCCTTGTTGTCATTGCTCTTGGCGGCTACGCTGGTTTTCTTGGCGCTGGCCGCAGCCGGCTTGGCCTTGGCGTCCGGCTTGGCGGCATGTGCCGGCAGCGCCAGCGTGGCACAGGCCACGCTTACGCACAAGGCACCTTGTGAAAGGAATGTCAAAAAGCCTTTTTGCGCAAATTGGGAGCGATTGGACATGATGTACTTCCTTGAAATGATTTCCGATCGTCGATGACAGAAGTTTACACCCTATAAAAACCGGCGCAATATCAACGACTTGGGAAATGAACTTAAGACAGCATTAATTTGTAATATTTGGCGAACATGGTCTTTCAGAAACCTGACAAGCTCTATTTATACGCCTGTTGCGACCGCTTGTGTAACAACTGCAGGCAATTGCAACGCGCCCGCATAAACAACAACGGCCTGTCCGCAGACAGGCCGTTGTATGGGCAATGCTAGCCGGGCATCAGACGCCTTGTGCGTGGACGCGCTCGACCTTGCTGTGCAGCTTGTTCAGCGCACTGATATAGGCCTTGGCCGATGCCACCACGATATCCGGGTCGGCACCCACACCGTTGACAATACGGCCGGCCTGCTGCAGGCGCACCGTCACTTCGCCCTGGCTTTCGGTATTGCCGCTGATGGCATTGACCGAATACAGCACCATTTCGGCACCGCTGTTCACATGCGACTCGATGGCCTTGAGCGAGGCATCGACCGGGCCGTTGCCGGTGGAATTGCCGGTGACCTGCTGGTCGCCCACGGTAAACACCACTTCCGCCTGCGGCTGGGCACCCATCACGCTGCTTTGCGACAGCGACACCAGGCCGTAGTACTCCTTGTCGCCGGTCACGGATTCGTCGCCCACCAGCGCAATGATGTCCTCGTCGAAAATCTCGCTCTTGCGGTCGGCCAGTTCCTTGAACTTGGCAAAGGCCTTGTTGATCTCGTCCTCGCTCTCGAGCTGGATACCGAGTTCTTCCAGGCGCTGCTTGAAGGCATTGCGGCCACTGAGCTTGCCCAGCACGATCTTGTTGGCGCTCCATCCCACATCTTCGGCACGCATGATTTCGTAGGTGTCGCGCGCCTTGAGCACGCCGTCCTGGTGGATGCCGCTGGCGTGGGCAAAGGCGTTGGCACCAACCACCGCCTTGTTCGGCTGCACGACAAAGCCGGTGATCTGGCTGACCAGTCGGCTGGCCGCAACGATCTGCTGGGTGTCGATGCCGACTTCCAGGTTGAAATAGTCCTTGCGCGTCTTCACCGCCATCACGATTTCCTCGAGCGAGCAGTTGCCGGCGCGCTCGCCCAGGCCGTTGATGGTGCACTCGACCTGGCGTGCGCCGCCAATGGCCACGCCGGCCAGGCTGTTGGCCACCGACATGCCGAGGTCATCGTGACAGTGCACGCTCCAGATCGCTTTGTCACTGTTCGGCACGCGCTCGCGCAGCGTCTTGATGAAGTTGCCATACAGCTCGGGCACGGCGTAACCCACGGTATCGGGAATATTGATGGTGGTAGCACCCTCGTTGATCACCGCCTCGCACACGCGCACCAGGAAGTCCATGTCGCTGCGGTAGCCGTCTTCGGCGCTGAACTCGACATCGGCTACCAGGTTGCGGGCAAAGCGCACCGAGCGGCGTGCCTGCTCCAGCACCTCTTCCGGCGTCATGCGCAGCTTCATCTCCATGTGCAGCGGGCTGGTGGCGATAAAGGTGTGGATACGCGCACGGTCACTGCCCTTGAGCGCTTCGGCCGCACGGCTGATGTCGCGGTCATTGGCGCGCGCCAGCGAACAGACGGTGGAATCCTTGATGGTGTTGGCGATGGCCTGGATGCACTCGAAATCACCGTTGGAGCTGGCGGCAAAGCCGGCCTCGATCACGTCCACGCGCAGGCGCTCCAGCTGGCGCGCAATGCGGATCTTCTCGTCACGGGTCATGGAAGCGCCGGGCGACTGTTCGCCGTCACGCAAGGTGGTATCGAAAATGATGAGCTTGTCGGACATGGTGTTTTCCTTGGGTTGGTATGCGGTAAGGATGGAACGGTCGGTTCAGCACCCGTGACGACACCAACGAAAAGGCCCGCTGCGGGTGCAAACGGGCCTGTGCTGAAAGGTTTTTGCGCGTGCTACTTACCCCGCCCGTTGGACGTTGGCCAGTAGTAGGGAGATCGCAAAGCTTTTCATGGGTTTTACTGTAGCACAGAATATGAAAGCCCGTTTATTGGTGCAGGCCTTTTTCATCGGGCTCGTCGGTCGAGGTGGCGACGATGCTCACGTACTGGCCGCGCGACTTGCGCCAGACATACAGCCCATAACCGCTGATCGAATAGGCCACGAACAGCAGGAACAGCATGGTCGGCGGTTCGATATTGATCAGGGCAATCAGCAGTACCAGCAGCACGACCCAGACAAAGGGGACGCTGCGGCGGCCGCCAAAGTCCTTGAAGCTGTAGTACGGCACGTTGGTGACCATGGTCAGGCCGGCAAACAGCGTGATGGCAAACATGACCCAGGACAGGTCGCCGCGCACCAGATCCTCACCGCGGCGAATGAACAGCTCCAGAAAAGCCTTGAACCAGGGCACATCGCGGTGCGCCGTGATCATCTCGTTGGTCAGCCAGATGAAGCCGGTGACCAGTGCGGCCGCGGCCGGCGACGGCAGGCCCTGGAAGAAGCGCTTGTCGACCACGCCGGTGTTGACATTGAAACGCGCCAGGCGCAGCGCGGCACAGGAACAGTAGATGAAGGCGGCAATCCACCCCCAGCGGCCGAGCGGCTGCAGTGCCCACAGGTAGGCAATCAGCGCCGGCGCCGCACCAAAGCTGACCATGTCGGACAGCGAATCCATCTGCTCGCCAAAGGCGCTCTGGGTGTTGGTCAAGCGTGCCACGCGGCCGTCCAGGCTGTCCAGCACCATGGCAGCGAACACGCCGATAGTAGCCAGGTCAAAGCGGCCGTTGATCGCCATGACGATGGCATAGAAGCCGCCAAACAGCGCCGCCAGCGTGAACAGGTTGGGCAGCACGTAAATGCCCTTGCGCGGCGTCTTGCGCGCCGGCGCGCTGGTGGGTGGGGTATCGATATCGTGATCGTCGGATTGCATGCGATTCCTGCGGGAAAAGCCCCCTGCCCGGCTGGCACGGGGCGGTCATGGCATCTTACAGCACTGCCAGAATCGTGGTGGTGGCAGACACCTTGTCGCCAGGCGCGACCTGCGGCTGTGCCGTCAGCGGCAGGTAGACGTCCACGCGTGAACCAAAGCGGATAAAGCCGTAGCGCTGGCCGCGCGTCAGCACCTCGCCGGGCTTGACGTAGCACAGGATGCGACGCGCCACCAGACCCGCCACCTGCACCAGCGTCACGGTGGTGCCGTTGCTGTCGATCACCACGGCATTGCGCTCGTTTTCGGTGGAGGCCTTGTCCAGGTCCGCGTTGACGAAGGAACCAGGGAAATACTGCACCTTGGTCACCGTGCCATCAACTGCGGCGCGGTTGCTGTGCACGTTGAACACGTTCATGAACACGCTGATCAGCAGCGCATCACGGTCGGCGTAAGGATCACGCACCTTCTCGACCTTGACGATGCGGCCATCGGCAGGCGACAGCACGGCATTCGCCTGCTGCGGAATCGGACGTGCCGGGTCACGGAAGAACTGGACCACGAACAGCGCGATGATCCAGAACGGCAGGGCCACCCAGCCACTGAAGAACACATGCAGCAGCAGTGCCACGATGATGCTGCCGGCGATGAAGGGCCAGCCTTCGCGGGCCAGGATGGGATGGGGATAGTGCTTGTTCATGTCGTATACAGGGGTCATGCGCTGCGGGGAGCGCCAGAAACGGCAAAAGCCACCGTGGTGGCTTTTGCTGGGCCGCCAGACCTGCCACTTGCGCGGCAGGCTCAGCAGCGATTGTGACACGGCCAGGCCGTGTCCTGCCGGCTGGCAATCAGTTCTTGCTCTGGTCGACCAGCTTGTTCTTGGCAATCCAGGGCATCATGGCGCGCAGCTGGTTACCGACCACCTCGATCTGGTGCTCGGCGTTCTGGCGGCGACGGGCCGTCATGCTGGGATAGTTCAGGCGACCTTCGCTGATGAACATCTTGGCATATTCGCCGTCCTGGATGCGCTTCAGTGCAGCGCGCATGGCCTTGCGGGACTCTTCGTTGATGACTTCGGGGCCGGTCACGTACTCGCCATACTCCGCGTTGTTGGAGATGGAGTAGTTCATGTTGGCGATGCCGCCTTCGTACATCAGGTCCACGATCAGCTTCAGCTCGTGCAGGCACTCGAAGTAGGCCATTTCCGGAGCGTAGCCAGCTTCGGTCAGGGTCTCAAAGCCCATCTTCACCAGCTCGACGGCGCCACCGCACAGCACGGCCTGCTCGCCGAACAGGTCGGTCTCGGTCTCTTCCTTGAAGTTGGTCTCGATGATGCCGCCCTTGCCGCCGCCGTTGGCCATGGCATAGGACAGCGCCAGGTCACGTGCCTTGCCGGACTTGTCCTGGTAGATGGCGATCAGGGACGGCACGCCGCCGCCCTTCAGGTACTCGGAACGCACGGTGTGGCCCGGGCCCTTGGGAGCAACCATGATCACGTCCAGGTCAGCACGCGGCACGACCTGGTTGTAGTGCACGTTGAAGCCGTGGGCAAATGCCAGCGTGGCGCCCTGCTTGATATTGGGAGCGACGTTGTTGTTGTACACCTCGGGGATGTTCTCGTCGGGCAGCAGGATCATGACCAGGTCGGCAGCCTTGACAGCCTCGTCCACTTCCATCACGTTCAGGCCGGCCTGTTCGACCTTGCTCCAGGAAGCGCCACCCTTGCGCAGGCCGACCACGACCTTGACGCCGCTGTCGTTCAGGTTTTGCGCGTGGGCATGGCCCTGGCTGCCGTAGCCGATGATGGCAACGGTCTTGCCCTTGATCAGGGACAGGTCACAGTCCTTGTCGTAGAAAACTTTCATGAGTATCTCCAGTAGGTATAGGGGGAATAAAAAACGGAATCGGGCTGCAGTTTACACGCGCAGGATACGTTCGCCACGGCCAACGCCGCTGGCGCCGGTACGCACGGTTTCCAGGATCGCGCCACGGTCGATGGCGTTCAGGAAGGCATCATTCTTGGCCTGGTCGCCGGTCAGCTCGATGGTATAGCTCTTGTCGGTCACGTCGATGATGTGGCCGCGGAAGATGTCGGACAGGCGCTTGAGTTCCTCGCGTTCCTTGCCCACGGCACGCACCTTGACCATCATCAGCTCGCGCTCGATGTAGGCACCTTCGGTCAGGTCCACCACCTTCACGACTTCGATCAGGCGGTTCAGGTGCTTGGTGATCTGCTCGATCACGTCATCGGAACCGGAGGTCTCGATGGTCATGCGCGACAGGCTTTCGTCTTCAGTCGGAGCCACGGTCAGGCTCTCGATGTTGTAGCCGCGGGCCGAGAACAGGCCGACCACTCGCGACAGGGCACCGGCTTCGTTTTCCAGCAGGATGGCGATGATGTGTTTCATGATGTCTTTCCTCTTTTCGTCAGCGCGAAAGCCACTGCTTTCGCCGCCCTCCCCCGCGCACGGTAATGCGCGGGCTTGGCGGACAATAGATTCAATCTTGGGGGTGGATGATCAGAGCTCGTCGGAGCCCAGCAGCATTTCGGTGATGCCCTTGCCGGCCTGCACCATCGGGAACACGTTCTCGGTGGGATCGGTACGGAAGTCCAGGAACACGGTGCGGTTCTTCAGCTTGCGCGCCTCGATCAGTGCACCCTCGACGTCGCGCGGGTCCTCGATCAGCAGGCCCACGTGGCCATAGGCCTCGGCCAGCTTGACGAAGTTGGGCAGCGCATCCATGTAGCTGTGGCTGTAGCGGCCGGAATATTCGATTTCCTGCCACTGGCGCACCATGCCCAGGTAGCGGTTGTTCAGCGAACAGATCTTGATCGGCGTGTCGTACTGCAGGATGGTGGACAGTTCCTGGATGTTCATCTGCACCGAGCCTTCGCCGGTGATGCAATACACGTCGGCCTGCGGCTTGGCCAGCTTGATGCCCATGGCGTAGGGAACGCCCACGCCCATGGTGCCCAGGCCACCGGAGTTGATCCAGCGACGCGGCTCGTTGAACTTGTAGAACTGGGCCGCCCACATCTGGTGCTGGCCGACGTCGGACGTGACGTAGACATCATCGTCCTTGGTCAGGTTCCACAGGGTCTCGACCACTTTCTGCGGCTTGATCACGTCCTTGTTGTCGCGGTCATAGGCCAGGCAATCGGTCTTGCGCCACTTGTTGACGGTTTCCCACCAGGGCTCGAGCGCCTTGTGGTCCGGCTTGGTCTCGGACTCGTCCAGGGCGTTCAGCAGCTCGTTCAGCACATCCTTCACGTCGCCCACGATCGGCACATCGACCTTCACGCGCTTGGAGATCACGGAGGGATCGATATCGATGTGGATGATCTTGCGATCGTTCTGGGCAAAGTGCTTGGGGTTGCCTATCACGCGGTCGTCAAAACGGGCACCCACGGCCAGCAGCACGTCACAGTTCTGCATGGCGTTGTTGGCCTCGACCGTACCGTGCATGCCCAGCATGCCCAGGAATTTCGGATCGTCGGCGCGGAAGGCACCCAGGCCCATCAGCGTGCTGGTGCAGGGAGCACCGAGCTTGTCGGTCAGGGCACGTAGCTCATTGCAGGCATTGCCCAGCAGCGCGCCACCACCGCTGTAGATGTAGGGACGCCTGGCATTGAGCAGCAGCTGCAGCGCCTTGCGGATCTGGCCACCATGGCCCTTGCGCACCGGGTTGTAGGAGCGCATGGTGATGGTTTCGGGGTAGCCGTGCCAGGCGACTTTCTGGAACGAGACGTCCTTGGGGATGTCCACCACCACCGGACCGGGACGGCCGCTGCGCGCGATGTGGAAGGCGCGCTTCATGGTGCTGACGATGTCCTTGGGATCCTTGACCAGGAAGTTGTGCTTGACCACCGGGCGCGTGATGCCCACGGTGTCACATTCCTGGAAAGCGTCGTAACCGATGGCAGCCGTGCCGACCTGGCCGGTGATGATCACCATCGGGATGCTGTCCATGTAGGCCGTGGCAATGCCGGTTACCGCGTTGGTGGCACCGGGGCCGGACGTGACCAGGGCCACGCCGACTTCGCCGGTGGCACGGGCAAAACCGTCAGCCGCGTGTACGGCGGCCTGTTCGTGACGCACCAGCACGTGCTGGATGGAGTCCTGCTTGTACAGGGCATCGTAGATATAGAGGACTGCGCCGCCGGGATAGCCCCACAGGTGCTTGACACCTTCGGCTTCCAGGCACTTGACGAGGATTTCGGCGCCCATGAGCATGGGCGCGCGAGCAGGCTTGGCTGCGCTGGCAGCAGAGAGAGTATTGGTAGTTTCCATTGATGAACCTTTGCGAATTTCTTGCAGAAAAACCTTGGGTGCCTCTTGGCTCACCCTTGTGGGATGGCTTCAAGACTTGAGGCCAAAGCCATGGGCGCTTTTGTAACGCGCCGGGCAGTGACCCGTTTGCCGTATATGTTGTGTACTGGGAGATTATCGCATTGTTGCGCTGCAAAACACGGCATTTTACAAGTCCCCGTGCGTTTCGTCGACTTTTTGCTGCACTTTGCCACAAACCGGGCCGGAACAATCTGTCAGCATCCTGTGGCAGGCTGCCGATATACTTCCGGGTTGACCGTCGGCCACGGCCGGCGTACGCCTGTTTACCAGAGACCGCATGAGCACCAAGCCGCCTACTTCACCCGCTACCGACACCTCCCTGATCACACCCGGCCTGGGCCGCCGCATGGCCTGCTGGATGTATGAGGGCATCCTGCTGTTCGGCGTGATCTTCCTGGGCGGTTTCCTGTTTTCCGTCGCCACTGGAACACGCCATGCGCTGGAGAATCGCCACTGGCAGCAGCTGTTCATGTTCCTGTTGCTGGGTCTGTACTTCGTGTTTTTCTGGATCAAGGGCCATACGCTGGCGATGAAGACCTGGCATATCCGCATGCTGGACAAGACCGGCCGGCCGCTCACGCTGGGGCGCGCCTGCCTGCGCTACGTGCTGGGCTGGATCTGGTTCCTGCCACCGCTGCTGCTGCTGTCGTTCAGCAGCCACTGGACCGAACATCTGGGCCTGGCGACACTGCTGCTGGTGTGCTGGGTGATTTTCTGGGCCCTGCTCAGCCTGCTGATGCCGGGCCGGCAGTTTGTCCATGATCTGCTGGCCGGTACCCGGCTGGTGTATCGCAAGCCGGCGGCGCGTGCCGAGCGGGAGCGCAAATGGTGGCAACTATGATCGAACAGGATATCCGCAAGGCCCAGGAGGCCGTTATTCCGCAGAAAAGGCGACGCGGCCTGAGCCGGCTCTGGCACGCCACGCAATATTCCTGGGCCGGCCTGCGCGCCGCTGTCTGTGAATCCCCGGCCTTTCGCCAGGAACTGACGCTGACCGTGATCGGCATTCCGCTGGCGATTCTGCTGGGGCGTACCTGGCTGGAAACCGTGGTGCTGTCCACGGTGCTGGTGCTGATGATGATTGTGGAGCTACTCAACAGCGGCATCGAATGCGCGATTGACCACACCAGCCTGGAACTGCATCCGCTGGCCAAGATGGCCAAGGACTTTGGCAGCGCCGCCGTCTTCCTGAGCACCCTGCTGTGTGCGGTGACCTGGGTCACCATGCTGTGGGTGCATTTTGCGCAACAATTCTGAGCGGAGACTGTCATGACGGATCGCCCTGACCCTGCCCCCGGCGTACACGGCCTGTTTGCCGAACCGGATCCGCGCTTTTCGGTCTGTGTCTACTGCGCCTCGCAACCCGGCACGGACGAACGCTTTGCCGATGCCGCCCGCGACGTCGGTACCTGGATCGCGCGCCATGGTGGCCAGCTGGTGTATGGCGGTGGCCATAACGGCCTGATGGGCGTCGTTGCCGATGCCGCCCTGCAGGCCGGTGGGCGCGTGGTGGGCGTGATCCCGAAGGCGCTGGTGGAACGCGAGTGGGCGCATCACGCCTGTACCGAGCTGCACATCGTGGAGACGATGCACCAGCGCAAGCACATGATGGCCGAACGCTGCACCGCCTTCCTGGCGCTGGCAGGCGGTATCGGTACCTTCGAGGAACTGTTTGAAGCCTGGACCTGGAAGCAGCTGGGCTACCACGACAAGCCGGTTGCCGTGCTGAACACGGCAGGCTACTACGACCACCTGCTGACCTTTTTACAGGGCTCGGTGGCGGCCGGCTTCATGAAGCCCTACCAGATGGACATGATCCACATCGGCACCGAAGTGGTGCCGACGCTGGAGTATCTGGTACGGAACTGAGCGGAATCAGACGGCGATATCGTCTTCTTCGCCGGTGCGGATACGCACGATGCGCTCGACCGGGCTGACGAAGATCTTGCCGTCGCCGATCTTGCCGGTACGGGCAGATTGCACGATGGCATCGACGCAGGCATCAACGTCTTCGCTACGCACCACTACCTCGACCTTGACCTTGGGCAGGAAGTCGACCACGTATTCGGCACCACGGTAAAGCTCGGTATGGCCCTTCTGGCGGCCAAAGCCCTTGACCTCGGTGACGGTCAGGCCGTTGACACCGCATTCGGCCAGCGCCTCACGGACTTCATCCAGCTTGAAGGGCTTGATGATGGCGGTGATCTGTTTCATGAAAAGTGCTCCTGCTGTAGGGTAAGTGGTTGCTGTTCCAATTGTGCAACAAAAACCTGTGTCCAGAAATGCGTTGTGGGCTTGTTGCGACTCAAACTGCTTCGCGGAAACGGTTGACCAGCGGGTAGCGCCAGTCCTTGCCGTAGCTGCGATGCGAAATGCGCACGCCGATGGCGGCCTGCTGGCGCTTGTACTCGCTGATGCGGATCAGGCGCGTGACCTTGTCGACTGCTTCGGCTGGCAGGCCCTGCGCCAGCAATTCGGCGACCGGCACATCGTTTTCCATGTAGCGCATGACGATGGCGTCCAGCTCCTCGTAGGGCGGCAGGCTGTCCTGGTCGGTCTGGTCCGGGCGCAGTTCGGCGCTGGGCGGACGCGTGATGATGCGCTCCGGAATCGGGTTGCTGCCGGTGCCGAAGGGATCGTGGGCATTGCGCCAGCGCGCCAGTGCAAATACCTGGGTCTTGAGCACGTCCTTGATCGGGGCAAAGCCGCCAGCCATGTCGCCGTAGAGCGTGCAGTAGCCAGTGGAAAGCTCGCTCTTGTTGCCGGTGGTCAGCACCAGGCTGCCGAACTTGTTGGACAGCGCCATCAGCAGCGTGCCGCGCACGCGCGCCTGGATGTTCTCTTCGGTGGTGTCTTCCGCACGGCCCTCGAACAGCGGCGCCAGCGTACTGCGGAACTGTTCGAAAGTGTCCTGGATCAGCAGCTCGTCGTAGCGCACGCCGACGCGCTCGGCCATGTCGCGCGCATCGATCAGGGAAATATCGGCGGTATAGGGCGAGGGCATCATGACGGTGCGCACATGGTCCGCGCCCAGCGCATCAACGGCAATCGCCAGTACCAGTGCCGAATCCATGCCGCCAGACAGGCCGATCACGACATCGCGGAAACCGCTTTTGTGCACGTAATCGCGCGTGCCCATGACCAGCGCCTGCCAGACCTCGGCGTTGCTGTAGCCGTACTGGTACGGCGGCAGGCCGATCTGGCCATCGCGCTCATGGGCTGGCACCGTGCTGGCAGACAGCTGCAGCTGATCGCCCTGCCCCTGTACCTGCACCAGCCAGTTGTCTTCGGCAAAGCTGGCGGCGCGACCGGCCAGGCTGCCGTCGGCCTGCATGGCAAAGGAGCCGCCATCGAAGACGACTTCATCGTGGCCTCCGGTGATGTGGGCATAGATGACCGGACGCTGCACCAGCGCGGCCAGGCTGGCGATGCGCTTTTCACGATCGCGCGACTTGCCCATGTGGTACGGCGAGGCGTTGAGCACGGCCACCAGATCGGCGCCGGCGGCGACCGTCTGCTGCGCCGGCTCGTCAAACCAGCTGTCTTCGCAGATGATGAGGCCGACGCGCACGCCCTGCACTTCGATCACGCAGCTGTCGGTACCGGGTACAAAGTAGCGCAACTCGTCAAACACCTGATAGTTGGGCAGCTTCTGCTTGGCGTAGCTGGCCAGGCGCTGGCCAGCCCGCAACACGGTCACCACATTGGTATGCTGCGGCACGCTGACCGAGCGCGTACGGACATCGGTGTTGCCGCTGGCGTGGCCAACCACCACGGTGAGGTCGTCCAGATCTGCCAGCTGGGCGGCGATGGCATCGACCGCCGCTTCGCAGGCCTGGACAAAGGCGGGACGCTGCCACAGGTCGGCCGGGGAGTAGCCGCAGACCGACATTTCGCCGGTCAACACCAGCTGCGCCCCCTGTGCATGGGCCTGGCGTGCCGCCTCGACGATGCGTTGGACATTGCCGGAAAAATCTCCGACCGTGGGATTGAGCTGGGCAACACAGAGCGATAGCGACATGGCAGGCAAACAGGAAAAGTCAGGGCACACAGGCCGATGCGGCATTATGAACCAGGACGTTGACGGCTTCAGCGCCCCGGACTGGGCAGCACCTGGCGCAAGGCCTGGCTGACCTCGGCCAGGCATTCGGCACGATCGCCGCCGGAACCAAACGGCATCCAGTCGCCCAGGCGACCAAATTCGGCACGCACGGCGTGGAAGGGGTTGAGTGCATCGGACAGGCGCTCCTGCGCCTGCTCCTTGAGCGCCGACAGGGACCAGCCCGTGCCGGCCTGCTCCCATTCGGGGTGACCGCGCGCCGGAGCCAGTGCCTCGATGACGCCGGACAGGCGATGCGCCAGTTTGCCCTCGCCGGCAGCGTCATCGGCAAGTCGCAGCTTGTCCACGGCCGCATGGCCGCGTTGTTCCAGCGCCAGCAGCAGGCGCAGCAGCTGATCGGTCAGCACCAGCAGCACCGGGTCTTCCAGCGTCAGCTCGTGCACGCCCTGCATGCGGTTGTCGATCTTGCGCCACAACGGTCGCCAGCCCTGGCTGGCCAGGCCACCGAGGGTTGCGCCCAGCGTGGTGCCGGTACCAAAGGACAGGCCGGCCAGCGCCACATCGGCCACGGCACCGATGCCGGCCCCCACCGCAGCGCCCATGCCGAGCTTCTTGCCGGCCTCCTTCAGCACTTCGGGATTGAACAGGTCGTCTTCCCAGCGGCCCTGCAGGCCGGGCAGGCTGGCGAGTTCGGCATCGTCCGGACGGAAGGCCTGGATGGCCAGCAGCTCATCCACGCTGCGACGTGCGCGGGCCAGCACGGCCTCGCGGAAATCGCGCACATGGGCTTGCTGGCGCGCGCTGTCGGCATGGTCCTCGGCGGTGATGACGCGGCGCATGGCGGCCAGATCGATCAGGGTATCGGCCACGGCACGGCAGCCGGCCTGACGCCGCGCCGCCTGTTCCTGCTCCAGCCAGGCAACGATGTCCAGCAGCTGGTCACGATGCGGATTCAGCAGTGTGGCCAGATCGCCGTACAGGCGTCGTTCCGCCCCGATAAAGGGTGCCACTGCATCGAAGGCGATCTGCACATGCAGATTCGCATCGAGCATGGCCTGCCGCCAGGCCTGCTCGCGGCTGTCGGGCGAGGCCACAAAGTTGAGCACCGGCATCACCGGACGGGCGCACCAGGTCAGGATTTCACACTCGGCGCGGTGCTTGGGCAGCACCGCTTCACGCGTGTCGATCACGTACATGGCGGCATCGGCCTGCTCCAGCAGGGTGCGCAAGACCTTGGCCTCCTGCTCGAACACGCCACGCGCCTCCGGGCCCTGCAGAAAGGCGCGCACCTTGTCGGGGCGGCTCTGGCCGGGCTGGGTGTTCAGGTAATCGAGCAGTGCCACGGAATCTTCCAGCCCCGGCGTGTCGTAGAAACACACGGCGGCTACGCCATCCACGCGCAACTCGATGCTTTCAGTGTGGCGCGTGGTGCCGGGCCGGTCCGAGACTTCGCCAAAGCTCACCTGCCGCGTCAGCGTGCGCAGCAGCGAGGTCTTGCCGGCATTGGTATGGCCGACGACAGCGATGTGCAGGGGCTGTTTCATGGGGCATCTCCTGAAGGGGCCACAGCATCGTCGCGCAACCAGGCCAGTGCCTGATCGTCCTGCAGCCAGAGCGATGCCTGCAGCCCGCTGGTCTGCAGCCATTGCTGCCAGCGTTGCTGCGCCGGAACATCGACGGCCTGCGGGCCTTGCAGCCAGAGCGCCAAACTGGCACCGCTGGCAGCCTGCAGATCGCGCAGCAGGCGCGCCGTGCCCCGGTCCGGACTGCTGCCGGCCCAGACGGCCAACAGCAGCCGCGCGGGATGCAGCGCATGCACCTGTTGCAACAAGGCGCTGCGCTCCGCGCTGCTACCACTCACATTCTGGTGCCAGAAGCGGTCTTCCGGCGGCATGCCGGCTGGCGGCCAGGGCGTGTCGGGCGGCAGTTCAAAACCGATCAGTGCCGGGGCTCCGGGTGCGGCAGCCGGGTTGTGCGTGTAAGGCGACGGCTGCGCCGGCGCGGCACGCTCCGGATCGAGCACTTGCGGTGGCGGGTCCAGCGCCTCAAAACGCGCCAGCAGGCGGCGTACATAAGGATCGCCCGCATCCACCTGCAGACGCGACTGCGCCCAGCGCCAGGCCAGCAGGCAGAGCAACGCCAGCAGCAGCCGCGGAGTCAGGCCATAGACCAGCACGCAGCCCATCAGCCACCAGGCCCAGGCACGCTGGTCGCCGCCCTCGCCCAGACCGGCGGCATGTACCGCAGCGGCATCGGGCAGCGGAAAACCGAGCTGCGATGGCAGCCAGCCGGTGAGATGGACGAAGCCGCGGAAAAAGTCATCGCTGAGGATGGTGGTCTCCCAGCTCAGGCGGTAGGCGTGAAAGGAAAAGCCGAACCAGAGCGCCAGCAGCATGAGCACGAAGCACAGCACCCAGATGCCGTGGCTGATGGCGCCGTAGAACCAGGTGCCGATGCGCTGCTGCTGCAGCGTGCGAGTCAGGCCCTGGAACAACGCCAGCGCCTGCGGGCCGCGCTGCAGCGGCAGGCGTGCCGTCAGCTGCATGGCCAACGTGCCCAGCAGCGCCCCGCCTTGCGGCTTGCGCAACAGTACCAGCCCCAATAACCAGAACAGCAGCATCAGCAGATGCGGCCCGAGCAGGGTCACGAAAGCCGCCACGGCATTGATGCTGCGCCCCTGCCCCAGCACGGTCTGCGCCGCCCCCCAGGACGACAGCAACATCAGCAAGGCCAGCCCCAGCATGACCCAGCCTGCCGTGCTGCGCCAGTGCTGCCAGGCCTGGGGCAGCCCCAGGCGCTCGCCCAGCAGCCAGGCGCGCCAGAGCACGCGCGTACTGCGATCGGTGCTTTGCTCATGGGCCTGCCGCAGGGCCTGGGCATCATCGAGCGGTCCTTGTGCTTCCAGCAGCTGGATCGCCTGCGCGGTGCTGAACTGTTGCAAACGGGAATGCGGCAGGCTCATGGCTGCACTCCGGCAAGACCCTGTCCGGGCATTGGCAAGTGGGGGAATCGGATAATTGGGGCCATGTCGAATCAGCAGCAAGCTTCCATCAGGCCGGCGGATGCCTTGGCAACCGGACCCTCTCTGGCCAATTATGGCGCACAAACAACCGCCGCCCTGTCAGCGCTGACCGCGTGCCAGGGTGCGTTGCGACTGCAGCTGGCATCGGCTCCGATGCAGATTCCGGCTGCCGACTGGGATGCGCTGCTGGCCTGCCAGGCCGCGCCCACGCCCTTCATGCGCCATGCCTATCTGCAGGCCCTGCACGCCAGCGGCAGCGCCGTGGCAGACAGCGGCTGGCAAGCGCAATTCCTGGCGCTGTGGCAGCACGGGCAGCTGATGGCGGCCTGCCCGCTCTATCTCAAGTCGCACTCCTACGGCGAATACGTATTCGATTGGGCCTGGGCGCGCGCCTATGCCGAACACGGTCTGGACTACTACCCCAAGGCGGTGATCGGCGTGCCGTTCACGCCGGTGCCTGGCAGCCGTCTGCTTGCCCGGTCCGACGCCTGGCGTCAGGCCCTGCTGCAGCTGGCCGTGGCCTGGGCCGATGACAACGCGCTCTCCAGCCTGCACCTGCTGCTGGGCGACGAGGCCGATCTGGCCTGCGCTGCAACACAGGGCCTGATGCTGCGTGATGGCGTGCAGTTCCACTGGCAGAACCGCAGCCAGCTGCAGCCGGATGCCACCGACTGGCACAGCTTTGACGATTTCCTCGCCAGCCTGACGCAGGACAAGCGCAAGAAAATCCGCGCCGAGCAGCGCAAGGTGACACAGGCCGGCGTCTGCTTCCGCTGGGCGCGCGGACGCGACATCGCGCCGCAGGACTGGCAGTTCTTCTACCATTGCTACGAGCGCACCTATCTGGAGCACGGCAACGCCCCCTATCTGACACCGGAGTTCTTCGCCGCCATGGCACAGGCCATGCCGGAGCACTGGCTGCTGTTCATCGCCGAGCAGCACGGCCAGCCGATCGCCTGCAGCCTGATCGGCCTGCAGCTGGATGCCGCCGGCCAGCCGCAGGTAGCCTATGGCCGCTACTGGGGCGCACTGCGGCGGGTCGATTGCCTGCATTTCGATGCCTGCTACTACCAGCCGCTGCAGTGGTGTATCGCCCATGGTGTGCAACGCTTTGAAGGCGGTGCCCAGGGCGAACACAAGATGGCCCGCGCCCTGCTGCCCTGCCCGACCGCCAGTGCACACTGGCTGGCACACCCGGCGTTTGCCGATGCGGTCCAGCGCTTTCTCGATCGCGAAAGCCTGGGCATGCAGGATTACCTGCAGGAGCTGGCCCTGCGCAGCCCCTTGCGCAAGGCAGGCAGCTGACAGCGCTTTTGCTATAGTTCGGACATGTGGGGCTGGCACCGCCAGCCCGCCGATTCCAGCACTGCACCATGAGTAGCCCCTCCGCCACCTCCCATCTGCCGCCCGCCACGCGCTGGGCCGAGCTGGTGCGCGCGCGCGGCCTGCGTGCCACGCGTGATGTGCTGCGCGTGCTGCTGCTGCTGGAGGCCAGCAGTGCTCCGGGCTCGCACGAATCCATCATGCAGGCCCTGCAGACCGATGGCAGTGGCCAGCCGGTGGACCGTGTCACGCTGTACCGAGTGCTGGACCGATTGATGCAGGCCGGCCTGCTGACACGCATCCAGGACAGCGGCCGCACGGCCCATTTCACGCTGGCGCAATCGGCACCATCGGGTTTTTTTGAATGCGAACAATGCCATTCGCTGACCGCGCTGCCGGACGATCCGCAGCTGCCGGCGCTGCTGGAACAGCTCAATGCCCGGCTGCAGCAGAAAGGCCTGCACAGCACCGACATCACGCTGTCCGTGCACGGCCTGTGCCACGACTGCGAAGAAGACAGCCACAAGCCCTGAGCACGGCGTGGCTCAATCCGGCAGGAACAGCTCCTGCAGGTCACTGAGAAAATCAAAACCCTGTACGGTCGGCCAGACACGCGCCAGATCACGTTCGATCCAGCCACGGCGCTCGGCCTCTTCCAGCGGGGCCTGGATCACCGTCAGCGGCAGGCCGGTCCGGGCGCTGAAATCGGCCAGGGCAAAGCCGTCACGCAGACGCAAGGCATTCAGCATGTACTCGAAAGGCAGATCCTCGCGCGCCACCTCGTGTTGCTGCGCCACCGGCGTACCCTGCTGCGCCAGCTGCATGTAGCGGCCCGGATCGCGCACGCGCACCTGGCGTACCACGCGATGCGGAAAACTCAGCTTGCCATGTGCGCCGGCCCCGATGCCGAGATAGTCGCCAAACTCCCAGTAATTGCGATTGTGCACACAGCCATGGCCAGGCCTGGCATAGGCCGATACCTCATAGCGCTGCATGCCGGCCTGCGCCGTGCGCTCGCTCAGCAGGTCCAGCATGGCGTAGGCCAGGTCGTCATCCGGCAGACCGGCCGGCGGGTACTTGGCGAAATAGGTGTTCGGCTCCACCGTCAGGTGGTAGATGCTGATGTGCGGCGGCGCAAACGCCAGCGCCTGCTGCAAATCCTGCTCCAGCTCGGCCAGGCTCTGCCCGGGCAAGGCGTACATCAGGTCCAGGTTGAAGGTAGCAAAACTGCGCGCAGCCTCCTCGACCGCGGCCAGTGCCTGGGCGCGGTCATGTACCCGGCCCAGCACCTGCAGATAGCGGTCCTGAAAGCTCTGCACCCCGATCGACAGGCGCGTCACGCCAGCCTGCGCAAAGGCAGCAAAGCGCTCCCGCTCGAACGTGCCGGGATTCGCTTCCAGCGTGATCTCGCACATCGGCGACAAGGGCAGCAGCGCACGAAACTGGCTGATCAACGTGGCCAGCGCCTCCGGTGAAAACAGGCTGGGCGTGCCGCCGCCAAAAAAAATGCTTTCCACGCGCCGGCCCCAGATCAGGGGCAGCGACTGCTGCAGGTCTGCCAGCAGGGCAGCACTGTATTCCGCTTCGGGCAGCTCGCCCTGCAGACCGTGCGAGTTGAAATCGCAATACGGGCATTTCTTCAGGCACCAGGGCAGATGCACGTACAGGCTCAGCGGCGGCTGGCTGCCCAGCTGCAGGCTGCCCGGGCGCAGGTAGTCCTGCACGGCGGGCAAGCCCTGGCCGGCCTCGCTCAGGATGGGCGGGATGCTGCTCATCAGGCGTCGCGGCTGTCGGACAGCCAGGATTCACGCAGCAATTCCAGCATCTTGCGTGAGGACTGGCCACGGTGGCTGAGCCGGTTCTTGTGTTCGGGCGTGACCTGGGCCAGCGTCTTGCCCAGCGCCGGAATCCACATCACCGGATCAAAACCAAAGCCTTCCTCGCCCATGGGCTCGCGCGCAATCTCGCCCACCACGCGACCTACGGCCACCAGCGGTTCCGGGTCATCGGGCGAACGCACCGCCACCAGCGTGCTGACCATGGCGGCGCGGCGCTGGTCGACCCCCTGCATCTGCTCCAGCAGCGCACGCACATTGTTCTCATCGCTCTTGGCGTAGCCGAACTGCGTGGCGTAATACGCCGTCTGCACGCCGGGTTGGCCCTCGAAGGCATCGACGCACAGGCCGGCATCGTCGGCAATGGCCGGCAGGCCGCTGTGCCGGCTGGCATGGCGCGCCTTGGTCAGGGCGTTTTCCAGAAAGGTGTGATAAGGCTCCTCGGCTTCGGGAATGCCCAGCGCCGCCTGCGGCACCAGCTCCACCCCGAGCTCGCCAAACAGCGCCTGCAGCTCGGCCAACTTGCCCTGGTTGTTGGAGGCCAGAACGATTTTCATGCCGGCTTACTCCGCCAGCGCCTGCGCCTGCAGCGCTTGCAATTCCAGAATGCCCTTTTCGGCCAGGGCCAGCAGCTGGTCCAGCTCGGCGCGGCTGAAGGGCGCGCCTTCGGCCGTCCCCTGCACCTCGATGAAGCGGCCGGCACCGGTCATGACCACGTTCATGTCGGTATCGCAGGCCACGTCTTCCACGTATTCCAGGTCCAGCATCGGCACACCGCCGACCACGCCAACCGATACGGCCGCCACCGCCTCGATCACCGGGCTGGTGCTCAGCTTGCCGCTGCGGATCAGGCTGTTGACGGCATCGCAGGCGGCCACATAGGCTCCGGTGATGGCTGCCGTGCGCGTGCCGCCATCGGCCTGCAGCACGTCACAATCCAGCACGATGCTGCGTTCACCCAGCTTGGCCAGGTCGAACACGGCACGCAACGAGCGACCAATCAGGCGCTGGATTTCCTGGGTACGACCGGACTGCTTGCCACGCGCCGCTTCGCGATCGGAACGCGTGTGGGTGGAACGCGGCAGCATGCCGTACTCGGCCGTGACCCAGCCTTCGCCGCTGCCGCGACGGAACGGCGGCACCTTTTCTTCCACACTGGCGGTGCACAGCACCTTGGTATTACCAAATTCCACCAGCACCGAGCCTTCGGCGTGCATGGTGAAGTGGCGCGTGATGCGCACCGGGCGCAGCTGGTCAGGGGTACGACCTGCAGGACGGGAAGCAGTATGTGTCATGGATCAATGCGGAGAAAAAGCGGGACGGGCAGGAGCAGGAGCCAGCCGGCGGGCGATGCTGCCGTATATACTGCACCATTGCCGGCCATATGGTCAGGCCCTCCCCTGCCAGAGAGATATTCCATGCCAGTTTACAGCATGACAGGTTACGCCAGCCTGCAATCCACACCGAGCACACCGCCTGCCGACAACGGTGAGACTCCCCCCTCCCCCTGGCGCCTGAGCCTCGAAGTGCGCTCGGTCAACAGCCGCTTCCTGGATCTGCACTTCCGCCTGCCGGACGAGCTGCGTCCCTATGAAAACACCCTGCGCGAACAGCTGCAAAAGCAGCTGCGTCGCGGCAAGGTCGAATTGCGCGCCAGCCTGGAGCGCACCGGTGCCCTGCCCGACCAGCTGCAGGTACCTGGTGCACTGCTGCTGCAGAAACTGGCCAGCGCCCAGGACAGCATCCGCAACTGGCTGCCCGATGCCACCCCGCTGAGCGTGGCCGATGTGCTGCGCCTGAGCCCGGCCTCCCAGTCCAGCCTGCCCGAAGCCGAGCTGCGCCCCTGGGTCCAGCAGGCAGCCGACCAGTTGCTGGAGCAACTGCGTGAAGCGCGCGAAACCGAAGGCCGGCAGCTGGCCGACAGCCTGCTGCAGCGCGTGCAGCAACTGCGCCTGCTCGCTGCCGAAGCCGAACCCCTGATTCCGCAGGTGGTCGAAGCCCAGCGCCAGCGCTTCCTCGACAAGTGGAAGGACGCGCTGCAGGCCGGCAACAATGCCAGCAGCGTCTCACGCGATGCCGCCCAGGACCGTGCCCTGGCCGAAGCCGCCGCCTTTGCCCTGCGCATCGATGTGGCCGAAGAGCTGACCCGCCTGCAATCGCACCTGGACACCATCGAGGAGCTGCTGAAAAAAGGCGGCGAACTCGGCAAGCGCCTGGATTTCCTGATCCAGGAGCTGCACCGCGAAGCCAATACCCTGGGCTCCAAGTCCGCCTCCAGCGAGACCTCGCGCATTGCCATGGACATGAAGGTGCTGGTCGAGCAGATGCGCGAGCAGGTACAGAACATCGAGTAATTTCCGAACCCCGACATGCAGAACACAGATTTCCCCGGCAATCTCTATGTGGTAGCCGCCCCCAGCGGGGCCGGCAAGTCCAGCCTGGTACGCGCCCTGATGGAAGTGGACAGTGGCGTGCGCGCCTCCATTTCCCACACCACGCGCGCCCCGCGCGGTCAGGAAGTGGATGGCCGCGAATACCACTTTGTCGATACCGAACGCTTCGCGCAAATGGCTGCCGATGGCCAGTTCCTGGAATGGGCGCAAGTGCATGGCAACCGCTACGGCACCTCGCGCCAGGCCGTGATCGACCGTCTGGCCAAGGGCGAAGATGCCCTGCTCGAAATCGACTACCAGGGCGCCCTGCAGGTCAAGCAGATCTTCCCGCAGGCGGTGCTGGTTTTTGTCATGCCGCCCAGCTGGGAAGAATTGCGCGCCCGCCTGGAACGCCGGGGCGAAGACAGCACCGACACCATCGAGCAGCGCCTGCTCAATGCGCGCACCGAACTGGCGCAGGCGAAATCTTTCGATTACGTTATAATCAACGAATTGTTCGAGCGTGCACTTTTTGATCTCAAGACCATCGTGCACGCCCAGCGACTCAAGTACGCTTCGCAGCGCCGCGCCAAGGCTGATACCTTCGCCGCCCTGCACATCACCGATCCGGAGTAATCGCTTCATGGCACGCATCACCGCCGAGGACAGCCTCGAGAAAATCCCCAACCGTTTCCAGCTGGTACTGGCCGCCACCTACCGCGCCCGCATGCTGAGCCAGGGCCACGCCGCCAAGCTCGAAAGCCGCAACAAGCCGGCCGTGACCGCCCTGCGTGAAATCGCCGACGGCCACGTGGGCCTGGAAATGCTCAAGAAAGTGCCGACCTGATCCCCTCAGGTCCGACGCACCACAAGGCATCCGCTGAGATGCCTTTTTTGCGCCCGTTGAAAATATGCTGCAGCGCAACATTCCATTCGGTTAACCCTGAGCTTCATGACAGTCAGGTAACATCTCGGTTAACATGGAATGTCCTGCCTACGCTGAAAAATCGTGAGCCGAGACACCATGAATTCGCCTGCTGAAATTGCCTCTGCCGCCAGCTTTGCCGGCCTGCTCGAGAAACTGGATTACCTGCCACCCGATGAGGTGGTACAGGTTCGTAATGCCTACAAGTTCGCCGACCAGGCCCACCTGGGCGTGACGCGCAAGAGTGGCGAGCCCTACATCACCCACCCGATCGCGGTGGCCGCGCTGTGCGCCGAGTGGAAGCTCGATTCCAGCACGCTGATGGCTGCCCTGCTGCACGACACCATGGAAGACTGCGGTGTCACCAAGATCCAGATCACCGAGGATTTCAACGCCTCCGTGGCGCATCTGGTGGATGGCGTGACCAAGCTGGACAAGCTGCAGTTCAGCAGCCGTCAGGAAAACCAGGCCGAATCCTTCCGCAAGATGCTGCTGGCCATGGCCGACGATGTGCGCGTGATCCTGATCAAGCTGGCCGACCGCACGCACAACATGCGCACCATGGACGACATGAAGCGTGACGCGCAGATGCGCATCGCCACCGAGACACTGGAAATCTACGCGCCCATTGCCAACCGCATGGGCCTGAACAACACCTACCGCGAGCTGGAAGACCTCTCCTTCAAGTACCTGCATCCCTGGCGCTACCGCACGCTGAGCAAGGCGATCGAGCGCGCACGCAGCCGCCGCCGCCATCTGGTGCAGGAAGTGCAAGGTACGGTGGAAGCCGCCTTTGCCGCTGCCGGCCTGAATGCCCGCATCTTCACGCGCGAGAAAACCATCCTGTCCATCTACCGCAAGATGGACAAGAAAAAGCAGAGCTTTGCCCAGCTTTACGACATCTTCGGTTTCCGCATCATCGTGCCGACCAACTCCGACTGCTACCTGGCGCTCGGCATCCTGCATTCACTCTACAAGCCGATGCCGCAGCGCCTGAAGGATTTCATCGCGATCCCCAAGGACAACGGCTATCAGTCGCTGCATACCACCCTGGTCGGCCCGGCCGGCGTGCATATCGAATTCCAGATGCGCACCGAAGCGATGCACCTGGTGGCCGAAACCGGCGTCGCCGCGCACTGGCAGTACAAGAGCCCGGAGCAGGCAGCCCAGGCACAGCAGGACAAGGCGGCCGGCAAACCGGCCAACTGGCTGAAGAACCTGCTCGATATCCAGAAAGAAACGCTGGATTCGCATGAATTCCTGGACCACGTGCGCCTGAACGTGCTGCCCGACGACGTGTTCGTGTTCACGCCCAAGAACCGCATCATGTCACTGCCGCGTGGTGCCACCGTGATCGATTTTGCCTATGCCATCCACAGCGATGTGGGTGACCAGGCCGTCTCCTGCACCATCAACAACCGTGAGGCTCCGCTGCGCACCGAACTGGTCAGCGGCGACCGCGTGGAAGTGCATACCGAGGAAGGCTCCAAGCCGAACCCGGCCTGGCTGAGTTTTGTGCGCACGGCGCGTGCGCGTTCGCGCATCCGCAACCACCTGAAAGTGCAGTCACGCGAAGAAGCACGTTCGCTTGGTCTGCGCCTGCTGCAGCAGGCCTACCGTGCCGAGGGCCTGGAGCATCTGCCCGAGCCGGCCACACAGCAGGATGTCTGGGACAAGGTGCTGCAACAGGCCAACACCAAGAGCCTGGACGAGCTGCTGATCGATATTGGCCAGGGCAAGCGCATCACCAGCGTGGTGGCCAAGCACTTGGCGCAGCTGATGACAGAACTGGGCGAGCGCCCCGATGCGGTGCTGATGAGCATGCAGCGCTTTGGCGGCGAAGACCCGATGCTGCAGCAGGTGATCACGCTGGACGGCAGCGAGAAATCATCCGTGCAGTACGCCTCCTGCTGTCACCCGCTGCCGGGCGACGATATCGTCGGCTACCTGAGTCGCGGCGAAGGTCTGGTGGTGCACACTGCCGAATGCCCGAACGGCAAGCGCCTGCAGGTCAAGGACAGCGAGCGCTTCGTCCAGGTCGAATGGGCCGAGCACCTGCCGCAGCGCTTCCTGACCGCCATCACGGTGACCATCCACAACCGCGTCGGCTCGGTGGCCAACGTAACCAGCGCCATTGCCCAGGCCGATGCCAACATCGTCTATATCAGCATGTCCGACGACATCCAACAGGAAGTAATGGACTTGCGCCTGATCCTGCAGGTGCGCGACCGCGTGCACCTGGCGCGCGTGATGCGTGCCGTGCGCCGGCTGCCGGCGACGATCCGGGCTACGCGGGTGAAGTCGGCCTGACACTGCTGACAGCGCCAGGACGGTACCGCGCCAGCCGGTTGTCAGCCGCGCCCGGATCAGCGGCTCGGGCTGTAAATCACCGGCTTGCCTTCGTCTTCCACCACTTGATAGCGGTCATCGCCCAGGCCGGTGATGACAAAGACCTTCTTGTCCTTTTCGCCGGAATAGACCGGCAGGCCGTTTTCTTCAGCCACCTTGCTCAGCTCGATCTCGGTGCCATCGCTTTTCTGCAGTTTGGCAAAGTGCTGCTCATCCTTGAGCTGTTCGTCGTGGACCGTGATCAGCTGCAGCGTCAGCTTGTCGCCATCCTGGCTGGACAGCTCCAGGATGCTGGGCAGATCGTCGGAGCCGACATGCAGTTCGGCTTCCGAGGCTGCGCTCAACGGGCTGCTGGCGGTATCCACGGCGGCAGAAGCCGGCACGGAGGCCGCCTCTGCCGGGGCCGAAGCTGCCGGAGCCGTGCCGGAAGTGTTCTGTCCACAGGCGGCCAGCACGGCGGCCATCAGGGCGGGCAGCAGGAAGCGGACGGGAGCGTTCATCACAAAATCACCTTTCTACAACATATGGATATGACGATGCCAGTCGTTACCAACGGCTGGCATTGCCCTGACTATGGCACGGACAGCGCCGGGGCTGCAAGCAGATGCAACAGCAGCCCCAGCGGACACGCGGCTGCGTAACCTGCACTTGCAGATTGGGGGCGCAGTTCACGTTTCCGCGGCCGGGGCCGGATACTGCACGTCGATCACCTCGATCTCCTGCACGCCAGCCGGCGTGCGCAACTGCACGCTGTCACCCACGCGGGCACGCAACAAGGCGCGTGCGATCGGCGCTACCCAGCTGACCTGGCCCTGCAGGTTGTCGACCTCGTCCACGCCGAGGATGGTGATGGTGTTTTCTGCGCCCTCTTCATCCGCATAGGTGACGGTGGCGCCAAAGAACACCTGGTCACCACCATGGTGCACGCTGGGATCGGCCACTTCGGCACGTTCGAGCCGGCGCGTCAGGAAACGGATGCGACGGTCGATCTCGCGCAGGCGCTTCTTGCCATAGAGGTAATCGCCGTTTTCCGAGCGGTCGCCATTGCTCGCGGCCCAGTGCACGATATCGACGACCTTCGGGCGCTCTTCGTCGATCAGCTGCATCAGTTCGGCTCGTAGCCGGGCATAGCCTTGCGGCGTCATGTAGTTCTTGATGCCGGCCGGCAACGCTGGCAGCGCATCGTCCTGGTCGTCATCGTCGTCGCGATCGGTTTCGCGCGTGAAAGCCTTGCTCATGTCTATCAATAGTCCGTCAAATCAACCATTCATCCCGATCAGGATCAAAGAATGAAAGGACGACCGGTTACTGGCGTGCTGGCCACCGCCATGGCTTGCGGCTGGATGATGCCAGCCTCGAAGCCGGCACGGCCTGCGGCCACCGCGTCGCGGAAGCCAGCCGCCATCTTCACCGGGTCATGTGCCTGCGCCACGGCGGAGTTGAGCAGCACGGCGTCGTAGCCCAGTTCCATCGCCTGCGCGGCGTGCGAAGGAGCGCCGATGCCGGCATCGACCACCAGCGGTACATCCGGCAAGCGTGCACGCAGCGTGCGCAAGGCCCAGGGGTTGATCAGGCCCTGGCCGGAACCGATCGGCGCGCCCCAGGGCATCAGGATGCGGCAGCCGACGTCGAGCAGGCGCTGGCAGCTGACCAGATCATCGGTGCAGTACGGGAAGACTTCGAAACCATTGCGCACCAGCTCCTCGGCCGCCTGCACCAGCTCCCAGGGATCGGGTTGCAGCGTCTGCTCGTCGCCAATCACCTCGAGCTTGATCCAGTGCGTGCCCAGCAGTTCGCGCGACATCATCGCCAGCGTGACAGCCTCGCGCGCGCTGCGGCAACCGGCGGTATTCGGCAGCAGATGCACGCCGGTGCTGCGCACGACATCGACAAAGCCGTTGTCGGACTGGGCATTGCGGTCAATGCCGAGCTGGCGGCGCAGCCCCAGCGTCACTACCTGTGCGCCCGATGCCAGGATCGACTGGCGCAGCACTTCGGGGGATGGGTAGCCGGCGCTACCCAGGAAAAAACGGCTTTCCAGCGTCACATCGCCTATCTGCCAGCTCATGGCTCAACCTCCCACAATCGCCTGGAAGCAGGTCACGGCATCGCCGGGCTGCAGGAGGTGTGCCGGGCGCGCATCGCGTGCCACGAAGCTGCCGTTGACGGCAGTGGCGTGACTGGCCGGATCCAGCCCGCGCGCCAGCAGCAGGTCCTGCAGCGTGCTGCCGGCCGGCAGGCTGAGCGGCTCGCCATTGAGCTGCAGCTGCAACGTGGCAGCGGCATCCGGAATCTGGGGGGACAGGGAAGGGGCAGTCATGCAGGGAATCCTGTAGGCAAAAGCGAATGATAGCGCCAGCCGCAAGACTGGCAGGCAATACCCATGGCATGGGGGCAATAGCGGCAAAAGCAAGCGCGCCGGGCTGGGGGATAGCCCCAGCTATGACCGGCCGATGGAATCTGCCTACAATGGCACATCTGCTCCGGGGTGTGTGCCTATCGCTGATACCGATAGGCAGGCTGAGATGGCTGACAGGCCGAACCCGCGAACTTGACCCGGCTCATACCGGCGTAAGAAGAGCAAGCTGCCCTCCCCTTGCCTTGGCAAGGCGCGCCCCGCGCGAACATCTGGCCAGCCCTCCGGAGCACTGTTTTACCCTCTGGAGACCCGCCATGAACGCGCCCGATACCATCCCCCAGCCCCCGGCAGACCTGAACCAGCTGCTCACCCTGACGCGTGACCCGCTGCCTGCCTCGCGCAAGGTCCTGCAGGCCGGCCAGCAACCCGGCGTGGCCGTGCCCATGCGCGAAATCGCGCTGACCAATGGCGAGCTCGTCACCGTCTACGACACCTCCGGCCCCTACACCGACCCGCAGGCGCAGATCGACGTGCGCCACGGCCTGCCGGCGCTGCGCCAGCAGTGGATCGAGGCCCGTGGCGACACCGAAAGCTACGAAGGCCGCCTGCACCACATCCTGGACGATGGCGGCAAGCTGGACGAACGCGATGCCGAGCGCATCGAGGTGCTGCGCCGTGAAGCCGCGGCACTGCAGCGCCAGCCGCGCCGCGCCAAGGCCGGCGGCAACGTGACGCAGATGCACTATGCGCGCCAGGGCATCATCACGCCCGAGATGGAATTCATCGCGATCCGCGAAAACGGCAAGCGCGAGTGGATGGCCGAGTACCAGTCCGACCTGAACCGCGAAATGCGCCTGAAGGGCAACGGCCTGGGTGCCAGCATCCCGAAGATCATCACGCCCGAATTCGTGCGTGACGAGGTGGCCCGTGGCCGCGCCATCATCCCGGCCAACATCAACCACCCGGAAATCGAGCCGATGATCATCGGCCGCAACTTCCTGACCAAGATCAACGCCAACATCGGCAACTCCGCCGTGACTTCCAGCATCGAGGAAGAAGTGGAGAAGCTGGTCTGGTCGATCCGCTGGGGTGCCGACACCGTGATGGACCTGTCCACCGGCAAGAACATCCACACCACGCGGGACTGGATCATCCGCAACAGCCCGGTGCCGATCGGTACCGTGCCGATCTACCAGGCGCTGGAAAAGGTCGGCGGCATTGCCGAAGACCTGACCTGGGACATCTACCGCGATGTGCTGATCGAGCAGGCTGAACAAGGCGTGGACTACTTCACCATCCACGCCGGCGTGCGCCTGCCCTATATCCACCTGACGGCGAATCGCCGTACCGGCATTGTCAGCCGCGGCGGCTCTATCCTGGCCAAGTGGTGCATTGCCCACCACAAGGAAAACTTCCTGTACACGCATTTCGAAGAGATCTGCGAGATCATGAAGGCCTATGACGTGAGCTTCAGCCTGGGCGACGGCCTGCGCCCCGGCTCCAACGACGACGCCAACGACGAAGCGCAGTTTGCCGAACTGCGCACGCTGGGCGAGCTGACGCAGATCGCCTGGAAGCACGACGTGCAGACCATGATCGAAGGCCCGGGCCACGTGCCGATGCACATGATCCAGGCCAACATGGAAGAGCAGCTCAAGCATTGCCACGAGGCGCCCTTCTACACCCTGGGCCCGCTGACGATCGACATTGCGCCGGGCTACGATCACATCACCAGCGCGATTGGCGCGGCGATGATCGGCTGGATGGGCACCGCCATGCTGTGCTACGTAACGCCCAAGGAGCACCTGGGCCTGCCGGACCGCAATGACGTGAAGCAGGGCATCATCGCCTACAAGATTGCCGCGCACGCCTCCGATCTGGCCAAGGGCCATCCGGGTGCCCGCGCGCGCGACTCGGCGATCAGCAAGGCACGCTTCGAATTCCGCTGGATGGACCAGTTCAACCTGAGCCTGGACCCGGATACGGCACTCGCCTTCCACGACGAGACGCTGCCCAAGGACAGCAGCAAGGTGGCGCACTTCTGCTCCATGTGCGGTCCCAAGTTCTGCAGCATGAAGATTTCCCAGGAAGTGCGCGATTACGCCGCCCTGAAGGAAGAACAGGAAAAAGGCATGGCCGAAAAGAGTGCCGAGTTCAAGGCCGGTGGCGGCGAGATCTACGTACCGGTAGACGCCCAGCAAGGCTGATAAGTCGCAAGGCAGGTGCAACCCACCTGCCTTTTTTGTGGCTTTTACTATATACTTTGATAAATTATTTCCCTTCTAGGAGAACGCTATGAACGTCGGTGGTATTGATCGCATCCTGCGCATCGTGGTTGGTCTGGCCCTGATCCTGGGTGCGCCCCAGCTGCTGGGCTATGTCGGCAGCAACTGGGCCTGGATTGGCCTGCTGCCGCTGCTGACCGGCCTGTTCCGCTTCTGCCCGGCCTACAAGCTGATCGGCGCCAACACCTGCCCGATGAAGAAGTAATCCGGTCATCCAGGAGGTCCCCCATGAGCATCCCCGAGTACAAGAGCCATATCAAGGACATCTCGGCCGGCCTGGCCACCATGCGTGCCGACCAGCCGGACCTGATGAAGGCATTCAACGAGATGGCCGCTGCCGCCACGCGTGACGGTGCCCTGAGCGAAAAGCAGAAGGAACTGATCGCGCTGGCACTCGGCGTGGCCTCGCACTGCGATGCCTGCATCGGCTTCCACATGAAGGCGCTGGTGCGCCTGGGTGCCACGCTGCCGGAAATCGAGGAAACGCTGGGCATGTGCGTCTACATGGGCGGCGGCCCGTCCCTGATGTACGCATCCAACGCGCTGGCCGCCTACAAGGAATTCACGGCTCAGGCTTGATCCCCTCTGCTGGCAGCTTAGTCTGCGAGCATTCCGGCCTGCGGTGCTGTTGCCCGCAGGCCGTTTTTTATGGCTGGCGTGGTGTTTTCTTGCCCTTGGACAAGACGCGGCGCATCCTGCTTGGGATAATCCCCGGCATGCAAACGAATCACACCGCCCCGCTGTCCGCCGCCTCCTCTTCCGCCACGCTGCAGGTACCTGCGCGCATCGGCATTGCCGGGGCCGGCGTACTGGGACGGCTGCTGGCCTGGCAGCTGGCCGCTGCTGGCCATCAGGTCACGGTATTCGACCCGGCCTGCGGACCGGCACCGGACTACGACCAGCCACGTGCGGCAGGCTTTACCGCCGCCGGCATGCTGAGCCCGCTGGCCGAGCTGGAGTGTGCCAACTGGGCGCTGGCCGATCTGGGTTGGCGCAGCATCCGCCTGTGGCAACAGGTGGTGGAGCAGCTGGCTACGCACGGACAATCTGTCTTTTTTGCACAACGCGGCAGCCTGCTGCTGGCGCACGGCACCGACATGGGCGCGGCGCAGCGCATGCTGGGCGGGCTGCAGAGCAAGGCGCCCGCCGGTCAGCAGACGCCACTGGCCACGCCGCTGACTGCCGCCGAGCTGCAGGCGCTGGAGCCAGGCATTGCCCGCCAGCTGCGCGGCTGGATGCTGAAGCAGGAAGGACAGATCCATACCGTCGAGGCGCTGCTGGGTCTGGCCCATGCGGCCGCCGCGCTGGGAGCGGATTTCCGCTGGGGTACAACAGCGCACCAGATCGATGCGCACCAGATCGATGGCGAACGCTTTGACTGGGTATTTGACGTGCGCGGACTGGGCGCACGTGAGGACAACCGCGGCACAGGCAACACGGGCACAGCCGATGCGCACTTTGTCCAGCCGCTGCCGGCCGACAGCGCCCTGCCCGACCAGCGCACGCGCGGCGTGCGTGGCGAGGTGTTCTGGCTGCATGCCCCGGGTGTGGAACTGCACCGCCCGGTGCGCCTGATGCACCCGCGCCACCGCGTCTATGTGGTGCCGCGCCCCGGCGACCTGATCGTGGTGGGTGCCAGCGAAATCGAGAGCGAAGACCGCAGCCCGGTCAGCCTGCGCAGCACGGTGGAACTGCTCGCAGCAGCGCATGCGGTGCTGCCCGAGCTGACCGAAGCCCGCGTGATCCATACGGAAAGCAATCTGCGCCCGGCCCTGCCGGACAACATGCCGCTGATCCAGGTGACCGATGGCCTGACCCGCATCAATGGCCTGTTCCGCCATGGCTGGCTGATTGCGCCAGCGCTGGTGGAAAACGCGCTGCAGGCCAGCGACATGGCAACCAGCCGCTGACGACTCAGGCCGTACGCGGCCCGAACATGATCACCAGCATGCCAGCCAGACACAGGCCGATACCCGCCCAGTCTGTCCATGCCGGTCGGATGCCGTCGACCTGCCACAGCCAGAGCAGCGCCACACTGATGTAAACGCCACCATAGGCTGCATAGACACGGCCAGAGGCTTGCGGATGCAACGTCAGCAGCCAGGCAAAAAGTGCCAGGCTCAAGGCGGCCGGCAACAGCAGCCAGGCGGTATGCCCCTGGCGCAGCCAGAGCCAGGGCAGATAGCAGCCAACGATTTCTACCACGGCGGTGGCGGCAAACAGGCCCAGGGTTTTCAGAAACTCCATGACCAGCCCTCAGGCGACATCGGCCTGCAAGGGGTAGCGCACCGGCTCCTGCTGCGACTCTTCCCGTACCGCAGCCACGCGCTGTACAAAGCGCTCCGGCTCGGACAGAAAACCATCCTCATAGGCCACCACGCGCCATTCCGGGCCGGCCTCGCGCAGCACCTGCAGCAACTCTCCGGGCTGCAACAGGAAATCCGGACTGGATGGACGACCCACGCTGGCGTTACCGTGGGCAAAGGTTTCGTACAACAGCACCCCGCCCGGCTGCACGCTGGCCAGCAGAGCGGGAAACAAGGGCCGCCACAGGTAGTTGGTCACCACCACAGCGGCAAACTGCCGCCCCGGCAAGGGCCAGGGGCTGCCCTCTTCCAGATCAGCGTGCAGGGTCTGGCCCCACTGCTGCGCGCTTTGCAGCGCCTCGGCATCACGGTCCACGCCCAGCACGGCATGGCCCTGGCTGGCGAGCCACTGCATGTGGCGGCCACGACCACAGGCCAGATCAAGTACGCTGCTGCCAGCAGGTATCAGCGGGGTGAAACGGCGAATCCAGGGCGAAACCTGGGAAGTGGCATGGGGCATGGCGATCAGCGGGAGTGGATGACAAGCCTCTACTGTACCCGTGCGCGGCCTCAGACCTTGACGTTCACGATGGTCGCCTGCATCAATGCCACCACCTTGCTGGTATCACCGGTAAACGCATGCACTTCGCCGGTGCAGACAGTGAGCATCTTGCCGGCATTCTGCACTTTGCCAATGGCCACAAAGCGGTCGCCGATGGCCGGGCGCAGCAGGTTGATCTTGAATTCGGCGGTGACCACTTCGCAGCCTTCGGGAGCCTTGGTCAGGCCGGCGTAGCCACAGGCACTGTCCACGATGCTGGTCACGGCGCCAGCGTGGATAAAGCCCTGCTGCTGCGACAGGTGCTTGCTGTAGGGCATGGCAATATGGACTTCGCCCTCGCGTACCAGCACCAGTTCGGCACCGAGTGTGGTCATCAGGCCCTGTTTCTGGAAGCTGTCGGCAATACGCTGTTCGATCGGGTTCATGGCGGATGCGGGTTGGTCAAAAGCTCCCATGCTAGTTGCCTCTTACGTCAACGCGACTCCTGATTTTCCACTACAGCAGGCTGACCAGTTCCCGCGTCAGCTCGGCAGCAGGAATCGGCTTGCAAGCACTGGCATTCTGGCCCGACCACAGCGGCGTGAAATCGTGGCTGCCCTGGCTTTCGGCCCTGGTACGCAGCGGTGCCGAAGCGGCGGTAGCGAGCGGAAAGGCTGGCGCCAGCGGGTTCATGGGCCCCAAATCACGCACCATGCGGTTGACCATGCCGCGCGCCGGCCGGCCCGAAAAGATATTGGTCAGCACGGTATGGCGGGCCAGCGGACTTTGCAGCGCGGCGCGGTGCAGTGCGCTGGTGCTGGCTTCGGGACACAGCAGATAGGCCGTGCCCAGCTGCACCGCCGCCGCACCCATGTCCAGCGCGGCTTTCACGCCGCGGGCATCGGCAATGCCGCCGGCGGCAATCACCGGTACCCGCACGGCATCCAGCACCTGTGGCAGCAACGCCATGGTGCCGATCTGGGTCGTGATGTCATCGCTCAGGAACATGCCGCGATGCCCTCCCGCCTCCACGCCTTGCGCGATGATGGCATCTACGCCTTGTGCTTCCAGCCATAGCGCTTCCTCTACCGTGGTGGCCGAGGACAGGATTTTTGCGCCGCAACTGCGCACCTGCTCCAGCAGGCCAGTATCGGGCAGGCCGAAGTGGAAGCTCACCACTTGCGGCCGCCAGGCACAGACGATATCGGCCGTGGCCTGGTCAAACGGCCGGCGCAAGGGCCCGCCTGCTGCGGGTTCCACGTCCAGCTCACGGTAGTAGCGACCGAACAGCCCCTGCCAGGCCCGCGCCCGCGCGGGGTCCGGCACCGGCATCTGGTGGCTGAAAAAATTCAGGTTGACCGGGCGATCGGTCTGGCGGCGAATGGTGTCCAGCTCCTGCTGCAGTGCCTCTGCGCCGAGCATGGCGCACGGCAGCGAGCCCAGACCGCCCGCGTTGGACACGGCTATGGCCAGGGCACTGCCCTGGACGCCGGCCATGGGAGCCTGGATGATGGGGAGCTGAAGCTCTGGCAGGAAGGGTATGGACATGATGCTTCCCGCTTACTCCACCACCACCGCCGTTCCGCTGGCAGACACCATCAGCATGCCATTGCCCTGCCCCAGCACCTCATAATCCAGATCGATGCCGACCACGGCGTTGGCCCCCAGCGCCTGGGCATTCTGCTGCAATTCCAGCATGGCAATGTCACGCGCCTTCTGCAGCTCACGCTCGTACATGCCGGAGCGGCCTCCAACAATGTCGCGCAGGCCGGCAAACAGGTCCTTGAACACGTTGGCACCGAGAATGGCCTCGCCGGCCACCACGCCGCAGTAGCGGGTGATGCGCTTGCCTTCGATGCTGGGGGTGGTGGTCACGATCATGTGGCTGCTCCTTGTTTCGGGGTGGGTGATGGGAGCACTATAACCGGGCAGGTTGACCTGAACCGCCCCGGGTTTCGAGGAGGCTGGTTGGTTTAAGTGGACACCTCTGCCAAGGTGTTGCTGTCGGCAAGTTGCCTCCAGTAGTTTGCCTCAGCTTCTGCCGGCGGGATACCCCCGATCGGCGTGAGCAGTCGGACGTGGTTGAACCAGTGCACCCATTGCAGGGTCGCCAGTTCCACGGCTTCCCTGGTCTTCCAGGGGCCCCGGCGATGAATCAGTTCGGCCTTGTATAGCCCGTTGATGGTCTCGGCCAGCGCGTTGTCGTAGCTG
>NZ_KB894769.1 GCF_000374625.1 Allobrachymonas chironomi DSM 19884 | reverse complement strand
CTGGCCGCTCACCCCCCGGTGGATATCCCAGATGATGGCTGAGCTCTCCACCCAAGGCACGTTCGATCAGCGCCTTCTTCAGCGCCATCGTCATGTCCTGGATCGATGCGGCCGTCATTGGGCCTTGCTGTACCAGCTGGTCCAGCAACTCCTCGGGGATGCTTGGCAGCGAGGCAGACTTCTCGGCAATCGCCGCGTTCTTCAACTTCGTTTTGCTTGACATACATGCTCCTGTTGCACATGGTATGCCTTACACACAAAATTTATGACAGGCTCACGGCTTTTGCTGCAAGCCTTGACGAATTCGACGATCTGTATCGGGAACTGGCAAAGTAAGTGCTGGTCGCACTTGGCATACAGGAGCCGGAGGCTACGTTATTCTGCCTATAAGCTGGCACAACCCCAAATACCATATCCCTCACGCCGGCACCCGCTCAAACGTCTTGGCCAGATAATCGATCATGACCCGCACCTTGGCGGGCGGACGGCGGTCCGGGGGATAGAGGACGTGAATGCCAGCCAGATCCACCATGGGCTGGTCCAGCTCCAGCACCAGCAAATCTCCCCGCTTGACCGCCTCGCAGACAATGAAGTGCGGCTGGTAGATCAGGCCCTGGCCGGCGATGGCGGCGGCGAGTAGCGCGTCGCCATTGTTGGCCAGCAGGTTGCCGCTCACGGGCACCCGTATCTCCCCCTGGGTGCCGAAAACCCACTGTTTGTGCTGCGTGGCAGACAGGGTGTAGCTCAGGCAGTTGTGCTGCGCCAACTCGCTGACAGTGCGGGGCGCGCCATGGCGTGCCACATACCCGGGCGCGGCACAAATACACATGCCGCTATTGCCCAGTTGCCGCGTTTGCAGCGGGCTATTGGCCAGCCGCCCGATGCGAATGGCCAGATCCCAGCTGCCGGCAATCAGATCCAGCTGGGCATCGCTCAAGCCCAGCTCCACCACGACTTCCGGATGCTGGCGACTGAACTCGGCCATCAGCGGTGCCACATAGCGGGTGCCAAAGGAGAGCGGCACATTCATGCGCAGCAGGCCGGTCGCCTTGATGCGCTGCGACGTGGCGGCCGCTTCGGCTTCATCAATCTCCGGCAGGATACGCTGGCAGGCCTCCAGGTAATTGGCTCCGGCTTCGGTCAGGCTCAAGCGCCGGGTGGTGCGGTGAAACAGCTTGACGCCCAGCCGCGCCTCCAGGGCATTCACGTGCTTGGTGGCCATGGCCGGGGACATGCCCAGATGGCGGGCGGCGGCAGACAGGCTGCCAGTAGCCGCTGCCTGGACATACACCCGCATGCTGGTGATCCGGTCCATCTCTACTTCCTTCTATGAGTACGAAGTGTTGGACGATATTAGCAGGTTCTCATACAAGGGGTTAGCGCCGATACTGCATGGGCAGGGGCGTTGTACCGGTTTCTGCTGTTCATGCAGCACCAGATCACCCCATGGATACACACCGGGCATGCAGCCCGCGATGTCCGTCAATTGCTTTGGCGCCAGCCGGCGCATACCAACAGGAGTCAAATCATGATTATTGATCTTTCAGGAAAAACAGCCATTGTGACCGGTTCTACCGGTGGTATCGGATTGGCCATTGCCACGGGTCTGGCCACAGCCGGTGCGCAGGTCACCATGGTGGGCCGTGATCAGGAGCGGGTAAATGCTGCGGTGGCCAAAGTGCATGCCGTGACGGGTCAGGACAGTGCCGGTGGTGTCACCTGTGATCCCGGAACCCCGGAAGGCATTGCCACGCTGATTGCGGCGCAGCCCGAAACCGATATTCTGGTGAATGGCCTGGGCATTTACGGCGCACGGGAGTTTTTTGATATTGAAGATGCCCTGTGGGAAACCTATTTCCAGGTCAATATCATGAGTGGCGTGCGACTGTCCCGCCATTATGCCCAGGGCATGCGTGCCCGTGGCTGGGGCCGAATCCAGTTCATTTCCAGCGAATCGGCGCTGAATATTCCCACCGAGATGGTGCATTACGGCGTGAGCAAGAGTGCCTTGCAAGGACTGTCCCGTGGTTTGGCCAAGGTCTTGGCAGGTACCGGCGTGACGGTCAATACCATTCTGCCCGGACCGACCCGTACCGAGGGCGCCATCCAGATGATGGCGGATTTGGCTGTCGAGCGTGGGGTCAGTGCAGAGGAAATGGAAGGCCTGTTTCTCAAGGAAAACCGTCCCTCCACCTTGCTGCACCGTTTTGCCAGCCCGGAAGAGGTGGCGAATCTCTGTGTGTATGCCGCTTCGCCGCAAGCCAGTGCCACTACCGGTGCCGCATTGCGCGTGGAAGGCGGCATTGTCGAAAGTATTGCCTGACGGATAGGCCAATAGACGCGGTTGCATCGACTTTCTGTGCTTAATCCGTCCCCTGCATCCGCCGCGCCCAATCTTCTACCTCTCCCGCCGCGCGGCGGTGTGCAAACAGCTTGCGCCAGCTGTCGGGCAGTGGCAGTTGCAGCACCGGATCCAGCAGCGCAGGCCGGGTTTCGCGGTCGCGGATCAGCGCCAGCAGTGTCGCCACGGAGTAATCGGGATGCGGACGCTCCAGCAGGGTCACGCTATCACCCGCCTGCAGCGTGCCTTCCTGCAGCACGCGCAGATACCAGCCGGCGCGCAGGCTGTCCTGCACCTGGGCGGCCATGTCGGGCAGCTCAAAGCGCAGGTTCAGCTTGAAGCAGGGCTGCCGGCCCTGGCTCACGGCAAAGCGGGCTGAGCCGATCTGCAGCACATCCCCGATGCAGACATCGTTCTCGGTCATGCCGTCCAGACTGAGGTTTTCCCCAAAGGCACCGGGCTGGCCGAACAGCGGCTGCTGCGGGTAGTACGCCTGCCACCAGGCGTAATGGCTCCAGGCGTAGCAGTGCACCGCCTTGTCGATGCCGCCGTGCACGCGCCGGTCGGCCTGCTGGTCCCCCGCCAGGCCCAGTTCGTGGACGGCCTGCGGGCCCTTGGCCGGCTGCTTGTCGATGGCGCTGGGCACCTGGCGTGCTCCCAGCGGGCGGATGCTGCCGGTCAACACACTGCGGACCTGGCCCAGGGAGAGAGGGTGGGGCATGGCAATACGGGGCTGGAGGACGATTCACCATGATAGCCCCAGCCTGCTGCGCGATGCGGCATGGCATGCAGATCAGGGTTTACCGGGAAACATATCGATACGCAATAGAATATAATAAAAAATTATATCTTTATGTTTTGTGTTCATAAGTGTAGCCAACTGTCGCCAACTTGCAGCAAGGTGCGCGACATGCCGTGGCCATGCAGAACACGCTTTCAAGGGACCTCCATGCAGTCACATGATTCCAAGAAGTCGCCGCTCGGCGGTGACGCTGCTTCCGAGATGCAGATCAGCCGCCGTCGTGCGTTGATGCTGGGTGCTGCCGCCACGGCGGCTGCCGGTCTGGCGCCTGCGGTGGCGCAGGCCAGGAGCAGGGTCAAGACCCAGGCGCGTATCGTCATAGCCGGCGGTGGTGCCGCAGGCCTGACGGCGGCCAACCGCCTGGTGGAGAGTCTGGACGGTGCCAGGATCATCATGATCGATGCCCGCAAGGAGCACTATTACCAGCCGGGCTTTACCCTGGTCGGAGCCGGCATCAAGCCGCGTGACTACGTGGTCAGCACCACCGGTGAATACGTGCCATCCGGCGTGGAATGGGTGCAGGCCAGCGTGGCCGAGATCGATCCCGACGGCAACAAGGTCGTCACCGATGCTGGCCAGGCCATCCCCTACGACTACCTGATCGTGGCCACCGGCATGCGCCTGAACTACTCCGAGATCGAAGGCATGGATCCGGCCCTGATCGGCAAGGAAGGCATAGGCAGCATCTACAACGGCCCGGATGCCGCTGCCGCCACCTGGCAGGCGCTGTCGGCGTTTGCCGAAAAGGGCGGCCGTGGCGTATTCCTGCGCCCCGCCACCGAGATGAAGTGTGCCGGCGCTCCGCTGAAGTACACCTTTCTGAGCGAAGACCACCTGACGCGCAAGGGCACGCGCAGCAAGTCCGAAATTGTCTACAACTCCAACAACAAGGTCTTGTTCAGCGTGCCGATCGTGTCCGAAAAGGTGCGCATGCTGTTCAAGGACCGCGGCATCAAGGTCAACTACGAGCGCGTGCTCAAGAGCATCGATCCGGGTCGCCGCATCGCCACCTTCAGCACGCCGGATGGCGGCACGGCCGAAGAGAACTACGATTTCCTGCACGTGATCCCGCCAATGCGCGCCCCCGATGCCGTGCGTAACAGTCCGCTGTCCTGGAAGGAAGGCCCCTGGGTGTCCGAGGGCTGGATGGAAGTGGACAGGGGCACGCTGCGTCACATGCGCTACCGCAACGTGTTTGGCGTGGGCGATATCGCCGGCGTGCCCAAGGGCAAGACGGCGGCCAGCGTCAAGTGGCAGGTGCCGGTGGCGGTGGACCATCTGGTGGCCGAGATTGCCGGCAAGGAGTCCGATGCGCTGTACACCGGCTACACCTCCTGCCCGTTGATCACGCGGTTGGGTCAGGCGATGCTGGTCGAGTTCGATTACGAAAACAACCTGGTGCCCTCCTTCCCCGGCATGATCGCGCCGCTGGAAGAGCTGTGGATCAGCTGGGTCATGAAGACCATGGCCCTCAAGCCCACCTATATCAGCATGCTGCGCGGTCGCGCCTAAGGAGTACACAACATGAAAGAACTTGATCCCCTGATCCTGCTGGCCGTGTTCCAGGAAATGATGGGTCCGCTGCTGTGGATCCTGCTGGCCATCATCGTCGGCGGCACCATCGCCTTCTTTGCCCTGCTGGCAAAGGAGGGCGGCATTGTCGCCAGGCGCATGATCAGCTCGCAGGCCGCCGGCATTCTGGGCGGCATCCTGGCGCTGGTGCTGATGGTGATGGTGTCGTCTTCGGGCTTTACCGATGCCGGTGGCCCGGCCGACTGGTTCCTGATCGCGCTGGTGTTCGGTCTGGGCTTTATCGGCGCAGCCATTCTGGTCTATACCGTGGTCGGCTGGTTCAAGCCGCGCAAGAAGATCAGCGCTGCCTGACGCGCATCACGCCAGAAAAAATGGCCATCAGCGCAAGCTGATGGCCATTCTGCTATCGGGCAACAGGAAAGCGGTTTAGCGCCAGCCCAGACCGATCAGTTCCCAGGCGTGCTGTGCCGCCACCCATTCCTCATTGGTCGGTTCGATCGCCATGGTGAAGGCACTGTCCGGAGCCGAGATGATGGTGGCGTTCTGCTGGTTGGCCGCCGGGTCCAGGCGCGCACCCAGCCAGGCCAGTTCCTCGCAGACACGCTGGCGGATTACCGGGTTGTTTTCGCCCACGCCGGCGGTAAACACCAGCATGTCGATGCCGTTCATGGCGGTGGCCATGGCCGCGATTTCCTTGGACATGCGGCGCACGTACAGCTGCAGCGCAATGCGCACCTGTTCGTTGCTGTCTTCCAGCGGCAGCAGCACCTGGGTGTCATCGGACACTCCGGAAATGCCGCGCAGGCCGGACTCGTGGTACAGCATGTGGCCCACCTGTTCCAGCGACAGCTTCTCGATCTCCATCAGGTAGAGCACGGCACCCGGGTCGAGTGCGCCGCAGCGCGAACCCATCATCAGGCCGTCGAGTGCCGAGAAGCCCAGCGTGGTGGCCACGCTTTGCAGGTTCTGCATGGCGCACAGGCTGGCACCGCTGCCGATATGGGCGGCCACCACCTTGCCGCTGGCGAGTTCGCCATGACGCTCGGGCAGGGCGCGGCTCAGGTAGTCGTAGGACAGGCCATGGAAGCCATAACGGCACAGGCCGCGCTCCCAGGCCGCCCAGTTGAGCGGCAGGATTTTTTCGACCACGGGCAGCGTGTGGTGAAAGCCGGTATCGAAACAGGCGACCTGCGGCATGCGCGGGTACATTTCGAGCAGGGCCGCGATGGCCTCCAGCGCAAACGGCTGGTGCAGCGGCGCCAGCGGGATGTAGCTGTGCAGGTCGGCCACCACCTCGGGTGTCAGCACGACCGGCTCGAAGTACTTGCTGCCGCCGTGCACCACGCGGTGCGCCACAGCGGAAATACGGCGATCTCCCTGCTTCAGCAGCACCTGCTGGTGGATGTACTCCAGGGCATCGTTGTAGGGCTTGGCGGCGCTCAGGGGCAGCGGCATGCGCGGGCTGTCGCTGGCATCAAAAGTGGCCTGGCCACTGGTGATGCCGTTGACCTTGCCGCCCCAGATCTTCTGGCGTGGCACACCCGTGGATGTGCTGTCATAGAGCGCGAACTTGATGCTGGAAGAGCCGCAGTTGAGGACCAGGACCAGATGGTTCATGCCAGGCCTTTCAGGGGGGCGTCAGGCGATACTGGTGGGCCAGCAGCACGGACAGGGCGCAGGAAGAGATGCGAGCGGCCTCGTTGTCGGCACGGCTGGTCAGCACGATCGGCAGCTTGGCACCCAGCACGATGCCGGCCATGTGGGCACCGGCCAGGTACTCGAGCTGCTTGGCCAGCATGTTGCCGCTTTCCAGATCCGGTACCACCAGGATGTCGGCTTCGCCGGCCACCGGGGACGTGATGCCCTTGATGCGCGCGGCTTCGGCAGACACGGCATTGTCGAAGGCCAGCGGGCCGTCCAGCACGCCGCCGGTGATCTGGCCGCGATCGGCCATCTTGCACAGGGCGGCGGCATGCAGCGTGGCTTCCATGTCGGCGTTGACGGTTTCCACGGCGGCCAGCAGGGCGACCTTGGGCTGGGTTACGCCAATCACGTGGGCCAGGTTGATCGCGTTTTGCACGATGTCGGCCTTGATGGCCAGCGTCGGCTGGATGTTGACAGCGGCATCGGTAATGATGAACGGACGCGGGTAGGCCGGGGCTTCCAGCAGGAAGCAGTGGCTGATGCGGCGCTTGGTGCGCAGGCCGTGCTCGCGGTCGACCACGGCAGACATCAGTTCGTCGGTGTGCAGGCTGCCCTTCATCAGCGCCTCGACCATGCCGGCGCGTGCCAGCTGGGTGGCCGTGATGGCTGCGGCGTGGCTGTGCGGCACATCCTCGATATGCACGCCTTCCAGGCTCAGGCCGGCTTCGGCAGCCACGGCTTCGAGCTTGGCGCGCGGAGCGATCAGCAACGGCTCGATCAGGCCCAGGTCACGCGCCTTGAGGGCCGCTTCCAGGCTGATCGGGTCGCAGGGGTGCACCACGGCCATCTTGATGCGGCCACGCTGCTGCGCTTCGGCCAGCAGGCGCTCGGGGCCGTTCTGCGCCTTGAACATGCGCACTTCGGGCAGCGGATGCGGCAGCATCTCGGCCGATTCGGCCGGCGGCATCACCGTGGCTTCGCCGGCGATCACGGTCTTGCCCTTCTGGTTGGTACAGACCGATTCCAGCGTGATCCACTTCTTCTCTTCGTTGCGTGCGCTGACGGTCAGCTTGACGGTGATGGTGTCACCGATGCGCACCGGCGCGGTAAAGCGCAGCGACTGGCTCAGGTAGATGGTGCCGGAACCGGGGAAGCGCGTGCCCAGCAGGGCGGAGATCAGCGAACCGCCGTACATGCCGTGCGCGATCACGCTCTTGAACAGGCTGCGCGAGGCGAATTCGTCGTCCAGGTGCTGCGGGTTGTAGTCGCCGGAGGCGACGGCAAACAGCTCCACGTCCTGGCGCGTCACGGTGTGCGTCAGCGTGGCGTTGTCGCCAATCTGCAGTTCCGCGAAGGTGTAGTTGCGTACCTTGCCCTGCGGGTTCGGTTCGGCGACCAGCTGGATCGGGGCGCGGCTGCTGTCGGCAGCAGGGGAGGAGGTGGAGGTATTCAGGTTGTCAGTCATGATCAGCGTTCCAATACATAAAGGCCGGGGGCGTCTTCCTGGGCGGGGTAGTCCTTGGCGCCCATGGACGGGGGAGTTTGCTGGGCACCGGAGTTCTTGCCCAGCCAGGCGTGCCAGTCTTCCCACCAGGAGCCCTGGTGCAGCTCGGCGTTCTGCATCCATTCCTCGGTGGTCTGGAAGCTGCCGAAAGCCGGACGCGTGGCTACACGGTAGTGACGGCGGGCGCGGCCGGGCTCGCTCACGATGCCGGCGTTATGGCCACCCTTGGTCAGCACGAAGGTGACTTCGGCATCGGTCAGCAGATGGATCTTGTAGACCGATTTCCAGGGAGCGACGTGGTCGGATTCGGTGCCGACACAGTAGACCGGTACCCGGATATCGTTCAGCACGACCGGGCGGCCGTTGACCAGATAGCGGCCACGGGCCAGGTCGTTGTGCAGGAACATCTGGCTCAGGTACTCGGTGTGCATGCGCGCCGGCATGCGGGTGGAGTCGGCGTTCCAGGCCATCAGGTCCATGGCGCGCGAACGCTCGCCCAGCAGGTATTCCTGCACCATGCGCTGCCACAGCAGATCGTAGGAGCGCAGCCAGGTGAAGGCCCCGGCCATCTGGCTGGCATCCAGGAAGCCGCGTTCGGCCATCTGCGCCTGCAGCAGGTTGAGCTGGCTTTCGTCGATGAACAGGGCCAGTTCGCCCGGCTCGGAGAAGTCGGTCTGGGCCGCGAACAGCGTCATCGAGGCCAGGCGCTCGTCCTTGTCACGCGCCATGGTGGCGGCACCGATGGACAGCAGCGTGCCGCCCAGGCAGTAGCCGGTGGCGTGCACCTTCTGGTCCGGCACGATGGCGCTGATGGCGTCCATGGCGGCGAAGAAGCCTTCATTCAGGTAGTCTTCCATGCCCATGTTGTGCTCGGCCTTGCCCGGGTTCTTCCAGGAAATGGCAAACACGGTGTGGCCCTGGTTGACCAGGTACTGGATCATGGAGTTCTCGGGGGAGAGATCCAGGATGTAGTACTTCATGATCCAGGCCGGCACGATCAGCACCGGCTCGGGGTGCACTTCCTTGGTGGTGGGGCTGTACTGGATCAGCTCCATCAGGTGGGTGCGCAGCACCACCTTGCCCTTGGCCGTGGCCACGTCGCGGCCGACCACGAACTCGTCGCTGATCGGCGGCTGCTCGTGGCGCATCTTGCGCTGCATGTCTTCCAGCGCATAGCGCACGCCACGCGTCAGGTTGGCGCCGTTTTCCTCGATGGTGCGCTTGAGGACCACCGGGTTGGTCAGGGCGAAGTTGGACGGGGCCATCATGCCCAGCCACTGGCGTGCCGTGAACGACACCCAGTCGGCATGGTGCGGATCCACGCCGCGCACGCCGGAGGTGGCGTCGTCCCACCAGGCTTCCTGCATCAGGAAGGACTGTTGCATCACGTTGAACGGCCACTGTTGCCAGGCCGGGTCGGAGAAGCGGCGATCGGTGATCGGGGTGGGCAGGGCGGCCGGCGGCGTCATGGCCGTCAGGCGCGTGCCCTGGGCTGCCTGCTGCACGCTGTTCTGCACCTGGTTGACCGTGCTTTCGGCGGCCAGGCGCTGCAGCTGCTGCAGGTTTTCGACGGCCTTCTGCAGCAGCAGCAACTGCTTGCCGGGAGAGGCCGAGAGATGGGCGACCCAGTCCATCAGGGCCATGGTGTTGAGCGTGGGGGACTGGCCACCGGTCATCTGGGCGATGGCGGCAATGGCTTTCTGGTCCAGCTGGTTGGCGGCATCTTCGGTGATGCCCAGCGGGCCGGCCTGGGGCGGGAGTGGAGTGTTGGGATCGCGCATGGTGTGTTTCAAAAGTATGAAATCATGATGTCAAATGGGGTATGACCTATCCTAACAGTCTGAAGTTACAGTACGTTGAAAGTGAGGGCGAAAAAATGGTGCAATGCGACAAAATAGGCACGCTTCCACCGGAAAATGCAGCGGCGCTAGAATCGCGCGATGCATGCTTCCGATTCCCCCCCTTCCATCACCTGGCGCAAGCCGGATGGCAGCGTCGTGTCCTGCTTTGAAAAGGTCAAGGTGCTGAACGAAAACTACAGCGAACTGCGCGAACTGCTGCAGGACGCCATGGACGATGCGCTGCTGCTGGGCTGCAGCGAGGCGCAGGTGCGTGCGGCTTTCCAGCAACTGCTGGATGAGCTGCGCCCAAGCGTGGCCGAGAACCCGGACGCGATCTGAGCTGCTGCGCTCACCGGTTGGCGCGCTGCATCAGGAACGGCACCCAGCTTTCGGTCGGTTGCGTCAGGTCCAGCCAGTCGCCCTCGATCAGTTCGCCGCAGCTGCCCGGCACCACATCACCGCGCCAGAGGCCGCTGGTGCGCGTGCCATCTACCGATTCTTCCATGCCGATGCGGCCATCGCGCATTTCGCCGGCCACCAGTACCTGCTGTCTGTTGCGCAGCAGCGTGCCGCGCAGACTGCCGGCATATTCGGGATGGGCGGCCAGTTGCAGCGGCAGTGCTGGCGACAGCTCTGCGGCAGCCGGGTGGAGCGTGATGAACCATTCGCCCAGCATGTGCTGCTGGCCATAGGGGCCGGGATGCACGCAGACCGCGACCTCGGCCGGAGCGGAGGCGGCAGCGCTGGCTGCCGTGGCAGCGGGCAGGGCAGGGGCTGCCAATACGGGCAGGGCGGTCAGCAGCAGGGAGCAAATCAGGTAGCGGCGCATGGCGTGGGCAGGGTTGTCATGTCATTGTAAATGCACTGAAATCCATCATAATCGGCTTCATGAATCAGCTCGAAGCACTCAAACAATCCACTACCGTGGTTGCCGACACCGGCGACTTCATGCAACTGGCGCAATTCCAGCCGCAGGATGCCACCACCAACCCCTCGCTGATCCTGAAGGCCGTGCAAAAGCCCGACTATGCCCCGCTGCTGGCGGCTGCCGTGGCCGACTATGGCAAGGACGACCTGGGTTTCACCATGGACCAGCTGCTGGTGCGCTTTGGCTGCGAAATCCTCAGGCACATTCCGGGCCGCGTTTCCACCGAGGTCGATGCGCGTCTGTCGTTTGACACGGCGGCCACCGTGGCGCGTGCCGAACGCATCATGGGCCTGTACCGCCAGCAGGGCGTCGTGCCCGAGCGCGTGCTGATCAAGATTGCCGCCACCTGGGAGGGTATCGAGGCCGCACGCCAGCTCGAGGCGCAAGGCATCCGCACCAACCTGACGCTGCTGTTCGCCTTCTGCCAGGCGGTGGCCTGCGGCAATGCCGGCGTGCAGCTGATTTCCCCGTTTGTCGGCCGCATTTATGACTGGTACAAGAAGCAGGCCGGTGCCAGCTGGGACGAGCAGGCCATGGCCGGCGTCAACGATCCCGGCGTGGAGTCGGTACGCCGCATCTACCAGTACTTCAAGCTGCATGGCATCAGTACCGAAATCATGGGTGCCAGCTTCCGCAACACCGGCCAGATCATGGCCCTGTCCGGCTGTGACCTGCTGACCATCAGCCCGGATCTGCTGGCGCAGCTGGCCGCGGCCGAAGCGCCCGCCGGCATGACGCCCGAGTTGTCCGTGCACATGGCGCAGCAGCACCCGATGGTGGCCGTGCATTACGATGAAGCCGGCTTCCGCTACGCGCTCAACGAAGATGCCATGGCGACCGAAAAGCTGGCCGAGGGCATACGCGCCTTTGCCGCCGATGCGGTCAAGCTGGAACAGCTGATGCTGGCTGCATGAGCGTATCCGGTTCCCCGGCCGGCTGGGGCAGCGCCTGCGGCCTGGCCAATCTGGCGCCGGCCTGGCAGGACTTGCTGGCCGAATCGCAGCGTTTCCCGGTTAACCGCCTGCACGGCTGGGAGGCCGCCGTGGCGCTGGGGGCGTTCGACCTGCGTCAGGCCTTTGCCCGGGATCCGGAACGGTTGCAGACCTTCAGCCAGACGCTGCATGCGCGTGACGGCAGCCGGCTGCTGCATGTCGATGCCTCCAAAGTGCATGCCGATCGCCGCGTGGTGCGGCTGCTGATGCAGCTGGCCGAACAGCGCCAGGTGCTGGCGCTGCGGGACGCCATGTTCAACGGCGAGCCGATCAACAGCACCGAGCAGCGTGCCGTGATGCACTGGCTGCTGCGCAGCCCGGATGCGGCCAGCGTGCCAGCCCATCTGCAGGCCAGCTGGCAGCAGGTCGATGCCGTGCGTACTGCCTTTCTGGACTACGCTGAGGTGGTACGCGCCAAGGCGCACATCACCGATGTGGTGCATATCGGCATTGGCGGCTCGGATCTGGGCCCGCGCATGGCGGTGGAGGCACTGGAGCCCTGTTGCCAGCCGGGACGGCGCTTTCATTTTGTCAGCAATGTCGATGGCCATGAGCTGGACCGCGTGCTGCGCCAGCTGCGGCCGCAGAACACCTTGTTCATCATCGCCAGCAAGACCTTTACCACGCTGGAAACCATGGCCAATGCGCGCACCGCGCTGGACTGGTTCCGCCAGCAGTCGGGCGGGCAGCTGGCGGTACGCGATCACTTTGTCGGCATTACCACCAACCTGGAGGCAGCGGCGGCGCTCGGCATCGAGACCACGTTCGGTTTCTGGGACTGGGTGGGCGGCCGCTATTCGGTCTGGTCGGCGATTGGCCTGCCGCTGGCGATTGCCATCGGGGCCGCGGGTTTCCGGGCCTTTCTCGATGGCGCACACGAGGTGGACCAGCATTTCCTGCATGCCGCCCCGCGCGACAACCTGCCGCTCAAGATGGGCTTGCTGGTGGTCTGGAACTGCAGCTTTCTGGGGCACTCGGCGCGCTGCATGGCGCCGTACCACAGCGGATTGCAGCGCCTGCCGGCCTATATCCAGCAGCTGGAGATGGAGAGCAATGGCAAGGGCGTGACGCGCAATGGCGAACGGCTGGAGTATTTCACGGCCCCCACCGTCTGGGGCGAGCCGGGATCGAACGGACAGCATGCCTTTTTCCAGCTGCTGCACCAGGGGCCGCACATGTTGCCGGTGGAATTTCTGGCGGTGCGCGAGCCGGCGCATGCGCTGGACGGTCACCACACGCTGCTGCTGGCGAATGCGCTGGCGCAGGCGCAGGCACTGATGCAGGGCAGCAGCAGCAACGATGTGCAGCGCGACTGTCCGGGCAACCGTCCCAGCAGCTTCTATCTGCTGGACCGACTCGATCCGCGTACGCTGGGCGCGCTGCTGGCGCTGCACGAGCACCGTGTGTTTGTCTGCGGGGCCGTCTGGGGCATCAACAGTTTCGACCAGTTTGGCGTGGAACTGGGCAAGCGGTTGGCGCGTGACATCGTGCCGCGCTTTGCCAGTGGCGATCTGGACCGGCTGGATCCGTCCACCGCCGACCTGTTGCGCCGCCTGCGCTGAGCACGACAAAGCCCCATCACGCAGGGCGATGGGGCTGGTCGGCAGCGCTTGCCGTGGCCGCTTACTCGACCGTCAGCCGTTGCGGGCTGTTGCTGACCTTTTTCGGCAGGTCCAGCAGCAGGATGCCATTTTCATAGCGGGCTTTCGATTGCGCCTCGTCGACCTCGGCCGGCAACTGGAAGCTGCGCGAGACCGAGCCGTAATAGCGCTCGCTGCGCAGCAGCTTCTCGCCTTCGCGCTCGGCATCGTGCTGGCGGATTTCTGCACTCAGCGTGACAATGCTGCCCTCGACCGAGACATGGATGTCCTGCTTGTTGACACCGGGAATCTCGGCGCGCACGGTAAAGGCCTGGTCGTTTTCCGACACGTCGATCCGGATTTGCGATGCGCCGGGTACCGGATCGCCATGCAGCGGTTTGATGAAAAAGCCCGGGGCGACTTCCTTGAAGAATTCGTCCAGCAGGCTGCCACGGGTCAGGGGGGAAGTCATGCGATGCTCCTTGTCTGCGTCACAATGGGGATGGCGCTGCGCCTGCAGCGCCCTTGCTGTACAGATGCGGTTCCGGATGCAGCAGGCAAGTAAGGAATCGTATGGATATTGCTACAGATCCCTACAGCGGACGATTGCCATGTACTACAAGGGCCAGAGCAGCGCCAGGCTGCAGGACAGCACACAGCGCGGCAGCGGCACCGAACTGCTGATCGTCGAGGGCGAATCGGCCGCCCGTTCGGTTGCGGCGGTGCGCCACGTGCCGACGCAGGGCGTGCTGCCCTTGCAAGGCAAGCCGCTGAATGCCTGGCAGGCTTCCGAGGCGAGGGTGCGGGCGAGTCCGCTCTACCAGCAACTGGCCGATGCGCTAGGCCTGCCCGATGCCGTGCAGCAGGGCGAAGCAGCGCGCTACGAACGCCTGCTGCTGCTGCTCGATCCCGACGCCGATGGCATCCACATTGGTGCCTTGCTGCTGCTCTACCTGTGGCGCTGGCAGCCGGATCTGCTCACGCAGGGGCGCGTGTGGATGGTGCGTGCGCCCATGGCGTCGCTGGAAATGCTCGATGCCGATAGCGGCGAGATCAGCTTTCACCACGCCTATACGCCCGCGCATGCACGTGAACTGCAGCAACATCGCGAGCAGCAGGGCCTGGTATTGCGCATGCGTCACGGCTACCGCGGCCTGGGCAGCCTGCCGCCCGAGCTGCTGCATCAGAGCTGTGTCGATCCTGCCACGCGCCAGGCCAGCGTGGTCACGCAGTCCGACCTGCGCCAGGTGATCGAGGTGTTTGGCGGCAGCTGAAGCGCCCATGAAAAAACCCGCAGGGCGTGTGCCACTGCGGGTTGCGGGTCTTGCTGGCAGCAGGCCGGAGCCTGCCGCCGGAGGCAAGGGGCTGATTACATCATGCCGCCCATGCCACCCATGCCGCCCATGTCCGGCATGGCCGGAGCATCTTCCTTCGGCAGCTCGGCCACCATGCACTCGGTGGTCAGCATCAGGCTGGCCACGGAAGCGGCGTTCTGCAGCGCGGTGCGGGTCACCTTGGTCGGGTCCAGGATACCCATTTCGATCATGTCGCCATAGGTGTGGTTGGCCGCGTTGAAGCCGAAGTTGCCGGAGCCTTCCAGCACCTTGTTCACCACCACGCTCGGCTCGTCACCAGCGTTGGCCACGATTTCGCGCAGCGGGGCTTCGATGGCCTTGAACACCAGCTTGACACCGGCTTCCTGGTCCAGGTTGTCGGTCTTGATCTCGCCAACACCGCCACGGGCGCGCAGCAGGGCCACGCCACCGCCGGCCACGATGCCTTCTTCCACGGCAGCGCGGGTAGCGTGCAGGGCGTCTTCCACGCGGGCCTTCTTTTCCTTCATTTCGACCTCGGTGGCTGCGCCGACCTTGATCACGGCCACACCGCCGGCCAGCTTGGCCACGCGTTCCTGCAGCTTCTCGCGGTCGTAGTCAGACGTGGCTTCCTCGATCTGGATGCGGATCTGCTTGACGCGTGCCTCGATGTCGGCAGCAGCGCCAGCGCCATCGATGATGGTGGTGTTTTCCTTGCCCACTTCGATCGTCTTGGCCTGGCCCAGGTCGGCCAGCGTGACTTTCTCCAGGGACAGGCCCACTTCCTCGGCGATCACCTTGCCGCCGGTCAGGATGGCGATGTCTTCCAGCATGGCCTTGCGACGGTCGCCGAAGCCCGGAGCCTTGACGGCCACGACCTTCAGGATGCCGCGGATGGTGTTGACCACCAGCGTCGCCAGCGCTTCGCCATCAACGTCTTCAGCGATGATCAGCAGCGGACGGCCGGCCTTGGCCACGGCTTCCAGCACGGGCAGCAGGTCGCGGATGTTGCTGATCTTCTTGTCGAACAGCAGCACGAAGGGGTTTTCCAGCAGCGCGATCTGCTTTTCCGGGTTGTTGATGAAGTAGGGGGACAGGTAGCCGCGGTCGAACTGCATGCCTTCCACCACGTCCAGCTCGTTCTGCAGGGACTTGCCGTCTTCCACGGTGATCACGCCTTCCTTGCCGACCTTGTCCATGGCTTCAGCGATGATCTGGCCGATGGATTCGTCGGAGTTGGCGGAAATGGAACCCACCTGGGCGATTTCCTTGGACGTGGTGGTGGGCTTGGAAGCGCCCTTCAGCTGCTCGACCAGGGCCGTCACGGCCTTGTCGATGCCGCGCTTCAGGTCCATCGGGTTCATGCCGGCGGCCACGTACTTCATGCCTTCGCGCACGATGGCCTGGGCCAGCACGGTAGCGGTGGTGGTGCCGTCACCGGCGTTGTCGGAGGTCTTGGAAGCCACTTCCTTGACCATCTGCGCGCCCATGTTCTGCAGCTTGTCCTTCAGCTCGATTTCCTTGGCCACGGACACGCCGTCCTTGGTCACGGTGGGGGCGCCGAAGGAGCGCTCCAGCACCACGTTGCGGCCCTTGGGGCCCAGGGTGGTCTTGACCGCGTTGGCCAGGATGTTCACGCCTTCAACCATGCGGGCGCGGGCGTCATTGCCAAATACTACGTCTTTAGCTGCCATGTGAATTTCTCCAGTGTGCTATCTATTCTTGGGGGATGTTTGCGATGCGGAAGGCGCGGATTACTGTTCGACCACGGCGAACAGGTCGTCTTCCTTCATGACCAGCAGTTCTTCGCCGTTCAGCTTCACGGTCTGGCCGCTGTACTTGCCGAACAGGACGCGGTCGCCGACCTTCACGGTCAGGGCCTTGACTTCGCCCTGGTCGTTGCTCTTGCCCGGGCCCACGGCCAGTACTTCACCCTGGTCGGGCTTTTCGGCGGCGTTGTCGGGGATGACGATGCCGGAGGCAGTCTTGGTTTCGTTTTCCAGACGCTTGACGATCACGCGATCGGCGATGGGACGCAGTTTCATGAGGATCTCCTTGGAGAGCTAGTCCGTTCAGATTGAAAAAGTGGCGCCGGCGCATGCGGAATGCGCCGGCTGGTGCCTGGGGCAGGCCAGCCGCAGTGGGCTGACGCAGGGTGTTGTTAGCACTCTACCCTGGCGAGTGCTAATGATAAGGGTGTCCGGCCGGATTTCAAGGGCCAGGCCGGAAAATTCTGCTGCGCTGCAGGGATACCCGTGCTCAGGCGCGCCGGAACACGCTGCGTGCGCCGTCGAAACGCGGGGCAAAGTAGCGGTTGTACAGGCTGTCGGTGCGCACCGTGCCGCCGGTGGAAGGCGCATGCACGAACTGGTGGTTGCCGATATGGATGCCCATGTGCGAGAACGGGGTGCCGCTGGTATTGAAGAACAGCAGGTCGCCACGCTGCAGCCGTGACAGGTCCAGCGGCGTGCTGCCTTCGGCCCACTGGCGCGTGCTGCGTGGCAGGCCGCGATCGGCAATGCCGCTGAACACGTACTGCACCAGGCCGCTGCAGTCAAAGCCGCCTTCGGGCGTGTTGCCGCCGTAGCGGTAGGGGGTATTGACGACCAGCATGGCGCGGGCCACGGCGGCTTCGCGCAGTTGGTTGTCCAGCAGCACCGGCTGGCGTGCGGCCAGCTGCGGGTAGCGTGTGCGCAACTGGCCATCGGCCGGGGCCGGTCGGCGTTGTGCCTGCTTGCTGCTGCGGAGAGTGGAGCCGCAGCCGGCCAGCAGCAGGGTAGATCCCAGCAGGGGCAGGGCGGCCAGCACTTGCCGGCGCTGGCGTGCCGGCAGCATGGCGTCGCTATCTGCAGCGGGTTCTGTGATGTGCATGGCAAGCTCCTGATTTGCAAGCAATTTACCATTCTGACAAGAGCCCGTCCAGCGCTCCATTCCCGAGTCGCCGCAGCCGGCTCATCAGCCAGCCTTCAGGTTCGCGCGCTAGGATGGGGGTATCCATGTAGAAAGTGAGGTTTTCATGCGCAGAATCCGGATCGCCCTGTGGGGCCTGTTGCTCGGTCTGACCGGCTTGTGGCTGCTGGCCGATACCCTCTGGCCGCAGCCGTTTGGCTATTTTCCGTTTCGTGGCGTGTTCGTGCAGTACAGCGGCGTGATCGCCATGGGCAGCATGGCGGCCTGCATGCTGCTGGCGCTGCGACCGGTCTGGCTGGAATCGGCGCTGGGCGGGCTGGACAAGATGTACCGCCTGCACAAGTGGCTGGGAATTGCCGCGCTGGTAAGCAGCGCGCTGCACTGGTGGTGGGCCAAGGGTACCAAGTGGATGGTTGGCTGGGGCTGGCTGGAACGGCCGGCACGCAGCGGGGGAGCAGGGCAGGGCCAGCAGATCGAAGGGCTGGAAGCCTGGCTGCGCACGCAGCGTGGCCTGGCTGAAACGCTGGGCGAGTGGGCCTTTTATGCGGCGCTGATCCTGATGGTGCTGGCGCTGGTCAAGCGCTTTCCGTATCGTCTGTTCATCCAGACGCACAAGATTCTGGCGATCACCTATCTGGTGCTGGCCTGGCATACGCTGGTGTTGACGAAGTTCGCCTACTGGACGCAGCCGGTGGGCTGGGTCATGGCGGTGCTGGTGGTGGGCGGTGTCGTGGCGGCAGTGCTGGTGCTGCTGGGCCGTGTCGGGGCCGGCCGCAAGACCGGAGGCGTGATTGGCGGCATGCGCTATTTCCCCGGCCTGCAGGTGCTGGCCACGACGGTGCACCTGGAACCGGGCTGGCCGGGCCACCAGGCCGGGCAGTTTGCCTTTGTCCATGTGGTGGGCAGCCCTGAGCGACCCCACCCGTACACCATGGCATCCAGCTGGGACCCGCAAAAGCGCGACATCCTGTTCGTGACCAAGGCGCTGGGCGATCACACCAGCACGCTGCACGAGGTGCTCAAGCCGGATTTGCCGGTGGTGGTGGAAGGCCCGTATGGCCGCTTTACTTTCAACCAGGGGCGTGGTCGCCAGATCTGGATCGGTGGCGGCATTGGCATCACGCCGTTCCTGGCGCGCATGCAGCAGATGCAGCAGGAGCCTGGTGTGCACCATGAGGCAGTTGACCTGTTCTACACCACGGCGCAGGAAGATGCCGACGTGCTGCAACTGCTGAACGATCAGGCTGCAGCCGCCGGCGTGCGCCTGCAGGTGCTGGTCGACCGGCGCGATGGTTATCTGACCGGCGAACGCCTGCGCCAGCAGGTGCCGGACTGGCAGACCGCCAGTGTCTGGTTCTGCGGCCCGACGGGCTTTGCCGAGGCCCTGCGCCAGGATCTGATGGCGCACGGATTGACCGCTGACCAATTCCACCAGGAACTGTTCGCGATGCGCTGAACGGGATTGCCTACAATCCGGGGCATGACGCAAAACGCAGACAGCACCGACGCGGGCAAGCCTGTTGCCGCCCCACCCTCATCCTCACCGTCCATGGCCTGGCTGCTGGCAGCACGCCCGCATACGCTGGGCGTCACGCTCTCCGGCGTGCTGGCTGCCTGTACCCTGGCCTGGCACCAGAAGGGGGGGCTGGACTGGCCGGTGGCCATCGTGACCTTTCTGGCCGCGATCCTGATCCAGATCGCCACCAACCTGTTCAACGATGCCGGTGACTACGAAAGCGGCATCGACCGGGGCGAACGCCTGGGGCCGGACCGGGCCGTGGCCAAGGGCTGGCTGGGTACGCGCCAGGTCAAGCAGGCCGGGCTGGGTTGCCTGGCGCTGGCCTTTGTACTCGGCGTGTATCTGGTGGTGGTGGGAGGCTGGCCGATTGTGCTGCTGGGGCTGGTGGCCCTGTTCTGCGGCTGGGCCTATACCCTGGGCCCGGCACCGATTTCGCACGGGCCGCTGGGCGAGATCTTTGTCTGGGTGTTTTTCGGACTGGCGGCGGTCTTGGGCACCTACTATCTGCAGACCGGCACCCTGAGCCGCCAGATCTGGATTCTGGGCCACATGATGGGCGCGTTTGCCTCGGCCGTGATGCTGGTCAACAACACGCGTGATGCGGCATCCGATGTGCTGGCCGGCAAGTACACGCTGGCGGTGCGCATCGGTCTGCCGGCCTGCCGCCTGCTGTATGCCGGCATGCTGGCTGTTCCCTATCTGCTGGCGCTGTCGCAGGCACGCCACTGGGCGCATGTGCTGCCGCACCTGACGCTGCCGCTGGCCGTGCTGCTGGTGTATCGCATGGCGACCTGGCCGCCAAGCAAGCGCTACAACTGGCTGCTGGCGCGCACGGCGCACCTGCAGCTGGCCTTTACCGTGCTCTGGGTACTGGCGCTGATACTCGACTGAAGCCGGTTTGCAGGCTGCTCAGACCGAGCGGCTGCGGGCCAGCGGCGGGTTGCGCTGGAAATAGCGCTGAATGCCTTGCATCAGCGAGTCGGCCAGCATGTTCTGATGCGCACCGTTGGCCAGCTTGCGCTCCTCGCCCGGGTTGCTGATAAAGGCGGTTTCCACCAGTACGCTGGGGATATCGGGTGCCTTGAGCACGGCAAAACCGGCTTGCTGCACCCTGGGCTTGTGCAGGCGGTTGATCTTGCCGATTTCGCCCAGCAGCGCACCGCCCAGCGACAGGCTGTCGCGGATCTGCGCCGTGGTACTCATGTCCAGCAGCGCGCGTTGTACGGTGGCATCGTGGCTGCGTACATTCAGGCCGCCCACCAGGTCGGCATTGTTTTCCTTGTTTGCCAGCCAGCGTGCGGCCGTGCTGCTGGCGCCGGTGGTGCTCAGCGCGTAGACGCTGGAGCCATTCGCCTGCGGCGTGATGAAGGCATCGGCATGGATGCTGATGAACAGGTCGGCCTGTACCTGGCGTGCCTTTTGCACGCGCGTGTTCAGCGGCACGAAGTAATCGCCATCACGTGTCAGGAAGGCGCGCATCGGGTTGCCGTTGACGCTGCTGCGGTTGATGCGGTCGCGCAGCTTGCGCGCAATGGCCAGCACGATGGTCTTCTCGTAGGTGCCGCCCGGACCGATGGCGCCCGGATCCTCGCCACCATGGCCGGGATCCAGCGCCACGATGATCAGCCGGTCGGTGCGGCGTGCCGTGCGCACGGCCGGGGCTGTCGGTGGTGCTGCACGCGGGATCGGGCGTGCCGGTACCGTGCGCTCGGGCGTGATGACAATGCGTGGCGGTGTCTGTTCCGGCGCCGGCGACATGGCGACCATGCTGCTGCGGCGCGCAATCAGGTCGGCCAGCGGATCATTGGCGGCCGCGGTGGCACTCTGGAACGGTGGCGGCGCAGCCGGTGCGGCGGGCGCGGGCACGGCGGGCGTGGGCGCACCGGGATCGCGCGTGTATTCGGCAATCAGCTGCTCCAGCGGGTCCACCGCCCGGGCCTGGCCCGGATAGAGGTCGAACACCAGACGGTTCTGGTAGGCCGCGACCGGCTCCAGCGTGAACACCTGCGCCTTCACCTGCTGTTTCAGGTCGACGACGATGCGCACGGTATGGGCATCGTACTGGCCGACGCGGATGCCGGCGATATTCGGGTCATCCGGTGGCACCTTGCTGACCAGATTGCGCAGCTCCTGTGTCAGCGGCACGCCGGAGATGTCCACGGCCAGCCGGTGCGGATTCTGGATCAGGGTCTGGGTGTAGCGCAGGGGCTGGTCGGATTCCAGCGTGATTCGGCTGTAGTCGGGGGCGGGCCAGGCACGTACGGCCACGATATTGGCGGCGCGTACGCTGCCGGAGATGCCTGCCAGCACCAGTCCGGCGGTCTGGATGATCTGCCTGCGTTGGATCATGTCGCTTCCTGCATCAGGGTGACGCCACGTGGCGTCAGGGCTTCCAGGGTGATATGGCGTACCTCGTCCACATCGGAGCTGAGCCGGATGATCCAGTCGGGCTGCGGCAGCAGGTCTCCGGCCTTGTCCGGCCATTCGACCAGTTTCAGACCCGGCGTGGCAAAGATATCGCGTAACCCTGCATCTTCCCATTCCTGCGGGTCGGCAAAGCGGTAAAAATCAAAATGCCACACTTGCACACATGGGGTTACATAAGGTTCTACCAGGGCATAGGTCGGACTCTTGATGCGGCCCTGTACGCCCAGACCGCGCAGCAGATGCCGCACCAGCGTGGTCTTGCCGGCTCCCAGGTCGCCGTGCAGCAGCACCAGCAGGTTGGCGCTGTCCGGGTGCTGTTGCCAATAGTCTGCCAGCCGGCTGGCAAACTCCCGGGTGGCCGATTCGTCAGGCCAGTTCAGGTTTTTTACAATCATCGGTGTCATCACAGCTGCATCGGTCTGGTCACAGGCCGCCGGCAGCACGTTGGAAACAGGAATCGTGGAACAGCAGACGCCTCCCAGCCCGGAAACATTATGGTCGATCCTGCAGCAGGAGGCGGCCGCACTCGGCTTTTCCCGACTGGGCGTGGCCGATGTCGATCTGTCCAGCGCCGAGCCGGGGCTGCTGGCCTGGCTGGAACAGGGTTTTCACGGCAGCATGCAGTACATGGCACATCATGGCCTGAAGCGGGCGCGTCCGGCAGAGCTGGTGCCGGGCACGGTACGCGTGATCACGGCGCGCATGGATTACCTGCCCGCGGCCACGCCGGAAAACTGGCGCGAACGCGAGTTGGCGCGGCTGCAGCAGCCTGGCGAAGCCGTGGTATCGCTCTATGCGCGGGGCCGCGATTACCACAAGGTGCTGCGCCAGCGCCTGCAGAAACTGGCCGATGCCATGGCGCGCGTCCTCGGCCCGTTCGGCCATCGCGTGTTTACCGATTCGGCACCGGTGCTGGAGGTGGAACTGGCCAGCCGCAGCGGCCAGGGCTGGCGTGGCAAGCACACGCTGACGCTGAGCCGCGAGGCCGGCTCCATGTTCTTCCTGGGCGAGATCTACATCGATCTGGCCCTGCCGCTGACCGATGCCGAAAGCGGCCACTGCGGCCAGTGCCGGGCCTGTCTGGACATCTGCCCGACCGGGGCCATCATCGCGCCGTACCGGCTCGACGCGCGGCGCTGCATTTCCTATCTGACGATCGAGCACGATGGCCCGATTCCGCCCGAGTTGCGTCCCTTGCTGGGCAACCGCATCTACGGCTGCGACGACTGCCAGCTGGTCTGCCCGTGGAACAAGTTTGCCCGACGTCAGGCGCTACCGGATTTTGATGAACGCCATGGTCTGGGCAGCGCACAGCTGTTGCAGCTCTGGCAGTGGGACGAAGCCACTTTCTTGCGCTGCACCGAAGGCAGCCCGATTCGCCGTATCGGTCATTTGCGCTGGCTGCGCAATCTGGCGGTGGCGCTGGGCAATGCGCTGCGCGTGGCTGATGCGGCGCAGGCCGAGGCCATCCGCGCTGCCCTGCAGCAGCAGGCCGGGCATCCGCAGGAGCTGGTGCGCGAGCATGTGGCGTGGGCGCTGGCGCAGGGCTAGACCGGCTTGCGCGCCAGCCAGAGGCCGGTCTGCAGCGTGAAACTGCCATCGGCCTCGGTCTGCAGGGCTTCGTGCACTTCGGCCGGGGCCTGCTGCAGCACGGCGCGTACGGCCTGGGCGCGATGAGGCGGGGTTTGCATGCGCGCAATCCAGGAGGCAAATTCCAGCCGCAGCGGCCAGGCTTGCTCATGCAGGATGTCTACCCCGGTGGCTTGCAGCAGGGCACGCCATTCCGGCACCGGACGGTTGCAGACATGCGAGGCATCGGGCAGCAGTTCCACGGTCTGCATGTGCGTCTGGCACAGCACATCGTCGTGTCCCAGCGTGTCGATCAGCAGCAGATAGCCGCCCGGGCGCAGCACGCGCACCAGATCGGCCAGGCCGGCTTCCAGATGACGCCAGTGGTGCGCGCTGTAGCGGCTGGCGACCAGATCGAAGCTGGCATCGGCAAACGGCAGGCTGCCGGCCTGTCCCTGTACCGTGTGCAGGCGCGCTGCCAGACCGCGGTCCAGGGCGCCCTGTTGCACCACCTCGAGCATGGCCGGCGTCGGGTCCAGCGCACAGAGCTGTGCAACCTGGGGCAGGGCGGCCAGCGCAAAGCCGAGGTGACCGCCGCCGCATCCGGCATCCAGGGCGCGCCAGCCGGCATCGGCCGGGGCCAGCGCCGCCACCAGCGCGCTGGCGCATGCCAGATCCGGCCCCGCGGCATGCACGGCGCTGCTGGCATAGGCCTGCGCGCGCGGCTGGTACTGCTGTTGCACAAGATCGTCGTGATCGCCGGGTGTCTGCTGCATGGTTGCCGTGCTCCTGAATCCTGAAAGATGAAGCTGCCAGCTTACGGCAGCCGGGCCACGACAGCGCACGTATCTGGCGAAGGCAGCAATCGGCACCGGCGCAGGCCGGCTGCCCGGATAATGGCGGCATGTCCCTGACCGATACGCCTGCTGCAAGCGCTCCTGATGCCGTCGATGCCTTTCTCGATGCCCTCTGGCTCGAAGACGGCCTGAGCCGCAACACCCTGGCCGCCTACCGCAGCGACCTGAACCTGTTCGTGCGCTGGCTGGCGCAGCAGGTGCCAGCGCGCGCGCTGCTGCAGGCACAGGAAACGGATATCCAGCTCTACCAGGGCCATCTGTTCAGCAGTGGCGGCGTGCAGGGCCAGGGCGGCAAGGCGACCAGCGCCAACCGCAAGCTGACCGTGCTCAAGCGTTTCTACCGCTGGGCGGTGCGTGAGCAGCGCCTGGCCGAAGACCCGACGCTGCGCCTGCAGGCGGCACGCCAGCCGGCGCGTGTCCCCGGAACACTCGGCGAAGCCCAGGTCGAGGCCCTGCTGGCCGCACCCGATGTGGATACCGAACTCGGCCTGCGCGATCGCGCCATGCTGGAACTGATGTACGCCAGCGGCCTGCGCGTAAGCGAGCTGGTGGACCTGCGCCTGTTCCACATCAGCCCGAGCGAGCGCGTGCTGCGCATCACCGGCAAGGGAGACAAGGAGCGCCTGGTGCCGTTTGGCGATGTGGCGCACGATTGGTTGCAGCGCTATCTGGAGCAGGCGCGTCCGGCGCTGCTCAAGGGGCACCAGACCGATGCCGTGTTCGTGACGATTCGCGGCGCGCATCCCGGCGAAGCGATGACGCGTGCCATGTTCTGGCATCTGGTGCGGAAATATGCGCTGCAGGCCGGCATTGCCACGCCGCTGTCACCGCATACCCTGCGCCATGCCTTTGCCACCCATTTGCTGAACCACGGCGCAGACTTGCGTTCGGTACAGCTGCTGCTGGGCCATGCCGATATCAGCACCACCACGATCTACACCCACGTGGCACGCGAACGCCTGAAGCAGATGATGGCACAGCACCATCCGCGCGGCTGAGGAGGGCTGGCCGGCTTATGCGCCGCTATAGTGGCCCGGGCGCTTTTCCAGCAGCGCGTTGACGGCTTCGGCATGGTCCTGCGTATGGTGCGCCAGCGCCTGCATGGCGGCTGACAGCTCCAGCAGGCTGTCCAGCCGCATGTGCTGGCCTTCGCGCAGCAGACGCTTGCTCATGCGCACGGCCTGCGGCGGGTTGACCGCGATGCGCTGTGCCAGCGCACGGGCGCTGTCAAGCAGATCTTCCGGTTCCACCACGCGCGACACCAGTCCCCAGGCCAGCGCCGTCTGCGCATCGATCGGCTCGCCGGTAAAGGCCATCTCGCTGGCACGCGACATGCCGACCACGCGCGGCAGCAGCCAGGCACCGCCGTCGCCGGGAATGATGCCGATCTTGGCAAAGCTCTCGGCAAACTGGGCCCTGGTAGAGGCGATGCGGATATCGCACATGCAGGTCAGGTCGCAGCCGGCCCCAATGGCCGGCCCGTTGACGGCGGCAATCGCCGGCACTTCCAGCTCCCACATGGCGCGCGGAATGCGCTGGATGCCGTGGCGATAACCGTTGCGGATCTGCACCGGGCTGCCGCCAAACATGCCTTCACGGTCGCGCATGTGCTTGACATTGCCGCCCGAGGAAAATGCGCTGCCGGCCCCGGTCAGGATCACCACGCGTACGCTGGCATCGCGGTTGATGCGCAACACCGCCTCCTCGAAGGCATCGATCATGTCCGGTTCGGAAATCGGGTTGCGCAGGTCAGGGCGGTTCATGGTCAGCGTGACGATGGCACCGTCCTGGTCGTAGAGCAGGGCGTTGTTCATGGGGTGTCTCCTCCAGGGTTCGTATTTGTGTTCATTGTGCCTGCTGGCGCGGTGGCTACACACCCATGCCCAGCAGGTAGTCGATCTCTTGCTGGCTGAAGCCGGCCTGCTTGCGTGCCGCCTCGTTGAAGGGCGGCTTGAGCCTGGGGGCGGCGTAGTGCTGCACCAGTGCGCCGTAATGCGCCACAGGCTCCAGTCCGTAACGTCCGCACAGCCAGCGATACCAGTGGTTGCCAATTGCCACATGGCCGATCTCGTCGCGCAGAATGGTATCGAGCAGGTTTGCGGTGACTTGCGCATCGTCGGCCTGGATGGCACGCAGGCGCTGCTGGATCAGCGGCGTGGCATCCAGGCCGCGCGCCTCCAGCGTGCGCGGCACCAGCGCCATGCGGGCCACGATGTCATCGGCGGTTTTCTCGCACATGGTCCACAGGCCGTCGTGCGCAACAAAATCGCCGTATTGCCAGCCCATCTGCTGCAGGTGCTCGTGCAGCATGGTGAAGTGTTCGGCTTCTTCGCGTGCCACGCGCAGCCAGTCCAGGTAAAAGCCTTCGGGCATGTCGCTGAAGCGCCAGACCGCATCCAGCGCCAGGTTGATGGCATTGAATTCGATATGCACCACCGCATGCAGCAGGGCGGCGCGGCCGGCTGGCGTGTGTACGCTGCGCCGGGCCACCTCTTTCGGATGCACCAGCTCCGGCTGGTCCGGCCGGCCGGGAATCGGGGCTGGCTCCCGCGCGATCAGCTCCGCGGCCGAGACAGCGGCTTCACTGGCCAGATCAGCCGCACCGGCCTGCTGCCACAGGACGTGGGTGGCGGCGACCTTGGCGGCAGGATCGGTCAGGCTCAGGGCGGCGCGGGCAGCTTGTCGTACACTCATGGGAGCCATTGTAGGCGCGCACCGCCGCCACGATTTTGACCGGAGACAGACAAGCATGGCCCTTTACCAACTCGACGACAAGACCCCGCAGGTAGCCGACAGCGCCTGGGTAGCCGATTCCGCCCAGGTCATGGGTGATGTGCAGCTGGACGAGAACGTCAGCATCTGGTTCAACTGCACGCTGCGTGGCGACAACGACCCGATCACCATCGGCGAAGGCAGCAACATCCAGGACGGCAGCGTGCTGCACACCGACGAGGGTATACCGCTGACCATCGGCAAGCGCGTCACCGTGGGCCACATGGTGATGCTGCATGGCTGCACGATTGGCGACGAGAGCCTGATCGGCATTGGTGCCGTGGTGCTCAACGGCGCCAAAATCGGCAAGAACTGCCTGGTCGGCGCCGGTGCGCTGGTGACCGAGGGCAAGGAATTTCCCGATGGCAGCATGATTCTGGGCAGCCCGGCCAAGGTGGTGCGCCAGCTCACGCCCGAACAGATCGAAGGCCTGCGCTACAGCGCCCAGCACTACATCGACAATGCCAACCGCTACCGCAAAGGCTTGAAGAAGATCGCTTGAACCCCATCTGGACTGTCTGGGTCCGGCCAGCTGCGCCGGGCCGTTTCACGAGAACAACTCATGTCCCAGATCCAGAAATTCCTGTTTGACGGCATTCCGGTGCGCGGTGTTGCCGTGCGTCTGACCGATGCCTGGCAAGAGGTGGTGCAACGCCGTGCCGCCAACACCCAGAGTGGCCCGTACCCGGCTTCCGTCAACCACCTGCTCGGCGAAATGACGGCAGCAGCCATGCTGATGCAGTCCAATATCAAGTTCAACGGGGCGCTGATCCTGCAGGTGCAGGGAGATGGCCCGGTCAAGGTGGCGGTCGCCGAAGTGCAGCCCAGCCTGGGCTTGCGTGCCACCGCCAGCATCGTTGGCGAGGTGTCCGACACGGCAGACATGACCGAGCTGGTCAACCAGCACGGCCAGGGTCAGTGCGCGATCACGCTGGATCCGCGTGACCGCCTGCCGGGTCAGCAGCCCTATCAGGGTGTGGTGCCGCTCAAGGACAGCGCCGGCCAGCCGTTTGCGCGTGTCGCGGACATGCTGCGCCACTACATGCGCCAGAGCGAACAGCTCGACACCACGCTGGTGCTGGCCGCCAACGAGCAGATCGCGGCCGGCCTGCTGATCCAGCGCCTGCCACTGGAGGGCGAAGCCAACCTCGCCGGCAGCACGGCGGCTCCCACCGACGAGGCGCGCGCCGAAGCCGACGAGAGCTACCAGCACATCGCCACGCTGGCGCAAAGCCTGAAGGAAGAGGAACTGCTGGAGCTGGACATCGACACCATCCTGCATCGCCTGTTCTGGAACGAGAAACTGCTGCGTTTCGTGCCGGCCGATACCGATCCGGTGCCGCACTTTGCCTGCACCTGCAGCCACGAGCGCGTCGCCAACATGGTGCGCACGCTGGGTCAGGAAGAGGCCGAGAGCATTCTGGAGGACCACGGCCAGATCGAGGTCGGCTGCGAGTTCTGCGGCCAGCAATACCACTTCGACAAGGTCGAGGTAGCGCAACTGTTCAAGCCGGCCGCGCAGCAGCCGCCGGCCAGCGACAAGCTGCAGTAAGCCGGTCTCTGGCACACGCAAAAAATCCCGCCGAGGCGGGATTGTTTGTGGCTGCAGCAACCGCTTCGGCGGATCAGCGTGCAATCTGCACGAAGATTTCGTTCGGCTTGAGCATGCCCATCTCGTAGCGGGCCTTCTCTTCAACCGTGGAGAGACCTTCCTTGAGGTCGGCAATCTCCGATTCGATACGACCGATTTGCTGTTCCAGCTGCGCGTTGGTATTGCGCTGGCTTTCCAGCTGCTGCTTCATCAGGCTGACTTCCTGAACGCTGCCACGACCAGTCCAGATCTGGAATTGCAACAGCAGCAGCACGGCAATCAGCACGGCTGTGACGATGCGGTTGATGGACAGGTTCATGGCAGGCGGGTATCAGGAGATGCAGGATCAGCGCAGATTGTAGAACGCTTTGCGGCCCGGGTACACGGCGATGTCGCCCAGATCTTCCTCGATGCGCAGCAGCTGGTTGTACTTGGCCATGCGGTCGGAGCGGCTCAGGGAACCGGTCTTGATCTGGCCGGCGTTGGTACCCACGGCGATATCGGCAATGGTGCTGTCCTCGGTCTCGCCGGAACGGTGGCTGATCACGGCGGTATAGCCGGCGCGCTTGGCCATCTCGATCGCTTCGAAGGTCTCGGTCAGGGTGCCGATCTGATTGATCTTGATCAGGATCGAGTTGGCGATGTCCTTCTCGATGCCTTCGGCCAGGATCTTGGTGTTGGTCACGAACAGGTCGTCACCCACCAGCTGCACCTTCTGGCCCAGCTTCTCGGTCAGCAGCTTCCAGCCGTCCCAGTCGCCTTCGGCCATGCCGTCCTCGATGCTGATGATCGGGTACTTGTCGCACCAGGTCGCCAGCATGTTGGCCCATTCCTCGGCGCTCAGCTGCAGGCCGCCTTCGCCTTCCAGCACGTACTTGCCGTCCTTGTAGAACTCGGAACTGGCGCAGTCCAGACCCAGCACCACTTCCTGGCCCGGGGTATAGCCGGCGTCGGTAATGGCCTGCAGGATCAGCTGGATGGCTGCCTCGTGGCTGTCCACGTTGGGGGCAAAACCGCCTTCGTCACCCACGGCAATGCTCATGCCCTTGTCGTGGATGATTTTCTTCAGCGCGTGGAACACCTCGGTGCCGTAGCGCAGCGCTTCACGGAAGCTGGGCGCACCCACCGGGATGATCATGAATTCCTGCAGGTCCAGGTTGTTGTTGGCGTGGGCGCCGCCGTTGATCACGTTCATCATCGGCACCGGCAGCTGGTAGCCACCCATGCCGCCAAAGTAGCGGTACAGCGGCAGGCCGGATTCCTCGGCGGCGGCACGGGCCACGGCCATGGACACGGCCAGCATGGCGTTGGCGCCCAGGCGGCTCTTGTTCTCGGTACCGTCCAGCTCGATCAGGGTGCGATCCAGGAAAGCCTGTTCGGAGGCGTCCAGGCCCAGCACGGCTTCGAGGATTTCGGTGTTGATGTGCTCGACGGCCTTCAGCACGCCCTTGCCCAGGTAGCGGCTCTTGTCGCCGTCACGCAGCTCGATCGCCTCGCGGCTGCCGGTGGAAGCGCCGCTGGGAACAGCGGCACGGCCCATCACGCCGCTTTCCAGCAGCACGTCGCATTCGACCGTGGGGTTGCCACGGCTGTCCAGGACTTCGCGGCCGACGATATCAACGATTGCACTCATGGGGGTTCCTTTTCTCTCTCGGGTTTTCAAAAATCGGGACTTACTGGCCAAACTGCTGGATGCGCTCTTCCAGCAGGCCACGGCTGGCGATGGTCTTCTTGGTCACGCGATCCAGCTCCAGCAGGGTTTCCAGCAGTTCGGGCATGTGCTCCAGCGGCACGGCATTGGGGCCGTCGCTCAGGGCGCAGGCAGGATTGGGGTGGGTTTCCATGAACAGGCCGGCCACGCCCACGGCCACCGCCGCGCGGGACAGCACCGGCACCATCTCGCGCATGCCGCCGCTGCTGGTGCCCTGGCCGCCTGGCAGTTGCACGCTGTGGGTGGCGTCATACACCACCGGGGCACCGCTTTCACGCATGATGGCCAGCGAGCGCATGTCGCTCACCAGGTTGTTGTAGCCAAAGCTGGCACCACGCTCGCAGGCCATGAAGCTGTCCGGGTCCAGCCCTTTCTCGACCGCTGCGGCACGCGCCTTGTCGATCACGTTCTTCATGTCGTGCGGCGCCAGGAACTGGCCCTTCTTGATGTTCACCGGCTTGCCGGATTGCGCCACGGTGCGGATGAAATCGGTCTGACGGCACAGGAAGGCCGGGGTCTGCAGCACATCCACCACGCTGGCGACCATCGGCACTTCGGCTTCGGTATGCACATCGGTCAGGATCGGCACGTTGAGTTCACGCTTGACCTTGGCCAGGATCTCCAGGCCGGCTTGCATGCCGGGGCCACGGAAACTGCTGCCGCTGGAGCGGTTGGCCTTGTCGTAGCTGCTCTTGAAGATGAAGGGAATGCCAAGCTTGCCGGTGATTTCCTTGAGTTGGCCGGCCACATCCAGCTGCAGCTGTTCGCTCTCGACCACACAGGGGCCGGAAATCAGGAAAAAGGGGTGCTCCAGACCCACATCGAATCCGCACAGTTTCATGCCTGCTCCTTGCCTTGTTGCTGACGTTGCAGCGCTGCCTTGATATAGGAATTGAACAGCGGATGGCCGTCCCACGGGGTGGACTTGAACTCGGGGTGGAATTGCACGCCCACGTACCAGGGGTGCACATCCTGCGGCAGCTCGACGATTTCGGTCAGGTGCTCCCGCTGGGTGCGGGCCGAGATCACCAGGCCGGCTTCGCTCAGGCGATCCAGGTACTGGGTGTTGGCCTCGTAGCGATGGCGGTGGCGCTCGGTCACCACATCGCCGTAGATCTGGTGGGCCAGCGTGCCCGGCTTGACGTCGGAGCTTTGTGCGCCCAGACGCATGGTGCCGCCCAGGTCGGAATCGGCGCTGCGCGTCTGGATGCTGCCATCGGCGTCCTTCCACTCGTCGATCAGGGCGATCACCGGGTAGGGCGTCTCGGGATCGAATTCGGTGCTGTTGGCCTTGGCCAAGCCAGCCATGTTGCGCGCGTATTCGATCGTGGCAACTTGCATGCCCAGGCAGATGCCCAGGTAGGGCGTGCCATTTTCACGTGCATGGCGGGCAGCAGCGATCTTGCCCTCCACACCGCGCTTGCCGAAACCGCCAGGCACCAGAATCGCGTCGTAGGCGGCCAGTTCCTGCCCCACGTTGTCGGGCGTCAGTGTTTCGGAATCGATGTAGCTGATGTCCACGCGGCTCTGGTTCTTCATGCCGGCATGGCGCAGCGCCTCGTTGATCGACTTGTAGCTGTCGGACAGCTCCACGTACTTGCCGACCATGGCGACACGCAGCGTGTGCTGCGGGTGCTCCAGCGCATAGACCAGATCGTCCCAGCGCTTGAGCGTGGCCGGTGGCGTGTTCAGGCGCAGCTTGTCGCAGATCAGGCCGTCCAGGCCCTGTTCGTGCAGCATGCGCGGCACCTTGTAGATGGTGTCCACGTCCCACATGCTGATCACGCCCCACTCGGGCACGTTGGTGAACAGGCTGATCTTCTCGCGTTCCTCGTTGGGAATGGCGCGATCGGCGCGGCACAGCAGGGCATCGGGCTGGATGCCGATTTCGCGCAGCTTCTGCACCGTGTGCTGGGTCGGCTTGGTCTTGAGTTCGCCGGCGGCGGCAATCCAGGGCAGGTAGGTCAGGTGGACAAAGGCGCTGTGGTTGGGGCCCAGCTTCAGGCTGAGCTGGCGCACTGCCTCCAGGAAGGGCAGGGATTCGATGTCGCCCACGGTACCGCCGACTTCGCAGATGGCGACATCGACCGCATCCGGAGTGCCGATACCGGCCCCGCGCCGGATGTACTCCTGGATCTCGTTGGTGATGTGGGGAATCACCTGCACCGTCTTGCCGAGGTAATCGCCACGGCGCTCCTTCTCGAGCACGGACTGGTAGATGCGGCCGGTGGTGAAGTTGTTGGTCTTCTTCATGCGCGTTTCGATGAAACGCTCGTAGTGACCCAGGTCGAGGTCGGTTTCGGCACCATCATCGGTGACAAAAACCTCGCCGTGCTGGAAGGGGCTCATGGTGCCGGGATCGACGTTGATGTACGGATCCAGCTTGACCAGGGTGACCTTGAGGCCGCGCGATTCCAGGATGGCAGCCAGCGAAGCTGCCGCAATGCCCTTGCCCAGGGAAGAGACGACACCGCCGGTGACGAATACAAATTTGGTAGTCATGGCCAGAAGCGGGGCGTGCCCGCATGGTGGGAAATTCCGATTATAAAGGGCAAGCCATTCCCGCGGGGCAAGGCCGGCTGCAAGCGGCGGCCCATGGCGTGGGGCAAAAGCAAAAAAACAGGCAGGAACCGGAGGGTGCCTGCCTGCATGGGCCTCAGGGGCCGGGCTGCTTACATGCTGCCGTAGTTCGGCCCGCCGCCGCCTTCCGGCGTCACCCAGACGATGTTCTGGGTCGGGTCCTTGATGTCGCAGGTCTTGCAGTGCACGCAGTTGGCGGCATTGATCTGCAGGCGCTGGCTGCCATCGTCATTGGCGACAAATTCGTACACGGCGGCCGGACAGTAGCGGGCTTCGGGGCCGGCATACTTGGCCAGGTTGACGTTGACCGGCACGCTGGCATCCTTCAGCGTCAGGTGCGCCGGCTGGTTTTCCTCGTGGTGCACGTTGGCAATGAACACGCTGCTCAGACGGTCAAAGGTCAGCTTGCCGTCGGGCTTGGGATAGTCGATCTTCTGGCATTCGGCTGCCGGCTTGAGCTTGACGTGGTCGGGCTTGGTGCGGTGCTTGGTCCAGGGCATGTTGCCGCCAAACAGCTTCTGCTCGATACCGGTCATCAGCGTGGCGGTTTCGGTACCCTTGCCGAACCAGTACTTGTAGTTGCGTGCCTTGTTCAGCTCGTCGTACAGCCAGCTGGTCTCGAAGGCCGCCGGGTAGGCGCTGAGCTCGTCGAACTGGCGGCCGGCAGCAATGGCCTCGAAGGCGGCTTCGGCAGCCAGCATGCCGGTCTTGATGGCGGCGTGGCTGCCCTTGATGCGGCTGGCATTCAGGTAGCCGGCATCGTCGCCCACCAGTGCGCCACCCGGGAACACGGTCTTGGGCAGGGCCAGCAGGCCGCCAGCGGTGAGGGCGCGGGCACCGTAGCTGAGGCGCTTGGCGTTGACGTTGCCTTCGCTGTCGGTGAAATACCACTTGATGTTGGGGTGCGTCTTGAAACGCTGGAACTCCTCGAACGGGCTCAGCCAGGGGTTCTGGTAGTCCAGGCCGATCACGAAACCGACCACCACCTTGTTGTCGTCGTAGTGGTACATGAAGGAGCCGCCGTAGGTGTCGTTGTCCATCGGCCAGCCGGCGGTGTGCAACACCAGACCGGGTTCGTGGCGGGACGGATCGATTTCCCACAGCTCCTTGATGCCGATGCCATAGGCTTGCGGATCCTTGCCCTCGTCGAGCTTGTAGCGTGCAATCAGCTGGCGGCCCAGGTGGCCGCGGCAGCCTTCGGCAAAGATGGTGTATTTGGCATGCAGTTCCATGCCCAGCTGGAAAGCGTCGGTAGGCTCGCCGTCCTTGCCGATACCCATGTTGCCGGTCGCCACCCCCTTGACCGAGCCATCGTCGTTGTAGAGCACTTCGGCGGCAGCAAAACCGGGGAAGATTTCCACGCCCAGCTCTTCGGCCTGCTGGCCCAGCCAGCGGGTGAGATCAGCCAGGCTGATGATGTAGTTGCCCTCGTTGTGGAAGCATTTGGGCAGCAGGAAGTTGGGCATGCGCCTGGCGGAGTTTTCCTTCAGCATCAGGAAGGCATCTTCCTTGACCGGTTGGTTCAGCGGTGCGCCTTTTTCCTTCCAGTCGGGGATCAGCTCGGTCAGCGCGCGCGGATCGAACGTGGCACCGGACAGGATGTGGGAGCCGGGCTCGGAGCCTTTTTCCAGTACCACGACGTTGATTTCGGTGTCCTTCTCGGCGGCCAGCTGCTTCAGGCGGATGGCGGTGGACAGGCCGGCGGGGCCGCCACCAACGATGACCACATCGTATTCCATGGACTCGCGCGGACCGAATTGTTCGAGGATTTGTTCTGGGGTCATGGTGTCTCCCTCTGGGCTATGTGACCGTGGCAATGGGGCCGCCTGCTGCGCAGGGCGACGACTTTGTGACAGTTTGTCCTCATTGTAGGGACAATTGACGGCTGCTCCGGCCAGAGTCTGACAAAATTGACCGCTTGTGCTGCAGGCATTGCCTGTTTATATCCCGATTCCAGCGTCCTGACCCATGAAACTGCCCCTGCCCGATACCAAGTACCAGATCTACGATACCGTGCTGTCCATGCGCTGGGGCGACATGGACGCCTTTGCCCACCTGAACAACACCCTGTACGTGCGCTACTTCGAGGAGGCGCGCGTGCGCTGGCTGGTGGAGATGCGCAACAGCATGCAGGAGGGCGGTACCGGCCCGGTGGTGGCGAATGTGTTCACCAACTTCTACCGCCAGCTGGAGTATCCGGCACAGCTGCGCGTGCGCCTGTTCGTCAACGGTGTGGGGCGCAGCTCCTGTGACATGTGGATGACCATCGAGCACGATGGCCAGCCTGACATCGTGGTGGCCGATGGCGGCTGCACCATGGTGTGGGTGGACTACGCCGCCGGCAAGGCGGTGGCGCTGCCCGACTGGGTGCGCGACAGCGTGCTGGCGGTGCTGCCGCCGCAGCCGTAGGTCTCAGGCCTCGGCGGGCTTCTTGCGCGGCTGGCGTCCCATCAGATAGAACTCCGGGTTCGGCTCCATGCCGGTAAAGGCGACGATGCGGTTGCTCAGGCCGAACAGGCCGGTGATGCTGGCGATGTCCCAGATGTCCTCGTCGTCAAAGCCGTGGGCACGCAGGTGTTCGAAGTCGGTATCGCTGATGGTGTGTGAGGCCTCATTTACCCGGGTGGCGAAATCCAGCATGGCGCGCTCGCGCGGGCTCAGCGCGGCGCTGCGGTAGTTGATGGCAACCTGGTCGGCGATCAGCGGATCGCGCTTGAAGATGCGCAGCAGGGCGCCATGCGCCATCACGCAGTAGAGACACTGGTTTTGTGCACTGATGACGGTGATGATCATCTCGCGCTCGGCCTTGCTCAGCGAGCTGTCCTCGCGCAGCATCAGCGCATCGTGGTAGGCAAAGAAGGCACGCCATTCGGCCGGGCGGCGCGCCAGTTGCAGGAACACGTTGGGCACGAAGCCGCTCTTTTCCTGCACCGCCAGAATGGTGTCGCGGATATCGTCAGGCAGATGCTCCAGGGCGGGAAAGGGGTAGCGCTGCTGGGTGTCGGTCATGGCGTGAAGGGTCAAAAGTCGGTACAGCTTTTCATGCTAGGCCGGAAGCGGGCAGGCTGCCTATCGGGTCTTTCACGGTATCTGGCTGGCGCTTCAGGGGGACCCGGCCATCAGCTTTTGCACCAGCGTGGCGGTCGTGCCGGTACCGTACTTGCGCATCAGGCTGGCGCGGTGAACTTCCACCGTGCGGTGGCTCAGGCCCAGCGCCCGGGCGATTTCCTTGGAGGTCATGCCGGTCAGCAGCTGGCTGGCCACCTCGCGCTCACGCGGGGTGAGCGTGGCGCGATCGGGCGTGAGGGGCTGGCGGCTGTCGATGTCCTCGAAGCTCCAGATGCCGGCGGCGTGCGGATCGCTGCGATCCAGCGCCCGGCCCGAGACGCGGCACCAGAACAGCTCGCCGGCAAAACGGCCTCCGACACGCCGCATGATGCGCTCGTCACGGTAGCTGCCGTGGTGCATCAGCGGCTGGGCAATGCGTTCGCCGGTGCGCTGGAATTCGTCCTGGCTCGGGTACAGGATGGCAAAGCTCTGCTGCAGCAGGTCTTCGCGCTCGACCGCAAAGAGCTCACAGACTTTCTGGTTGCAATCGACGATGATGCGCTGGCGTGACAGAATCAGGCCGATGGGCGCCAGGTCAAAGGCCCAGCGGTAGTCGGCGCTGGCAGGAAAGGGCGATTCCATGGGGGTGGATGGCATATGCGTGTTGTCCATTACGCAATACTACGTAGACGAATACGTAGTATCGTAGAACTGTTTTGACATTATCAGGAGACAAGCGTGAACAAGATTTATCCGAGCGCAACTGAAGCGCTCAAGGGCGTGGTGAAGGATGGTCAGCTGCTGGCCGTGGGTGGCTTTGGCCTGTGCGGCATTCCCGAGGCGCTGATTGACGCCCTGTGCGAAAGTGGCGTGAAGGACCTGACGGTCATTTCCAACAACGCCGGCGTGGACGGTTTTGGTCTGGGCAAGCTGCTGGAAACGCGCCAGATCAAGAAGATGATCTCCTCCTACGTGGGCGAGAACAAGGAGTTCGAACGTCAGTACCTGGCAGGCGAGCTGGAGCTGGAATTCACGCCCCAGGGCACGCTGGCCGAGAAGCTGCGCGCCGGCGGCGCCGGCATTCCGGCCTTCTTCACCAAGACCGGCGTGGGCACGCTGGTGGCCGAAGGCAAGGAACTGCGTGAATTCAACGGCGAAACCTACGTGATGGAGCACGGCCTGTTCCCCGAGGTGTCGCTGATCAAGGCCGATGTGGCGGATCGCAGCGGCAACCTGCGCTTCAACCTGACGGCGCGCAACTTCAACCCCGCAGCCGCCACTGCCGGCAAGATCTGCATCGTGGAAGTGGAACGCATCGTGGCCAACGGCGAAATCGCCCCGGATGACGTGCACCTGCCCGGCATCTACGTGCACCGCATCGTGCACAACCCCATGCCCGAGAAGCGCATCGAGAAGCGCACCATCCGCGACCACAAGTAATCAGAATCAGGAGACATCACCATGGCTTGGACCCAAGACCAAATGGCTGCGCGCGCAGCCCAGGAGCTGCAGGACGGCTTTTACGTCAACCTCGGCATCGGCATTCCCACGCTGGTGGCCAACCACGTGCCGAACGACAAGGAAGTCTGGCTGCAGAGCGAGAACGGCATGCTGGGCATCGGCCCGTTCCCGTCCGAAGACGAAGTGGATGCCGACCTGATCAACGCCGGCAAGCAGACCGTGACGACCATCAAGGGCTCGTCCATCTTCGGCAGCGACCAGTCCTTTGCCATGATTCGTGGCGGCAAGATCAATCTGTCCATCCTGGGCGCCATGCAGGTGACCGCCAAGGGTGACCTGGCCAACTGGATGATTCCGGGCAAGATGGTCAAGGGCATGGGCGGCGCCATGGACCTGGTGGCCGGCGTGAAGCGCGTGATCGTGCTGATGGAGCACGTGGCGCGCAAGAAGGATGGCACCACCGATCTGAAGATCCTGCCCGAATGCACCCTGCCGCTGACCGGGGTGGGCGTGGTGGACATGATCATCACCGACCTGGGCGTGTTTGACGTGACGCCGGAAGGCCTGAAAGTGCTGGAGCTGGCCCCTGAGGTCAGCTTCGAGGAAGTGCAGTCCAAGACGGGCGTGCCGCTGATCCAGTAAAGGGCAGACGCCACCGCACCGAACCGCATGCGAGGACTGCCCCGCATGCGGTTTTTTTGCGCCCAGCTTTAGTTTTTGGCTATCGTGTTATTAATCTGAATTGTCTTTGACATTTCGATCCCTTGCGGCATCATGGAATCCACTGTCTGGCGCACAATATCCCGACAGCCTCTTCCCCCACCACAGCACAAGGAACCACGATGAAAGACAACAAGCCCCAATGTCCGGTCACCCATCTCACCACCGATTTCGGTGCGCCCGTTCCCACCAACCGTGACAGCCTGACTGCCGGTCCGCGCGGCCCGCTGCTGGCGCAGGATGTCTGGCTGCAGGAAAAGCTGGCCAATTTCGTGCGTGAGGTGATTCCGGAGCGCCGCATGCACGCCAAGGGCTCGGGTGCTTTCGGTACCTTTACCGTGACCAAGGACATCACCAAGTACACCCGCGCCGCCATCTTCAGCGAAGTCGGCAAGAAGACCGAGATGTTTGCCCGCTTCACCACCGTCGCCGGCGAGCGCGGTGCGGCCGATGCCGAGCGCGATATCCGTGGCTTTGCCCTGAAGTTCTACACCGAAGAAGGCAACTGGGACATGGTCGGCAACAACACGCCGGTGTTCTTCATCCGTGACCCGCGCCAGTTCCCCGACCTGAACAAGGCGGTCAAGCGCGACCCGCGCACCAATATGCGCTCTGCCACCAACAACTGGGACTGGTGGACGCTCAACCCGGAAGCGCTGCACCAGGTCACTATCGTGATGAGCGACCGCGGCATTCCGGCCAGCTACCGCCACATGCACGGCTTCAGCTCGCACACCTACAGCTTCTGGAACAAGGACGGCGAGCGCTTCTGGGTCAAGATGCACTTCCGCACCCAGCAGGGCATCAAGAACCTGACCGATGCCGAAGCCGCCGAACTGGTGGGCCAGGACCGTGAAAGCCATCAGAAGGACCTGTACGAGGCGATCGAGCGTGGCGAGTTCCCGAAGTGGACCATGTACGTGCAAATCATGCCCGAGGCCGATGCCGAGAAGTACCCGCTGCACCCGTTCGACCTGACCAAGGTCTGGTACAAGGGCGACTATCCGCTGATCGAAGTGGGCGAGTTCGAGCTCAACCGCAACCCGGAAAACTTCTTTGCCGACGTCGAGCAGAGCGCGTTTGCCCCGGGCAACCTGGTGCCCGGCATTGGTGCCAGCCCGGACCGCATGCTGCAGTCTCGCCTGTTCAACTACGCCGATGCACAGCGCTACCGCCTGGGCACCAACTACCAGCAGATTCCGGTCAACGCCGCGCGCTGCCCGGTGCACAGCAACCACCGCGACGGTATCGGCCGTGTGGATGGCAACTACGGCGGCCTGCCGCACTACGAGCCGAACAGCTTCGGCCAGTGGCAGGCACAGCCCGAGTTCGAGGAGCCGCCGCTGAAGATCACTGGTGACGCCAAGCACTGGAGCTTCCACGAGGACGACAGCAACTACTTCGAGCAGCCGCGCAAGCTGTTCCAGCTGATGACGCCCGAGCAGCAGGAAGTGCTGTTTGGCAACACCGCCCGTGCCATGGGCGATGCGCCGGAATTCGTCAAGTTCCGCCACATCCGCAACTGCAACGCGGCCGATCCGGCCTACGGCGCTGGTGTCGCCAAGGCGCTGGGTCTGGACCTGCAGAAGGCCCTGGACTCCAAGAAGGATGACCCGATGTTTGGCAACCCGCTGGTGGCACTGCCGGCCTGATGCCGTAAGATCAGCTTGACGGAGACCACCTCCGTCTGCACCAGCCCCGTCTGCTCCGGCAGGCGGGGCTGGTTTTGTTGATTCCACTGTTTCTCCCTGCAATTCCCTGCAAGACTGCCCCGAATGCAAGAACTGATCGATCTGCTGCACCAGCACGGCGTGCTGCTGGTTTTCCTGGTCACGCTGGCCTCACGCGTGGGCCTGCCGGTGCCTGCGGCGCCACTGATCGTGGTGGCCGGCGGCCTGGTGGCGGCCGGACGCATGGCGCTGATTGATTTGCTGCTGGTATCGGTACTGGCCAACGTGATCGCCGACTGGGTCTGGTATGCGGCGGGGCGCCACTATGGCAGCCGCATCATGCGTCTGGTGTGCCGGGTGTCGCAGTCGCCGGACAGCTGCGTGCTGGAAAGTGAAGGCATGCTGACGCGCTGGGGCGGCGGCTCGCTGGTGCTGGCCAAGTTCATTCCGGGCGTGTCGCTGGTGGCGCCGCCGATGACGGGTGCGATGCGCATGCCGTTCTGGCAGTTCGTGCTGTACGACGCCGTGGCGGCGCTGGTCTGGACGCTGGCCTATCTGGTGCTGGGGCTGGTGTTCCGCCACCAGATCGAGCAGGTGCTGGCAGCGATGGAACAGGCCACCTGGCTGGCACTCGGCCTGGTGGGCGTGCTGGTCGTGCTGTTTGGCGGCTATCGCATCTGGCAGCGGCACCGCCTGAAGCAGGTGCAGTCCATCGTGCGCATGGCGCCGGAGGAGCTGATGCAGCGCATGCAGCAGGGCTGGCAGCCGCTGGTGCTGGACGTGCGCTCACGGGAGATGACGGCGCTGGAGCCGGACGGCCTGCCGGGTGCGCAGCGCGTGGACATGGCGCAGCTGCGTACACAAATGAGCGACGAGGAGCGCGAGCGCCCGATCGTGGTGTATTGCAACTGCCCGGGCGATGTGTCGGCGGCGCAGGCGGCACGCCGGCTGCGTGGCCTGGGTTTCCGCCAGGTCTGGCCGCTACTGGGCGGGCTGGATGGCTGGCTGGAAGCTGGCCATGGCGTGCAGCCGGTATCGGAATACCTGCCGGCGCGCTGCAACAAGGCCGATGTCGTGCTGCAGCGTGGCGTATAAACCCCGGTTTATGCGGAATCTGCTGCAAGAACGGTCAGCATGCGGTAATATCAACGGTTTTCCACAATTGCACCAGGAGTCAGAAATGGGCAACAAGATCGTTACCGAAGCCGATCGCAAGGCTACTCCGCCCCTGCCGGGCGCCCCCCGCATCAAGCAGGGCGACGGCCAGCGTCGCAGCCAGGAGCGCGGCTCCCACATCCGCAACAAGAAGCGCCCCGGCAAGCGTCCGCACCAGGGTTGATGGTGGCGTCGGCCTATCCGGTCGCGCGCACCCACCGGCAAAGGCTACCGCAAGGTAGCCTTTTGTCGTTGTGGGCGGCCGGCATCAGGCCAGGTCGAGTTCGAGGTTGTCGATCAGGCGCGTCTTGCCCAGGCGCGAGGCGGCCAGGATCACCAGCGAGCGGTCATCGGCCGTGGCCGGCTGCAGGTCGTGCTGGCGGCTGATGGCGATGTAGTCGGTCTGCCAGCCATGCTGGTCGAGCAGCTGTTGGGCTTCGGCTGACAGGGCAGGGTAGTCGCGGCGGCCTTGCCGGATCGCATCGGCCAGCTGTTCCAGCGTGCGGCGCAGGCGGATCGCTTCGGCGCGTTCGGCATCGCTCAGGTAGCCGTTGCGCGAGGACAGCGCCAGGCCATCCTCGGCACGCTGCGTGTCCACGCCGAGGATCTCGATCGGCATGTTGAGTTCGCGCACCATGCCTTCGATGACCTTGAGCTGCTGGTAGTCCTTCTTGCCGAACACGGCCAGATCGGGCTGCACCAGGTTGAACAGCTTGGTCACGACGGTGGCGACGCCACGGAAATGGCCGGGACGGAACTCGCCGCAGAGCAGGTTCTGGATCGCTGGCGGTTCGACGAAATACTGCTGCTCGCCTTGCGGGTAGAGCTCCGGCACGGACGGGTGGAACACCGCGTCCACGCCGGCTGCCTGCAGTTTTTCGCAATCGGCCTCGAAGGTGCGCGGGTAGTTGTCCAGGTCCTCGCCGGGGCCGAACTGGATCGGGTTGACGAAGATGGAGACGATCACCTTGCCGCCCACGGCGCGCATGCGCTCTATGGCGGTGTGACAGAGCTGGATATGGCCGGCGTGCAGGTTGCCCATGGTGGGCACGAAGGCAAGGGTGCCAGCCTGCTTGCGCCAGGCGCGCAGGGCTTCGACAGTGGTCAGGATCTGCATGGAATCAGGAAACTCGGGGAATCAGTAGCTGTGTTCGGGTGCCGGGTAGCTGCCATCACGCACGGCCTGCACGTAGTTGGCAAAGGCCTCGTGGATGGAACTGGCGTCCTGCATGAAGTTGCGTACGAAACGCGCCTTGCGGCCCGGGAAGACGTCGAGCATGTCGTGCATCACCAGCACCTGGCCGTCGGTGTCCTTGCCGGCACCAATGCCGATGGTGATGGCCGGGATGCTGCGCGTGACCTTGGCGCCGAGTTCGGCCGGCACCATTTCCATCAGCACCATTTGCGCGCCGGCATCGGACAGGGCGCGTGCGTCCTGAAGCAGGCGTTCGGCCTGGTCGCCACGGCCCTGAACCTTGTAGCCGCCCAGCGTGTGCACCGATTGCGGCGTCAGGCCGATGTGGGCGCAGACCGGGATGCCGCGCGCCACCAGGAATTCGACTGTGGGTGCCATGAAGGCGCCGCCTTCGAGCTTGACCATTTCAGCGCCGGCCTGCATCAGGGCGACAGCGCTGTCAAACGCCTGCTCCTTGCTCTGCTGGTAGCTGCCAAAGGACAGGTCGGACAGCACCAGCGCATCGCCGGCGCCGCGCGCCACGCAGCGCGTGTGGTAGACAATGTCGTCCAGCGTGACCGGCAGGGTGGAGTTGCGGCCCTGGCAGACCATGCCGAGCGAATCGCCGACCAGCAGGATGTCCACGCCGGCGCTGGACATGGCGCTGGCGAAGCTGGCGTCATAACAGGTGAGCATGGCCATCTTCTGGCCTTCCTGCTTCATTTTCTGCAGGACGGAAATGGTTTTTTTCATGCAGGGCCTCCTTGGCTGGTGCTGCGAACATTCTCGGACGTGCGCGCATTGTAGGATGCCTGCACCAGAATGGCGCAGATTTGCCCCAGATGGAGGGCATCAGGCCGATTGCAAGGCAGGACTGCGCATCATGTCGATGGTGGCGTGCACCATGGCACGCGCCATGCCGGGCAGGTCGTGGCTGTCAGGTGCGCCGAGCCAGTTGGTGAGCAGGCCGAGAAACGTCGCCATCTGCAGGATGCAGGCCTGTTCCACCTGCAGCGTGGCCGGCAGTTGGCCATGGCGCTGGCCCAGGTGCAGCGCCTGGAGCGTCTGCCGGTGCCAGAGGTACTGGTAGCGCTTCAGGATCAGCGTGATGCCTTCCATGTCGCTGGCGTCTTCGCACTTGAGGTGCAGAATGGACAGGAACTGGCGCTCCGGCCCATCCACCGCCAGCTGTTCGAGGAAGCGGATATAGGTTTCCAGCAGCTCGTCCCAGGCCTGTGGGCTGTCATGCTGCAGCACCTGGTTCATCTCGTCGTGCATGCGGTCCAGGTGACGCTCGCACAAGGCCTCGAACAGGTGTTCCTTGTTGCGGAAGTGCCAGTAGACGGCGCCGCGCGTGACGCCGGCGGCGCGCGCGATCTGGTCCAGCGAGGTACGCGCCACGCCGCGCTGGTTGAATACCGTGATGGCGGCATTCAGCAGGTTTTGCCGCGTGTGTTCAGCTTCTTCCTTGGTTCTTCTCACGGCGATTCCTCAGGCTGGGAAAGACATATAAAATGGCGGGGCTTCAGTTTTTTGCGATACTTTGCGCTTGTCCCGATGTCGCCAATATACATACATTCTTGAATGTATGTTGGATCTGCCAGCGGAATGTCCTGTTGCGCCACGCCCTTATCGGTTGGCCGACGGAACATAAAATGTCCGCACGGCCCGGCACGGGCCTGTTCTTGACCAGTGGCTGCTGCATGCAGCCGCTTTGCCGTTGTCTTTCAGAGCCTTGCGCCGCGTGGCGCCCATACAACCCGATTCCAAGATCCAAAGGGAGAACCGCATGATGTCTTTCCATCCCAACCAGCGCGTGCGCGGCATGGCGCTGGCCGCTGCCGTGGCAGCTGCGCTCAGCCTGACCGCCTGTGGCGACAAGCAGGAGGGCGCAGGTGGTCCTGCGGGCGCGGCACAGAACCAGCCGCCCACCGTGGGCGTGATCACGGTGCAGCCGAGCACCGTGCTGCAGACGGTGGAATTGCCGGGTCGCCTGGAATCGATGCGCGTGGCTGAAGTGCGTGCGCGTGTGGATGGCGTGGTGCAGCGGGTCTACTTTGCCGAAGGCAGTGACGTGCGTGCCGGCCAGCCGCTGTTCCAGATCGACAACGCACCGTATGCGGCCGCGTTGCAAAGCGCCAGGGCCAGCCTGGCACGTGCCCAGGCCAACCTGAGCCAGACCAGCTCCACGGTGAAGCGCTATCGTCCGCTGGTGGCGGCCAATGCCATCAGCAAGCAGGAATTCGATAACGCCGTGGCCGCGGAGCAGGCGGCCCGTGCCGAGGTGCTGGCCGGCCAGGCGGCGGTGCGCAGCGCCCAGATCAATGTCGGTTATGCGCGCGTGACGGCGCCGATCTCCGGCCGTATCGGCCGCAGCTACCCGACCGAAGGTGCGCTGGTGCGTGCCGCCGAAGGCACGCTGCTGGCCACCATCCAGCAGCTGGATACGCTGAAGGTCAACTTCACCCAGTCGGCGACCGAGATCATGAAGCTGCGCCGCTCCTTCAGCGAAGGCACCGCCGGTGGCGTGACCAATCCGGAAGTGAAGGTGATCCTGGAAGATGGCAGCGTCTACGCGCACAACGGCCGCCTGATGTTTGCCGATGTCAGCGTCGATGAGAGTACCGGCCAGGTGACGCTGCGCGCCGAAGTGCCCAACCCCGAGCGCCTGCTGTTCCCGGGCCTGTACGTGCGCGTGCAGCTGGAACAGGCGCGCTTCGAGCATGCGCTGCTGGTGCCGCAACAGGCGGTGACGCGCAACAGCCAGGGCGATACCGTGCTGGTGGTGGCTGCTGACGGCAGCTTTGCCCCGCGTCCGGTACAGGTTGGCCCGAGCCAGGGCAGCAACTGGATCATTACCGGCGGCCTGAATGCCGGTGACCAGGTGATCGTCGATGGCGTGATGAAGCTGCGCCCGGGCGTGACCAAGGTGAATGCCGTGCCGTATACCGAGAAGAGCGGGCCGGGTGCGGCTCCGGCTGCTGCCGCATCCGGCGCTGCGCCGGCCGCCTCTGGCGCTTCTGCAGCGCCGGCCGCCACTGCAGCCAGCCAGCCCGCCTCTGCCGCATCGGCCAACTAAGGAGCGCTCTCCATGCCCAAGTTTTTTATCGAGCGTCCGATTTTCGCGTGGGTGATCGCGATTTTCGTGATGCTGGCGGGAATCGTGTCGATCACGCAACTGCCGATCTCGCAGTACCCCTCGGTGGCACCGCCCACCATCCGTGTGAGCGCGACCTATCCGGGTGCCACGGCGCAGACGCTGGACGAGAACGTGCTCGCCGTGATCGAGCGCGAAATGAACGGTGCCGAAGGCCTGATGTACACTGAGTACACGGCCCAGTCCAACGGCCCTGGCGAGCTGAACGTCACCTTCGAGCCGGGCACTGACCCGAACCTGGCCCAGGTGGACGTACAGAACCGCCTGGCGCGCGTCGAGCCCAAGCTGCCGGCGGTGGTCAAGCAGATTGGCGTACGCGTCGACAAGGCAAGCTCCAACTTCCTGATGATCCTGGCGTTCCAGTCGACCTCGGAGAGCGTGACGCGTGACGACGTGGCCGACTACGTGAACCGCAACGTGCTGCCGGAAGTGCAGCGTATCGAGGGCGTGGGTAGCGCCCAGCTGTTTGCCTCCGGCCGGGCGCTGCGCGTCTGGACCGATCCGGGCAAGCTGCAGGGCTACGGCCTGTCGATGCAGGACGTGAGCAACGCGATCCAGAGCCAGAACATCCAGATTTCCGGTGGTGACCTGGCTGGTCTGCCGGCGACGCCGGGCCAGACCATGACCGCCACCATCGTGGTGCCGGGCCAGATCACGAACGCCGACGAACTGGCGAACATGGTGCTGCGCGCCAATCCGGATGGCTCGACCGTGCGCATGAAGGATGTCGGCCGCGTCGAAGTGGGTATCGAGACCTACAGCTTCTCTTCCAACATGAACGGCAAGCCGTCGGTGGCGATCGGCGTGCAGCTGACCTCGTCGGGCAACGCGCTGGCGACGGCGACAGCGGTGCGCGAACGCATGGCCGAGATGCAGCCGTTCTTCCCGCAAGGCGTGGAGTGGAAAATTCCGTATGACACCTCGACTTTCGTCAAGATCTCCATCCAGAAGGTGGTGATGACGCTGCTGGAGGCGATTGGCCTGGTGTTCCTGGTGATGTTCATCTTCCTGCAGAACTTCCGCTACACGCTGATCCCGACCATCGTGGTGCCGGTGGCGCTGCTCGGCACCTTTGCCGTGATGCTGGCTGCCGGCTTCTCGATCAACATCCTGAGCATGTTTGCCATGGTGCTGGTGATCGGTATCGTGGTGGACGACGCGATCGTGGTGGTGGAGAACGTGGAGCGCATCATGGCTGAAGAGGGCTTGCCACCGATGCAGGCCACGATCAAGGCGATGAGCCAGATTTCCGGTGCCGTGGTCGGCATTACCGTGGTGCTGGTGTCGGTGTTCATCCCGCTGGCATTCTTCAGTGGTGCGACTGGCAACATCTACCGCCAGTTCTCCATCGTGATGGCGGTATCGATCGCGTTCTCGGGCTTCTTTGCGCTGACGCTGACGCCGGCCTTGTGCGGCACCATGCTCAAGCCGATTCCCAAGGGCCATGGCCATACGCCCAAGACTGGCCTGTTCGGTCCCTTCTTCAACTGGTTCAACCGCAACTTCCGCAAGACCACCAAGGTTTATGAATCGGGCCTGCTGCGCGTGGTGCGCAAGATCGGTGCCTCGGTCGGCGTCTATGTGGCGGTGATTGCCTGCGTGGCACTGCTGTTCATGCGCCTGCCGACCTCCTTCCTGCCGGTGGAAGACCAGGGCGTGGTGATCCTGAACACGCAGCTGCCGCCGGGCGCGACCCAGGAGCGCACGCAGGCCGTGATGGCCCAGGCGGGCGAGTTCGTGATGCAGCAGCCGGAAGTGAGCGACCTGGTGTCGATCCAGGGCTTCAGCTTCTCCGGACAGGGCCAGAACATGGCGCTGGCGTTTGCCACGCTGAAGGACTGGGGCGAGCGCTCCGGCAAGGGTGAAGATGCGATGTCGCTGTCGGGTCGCATTACAGGCGCGCTGAGCGCGGTGCGCGATGGCTTCATGATTGCCGTGACGCCGCCGGCGATTCCCGAACTGGGCTCGTCGAACGGTTTCGTGTTCCGTCTGCAGGACCGTGCCGCGCTGGGCCATGATGCCCTGCTGCAGGCGCGCAACCAGCTGCTCGGCATGGCCGCACAAAACCCGATGCTGGCCGGTGTGCGCCCTGAAGGCGTGGAAGACGCACCGCAGTGGCAGCTGACGATTGACCGCGACGCTGCCTACGCCCAGGGCGTGAGCGTGGCCTCGATTGCCAGCACGTTGTCCTCGTCGCTGGGTTCCAGCTACGTGAATGACTTCCCGAACAAGGGTTTCCTGTCGCGCATCACGATCCAGGCCGATGCTGCCATGCGCATGTCCACCGACGACGTGCTGCGCCTGACGGTGCCGAACAACCGGGGTGAACTGGTGCCGCTGTCCAACCTGGTGAATGCCGAGTGGATTACCGGTCCGATGCAGGTGACGCGCTACAACGGCTATCCGGCGATGAAGATCACCGGCATGGCGGCACCGGGCTACAGCTCGGGCGATGCCATGGCCGAAATGGAAAAGATGGCCGGCCAGCTGCAGCAGGGTATCGGCTTTGAATGGACCGGCCAGTCGCTGGACGAGCAGAAGGCCGGTTCCTCCTCGATGATCCTGTATGCCTTCTCGATCCTGGCGGTGTTCCTGTGCCTGGCAGCGCTGTACGAGAGCTGGACGATCCCGCTGTCGGTGATTCTGGTGGTGCCGCTGGGCGTGCTGGGTACGCTGTTCGGTGTCTGGATGCGTGGCATGCCGAACGACATCTACTTCCAGGTCGGCCTGATCACGGTGATTGGCCTGTCAGCGAAGAACGCGATTCTGATCGTGGAATTCGCCAAGGATCTGGAGGCGTCTGGCAAGAACGTGGTGCAATCGGCCCTGGTGGCGGCGCGCCTGCGCTTCCGCCCGATCCTGATGACCTCGCTGGCCTTTATCCTGGGCGTGGTGCCGCTGTACTTTGCTTCCGGCGCCAGCTCCGCCAGCCAGCGTGCCATTGGCACGGGCGTGGTCTGGGGCATGCTGATCGGTACCTTCCTGTCGATCTTCCTGGTGCCGATCTTCTTCATCGTGGTGCGCAAGCTGTTCAAGGACACCTCGCGTAGCGAAACGCTGACGGCGAAGAAGCTGCACACCGTGGGTGAAGCTGAAATCCAGCGCGTGCATGCCCAGGAGGAAGCCTGGACGGCCTCCCATTCCGTCTCCAGGGACAATCCGAACAAGAAGGGTGATTCGCATGACTAAGCTGACTTTCCCCGCGCTGCGCAGCAGCGCCCTGGCCGGCGCGGCCGCCCTGGCCCTGGCTGGCTGCAGCCTGGCGCCGACCTACGAGCGTCCGGCGGCACCGGTGCCGCAGACGATCCAGGGCGCGGCCAGCGCTAACGCCGCGGCGATTGACCAGACCCCGGCTGCCGATGTCGGCTGGCAGAACTACTACGCCGACCCGCGCCTGAAGGCACTGATCGGCATCGCGCTGGAAAACAACCGCGACCTGCGCGTGGCGGCGATGAATATCGAGGCAGCGCGCGCGCAGTATGGCCTGCAGCGGGCCGATCTGCTGCCTGGCGTGGGTGCCGGTGCGGAAATGAACCGCTCGCGCACCTCGGCGGATGTATCGCCGACCGGCGCGGCGGTGACTGGCAGCGTTTACGGCGGCATGCTCACCATCCCGAGCTACGAGCTGGACTTCTTCGGTCGCGTGCGTAACCTGACCTCGTCGGCGCTGAGCAACTACCTGGGCACGCGTGAAGCACGCGATTCCGCGCATATCGCGCTGGTGGCCGAAGTGGCGCGTGCCTATGTGGCGCAGCAGGCGGCGAGCGAGCAAATGCGCATTTCCAGCCTGGCGCTGAAGTCACGCGAAAAGACCTACGAGCTGGCCCAACTGCGTTTCCGTGCTGGCGTTACCTCGGCGATTGACCTGCGCCAGAACGAGACCCTGATCGAGGCGGCCAAGGCCGATTACGCGCTGCAGACGCGCCTGCGCGAGCAGGCCGGCAATGCACTGGCGCTGCTGATTGGCCAGCCGATTCCGGATACCCTGCCCAAGGCGCTGCCGCTGGGCCAGCAGGTGGCGCGCAATGCGCTGCCGGTTGGCCTGTCGTCCGAGGTGCTGCTGCGCCGTCCGGATATCCGCCAGAGCGAGTACCAGCTACTGGCCGCCAACGCCAACATCGGTGCGGCGCGTGCCGCGTTCTTCCCGCGCATCACGCTGACTGGCAATATCGGTGGCGTCAGCCGCGAGGTGGACAACCTGTTTGATGGCCCGAACCGCGCCTGGAGCTTCCTGCCGCAGATCTACCTGCCGATCTTCGACTGGGGCCGCAACCAGTCGAACCTGGATCTGGCCGAGGCACGCAAGCATATCTCCGTGTCACAGTACGAAAAGTCGATCCAGAACGCCTTCCGCGAAGTGGCCGATGGCCTGGTGGCACGCAGCACGCTGGCCGACCAGCTGGCCTCGCAACAGCGCAGCTACCGTGCCGAATCCGAGCGCCTGCGCCTGGTGACGATGCGCTACGAGAACGGCATTTCCAGCTCGCTGGACCTGCTGGACGCGCAGCGCCAGAGCTATGCCCAGCAGCAGCAGCTAGTCAACGTGCAGCAGCAGGTGATGAACAACCGCATCGACCTGTACAAGGTGCTGGGTGGCGGCCTGCTGGAGCAGACCGGCGTGCCGTCGACCACGGCCACCGGTGGCTCGGTGCCGGTAGCGGCGCCGGCCGGCAGCAGCGCCAACTGATGCATTCCTGATCCATTTCCGGAGCAGCCAGCCCTGTCAGCAATGACAGGGCTTTTTTGTGTGCGGCGCAGCATAAATCAGCCATGTCATTGATTTGCCTGAAGATAAAGTGAGCTGCGCTGAGGGCTGGTGTGTGGTTGATAAGCCATGCAACATATCAGGGTGATCCCTAGAAATGCATTTTGACCCACGTCAAATCATTGACGTTGACGTTAACGTAATCAAAAATCACGGCACCAGTAGCAGACCGGAACTGCCTGGAGGCTGCCCTTGCCGCATCGGCCTGTGGGGGTTGACCGCAAGACAAACCGTCACAGACAACTTGATCAGGAGACTCTTCCCGTGCGACAAATTCATATCAACCAGGTGGCGGACAGCGCCCGCTTCAACGGCTTCCATGCCAACGTGCTGTTCTGGTGTTTTCTGGTCATCGTGATCGATGGCTATGACATCGCTATTTCCGGTGCCGCGCTGCCGTCCATCATGAGCGAGATGGGCGTGGATGCCACCACCGCTGGCTTCATGGCCAGTTCGGCCTTGTTCGGCATGATGTTCGGTGCCATTTTCCTGGGCGCGCTGGCTGACCGCATTGGCCGTCGCTGGACGATTGCGCTGTGCGTTTTCCTGTTCAGCGTGTTCACTGCCGCTGCCGGCCTGACCAACGATCCGTATTCCTTCAGCGTGATGCGCTTCATTGCCGGCCTCGGCATTGGCGGCGTGATGCCCAACATCGTGGCGCAGATGACCGAGTTTGCACCCAAGCGCATCCGCAGCTTCATGACCACCGCCATGTTCTCCGGCTACGCCATTGGCGGCATTCTGGCGGCGCTGATCGGCAAGCAGTTCATTGCCGACTTTGGCTGGCAGATCGTGTTCTTTGCCGCTGGCGTGCCGGTGTTGCTGATTCCCTTTATCCTGAAGTTCATGCCGGAATCCATGGCCGTGCTGCACAACCAGAACAAGGACAAGGAACTGCGCAAGGTGGTTGGCGCGATGGATCCGAGCCTGAAGCTGACGGATCAGGATGAGCTGGTAGTGCCGCAGCATGCGAAGCAGGCCGGTGCCTCTGTTGGCCAGCTGTTCCAGGACGGCCGTGGCCTGACCACCGTGATGTTCTGGATCGCCTTCTTTACCGGCCTGTTCATGGTCTATGCCCTGAGCACCTGGCTGACCAAGCTGATGGCCATGTCCGGTTATTCGCTGGGTTCCGCGCTGACCTTCTTCATGGCGCTGAACCTGGGTGCCATCGTGGGTGCCGTGGGTGGTGGCCGCCTGGCGGACAAGTTCGACATCAAGTGGGTGCTGGTGATCATGTATGCACTGGGTGCCGCCTTCCTGTACGCCATGACCTTCAAGCTGTCGACCAACCTGCTGTACCTGGTGGTGGCTGGTGTCGGTGCCTGTACTACGGGTGCACAGATCGTGGCCTACGCCTACTGCGGCCAGTACTACCCGGCGGCGATCCGCTCCACCGGTATCGGCATGTCCGGCGGTATCGGCCGTCTGGGTGCCATTGCCGCGCCGCTGCTGATCGGCCTGATCGTGTCCATGAACCTGCCGCTGCAGCAGAACTTCCTGGTGATTGGCGCTGCCGGCCTGATTGGTGCGATTGCCCTGGCGCTCACCAACAAGAGCCGCTCTGCCGCCATGATGCCGTGATGTAATCGGCAGACGAAACCGGTTGCGGTGCAGGCAGGTCCTGCACCGGACCCAGACGCCCATGCAGGCACCGCTGGTCCGCATGGGCGTTGCCACGTTGAGACAGGAGCTTTTCAGCATGACCCAGGACAAGCGCCCCGATTCCCAGACCCTGACGATCCCGGCGGTGGACGGCTATCCGCTGCATGCGCGTATCTGGCGGCAGCCGGAGGCAGCAGCACCGGTGGTGATCATCAACCCGGCGACCTCGGTGCTGAGCCGCTATTACAGCCGCTTTGCCAGCTATCTGCATGGCCACGGCTTTCATGTCGTCTGTTATGACTACCGTGGCATTGGCGATTCGCGCCCGCAGCAGTTGCGCCACTTTCAGGCTAACTGGCTGGATTGGGGCGGGCAGGATTTTGAAGGCGTGCTGCGCTACGTGATCGGGGCGTTTCCGGACAGCCCGATCCAGCTGGTGGCGCACAGCGTGGGTGGCCTGCTGGTGGGCCTGGCACCGTCCAGCCACCGCATCGAGCGCGTGTTTGCCATGGGCTCGCAGTTTGCCTACTGGCCGGACTATGCCGCCAACCGGCGCGTACCGATGTACCTGCGCTGGCATATCGTGATGCCGATCATCACTGCGCTGTTTGGCTATTTTCCGGGCAAACGCCTCGGCTGGCTGGAAGACACGCCGACGGGCATCGTGCAGGACTGGAATGCAGCCACCGAGCGGCTGGAGCAGACCTGGAAGAACGATGCACGCCTGCGCACGCCGGAGCAGCAGCAGGCGCTGGTGGCGCAGTATGGGCGTGTTGCTGCCGACTGGCTGGCGTTCACCGTGACCGATGATCCCTTTGGCACCGAGGTGGCCACGCACCGGCTGCTGGACTATTACCGCGGCAGCAATCGCCAGCACCTGCGGCTGGACCCGGCGCAGCTGGACGGGCAGGGCATTGGCCACTTTGCCTATTTCCATGCGCGTTATGCCGATTCGCTCTGGCCGGTGGCCTTGCAGTGGCTGCAGGAGGGCACGCTGGTGGAAGCGGTGCCGGGGCAGCGCTGGACCTTTCTGGCGGGGCAGGGGGCGCGCTGAGGCGGTCTTGGGAAAAGAAAAAGCCGTTGTTGATCAACGGCTTGCAGGCTGGAGCGGGCGATGGGGATCGAACCCACGTCTTGAGCTTGGGAAGCTCAGGTCCTGCCATTGAACGACGCCCGCACTGGAAGCGGATTGTACGCCTGCCTCAGCGATCCGCATCTCCCAGACAGACATACTTCAGCTCCAGATACTCGTCCAGGCCATGGCGCGAGCCTTCGCGGCCGAGGCCGGATTGCTTGACGCCGCCAAACGGTGCCTGTTCAGTGCTGATGATGCCGGTGTTGACGCCGACAATGCCGTATTCCAGAGCCTCGCTGACGCGGAACACGCGGCCGATGTCACGGCTGTAGAAATAGCTGGCCAGGCCAAACTCCGTGGCGTTGGCCAGCTGGATGACTTCATCTTCAGTCTCGAAGCGGAACACTGGTGCCAGCGGGCCAAAGGTTTCCTCGCGGGCGCACAGCATGTCGTGCGTGGCGTCGGCGATCAGCGTCGGCTGGAAGAACTGGCCCTGCAGCGCTTCGCCGCCCACCACAATGCGGCCGCCCTTGCTGACGGCATCGGCGATATGCTCGCGCACCTTGTCCAGTGCAGCCGGCTCGATCAGCGGGCCCTGTTGCACGCCTTCGTCGAAGCCGTTGCCGACCTGCAGCGCCTTGACGCGTTCTGCCAGACGCTCGACAAAGCTGTCGTAGATGCCGGACTGTACGTAGATGCGGTTGGCGCAGACGCAGGTCTGGCCGGCGTTGCGGTACTTGCTGGCCATGGCGCCATCGACGGCACTGCCCAGATCGGCATCGTCAAACACGATGAAGGGGGCGTTGCCACCCAGTTCCAGCGCCAGCTTCTTGATGGTGGGGGCGCACTGCTCCATCAGGATGCGGCCGACCTCGGTGGAACCGGTAAAGCTCAGATGGCGCACCACCGGGCTTTCGCACAGCACCTTGCCGATGGCGCTGCTGTCGGAGCTGGGCAGGATGTTGATCACGCCGGCGGGGATGCCAGCACGCTGCGCCAGTTCGACCAGGGCCAGCGCGCTCAGCGGTGTCAGCTCGGCCGGCTTGAGCACCACGGTGCAGCCGGCGGCCAGCGCCGGAGCCAGCTTGCGCGTGATCATGGCGTTGGGGAAGTTCCAGGGCGTGATCGCCGCGCAGACGCCGATTGGCTGGCGCATCACGACCATGCGCTTGTTGGCGTCGAAAGAGGCCAGCAGTTCGCCGTTGATGCGCTTGGCTTCTTCGGCATACCATTCGATGAAGCTGGCCCCGTAGGCGACCTCGCCGCGCGCTTCGGCCAGCGGCTTGCCCTGTTCGGCGGTCATGATGCGGGCCAGATCTTCCTGGTTGGCCAGGATCAGCTCGAACCAGGTGCGCAGCAATTGAGCACGTTTTTTCTCGGAGGTGCTGCGCCAGCCGGGCAGGGCGGCTTCGGCGGCGGCAATCGCCTGCTGCGCGTGCTCCGTGCCAAGATCACTCACGCGCGCCAGGGTGGCGCCGGTAGCGGGATCGGTCACGTCGAAGTGGTGGCTGGTCTCTATCCATTGGCCGCCAATGTGGCCTTGGGTCTTGAGCAGGGAGGAGTCTTTCAGCAGGTCCAGGGGAGATGCAGTCATGGTGTATCGGATAAAAGTGGGGCTGGACAAGGCATGAAGCCGATAGTTCCGGCTGGAGTCTGCTTTTTAGCATGACTTGTTGCAAATGAAGATAATTTGCCGCCAATCCGTCCTATGCCTTACCCTGGAACAGGGTTGCTGTGGCTTGCGGGCAGGACGCGAACCAGGCGTGGTAGTAACTTGCCAGTACGCTGCCCTGGCCATACAGCGCCTCGACCGGTTCGGTGCTGTCGGGCCGGGTGCTGTACGCCAGCACCGGCAGCGGCGTGTCGCAGCGCGAATAGTGAAAGGTGTGGCCGCGCAATATCCCATGGCCCCAGTCCAGCTGCTGGCTGCCCAGTGCCACCAGCCGTGGCTGCAAGGCGACCGATCCCGGCAGCAGGCCCCAGAGCGGGTGCCGGCTGCCATCCTTCAGCGTGACCGATTCCATCAGCAGCAGCATGCCGCCGCATTCGGCCCAGACCGGCTTGCCGGCGGCGATATGCGCGGCCACGCTGTCGCGCGTGCGCGTGGCGCGGGCCAGCGTGTCGGCATGCAGCTCCGGGTAGCCGCCGGGCAGCCAGAGCGCATCGCATGCCGGCAGCGGCTCATCGGCCAGCGGGCTGAAGAAGCGCAGCTCTGCGCCCATCGCTTGCAGCGTGTCCAGATTGGCCTGGTAGACAAAGCACAGCGCGGCATCGCGCGCGATGGCGATGGTCTGGCCTTGCAGCAGGGGCGGCGCTGCAGGCAGTTGCGGATCGGCAAAGTCGACGGCCCAATCCTGCCAGCTGGGCGAGCCGGCATCGGCTGACCAGGGCAGCTGGCCGAGCCGCGTGCGCGCCAGGGCATCGGCGACGGCATCGAGGCGCTGGTCGGCATCGGCCAGTTCCTGCGCCGGTACCAGGCCCAGGTGGCGTTCCGGCAGGGTAAAGCAGGCATCGCGCGGCAGGTGGCCCCAGAAACTGCCGTCCGGCACGCTATCGGCCAGCATTTGCGCGTGGCGTGTGCTGCCGACATGGTTGGCGATGACGCCGGCCCAGGGCAGCACACTGCCGTCGGAAGCAGGATAGTGCTGCAGGCCATGGGCCAGCGCGCCAAAGGTGCCAGCCATGGCGGCGGCGCTGACGATGCACAGCACCGGAATGCCGAGCAGGCGGGCGATATCGGCGGCACTTGGCTGGCCGTCGTACAGGCCCATCACGCCTTCGATCAGCAGGATGTCGTTGTGCTGTGCGGCGTGATGCAGGCGCGCGCGCACATCGGGCTCGCCATTGATCCACAGGTCCAGCTGGTAGACCGGCTGGCCGCTGGCAAGCTGGTGCCAGTGCGGATCGAGAAAATCCGGTCCGCACTTGAACACCTGCACGTGCCGGCCCTGGCGCCGGTGCAGCCGCGCCAGCGCGGCGGTGAGCGTGGTCTTGCCCTGGCGCGATGCCGGCGCGGCGACCAGCAGGGCGACGCAGCGGCTCATGCCGGATCGTCCTCACCCAGCTCGCAGCCAGTGCCCGGACCCTGGTGGAAGACCAGATCCTGCACTACCTGGCCACCGACCAGATGCTGCTGGATGATGCGGTCCATATTGTCGGAGGTGACGTTGTAATACCAGGTGCCATCGGGTTGCACGCAGACAATCGGACCGCCCTTGCAGGCGGCAAAGCAGCTGACGCGGCTGCGCTTGACGCGCAGCGCGCCGTCCTGGATGCCGGCGGCCTTGAAGCGCTCGCCCAGGCTGTCGTACAGCGCCTGTGACTGGCCATCGGCGGTGCAGCGTGAACCGGTGCAGATCAGCAGGTGGCGATGGTAGTTGCCGATTTTCGGCTGGATGATGTCGCTCATGCTTCGCTCTCCTCGGGGGTGGTGCTGGCGGGTGCCTGCAGCGGCTGCTCCAGCGTCTGGCGGATGTAGTCGGCAGGCAGGCGCCAGTCCTGTGTCAGTTGTTCGATGCTGCTGCCGGCGGCATGCGCCTGTTGCAGCGTGTCCAGCCAGCCGTTCAGGCCACTGCTCAGCGAGCGGCCGGCTTTTTCGCCGGCCAGCGCCTGCTTGCTGCCTTCGACCGCGTACTTGTTGGCGTAGCCGCGCGGCGTCACCATCAGGCCGTGTTGCACAAAGGTGTTGCTGTTGCCGATCAGCACGGTGCTGAGCATGCCGATCTCGCAATCGGTCATCTCGGCCAGCGTGGTGTGGGTGATCTGCTGGCGGCGGCGGTAGCCGGACTTGACGATGGCGACCGGCGTCTCCGGTGCGCGGTGGCGCAGGAACAGGCGCTGCGCTTCCAGGATCTGCTGGGTGCGGCGGCCGCTCTTGGGGTTGTAGAGCGCGACGACGAAATCGGCGGCAGCAGCGGCATCAAGCCGGCGTGCAATCGTCGGCCAGGGCGTGAGCAGATCCGACAGCGAGATCGCGCAGAAATCATGTGTCAACGGCGCGCCGACCAGCGCCGCGCAGGCGTTGATGGCGGAAGCACCGGGAATGATCTCGACCTGGATGCCGTCCTCGTAGCTGCCGTCTTCGCGCTGCGCCGGCGGTACCCAGCCGGCTTGCAGCAGCACTTCAAAGGTCGGACCGGCCATGCCGTAGACGCCGGCATCGCCCGACGACACCAGCGCCACCTTCTTGCCCTGGCGTGCGCGCTCCAGTGCCTCGATGGCGCGGTCCAGCTCCTCGGTCATGCTCTTGCGCACGATCTCCTTGCCCTCGATCAGGTCGGCTACCAGCTTGATGTAGGTGACGTAGCCGATGATGGTGTCGGCCTCCCGAATCGCCTCGCGTGCACGTGCCGTCATGTTGCCGGCATCGCCAGGGCCGATGCCGACCAGCATGATCTTGCCGTTGCCGGCCGTGTGGGAAGTCTGCATGTCCATGAAAAATCTCCAGAAAAAGGCTTAATCGCTGCCAGGCAGCAGCGCGATCGACACCGTGGCGTTCTTGCCATCGGCGCCGCGATACCTGTGTTTTTCCACGCACAGGGCGTGCATGGGCAGGGGCTGGTCCAGACCCAGTAGCTGGCCGCCAGCCAGCAGCGCCGCGGCCTCGCTGACGGAGGGCGTGCCCGTGTACTTGCGCACGGTGTTGCTCGGATTCGGCACCTCGATCACGGCCAGCTGCTGCGGCGTGAAAAAGCGGATCGGCCAGGCCTGCAGCGCGGCCAGCTGCAGCATGGCGGGTTCATCGGCCTTGAGCGTGATGCTGGCCACGGTGGCGACCTGTGCCAGCGTGTGGCCGGATTGCGCCAGCGCCTGGGCGATGGCTTGTTGCAGCGTGTCCAGCGGCGTGTGGCGGTCGCAGCCCAGACCGAGGGCGATGCGGCACTCAGGCATGCTGGCCCCGTTCGTCCGGCAGCTGGCCTGCCGGCGGGCGGTAGACCACCAGCCGCTCGGCCCACTGTTGCCAGAAGTCGGCGTCCAGCTCGGCGTGCGTGATCCAGAGCACCGAGCGGTGGCGTTGCGGCTGCACCTGATCGAAACGTTCCAGCAGCTCCACATTCGCCGGCAGCGGCGTGCTGCGCGTCCACCAGTGGCGGCTACCGGCTTCCTGCACCAGCGCGACCGGTTCGCCATTCACCACATCGGCCGAGACGCGGGTGATGTTGATCTTGGGCGCTTCCACGCGCCAGCCGAGATGGCGGCCCAGGATATCGACCGGAATCGTGCGGCCCACATCGGAGGCGGTGGTGAGCACCGGCGTGGCCCCGAGCAGATCCGCCACGCGCTCGCTCCAGGCATTGGCACCGCCGACATGGCCGGACAGCACCGGAATCACGTACTGGCCGGCATCGTCCACCACGATGATGCCCGGGTCTTCGTCCTTGCCCTTGAGGTGTGGCGCGATCAGGCGCACCACGGCGCCGAGCGAGATCAGGCAGACCAGCTGGTCGAAAGCGGCGAACAGCGGGCCGATCTCGTCCTTGAGCGCGCCGTGGTAGACGCGCACGGTCGTCGGCAGGCCGTCGAACACGGCGGCGAACTTGTGGCTGGTGCAGATCTGCGGCGGCGGCAAGTGGCCGGGCCAGCATGCGGCCAGCGCACGTGCCTGGGCGGCACCGTGTTTGGTGATGGCCACCAGGCAGACGCGTACCGCTTCGTCGGGCACGGCGGCGGCAGAGAGCTGGACCTCAGACATGATGCGCCTCCGTGACCTGGGGGGATTTTTTCAGGCAACCGCGGATGCGTTCACCACGGATGCGGAGCGGGTTTTTCACCACCAGCAGCGACAGGTAGCTCACCGTGCTGCCGCGCAACTGCAGCAGCGCGCTGCCGCTGAGCGTGCGCTCATCCACGGCACCGCTGCGCTCGATGAAATGGCTGTCGGACAGCAGATCGCGCTGCTGCAGCCAGTCCAGCAGATCGTCGAGGATCGGCTTGATCTTCATCAGCACCAGCGTGTCGAAATCGGGCAGCAGGCGTTCCAGGGCATGGACGCCATAGGCCGCGGGCACGATGGCGATGGTGTCGTCCTGTTCGGACAGCGGCACGCCGACATCGGCACAGGCGGCGCTGAAGGAGTTGACGCCGGCAATCACCGGTGTGGCGATGCGCGCATCCAGGTGACGCACGGTGCGCGCCAGGTGGCCGAAGGTGGCGTAGGTGCTGGCATCGCCTTCCACCAGGAACAGTACGTCCTGGCCGGCCTGCAGCCAGGGCAGCACGGTGTCTGCGGCCTTCAGCCAGGCGCGCGCCAGCTTGTCGCCGTCATGCGTCATCGGGAACAGCAGCAGCGCGTGCTGCTCCGGCAGCGTCAGGCCGGCGCGGCTGACGATATCGAGCGCGTAGCTGGGCGTCTTGCCGCTGCGTGCCGGATAGGTCCAGACCGCATCGCGGCGCTGCAGCGCGTCCCAGGCGGCGCGCGTGATCAGGTCCGGATCGCCGGGGCCGAGGGAAACGCCGATCAGGCGTCCGGTACGGGTCGTCATGTCATCTCCTTGTCGTGCTGGCGGGCGCAGACCAGCCAGACCGGGTTTTCCGCTGCCATGCGGTGCATGTGCAGAATCGGCTTGCTGCGCGCCGCCTGCAGTTGCAGCACATCCCAGTCGGCCTGCAGCTCGTCCAGGGTGGCGGTGGCGCTGGCCAGGTTTTCCAGCGTGACGAAATTCATCACCAGCCGGCCAGCCGGGCGCAGCCGTTGCAGCACGAGGCGGATCAGCTCCTGCAACTCGCCGCCGCTGCCGCCGATGAACACGGCATCGGGATCGGGCCAGTGCGCCAGCTGCTCCGGGGCCTTGCCATGGAACAGGCTGTAGTTGCTGATGCCGGCAGCGGCATGGTTGGCCTGCGCGATGGCGACATCGGCCTCGTTTTTCTCGATGGCGCAGACATGGCCCTGCGGACAGAGCCGGGCCGCTTCCAGACCGACCGAGCCACTGCCGGCACCGATATCCCAGACCACGCTGTCGGCACGCAGTTGCAGCCGCGCCAGCGACACGGCGCGCACTTCCTGTTTGGTGATCAGGCCTTTTTCCGGCTGGCGCTGCCGGTAGGCGCTATCGGACAGGCCGAACAGCACCGGCTGCGGGCGCAGCCGGCTGCGCCACAACAGCACCACGTTGAGCGGCGCAAAGACCATTGTTGCGGCCTCGACCGGCGTCAGCTGGGCATGCACGCGCTCGCCGGGTTGCAGCAGGTTTTCTGCCACGGCGAGCTGGAAATCCCCGCCCAGGCCTTCGGCCAGCAGCAGCCGGGCGATGCGTGCCGGCGTGTTGGCCGGGCTGGTCAGCAGCAGCAGGCGGTCATGCGTGCGCACGGCTTGCGCCAGTGCGTACAGGCCGTGGCCCGGCAGACTGCCGGCTTGCCATTCGCCGGCATCCTTGCCATGCACCGAGACGATTTTCGCCTCCTGCCAGGCCAGGCCGATGCGGGCGCAGGCCAGTTGCAGCGTGCTCAGGTTGGGCAGGATCTCCAGCGACTCGATGCACAGCTGCTGCGCCAGCCAGGGCGCAATGCCGTGGCAGAGCGGGTCGCCGGTGGCCAGTACCACGCAGCTCTGGTCGGCCTCGCGTGCCTGCGCGATCCAGCCAGGCACTTGTGCCAGTGCGCCAGTCAGGTCATGCTGCACGGCCGTGTCCCTGGCGTGATGCGCCAGCAGGGCCAGCGTGCGTGTGCCGCCGATCAGTACATCGGCGTTGCGGATATAGGCCAGCGCGGTCGCGCTCAGGCTGGCTGCGCCATCATCCAGCACGCCGATGATGCGGCAGGGGTTGGGGTCTTGGCTGTTCATGCTCACTCCGTATCGAAATCTGCCGAATGGGTATGGCCGATGCCGGTGCGGCCGCGTGCCGTCGGGCGCGGCTGGCCGGGCGGCGACAGCACGTCGGCGACCTGCTGGCCGGCAAAGTCGCAGACCAGTACACGCAGCTGGAAGGCATTGCCGTAGCGTTCCGGCGCGGTCAGCGTGTCAATCGCGGCCTGGGCCAGTGCGGTGTGGAAGGCATCGCCCAGGCCACGTTCCACCATCAGTTCGGCCCCAAAGCGCGCTGTGGGCGATGCCGCCATCGCGGCACAATCGGCGGCGCTGGCACCGATGCGGCGGCCAATCTCGGCCACCAGATCGGTATCGACCACATTGCGATTGGCGTGGGTGATGGTTTCGCCCTGCGCGATCTTGGTCAGCTTGCCGACCATCACGCCCAGTACCACCAGCGGAATGCCTTGCGCCACCACTTCATCGAGTGCATAGCGCAGGAAGTCGCCCATCTGCACAAAACAGGCCGCCGGCAGATCCGGCTGATCCTGACGCAAGGTCTGCATGGCAAAGCTCTCGGTGCGGCCGCCGGTGGTCAGTGCCACCACGCCGTGGTCCAGCGTGGCTGCCACCTGGATGCCCTGCACCACGCTGGCACGCCAGGCGCTGGTGGAGTAGGGCTTCACGATGCCGGTCGTGCCCAGAATGCTGATGCCGCCGAGGATGCCGAGTCGCGCATTGGTGGTCTTTTTCGCCATCTGCTCGCCATCCGGCACGCTGATCGTCACGTCCAGCCCGTGCTCCGCCAGCAGCGGCGCGGCCACTTCGCGCAGGTTGTCGGCGATGTTCTGGCGCGGCACCGGATTGATCGCCGGGCCGCCCACGTCCAGGCCCAGGCCGGGCATGGTGACGGTGCCGACCCCCTCGCCGGCATGAAAACGCACTTCGCCGGCACAGCCGGGCAGGATGCGCAGGTCTACCGTCAGGTGCGCCTGGTCGGTGCAGTCCGGATCGTCACCGGCAAACTTCTCGACCCAGGCGTGTGCCGATCGCTCCAGTCCCTGTCCCGTCACCCGGCCGTCACCCACGGCAAAGCGCACGCGATCGCCATTCGGCAGCAGGCTGGTGACCTGGCCCGGCACCTGGCCGTCGAGCAGGCCCATGGCGCAGGCGCGTGCCGCGGCAGCCGAGCAGGCCCCGGTGGTAAAGCCGGTGCGGGTGCCCCTGGCGGGTTTGTCGGCCATGGCCATGGTTCAGCCCTGCTTCTGTTGCGCTTCGGCCAATGCCAGCAGGGCATGCAACGCGGCCACCACCAGCGTCGATCCGCCCTTGCGGCCATCGATCACGATCCAGGGTACACAGTCCACTTCGGCCATCAGCGCCTTGCTTTCGGCGGCGCTGACAAAGCCGACCGGCATGCCGATCACCAGCGCCGGACGCACGCCGTCCTCGCGGATCAGCCGCACCAGCTCGATCAGCGCCGTCGGCGCATTGCCGATGGCGACAATCGCGCCGTCCAGCAGGCCGCGCTGCTGCGCCTTGCGCATCGCCTGCACCGCGCGCGTCGTGTCCTCGGCGCGCGCCTGGGCGATCACGTCGGCATCGCTGATGAAATGGTGCGTCGTCATGCCGAAATGCGCCAGCCGCGGTTTGGACAGGCCGACGCAGATCATTTCCACATCGGCCACGATCGGCGTGCCGCCGCGCAGCATGGCCTGCAGGCCGGCGTGTACCGCATCGGCATGAAACCGTGTCAGGCCGTTGAAATCGAAGTCGGCGTTGGCGTGGATCATGCGCCGCACGACCGGCCACTGTTCCGGCGCATAGGCATGCGGGCCGACTTCCTGGTCGATGATGGCAAAGCTGTCGTGCTCGATCGCCTGGCCGGCGCGCGTCAGCTGTTCGGTGATGGTGTTGACGGTACTCATGGTTCAGTGCGCGGCTTCGGCATGGGCGGGCGCATGCGTGTGGTGGTGATGGTCGTGGTCGTGGTGCTCGTGCGCATGGTCATGGTCGTGCGCGTGATGGTGGTGCGGCACATGGCCGCTGACGTCATGGCGCACCGTGGCATGGGGCGCACCGCGCTGCCAGCGTTCCACGCGCTGTTCCAGCAGCGCAAACACCTCCGGTTCAAAGCCCAGGTAGTGCCCGAGCGCAAAGCGGATCTGCGGGTACTGCTGGCGCAGGTGCTGCAGCTGGCGCTGGATGCGCTTGACCAGCGTGCCGGTGTACAGGTAGTAGGGCAGGATCACGATTTGTGTCATGCCCAGCAGCACCTGGCGCTGCACCACGCGCTCCAGGCGCGGGTGGGTGATGCCGGTAAAGGCGATATCCACCAGTTCGTGCTGGGCCTCCTCCCACAGCCAGCGCGCCAGCTTGGCCACTTCGCCGTTCGCCTGGCGGTCGCTGGAGCCGCGGCCGAGCAGGATCACGCCGGTGCTGCGCGGATCCGGCACATCCAGCCGTTGCAGGCACTGGCGCAGCTGGCGTTGCAGCATCGCCAGCGCCGGCTCGCCGGCACCCAGGTGGGGCGCGATATCGAACTGCACCTGCGGATGACGCAAGCGTGCCTGTTCAACCGCCCAGGGAATATCGCCCTTGACATGGCCGGCGGCGTTGAGAATCAGCGGCAGTACCAGCAGCTTGCCGTTGCCGGCCTGGGCTAGCCGGGCCGCACAGTCCAGCCCGCTGTCCAGCAGCACCTCGGCAAATTCGATAAAGCACAGCTCGATCTGCCAGCCGGGCTGGCGTGCCTGCCACAGTTGCACGAATTGTTCGATCTCGGCATTGCCATCGGCATCGCGCGAGCCGTGGCCGACCAGCAGCAGGGTGGTTGTCATGTCGGGGTCTCCGGAGAAGCAGGAGCCGGCGCACTGGCGCGGCGAAAACGGTGGGTAAAGCCGGCGTCGTACAGCCTGGATCTGGCCAGTTCCGGCCAGTGGCGCGCGCCCAGTGTCGGGCTGGCGATGATCATGCTCTGGCTGACGACACCGGCCTCGCGGCAGATCTCCTTGATGGTGGCCAGCGTGCCGCGCAGGATTTTTTCCTCGCCCGGCCAGCTGGCCTTGTGCACCACCAGCATCGGCGCGTCTTCCGGCCAGCCGGCGGCGCGCAACTCGGACTGCAGCTGGTGCAGCAGCGTGATCGACAGGTAGATGCACAGCGTGCAGCGGTGGGCTGCCAGCTCGCGCAGGCTTTCGCCCTCGGGCATCGGCGTGCGGCCGGCAATGCGGGTCAGGATCACGGTTTGCGTGACTTCGGGCAGGGTGAAGCTTTCCACCGCCGCCGCCGCGCTGGCCATGGCCGAGGTCACGCCCGGTACCACCGCCACCGGGATGCCGGCGGCATCCAGCGGCTGCACCATCTCGATCAGCGTGCCGTAGAGTGACGGGTCGCCGGTCTGCAGCCGCACCACGGTGGCGTGCTGCTGCGCCTGGGCGATCAGCCAGGCGCAGATCTGTTCCAGCGTCATGTGCTTGCTGTCGGCAATGGTGCAACCGGGCGGGGCCCAGCGCATGGCGGCTTCGCTGACCAGCGAGCCGGCGTAGAGGATGGCTCCGGCGCGGGCGATCAGGTCGCGGCCCTTGAGCGTGAGCAGTTCCGGGTCGCCGGGGCCGGCACCGACAAACCAGACCTGGCCCGGGGAAGAGGGGGTATGCATGGGAAATATCCGTGAACAGGGCATGCCGCGGCCCGGCCTGGGTCAGCAGGCCGGCAGGATGGGGTCATCAGGGAGTCAGGCGGCGGCCGGGGCGGCGGTCACGCGTTCGTCCAGGCACAGCCGTGCCCAGCGGCGGTCACCCAACAGGCTGGCCAGACGCAGCACGGCCAGTGTGACCAGCGGCTCCAGCAGCACCAGCGCCATGTAGGAGGCGGCAAACTGCACCCACTGCGCCAGCGGCGTGGCTTCCTGGCCCAGTGCCAGCCAGAAGCCCACCATCAGCGTCACGCCGGAATAGAACAGCGCATCCAGCTTGACGATATTGGCCACGCTGAACTGGCGGCCGATGCGCTTGCCGATGCCGTAATGCACCACGGCCAGCGGCACCATCAGCGACAGCGCGTTCACGGCCAGATGCACCAGATCCTGCGGATCGAACAGCAGGCCCTGCAGCAGCAGGCCCAGGGCAAAGCCGAACAGCGTCGGTACAAAGCCCAGCAGCAGGTAGATTGGCATGGCCCCGACAAAGTGCAGCTCGGATGCTCCCACCGGCATGTGGAACAACTGCATGAACAGCGAGAAGAAGGTGGCTGCCAGCAGGGTGCGCAGCAGCAGCGCGGGCTGCTTCAGCAGGCGCGGGGCGTAGGCCAGCAGCATGCCGCTGGCGGCAATGGTGGCAAAAGAGAGCTTGGTGGCGGCAAGAATGCCGGGTTCGATGTGCATGGTTTCCTCCTGATGCATCGCCTTGACGAGAGTTGCCAGCGGGCTGGCAGACTGTCTGTCGCAGTCGGGAGGGGAGGAGGGGGAGTAGGCACGATGGACGCGGGGACGCGCGTGTGCACTGCCGCCCGCATCGCCCACCGCAACGCTGACAAACCTGGATTGCGCAGGCCGGTCTCCGGGCTTGTCAGTGTCGTGTGACGGCCTGCAGCACCTTCCCGGTTCAAGGACCAGTGGCGTGTTGCGGCAGGTTTGGCTGACATACCGTTGCGGGGGCAGCACTGGATTTGGCCTTGGCCGTACCAGTTTCCCGTTTCATCCTGGGGCATTGCAGCCGCAGGACACCTGTGCGTGGCTGCATTATAGGCCTGCCCGCGCGGGATGCAACAGAATGCATCGACACCTATAATCTGGACAGCGATTTTTTCACCTTTACCAGCTGCCCCTGCCGGGCGGCACGCAAGCATGACTTCCCCCCAGAAAATGACGGTTGCGGAGATCCGCAAGAGCTTTCTCGATTTTTTTGCCAGCAAGGGCCACACCGTGGTGCCGTCCAGCCCGCTGGTGCCGGCCAATGACCCGACGCTGATGTTCACCAACTCCGGCATGGTGCAGTTCAAGGACGTGTTCCTGGGGACCGACAAGCGCTCCTACGTGCGCGCGACCAGCGTGCAGGCCTGCCTGCGCGCCGGCGGCAAGCACAATGACCTGGAAAACGTCGGCTATACCGCGCGCCACCACACCTTCTTCGAGATGCTGGGCAACTGGTCGTTTGGCGACTATTTCAAGAAGGAAAGCATCCAGTGGGGCTGGGAACTGCTGACCCAAGTCTACGGCCTGCCGGCCGAGCGCCTGCTGGCCACCGTCTACCACGAGGACGACGAGGCCTACGATATCTGGAAGAACATCATCGGTCTGCCGGCCGAGCGCATCATCCGTATCGGCGACAACAAGGGTGGCAAGTACAAGTCCGACAACTTCTGGATGATGGCCGACACCGGCCCCTGCGGTCCCTGCTCCGAAATCTTCTACGACCACGGCGACCACATCCCCGGCGGCCCTCCGGGCAGTCCCGATGAAGATGGCGACCGTTTCATCGAAATCTGGAACCACGTGTTCATGCAGTTCGAGATGCACGAAGACGGCAGCCTGACGCCGCTGCCGGCGCCCTGTGTGGATACCGGCATGGGTCTGGAGCGCATTGCCGCCATCATGCAGCATGTGCACAGCAACTACGAGATCGATCTGTTCGAGGCCCTGATCCGCGCCGCAGCCCGCGAAACCGGCTGCGCCGATCTGGCCAATCCCTCGCTCAAGGTGATTGCCGACCACATCCGCGCCACGGCCTTTCTGGTCAGCGATGGCGTGCTGCCCGGCAATGAAGGCCGCAGCTACGTGCAGCGCCGCATCATCCGCCGCGCCATCCGCCACGGCTACAAGCTGGGCCAGAAGGCCCCGTTCTTCCACAAGCTGGTGCCGGTACTGGTGGAGCTGATGGGCGATGCCTACCCGCGCCTGCGCGAACAGCAGCAACTCATCACCGATGCCCTGCGCACCGAGGAAGAGCGCTTCTTCGAGACGCTGGACAAGGGCATGGAGATTCTGGACGACGCCCTGATTGCCGGCCGCCGCGAACTGCCCGGCCATGTCGCCTTCAAGCTGCACGATACCTACGGCTTCCCGCTGGACCTGACGCAGGACGTCTGCCGTGAGCGCGGCGTGACGGTGGACGAGGCCGGCTTCAACGAGGCGATGGAAGCGCAGAAGAACACGGCCCGTGCCGCCGGCAAGTTCAAGATGGACAAGCTGCTGGACTACCAGGGCCCGGCCAACACCTTTACCGGCTATGACACGTTGAAGGGCCAGGCCCGGATTCTGGCGCTGTACGCCGATGGCGAACCGGTGCAGCAACTGACCGAAGGCCAGGCCGGCGTGGTGGTGCTGGATGTGACCCCGTTCTATGCCGAAAGCGGTGGCCAGGTGGGCGACCAGGGCGGCATTGTCACCATGGGTGCCGATGGCCAGCCGGATTTCCGTGGCGGCTTCCGCGTCGAGGATACGCTCAGGATCAAGGCCGATGTGCACGGCCACCACGGCGTGGTGGGTGAGGGTGTGCTGCAGGTGGGCGACCAGGTGCTGGCCGCGGTCAACCCGGCACTGCGCGAGGCCACCATGCGCAACCACAGCGTGACCCACATCATGCACAAGGCGCTGCGTGAAGTACTGGGCAGCCATGTGCAGCAAAAGGGCTCGCTGGTCAATGCCGAGCGCACCCGTTTCGACTTTGCCCACAACGCGCCGCTGACCGAGCAGCAGATCGCCGCCATCGAGGCCATGGTCAACAGCGAGATCCTGACCAATACCGATACCCAGGCCCGCCTGATGGACATGGACGCTGCCCGCGAAACCGGGGCCATGATGCTGTTTGGCGAGAAGTACGGCGATGTGGTGCGCGTGCTCGATATCGGCAGCTCCACCGAGCTGTGCGGCGGCACGCATGTGCACCGCACCGGTGATATCGGCCTGTTCAAGATCGTCGCCGAGGGCGGCGTTGCTTCCGGCGTGCGCCGGGTCGAGGCGGTGACCGGCCAGAACGCGCTGGCCTATCTGCAGGATCTGGAAAAGACCGTCGATCAGGCCGCTGGCGCGCTCAAGACGCCGCCAGCCGAGCTGCTCGGCCGCATCAGCCAGGTGCAGGAGCAGGTCAAGACGCTCGAAAAGGAAATCGCGGCGCTCAAGGGCAAGCTGGCATCCAGCCAGGGCGACGAGCTGGTCAACGCTGCAGTCGAGGTCAACGGCATGCGTGTGCTGGCTGCACGCCTGGACGGTGCCGATGCCAAGACCCTGCGCGAGACCATGGACAAGCTGAAGGACAAGCTGAAGACGGCCGCCATCGTGCTGGCCACGGTCGATGGCGACAAGGTGCAGCTGGCAGCCGGCGTGACCAAGGACAGCATCGGCAAGGTCAAGGCCGGCGAGCTGGTCAACTTTGTCGCCAGCCAGGTGGGCGGCAAGGGCGGCGGCAAGCCCGACATGGCCATGGCCGGTGGCACCAACCCGGCCGGCCTGCAGGCCGCGCTGGAGAGCGTGGCGGGCTGGGTCGGCGAACGCACCTGAGCGGCCGTGTCAGGCGCAGGCTGCGGCCTGGTCTGACAGCCTGACAGTCGCGTGCATGGCATGATGCCTGCACACGGGGGCGACCGGTTTCCGGTCGCCTTTTTCTGTTCTGGTTACGGGAATCCGGCATGCGCAGCATCCTCGACTTCAGCTCCTGGCAGGGCTTTCTGGGCACCATCATCGGCTTGCTGGTGATGACGTTGCTGATGGTGGGCATCCGCCTGGTGTTCATGCAGACCATCCAGCGCAAGCGCGAGCGCGAGAACCGCCAGATCAACGAACGGCTGCGCACCCTGATTACCGCCTACAAGACGCTGGGAGGCTCCTTCACCGGCGATCTGACCGTCGATCCACGTCACAAGCGCGATCTGGCCCGGCGACAGGCGGAGGATGTCGGCGCCCTGGTGCCGGACGAGGAGCCGGACGCCTACGCCTGGGGGCCGCTACCGGACGCGATTGCCGAACGCCGTCGCCGCACGCGCGATGCGGTCGAAGCGGCGCTGTCCGACATCATCCTGCTGGGCACGGAAGAACAGGTGCGGCTGGCCGCCAGCGCGGCACAGGACATGGTGGCCGGCCGACCGGTGCTGCTGGCTCCGCTGGTGCATTCGCTGCGCACCTTCATCCGTTCGGCGCTCTATCTGGAAGATATTCCGGCAGATGTGCAGGTGCCGGATCAAGGGCCGGTGCGTCCGGGCAGCGGCCCGGGCGGTGCTGGTCGTGCCGGCGCGGCAGCCCGTGGCGGAGCTGCTGGTCCGGGCGGAGGCGGCGGTGGTGGAGGTGGCGCAGGGGCTGCCGGCGGGGGCGGCATGGGAATGGGCATGGCCATGGGCGCGCGCGACGAGCGCTGAGCTGCCGCGGGCCGCGCTGTCAGCCTGCCAGCAGGGCGCGCACGCGCTCCAGGTCTTCCGGTGTGTCCACGCCGGTACCGGGCGCATCGGGCGTGATGTGCACGGCAATGCGGTGGCCATGCCACAGGGCGCGCAGCTGTTCCAGCGATTCGCAGGTCTCGATCGGGGCCTGCGGCAGCGCCGGGAACTGGCGCAGAAAACCGGCGCGATAGGCGTAGATGCCGATATGGCGCAGCGGCTGCGGCTCGGCGGACAGGGCTGCCGGCGTGTCGGGATCGGCATCGGCATAGCCGTCGCGCCACCAGGGAATCGGTGCGCGGCTGAAATACAGCGCCAGCTGCCGGGCATCGCATACCACCTTCACCACATTCGGATTGCGCATGTCGGCCCAGTCCGTGATCGGGTGCGCGGCGGTGGACATGCTGGCCTGCGGCGAGGCCGCCAGCAGTGCGGCAATCGCGGCGGGCAGGGCCGGATCGATCAGCGGTTCATCGCCCTGCACGTTGACGACGATGGCGTCGTCGGGCAGCGCCAGCAGCGTCACGGCCTCGGCCAGACGGTCGCTGCCGGACGGGTGGTCATCGCGCGTCAGCAAGGCCTGCACGCCATGCGCCTCGCAGGCCTGCAGCACACGCGGGTCGTCGGCAGCCACCACCACTTGCACCTGATCGCTGATGCCCTGCACGCGCCGGGCCACGCGCACCACCATCGGCAGGCCGGCAATATCGGCCAGCGGCTTGCCCGGCAGGCGCGTGCTCTGCATGCGCGCCGGAATCAGGATGGTGAAGGGCAGCACGCTCATGCCGCCGTGCCGGGCTGCGGCTTGCGGCCGGCGTCGATCTCGTCGTCGGTCAGGGGGCGCGCCTCGTTTTCGAGCAGCACCGGAATGCCGTCACGCACCGGGTAGGCCAGGCGCGCGCTGAGCGATACCAGCTCTTGCGTGTCGGCCTGGTAGGTGAGGGGGCCTTTGGTCACGGGACAGACCAGCAGTTCCAGCATTTTGGGATCCATGGGTTTCTCTTCTGGGTGGGAATGCAGCCATTGTACGGCTGCCGTCTCAGGCAGCTGGCGGCGCGTTGCCATCGGCGGATTGCGCCGGGTGCATGGCGGCCGGATGGCCGTTGAAGCGTGCCTGATGCAGCCACCAGGCCGACAGCGCGGCAAAGTAGGCGCGTTCGGGCGTCAGCACCAGCGGTACCGCCCAGGCCTGCGGCAGCATGTCCCACAGCTTGACGGCGTCTTTTTCGGTGCACAGCACCGGCAGGCGGCGCGACAGCAGCTCGCGTGCCAGACCGGCCAGTGTGTCGTGGTTGGCGTGGTCGGGCAGGGCATGGCGTTCGGCCAGGGTCAGGCCCAGCTTTTCCAGCATGTTGAAAAAACGTTCCGGCTGGGCGATACCGGCCAGCGCAATCACCGGCTGCTGCAGGCGCACCCACTCGGCCAGCGCATGCTGGCGGCCGTCGGCACGCATGGCATGGTCATGCAGCGTGCGGCTGGCATGGTAGGCCGCCTGCCCCGGCGGCATGACCAGCGGCGGTTCCGGCTGGCCGGTCAGCAGCACGATATCGACCGGGCGCGGCCAGGGCTCGCGCAGCGGGCCGGCCGGCAGCAGCAGGCCGTTGCCGATACCGCGCTCGTCCAGCACGCAAATCTCGCCGTCACGCAGCAGCGCATGGTGCTGCAGGCCGTCATCGCACAGGATCAGCCGGGTCTGCGGGTAGAGCTTGAGCAGCTGTTGCGCCGCGTGCGTGCGATCGGCGCTGACGACGACTGGTACGCCGGTGCGCAGATGGATCAGCACCGGTTCGTCACCGCCAATGGCGGCATCGATATCGGGCGTGATGCAGACGCAGTCCGGCGCCGAGGCACTGCGGCCATAGCCGCGTGAAATCACCCCCAGCGGAATGCCGAGCGACTGGAAATGCTGCACCGTGGCGATGGTGGTGGGGGTCTTGCCGGCCCCGCCGGCCACCACGTTGCCAATCACCAGCACCGGTACCGGCAGCCGCGTGCGGTTGCGGCGCACGGCGCGCCCGCGCTGCCAGCGCCAGACCAGGCCGTACAGCGCCGACAGCGGGCGCAGCAGCGTGGAGGCCAGACCGCGTTGCTGCCAGATGCGGGGCAGGGTGCGGTGCAGAAAGGCGGAATCAGGCCACATGGTCAGGGAGAGGGCAGGCGTACAACAGCAGAAATCAGGTCAACGCCTATTATCACCTGCCAGGCTGCCGGCAAGCGCATCGGTATGATCCGTGGTTGTAGCGATCTGTGCATGGCGGACGGGTGTAGCACTGAAGCATTGCCGGCTAAACGCTTCATTTGCAGCCAGGCTGCGGGGGTTGTGGAATTGTCCACGCAAGCTGTGGATAACTTTGTGGATAGTGCATCAACAAATGCTCCAAACCCGCGATCCATCGTGTTTGTGACAGGTTGACTACATTTTCAGCAGGTTTAATTTTCATGAAAATCAACAAGTTATGACGAACTCATTGGCACTTGCGGGCGGATGTTCAGGCGCTGTGACAGCAGGCAACACTGTGGACTACCTCTGGCAGCGGGGGCGTCATGGAGCGCGCTGAAGCCTCGCGCCAGCGTGTCTGGCAGGTCGGTGCGCTGTGCCGTGCCGTGGCCGATACGCTGGAGGCGCGCTTTGGCTACGTGACGGTGCGCGGCGAACTCAGCGGCTTCAGCCGTGCCGCCAGCGGCCACTGCTATTTCAGCCTCAAGGACAGCACCGGCCAGCTGCGCTGTGCGCTGTTCCGGCGCGCTGCCAGCCAGCTGGGCTGGATGCCGCGTGACGGCGAGCTGGTCGAGGTGCAGGCGCGCCTCTCGGTCTACGAGGGCCGTGGTGATCTGCAACTGATCGTCGAACGCATGCAGCGTGCCGGCCAGGGCGCGCTCTACGAGGACTTCCTGCGGCGCAAGGCCGCGCTGGAGGCGCAGGGCCTGTTCGACCCGGCGCGCAAGCGCACGCCCACGGCGTTTCCGCGCGGTATCGGTCTGGTGACGTCGTCGGGTGCCGCCGCGCTGCGGGACGTGGCCACGGCGCTGCAACGGCGTGCGCCGCAGGTGCCGGTGGTACTGGTGCCGGCGCTGGTGCAGGGCGCTGCCGCCCCGGCCACACTGGTCGACGCGCTGGAATCGCTCTACGCCATCGTGCGCCGTCAGCAGGCCGGCGAGGCCACGCAGGCACCGCCGATCGACACCATTCTGCTGGTGCGCGGTGGCGGCTCGCTGGAAGACCTCTGGGCCTTCAATGACGAGCGGCTGGCGCACACCATCGTGCAGAGCCCGGTGCCGCTGATCAGCGGCATCGGCCATGAAACCGATGTCACGATTGCCGATTTCTGCGCCGACCTGCGCGCGCCCACGCCGACGGCTGCCGCCGAACTGGCGGCGCTGCCGGCCGAGGATGCCTGGCAGCTCGCGCTGGCACGCCAGCAGCGCCTGCAGCAACTGCTCCAGCGCCAGCTCGATGGCGCAGCGCAGCGGCTGGATCGCCTCGGCTGGGGGCTGGCGCGCAGCGGCCAGCGCGTGCATGCGCAGCAACTGCACCTGCAGGCCCTCGGCCTGCGCCTGCAGCAGCAGCGCCAGCGCGGTCAGGAACAGCGCCAGAGCCGGCTGCAGCAATTGCAGCAGCGCCTGCACCTGGCGGTTCACCGCCAGGGCACCGTGGGTGAGCAGTCGGCCCGGCTGCAAGCCCTGCAACAGCGCCTGCAGCTGCAGGTGGAGCAGGATCTGCGCGATGCGGCCCGGCAGCTGCAGGGCTTGCAGCAAGGGCTGCAGCAGGAGGCGCAGCAGGCCCTGCAGCAATCTGCCATGCGGCTGGCCCGTGCCGATCAGGCCTTGCGCCTGCTGGACCCGGCGCTGGTGCTGCAGCGCGGCTACGCCCTGTTGCAGGATGAGGCGGGCCAGGTGCTGTCCAGCGTGCAGCAGCTGCAGCAGGCCGATCGCATCCGTGCCACCGTGCACGACGGCCAGGTCGCACTGCGCCCGGCCGCTGCCGACTAGGCCATTTCCGCATATCCCTTGTGCCGGGAATGGAATCCGGCCTTTGTGCGACAATGATCCGGACCACTAGGAAGCCGCGCTGCGGCTGACAGCGGTACCCGGCCGCCAGTCCGGCTGGCCGGCTCCTGCCCCGTCTGCGCGGCAGGAGACAGCGAATACCCACACCACATTTGACAAGGACACTAGCATGGAACACCAACTGCCCGCCCTGCCGTTTGCCATTGACGCCCTGGAGCCCGACTACTCCAAGGAAACGCTGGAATACCACCACGGCAAGCACCACAAGGCCTATGTGGACAACCTGAACAACCTGCAGAAGGGCACCGAGTTCGAGAACATGGATCTGGAAGAGATCGTGAAGAAATCTTCCGGCGGCATTTACAACAACGCGGCCCAGATCTGGAACCACACCTTCTTCTGGAACTGCCTGACGCCCAACGGCGGCGGCCAGCCGTCCGGTGCCCTGGCCGATGCCATCAACGCCAAGTGGGGCAGCTTCGATGCCTTCAAGGAAGCCTTCACCAAGTCCGCCGTGGGCAACTTCGGTTCCGGCTGGACCTGGCTGGTGAAGAAGGCCGACGGCAGCGTGGACATCGTCAACACCGGCCCCGCCGGCACGCCGCTGACGACCGAAGACAAGGCCCTGCTGACGGTTGACGTCTGGGAGCACGCCTACTACATCGACTACCGCAATGCCCGCCCCAAGTTCGTGGAAGCCTTCCTGAACAAGCTGGCCAACTGGAAGTTCGCCGAAGCCAACTTCGCCTGATGCGCGCTACAGCCTGCCGCAAGGCGGGCTGGGCACGGCACAACGGCCTGACCGGATACTCCGGCAGGCCGTTTTTTGTGGCGTCAGGACAGCTGGTACTCAGCGCCCGGCGGGTGCCAGTGCGGCATCAAACACCGGATGCTTCAGCCGCATGCCGGCGCGCAGGCCATGCTGGCGGAACCAGCCCTGGTTCATCTCCAGCACATAGCGCACCGGTTTGGCCGAACAGTGCTGCTGCTCGGACTGCGGCTGCATGTCGGCCAGGTTCACGATGCGGCCGGCATCATCGAGAAAGGCGGCAGTCAGCGGCAGCAGCGTGTTCTTCATCCAGAAGCACTGCACGCCGGGCTGCTCGAACACGAACAGCATGCCCTCGTTGCCAGGCATCTGGCGACGGTGCATCAGGCCGATCTGGCGCTGCAGCGGCGTTTCCGCCAGCTGGACGCTGATCTGCTGGCGACCGGCCTGCAGGGTGGCACGCGGCAGGTCCAGCTGGGGCTGGGCCAGAAAGGGGCTCTGGGCCTGTGCCACCGGCAGGGACAGGGGCAGCAACAGGGCGCAGGACAACAGCAGGGAAGACAGTTTCATGGGGAAATTTCTCGGTATGACCCAGTTTGGAATTGTAGGCAGCGCCGAAGTTCCCATGGAAACCCCGCAGGGCGCAATGTGTGATATTTGGCCTTAAAATGGACCCACACACCGAAGAGGCGTGGCATGACGCATGCCCCGCCCAACCGGCATGTGTCTCACAGTGCGAATAACCAATACGGAGCGACTATGTCTTACCAGCATATCAAGGTGCCCACCGAGGGCGAGAAAATCACCGTCAACGCCGACATGTCCCTGAACGTGCCGGATCAGCCCATCATTCCCTACATCGAGGGCGACGGTACTGGTTTCGACATCACGCCCGTGATGCTGAAGGTGGTCGATGCGGCCGTGGCCAAGGCCTACGGCGGCAAGCGCAAGATCCACTGGATGGAAGTCTACGCCGGTGAAAAGTCCACCAAGGTGTACGGCCCCGACGTCTGGCTGCCGGAAGAAACCCTGCACGCCATCAAGGACTACGTGGTGTCCATCAAGGGCCCGCTGACCACCCCCGTGGGCGGTGGCATCCGTTCTCTGAACGTGGCCCTGCGCCAAGAGCTGGACCTGTACGTCTGCCTGCGCCCGATCCAGTACTTCGAAGGCGTGCCGTCTCCGGTCAAGGAGCCGCAGAAGACCAACATGGTGATCTTCCGTGAAAACAGCGAAGACATCTACGCCGGCATCGAGTTCGAGGCCCAGTCCGACAAGGCCAAGAAGCTGATCAAGATTCTGCAGGAAGAGTTCGGCGTCACCAAGATCCGCTTCCCCGAAACTTCCGGTATCGGCGTCAAGCCGGTGTCCAAGGAAGGCACGCAGCGTCTGGTGCGCAAGGCCATCCAGTACGCCATCGACAACGACAAGCCGAGCGTGACCATCGTGCACAAGGGCAACATCATGAAGTTCACCGAAGGTGGCTTCCGTGACTGGTCCTACGAGCTGGCCCAGACCGAATTTGGCGGCGAGCTGATCGACGGCGGTCCGTGGATGAAGATCAAGAACCCCAAGACCGGCAACGAGATCGTCATCAAGGATAGCATCGCTGACGCTTTCCTGCAGCAGATCCTGCTGCGCCCGGCCGAGTACAGCGTGATCGCCACCCTGAACCTGAACGGTGACTATGTGTCCGACGCCCTGGCAGCCCAGGTCGGCGGTATCGGTATCGCTCCGGGTGCTAACCTGTCCGACAGCGTGGCCATGTTCGAAGCTACCCACGGTACCGCTCCCAAGTACGCCGGCAAGGACTACGTGAACCCCGGTTCCGAAATCCTGTCTGCCGAAATGATGCTGCGCCACATGGGCTGGACCGAGGCCGCTGACCTGATCATCAGCAGCATGGGCAAGTCCATCAAGAGCAAGAAGGTGACCTATGACTTCGCCCGCCTGATGGAAGGTGCGACCCAGGTCAGCTGCTCCGGTTTCGGTCAGGTGATGATCGACAACATGTAAGCCCAACCGGGTTCCTGATCCGGCCTGGCCGGATCATGCATGGTACAGACCCTGGCACTCTTGCGGTGCCAGGGTTTTTTCATGCGGGCTTCGCCTGGATGACCGTCCGGGCTTCAGAACTGCAGCGTATCCGGTGCTTGGTCTCCGGATTCGCGGATCGGCGCAGGACTGTCCACAGGATCCAGTACCGTGGACGGCGCGGAGGCTGTCGGCTCGGACGCGGCCCAGGGATTGTCTGTGCCGTTCAGGGGGGCAATCTGCTGTGCATGCAGTCCCTTGGGCCCATCATGTAGCTCGTAGCTGACGCGCGACCCCATGCGCAGGGTGCGGAAGCCATCCATCTGGATGGCGGAGAAGTGGGCAAAAATATCCTTGCCGGCTTCACCATCCGGTTCGATAAAACCGTAGCCCTTGGCATCACTGAACCATTTGACTGTGCCTGTTGCCATAACGTCGTCTCCGTGTGCGGGATCCTGTTCTTGTATTGCTGCTTGTGTTGCAGTGAATACCATATTTGCAACGGCATGTTACGAATGGAAAACCAGGCGTGTCAATGGGTTGTTTTGCCAATGTGCGCTCTGCGCAACTGCGGCCGTGTGCCGGGCCGGCAACGCCATGCGCGTGAGGGCATCTGCGTGCGTGCTGCTGCAAGTCGGCGGCGATTCGGCGACAATCCTCCTATTATGGCCAGCAAGACTCCCAAGCAACCCCATCAGCCTCCCGTCAACCCGCAGCGCCAGGGCGATGCCGTCGTGGCCACGCGTCCACGCCTGCAGCCGACCAAACCGCCTGCCATGCACCAGGTGGTGCTGCTCAATGACGACTTCACGCCGATGGAGTTCGTCGTGCTGGTGCTGCAGGAGTTCTTCAACAAGGATCGCGAGACGGCTACCAGCATCATGCTGAAGGTGCACATGGAAGGGCGTGGCATCTGCGGTGTCTATACGCGGGATATTGCCCAGACCAAGGTCGAGCAGGTGATGGAGGCAGCGCGCTCCTCCGGACACCCGTTGCAATGTGTGAGCGAACCGGTTGAATAACTGCTGGTAAGCCCCATGTTCTGCCCAAGGCAGCATGGGAGATTCCGGTTAACATGGGGCTTCCGAATGCTGTGTGAAAGGAACCCGAAATGATCGCTCAAGAACTTGAAGTGACACTGCACATGGCGTTTGTCGAGGCCCGGCAACAGCGGCATGAATTTCTCACCGTGGAACATCTGCTGCTGGCGCTGCTGGACAACCCCAGTGCCTCCGAAGTGCTGCACGCCTGCGCCGCCAACGTGGACGACCTGCGCACGTCGCTCGCCAACTTTATCCAGGACCACAGCCCGCAACTGCCGGGCACCGATGAGGTCGATACCCAGCCGACGCTGGGCTTCCAGCGTGTCATCCAGCGCGCCATCATGCATGTGCAGAGCACCGGCAATGGCAAGAAGGAAGTCACCGGGGCCAATGTGCTGGTCGCCATCTTTGGTGAAAAGGATTCCCATGCCGTGTACTACCTGCACCAGCAGGGCGTGACGCGCCTGGATGTGGTCAACTACATTGCCCACGGCATCCGCAAGAGCGGTGAGTCCGAAGAGCCGCACAAGCCCGAGGAGGGCGGCCAGGGCGAAGGCGCTGGCGAGGAACAGGTTTCCAGCGAGCGTGGCGAGAAAGGCTCGCCGCTGGACCAGTTCACCAACAACCTGAACCAGGCGGCCAGGGAAGGCAAGATCGATCCGCTGATCGGCCGCGACTTTGAAGTCGAGCGCGTGATCCAGATTTTGTGCCGCCGCCGCAAGAACAACCCGCTGCTGGTCGGCGAGGCCGGTGTCGGCAAGACGGCCATCGCCGAAGGCCTGGCCTGGCGCATTACCCAGGGCACGGTGCCCGAGGTGCTGGCCACGGGCGAAGTCTACGCACTCGACATGGGCGCGCTGCTGGCCGGTACCAAGTACCGCGGTGATTTCGAGCAGCGCCTCAAGGGCGTGCTCAAGGCGCTCAAGGACAAGCCGGACGCGATCCTGTTCATCGACGAGATCCACACCCTGATCGGTGCCGGTGCCGCTTCCGGTGGCACCATGGATGCGTCCAACCTGCTCAAGCCGGCGTTGTCCAGCGGCCAACTCAAGTGCATTGGCGCGACGACCTTTACCGAGTACCGTGGCATCTTCGAGAAGGATGCCGCCCTGTCACGCCGCTTCCAGAAAGTGGAAGTGGTGGAGCCGACGGTGGAACAGACGGTGGATATCCTCAAGGGCCTGAAGTCCCGGTTCGAGGAGCACCACAACGTCAAGTACGCGCAGGCGGCGCTGCAGGCTGCGGCCGAGCTGTCGGCCAAGTACATCAACGACCGCCAGCTGCCTGACAAGGCGATCGACGTGATCGATGAAGCCGGTGCCGCCCAGCGCGTGCTGGTTGCCAGCAAGCGCAAGAAAACCATCGGCAAGAACGAGATCGAGGACATTGTGGCCAAGATCGCACGCATTCCGCCGGCCAGTGTCAGCAGCGACGACCGCAGCAAGCTGGCCACGCTGGAGCGTGACCTGAAGAGCGTGGTGTTCGGCCAGGACAAGGCACTGGAGGTGCTGGCTTCCAGCGTCAAGATGGCGCGCTCCGGCCTGGGCAAGCAGGACAAGCCGATTGGCGCCTTCCTGTTCAGCGGCCCCACCGGTGTCGGCAAGACCGAAGCCGCCAGGCAGCTGGCCTACATCATGGGCGTGGACCTGGTGCGTTTCGACATGTCCGAATACATGGAGCGCCATGCGGTGAGCCGCCTGATCGGTGCGCCGCCGGGCTATGTCGGCTTTGACCAGGGGGGCCTGCTGACCGAGCAGATCAGCAAGAAGCCGCACTGCGTGCTGCTGCTGGACGAGATCGAGAAGGCGCACCCGGACATCTTCAACGTGTTGCTGCAGGTGATGGACCACGGCACGCTGACCGACAACAACGGACGCAAGGCCGACTTCCGCAACGTGGTGATCGTCATGACCACCAACGCCGGAGCCGAGACCATGAACAAGAGCACCATCGGCTTTACCACCAAGCGCGAAAGCGGGGATGAAATGGCCGATATCAAGCGCCTGTTCACGCCCGAGTTCCGCAACCGCCTGGACGGCATCGTCAGCTTCAAGCCGCTGGACGAGCAGGTCATCCTGCGCGTGGTGGACAAGTTCCTGTTGCAACTGGAACAGCAGCTGATGGAGAAGAAGGTCGAGGCCACCTTCACCGATGTGCTGCGCAAGCACCTCGCCAAGAAGGGCTTTGATCCGCTGATGGGTGCCCGCCCGATGCAGCGCCTGATTCAGGACACCATCCGCAAGGCGCTGGCCGACGAGCTGCTGTTCGGACGCCTGACCGAAGGCGGTCGCCTGACGGTGGACTACGACGAGAAGCAGGAAGAGAACAACGGCATCGTGCTGGACATCCAGCCGCTGCTGAAGAAGGAACCCAAGGCGGGCAAGGCAGAGCCGGCCGAGGCGAACTGAGTCTCCTGACCCTTCACCTGTGACAAGGCCAGTCCCGCAAGGGGCTGGCCTTTTTGCTGGCTGTTGCCGGCAGGCGTCAGAGCGTGCCGAAGATGCGGTCTCCCGCATCTCCCAATCCCGGCACGATATAGCCCTTCTCGTTCAGGCCACGGTCAATGGCCGCGGTAAAGATCGGCACGTCCGGGTGCGCCTTGTGCAGTGTGGCAATGCCTTCCGGGCAGGTCAGCAGGCACATGAACTTGATGCTGCGCGGGTTCAGGGCACGGATCTTGTCGAGGGCGGCAACCGCCGAGTTGCCGGTGGCCAGCATCGGATCGACCACGATGACGTCGCGCTCTTCCATGTGGCTGGGCATCTTGAAATAGTATTCCACGGCCTGCAGCGTCTTCGGGTCGCGGTACAGGCCGATATGGCCGACGCGTGCGCCCGGCACGATGCTCAGCATGCCGTCCAGCAGGCCGTTGCCGGCGCGCAGGATGCTGACCAGCGCCAGCTTCTTGCCGTCAATGATCTGGCCGGTGGTGGTTTCCAGCGGCGTTTCGACCTCGACTTCCTGCATCGGCATGTCGCGCGTGATTTCGTAGGCCATCAGCGCGCTCAGCTCGTTCAGCAGGCGGCGGAAGGAGCTGGTGCTGGCCTGCCTGTTGCGCATCAGCGTGAGCTTGTGCTGAATCAGCGGGTGAATGATGTGGTGAACTTCGGACATGGTGGTGTTCCTGCGGATTAACGGCGGCGGCCAAGGATGCCTCCGAGCACGCCACGGATGATTTCACGGCCGGCGCTGCGCACCGCCGACTTGGCCATCGACTGCACCAGGCCATCGTACTGGCCGCCACGCGGGCCGGTACGGCCGAACAGCGCTTCCTTGACCATGGTGCCCATGCCACCCAGCATGCCGTCGGCGGCGGCAGCGTCCTTGCCAGCAGCAGCGGGCTTGCCGCCCGCGACCGGGCTGGCACGCTGCTGCAGCATCTCGTAGGCCGATTCGCGATCGATGGTTTTGTCGTAGTTGCCGGCGACCAGCGAGTGGGCCATCAGCGCCTGGCGCTGCTGCGGCGTGATCGGACCGATCTGGCTGCCCGGCGGCACGACGAACACGCGTTGCGTGATACCGGGCCGGCCTTTTTCGTCCAGGAAACTGACCAGCGCCTCGCCGGTGCCGAGTTCGGTAATCGCTTCGACGATGTTGATGTCCGGGTTGCTGCGCATGGTCTCTGCCGTGGCCTTGACGGCCTTCTGGTCACGCGGGGTGAAGGCGCGCAGCGCATGTTGCACGCGATTGCCCAGCTGGGCCAGCACGGTATCGGGCACATCGATCGGGTTCTGCGTGACGAAATAGACGCCCACGCCCTTGGAGCGCACCAGGCGCACCACCAGTTCGATGCGTTCCAGCAACACCTTGGGGGCATCGTCAAACAGCAGGTGTGCCTCGTCGAAGAAGAAGACCAGCTTCGGTTTTTCCGGGTCGCCGATTTCGGGCAGCTGCTCGAACAGCTCGGACAGCAGCCAGAGCAGGAAGCTGCCATACAGACGCGGCGCGTGCAGCAGCCGGTCGGAGGCCAGGATGTTGATGACGCCCTTGCCGCCCACGGTCTGCATCAGGTCGGCGATGTTCAGCATGGGTTCGCCAAAGAACTGGTCGGCGCCCTGGGTTTCCAGCTGCAGCAGGCCGCGCTGGATGGCGCCCACGCTGGCGCTGCTGATATTGCCGTATTCGGTGGTGAACTGCTTGGCGTTTTCGCCCACATGCTGCAGCATGGCGCGCAGGTCCTTCAGGTCCAGCAGCAGCAGGCCGTTGTCATCGGCGATCTTGAACACCAGGTTCAGCACGCCGCTTTGCGTGTCGTTCAGGTCCAGCATGCGCGACAGCAGCAGCGGACCCATGTCGCTGATGGTGGTGCGCACCGGATGGCCCTGTTCTCCGAACACGTCCCACAGCGTGGTCGGGCAGGCCACGGGCGTGGGCAGCGCAACGCCGCGCTCCTGCAGCACGCTGGCCATACTGGCGCCGATGTTGCCCTGCTGGCTGATGCCGGTCAGGTCGCCCTTGATATCGGTCATGAAAACCGGCACGCCGATGTCCGAGAAGGACTCGGCCAATTTTTGCAGCGTGACGGTCTTGCCGGTGCCGGTGGCGCCGGTAATCAGGCCGTGGCGGTTGGCCAGACCGGGCAGCAACTGGCAACTGGTGTGCGAATTCTGGGCGATCAGCAGGGGTTCGGCCATGATGGGTACTCCGTACAACGGGATCAAAAGTAGAATGCTGGGTGTTGTAGCAAGGGCTAACCCCCAGAAAGAATACGAGGATTATCCACCATGGCAGGTCATAGCAAATGGGCCAACATCCAGCATCGCAAAGGTCGTCAGGACGAAAAGCGCGGCCGCATCTGGACGCGACTGATCCGTGAAATCATTGTCGCGGCGCGTCAGGGCGGCGGCGACCTGAACGCCAACCCGCGCCTGCGTCTGGCGGTGGACAAGGCCAAGGCCGCCAACATGCCGGCCGACAACATCAAGCGCAATATCGACAAGGCCACCGGCAACCTCGAAGGCGTGCAGTACGAGGAAATCCGCTACGAGGGCTACGGCATCGGCGGGGCCGCCATCATGGTGGACACCATGACCGACAACCGCGTGCGCACCGTGGCCGAAGTGCGCCACATCCTGAGCAAGAACGGTGGCAATCTGGGCACCGAAGGTTCGGTGGTGTTCCAGTTCAAGCACTGCGGCCAGCTGTTCTTTGCGCCCGGTACCAACGAAGACCAGGTCATGGAAGTGGCGCTCGATGCCGGCGCCGAAGACGTCATCACCGATGACGACGGTGCCATCGAGGTGCTGACATCGCCCGCCGATTTCGAGGCGGTCAGGAACGCGCTCGAGGCTGCCGGTCTGGTTCCCGAGGTGGCGGAAGTCACCATGCGCGCCGAAAACAGCATCGCGCTCAGTGGCGAAGAAGCCGTCAAGATGCAAAAATTGCTCGACATGCTCGAGGATCAGGATGACGTGCAGAACGTCTACCACAACGCAGAACTGGATCTGGGAGAGTAAACGATGCAAGTACTGGTGATTGGCGGCGGTGGCCGCGAACATGCGCTGGCCTGGAAACTGGCCCAGTCCGAGCGTGTCAGCAAGGTCTACGTGGCTCCCGGCAACGGTGGCACGGCCCATGAAAACAAGCTGGAAAACCTGCCGCCCATGGATCTGGACACGCTGTGCCAGTGGGCGCTGGACAACCGGATCGATCTGACCGTGGTGGGCCCCGAGGCGCCGCTGGCAGGTGGTGTGGTGGACAAGTTCCGTGCCGCCGGCCTGCGCATCTTCGGCCCCACGCAGGCTGCTGCGCAGCTGGAAAGCTCCAAGGCCTTCAGCAAGAGCTTCATGCAGCGCCACGGCATTCCCACGGCCGCTTTCGACACCTTCACCGATGCCGCCGCAGCGCACGCCTATGTGGACAAGCTGGGCGCGCCCATCGTGATCAAGGCCGATGGCCTGGCCGCCGGCAAGGGCGTGGTCGTGGCGATGACGCTGCAGGAAGCGCACGATGCCATCGATTTCATGCTGGTGGACAACACCCTGGGCGTGCAGCACAACGAGGGCGGCGCCCGCGTCGTGATCGAGGAATTCCTGCAGGGCGAGGAAGCCAGCTTCATGGTGGTGTGTGACGGCCTGGAAGTGGTGGCACTGGCCACCAGCCAGGACCACAAGCGCCTGCAGGACAACGACCAGGGCCCCAATACCGGCGGCATGGGGGCCTATTCCCCGGCCCCGATCGTCACCGCCGACGTGCACGCACGCGCCATGCGCGAGGTGATCCTGCCGACGCTGCGCGGCATGGCCAAGGACGGCATTCCCTACACCGGCTTCCTCTACGCCGGCCTGATGGTCGATTCCGAGGGCAAGCTCAAGACGCTGGAGTTCAACTGCCGCATGGGCGATCCGGAAACCCAGCCGATCCTGATGCGCCTCAAGTCGGATCTGGTCGAACTGCTGATGGCGGCGACCGAGCCGGCCAGTGGCACGGGCAAGCGCCTGATGGATGTCGAGCCGCAGTGGGACCGTCGTGTCGCGCTGGGCGTGGTGGTGGCCGCTCCCGGCTACCCGATGAGCCCGCGTACCGGTGAAGCCATCACCCAGTTGCCCAAGGACATCGAGGAAGAGCTCAAGGTCTTCCATGCCGGCACCCGCCTGCAGGAAGACGGAACGCTGGTCAGCAGCGGTGGCCGCGTGCTGTGCGTGACGGCGCTGGCCGACAGTGTGCGCCAGGCGCAGGCCAAGGCCTATGCCGCCATGCAGGAAGTGCAGCTGCCGCAGATGCAGTTCCGTACCGACATCGGTTTCCGTGCCGTGACTCCGGCATCGTCCCAGGCATGACCGGGCAGGCGCTGGAGCCGTCCGCAACGGCAGACGCACGCATGCAGGGGCTGCAGGTCTATCCGATGCCGGCCCAGCCGATCTATCCCGGCAAGGGCAGCAGGCTGGCCCGCAGCATCCTGCGCTGGCTCGGCTGGAAGCCTTTTTTCAACGGCTTGCCCGAGATGCGTGGCCTGCTGGTGGTCTATCCGCACACTTCCAACTGGGATTTCCCGGTCGGGCTGCTCTACAAGTGGGCGGCCGGGGTGCCGTTCCGCTTCTGGATCAAGGACAGCGTGGTCAAGGTGCCGGTGCTGGGCAACTGGATCCGGGCCGTGGGTGGCGTGGCCATCAACCGCCGCGCTGCGCACGGCGTGGTGGAAGAAACCGTGGCGCAAATGCGCCAGGCCGATTTCTTCTGGCTGGTGGTGGCCCCCGAGGGCACGCGCAGCAAGACCAATGGCTGGCGTACCGGCTTCTACCATCTCTGGCGCGCCTCGGATTGCCCGCTCGGTCTGGCCTATATCGATTTCGGCAAGAAGGAAGTCGGCGTGCAGCATTTTGCGCGCTGCAGCGGTGACATGGAGGCCGACTTTGCCGGACTGGCACACTATTATGCCGACCGTACCGGTTACCGCCACGATAACGCTGCCCCGGTGCGCCCGTTTGAGCGCCAGGCCCCGCGCGACGGGAACAAGCCCTGAGCCTTCTGCATTTTCCGGATACCTGCATGACTGATTCCCTGACTGCACCGGCCGAGACCCAGGCCGTGCTGAGCTATCTGACCGGCCTGCAACAGCGCATCACCGATGCCGTGGCGGCCCATGAACCCGAGGCGCGCTTTGTCGTGGACGAGTGGCAGAAGCCGCCAGGCGAGCTGCTGCAGGGGCGTGGCCGCACCATGATCCTCGAAGGTGGTGCAGTGTTCGAGCGTGCCGGTGTCGGCCTGTCGCACGTGCGTGGCCCGCAGCTGCCGCCTTCGGCCACGCAGCACCGCCCGGAGCTGGCCGGTGCCCCGTTCGAGGCCATGGGGGTGTCGCTGGTGTTCCACCCGCGCAACCCGTACGTGCCGACCGTGCACATGAATGTGCGCATGCTGGCGGCACTGCCGGCCGGCGATAGCGCGGTGTGCTGGTTTGGTGGCGGCATGGACCTGACGCCGTACTATGGCGTGCGCGAGGACTGCGTGCATTTCCACCAGACCTGCCACGATGTGCTGCAGCCCTTTGGCGATGACAAGTACCCGCGCTTCAAGCAGTGGTGTGACGACTATTTCTACCTGAAGCACCGCCACGAGCAGCGCGGCATCGGTGGCATCTTCTTTGACGATTTCTCCGAGTTCGATCACGCGCGCAACTTTGCCATGCTGCAGGCGGTGGGTGACGGTTTCCTGCCGGCCTATCTCCCGATCGTGCAGCGTCGCAAGGACCAGGCCTGGGGTGAGCGCGAGCGCAGCTTCCAGCTCTACCGTCGTGGCCGCTACGTCGAGTTCAACCTGGTCTGGGATCGCGGCACGCACTTCGGCCTGCAATCCGGCGGCCGTACCGAATCGATCCTGCTGTCGATGCCGCCGCAGGCCAGCTGGGCCTATCGCCGTGGCGAGCAGCCGGGCAGCGCCGAGGCGCGTCTCTACACCGATTTCCTGCCGCGTCAGGACTGGCTGGCAGCCTGACATGCCGGCCAAGCGTATCGGCATTTATGGCGGCGCCTTTGATCCGCCGCACCTGGCCCATGTGGGGCTGGCGGCAGCCGCCGTGGCGCAGCTGCAGCTGGATCTGCTGTATGTGATTCCCACCGGTCAGCCCTGGATGAAGCAGCGCCGCCTGAGCAGCTCACGCCATCGCATGGTGATGGCACAGCTGGCCTTTGCCAGCCTGCCGCAGGTCCAGGTGGACGATTGCGAAGTGCAGCGTGGCGGCACCACCTACACCATCGATACCCTGAGCGAGCTGCAGGAGCGCCATGCGGCGCGGCACGAGCAGGAGGTCGAGTGGTTTCTGTTGATGGGGCAGGACCTGCTGCTGACGTTGCCGCAATGGCAGCGCGCCGAAGACCTGCTGGGCCAGGTCACGGTAGCGGTCCTGGCGCGCCCCGACGAGCAGCGGCAGGGCGGCCGGCTGGAGCAGGACCTGCAGCGCTTGCGCCAGCAACTACCGGCCTTGCGTACCGACGTGCTGCAGCTGCCGTCGAGCGATTTCAGCTCCACCCGGATCCGGGCCGGCGTGCAGCAACACCAGCACGAAAGCCCGGAACAACTGGAGGCCTGGCTGCAAACGCTTGTGCCTCCCGCCGTAGCACAGTATATTGCACACCATAAACTTTATCTTTCACCAGACACCCTGATGGCCACTGAACGTTCCGCAGTCAAGAAGACCCCCCCCAAGCCGCCCGTCCGCGAGGCAACTCCTGAAACCGATCTGCCCGTGCGCGACGAGGACTTCACCGAAGACAGCCCGGCGGCTGCCAAGATGATCCAGAAGCTGCAGCGCGCCATTGTCGATGGCCTGGAAGATGTCAAGGCACAAAACATCCTGGTCTACAACACGGCGCACCTGTCGCCGCTGTTCGAGCGCGTGATCATCGCCTCCGGCACCTCCAACCGCCAGACCAAGGCGCTGGCGGCCAGCGTGCGCGATGCCGTGCGTGAAGCCGGCTTTCCCAAGCCGCGCAGCGAAGGCGAGGAAAACGGCGAGTGGATCATCGTGGACTGCGGCAGCGCCGTGGTGCACGTGATGCAGCCGGCGATTCGCCAGTACTACATGCTGGAAGACATCTGGGGCGAGAAACCGGTGCGCATGCGCCTGGGCAAATCGGCGGCCAAGCCGGCCACGCGCCGCAAGCCGGCAGCGGCCAAACCCGCTGCACCCAGGACACGCGCGGCGGCCAAGCCGGCTGCTGACGCTGCCGACAGCGCCGAGGCCAAACCCGCCACGCGCCGCAAGACCAGCGCTGCCGCTGCGCCCGAAGTCAGGCTGATTGTCGGCAAGACCGTGGGCAGCAAGCCTGTCAACAAGGCCTGAGCGACAGGCCCGACCGTACAGGCCGGACATGAAGCTGGTCATCGTGGCCGTGGGCCAGAAAATGCCGGATTGGGCGCAAACGGCGTTTGACGATTACGCCAAGCGCTTTCCGCCCGAGCTGCGGCTGGAATGCCGCACCGTCAAGACCGAGCCGCGTACTGGCGGCAAGACGGCAGCGCAGATGATGCAGGCCGAGATGCAGCGCATCGAGGCCGCCATCGACGGCGGCACGCACAAGGGTCGCCGCGTGGTGGTGCTGGACGAACGCGGTACGGCGCTCACCACCCGGGCGCTGGCGGAACGCCTGCATGGCTGGCAGCAGGAGGGCGATGACGTGGCCCTGCTGATTGGCGGGCCGGACGGCCTGCACCCCGATCTGCGCCAGCAGGCGCATGAACGCATCCGCCTGTCCGATCTGACCTTGCCGCATGCCATGGCGCGCGTGCTGCTGGTCGAGCAGCTGTATCGTGCCTGGTCGGTGAATGCCGGCCACCCTTATCATCGCGAATGAGCATGGCACAGGAATTTGTCTATCTGGCCTCGCAAAGCCCGCGCCGCCGCCAGCTGCTGGACCAGATCGGCGTGGCGCATGAGCTGCTGCTGCCCGGCTCCGAAGAAGATGCCGAAAGCCTGGAAGCCGAGCTGCCGGGCGAGCTGGCGCATGCCTATGTGCAGCGCGTGACGCGGCTCAAGCTGGCGGCGGCGGTACAGCGCTGGCGCGCGCGCGGCCTGCCGCCAGCGCCCATTCTGTGTGCCGATACCACGGTCACGCTCGATGAACGCATCCTGGGCAAGCCGGCCGATGCCGGGCAGGCCCTGGAGATGCTGCGCTGCCTGTCCGGCCGCCGGCATCAGGTGCTGACCGCAGTTGCCATCGCCTTGCCGCAGGCCGATGGCGTGCGCACGGAGCAGGCGCTGTCCGAATCCGCTGTCGTGTTCGATACGCTGGATGAGGCGCGCATGGCGGCCTATGTGCAGACCGGTGAACCTTTTGGCAAGGCCGGCGGCTACGGCGTGCAGGGCCATGCCGCGACGCTGATTGCGCGCATCGAGGGCAGCTTCTCCGGCATCATGGGATTGCCCCTGCTGGAAACCTCGCGGCTGCTGCGTGCTTTCGGGTGGACAATATGAGGATCGGCCTGCGGCAGTCGCAGGCACTGGATTCTCATTCATGCAACAAGACATTCTGATCAACTGGTCTCCGCAGGAGACCCGGGCTGCCATCGTCGAGAACGGTGTGGTGCAGGAGCTGCACGTGGAGCGCGAGCTGCAGCGTGGCCTGGTGGGCAATATCTACCTGGGCAAGGTGGCGCGCGTGCTGCCGGGCATGCAGTCGGCGTTCATCGATATCGGACTGGAACGCGCTGCGTTTCTGCACGTGGCCGATGTCTGGCAGCGTGACCAGGGCCGCGAGCGGCGCGAGGAGGAGGGCGAACGTGCCCAGCTGACTCCCAAGCCGATCGAGAAGCTGGTGTTCGAGGGCCAGACGCTGATGGTACAGGTGATCAAGGACCCGCTGGGCAGCAAGGGTGCGCGACTGTCCACCCATATCAGCATTGCCGGCCGCCTGATGGTGCACTTGCCGCGGGATGACGGCAGCATTGGCGTATCGCAGAAGATTCCGCTGGAGCAGCGCGATGCCTTGCGCCAGCGCGTGCAGCAGCTGATGGAAACGCTGCCGCCAGAGCCGGGGCTGGACCGTCCCGGCGGCTATATCGTGCGTACCAATGCCGAAGATGCTCCCGATGCCGATCTGCAGGAGGACATGCTGTACCTGCGCAAGGCGGCGGCACGCGTGCGCCAGGCGGCACGCACGCAGCCGGCCCCGACGCTGCTGCACCAGGACCTGAACCTGATGCAGCGCGTGCTGCGCGACATGGTGGACGAGCATACCGCCAGCGTGCGCATCGATTCGCGTACCCAGCATGCGGCGCTGCTGGCGTTTGGCCAGGCCTTCATGCCGAATGCGGTGCAGAAGCTGGCACTGTACAGCGGCGAGCGGCCGATTTTTGACCTGTACAACATCGACGAGGAAGTGGCGCAGGCCATGGGACGCCGGGTGGACCTGAAGTCCGGCGGCTATCTGGTGATGGACCAGACCGAGGCGCTGACCACGATCGACGTGAACACCGGCGGCTTTGTCGGGACGCGCAATTTCGACGAAACCATCTTCAAGACCAATCTGGAAGCGGCGCAGGCGATTGCGCGCCAGCTGCGGCTGCGCAACCTGGGTGGCATCATCATCGCCGACTTCATCGACATGCAGCGCGCCGAGCACCGCGAGGGCGTGCTGGCCGAACTGCGCAAGCAGCTGCAGCGTGACCGCATCAAGACCACGGTGGGGGATTTTTCGCAGCTCGGCTTGCTGGAGATGACGCGCAAGCGCACGCGCGAATCGCTGGAGCGCATGCTGTGCGAGCCCTGCCCGGCCTGTCAGGGGCGTGGCACGGTCAAGACACCGCGCAGCGTGGCCTACGAGATCCTGCGCGAGGTGCTGCGCGAGGCGCGCCAGTTCCACCCGGCCGAGTTCCGCATTCTGGCGGCGCCGCAGGTGATTGATCTGTTCCTGGACGAGGAAAGCCAGCATCTGGCCTCGCTCAGCGAGTTCATCGGCAAGCCGATTTCGCTGCAGGCCGAAGGCCTGTTTTCGCAGGAACAGTACGACGTGGTGCTGATGTAGGAATCCTCAGTGCTGCAGGCCGTGGTGTTGCAGGCGGGCGTAGGCACCGCCCAGCGCCAGCAGTTCGGCGTGCGTACCCTGTTCCACGATGCGGCCCTGCTCCATCACCACCACGCGGTCGGCGTGCTCGATGGTGCTGAGGCGGTGCGCCACGATCAGCGTGGTGCGGCCCTGCATCAGGCGCTGCAGCGCTTCCTGAACCAGGCGTTCCGATTCGTTGTCGAGCGCCGAGGTGGCCTCGTCGAGGATCAGGATGGGCGCGTTCTTGTAGACGGCGCGTGCAATCGCCAGGCGCTGGCGCTGGCCGCCCGACAGCTGGGTTGCATTGTGGCCGACTTCGGTATCGATACCCTGCGGCAGGCGGGCCACATGCGTTGCCAGATTGGCGGCTTCGAGGGCCTGTTCGACACGGCTGCGGTCGATCTCCTGGCCCAGCGCGACGTTGGCGGCAATCGTCTGGTTCAGCATCACCACATCCTGGCTGACCATGGCGATTTGCTCGCGCAGCCGCTCCAGCGGCCACTGTTCCAGCGCGATGCCGTCGAGCCGGACCTGGCCGCCGGTGGGCAGCACAAAGCGCGGCAGCAGGTTGACCAGCGTGGTCTTGCCCGATCCTGACGGGCCGACCAGCGCCACGACTTCGCCGGGGTGGATGTCCAGGCTGACTTGCTGCAGCGCCGCGCCCTGATCGGCGTCGGCGGCCAGTTCGGGCGGAATGCCGGCGCTGGCAGCTTGCTGTTCGCGTGCCTGCAGGCTGTCGTCGGGCTCGGCGGTTTCCACCGGGATGGTATTGGGCAGATCCTGCGGCGCCACGCCGGGTGCCTGCGCGGGGTAGCGCACGGTGACCTGGTCAAAGCGGATCTCGCCGCGCACCTGGGCCGGCAGCGGCTGGCCGGCGGGGGTTTCGGCTTGTTGCTCGGGCTGCACGGTTTCGACCATGGCCAGGCCACGCTCCAGCGCCGCTACGCCACGCGTGATCGGGCTGGCGACATCGGCCAGACGGCGGATCGGGGCGACCAGCAGCAGCATGGCGGTGACGAAGGCGACAAAGCCGCCTACCGTCACTTCGCGCTCGCTGCCCTGCAGGCTTTGCGATTGCCACAGCGCAATCGTCAGCACGCCGGACAGGGCGATGGCGGCGACCGACTGGGTGAGCGGTGTCATGGCGGCGCTGGCCACGGTGGACTTGAGCGCCAGCTGGCGCAGCTTGCGACTCAGCACACCGAAACGGCCGGCCTGTTGCTCCTGCGCGCCATGCAGCCGCACCATGCGATGCGCCAGCACGTTTTCCTCGACCACGTAGGCGAGCTCGTCGGTGGCCTTCTGACTCTGCTTGGCCAGGCCGTAGAGGCGGCGTGACAGCTTGCGCATGACCCAGGACATGCCGGGGACCAGCACCACGATCACCATGGTGAGCTGCCAGTTCAGGTACAGCAGATAGCCGACCAGCGCCACCAGCGTGCAGAAGTCGCGCGTCATGCCCATCAGGGCCTGGACCAGCTGGGTGGCGCCGTTCTGCACCTCGTAGACCACGGTGTTGGACAGGCTGCTGGCCGACTGGCGGGCAAACAGGCCGAGATCGGCATCGAGCAGGCGGCCGAACATCTCGCCGCGCAGCTTGACCATGCCATCGTTGGCGATGCGGGACAGCGCGTACTGGGCGATAAAGCCGCCGACCCCGCGCACCACGAACAGGAACAGCACGGCCGCCGGCACCAGCCAGATGTTGAGCGAACCGTCGGTGAAGCCCTGATCCAGCAGCGGCTTGAGCAGCGCCGGCACGGCGGGTTCGGTCAGGGCGCTGAGCACGGTGGCCAGCACGGCAATCACCCACCACTTGGGATCGGCCCCGAAATAGGCGGCGACACGGCGCAGCCGCACCAGCAGGGAATGCTGGCTGGGAACAAAATCGGAGGCAGTGCTGCCCCGATGCGTGGTGGCGCTGGCAGCACCCTGGGGAGAGTCGTTCATGGCAGTCCGGTGACAGGGGATGCCTGCATTGTAGTGCGCAGCTGCCAGCGGAGCCGGCCAGCAGGGTGTCGCGATTGCTTACCCTTTGTAACCCCTGCAGCGGCCCGACTGTCATGGGCATGGCCTACCATGTTCCGATCCCGACCGCTGGCGGCTGCCTGCTGCCAGCCGGTCATGGCCTGATCCGCTGCCGGTTGTCGGCAGTGTCTGACCGATTGCATATGACGATGTTGCGCTTTCCCTTGTCGCGCCCGCTGTGGCGTTCGTTCTGGCTGCTGCTGGCCGGCCTGCTGCTGTCCCTGACGGCGCAGGCCCAGTTCCGTGTCGAAATCACCGGTGCCGGCATCAGCCAGTACCCGATCACGCTGTCACCGTTCCGCGGCGAAACCGCTGCGCCGCAGCAGCCGTCGGCCATCATCCTGGCGGACTTGCTGCGCAGCGGCGTGTTCAAGTCGGTTCCGGTGAACAGCGAACAGCTCGATGCTGCCAGCCGCCCGGCGCTGGCCCCGTTCCGCGCAGCGGGATCGGATTACCTGGTGGCCGGCAATCTGCAGCGCCAGGGGGCTGGCTGGCAGCTGCAGGTGCGCCTGTGGGATGTGGTGGAACAGCGCGACATGGGATCGCAAAGCTATACCGTGGCGCCGGCGGACCTGCGCCTGGCCGCGCACCGGGCTGCCGACTGGATTTACCAGCAGATCACCGGCAGGCAGGGCGTGTTTTCCAGCCGGCTCTCCTATGTGACCAGGGCAGGGGGCCGCCATACGCTGTGGGTGTCCGATGCCGATGGCGAAGGGGCGCAGCCGGCGCTGGCCAGCAACCATCCGATCATCTCGCCGAGCTGGTCGCCCGATGGCAGCCGCCTGGCCTATGTCTCCTTCGAGCTGGGCAAGCCGGTGGTGTTCGTGCACAACGTGCGTACCGGCCAGCGCCAGCAGGTGGCCAACTTCAAGGGGTCGAACAGCGCCCCGGCCTGGTCGCCCGACGGCAACCAGCTGCTGGTGACGCTGACGCGTGATGGCGGTTCGCACCTGTACCTGATCCCGGCGACTGGCGGTCAGCCGCGCCAGCTGACCAGCGGCAGCAGCATCAATACGGAAGCCCGCTTCAGTCCCGATGGCCGCAGCATCTATTTTGTCAGCGACCGTGGCGGTGCGCCCCAGATCTACCGCATGTCGGCAGGCGGTGGCGAGCCCCAGCGCGTGACCTGGCAGGGCGGCTACAACATCTCGCCGACGCTGAGCGCCGATGGCCAGATGCTGGCCTACATCACGCGCAGCGGCGGCTTCAAGCTGGCGGTGATGGATTTGCGCGATGGCAGCGTGCAACTGGTGACCGATACCGTGCACGATGAACGCCCGAGCTTTGCCCCGAATGGCCGCATGCTGGTGTATGCCACGCGCATTGGCGGCCAGAAGACCCTGATGACGACCACGGTGGACGGCAGCATCAAGACCCGTCTGGCCGGTCGTCAGGGAGAATTGCGGGAGCCCGCCTGGGCCCCGCTGCAGTAATCACCACGGGCAGCCTGGCAGCAGGCTGCCTTGACCGGCCTTGTGCCACCTCTTCATCGATAGGAGATCGACCCATGCAACGTGCCCTCTTGACCCTGGCTCTCACGGCCGCACTGGCAGCCTGTTCTTCCGCACCCAAGACCGGTGCCAACGCCGATGGCAGCCAGGCTGGCAGCGGTGCCGGTCAGAGCACCGTCACGCCGGTAGGCGTGGGCGCGACCGACGGCGTCCGTGGTGGCCCGCAGGATGTGGCGCGCACCGTGTTTTTCGACTTTGACAGCTACAGCGTGCGCCCCGACGCGCGTCCGGTGGTGGAAGGCCAGGCGCGCTGGCTGAATGCCAACCGCGGCACCGGCGTGGTGCTGGAAGGCCACACCGACGAGATCGGGGGCAGCGAATACAATCTGGCGCTGGGCCAGCGTCGTGCCGAAGCGGTACGCCGTGCCCTGGTGCTGCAGGGCGTGCAGGACAGCCAGATCGAGGCGGTGAGCTTCGGCAAGGAGCGTCCGGCGGTACCGGGTGCCGGCAATGACGAGCGCAACCGCCGTGTGGAGTTCCGCTATCGCTGAACCCGGCCCCATCGAGGAATGGACAAGGAATGATCCCGACTTACATGAAACCGCGCGCCGTGCTGGTGGCGGCGCTGTCCCTGGCGGCGCTGCAACCCGTGCAGGCACAGCTGTTTGGCGACAACGAGGCGCGCCGCGCCATCCTGGACCTGCGTGAACGCTACCAGTCCATGCAGCAGGAAATGGGCGGCATGCGCAGCAGTGTGCAGCAGATGCAGGGCCAGATCGATGCCCTGCAGACGGACCTGGCGCGCTCACGCGGGCGCGAGGAGCAACTGGCACGCGAGCTGGGTGAGCTGAAGGAGCGCCACACCGATCTGGCGCGTGCCATGAGCGAGCAGCCGGCAGCCGCGCCGAAGACCGCCACGCCGGCCGCAACGCGACCTGCCGCAGAGAAGCCTGCTGCCAGCGCCGCCGAGGCGGACGATGGCCAGGACGTCTTCGATGCCGCGTTGGCACATTTCCGCAAGGCCGACTATGCACGTGCCCAGACCGGTTTCAACGCCTACCTGAGCCGTTATCCGCGTGGCGAGCAGGCGCTGTCGGCGCGCTACTGGCTGGGCAATTCCGATTACGCCTTGCGCAATTACCAGTCGGCCATGGGGCACTTCCAGGCGGTGGTGCGTCAGGCACCGAACCACGAGCGTGCTCCCGAAGCCATGTTGTCCATCGCCAACTGCCAGGTCGGCCTGAAGAACACGGCAGGTGCGCGCAGCACGCTGCAGCAGCTGATTGCACGCTATCCGTCCTCCGAGGCGGCTGGCGTGGGGCGCGAGCGTCTGGCCCGCCTGAAGTGATGGACACCATGGCGCTTCCCGTGCAGGTGCATGCCGAACGCCGTTTTGGCGGCGTGGCGCGACTGTATGGCCAGGAGGGCGCGGCCCGCATCGCGGCGGCGCATGTGCTGGTCGTCGGTATTGGCGGCGTCGGTTCCTGGGCCGCCGAGGCGCTGGCGCGCACCGGCATCGGCAGGCTGACGCTGGTGGACATGGACCATGTGGCCGAATCCAATATCAACCGCCAGATCCACGCTGCCGATGGCACGCTGGGCCAGGCCAAGATCGAGGCCATGCAGCAGCGCATTGCCGGCTACCACCCGGATTGTCAGGTTTGCCTGATCGATGATTTTGTCGATCCCGACAACTGGCTGGGGTTGGTGCCGGCCGATGTCGATGGCGTGATCGACTGCTGTGACCAGATGGCGGCCAAGACTGTCATGGCGGCCTGGGCGCGCCGTCACAAGCTGCCCTTCATCACGGTGGGGGCGGCCGGCGGCAAGCAGCAGGCCGAGCTGATGCAGATCGATGACCTGTCGCGCGTGACCCACGACCCGTTGCTGGCGCAGCTGCGCTATCGCCTGCGCAAGCAGCATGACGCGCCACGTGACGGCAAACGCATGGACGTGGCCTGCGTGTTCAGCCGCGAGCCGGTGCGCATGCCCGAAGCCTGCGAAGCCGGAGCCGACAGCCTTGACGGCAGTCTCAACTGCAGTGGTTACGGCTCTGCCGTGGCTGTTACGGCGAGCTTTGGCATGGCGGCTGCGGGCTGGATGTTGAAAAAAATTTCCACAAGTCTTGCCAAGACAGAAAAAACCAGTCTATAATTTCAGCTTCTGTGATCAACAAGAGAACAGAATCGAGTGGGTCGTTAGCTCAGTTGGTAGAGCAGCGGACTTTTAATCCGTTGGTCGCGTGTTCGAGTCACGCACGACCCACCACCCGATATACAAGAGAAACATGCACTTGGCGGCGTTTGCCCTAGGTGCTTTTTTCTTGCCTGGGTGCTGGAGAGGTGTCCTGTTGCCAGTACTGCTGGTTTTCAGCCCGGGCGGCCGTGGTTCCCAGGCCCTGTGCTGCAGGGCGGAACCCTCATGCCGGCTTGCCCATGATCTTGTCCAGCGCCATCTGCGCCAGTTTCTCGGCCTGTCCGGTGATGGGCTGGTCGGCGCTGTCCATCAGGGACTGGGCGGTGGCGTCCTGCAGGCAGTGGTGCTTTGCGCGGTGTTCAATGGTCTTCACCCATTCTTCGGAGTAGATGGGGAGGGGGTACTTCTGGTACTGCTTGATGACGAGCCTCATGAACGCCATACACCCTTCAACGGTGGGACACCAAAAGAGTGCCCCCATTTTGCGTTCCATCCCCACATCCTCCGGCAGAGGAATCTTTTCCTTCTCTCCGCCGTTGGGTTCGTAAGGCTCCAGTTTGGCGTGTCCAAAATTCACAGTGTCCATCACCCTCTGGTGCAACCCAGCAGCATCCTCCGGGTAGCCCTTTTCCCAGTCATGTGACAGCCAGGCCAGATTCCAAGCCTCGGGGTACTTGAAATAGCCTGAAGTCTCGCCTTTGATATTCCTGATGTAGTGCCCGATGGGGTGGGGGCTGTAGCGGTGTGCGGTTTTTTGTTCGGTGCTCATGTCAGGCTCCTTCTGGCTTGCGCAGGGGCGCATGCGGCCGTTGCAGGCAGGTTCAAGGGGTGGATACCTTGTAGTTTACAGACCGGGACATCGGGATTTTTCGCCGACAGGGGGATGGATCGACTGGATGTCTCCCTTACGTGGCATGGGGCGGGAGCGCCGTGTAGCGTTATCGGGCGGGGAGCAGGCCATGGATGCTCCACATATCGGTCGTGTTTTGGTAAGTCCCTGTGTCATTACATTTGACAGAAAAGTGTCAGCTTGAACGCCCTGCAAGCCCGGAAAATGGGCGCACAGCCAGAGGAAACATGGGCCAGCAGCCTGCTCGCACAGGCGCTGCCGGCGGCTCCGTGGCGGCCGTGCATCAGCTTACCGGTGACACATTCCAGCACAAGCAGCCTATTGGTCATGACTAAGGTTCGAGGGGCTGGCCGTGCACGCACCAGCACGCGCTGTCCGACAAAACGCAGCGCAGGTGCCAACGGTCAGTGTTGTTCCACTCCAAGGAGTTGTTTTGAAAAACACACGTATCCCTTCTCTGCTCGCTTCCCTGTTGCTGCTTGCCGGCACCTCGGTCATGGCCGCCACTTCCGACACTGCTGCCGACGCAGTAGCACCCACCGCATCGGCTGCGGCCAGCGGCAGTTCCGTATCGGGTCAGCCGTCCTCCGCCGATGCTGCCCTGGGCGCGCCGATGCCTGGCCTGACGGATCAGGCGCAGGATGCTCCTGATGTCGGCCAGCCCGAAACTGCTGCTCCGGCAGAGACCAGCGAGCCGCGCACCTGAATCTGACGGTACTGGTGGCCGTGGCTGCCAGTGTTGCCGCTTTTGACAAGCCCGCCCATTTTTTGGGCGGGCTTGCTGTTGGGATCGACACATTGCCCAGGCATGGCCTGGCGGCTTGCTTCAGGAGGCTCTGGCCGGCAGCCAGCGCGGATCGCGAGTCAGGCGTTCGATCAGGTAGTCCATGAAAGCCTGGACCCGGGCTGGCCGGCTGCGGCCGGGCGGGGTGACCAGGTGCAGACCGATTGGGTCTGCGCGCCAGTCGTCCATGACGGTCTGCAGCAGGCCGGCCTGCAGGTCTTCCCAGACCATGAATTCGGGCTGCAGGGCCAGGCCCAGACCGGCCCGCAGCGCCGGGGCCAGGCCATCGGCATTGTTGGTGGACAGCTGGTTGGGCAGGGTCTGCGTGAATTCGCCCTGCTGGGCGTGGCGGAAGCGCCAGCTGACGGGTTGGCGGCTGTGTGAATACTGCAGGGCCATGTGGCCCCAGGCCAGATCGCTGGGATGGCGCGGCGTGCCATGGCGGGCAAAATAGTCTGGCGAGCCCACCAGCAGAATGCGCACCTGGCAGAGCTGGCGGGCCAGCAGGCTGGAATCGGGCAGGTTGGCAATGCGCAGTGCCAGATCGAAACGGTCGGCCACCAGATCCACCTGCTGGTCATTGAACTGGACATCCAGCGAGACATCCGGATGGGCCTGCATGAAATCGGGCAGCAGTGGTGCCAGCTGGGTCAGGCCGAAGGACATGGGAGCCGAGATGCGGATCAGGCCGCGCAGGCTGGTGGATTGCTCGGCGATTTCAGCCTCGACCGCCTGGCCGTCTTCGAGGATGCGGGTGGCGCGTTCCAGTGCCACATGGCCGCTTTCCGTCAGCGTGACGCGGCGCGAACTGCGGTGGAACAGCACGGTCTTGAGGCGCGCCTCCAGCCGCGAGATGGCCTTGGACACGGTGGCCTGCGACAGCGAGAACTCGCCGGCAGTACGGGCAAAGGAGCCGGTTTCTGCCACCTTGGCAAAAATGGCCCAGGCTTCGAGATCGGGCAGTGTGGACATGCGGCTGTGGTATGTGGCGGATCATTATGACGAAAATGGAAAGAATAAAATTCCATCTTTCGTATTCTAAAGTTGAATGATACTCCCTAAACTGACGTCATAGTGATCTTGAACACACAGGAGTACAGCATGATTGAACGTCGATCCTTTGACAGCCTGGGCGGTGCCCACCACGGTTGGCTGGATGCCAAGCACCATTTCTCGTTTGCCGAATACCATGATCCCAAGCGTGTCCACTGGGGTGCGCTGCGGGTCTGGAACGATGACACGATTGCGCCGCAGACCGGCTTTCCGCCGCATCCGCACGCCGACATGGAGATCATCACCTATGTGCGCGAAGGCGCCATCACGCACCAGGACAACCTGGGCAACCAGGGCCGCACCGTGGCCGGTGATGTGCAGGTGATGAGTGCCGGCAGCGGCATCCGCCATTCCGAATACAACCTGGAGCCGGAAGCCACGCGCATTTTCCAGATCTGGATTTTCCCGGACCAGCGCGGTGGTCAGCCGTCCTGGGGCACGCGTCCCTTCCCCAAGGAAGACCGCTCCGGCAAGTTCGTGACCCTGGCCAGTGGCCTGCCCGGTGACGACGAGGCACTGCCGATCCGGGCACCGGCCCGCGTGGTGGGTGCCACGCTCAAGGCCGGCGAGAGCGCCGAATACCATTTTGCCGATGCCAGCCGCCATGGCTATCTGGTACCGGCCAAGGGTCGGGTCGAGGTCAACGGCGTGGAGCTGCAGGCGCGTGATGGTGCTGCCATTCAGGGCGAGACCGTGATCCGCGTCACGGCCAGCGAGGATGCCGAGCTGGTGCTGGTGGATGCGCCGGCGATCGACTGATGTCGGGACATCGGGCTGCCAGACCCCAGAAATGGAAAGAATGAATTTCCATTTCAGTGGTTCTGGAAAGCATGAGTCTTGTTTATTATTTCAACCAACGGCCTGCATGGCAGGCCTTCTTCTCCCGCCGGACGAAATCGGTTTCGCCGGCCCCCTTTTTCCTACAGGAGCAACAACCATGAGCAACGCCTTCATCAACAGCATTTCCAAGCGCCGCACCCAGTACGCCCTGGGCAAGAACCTGCCGCTGCCGCAGCAGGAAGTGTCCCAGCTGATCCAGGAAGCGATCAAGCTGTCCCCCTCGTCCTTTAACTCCCAGAGCTCGCGCGCCGTGATCCTGTTTGGCGCCGAGAGCGACAAGTTCTGGGGCTTCGTGATGGAAGCGCTGCGCAAGATCGTGCCGGCTGACAGCTTTGCCCCGACCGAAGCCAAGATCAACAGCTTTGCCGCCGGTGCCGGTACCGTGCTGTTCTACGAAGACCAGGACGTGATTGCCGGTCTGCAGCAGCAGTTTGCCGCCTACGCCGAAAACTTCCCGGTCTGGTCCGAGCAGGCCAGCGGTATCGCCCAGTTTGCCGTGTGGGTGGCCCTGTCCGAAGCCAATATCGGTGCCAGCCTGCAGCACTACAACCCGCTGCCCGACGCTGCTGCCGCAGCCGAGTGGAACGTGCCGGCCAGCTGGAAGCTGCGCGCCATGATGCCTTTCGGTTCCAACGAAGGCGGTTTTGGCGAGAAGACCTTCATGGATGATGCCGAGCGCTTCCGCGTGTTTGGCTGAATCCGACGGTGATGCCGTGGTGACTGTGGCCGCCTGATGGCCTGGTCACCCCCCAGAAAGCCTGCTGGCGAAAACCGGCAGGCTTTTTTTGCGTTCAGGGCTTGCGGGTGTCGGGGTGGGGTTCTTGCCGCAGACGCAGCACACGCTGGTTGCTGGTTGCATCTTCACCGATTTTCAGGGCCTGGCCCTGCAGGATGGCGGTGGCCACCTTCTTGCGTGCGCGCGCCACGATGTTGCCGAAGGTCTGGCGCGAAATGCCCATGCGCAGGGCGGCATCGGCGTGGTACAGGCCTTCCATGTCGGCCAGGCGCAGGGCCTCCAGTTCGTCCATGTGCAGCTCTGTTTCTTCCAGGTGGGCCAGCGGGATACCGAGTGGCTTGAAGTAGTTGGCAGAGACATCACACGAGACGTGACGGCATTTGTAGGGTCTACCCATGGCAGCAACCTGTAGACTAGTGTAGCAAGTGGATTACTGTATAGGTATTCAGTATAACAGTGTTGCGCCTGGATACAAGCTGTTTCTGATGGTGCGGTCAGCAGTGCGGCAGCAGGGGCATGGTAGGCCGGGCAGTAGCGTGGTTTTTGCAGGGGTCATCATCATCTGTTAGGGTAGGCCGGCATGCACCAGCCAGATCGGACGCGCTGGCTGCACAACAATTTACGATTTTGCATAAAATGTGAATCCACTGCATATAATTGGCATATGCTAAAAACATGGCCGGCCTCAGGGCACCTGCAACGCTGGCCCTACCTGTTGCAAGGGGTGGGGGCCTTGTTGTGGCTGGTGCAGGCGTGGTGGTTGGCGCGCGTAGTGGCAGCGCTGATGGCGCATGTCACAGGCAGCAGTTCGCCGCAGCCGGATCTGCCGGCGCTGCTGTGGCAGACCGCGCTGGTCGTGGCGGCTGCCGGTGTGCTGCGCGCCGTGTGCGAATACGCCGGTAGCCGTATCACCTGGCTGCATGCCCGTGCCGCGTTGACGCGCTTGCGTCTGGAGCTGGCGCAGCGCCTCCGTGCCAGTTCCCCGATGGATGCCCGGCGCGCCCCTAGCGGGCAGGTCACCCGGGTCTGGATGGAGCAGGCCGAGGCGATCGTGCCCTGGCTGGCGCGCTACCAGGCCGCGCAATGGCGTGTGCTGCTGGTGCCTCCGGTGATCGCCAGCGTGGTGGCCTGGCACTCCTGGCTGGCGGCGCTGATCCTGTTGTGTGCCGCGCCCCTGATTCCGTTGTTCATGGCCATCATCGGCTGGCGCGCCCAGGCCATCAGCGAGGAGCAGCTGCAATCACTTGGCAGCCTGCATGGCCAGCTGCTGGAGCGGCTGCGCGGCCTGCCGACGCTGCGCGCCCTGCATGCCGTGGATGCTGCGGCACGTCGCCTGAGCGAGCAGGGCAGCCGCGTGGCGCGCAAGACCATGCGCGTGCTGCATGTGGCGATGCTGTCGTCGGCGGTGCTGGAACTGTTTTCGGCGCTGGGCGTGGCGCTGGTGGCGGTGTATATCGGCTTTCATCTGCTGGGCGAAATCCGCTTTGGTACCTGGGGCGAGCCGCTGGGCCTGCATGCGGCGCTGTATGTGCTGATGCTGGCTCCGACCTTTTTTGATCCGCTGCGCGAGCTGTCGGCCGTCTGGCATGACCGCGCCAACGGCAAGGCCGCGCAGCAGGGTCTGCACGGGATGCTGGACGGGCTGGCACCGCTGGTGATGCAGCCGCAGCAGGCGGCAGCACCTGCTGTCGTGCCTGTTGCGCCTGTCGCGGCACAGGCACCGTCGGTGCAGCTGCGACAGGCGGTACCGGCGGCCGGCCGCATGGATGCCGCCGCCAGCGAGGATCGTCCCGGACTGGATCTGCAGATTCCTGCCGGAGCCCACGTGGCCATTACCGGCCCGAGTGGCAGTGGCAAGAGCACGCTGCTGGCGATGGTGGCCGGGCTGGCCGCCTTGCGTCAGGGCGAAGTCCGGATCGATGAGGTGGTGCTGCAGGACAGCAGCGTGGCCGGACTGCGCCAGCGCATGGCCTGGATGGGGCAGCAGCCGGCATTTTTTGCCGGCACCATCCGCAGCAATCTGCACCTGGGGCGCGACAGTACGCCGCAACAGACGGCAGAGCTGCTGCACAAGGTGGGGCTGGGCGATGTCTATCAGGCGCGTGGCGGCTATCCGCTGGGCGAGGGCGGCAGTGGGGTGTCGGGTGGTGAAGCGCTGCGGCTGGCGCTGGCACGGCTGGCCGTGGCACAGGATGCCGATCTGCTGTTGCTGGATGAGCCGACGGCGCACCTGGACAGCGCCACGGCCACGCAGGTGGTGCAGGCCCTGGCGCGCATTGCCCGTGGCAAGACGCTGCTGGTGGCCACCCACGATCCCTTGCTGATGGCGGCGATGCCGCAGCAGCTGGCGCTGGATGGCCATGGCCGGGCGCGCTGGGTCCGGCCGGAGGCGGGCGCATGAGCGGGCAGCGGAATCGCCAGGCGGTTCGCCTGCTGCTGCAGGCGCTGCTGGCCCGGCATGGCCGCCGCATGGCACTGGGCGTGTTGCTGGCCGCCAGCACGACGCTGGCCGGCGTGCTGCTGCTGGGCATTTCGGGCTGGTTCCTGGCCGGCACGGCCATGGCCGGCTTGCTGGGCGCTGCCGCCATCGCTTTTGATGTGTTTACCCCTTCGGCCAGCATCCGGCTGCTGGCGCTGGGCCGCACCGCGTCGCGCTATGGCGAGCGGGTGGTCACGCACCAGGCCACGCTGCAGGCGCTGGTGCAGGTGCGCGAACGCCTGTTCCGCGCCTATGCCGCGCGCGGGGCCGGGGACGGTAGCCGCTGGCGGCTGCATCCGGGCCGCATGCTGCTGCGCCTGACGCGTGATCTGGATGCGGCGGAATCGCTCTATTTGCGGCTGATCGTGCCGACGGCGGCGGCCTTGTGCGGCACGCTGCTGATCAGCCTGTGGCTGGCCTGGCACCACCCGGGGCTGGGCGTGGCCAGCCTGTGCTGGTTCCTGTTGTGGGGCTTTGGCATCGTGCTCTGGCTGGTGCGCAGCACCACGCGGCTGAGCCTGGCGCAATCGCGGCTGGCCGAACGCCTGCGTCAGCAGAGTCTGGATCTGGCCGGTGCCCAGACCGAGCTGGTGATGGCCAACCAGTTTGATGCCTGGCTGGCACGCTGGCAGCAGACCGAGGCGCGGCTGGCCGCGCTGGACGCGCAGTTGCAGCGCCGTGATGCGCTGGCAGCTGCCCTGTGGCAGATCCTGCATGCGCTGACGATGGCGGCGGCGGCCATGGCGGCAGGCTGGCTGGTGCTGCAACATGGCATGTCGGTGCCGAATGCGGCTTTTCTGCTGCTGATGGCGATGGCCGGCATGGAACCGTTTGCCGCCATGCGGCGCGGTGCGCTCGAATGGTCGGCCAGCCTGCTGGCGGCACGCCGTTTGGCGACACCGCTGCGTGCCCGGCCCGATGCGGAGACCGCGCTGCCGCTGCCGGCCGCCGGTCTGGTGGCCGAGCTGCAGCAGGTGTCGGTGCCCGGCGCGCAACAGCAGGCGCGCGTGGCGGGGGTGGATCTGCGTGTGGCGCAAGGCGAGATCGTGGCCCTGATCGGTCCGAGTGGCAGTGGCAAGTCCACCTTGCTGGCGCTGATTTCCGGCGAGCTGGAGGCCGGCAGCGGCAGCGTGCGTGCGCAGCCGGCAGTGGCGCTGCCGCAGCAGCCGGCGCTGTTCCATGACAGCGTGCGCGCCAACGTGAATCTGCAGCAGCGTGCGCTGGAGGATGCGCAGATCTGGCAGGCGCTGGATGCCGCCGGTCTGCAGGAGGTGATGGCGGCCAGGCCGGAAGGGCTAGACGAGGTGCTGGGCGAGGGCGGACTGGGTCTGTCGCGTGGCCAGGCGCGCCGGCTGGCGCTGGCGCGGCTGTTCCTGGCGGACAGCACGGTCTGGCTATTGGATGAGCCGACCGACGGGCTGGACAGCGCCACGGCGGCCGATGTGCTGCAGCGCCTGGGTGCTGCGCTGCAGGGGCGCACGGCCGTCATTGCGACCCACATGCGGCGCGAGGCCGAGCTGGCCGATCGCCTGCTGGTGCTGGAGGCCGGACGCGTGACGGGAGACTGGCCACGCGGATCGGCAGGCCATGCCGAGGCGCTGGCGCGCCTGCGCGATGGCTGATGGTGACGGGCTTGCAGCTGGCGACTGCCGGCAGCGGGCGGGTTCTGTTTTTTTGGACTGAGATACGAAGGGGGTAGTTTCCATGGATCTCGATATCGTCGGGCTGTCACGGTTGCAGTTTGCAGCCACGGCCCTGTACCACTTCCTGTTCGTGCCACTCACGATCGGGCTGTCCATCATGCTGGCCATCATGGAGACGGTTTACGTCATGACCAAGCGGCCGGTCTGGCGGCAGATGACCAAGTTCTGGGGCACGCTGTTCGGCATCAACTTTGCGCTTGGCGTGGCCACCGGCATCGTCATGGAGTTCCAGTTCGGCATGAACTGGAGCTACTACAGCCACTATGTGGGGGACATTTTCGGTGCACCGCTGGCAATCGAGGGCCTGATGGCCTTCTTCCTGGAGGCGACGCTGGTTGGCCTGTTCTTCTTCGGCTGGGAGCGGCTGAGCAAGGTCAAGCACCTGATCGTCACCTGGGCGATGGCGCTGGGCACCAATTTCTCGGCGCTGTGGATCCTGATTGCCAACGGCTGGATGCAGAATCCGGTGGGATCGGCGCTGAACCCGCAGACCATGCGCATGGAGGTGACCAGCTTTGCCGAGGTGCTGTTCAACCCGGTCGGCCAGGCCAAGTTCGTGCACACGGTATCGGCCGGCTACACGGTGGCGGCGATTTTCGTGCTGGGCGTATCGGCCTGGTACATGCTCAAGGGGCGCCATCTGGATCTGGCGCGCCGCTCGATGACGGTGGCTGCCTCCTTTGGCCTGGCGTCGGCGCTGTCGGTGGTGGTGCTGGGCGACGAGAGCGGCTACCTGTCCGGCGAGCACCAGAGCATGAAGCTGGCGGCGATCGAGGCGATGTGGGAAACCGAGCCGCCGCCGGCATCGTTCACCGCCTTCGGCCTGCCGAATCAGGCGGAGCGCCGCACCGATTACGCCGTGCACATTCCCTGGGCCATGGGTCTGATCGGCACGCGCTCGCTGACAACCGAGATTCCGGGCATCTACGATCTGGTGAAGCTGGCCGAGGGCCGTATCCGCAACGGCATGGCGGCCTATGACGCGCTGGAGGAAATCCGCAGCCATGGCTACGGCGAGATTCCGTCCGAGTTGCGCGCCCGTTTCGATGCGCACAGTCAGGATCTGGGCCACACGCTGCTGCTCAAGGCCTATGTGGATGATCCGCGCCAGGCCACCGAGGAGCAGATTGCCGCGGCCGCCTGGGATACCGTGCCGCAGGTGGCTCCGCTGTTCTGGGCTTTCCGCGTCATGGTCGGACTGGGCTTCTACTTCATCCTGTTGATGGGGGTGTTCTTCTGGCTGTCGGCACGCCACAAGCTCGATGCCTACCCGTGGCTGCTGAAGCTGGCGGTGTGGAGCATTCCGCTGCCCTGGATTGCCGCCGAGTGCGGCTGGTTTGTGGCCGAGTTTGGCCGCCAGCCCTGGGCGATCGAGGGCGTGCTGCCGGTGGCGGTGGCCGTGTCCAACCTGAGTGCCGGCACCGTGCTGGGCACGCTGCTGGGCTTTGTCGCACTCTATAGCGTGCTGCTGGTGGTGGAGATGAAACTGATGCTGAAGGCGATCCGCAAGGGTCCGGTGCTGGATGCACAGGATCGCCGCGAACTGAAAACCTCGCCCTACGCCCTGCCGCAGCAGACCGCGGCCAAGGCCTGACACACGCATGACCGGAGAAATAACATGATTCTTCACGAACTCCTGAGCTATGACGTGTTGCGCGTCATCTGGTGGCTGCTGCTGGGCGTACTGCTGGTCGCGTTTGCCGTGACCGACGGTTTTGACCTGGGCGTCGGCATGCTCAATCCCTTTGTGGCGCGTACCGATGTGGAGCGTCGCGTGGGCATCAATACCGTGGGCCCGATCTGGGAGGGCAACCAGGTCTGGCTGATTCTGGGCGGGGGGGCCATTTTTGCCGCCTGGCCGCAGCTGTATGCGGTGTCCTTCTCGGGCTTTTACCTCGCCATGTTTGCCATCCTGATGGCACTGATCCTGCGCCCGGTCGGTTTCAAGTACCGCAGCAAGATCGAGCACCCGACCTGGCGCAAGACCTGGGACTGGTGCCTGTTCATTGGCGGCTTGGTGCCGGCGCTGATTTTTGGCTTGGCCATGGGCAATGTGCTGCAGGGCGTGCCGTTCCGCCTGGAACCCGACATGCAGATCTACTATGACGGCACCTTCTTCGGCCTGCTGAATCCGTTTGCGCTGCTGTGCGGACTGGTGTCGGTGGCGATGCTGGCGGCGCATGGCGCGGCCTGGCTGCAGCTCAAGACCGAGGGGGCGGTGCAGCAGCGTGCACGCCGCTATGGCCGCGTGTTTGCCTTGCTGACGCCAGTGCTGTTCATCCTGGCCGGCGTGATGCTGTGGCTGACGGTGGATGGTTACCGCATCACCAGCGAGGTGGTGACCACCGGCCCGTCCAACCCGATGCTGAAGACTGCCGAAGGTGGCGTGGCCGGCATGTGGTTTGCCAACTATGCCCAGGCTCCGGTGCTGTGGCTGGTGCCGGCACTGGGTGTGCTGGGATCGCTGGTGGCGGCCTGGGGCTTCACGCAGCGCCGCGAGTTGCTGACGCTGCTGGCGAATGGCGTGGCGGTGGCCAGCACGGTGCTGTGCGTGGGCGTGTCCATGTTCCCCTTCATCCTGCCATCCAGCGTGCAGCCGCGGGCCAGCCTGACGGTGTGGGATGCCTCATCCAGCCACATGATCCTGTTCATCATGCTGGTGGCCAGCATCATCTTCATTCCGATCATTCTGGCCTATACCAGCTGGGTGTATTCGGTGATGCGCGGCAAGGTCACCGAGGATGAGATCGAGGGTGGTGGCGGCCATGCCTACTGAGCCGGCACGCCATTTCCGCAGCAAACATTCACGAAAGGACATCTGATATGTGGTATTTCGCCTGGCTTCTGGGCCTCCCGCTGGCGGCCCTGTTCGCGGTCATGAACGCGATGTGGTTCGAGATGATGGAAGACGATATGGAGCAGAAAAAGCAGCAGCGCTGAGGCGCTGACAGGCAGGGCGGCACTGCTGCCCTGTGACACGATGCAGACGCCAGCCGGGGCAGGGTTTCCCGGCTGGCGTTTTGCGTTCACGTGGTACCGTGTGTCAGGCGGCAAAACCCGCGCGGCGATCAGGCCATGGCGTGTGTGCGGCGTGCCGCAGTGGTAGGCTTGTGGTCAAAGCTCTGGCTGCAAGCCTGTTCCCGGCCCTGGCCGGATATGTCACAAGGAGATCACACCCATGGCCGCCATTCCCCATGTCAGCGCCACGCTTGGCGAAACCCCGTATGTCGTCACGCTGCAGGACGATCTGGGGCATACCTGGACCGCCGATGAGCCCGAGGAACTGGGCGGCGGCAATACGGCCAGCAGCCCGGACCGGATGATCCTGGCCAGCCTGGGAGCGTGCACGGCGATCACCATCCGCATGGTGGCCACGCGCCGCCAGATCCCGCTGACCGGCGTGCAGGTGGAGCTGTCGCTCAACCCGGACGGCAAGCCGGAAGCCGGCACCGACATCGTGCGCAAGGTGACGCTGCAGGGCGAGCTGGACGAGGACCAGCGCGCCCAGCTGCTCAAGATCGCCAATCTGTGCCCGATGCACAAGTTGCTGACGGGCGAGGTGCGTATCCAGACCGAGCTGCAGGCCTGAGCCTGCTGCCCGTGCCGGCTCAGCCGGCGATCTTCTTCACCCAGGCCACGTAGGCATCGACCCAGCTCTGCACGAACTTGCGTGTGCCTTCGTTGCTGAACTGGTGCTGGGCGTCAACCGTCTGGTCGTCGAACTTCAGGTAGGCCTCGGGCGCGTTGAGGGTGGGCATGTCCAGGTAGGCCACGATGTTGCGCAGGTGCTGCTGGGCCATGGCGGTGCCGATGGCGCCCATGGAGGCACCGATGACGCCCGCCGGCTTGCCGGCCCAGACGTTCTGGCCGTAGGGACGTGAGCCGTGGTCCAGCGCATTCTTGAGCACGCCGGGAATCGAGCGGTTGTATTCGGGCGTCACGAAAATCACGCCTTGCGAAGCGGCGATCTCGGCCTTCATGCGCTTGACGCTATCGGCCTGGTTGGCATCGTCATCCTGGTTGTAGAGCGGCAGATCACCAATCTCGACGAAGACAAATCCGAAATCGGCCGGCGCCAGTTGGGTGATGGCCTGGGCCAGCTGGCGGTTGTAGGAATCCTTGCGCAGGCTGCCAACGACGACAGCGATCTGGTACTGGGACATGAGAGGCTTCTTGAAGGGTGATGGGAGATTTTCAGTGTAGCCAGCGGCCTGTTACAGATGCGTGAGAGATGGTAAAAGCCGCAACCCTGCAAGGGTTGCCCGGAAACGACTGCGCCCGGACGGAGCCGGGCGCGGTGGGGAGCAGGAGTCGCTGCGGCTTACTGCTTCTTGGCGTAGGCGCGCGGCTGCGTCAGCACTTCGTGACGCAGGGCGTCGTTCAGGTCTTCCTCGCTCATCAGCTGGCGTCGCAGCACCACGTCACGCACATTGGTGCCCTGGGCAAACGCCTCGGTGGCAATGGCGGTGGCCTGGGCGTAGCCGATGATGGGGTTGAGGGCTGTTACCAGCGCAATCGAGCGTTCCACGTTTTCACGCAGGCGCTCCTCATTGGCGGTGATGCCGGCGACGCAGCGGTCGGCCAGCGTCAGGCAGCCGGTGGTCAGCAGGTTCAGGCTGCGCGACAGCGCGTTCATGATGATGGGCTCGAAGGCGTTGAGCTGCAGCTGGCCGCCTTCGGCCGCAAAGGAAATGGTGACGTCGTTGCCTAACACCTCGAAGGCGACCTGGTTGACCACTTCCGGGATCACCGGGTTGACCTTGCCCGGCATGATGGACGAGCCGGCCTGCATGGCCGGCAGATTGATTTCACCAAAGCCGGAGCGCGGGCCGCTGGACAGCAGGCGCAGGTCATTGCAGATCTTGGAGACCTTGACGGCAATGCGCTTGAGCACGCCGGACAGCTGCACAAAATCGCCGCAGTCCTGGGTCGCCTCGATCAGGTTGGGCGCGGTGCTCAGGTCCAGGCCGGTGATTTCGCGCAGATGGTACAGCGCCTTGGCGGCGTATTCGGGATGGCTGGTGATGCCGGTGCCGATGGCGGTGGCGCCCAGGTTGATTTCGCGGATCAGCACTTCGGCGCGGATCAGGCGCGCCATGTCCTCTTCCAGCATCACGGCGTAGGTGGAGAATTCCTGGCCCAGGGTCATGGGCACGGCATCCTGCAGCTGGGTGCGGCCGATTTTCAGCAGGCCGGCAAATTCTTCGGCCTTGGCGGCAAAGGTATCGCGCAGGTGGGCCATGGCGGCCAGCAGGCGCTTGATGGCGTAGCAGGTGGCGATGCGGATGGCGGTGGGGTAGACGTCATTGGTGCTTTGCGCCATGTTGACGTGTTCGTTCGGGTGCAGGTGCTGGTATTCGCCGCGCTGGTGGCCCATCAGCTCCAGCGCGCGGTTGCAGATCACCTCGTTGGCATTCATGTTGGTGGAGGTGCCGGCACCGCCCTGGATGACGTCGACCACGAACTGGTCGTGCAGGGCACCGCAGCGGATTTCGGTACAGGCCGCGACGATGGCGTCACGCTGGCTTTCGGGTAGCAGGCCCAGCTCGGCGTTGGCCTCGGCTGCCGCCGCCTTGACGGCCGCCAGGGCCACGATCAGCTCGGGCATGGTGGCGATGGTGATACCGGAAATCTGGAAATTTTCCTGGGCGCGCAGGGTGTGGACGCCGTAGTAGGCTTCAGCGGGGACTTCGCGGTCGCCCAGCAGATCGTGTTCCAGTCGGGTAGTGGTCATGGTGGTGCAGGGGTTGGTAAATGTATCAAGTTGAACCGGTCTATTCTCCGGATATGACAATTCGCACGGAAGGGCATGGTTTTTTTCCTCGTGGCGGAAACTGTGCCGGCGTACTGGTATGTAGGCGCCGTGCGGCTGGTTGGCGGGGCTGCTTCTACAATCATCCGCAACTCCCAACCAAGAGGCCGCATGTCTGAAGCTACTCCCCTCCCCGTCGTGTCCCGGTCTGCTGCCAGCGAGGCGTCCGGCAGCTATCTGGGTGAACGCATCCGCATCCGTGGCGCACGCCAGAACAATCTGCGCAACCTGGATCTGGACATCCGCACCGGCGAGCTGACCGTGGTGACCGGCCCGAGCGGTTCGGGCAAGTCCAGCCTGGTGTTCGATACCCTGTACGCCGAAGGCCAGCGCCGCTATGTGGAAACGTTCAGCGCCTATGCGCGCCAGTTTCTGGACCGCATGGACAAGCCGGCGGTGGACCGGGTGGAGGGCGTGCCGCCGGCGATTGCGATCGACCAGACGAATCCGGTGCGCACCTCGCGCTCGACCGTGGGCACCATGACCGAGCTGAACGATCACCTGAAGCTGTTCTATGCCCGCTTCGGCCATCTGCATGACCGTGTCACGGCCTTGCCGGTGCGCCAGGACCATCCCGATTCGATTTTTGCCGAGCTGCAGCAGCGTGCGGCCGAGGCTGGTGATCCGCGTCTGGTGCTGACGTTTCCGGTCGAGCTGCCCGATACCATCAGCGAGGAAGAGCTGGAGCAGTGGCTGTCGGCATCGGGCTACACGCGGGTGCAGGAGCGCGAGGCGCTGGACGGGCGCCTGCGGCTGCATGTGGTGGCGGACCGATTCCGCATGGGCAAGGTGGAGCGCAGCCGCGTGATCGAGGCGCTGGAAAGCGCCTTGCGCCATGGCGAAGGCCGGGTGCGTGTTTACGTGCTGCCGACAGACGGCGAGGGCGAGCCCGCCTTGTGGAAATACGCCAGCAGCCTGCTGTGCCCGGAAAGCGGTATCGCCTACAGTGCGCCGATGCCGTCCATGTTCTCGTTCAACTCGGCGGTGGGAGCATGCGAGGCCTGCCGTGGCTTTGGCCGCGTGATTGGCGTGGACTGGGGGCTGGTGATTCCGGACCAGAAGCTGACGCTGCGCCAGGGCGCAATCAAGCCGATCCAGACGCCGGCCTGGGTGGAAGCGCAGGACGACCTGATGCGCCACGCCGAAGAGGCCGGCATTCCGCGTGACACGCCCTGGTACAAGCTGACCGAGGCGCAGCAGCGCTGGGTGATCGACGGCGCGCCGAACTACAAGGGCAGCTGGAACAAGCAGTGGTACGGCATCCAGCGTTTCTTTGATTACCTGGAAACCAAGGCCTACAAGATGCATATCCGGGTGCTGCTGTCCAAGTACCGCAGCTATACCGAATGCCCGACCTGTGCCGGCGCGCGCCTGAAAACGGAAAGCCTGCTCTGGCGCGTGGGCGACAAGGCCCAGGCCGATGCCGTGCTGCCGCCGCACAAGCGCTTCATGCCCCAGGGCACGGACTGGACACGTGCGCAACTGGAGGCCTTGCCCGGCCTCTGCCTGCACGACCTGATGCAGCTGCCAATTGAGCGGCTGCGGCAATTTTTTGCACTGCTGGCCGAGTCCGGTGCCGGGCAGGCTGGCGATGCCGCCGATGTGCAGGCACAGAAGCTGCTGTTCGAGGAAATTGGCAACCGGCTGCGCTATTTGTGCGATGTCGGCATCGGCTACCTGACGCTGGACCGCCAGAGCCGTACCCTGAGCGGCGGCGAGGTGCAACGCATCAATCTGACCACGGCGCTGGGCACCTCGCTGGTGAACACGCTGTTCGTGCTGGACGAGCCCAGCATCGGCCTGCACCCGCGTGACATGCACCGCATCACCGAGGCCATGCTGCGCCTGCGCGATGCCGGCAACACGCTGGTGGTGGTGGAGCACGACCCGGCCGTGATGTGGCCGGCCGACCGCATCATCGACATGGGCCCCGGCCCGGGCGAGCGCGGCGGCCAGATCGTGTTCGACGGCACGCCGCAGGCGCTGCGCCAGGCCGATACCCTGACCGGCCAGTACCTGAGCGGCCGCCGCCAGGTGATCGATGCCAGCCGCTGGCTGCGGCGCGAGGTGCAGGACAACACGCCGCGCCTGATTCTGGAAGGCGTGACGGCCAACAACCTGCAGAACGTGTCGGTGGAGATTCCGCTGCAGTGCATGGTCTGCGTGACTGGCGTGAGCGGATCGGGCAAGTCCACGCTGATCCAGGACGTGCTGGCCCCGGCGCTGCTGCGCCAGTTTGGCAAGGCGACCGAGGCTCCGGGCGCGCATGAGCGCCTGCTCGGGGCTGACCACCTGGCCGATGTGGTGTTTGTGGACCAGTCGCCCATCGGCAAGACGGCGCGTTCCAATCCGGTGAGTTATGTGGGCGCCTGGGACGCGATTCGCCAGCTGTTTGCCACCGCGCCGCTGTCGCAGCAACGTGGCTATACCGCCAGCAAGTTCAGCTTCAACAGCGGTGATGGCCGCTGCCCGACCTGTGGCGGCAGCGGCTTCGAGCATGTGGAGATGCAGTTTCTCAGCGATGTCTACCTGCGCTGCCCGGATTGCGATGGCCAGCGCTATCGCCCGGAGATTCTGGAAGTGACCATCGAACGCGGTGGCCGCACGCTGAACGTGGCCGATGTGCTGGCGCTGACGGTGCACGAGGCGGTGCTGCTGTTTGGAGCCAGCATGCCCGATGCCGCCGCGCGCGGCCCGGCCCATGCGCCGGATCGCGAGGTGCTGCGCGCGCTGAAGCCGATCGTGGATGTGGGCCTGGACTATGTGCGACTGGGCCAGCCGGTACCCACGCTGAGTGGCGGCGAGGCGCAGCGCCTGAAGCTGGCCGGTTTTCTGGCCGAAGCGGCGCGCAGCGCCAGCAAGAGCCGCCAGCGGCTGGCGGCCAAGGGCACGCTGTTCCTGTTTGACGAGCCCACCACCGGCCTGCACTTTGACGATATTGCGCGGCTGATGCAGGCCTTCCGCCAACTGCTGGAGGCCGGCCATTCGCTGGTGGTGATCGAACACAATCTGGACGTGATCCGCGCCAGCGACTGGCTGATAGACCTGGGACCAGAGGGTGGCGAGGGAGGTGGCCGCATCGTGGCGCAGGGCACGCCGGACCAGGTGCGCCAGCAGCCCGACAGCCATACTGGCGCTGCGCTGCGCGAGTACGATCTGGCCATGGGCTGGGCAGCAGGCGGCAAGGGCGTGCAGGAAGCGGCACCGCCCTATGCCGCCGCACCGCGTGCGCCGGCAGCGCCGTCGCTGCAGGCCATCGAGGTGATCAACGCGCACGAGCACAACCTGAAAAACCTGTCGGTGCAGGTGCCGCGCGGCAAGTTCAACGTGATTACCGGCGTCAGCGGCTCCGGCAAGTCCACGCTGGCCTTCGACATCATCTTCAACGAAGGGCAGCGCCGCTATCTGGAAAGCCTGAACGCCTATGCGCGCAGCCTGGTGCAACCGGCCGGCCGGCCCGAAGTGGATGCGGTATACGGCATTCCGCCCACGGTGGCGATCGAGCAGCGCCTGAGCCGCGGCGGTCGCAAGTCCACCGTGGGCACCACCACCGAGGTGTGGCATTTCCTGCGCCTGCTCTACGTCAAGCTGGGGGTGCAGCACTGTGTGCATGACGATGCCGCGGTGGAGCCGCAAAGCATGGAGCGCATTCTGGCGCAGATCCTGAAGCAGTACCGTGGCCAGCAGGTGGGCTTGCTGGCACCGCTGGTGACGGGGCGCAAGGGCGTCTACACCGAGCTGGCCGACTGGGCGCGGCCGCGTGGCTACACGCATCTGCGCGTGGATGGCGAGTTTCTGCCGACTACCGGTTTTCCGCGCATCGATCGCTTCAAGGAGCACCATATCGAGCTGCCGGTGCTGAGCCTGGACATCACGCCGGAAAATGAGGCGCTGCTGCGCGTGGGCCTGCAAACCGCGCTGCAGCATGGCAAGGGCGTGGTACAGGTGCTCAGTGCGCTGGACGGCCTGGCCGAAGCGATGACGGCTGGCAGCAGCACGGCGGCCATCGGTGAGGTGCAGGTGTTTTCCACCCTGCGCGCCTGCCCGGTGTGCGCCACCAGCTATGCCGAACTGGATCCGCGCCTGTTCAGCTACAACAGCAAGCAGGGCTGGTGCCCGGATTGCGTGGGTACCGGCCTCAAGCTGGATCGCAAGCAGCGCGAGGCGCTGGACGATTCGGTGGCGGCCAAGGACAACAAGGGCCGCGAGCAGACCTTTGCCGAACCCGATGTGGAGGTGGTGGGCGATGTGGTGTGCCCGAGCTGCCAGGGCACGCGCCTGAACCCGGTGGCGCGCCATGTGCGGCTGCACGGTATCGGTATTGCCGAGGTGGCGGCGATGAGCGTGGCCGATGTGGCCGACTGGGTGGACGGGCTGCAGTTCGAGGGCCGCGAGGCCGAGCTGGCGCGCGACATCCTGCCGGAAATCCGCAGCCGGCTGGCCTTTTTGCAGCAGGTGGGGCTGGCCTACCTGACGCTGGACCGGGGCGCGCCCACGCTGTCGGGCGGCGAGGCGCAGCGCATCCGGTTGGCGGCGCAGCTGGGCAGCAATTTGCAGGGCGTGTGCTATGTGCTGGACGAGCCGACCATCGGCCTGCACCCGCGTGACAACCAGATCCTGATCGATGCGCTGGAAGACCTGAGCCAGAAGGGCAACACGCTGCTGGTGGTGGAACACGACGAGGACACGATCCGCCGTGCCGATCACGTGATCGATATTGGCCCGGGGGCCGGCATTCGCGGTGGCCGCGTGGTGGCCCAGGGTACGGTGGAGGCGATTGCCGCCGATGCCGATTCGGTCACCGGGCGCTATCTGCGCGATGCCATGCGCCACCCCTTGCGCGGCAGCCGCCGTGCCATGGATGCGGAACTGCCGCAGCTGACCGTGCACCAGGCCGGCCTGCACAATCTGCAGCAGCTGACGGCCTCGGTGCCCTTGCATCGGCTGGTGGCGGTGACGGGCGTGAGCGGATCGGGCAAATCCAGTTTTGCGCGCGATGTGCTGCTGAAGAATGTGGAAGCCATCGTGCTGCAACGATCCACCCGTGCCGGGCGTGAAGCCGATGAGCGCGGTGAACGGCCGGCCTGGAGCGGTTGCCGCAGCGTGACGGAATATGAAACGATTCAGCGCGTGCTGGAAGTGGATCAGACCCCGATCGGGAAAACTCCCCGATCCTGCCCGGCAACCTATATCGGATTCTGGGATGCGATCCGCAAGCTCTACGCCGGCACGCTGGAGGCCAAGGCGCGTGGTTTTGGCCCGGGCCGCTTCAGCTTCAACACCGGCGAAGGCCGTTGCCCCGGTTGCGAGGGGCAGGGCATGCGCACGGTGGAGATGAGCTTTTTGCCCGATGTGAAAGTGCCGTGCGAAGTCTGCCACGGGGCGCGCTTCAACCCGCAAACCCTGGCCGTGACCTGGCGCGGCAAGAGCATCGGCGAAGTGCTGCAAATGGAGGTGGACGATGCCGTGGCGTTCTTTGCCAGCATGCCGTCCATTGCGCACCCGCTGCAGCTACTGCAGGACGTGGGCCTGGGTTATCTGACGCTGGGCCAGCCTTCCCCCACGCTATCGGGCGGCGAGGCGCAGCGCATCAAGCTGGTGACCGAGCTGACCAAGGTGCGCGACGACATCACGCGGCGCGGCCAGAAGGCACCGCACACCCTGTATGTGCTGGACGAGCCCACTGTAGGCCTGCACATGAGCGATGTGGAAAAGCTGATCCATGTGCTGCACCGGCTGGTGGATGGCGGCCACAGCGTGCTGGTGATCGAGCACGATCTGGACGTGGTGGCCGAGGCCGATTGGGTGCTGGATCTGGGGCCGGAAGGGGGGGGCGGTGGTGGCCGCCTGGTGATTGCGGGGACGCCGGAGGCGGTGGTGGCCAGTGGGAGTCATACCGGGGTGGCGTTGGCGGCGGTGCTGGGGCGTGGGGTGCCGGACGCGGCCGTGCCATGAGCCTGCACAGGTTGCCGGGGTTGCCGCCACAGCCAGGCTGGGCGCTGCCCGGGCGGGGAGTGGGCTGCCCAATCCATGCTATCTTGCTGCCTTGAGCAGCTGCACTGCTTCGCCCCTCTGCCAACGCCTGTTTTGCCTCCATGCCTGCATTCAAGCCTCCCCATGATTTGCCGCCCGGAGCACCGGGCTTCATCGTCAAAGAAGAACACATCGAATACGGCTTCATTGGCAAGCTGCAAAACCTGAAGTACGAATACCGCGCCGACATCCGCGACCGCGCCGCGCTGGAAAAGAACTTCCGCGACAAGTTCGAGGCGCTCAACCGTGTCAAGCTGACCGACGCCGAGTTTGCCCGCCTGCTGGATGACATCGTCACGCCGGACGTGTTTGCCGCTGCCAAAACCCTGCGCAGCATCAACTCCTTTACCCGCGACGATGGTACGCCGCTGCACTTCACGCTGGTCAACATCAAGGACTGGTGCAAAAACCACTTCGAGGTGGTGCGCCAGCTGCGCATCAACACCGAGAACAGCCACCACCGCTACGACGTTCTGATCCTTATCAACGGTGTGCCCTGTGTGCAGATAGAACTGAAAACCCTGGGCGTCAATCCGCGCAGGGCCATGGAGCAGATCGTCGAGTACAAGCAGGACCGTGGCAATGGCTACGGCAACACGCTGCTGTGCTTTCTGCAGCTGTTTATCGTCAGCAACCGCGATCGCAGCTACTACTTTGCCAACAACAACGCCCGCCACTTTGCCTTCAATGCCGACGAGCGCTTTTTGCCCATCTACGAATTTGCGGATGAGGGCAACCGCAAAATCACCCAGCTCGACGAGTTTGCCGGGCACTTTCTGAAAAAGTGTGATCTGGGCCGCACCATCAGCCGCTACATGGTGCTGTTGGCGGGCGAACAAAAGCTCATGATCATGCGGCCGTACCAGATCTATGCGGTGCAGCACATCGTGCAGTGCATTGACGAAGATAACGGCAATGGCTACATCTGGCACACCACCGGCAGCGGCAAAACGCTCACCTCCTTCAAGGCATCGACCTTGCTGAAGGAAAACGACCACATTCACAAGTGCGTGTTCGTGGTGGACCGCAAGGACCTGGACCGCCAGACGCGTGAGGAATTCAACCGGTTCCAGGAAGGCTGTGTGGAAGAAAACACCAACACCGCCGCCCTGGTGCGCCGCCTGCTGTCAGACGACTACGCCGACAAGGTGATCGTGACCACGATCCAGAAACTGGGCCTAGCGCTGGACGAAAACAGCAAGCGCAACAGGCAGCGCAGCAGGAGTGGTCAGGCCACGTACAAGGAACAGCTGGAAGCGCTGCAGGATCAGCGCATCGTCTTCATTTTTGACGAATGCCATCGCTCGCAGTTTGGCGACAACCACAAGGCCATCAAGGCGTTTTTCCCCAGGGCGCAGCTGTTCGGCTTTACTGGCACACCCATTTTCGAGGCCAATGCCAGCCAGCAGAAAATCGAGGATACCCAGGCCTCCATGCGCACCACGGCAGACCTGTTCCAGAAGCAGCTGCATGCCTACACCATTACCCATGCCATCGAGGATGGCAACGTGCTGCGCTTCCACGTGGACTACTACAAGCCCGAAGGCAAGAACCCACCCAAGCCGGGCGAAGCGGTGGCCAAAAAGGCCGTCATCGAGGCGATTCTGGCCAAGCACGATGCTGCCACTGGCGGGCGGCGTTTCAACGCCATTCTGGCTACCGCGTCCATCAACGACGCCATTGCCTACCACGCGCTGTTCAAGGAACTGCAAGCCGAACGCCAGGCTGCCGATCCGGACTTCAAGCCGCTGAACATCGCCTGCGTGTTTTCCCCGCCGGCGGAGGGTGACCCGGATGTGAAGCAGATCCAGGAAGACCTGCCGCAGGAGCAGGCCGACAACCAGGAAGACCCGGAAGGCAAGAAGGCCGCGCTCAAGGCGATTCTGGCCGATTACAACGCGCGCTACGGCACCAACCACCGCCTGGGCGAGTTTGACCTGTACTACCAGGATGTGCAAAAGCGCATCAAGGACCAGCAATGGCCCCATGCCGACTTGCCTGCAGCGCAAAAAATCGATATCACCATTGTGGTGGACATGCTGCTGACCGGTTTTGATTCCAAGTTCCTGAACACGCTGTACGTGGACAAGAACCTGAAGCACCATGGCCTGATCCAGGCGTTTTCGCGCACCAACCGCGTGCTCAACAGCACCAAGCCTTACGGCAATATTCTCGATTTTCGCCAGCAGCAGGAGGCGGTGGATGCTGCCATTGCGCTCTTCAGCGGCGAGAAAACCGGCGAGCAGGCGCGTGAAATCTGGCTGGTGGACAAGGCCCCCGTGGTCATCGACAAGCTGCAAGCTGCCGTGCAAAAGCTGGATGCATTCATGGCATCGCAGGGACTGGCCTGTGCGCCTTCAGAGGTGGCCAACCTGAAGGGCGATGCGGCCCGCGCCGCCTTTGTGACCCACTTCAAGGAAGTGCAGCGGCTCAAGACCCAGCTCGACCAATACACCGATCTGACCGACGCGCACAAGGCCACCATTGAGCAGGTGCTGCCCAATGCAGACCTGCGCGGCTTCAAGGGCCAGTATCTGGAAACCGCCAGGCAGCTGCGGGACCAGCAGGGCAAAACCGGCGGGCAGGGCGATGCCGCAGAGGATGGCGTGGACCAGCTCGATTTCGAGTTTGTGCTGTTTGCCTCAGCCGTGATCGATTACGACTACATCATGGGCCTGATCGCCAGATTCTCGGCGGGTGAGCTGGGCCAGGGGCCGGACAAGGCCCGCATGACGCGCGAGGAACTGATCGGCCTGATCAGCGCCGATGCCAAGTTCATGGACGAGCGCGACGACATTGCCGCCTACATTGGCACGCTCAAGGCGGGTGAAGGGCTTTCCGAGGACGCCATCCGCGACGGTTACACGCGCTTCAAGGCCGAGAAGAACGCCAGGGAACTGGCGGATATTGCGGCCAAGCATGGCTTGGCCACGGCGGCACTGCAAGGGTTTGTGGACGGCATTCTGGACCGGATGATTTTTGATGGGGAGCAGTTGAGTGATTTGATGGCACCGCTGGATCTGGGGTGGAAGGCGCGTAGCCGGGCGGAGTTGGCGTTGATGGCGGATTTATACCATTTGCTTAACAAGCGTGCTGGTGGCCGCGAAATATCTGGTCTTTCTGCTTATGATTTGTGATTTGGAGAATGCCCATGGAAACCCATCTCGTTCATCAGCTCACTGCCACTTTCGAAGGCCACGCCCAGCAGACCGAAACAGGCGTGGAGTACTGGCTCGCCCGTGATCTTCAGCAGCTTCTTGGCTACGCAGAGTGGCGCAACTTCAATCAGACCGCTATCACCAAGGCCAAGATCGCCTGCGAAGTCTCTGGTCACGTGGTTTCCGATCATTTTGTTGACGTCAACAAAATGATCCGGTTGGCCAAGGCAACAATTGCATGCGAGCTGTCGGATAGAGTGATAGAGAACCATCTTCCCGACGTCAGGAAAATGGTCAAAATTGGAACTGGGACAGGGCGGCAGATTGAGGGCATCGTGCTGACTTGCTACCCGGAGAATGAAGGATTTAAGACGTATGAGCAGCAAGAGTGAATCCGTCGTTACGAATGGAGCGGTAAATCCAGTGCTGGTGCCGAAGTTGCGGTTCCCGGAGTTCCGGCAGGCGAATGGTTGGGAAAGCAAGCTCGTCGGCCCTTATCTGGAGGATTGCTCAGGCCGAGTAGCATCAGATACTGAATTGCCGGTCTATAGCTCAACGCGGGAAGGACTAAAACGCCAAGATGCCTATTTCGACGGCAGAACTCTGCTGAACAGCAACGAATATGGCGTCGTTCCTCCGGGATGCATGGTTTATCGCCACATGAGTGACGACGGAAAATTTAAATTCAATATTAACGAAACCGGTGGAGAAATTGCGGTTAGCAAAGAATATCCCGTTTTTAAAACCAAGGATTTGAATCATGTATTCTTGCTTGCCAAGCTGAACGATAGTCCAGAATTTAAGAAATTTGCTCTATCGCAAAAAGCAGGGGGGACACGAACCCGGCTTTATTTCAGCAGGCTTTGTGAATGGCAAACTTTGCTGCCAAGCTCTGCCGAACAACAAAAAATCGCCGATTGCCTGAGTTCGCTGGACGAGTTGATCGCCGCTCAAGCGCGGAAAGTGGATGTGCTCAAGACCCATAAAAAAGGGCTGATGCAGCAGCTTTTCCCTTGGGAAGACGAGACACAACCTCGCTTCCGTTTCCCCGAATTCCAAGATATTGGAAATTGGGAAGAGATTGAACTTGGGACGAGAACGAAAAAAGTTGGTAGTGGAATCACTCCAGCTGGAGGTGACAAGAATTACAAACAGTTCGGCCGACCGTTTGTTCGCAGTCAGAACGTTGGTTGGGGAGTTTTGTTGTTGGACGACATTGCGTACATTGATGATGAGACTCACGCTTCTTTCAATTCCACTGAGATTCAGGCCTGGGACGTTTTGCTAAACATCACCGGCGCATCAATTGGACGGAGCGCCTTAGCTGACAAGAGAATTGCTGGTGGCAATGTGAATCAGCATGTCTGTATCATCCGCACGAAACCCGACGAACTGAACCCTTTTTTCCTGAATCAATACCTTATATCGGATTGCGGGCAGAGGCAGATCGATAGCTTCCAAGCTGGTGGGAATAGGCAAGGGCTCAACTTTGCTCAAATAAGGTCGTTCACGATACCTATCCCACCGACTCGTCAGGAACAACAACGCATCGCCGTGTGCCTGGGCAGCCTCGACGCCCAAATCACCGCCGAAACCCAGAAACTCGAAACCCTCAAGACCCACAAGAAGGGCCTGATGCAGCAGCTATTCCCCTCGCCGGACGAGGCAGCGGCATGACCGACCTGATCCTCTACACCACCGAAGACGGCCGCAGCCAGATCAAGCTACGGGCGCAAGAGCAAACCGTCTGGTTGACGCAACTGGAGATGGCGGAACTCTTTGACGCCACCAAGCAGAATATCTCCCTGCACCTGAAGAACATCTTCGAGGACGGGGAGCTGGACCCGGCGGCAACTGTCAAGGAATCCTTGACAGTTCAAACCGAGGGCAGCCGCACGGTGCAACGCCCCGTCACGCTCTACCACCTCGACGCCATTCTGGCCGTGGGCTACCGCGTGCGCTCGCCGCGTGGCGTGCAGTTCCGCCGCTGGGCCTCGACCGTGCTGAAGGAGTACCTGACCAAGGGCTTCGTGATGGACGACGAGCGGCTGAAAAGCCCGGATGGCCGTCCCGATTACTTTGACGAGATGCTGGCGCGCATCCGTGACATCCGCGCCTCGGAAAAGCGCTTTTACCAGAAGGTGCGCGATCTGTTTGCGCTGTCCAGCGACTACGACAAGACGGACAAGGCCACGCAGGTGTTCTTTGCCACCGTGCAAAACCTGCTGATCTTTGCCGTGACGCAACAAACGGCCGCCGAACTCGTCATGGCACGCGCCAATCCGGCCGATCCGCATTTCGGCTTGCTCGCCTGGAAGGGTGACCAGGTGCGAAAAACCGACATCGTGGTGGCGAAAAACTACCTGACCGAAGACGAAATCGACACCCTGAACCGGCTGGTGGTCATCTTTCTGGAAACCGCCGAACTGCGCGCCAAGGGCATGCAGGAAACGCGCATGGCCTTCTGGAAACAGAACGTGGACCAGATCATCACCTCCAACGGTTTTCCGCTGCTCACCCACGCCGGTACCATTCGCCATCAGCAGATGGAAATGCACACGGATGCGCTGTACCGCCAGTTCGACCAGGAGCGCAAACAGCGCGAAGCCATCGCCGCCGACCAGCAGGACGAGGCCGACCTCCAGGCGCTGGAAGCCCAATTAAAACGACGCCCGAAAAAATGACCGAAGCCAATCAAAAACAACTGGGCAACACGCTCTGGAGCATTGCCGACCAGCTGCGCGGCGCCATGGACGCGGACGACTTCCGCGACTACATGCTGTCCTTCCTGTTCCTGCGCTATCTCTCCGACAACTACGAGACGGCGGCACACAAGGAACTGGGGCGCGACTACCCCGATGTGGGCGACGACACGCGCCAGGTGCCGCTGGCGCTCTGGTATGCCCACAACGTGGACGACGTGCCGGACTTCGAGAAGCAGATGCGCCGCAAGGTGCACTATGTGATCCAGCCCGCGCACCTGTGGAACAGCGTTGCCAACATGGCACGTACCCAGAATGCCGACCTGTTGAATACGCTGCAGGCGGGCTTCAAGTACATCGAGACGGAATCGTTCGAGAGCACTTTTCAGGGCCTGTTTTCCGAAATTGACCTGAGCTCGCCCAAGCTCGGCAAGACCTATGCCGACCGCAACGCCAAGCTCTGCACCATCATCCAGAAGATTGCCGAAGGCTTGGCGGAGTTCTCTACCGATGTGGACGCGCTGGGCGATGCCTATGAGTACCTGATTGGCCAGTTTGCCGCCGGATCGGGCAAGAAGGCGGGCGAGTTCTACACGCCGCAGCAGATTTCCGACATCCTCTCGGGCATCGTCACACTGGACAGCCAGGAACCGAAAACCGGTACCCGCAAGCGGCTGGACAACGTGCTGGACTTTGCCTGCGGCTCGGGTTCGCTGCTGCTCAATGTGCGCAAGCAGGTGGCCAAGGCCGGTGGCACCATCGGCAAGATCTTTGGCCAGGAAAAGAACATCACCACCTACAACCTGGCGCGCATGAACATGCTGCTGCACGGCGTGAAGGATACGGAGTTCGAGATTTTCCACGGCGACACGCTGCTCAACGAGTGGGACATGATGCGCGAGCAGAACCCGGCCAGAAAACCGGGCTTTGACGCCATCGTCGCCAACCCGCCATTCAGTTACCGCTGGCAGCCGACAGATGCGCTGGCCGACGACGTGCGCTTCAAGAGCCACGGTCTGGCTCCCAAGTCTGCGGCTGATTTTGCCTTTCTGCTGCACGGTTTTCACTACCTGAAGGACGAGGGCGTGATGGCCATCATCCTGCCGCACGGCGTGCTGTTCCGGGGCGGGGCGGAAGAACGCATCCGCACCAAACTGCTGAAGGATGGGCACATCGACACGGTGATCGGCCTGCCGGCCAACCTGTTCTATTCCACCGGCATTCCGGTCTGCATTCTGGTGCTGAAGAAATGCAAGAAGCCGGATGATGTGCTGTTCATCAACGCCGCCGAGCACTTTGACAAAGGCAAGCGGCAGAACCAGCTCAAACCCGAGCACATCGCCAAGATCATCCAGACCTACCAGTTCCGCGAGGAAGAGCCGCGCTATGCACGCAAGGTCAGCATGGCCGAAATCGAAAAGAACGATTTCAACCTGAACATCTCGCGCTACATCAGCACGGCGGTGGCCGAGGCGGAGATTGATCTGGACGCGACGCACCAGGAGCTGATGGAGATTGAAAAGACGATTGCGGCGGCGCGAGACAAGCACAATGCTTTTTTGGCGGAGCTGGGGTTGAAGCTGTTGCCGTAGGGCGGGCGTTCCGCACCTGCCGCCCGAACCGCCCGGAATTTGGCAAACTACCCCCAACACCATTCACAAAAGGACAAGCCCCATGCCCCGCCTGAAATTCGAACCCCTGCAAAACTACCCCTTCCGCACCGAACTCCAGCTCTACACCAGCCACATCAACCACGGCAACCACCTGGACAACGCCCAGCTGGTCGGCCTGGCCTCGGAGGCACGGCTGCGCTTTCTGCGCTGGCTGGGCTATGACGAAATGGACGTGATGGGTGCCGGTACCGTGGTGGGTGACCAGGGCCTGCAATACCTGTCCGAAGCCTTCCACGGCGAGATTCTGGTGTTCGAGATGGGGACTGCCGATTACAACCGCTATGGCTTCGACGTTTGCTGGCAGGCGCATGACAAGGCCAGCGGCCGCGCCGTGGCGCGCGGCAAGATCGGCATCGTGCTGTTCAACTACCAGGAGCGCCGTCCGGTGGAGCTGCCCGATGCCGTGCGCGACAAACTGGAGGCCGTGCAGGCCGGCTGAGCGGCCTGCTGTACTGCTACCGTGTCCGGCTTACTCGCCGGTGTAGCGCGGCGGGCGCTTTTCCAGAAAGGCGCGTGCGCCTTCTTTCTGGTCCTGGCTGGCAAACAGCAGGTTGAAGGCCTTACGCTCCAGCAGCAGCGCGGTGTTCAATGAGGCATCCTGGCCGGCCAGTACCACTTCCTTGATCTGGGTGGCGGCCAGCGGTGGCATGCCGGCGATCATCGTGGCCAGTTCCAGGGCGCGTGCCTGCACCTGCTCGTCGTCCACCACCTCGCTCGCCAGCCCCATGGCAAACGCTTCTTCACCCTTGAACGGCAGGCCGGTCAGCAGGTACTTCATGGCCTGGAACTTGCCGATGGCGCGGGTCAGGCGCTGCGTGCCGCCAGCGCCCGGCATCACGCCAACGCGGATTTCCGGCTGGCCAAAGGTGGCGTTGCGTCCGGCCACGATGATGTCGGCGTGCATGGCCAGCTCGCAACCGCCACCCAGCGCATAGCCGTTCACTGCGGCCACGATAGGCGTCGGACACTCGGCAATCGCCTGCCACAGCAGATGCACGGTGCGCTGCTGCATCTGCACCGCATTCTTGTCGGCAAATTCGGTCAGGTCGGCGCCGGCGGCAAACACCTTGTCGCCGCCGGTGAGGATGATGGCGCGCACGCCGGCGTCCTGGCCAAGGCGGTGGAACTGCGCGGCCAGCTGTTCGCGCACGGCCTGGTTCAGGGCGTTGCGCACCTCGGGGCGGTGGATGGTGAGGCGGGCTACGCCTTCGGAGGGGTGGTCCAGTTGCAGAAAGTCCATGTGGCAGTCCTGAAGAAAGGGTTCAAAGATCCGGAATACGGTCTTCCGGGTCGGCATCGCTGCCGCCCAGTTGCTGGCTATCGACGCGATCCATGCTTTCCAGCATGCGGATCAGGTAGTGCAGGGTGTGCGTCATGTCGGTGACGGAAAAATCCCCCAGCACCGCCTCGTAATAGGCGTGGATCTTGGCCTGGGCCTGCACCTGCCAGATGTCCTGGCCATGCGCCGTCATCACCACCAGGCGTGAGCGGCGGTCCTTGTCGTCCGGCACGACCTGCACCAGCCGGTCGCGCTCCATGCGGCTGATCAGGCCGGACAGGTTCTGCCGGCTCACCATCAGGTAGCGCGCCAGATCGCCCAGGCTCATACCGGCGCGTGCGCTGTCGCGCGAGAGCGCTCCCAGCACCGCCCACTGCTGCGTGGTCAGCCCTTCCTGTTCTACCGCCCTGGAGCCGGTTTTATGCAACATATTTGCGCATTGATACAAGCGGAAGAAGATTCTGTTGGCCAGGTCATGGCGGGTAGTTTCATTGTCATTCATAGGGAAAACCACGATAAATAGGGTGTTTGCATATGCATGGCATGCTGTGTATTATGACAACATGTTTGCATAAATGCAAGCAACCCCAATCCACAATGCAGCCAACATTCCCGAAGGAGACAAGCATGCAACGTTATGAGAACCAGACCGTTATTGTGACCGGTGGCGGCGGCGGAATCGGCAGTGCCACCTGCCGCCGTCTGGCAGCCGAAGGCGCCAAAGTTGCCGTGTTCGACATGAACCTGGATGCGGCCGAAAAGGTCGTGCAGGAGATCCGCGCTGCCGGCGGCCAGGCCCAGGCCTTCCGCTGCGACATCACCGACCGCGCTGCCGTCGATCAGGCCGTGGCCGACACCATCGCCGCCTTGGGCCCGATCGACACGCTGGTCAATAACGCCGGCTGGGACGTGTTCAAGCCTTTCCTCAAGACCGAAGCCGGCGAGTGGGACAGGCTGATCGCCATCAACCTGGTGGGTGCCCTGAACATGCACCACGCCGTGCTGCCCGGCATGGTGGAGCGCAAGAGCGGCCGCATCGTCAACGTGGCTTCCGATGCGGCCCGCGTGGGCTCCTCGGGCGAGGCGGTTTATGCCGCCTGCAAGGGCGGCCTGGTGGCGCTGACCAAGACGCTGGCGCGCGAACATTCGCGCCACAACATCACGCTGAACGTGGTCTGCCCGGGCCCGACCGATACCGCGCTGCTGGCGGGCGTGGCCGAAGGTGCGGCCAACCCCGAAAAGCTGATCGAGGCCTTCACCAAAGCGATTCCGCTGGGCCGTCTGGGCCAGGGCGACGATCTGGCCTCCGCCATTGCCTTCTTTGGCAGCAGCGATGCCTCCTTCATCACCGGCCAGGTGCTGTCCGTGTCGGGCGGCCTGACCATGAACGGCTGATCACGGCCATTTCCTTTCCCCGATTCCATCCTGACGAGAGATTCCCATGAGCAAAGACATCCCGTTTGAAGACATCCTGTACGAAGTGCGCAACGGCGTGGCCTGGATCACCATCAACCGCCCCGAGAAGATGAACGCCTTCCGCGGTACCACCTGCGACGAGATCATCAAGGCCCTGAACAAGGCCGGCTATGACCGCGAAGTGGGCTGTATCGTGCTGGCCGGCGCTGGCGAGAAGGCCTTCTGCACCGGCGGCGACCAGTCGGCCCACGACGGCAACTACGACGGCCGCGGCACCATCGGCCTGCCGATGGAAGAGCTGCACACGGCGATCCGCGATGTCCCCAAGCCGGTCATCGCCCGCGTGCAGGGCTACGCCATCGGCGGTGGCAACGTGCTGTGCACGATTTGCGATCTGACCATCTGCTCCGAGAAGGCCATCTTCGGCCAGGTTGGCCCCAAGATGGGTTCGGTGGACCCGGGCTACGGCACCGCGTTCCTGGCCCGCGTGGTGGGCGAGAAGAAGGCACGCGAAATCTGGTACCTGAACAAGCGCTACAGCGGCCAGGAAGCGGTGGATATGGGTCTGGCCAATATCTGTGTGCCGCCCGAGCAACTGGATGCCACCGTGCAGGAGTGGGCCGAGACCATTTGCGAGCGCAGCCCGACGGCCATTGCCATTGCCAAGCGCAGCTTCAACATGGACACGGCGCACCAGAGCGGCATTGCCGGCATGGGTATGTACGCGCTCAAGCTGTACTACGACACCGAAGAGTCGCGCGAGGGCGTGAATGCGCTGAAGGAAAAGCGCAAGCCCGAGTTCCGCAAGCACTTCAAGTAATTCCTGCCAACCGCCGAGCCGGGGCTGCAGCCCCGCCTTGCATGGGAGTTTTGCCCCCGTGCAGGCCGGCTGCACCCCAAAACCGACAAGAACACTGGAGACAAGCGCATGAATCCCTATATCGATGAAGACCTGCAGGCGATTGCAGAGCACGCCCGCCGTTTTGCCACCGACCGCGTGGCCCCGGGCTTTCTGGAGCGCGACGATACCCGCGTGCTGGACCGCACGCTGATGCGTGCAATGGGCGAGATGGGCTTCATCGCGCCCGAGCTGCCCGAATCCTATGGCGGCCAGGGCATGGGCTGCCTGGCGGCTGGCGTGATCCACGAGGAAATCGCCCGTGCCGACCTGAGCATCAGCTATATCAACCTGCTGGCTTCGCTCAACGGCCAGATCCTGTCGCAGCATGGCCAGCCCGAGGTGGTCAGGCCATGGCTGGAAAAGCTGACGCAGGGCGAGGCGCTGTTCGCCATCGCGCTGACCGAACCGCGTGGCGGCTCCGACGCTGCCAACCTGCGTCTGCGCGTGGAGCGGGTGGGTGACGAGTATGTGATCAACGGCGAAAAAACCTCGATCTCCGCCGCCGACCAGGCCGATGCCGCCGTGGTGTTTGGCCGTACCGGCAGCGTGGAATCGGCTGCGCACGGCGTGACGGCGCTGCTGGTGCCGATGGATGCACCGGGTGTGACCACCAACCGCTTCGACTGCCATGGCCAGCGCGCCATTGGTCGCGGTTCCATCTTTTTCGAGAACGTGCGCGTGCCGGTGGACCACCGCCTGGGCGACGAGAACAAGGGCTTTGTGCAGGTGATGCAGGGCTTTGACTTTTCGCGCGCGCTGATCGGCCTGCAGGTGCTGGCGGTGGCCAAGGTGGCGCTGGAGGAAACCTGGGAATACGTGGCCGAGCGCGAGGCCTTTGGCAAGCCGCTGTCGGCGTTCCAGGGCGTGTCGCATCCGCTGGCCGATTACGAGACGCAGGTGGCGGCAGCGCGGCTGCTGTGCCTGCAGACGCTGTGGGCCAAGGACCGAGGCCTGCCGCATACCGCCGAGGCCGCCATGTGCAAGTGGTGGGGCCCCAAGCTGGCCTACGACGTGGTGCACCAGTGCCTGCTGATGTTCGGTCACGGCGGTTACGACCGCGGCGTGATGGAGCAGCGCCTGCGCGACGTGATGGGCTTCCAGATCGGTGACGGCACGGCACAGATCATGAAAACCATCATCGCCCGTACCCGTGCCGGACGCGAGGCCGTGCCGGCCTGAGCCCGGCGCTCCCTACAGACCAAGGAACAGAGGAGAGCATCATGGAATTCGACGCCGTATTGCTGCCCGGCCGCCGTGCGGAAAGCATCGCACAAGGCCATTGGCAGGATCGCACCATCAACGATTATCTGCAGGCCTGCGTGGAGCAGCACCCCGACAAGCCGGCGCTGACGGCCATCAGCCTGGATGCCGCGGGCGAGACACGCCGCTTCAGCTACCGCGAAATGGCGCAAATGGCAGACCGCTTGGCCGTCGGCCTGCACCGGCTGGGTGTGCGCCAGGGCGATGTGGTGGCCATGCAGCTGCCCAACTGGTGGCAGTTCACGCTGCTGTATCTGGCCTGCTCGCGCATTGGTGCCGTGCTCAACCCGATGATGCACATTTTCCGTGAACGCGAGCTGACGTTCATGGTCAACCATGCCGAAGCCAAGCTGCTGGTAGTGCCCAAGAGCTTTCGTGGCTTTGATTACGAAGCCATGGCCATGGCGCTGAAGCCGGAGCTGCCGACGGTGACCCAGATCGTGGTGGTGGGTTCCACGGCCGCGCATGGTTTCGAGGCACTGCTGTCCGGCCCCGCATGGGAGAATGACGCCGATGCCGCCGCCATTCTGTCGCAACACCGTCCGGGCCCGGATGACGTGACCCAGCTGCTTTACACCTCGGGCACCACCGGCGAGCCCAAGGGCGTGCAGCACAGCGCCAATACCGTGACTTCCAACATCGTGGCCTATGCCGACCGCCTGCATCTGGGCGCGGATGATGTGGTGCTGATGGCATCGCCCATGGCGCACCAGACCGGCTTCATGTATGGCCTGGTGATGCCGATCCTGCTGCAGGCGCATGCCGTGCTGCAGGACATCTGGGATCCGAAAAAGGCGATCGACATCATCAATCAGGAAGGCGTGACCTTCACCATGGCCTCGACCCCGTTCCTGACCGACCTCACGCGCACCGTGCTGGAAACCGGCCAGCAGGTGCCGACGCTGAACACCTTTGTCTGCGCCGGCGCGCCGATTCCCGGCCCGCTGGTGGAGCAGGCGCGCCAGGGGCTGGGCACCAAGATCATTTCGGCCTGGGGCATGACGGAAAACGGCGCCGTGACCACCACCCTGCCGGAAGACGACGACAGCCTGTCCGTGACCACCGATGGCCAGCCGCTGCCCGGCGTGCAGGTCAAGGTGGTGGACTTTGACGACAGCGAGATGCCCACGGGCGAGATCGGCAAGCTGCTGGTGCGTTCCTGCTCCAACTTTGGCGGCTACCTCAAGCGCCCGCATCTGAATGCCACCGATGACAGCGGCTGGTTCGATACCGGTGACCTGGCGCGCGTGGACGCCAACGGCTATATCCGCATCAGCGGTCGCAGCAAGGACGTGATCATCCGTGGCGGCGAGAACATCCCGGTGTTCGAGATCGAATCGATGCTGTACAAGCATCCGGCGGTGTCGCAGGTGGCCGTGGTGGCCTACGCCGATGAGCGCATGGGCGAACGTGCCTGCGCCGTGGTGGTGCCGAAGGAGGGCGCCAGCCTGAGCAAGGAGGAGATGGTGGCGTTCATGCAGCAGCAGCGCGTGGCCAACCAGTACATTCCGGAGCGCCTGGTGTTGCTGGCAGCCATGCCGGCCACGCCCTCGGGCAAGGTACAGAAATTCAAGCTGCGCGACATGTTGCGCGATGGCCAGATCTGACGCTGGCATGGCAGACCAGAAAAAGGAGTTTCCCCATGGCGATTGACCATGAATCGTTTGAGTTGCTGCTGGCCAGCGTGCAGCGTTTTGTGCGCGAACGCCTGATACCGGCAGAAAACGTGGTGGAAGAGCAGGACGAGGTGCCGGCCGACATCGTGCAGGACATGAAGGACATGGGCCTGTTCGGCCTGTCGATTCCCGAGGCCTACGGCGGCATCGGCCTGTCCATGGAGCAGGAATGCCGCGTGGCCTACGAGATCGGCCATACCGCGCTGGCCTTCCGCTCGGTGTTCGGGACCAATGTGGGCATTGGCTCGCAAGGCATCCTGATGGACGGCACCGAGGAGCAGAAGCAGCAGATCCTGCCCCAGGTGGCGACCGGCGAGCTGATCATGTCGTTTGCCCTGACCGAGCCGGATGCCGGCTCCGATTCGGCCGCGGTCAAGACCCGGGCCGAGCGGGATGGCGACCACTATGTGCTGCACGGCACCAAGCGCTTCATCACCAATGCGCCGCGCGCCGGAGCTTTCACGCTGATGGCGCGTACCGACGGGCCGGGCGCCGGCGGCATCAGTGCCTTTATCGTGCCGGCCGATCTGCCCGGCCTGACGCTGGGCAAGCCGGACAAGAAGATGGGCCAGCGCGGCACCAAGACCTGCGATGTGAACATGGACGGCGTGCGGGTGCCGGCGGCCAACATCATCGGCGGCGTGCCCGGCCAGGGCTTCAAGACCGCGATGAAGGTGCTGGATCGCGGCCGGTTGCATATCTCGGCCGTGGCCTGTGGCATGGCGCAGCGCATTCTGGACGAATCGGTGGCCTATGCCCGCCAGCGCAAGCAGTTTGGCAAGCGCATTGGCGATTTCCAGCTGGTGCAGGCCATGCTGGCCGACAGCCAGGCCGAGCTGTACGCCGGCTGGAGCATGGTGCAGGATTGCGCCCGCCGCTACGACGGCAAGCCTTCGCCTGCCGTGAGCGATCCGGACGTGAGCATGCGCGCCTCGTGCTGCAAGCTGTTCTGCACCGAAATGGTCGGCCGCGTGGCCGACCGTGGCGTGCAGGTGCATGGTGGTTCGGGCTATATCAACGAATTTCCGGTGGAGCGTTTCTACCGCGATGTGCGCCTGCTGCGCCTGTACGAAGGCACCACGCAAATCCAGCAGATCATCATCGGCCGCGAGCTGGTGGGCCGCGAATGACGGCAGGCACCCCCACGTATTGACATGACGGACCCGGACGGCGGCATCCTGCCGCTCCGGCCACGACCTACTTGATTCAGGAGAGATACCATGGCTTCCAACAAAACCGCCTTCCACTGGGATGATCCGCTGCTGCTGGACCAGCAATTGACCGACGAAGAGCGCATGGTGCGCGATGCCGCCGCCGCCTATTGCCAGGACAAGCTGGCCCCGCGCGTGCTCGACGCCTTTCGCAACGAACAGACTGATCTTGCCATCTTCCGCGAAATGGGCGAGCTGGGCCTGCTCGGCCCCACCATTCCCGAACAGTACGGCGGCCCCGGCCTGAACTACGTCAGCTACGGCCTGATTGCCCGCGAGATCGAGCGCGTCGACTCCGGCTATCGCTCCATGGCCAGCGTGCAATCCTCGCTGGTGATGGTGCCGATTTACGAATTCGGCAACGAGGAAACCCGGCAAAAGTATCTGCCCAGGCTGGCATCGGGCGAATGGATTGGCTGCTTCGGCCTGACCGAACCCAACCATGGTTCCGATCCCGGCAGCATGGTCACGCGTGCCCGCAAGGTCGATGGTGGCTACAGCCTGACCGGCAACAAGATGTGGATCACCAACTCGCCGGTGGCCGATGTGTTCGTGGTCTGGGCCAAGGACGATGAAGGCGCGATCCGCGGCTTTGTGCTGGAAAAGGGCTGGAAGGGCCTGAGCGCTCCGGCGATTCACGGCAAGGTCGGCCTGCGTGCCAGCATCACCGGCGAGATCGTGATGGACGAGGTGTTCTGCCCCGAGGAAAACGCCTTCCCCGAGGTGCGCGGCCTGAAAGGCCCGTTCACCTGCCTGAACAGCGCGCGCTACGGCATCGCCTGGGGGGCGCTGGGCGCGGCCGAGGCCTGCTGGCACACGGCGCGCCAGTACACCATGGACCGCAAGCAGTTCGGCAAGCCGCTGGCGGCCAACCAGCTGATCCAGAAAAAGCTGGCCGATATGCAGACCGAGATCACGTTGGGCCTGCAGGGTGTGCTGCGCCTGGGCCGCATGAAGGACGAAGGCACGGCGGCGGTGGAAATCACCAGCATCTTCAAGCGCAACAACTGCGGCAAGGCGCTGGACATTGCCCGCACCGCACGTGACATGCTGGGTGGCAACGGCATCAGCGACGAATTTGGCGTGGCGCGCCATCTGGTGAACCTGGAAGTGGTCAACACCTACGAAGGCACGCACGACATCCACGCGCTGATCCTGGGCCGCGCCCAGACCGGCATGGCGGCGTTCTGACGCGATGCGTCATCCCGCCGGCTGGTGGCTGGCGGGGTGCCAGCCACTCACACCGGATCAGATCCGGCCCAGCGTGGCGATTTCCTGCTCCACCGCCGCATGCGCCTGCTGCATGCTGGCCGACGGCGTGCCCAGTTGGCTCACCACCACGGTGGCGATCCAGGCCAGGATAAAGCCCGGAATGATCTCGTACAGGCCCAGCCAGCCGAACTGCTTCCACACCAGCACGGTGACGGCTCCCACGATGATGCCGGCCAGCGCGCCGTTGCGCGTCATGCGCTTCCAGAACAGCGACAGGATGATCACCGGGCCGAAGGCGGCACCAAAACCGGCCCAGGCGTAGCTCACCATGCCCAGCACCTTGGCTTCGGGGTCACGTGCAATCCAGATCGCGATCAGTGCCACCAGCAGCACCATGCCACGGCCCAGCCATACCAGTTCCTTTTGCGAGGCCTGCGGGCGCAGGAAGGTGCGGTAGATATCCTCGGTCAGCGCGCTGGAACATACCAGCAGCTGGCAGGACAGCGTGCTCATCACGGCGGCCAGGATGGCGGCCAGCAGGGCGCCGGCAATCCAGGGGTTGAACAGCTGCTTGGCCAGTTCCATGAACACGGTTTCGGAGTTGGCCGTGACGGCAGCAGCCAGCTGGGGATGCGTGGCAAAGTAGGGAATGCCGATAAAGCCCACGGCCACGGCACCGGCCAGGCACAGAATCATCCAGGTCATGCTGATGCGGCGGGCCGAAGGAATCGTCCTGACCGAGGAGGCCGCCATGAAGCGCACCAGAATGTGCGGCTGGCCAAAGTAGCCCAGGCCCCAGGCCATCAGCGAGATGATGCCGACAAAGCTGGCACCGCGGAACAGGTCGAATTGCTGCGGCTGCATCACGCTGGTCCAGTCCTGGCCCGGCTGCAGTTGGCCCTGCATCGCCAGATAGGCCATGATGGGCACCAGAATCAGCGCCGTGATCATCATCGAGGCCTGGATGGTGTCGGTCCAGCTCACGGCCAGAAAGCCGCCAATGAACACATAGGCGATGGTGCACAGCGCACCCACCCACAGGGCGGTGCTGTAGGGCATGCCGAACATGTTCTCGAACAGGCGCGCGCCTGCCACCACGCCCGAGGCGCAGTACAGCGTGAAGAACACCAGAATCACCAGCGCTGTCACGATGCGCAACACGTTGGAGTGGTCCTCGAAGCGGTTGGACAGGTAGTCGGGCAGCGTCAGCGCATTGCCGGCGCGCTCGGTGTACAGGCGCAGGCGACCGGCCACGAAGCGCCAGTTCAGGTAGGCGCCGGCAATCAGGCCGATGGCAATCCAGGACTCGGACAGGCCGGACAGGTAGATGGCGCCGGGCAGGCCCATCAGCAGCCAGCCGCTCATGTCGGATGCGCCGGCCGACAGCGCGGTGACAAAGCTGCCCAGGCTGCGGCCGCCCAGAATGTAGTCCGACAGGTTCTTGGTGCTGAAATAGCCAAGCCAGCCAATGCCCAGCATGGCGATCAGGTAGATGCCAAACATGATGGCGGTAGGGTCGCTCCAGTTGAATTGCATGATGTCCCTTGGGTTTGAAATGGTGGTAAAGGTGAATCGGAATGGCCGGCCACAGCTCAGGCCATGGTCATGAGTTGGGCATTGCCGCCGGCGGCGGCGGTGTTGATGCTGATGCTTTGTTCGTGCACCAGGGTGGTGAGGTCGTAACCAGCTCCGGAGGCCAGTTCATGGCTGGTGCGGCTGCACAGGGGCACGATGGGGCCGTTGCGGGCCGCCAATTGCTGTGCCAGTGGCAGCAGGGCATCGCCATCACCCTCGAACAGGACTACGGCCACGGGCGATTCCGCCGCGTGCAGGGCATCGGCCTGGGCCGGTTGCACCGCGTCGCTCAGGCCTGGCAGCGCCTGCAGCTGCTCCCAGGTCTGCTGGCAGGCGGCATCGCCGGACGGCAGCACCAGCTGGCACGGGGTCGCCGCCGCCAGACAGGTGGCGACTTGCACCACCAGGCCCAGCGGTGTGGCGGGCAGGGCCCAGACCGGGCCGCGTGGCAGCAGGCGGTAGCGGTTGGATTCGCCCGTCGGGCCGGGCAGCAGCAGTTCCAGCTGCGGGCGGGCGCTGGCCAGCAGTTGTTCGCAGTGGGCCATGGCCTGCTCGGCAGCCTGGCCGGGCAGGGCCTGCAGCTGGCCCTGGCGCAGGGCGGCACACAGGGCGTCCAGCTTGCTGCGGATCGGCATCAGGGCGTCGTGGCTGACCGGGGGCAGGGCCCGCAGGGCGGTGCCGGACTGGGCCTGCACCAGCCGGTACAGATAAAGCGGGCCGCCAGCCTTGGGGCCGGTGCCGGACAGACCCATGCCGCCAAACGGCTGCACCCCTACCACGGCACCAATCACGTTGCGGTTGACATACAGGTTGCCGGCGTGGATGCGTGTGCCCAGGTGGGCAATGGTCTCGTCGATGCGGCTGTGCACGCCAAAGGTCAGGCCGTAGCCGGTGGCATTGATGCTGTCGATCAGGGCGTCCAGCGCATCACGGCGGTAGCGCACCACATGCAGCACCGGGCCGAACACCTCGCGCTGCAGACGCGCCGGGCTGTCGATCTCGATCAGGGCCGGTGCCACATAGTGGCCGTTCAGCGGGCCGTCCTGGCGCGTGGCGCGCGTCACCGGCATGCCGGCAGCGGCCATGCGCTCGATATGGGCCTCGATCTGGCTGCGCGCTTCGGCGTCGATCACCGGGCCGATGTCGGTGGCCAGGCGATCCGGGTTGCCCAGGGTGTATTGCTCCAGCGCCTGTTTGAGCATGCCGATGGTGCGATCGGCCACGTCTTCCTGCACGCACAGCAGGCGCAGCGCCGAACAGCGCTGGCCGGCAGAGTCGAACGCCGATGCCAGCACATCGCCCACCACCTGCTCGGTCAGCGCGGAGGAATCGACCACCATGGCATTCTGGCCACCGGTTTCGGCGATCAGCGGAATCGGCCGGCCTTCCGGGCTCAGACGCTGCGCCAGCGTGCCGGCAATCAGGCGCGCCACTTCGGTGGAGCCGGTAAACATCACGCCATGCACGCGCGGGTGCGCCACCAGGGTGGCCCCGGCGGTGTCGCCCTGGCCGGGCACCAGCTGCAGCGCGTCCTGCGGGATGCCGGCGGCATGCAGGATGGCCACCATGGCCGCCGCCGTCAGCGGGGTCTGTTCGGCCGGCTTGGCCAGCACCGTATTGCCGGCCGCCAGCGCGGCGGCGACCTGGCCGCAGAAAATCGCCAGCGGGAAGTTCCACGGGCTGATGGCCAGCACCACGCCCAGCGGGCGCTGGCTGGCATTGTCGAAATCGGCCGCCACCTGGGCCGCGTAGTAGCGCAGAAAATCGACTGCTTCGCGCACTTCGGCGATGGCATTCGGCAGGGTCTTGCCAGCTTCGCGCATGATCAGGCCCAGCAGGGACTGGCTGCGCTGCTCCAGCAGATCGGCGGCGCGCTGCAGCATGTCGGCGCGGCTGGCGGGCGGGGTACCGGCCCAGATCGGGGCGGCCTGGGCGGCACGCTCGGCGGCGGCGGCGGCTTCGTCGGCACTGGCTTCGTACACATGACCCACGGTATCGGCCAGTTCGGCCGGGTTGCGCACGGCCTGCCAGCCGGCTGCCTGCTGCGGCTGATCCGGCAGGGCCACTTCCGGCGGGGCGGCCAGTTGGCGTTCACGCGTGCTGTGCAGCAGGGCGGCCGCCAGCGAGGCCAGCTGCTGCTCGTGGGCCAGGTTGAGCCCCTGGGAGTTGGGGCGGGCCTGTGTACCCAGCTGGCCAAACAGGGCTACTGGCAGCGGAATGCGCGGATGGGGAGCCCCCAGCACGCCTTCCTCGCGCGCCAGCTGCTCGGCATCGTTCACCGGGTCCGTTACCAGCGCGCTGACCGGCACGCTGGTATCGCCAATGCGGTTCACGAACGAAGTGTTGGCGCCGTTTTCCAGCAGGCGGCGCACCAGGTAGGCCAGCAGGGTTTCGTGGTTGCCCACCGGCGCGTAGATGCGGCAGGGGCGGGCCAGCTTGCCATCGGCCGTTGCACCGGTGACCTGCTCGTACAGCGGTTCTCCCATGCCGTGCAGGCACTGGAATTCGTACTGGCCGCTGTAGTAGTTGCCGCCGGCCATGTGGTAGATGCTGGCCAGCGTTTGCGCATTGTGGGTGGCAAATTGCGGGTAGACGGCATCGGGTGCGGCCAGCAGCTTGCGCGCACAGGCCAGGTAGCTGACATCGGTATAGACCTTGCGTGTGTACACCGGGTAGCCGGCCAGGCCATCCAGCTGGGCGCGCTTGATCTCGCTGTCCCAGTAGGCCCCTTTCACCAGACGCACCATCAGCCGGCGGCGGCTGCGGCGGGCCAGGTCCACCAGGGCATCGATCACCTGCGGGCAGCGTTTCTGGTACGCCTGCACCACAAAGCCGATGCCGTTCCAGCCCTTGAGCGAAGGTGCCATGCACAGCGCTTCCAGCAGGTCCAGCGACAGCTCCAGCCGGTCGGCTTCCTCGGCATCGATATTCATGCCGATGTCGTAGCGGCGGGCCAGTTCGGCCAGATGCAGCAGGCGCGGCAGTAGTTCGGCCATCACGCGCTCGTACTGGGCCCGGCTGTAGCGCGGGTGCAGCGCCGACAGCTTGATGGAAATGCCCGGCCCCTCAAAAATGCCGCGCCCGGCCGAGGCTGCGCCAATGGCGTGGATCGCCTGCTCGTACGATTGCAGGTAGCGCAGGGCATCGGCTTCGGTGGTGGCGGCTTCGCCCAGCATGTCGTAGCTGTAGCGAAAGCCCTTTTTCTCGAAGGCGCGGCTATTGGCCAGCGCCTCGGCAATATCCTGGCCGGTCACGAACTGCTCGCCCATCAGCTTCATGGCACGATGCACGCCCTGGCGAATGACCGGCTCGCCGCCCTTGCTGATGACGCGGCTCAGGGCCGAAGTCAGGGATTTTTCGCTGGTGGTGGAGGTCAGCTTGCCGGTAATCACCAGGCCCCAGGCCGCCGCGTTCACGAACAGCGAAGGCGAACGGCCCACATGCGAACGCCAGTCGCCGTGGCTGATCTTGTCGCGGATCAGGGCATCACGCGTGGCCTTGTCGGGAATGCGCAGCAGCGCTTCGGCCAGACACATCAGCGCGATGCCTTCCTGGCTGGACAGCGAGAACTCCTGCACCAGCGCGGCCACGCCGCTGGCCACGGGGGCATCGCGCAGGCCTTGCACCAACTGGCTGGCCAGCTGCTGGACGGCCTCGGCCTGCCGGGCATCGCTGCTGCGTGCCAACGGCAGCAGCATGGGCAGGCATTCCGGCTCCGGGCGATGCCAGGCGGCGGTGATGGCGGCGCGCAACTCGGTTTGCGGCAGAATGCCCTGGGCAAACTCCAGAAAAGGTTGCACCTCTTGCGGGGCATCGGGTTGCACCTCGGCGTCGTCGCCGATCCCTTCCTGTTGCGGGGCGATGCGGATGGTGTGGGCGCCACGCTCCAGTGCATCCACGTATTGCACGACAGCCTGCTTGATCAGCCAGTGCGGCGTGCGTCCCAATTGCTGTGCGGCCACGCGAATGCGTTCGCGCAAGGTGTCGTCGACCTTGATTCCTACGGTGGTACTCATCAGTAAAACTCCATGGCCCCAGCCCGGGCGGCTGCGGCGTTGCGATGCCGAATCGACGACGCGATGACGAATCACGCGCCGTTTTCGGAGTGGGAGCGATGGTACTGGAGGAAATTGGTCGAGATATAGCGGGTTAACCCTTGGTGCGGGCGAAAAAGTGCAACCCGCCAGATGAAAAGGTGCAACCCGTGTTCAGATCGGGTCGTGTACGCCGCGCAGATGCGCCAGTTCGGCTTCGTCCAGGGCTGCGGCGTGGGCGTAAGCCGGGCGGTCCGTGCAGAGTTGTACGTAATCCTCGAACAGGCCGCGCCGGGCCACGGTGCCAAACTGCATGCCCCAGTGCAGCTGGGAGGCCAGGTACAGGTCGGCGGCGCTGAAGTCCTGGCCGCACACAAAAGGCCCCTGCTGGCGCAGTTGCTCCAGCAGCGTGGCCAGGGTGCGCATCACGTCGTCATGGCTGCCATAGCCCACCATGCCGGCCTTGTCGGGCGGTGCCAGCAGGCCCAGCGCCTTGCCGGTCACGGCGGCCTCCATCGGGCCGGCCACAAAGAACAGCCAGCGGTAATAGCTGCCGCGGCGGGCATCGTTCACGGGCGGGGCCAGCTTTTCCTCGGCATGCAGATCGGCCAGGTAACACAGGATGGCGGCGGTTTCGGTGACCACCAGCGGGCCGTGTTGCAGCGTCGGCACCTTGCCCATGGGGTTGAGCGCCAGGAATTCCGGGGTCTTCATGCCGCCCTGGTAGTCCAGCACCACGGTGTCGTAGCTGGCGCGGCATTCTTCCAGCATCCAGCGGACCATGCGGCCCCGGGACATGGGGTGGGTGTAGAAGACAAGACGATGGTTCACGGCAGGCTCCTGGAAACGGGGTGGGCAGGGGATGACCGATGCAGGCCGGCCGCAGCAGCCGGCAATAGCTGCATGGTACCTCCGGCATGGGGACAGGGGTGTGACAATTTCCAGCTGCCGGACGGGCCTGGCAGGCCGGCACAGCCAAAGACCTGCTGCCCTGCCGTTACACTAGACGGCTTGTCTCCCCATTCCCCTGCATCACATGGAACACCTCTTCAGTCTGCTGCTGGTCCTGTGGCTGGGCCTGTCCTTCTGGAATCGCCAGGAACAGCGCAAGCGCATGGCCTTGCTGGCCGAATACCTGCGCCCCTACCAGATCGAAAAACAGATGGAAAGCCTGATGAACGGCTACCTGCGCGTGCTGGGCGAGCAGGACCCGGTACGGCAGGAGCAGGTCTGGGGCGTGTTGCAGGACACCGAACGCAGCCTGCAGCGCCAGTTCAGCGCCTTTGTGGCCGATCTGCAGCGTGCCGAAGGCGATACCCGCATGGCGCCGATTCCGTATCAGGCCGCGCTGGGCCGCTATCTGGGCACGGAAGGCAGCTTTGACCTGCGCGAAGTGATGCAGGTGCATGCGCGTGGCATTCTGGCCTGCCAGGCAGCGGATACCGAAGAAGATGCCGAATCGCGCAAGCGCCGCGCCTTTGCCATGACGGCCGAGCTGATGCTGATGCAGCACAGCTGCCACTGGTATTGCCGCTCGCGCGCGCTGGCTTCGGCGCGGCTGCATGCACAGCACAAGACCTCGTACGGCCAGGTGCTGGCGGCGGTCACGGCCGGTACGCGCCAGGCCTACAGCCGCCTGCCGGGCATGCCGGCTGCCGGGCGCTGAGGCTGCGCTGACGCAGCCCGGCCCCGCAGCGGGCGGCCGACTCCGTTATCGGGCCGCGCAGTAGGTTTGCATGACCTCGGTCATGACCTTGTCCTCGGGCGTGACCGGGATATCGTGACCCTGGCCGCGCATGCTGTCCAGCAGCTTGCCCTGCAGGTGGCTGCGGCTGTAGTAGCGCACATCGTTCATGCGGTAGCTCTGCTGCTTGCAATTCAGCACGAAGCGGGCTGCCAGCGAGCGGTGGCCGAGCTGGGTGGCGTGCTGCATGTTCCAGATGCCGTCAAAGCTGACCTGCTGGCCGGCCGCCTGCCGGGGCTGGAGCTTGCGCGGATCGATCAGCAGCTCTTCCTTCTGACCGGCGTGGCGGTGCATTTGCTGCAGGCGGTAGTCCTCGGCCAGCTTGCCGGTCTGGCGGCCCTGGCTGCCCTGCAATTCCACATAGCCTTCGCTGACAAAGTAGCGCTGGCGGTCATTGCGCGCCGAGAGCTGGATCACGGAGCCACTCTTGTCCCAGCGGAAACGCTGGTTGCGCGTGGCTTCGCGGTAGGTTTCGCCCTTGTGCTCGATCTGCTGGTACAGGTCGTAGCGCTGCTTGTCGCGCAGCACCAGCAGGGTCTGGTAGCCGCTACCGGAACCCGAGGGCAGGGTGCCGATATAGGTCCCGGCCCAGTCCAGCGCATTGCGCGCGTTGTGGCCATCAGGCGGGGTGGCGGCCGTGGCAGACAGGGACAGGCCGAAGGCGGCAACAGCCAGTGTTGCATGCAGGCGGTAACCAGGCGCATGTCGCATCATAAGGTTCTCCTTGAAAGATCACAGTATTGAACCTTGTGATTATCCGCCTGCGCCTGGCCGCTGCCTACGGGCAGATGTGAACAACGGTAAACCGGCCTGGTGGCCGGCTCCATGCATCCGCCATCAGGACGTGCCGAGTGACAGCCCCGCGTGCTCGCGCAGCGGGTGGAAGTGGATCCTGGGAAAGCGCTCCTGCGCCAGCCGCACGTCATACGGGCTGGTGCACAAAAAGGCCAGCGTGTCGGCGGCATCGTGCGCCATGCGCATCGGATAGGCGTTTTCGAATTCGCGCAGTTCGGCCGGGGTATCGGCGGTGATCCAGCGCGCGCCGGTGTACTGGCAGCCTTCCAGCCGCACCTCGCAGTCGTACTCGGTTTTCAGGCGGTGCTGCACCACCTCGAACTGCAGCTGGCCGACTGCTCCCAGCAGCATGTTGCCGCCGGCATCGGGCTTGAACACCTGGATCGCGCCTTCCTCACCCAGCTGCATCAGACCCTGCTGCAGCTGCTTGGTGCGCAGCGGGTTCTTCAGCACCACGGTCATGAACATCTCGGGTGCGAAGAAGGGCAGGCCGGTGAACTGCAGATTGGGGCCGTCGGTGATGCTGTCACCCAGCTGCACGCCGCCGTGCGTGGTAAAGCCGATGATGTCGCCGGCGTAGGCTTCTTCCACCGCCTCGCGGCGCTGAGACATGAAGGTCACCACGCTGGTCGGGCGCAATTCCTTGCCGGTGCGCTGCACCTTCATCTTCATGCCGGGCGTGTACTTGCCGCTGGCCACGCGCACAAAGGCGATGCGGTCACGGTGGTTGCTGTCCATGTTGGCCTGCACCTTGAACACCACGCCGGCAAAGCTCTCGTCATCGGGCTGCACGATGTGTTCCTCGCGGTTGCGGTTGACCTCGGCATAGGCCAGGCGCGAACCGGGCGAGGGCGACATGTCGACCACCGCATCCAGCACTTCCATCACCCCGAAGTTGTTCACACCGGAGCCAAAGAACACCGGCGTCAGCTTGCCGGCCAGAAAGGCCTCATGGTCCCACTCGGCCGAAGCGCCCACCGCCAGCTCCATGCTCTCGATGGCATCGTCATAGGCCTTGCCGAAGCGCGCGCGCAGCGAGTCGCTATCGCTCAGCGGAATCACCTCGAAATCCTGCGGACGCTTTTCGCTGCCGGCCTGGAACACCGTCATGCTCTGCGTGCGCAGGTTGATGATGCCGCCAAAGCTCTTGCCCTGGCCCACTGGCCAGGTGATGGGGCAGCAGGGCATGCCCAGCTCGCGCTCCACCTCGTCCAGGATGTCGAGCGGGTCACGCACCTCGCGGTCCATCTTGTTGACGAAGGTGATGATGGGCGTATCGCGCTGGCGGCAGACCTCGATCAGGCGGCGGGTCTGGGTTTCCACGCCGTTGGCGGCATCGATCACCATCAGCGCGCTGTCCACGGCTGTCAGCACACGATAGGTATCTTCCGAGAAGTCCTTGTGGCCGGGTGTGTCCAGCAGGTTGATCACGTGATCGCGGTAGCTCATCTGCATCACCGACGAGGCAACCGAAATGCCGCGCTGCTTCTCGATCTCCATCCAGTCCGAGGTGGCATGGCGGCTGGCCTTGCGACCCTTCACCGCGCCGGCGATCTGGATCGCGCCGGAGAACAGCAGCAGCTTCTCGGTCAGGGTGGTTTTACCGGCATCCGGGTGGGAGATGATGGCAAAGGTGCGGCGACGGCGGGTTTCGGAGGCGTAGGACACGGGATCGGGTTTTGGGAAAGATAGAAAAAAGCCGCGCAGGGGCGGCTGGAGGCGCGAACATCCGGGACACAGGACCCGGATCGCGTGCAAAGTCATGATTTTACTGTGGTACGCTCATTGCGGCTAGCCACCGCCAGCCTGACCCCGGGCGGCGGCGTGGCTCCCCTTTACCTGTGTGATGCCCATGAACCGATTCCGACATGCCAGTCTGTCCTCCCTGCTGGGCTTGCTCCTGCTGACGGGCTGCAGCACCAGCCTGGAGCAGCGTGCCGCCCAGCCCCTGCCGGCTGTGGCCCAGCAGCGCTTCGATGCTGTTGCGCAGCGTATCCAGACCTATGCGCTGCCGGACACGCACAAGGCGCTGTTCCTGCAGCATGCGCGCGCGGTGGAAGCGGATACGCGCTATCAGGGCATCAGCCTGCTGGATGGTCTGGGCTTCAGCTTCATGGAAAAACGCCATCCGGATACCTTGTTCTGGCATGGCAAGCCGCCGAGTGAAGGTGGCGCACCGCCCACGCTGCTGGAGCTTGGCCTGGTGCGCCTGCCGGCGTCGGCCTGGCGTCAGCAAGTCGCTCTGACCCGGCCCTTTTTGCGCACCCTGCAGGCCGACGATTGCCGTGTCATCACCTCCGACCTGATCACGGCAGGCGACTGGATGCGCATGGAGCTGCGGGCGCTGTCTGCCATGTCCACCACCGAGCTGGATCAGGCCCTGCAGCTGACGCGTGACGCCATGCTGGCCGCAATCCGGCAAAGTCCGGCGGTTGCCAGGCCGGATACGGCAGGCCTGGAACGGGCGCGCGCCCAATTCGCCCGTCTGGTAGCCGACGAGCTGCAGCGGCATCCGGAGCGTTACCCGATGGCAGGATACGACGAACACGCCATGGGCCGCGCCATCAGCAGCATGTTCTGCAACCCGGAGCTGGACATGGTCGGCAAACTGCTGGCGCTGCCGGAGCCCGAGGGCAACCAGCTGTTGCTGGAGTTGCTGCTGGAGGCGGTGCAGCCGTGAGTGGACGGGCTCGGTGGCGGGAATGGCCAGCCAGCCATAAATCCTGTCTAAGACCGTCATAAGTGCACATGCGCAGCAAGTCAGGCTCCGGTCCTTACAATGAAGTCATCACGACAGCGGGTACCGCTGTTCCCCACTTTGACAAGGAGCACTTCATGGCCAAGAAAAGCATTTCCCTACCCGTCAACATCGGCATTTCCGACGCCAACCGCAAGAAGATTGCCGAAGGCCTGTCGCGCCTGCTGGCCGACAGCTACACGCTGTACCTGATGACGCACAACTTCCACTGGAACGTCACCGGCCCGCAGTTCAACAGCCTGCACGTGATGTTCATGGACCAGTACACCGAGCAGTGGAACGCCCTGGACGTGATCGCCGAGCGCATCCGTGCCCTGGGTTTCCCGGCACCGGGCACCTACAAGGAGTTTGTCCAGCTGGCCTCGATCGAGGAAGTGGAAGGCGTGCCCAAGGCCGACGACATGATCCGCCACCTGGTGCTGGCGCAGGAAGCCACCGCCCGTACCGCGCGCGAACTGTTCCCGGTAGTGGACAAGGCCAATGACCAGCCCACGGCCGATGTGTTGACCCAGCGCATCGACGTGCACGAAAAAACCGCCTGGATGCTGCGCAGCCTGCTGGAAGCCTGATTCTCAGCGCACGCTGCTATCCTGCAGCGGCGCGCCCTCCAGCGCCTCCAGATGCCGCGTGTCGCCCCAGCCGATCAGCGTCAGGCCTTCGGGTGTCCACAGCAGGCGGTTGATGGCGCAGTTGGGCAGGTACCAGGTGCGCGGGGCCTGCAGGCCCTGGCGGGTGGCAGCGCGGTACAGCACATCCAGCACGCCGCCATGCGTCACGATGGCCACATGCTCGCCATTGTGCTGGCGGCCAATTTCCAGCACGGTCTGCACGATGCGGTCACGCAGTTGCTGCAGCGATTCGCCACCGCCAGGCGGCTCCCAGGCCGGGTCGCGCTTGCGCCAGCGCAGCGAGTCCTGCGGGTAGTGCTGTTCGAAATCGATGAAGCTGCTGCCCTCGATGGCACCAAAGTGGCGCTCGCGCAATTGCGGCGTGCGCGCCACCGGGGCGCCATGCGGGGCGGCAATGGCCTCGGCCGTTTCGGCGGCCCGCAGCAGATCACTGCTGTAGACATGGTGGATCGGGCTGTCGGTCAGTACCTGGGCCAGCAGCCGTGACTGCTGGTGCCCCACGGCATTGAGCGGGATGTCGGTATGCCCCTGGATGCGCCGTTGGGCATTCCAGTCGGTTTCGCCATGGCGAATGATCAGCAGGCGGGTGGCGGCGGCGACAGAGGACATGCCGGCATTATCCCTGCTTTGGCACGGCTGCGCTCAGCCGCGCGCCAGCGGAATGCTGTCGGCGTCAATGGCGACCAGCGGCGGAATGCGCTCTTCCTCGTCAAAGGCCTTGTCGCCATCGGCATCGGGAATGCCGGTGATCTGCAGATCGGCAAAGTTGTGCAGCTTGCGGTCCAGCAGGTGACTAGGCACCACGTTTTGCAGCGCGGTCAGGATCAGCTCGGTGCGGCCGGGGTACTGCTTTTCCCACTCCTTGAGCATGTTGCTGACCTGCTTGCGCTGCAGGTGCTCCTGGCTGCCGCACAGGTTGCAGGGGATGATGGGGAACTGCATGTGCTCGGCCCAGGCCAGGGTATCGGCTTCCTTCACATAGGCCAGCGGGCGGATCACCATGAACTCGCCGTTGTCGGTTACCAGCTTGGGCGGCATGCTCTTGATCTTGGCGGCAAAGAACAGGTTCAGGAAGAAGGTGGCCACGATATCGTCGCGGTGGTGGCCCAGCGCGATCTTGTTGCAGCCCAGCCGGCGCGCCACCGTGTACAGTGCGCCGCGGCGCAGGCGCGAGCACAGGCTGCACATGGTCTTGCCCTCGGGCACCACGCGCTTGACCACGCTGTAGGTGTCCTGGGTTTCGATATGGTAGGGCACGCCCACGCTGTCCAGGTAGGCCGGCAGCACGTCGGACGGAAAGCCCGGCTGCTTCTGGTCCAGGTTGACCGCCACCAGCTCAAAGCGGATCGGCGCGCGCTTCTGCAGCTTCATCAGCACGTCCAGCAGGGTGTAGCTGTCCTTGCCGCCGCTCAGGCACACCATCACCTTGTCGCCTTCCTCGATCATGTTGAAGTCGACAATCGCCTGGCCGACCTGGCGGTTCAGGCGTTTTTCCAGCTTGCGCATCTCGCGTAGCTGGCGCGCCTCGGGAGAATCCTTGGCAGGCTTGGTGGCGGGCGGGGCGTCGGAAAGCGGCAGGGTGGCAGACATGGGCAGCACAGGGCGGCCCGCTAGGGCGCGCATCATCAGGTAAACCCATGATTTTACGAGGCGGGACATGACCCGTCCAGCGACCTGTGTACTGTCTGCCACTGGCCGCCGGGCCGTTGCGGCATCAGGAGATATCCTGAAGTTGCTGTCGGCATGCAGCCTGTTGCAGACGCCTGCCGGCATTGCAGGTATGCTTGTTGCCATTCCCATCACAACCAGAAGAGGCACCCCATGAAAGGTCATCCCGAAGTCATTGCTTATCTCAACACTCTGGTGGCTGGCGAACTGGCAGCACGCGACCAGTATTTCATCCACTCCCGCATGTACCACGAGTGGGGCTACGACAAGCTGTACGAGCGCATCAACCACGAGATGGACGACGAAACCCAGCATGCCAGCGCGCTGATCCAGCGCATTCTGATGCTGGAAGGCATGCCCGACATGGTGCCCGAGGCGCTGGTACTGGGCAACGATGTGCCCTCCATGCTGCAGGCCGATCTGGAAGTCGAGCTGCGCGTGCGCGATGCGCTGAAAAAGGGCGTGGCCCTGTGCGAACAGCACCAGGACTATGTCAGTCGCGAAATGCTGGTCGAACAGCTCAAGGACACCGAGGAAGACCATGCCCACTGGCTGGAGCAGCAGCTGCGCCTGATCGATCAGGTGGGCCTGAAGAACTACCTGCAAAGCCAGGCCAGCTAAGGAGGCGTCATCATGAAAAGCCAAGCCGCCATCCACAAGCAGCTCAATGCCGTGCTGGGCGATTCCCTGATCGCCATCAACCAGTATTTCATGCATGCGCGCATGCTCAAGAACTGGGGCCTGGACGGACTGGGCAAGCAGCTGTACGAGCAGTCGATCGAGGAAATGAAGATGTCGGACAAGCTGGTCCAGCGCATCTTCCTGCTGGACGGCCTGCCCAATCTGCAGGATCTGGGCAAGCTGCTGCTGGGCGAGGATGCCCAGGAGGCGCTGGAATGTGATCTGCGCCTGGAACAGAAAAAGCACCAGACCCTGGTCGAGGCGATTGCCTTTTGCGAGGCGGAGCAGGACTATGTGTCGCGGGCGCTGCTGGTCGAGCTCAAGGATGAAAACGAGGAGCACATGGACTGGCTGGAAACCCAGCTGGACCTGATCGAGGATCTGGGCCTGCAGAATTACCTGCAAAGCCAGATCGGCTGAGTCTGGTCAGCCCGCAACGGGCGATGTCGATCAGGGCAGCCGTGCCTGCCCGCAACAGGGGAGGGGATGGTCATGGAATACCGTCTGGAACACGACAGCCTGGGGCCGGTGCAGGTGCCGGCCGATCGCCTGTGGGGCGCGCAAACGCAGCGCTCGCTGCACTTTTTTGCCATATCCACCGAACGCTGCCCGCCTGCCTTCGTGCAGGCGCTGGCGCGGGTCAAGCAGGCCTGTGCGCGCGTGAATGGCGCGCTGGGCGAGTTGCCGCCCGAAGTGGCGCAAGCCGTGGCGCAGGCGGCGCAGGAGGTCATGGATGGCCAGTGGGCCGACGAGTTTCCGCTGTCGATCTGGCAGACCGGCTCCGGCACCCAAAGCAACATGAACATGAACGAGGTGCTGGCGCACCGGGCCAGTCAGCTGCTGCAGGGGCAGGCGGTACACCCGAATGACCATGTCAATCGCAACCAGTCCAGCAACGACATTTTTCCCACGGCCATGCATGTGGCGCTGGCCGGTACCTTGCAGCAGCAGCTGCTGCCGGCGCTGGACGGGCTGGCCGGCACACTCGAGGCCAAGCGCGATGCCTTTGCCCACATCATCAAGATCGGGCGCACCCATCTGCAGGATGCCACGCCCTTGACGGTGGGGCAGGAGATCTCCGGCTGGGCGGCGCAACTGCGCCAGGCGGCCATCCAGGTGCGGGCTTCCTTGCCGGGTCTGCAGGCGCTGGCAGTGGGTGGCACGGCAGTGGGCACCGGGCTGAATGCGCCTGAGGGCTTTGGCCAGGCCGTGGCAGCCGAACTGGCGCGCAGCACCGGACTGCCTTATGTGCAGGCCGACAACACCTTTGCCGCCCTGGCCAGCATGGACCCGGTGGTGCAGGCGCATGGCAGCCTGAAAACCCTGGCCTGTGCCCTGATGAAAATCGCCAACGATGTGCGCTGGCTGGCCAGCGGCCCGCGTGCCGGCATTGGCGAGTTGCGCATTCCGGCCAACGAGCCCGGCTCATCCATCATGCCGGGCAAGGTGAACCCGACCCAGTCCGAGGCGCTGACCATGATCGCGGCGCAGGTGCTGGGCAACGATGTGGCCATCGGCATCGGCGGCGCATCCGGCAATTTCGAGCTGAATGTGTTCCGGCCCATGGCCATGCACAACGCCATGCAGAGCGTGCGTCTGCTGGCCGACGGCATGCGCAGCTTTGACCAGCATTGTGCGCAAGGCATCGAGGTGGAAGAGGCGCGGGTGGCCGAACTGCTGCAGCGTTCGCTGATGCTGGCCACGGCGCTGGCACCAGTGATCGGTTACGACCAGACCGCCAGGGTGGCCTTGCAGGCGCACCGCGAGGGCCGCACCTTGCGCGAGGTGGCGCTGGAGCTGGGCGTGGTCACGCCGGAGCAGTTTGACCAGCTGGTGGACCCGGCGCGCATGCTGGGACCGCGCCCGGTGTAGCCTGGATACAACCCTGATGTCGACAGGGTTTGAGAATAAAAACAATTATCAATTAAGATGCGGCTTATCGCAGCACCTGCTGTACTTCCCGTATCCGGAATCGACCATGATTGTTTGTCTTTGCCAGCGCGTATCCGACCGTGACATCGCCCGCCATGCACGCAACGGCATGAGCTTTGACGAGATCCAGCTGGAGCTGGGCGTGGCCACCCAGTGCGGCTGCTGCGGCGAGTGTGCGCGCGACATCGTGTCGCAATGCCACGCCCAGACAGCGGCGCTGCATCGTGCCGGTGAGCCGGTGACGAATCTGGCCGGCGAGCCCGGCTTCAACCCGGTAGAAGTGCGGCGTCCTTGAGGCGGAACACCTCCACGCCCACGGCATCGCAGTCCGGATAGACATCCGGCTTCTCGGTCGACACCCGCACTGCCCGCACCTTGGGGTGGGTGAGCAGGGTGTCGGCCACATCATCACACAGGGTTTCCTGCAGCTCGATATGGCCGGCGCCGACGCGGGCGGCAATGGTGCGACGGATGAAGTCGTAATCGACGACCTCATGTACCTTGTCCTGCACTGGCGTGGATTCACTCAACAGCACGTACATGTCCACGTTCACGCGCACGCGCTGCGGGCCGAGCTTTTCAAAATCGTGCACGCCGATGTTGATGTGCACCTCGTAATCGCGCAGAAACAGGCGGCGGCAGGTCAGGGCCAGGGATTCGTTCCAGTGGGTAGGCGTGTTCATGGGGTGGGGGGCAGGTGTTGCTGGAGCAGTTCATCCACCACGAACATGATGTCGCGCGGCAGGGGAACCAGGTGCTGGCCATTATCCACGCACAGCGTGCTGCCGGTGATGGCCGGGTTGTCGGCCAGGAAGACACAGGCCCGGGCCACATCCTGTGGATCCAGCGGGCGGCGCAGCAGGTTGGCGCGGCTGGCAGCGGCAAAGTTGGCATCGGTTTGCGGACCGCTGACCAGCATCAGGCCGGGTGCCACGCCGCAGACGCGGGTGCGCGGGGCCAGCGCCTGGGCCTGCAGTTCCACCGCGCGTTCCAGCGCCAGCTTGCTGACCGAGTAGCTGAAATAGTCCGGATTCAGGTTGTAGACCTTCTGGTCCAGCACATGGATGGCGATGCAGGCGGCCACGGCATCGGCCGGGTGCTGGGCCGCCATCTGGCGGGTCAGGTCCAGCGGCGCGAGCAGATTCACTTCCAGTTGCTGGCGCGCCAGTGCAAGCGGGAAATCGTGGCCGCCATCGGCATCGAACATGGAGGCGTTGTTGACCAGGGCCTGCAGCGGGCCGTGCTGTTCGGCAATCGCCTGCATCATGGCCTGGCGCTGGGCGGCATCGGCCAGATCGGCCTGATACAGCGTGATGGGCGTGCCGGCATCGGCCAGCTGCTGCTGCAGGGCAAGGGCTTCGCGGGCGCTGTGCTGGTAGTGGCACAGCACCTGCCAGCCGGCGGCGGCAAAGGTCTGGCACAGCACGGCACCCAGGCGGCGGGCACCGCCGGTGATCAGCACGGTACGGCGGGCGTCGGTCGTGTGGGTCATGCGGGTGAATCAGGGGAAAAAGCGGTTGCGGGGCCGGCAGGGAAGCGGCGTTCGATGGTAGATTGCTGCCATGTCGATTCCGCTGTCTTCCCGTCCTGCATCCGGTGCGCCGGATGCTGCCCTGTCTGCCATGATACGCGCTGCCGTGCACGATGCCGGCGGCTGGCTGCCGTTTGACCGTTTCATGCATCTGGCGCTGTACGCGCCGGGGCTGGGCTATTACGCGCATGGCAGCCGCAAGCTGGGCCGGTTGCCGCAGGACGGCAGCGATTTTGTCACGGCGCCCGAGCTCAGCCCGCTGTTTGGCCAGACGCTGGCGGTGCAGGTGGCCGAGGCCTTGCAGGCGACCGGCACGGACGAGGTCTGGGAGTTTGGTGCCGGCAGCGGCGCGCTGGCGGAGCAGGTGCTGGACGGCCTGCAGCAGCAGGGCGTGGCGCTGCGCCGTTACACGATTGTCGATGTCTCCGGCAGTCTGCGCGCACGCCAGCAGCAGCGCCTGGCGCGCTTTGGCGGCATCGTGCAGTGGGCCGATGCGCTGCCGGAGCAGATGCGCGGCGTGGTGCTGGGCAACGAGGTGCTGGATGCCATGCCGGTGCAGCTGTTGCACCGCGTGGCCGGTGTCTGGCACGAGCGTGGCGTGGCCTGCACGGCCGATGGCCAATGGATCTGGGAAGACCGGCCCACGGCGCTGCGCCCGCCGCTGGACGTGCCCGGCGACCATGACTACCTGACCGAAATCCATCCGCAGGGCGAGGCCTTCATCGCTACCTTGGCGCAGCATCTGCAGCAGGGGGCGGCCTTCTTCATCGATTACGGCTTTGGCGAGCGCGAGTACTACCATCCGCAGCGCGACGGCGGTACCCTGATGTGCCACCAGGGTCACCGCGCCGATGACAACCCGCTGCTGGCGGTGGGAGACAAGGACATCACCGCCCACGTCAACTTTACCGGCGTGGCGGTGGCGGCACAGCAGGCCGGGCTGGAGATTCTGGGTTACACCAGCCAGGGCTGGTTTCTGCTCAATCTGGGGCTGGCACAGCGCATGGAAGCCTCTGACCTGCCCACCCGCACCATGGCGCAGAAGCTGCTCATGGAGCACGAAATGGGCGAGCTGTTCAAGGTTATCGGCCTGTGCAAGGGCGAGCCCTGGGCGGCGCAGGGTTTTGCCGGCGGGGACCGGCTGCGCATGCTGTAAGTCACGGCCGGCTCAGGCCACTGCGGCGGGCAGGCACATGCGCACCAGCAGCCCGCGGGGCTGCCGCAGCACGGCCTCCACCCGGCCCTGGTGGGCCTGGGCGATTTCCCTGACCAGCGCCAGTCCGATGCCGTTGCCCTGGTTGTCATCGCAGGTCCAGAAGCGTTCGAACAGGTGCTGCAGCTGCTCCGGCGTGACGCCTTTGCCGTTGTCCTGCACTTGCAGCACCAGCATGCACCGACCCTGTTGCGAATCGGCATGCACGCTGACAACGGCTTCGGTGGCGTGGCGGGCGTGCTTGATGACGTTGTCCAGCAGGTTGCCCAGCGCCTCCCGGATCAGTTCCGGGTTGCCGGCCATCAGGCCCTGTGCCTCGCCTTCGTAGCTGATCTCGATGCCGGCATCGGCGGCCGGGCCGGCCCATTGCAAGGCTACCTCGCGTGCCAGTTGGGGCAGGTCAAAGGGCACGGCTCCCAGCGAGCCATTTTCGTAGCCGCGTGACAGCATCAGCAGCTGACGGATCAGCGTGGCACCGCGTTCCGCGGCCTGCAGAATGTGCTGCAGGCGCTGGCGCACCTGCTGCGCATCGGTGTCGTCCAGCGCCAGCTCGGCCTGGTTCATGATGCCGGCAATCGGCGTGCGCAGCTGGTGGGCGGCATCGTTCAGGAACTGGCGTTCGCGCTGCACATGGTCGCCAATGCGTTGCAACTGCTGGTTCAGCGTGTCCTCCAGATAGCGGATTTCACGCGGTGGCTTGTCCACATGGATAGGGCCGGGCTTGCTGCTGTCCAGCTGGCGGATGGCGGTGACCAGATTCGCCAGCGGCTGCAGGCCACGGCGCACGCCCAGCAGCACGATCAGGCTGAACACGATGGCGACCACCACCGTGGAAATGGCCATTTGCAGTCCCAGGTCCCGGACACGCCAGTTGATGACAGGGGCAAAGTGCACCGATTGCACCAGCATGCGCTTGTCTCCGGCACGCTCGGGCGTGATCAGCAGTGAGGTCACCTGCTGCCGGCTGCCCTGGTCCCAGATGGTGTGCACGCGCACTTCGCAGCCATCCTGCTGGTAGCGCCAGGCATCCTCCGGCACCGGGATCGGCGGGCCCCCCACGCTCAGCAGCGTGGGCAGGGTGTTGAAGCGGAAGTGCGGGTGGCCATGGCTGGTAGCAGTGGAAAACAGGGTGCTGGCCAGCTCCATCCGGGACAGCGATTGCTGCAGCGGGGCATCGGGCTGGTACATGCGTCCGATGCGGCACAGCTCATCATGGGCGTGCTCCACCAGGTGGTTGCGGTGCGTCAGGTTGTGCATCAGCAGGCTGGCCAGCAGTCCCAGCCCGCCCAGCACCCAGGCCGGTATCAGCAGCCAGCGCAGCAGCGAGCCGCGGATGGTTTTCTGTGTCAGCGCCCCCATGCCGCCCCCTGGCTGCCCTTAGCGGTTGCGCAGCATGTATCCCAGTCCGCGTACCGTGCGGATGGTCACCGGCGAATGCTCCAGCTTCTTGCGCAGACGGTGGATATAGACCTCGGGCGTGTTGGTTTGCATCAGGTTGGCGGCCGCATCGGCGTCCTGTTCCCAGGCGGCAATGATCTGGGCGCGGCTGATGGCATTGCCGAAATGTTCGGTCAGCAGGCGCAGCAGCGTCCATTCACGCGGGGCCAGCTCAAGCTCCTGATCCTGCAGCCAGGCGCTGCGTCCGACCGGGTCCAGGCGCAGCACCGGCGGTGCGCTGCTGTCCTGCGGGGCCAGCACGGCAACAGGCGCCTGCAGGTTGGAGCGGCGCAGCAGGGCCTCGATGCGGGCCTTGAGTTCGGCCATGGCAAAGGGCTTGATCAGGTAGTCATCGGCTCCGGCGCGCAAGCCGGCTACCCGGTCCTCGATATTGATACGGGCGGTCAGCACCATCACCGGCAGGGTTTCATCACGCTGGCGCAACCAGCGCAGCAACTCCAAGCCGTCCAGCAGCGGCAGCCCCAGATCCAGCACCAGGCCATCGAACTTGTGCTCCTGGAGCAGCTTCTGCGCTTCCAGCCCGGTGGTGGCAGTGCTGACCTGGTAGCCGCATTGGCTGAGCTTGCTGGTCAGGGCGTCCAGGAGAATGGTGTCGTCTTCTACAACCAGAAAGTGGGGCATGAGAGAAAAGGGCTAAACGGGATTCCGGAACCGGCATGGAAATGCTACCTGCATTGCTAGTGTAGCGTACCGCTGATCCGCAGACCATGGGCGGCAGCACAAGATATCCGGCAGCCTGCTGCGTGCCGGAGCTGGACGAGGCACGCTTGCCCCGGTGTCCGCAACAGCCTTGTCAGGCCTGCGCGTCAGCGTCCTGCAGCAACTGCACGCGCGCGGCGTGGATGGCCTGGCGGATCTGTTCCCCGGGGTTGGCCGGGCGCGTCCCATCCGGGGTCTGCCACTGTTGCTGCAGCTGGCGTGCGATGGCGCCTTCGTCCAGCGTGCGCAGCCGGTCCAGCGCAGCCTGCAGGCGTGCCGCCTGCGGGTAGGGGCGTTCGGCAAAACCGAGCCGGCCGCGGGCATCGCATGCGCAGGCCAGCAGCACCTCGGCAAAGCGTTCCGGCTGGCGCAGCGCGTCGCAGCGCTCCAGCAGACGCACCGTGGCTACCGGTGAAAACTCCAGGCTCTGGTGGATGTTGCCGTGCTCGCGGGCCACCACTTCGGCCAGCTCGCGGCAGGCGACCGGCACGCGCAGGCGTTCGCACAGCCCGCGCAGCAGTTGCACGCTGCGCTGCTCGTGGCCGATATGGCGTGGCAGCACATCCGCCGGCGTGGTGGCCTTGCCCAGGTCGTGACACAGGCAGGCAAAGCGCACGGTCAGCGGCGTCTGCAGCCGGGCCGCCATGTCCAGCACCATTTCCAGATGCACGCCGGTATCGATTTCCGGGTGGTACTCGGCGCGTTGCGGCACACCGTACAGGGCCGCCACTTCGGGCAGGATGCGCTGCAGTGCACCGCTGGCACGCAGTTCCTGCAGCATGCGCGACGGGCGCTGCTCCAGCAGGCCGCGGCTGATTTCCTGCCAGACGCGCTCCGCCACCAGGTGATCGGCCTCGCCGTCCTCCACCATCTGCTGCATCAGTGCCAGCGTTTCCGGGGCGGTGTGGAAGTCGCTGAAGCGTGCGGCAAAGCGCGCCAGGCGCAGGATGCGTACCGGATCCTCGCCAAAGGCATCGGTCACATGGCGCAGCACACGCTGCTGCAGGTCGCGCTGACCCTGGAACGGATCGGCCAGGCTGCCGTCTTCGGCCCGGGCGATGGCGTTGATGGTCAGGTCGCGGCGCGCCAGGTCTTCTTCCAGGGTCACGCCGGGATCGGTATGGATGGCAAAGCCCTTGTAGCCGCGCGCGGTTTTGCGTTCGGTGCGCGCCAGCGCGTATTCCTCGTGCGTGTCCGGGTGCAGGAACACCGGAAAATCCTTGCCCACCGGCACAAAGCCGTGCGCCACCATCAGCTCCGGCGTGGCCCCGACGACAACCCAGTCGTGGTCCTGCACCGGCAGGCCGAGCAGGGTATCGCGCACGGCACCACCCACCATGTAGATGCGGGCACCAGGCAGGCGGGGAAGGGCGGGTACGGCAGCGGTCATGACGGGAAAAGGCAGGTCTTGCGGGTAACAGCCCATGGCGGGCCGGAGTGTCCCAGTGTATCCTGTAGCGCGTTTTGTCACTGGAGTCCGCATGAGCAGTACCGCTACCCCCGCCGATGAACCGTATGTGCAACTGGAGCGCGCCGACGGCGTCTGCACCCTGTGGCTGAACCGCCCGCGCCAGTTCAACCCCTTGTCCGAAGCGATGATGGGGGCGCTCGAAGAGGCCCTTGCCGATATCGCTGCCGACAGCAGCATCCGCTGCGTGGTGATCGCCGCGCGCGGCAAGGCCTTCTGTGCCGGCCATGACCTGCGCGAAATGCGCAGCCAGTATCGCAAGGACTACTACCAGACCCTGTTTGCGCGCTGTGCGGCGCTGATGCAGTCAATTGTGGCGCTGCCGGTACCGGTGATTGCGCGTGTGCATGGCGTGGCCACTGCAGCCGGTTGCCAGCTGGTGGCCACCTGCGATCTGGCGGTGGCGGCAGAAGAAGCGCGCTTTGCCGTATCGGGCATCAATGTCGGCCTGTTCTGTGCCACGCCCTCGGTGGCGCTGTCGCGCAATGTGGGCGCGAAGAATGCCTTTGACATGCTGGTGACGGGCCGCTTCATCGATGCGCCCATGGCGCAGGATTGGGGCCTGGTGAACCGCGTGGTGCCGGCCGGGCAGCTCGATGCCGCGATTGCCGAGTACACCAGCAGCATCTGCGCCAAGAGCCCGGCAGCGATCCGCCACGGCAAGGCCATGTTCCAGCGCCAGCGCCAGCTGCCACTGGCCGATGCCTATGCGCTGGCAGCCGAATCGATGGCCTGCAACATGATGGAAGACGATGCCGCCGAAGGCATCGACGCCTTCCTGGAAAAGCGCAAGCCGGTGTTCAGGAACTGATCAGGATTCCTCGCGAATTGCCGCGTAACGCTGCTCCATCTCGCGGCGCATGGTCTTGCGCAGCTCGGCGGCGGCGTAGCGGCGCTTTTCTTCCGGCGTGAACGGGCGCAGCGGCGGCACGGCGGTCGGCTTGCCGCTCTCGTCCACCGCCACCATGGTGAAGAAGCAGCTGTTGACGTGGCGCTTGTCCTGGGTGCGGATGTTTTCGGCCAGCACCTTGATGCCGATTTCCATGGAGGACGAGCCGGTGTAGTTGACAGCAGCCAGCAGCGTCACCAGTTCGCCAACGTGAATCGGCTGGCGGAATACCACCTGGTCCACGCTCAGCGTCACCACATAATGGCCGGCATAGCGGCTGGCGCAGGCAAAAGCCACCTGGTCCAGCAACTTGAGCAGATGCCCTCCGTGCACATTGCCGGAGAAGTTGGCGGTATCGGGCGTCATCAGCACGGTCATGCTGAGCTGGTGGGCAGGAAGGTCCATGGCGGTCAGGGCAGGGTCCACAAGGGATGCGTTGGCAGAAAACCCGATTGTGGCATGCCCCTGAATCCCCGGGGAGTTGTGGGTCTGGCCGTCAGGCCCGGTGCGATGCCTTGTCATGAGCTGTCCTGAAGCCTGCATAATCTGCGCCAACAATTTTCAATTTCATATGTCATCTGGAGCCAGCATCATGTCCACCCATCCTGTCCGCCGTCATGCCCGCCTGTTGACCCTGCTCCCCCTGGCCGGCTCGCTGGGTGCCTGCAGCAGCTTTTACGACACATACCCGACTGCTGCCTCGGCGGCCTGGGCCAGCATGCGCCAGCAGCAGGAGGCGACCAGCTACCGGGTTCAGAGCGAAGTCCGGCTGGAAGATGTCGAACTGTCGCAATCGCTGCAGGAGCTGGCCGAATCGCTGATGGGCGCAGAGGGCGAGGAGATCCTGGCCAGTGGCGAGGCGGGGACGGCGCTGGGCGCTGCGCGCGAGGCCTTGCGCGGCATGGCCGGCAAGGCTCCCGTCGATGCGTCCCGTGAGGGTGAGCCCGCGACAAGAATCGCCAAGCCGCAGCAGAAGCCTGCCGACGGCAGCGATGCAGATGCCGATGAAGACATGCTGGCCGGAATCGCGGCCGACAACCGCGAACTGGACCTGCTGGGCGTGGTGGGCAACCTGGGCAGCGGCTATCTGCACATGCTGCGCAACATCCGGTTCCAGGGCGATACCGTGGTGGATGGCAGCACTGGCCGTATCGAGCATGTGTCCGGCATGGATTACCGTACCCGCACCTCCAGCCAGAGCTACCACATGCCGTTCCTGGTGGATGTGCGCAATCGCCAGCTGTACTGGGACGCCGAAGCCATCAGCATGCTGATGAACCCGGTCACGCGTGACAAGCCGATACGCATCGGTCTGGGGCCGCTGAACCGGAAGGTGGATGCGATGAAGCTGTACGGCATCCTGCGCCAGCAGCGCAGCTATGCGCTGGAACATGCCGATGCCGGAGCGATCGGCTACGAGCCGCTGGAAGACGGTCCGCAGGTGCCGGGAGCCTATCGCAAGATCCGCTACCAGGTGCCGCTGCGTACCGCGCTGCTGCAGAACCGCAATTTCCTGCGTGACAACCGGGACGGCATCGTGCAAACCGTGCGCGAAGACAGGAACCGTGAAAAGGTCGGCCAGCTGCTGGATGTGCTGGTCGGCATGGGGGGCGGCCTCCAGAAGCCGTCGCAGGCAACCGCAGCTGCAGCGCAGCTCCCGGATCAGGCTGACACTCCGGCAATGGACAGGCTCAGCGGGGACAGCGCCCCGAACGCCACGCCGGATGCCACGGTCAGCGCGGAATCCGGCAGCCACGCCGATGCGGTCGAGGACGCGCCTGGCAGCCTCGACAAGATCGTGGCGCGCACGCTGGACGATTCCACCATCACGCAGTGGCTGTGGCTGGATCGCCGCGGCCGCCTGCTGCGCGAGGACAAGCGCTACGACCTGCACCTGGGCGACGAAGAGGACTATGTGAAGGTCAAGACCATGGGCAGCAGAATCTACGGTGACGTGCCATCCGGGCCGGTGGCCAGAATCCAGCCGGAGCAGGCGGTCAGCCTGCGCGAGGCGGTCAAGGGTTCACTGATGGGCTACATGCTGGCCAGCATGCATGACGATGTCAGCGCACGCACGCAGACAGATGATGTGGCCTGGGCGGAAGACGGTGACAGCGCTCATGACGCTGCCGTGGAGGCTGCCGAAGCAGCCGTGACCGCGGCCCAGGCCGCGCTTCTGGCTTCCGAGGCAGCAGACGCCGCAACGGAGGAACAGGCTGATGGTACGGTGGCTAGCCTGGAAGAAGCCCGTGCGGCTTATGCAGCGGCACGGGCGGAACAGGCGGTGGATGCGCAGGCAGCAGCCGTGGCAGAACCGGCAGCGCAGGAGTGACAGCAGCCTGGATGACAGGCAGCCCGATGCGGCTGCCCTGTCAGGCTTGGCCTCAGGGCGTCAGCACGCCCATGTACAGCAGCAGGAACACCAGCAGGCCCAGCACGATGCGGTAGGCCACAAAGGCAAAGTAGGAGTTCCTGGAGACAAACTTCAGGAACACCACGATCACCGCATAGCCGGTGACAAAGGCGATCAGTGTGGCCAGTGCCGTCGGGCCGGGGGCAATCGGACTGCCTACCTGGAAGCTGCGCAGCAGCTGGTAGCCGCCGGACAGCAGCACCGCCGGGACCGCCAGCAGAAAGGAATAGCGCGCCGCCGCTTCCCGCGTGTAGCCCATCAGCAGGCCGGCCGTGATGGTGCCGCCCGAGCGCGAGACACCCGGAATCAGCGCCATGGCCTGCGCAAAACCGAAGATCAGGCCGTCGCGCCAGCTCAGTTCGGCCAGCGTCTGGCGCTGTTTGGCTATGCGGTCGGCCAGCCACAGGAACAGGCTGAACACGATCAGCATGGTGGCGGTGATGTAGAGGTTGCGCAAATGGGTTTCGATCGCGTCCTTGAACAGCAGGCCCAGAATGGCAATCGGCAGGGTACCCAGCAGGATCAGCCAGCCCATGCGCGCATCGGCATCCATGTGCCGGCCCTTGCTCAGCACCGATTGCCACCAGGACTTGAGAATCGCCCACAGCTCATGGCGGAAATAGATCAGCACCGCCGCTTCGGTGCCGATCTGGGTGATGGCGGTAAACGCCGCGCCCGGGTCACCGCCCGAAGGCAGCAGCGGACCGACAATGCGCAGGTGTGCGCTGGAAGAAATCGGCAGGAATTCGGTGAGTCCCTGCAGCAGGCCGAGGAAGGCGGCTTCTGCGTAGGCAGCAAGAGAGGTCATGGTATGGAGGGTTCGGCTACGGAAAATGCCGCAACGCAGCATGAGGCTGGTGCGGCAGGGCTCATCATACGCAAAGATGGAGCGGGCTGACAGGGGCTGGGCGTGTGCATGCCCGGCCCTGTTCCATGCCAATAAAGTCTGAGACAACTCTTGGAGGGGGCGGGGGTTTCCAAGTGCCCAGTTTACCGGGCCAGAGTCTGAGACAACTCACCGAGAGCCCAGCAGACCCCACGGCCTTCGGGCAAAAGAGTCTGAGACAACCCGTTTAGCTGCATCGACGACCTAGGTCTTCACGCGATACCCGTGCTGAACAGCAATGCGCCGTATGTCACGCACCTCATGCGCAGATTCATGAGATCCGAGCAAGGCTTCCAACGCATCCGCCATCGCAGCCAACTTTACCCCGTGACGAACGCTTGCCTCCTGATGATCATGCCCTGCTGGGACATGAAAACTGAGAATTTCTGCCTCATCCATGGTGAAGAACCATAGAGCCCGGGTGTAGCCTCCTCGAATTCTTGAGCCAGTCAGAAGTAGAGGTTGGGGAATTGTGACACACGGTATTCGACGGGCGGGATTCGACCCAATGATTCGTGTGGCCGGTGGTGGTTGTACCGGTGCAGCCAGTCCTGCGTCATCTGCCGTACTTCATGCAGTGAGTCGAACACATAGCAGTCCAGCACTTCGGTGCGATAGGTCTTGTTGAATCGCTCGACATAGGCATTCTG
>NZ_KB894768.1:27522-173231 GCF_000374625.1 Allobrachymonas chironomi DSM 19884 | reverse complement strand
GACAACGCGCTGGCCGAGACCATCAACGGGCTATACAAGGCCGAACTGATTCATCGCCGGGGCCCCTGGAAGACCAGGGAAGCCGTGGAACTGGCGACCCTGCAATGGGTGCACTGGTTCAACCACGTCCGACTGCTCACGCCGATCGGGGGTATCCCGCCGGCAGAAGCTGAGGCAAACTACTGGAGGCAACTTGCCGACAGCAACACCTTGGCAGAGGTGTCCACTTAAACCAACCAGCCTCCTCGAAACCCGGGGCGGTTCATTCCGCACCAGCGTGAAGCGTTGTAGCGGCTGCCTGCTTCCAGTCTCCGGAAATCGGTCGCCGTCATGCAACTGTCCGGTTTTTGCGTTCTAATTATTCCTTTGATACCCATGCAAGCCTGCCGTCAGGCTTGCCGCTTCTGAAAGGACCCCTGCATGATCCCCACCTGGGCATGGATAGTCACGATCGTCCTGATCGGCGGACTGTTCCTGTATGACTACTTCTTCCACGTGCGCGTGGCCCACACGCCAACGCTAAAGGAATCGACCATGTGGTCGATCCTGTTCGTGGCCATTGCCCTGCTGTTCGGCGTGTTTGTCTGGGTCGCCTTCGGGCACCAGCGTGGCGTGGAGTACTTTGCCGGCTACATCACCGAAAAAGCCCTGAGCGTGGACAACCTGTTCGTGTTCCTGATCATCATGGCGGGCTTCAAGGTGCCACACGCCTACCAGCAGAAAGTGCTGCTGTTCGGCATCCTGTTCTCCATCTTTGCCCGTGCAGTCTTCATTCTGGCCGGTGCCGCCCTGCTCAACTCCTTTGCCTGGATGTTCTACATCTTTGGCGGCCTGCTGCTGATGCTGGCCGGCAAGCAGCTCGCCCCCGAAAAGGAAGAGGAAAGCCTGGACCAGAACATCGTGGTGCGCGTGACGCGCAAGATGTTCCACACCACCGACTACTACGACGGTGACAAGCTGTTCACCCTGCAGAACGGCAAGCGCGCGCTGACGCCCATGCTGCTGGTGATGGTGGTCATCGGTGCCACCGACATCCTGTTTGCGCTCGACTCCATCCCGGCCATCTTCGGCCTGACCGACAGCGCCTTCATCGTGTTCACGGCCAACGCCTTCTCGCTGATGGGCCTGCGCCAGCTCTACTTCCTGATCGACGGCCTGCTGGAGCGCCTGGTGTACCTGAAGTACGGCCTGGCCATCATCCTGGCCTTCATCGGTGCCAAGCTGATCCTGCACGCGCTGCACGAGAACAACGTGCCCATCATCAACGACGGCAACCCGGTCAGCGTGATCGAGGTCACCACCGGCCAGTCGCTGATCGTGATCTGCGTGATCCTGGTCATCACCGTGGTGGCCTCGCTGATGTCGCAAAAGGGCAAGATCCTGACCGTCATCTCCAGCGTGCGCCGCCATGCCAGGCAGTATCTGGACATGGACTACGAAGCCGATCCGGCCCTGCGCGAGCAGAATTACCGCCAGCTGATGGAAGAGGAACAGGCCCTGCTGGCCATTCCGGAAGACTACAAGCACCTGCTGAGCGACGAGCAGAAGCTGCTGGACCTGCTGGACGATGCGCACCAGATGCACGACCGCTATATGGCCGACAACCCGACGCGCTACCCGAATGGCGATCCGCTGGCCGGCAAGGCGCGGCTGGATACCGCCAGCTACCGCCAGACAAATGGCGAAGAGGGTCAGTAAAGCCCAGGGGCGCTCCACCGCGCCCTGCCCTGCAATGACAAAGCCCCGTGGTGCAAACCACGGGGCTTTGTCGTCAGGCCATCGCCCAGCGCCGGTGCAGCCAGCGCGCCAGTGCATCCAGCAGCCAGCCGATCAGGCCAATCAGCAGCACCGCCGCCATCAGCTCCGAATAGGCCAGCCGATCCCGCGTATCCAGGATGAAATAGCCCAGGCCTTCATTCACGCCCAGCATTTCGCAAGGCACCAGCACGATCCAGACCACACCAATCGCCAGCCGCAGGCCGGTCAGGATATGTCCGACCACCGCCGGGAAGATGATGCTGCGCAGTGCCTCCCAGCGGGTGGCGCTGAGCGATGCCCCCAGCTGCAGCCAGTGGCGGTCTATCGCCTTCACGCCGGCACTGGTGTTCAGGATGATCGGCCAGACAGCGGCAAAGGTCAGCAGAAAGTAGATCGGCGCATCGCCCACGCCAAACACCATCACCGCAATCGGCATCCAGGACAGCGGCGAGATCATGCGCAGCAGCTGGAAGGCACCGCCACTGAGCTGCTCGGCCAGGCGTGAACGGCCCAGCAGCAGCCCGACCGGCACGCCGATCAGCAGGGCCAGCGCCAGACCGATCAGCACGCGCTGCAGGCTGGCCAGGATATGGCCGTAAATGCCGGCATCGCCCAGCAGGAACAGCAGGCTGTCCAGCGTCGGCAGCGGCGCAAAGCGGCCGACAATCGGCATGCCGGTCCTGAGCAGCATCACGCCCAGCTGCCAGGCCACCGCCAGCAGCACCAGTCCGGCCAGTGCCAGGGTTGCGGAGCGCCACGGCCCCTGCTTGATCGACGACATGCAATCCTTTCTGCTGGCGCTCAGGCCACGATGGTTTCGGTGCGGCGGTAATCGGCCGGCAGCCCGAACAGTTGCTGGCTCTGCGTGTTCTCGATGGCCTGGCGCACAAAGCGCTCATCCACCAGATCCTGCGCCACCTGCTGCGGATCCAGCTTGGCCAGCCAACGGTGTTCGCCGGCAATATGCGTCTGCTGCAGCAGCTTTACCAGCTCGCTGGTATAGCTCGGGAAGGGATAGGGCTGGAAGTCGATGCGGTTCTGCCTCCAGTCCGGATGGCGGATCGCGCCACTTTGCACATACTGCTGCAGATCGGCAGCATCCGGTGCCAACACCTTCTGCAGCACCGGCAGCGGGTGCGGCGTGTACTTGCCGGCGCCATCGGCCGACAACAGCTGCGCCACCTCGGGACGATGCTCGCGTGACCACAGCTGCGCCTTGACCATGGCATTCGCCACCTTCTGCATCCATTCGGGGCGCTGCTCCACATCGGCCGCATGCGCCACCGTGACGCAGCAGGCGTGGTCACGCCAGACATCGCCGGTAAAGCGCAGCACCTTGCCCACGCCCTGCAGCTCGGCCGCGGCATTGAACGGTTCGGCCACGATGAAGCCGGCAATGCTTTTGGCTGCCAGCGCCGCCACCATGTCGGACGGCGCCATCACGGTCAGCTTGACCTGCTTCGGGCCGGGATCCTTCTCGGTCACTTCCAGGCCGCCCTCGCGCAGCAGATGCTGCAGCACCACGTTGTGGATCGAGTACCAGAACGGAATCGCCACGGTCTTGCCACCCAGATCCGCCACCGTGTTGACATCGGGCAGCACGGTCAGCGCGGAGCCGGCCATGTGGTTCCACATCAGCACCTTGAGCGGGCTTTCGCTGCCATAGCGTGCCCACACCGTCATGGGCGTCAGCAGGTGCACCAGATTCACCTGGCCGCTGATGAAGGCTTCCACCAGCTGGGCCCAGCTGCGGAACAGCCTGGGCTGCTCCACATTCAGCCCCTCGGCCTGGAACAGGCCCTGGCTGTGCGCCACCAGCAGCGGCGTGGCATCGGTAATCGGCAAATAGCCGATGCGCAGGGGCGCATCGGGCTGGCTGGCCTGCTGGCGCTGGCAGGCCTGCAGCAGCGGCAGACTGCCGGCAGCGGTGAACAGCGAGGCCAGCTTCAGCATGTCGCGGCGTGAAACCATGGAAATTCTCCAGAAGTAACGGGTAAATCGTGCAGATGGCTGCAGATGAATGCAAATGCAGGAAGATCGGCTCAGATAACGTATTCGAGACTGTGCATGTCCTGCTGGAACAGGCGCGCATTGCGCATCGATTGCAGGATCTGCAAACGCTGTTCGTTCATGGTCAGGGCGACATCATCGCGCGGGTAAGGCTGCTCCAGCCGCCATTCGGCCAGCAGACGGCCCGGCGTATTGCCAATCAGCAGCACGCGATCGGCCACGGTCAGGGCTTCATCGATATCGTGCGTGACCAGAATGGCCGCAGTCTGGTGGCGTGTCACCAGGTCGCGCAGCAGCACCTGCATTTCGCCCCGCGTGATCTCGTCCAGCGCGCTGAACGGCTCGTCCAGCATCAGCACCTCGGGCTGGCGCGCAAAGGCACGTGCCAGCGCCACACGCTGCGCCATGCCGCCCGACAGCTGCGACGGGTGCTGCGTGGCCGCATGCAGCAGGTTCACCTCGGTCAGCGCCTGACGCACGCGTTCGCGCTCGGCCTGCTTGCCAATGGCCGGCTGGTGCTTGAAGGACAGGCCAAAGGCCACGTTGTCCTGCACCGTGAGCCAGGGCAGCAGCGAGGCGCTCTGGAACACGAAGGCGGCACGCGGATGCGGCGCCGTCAGCGGCTCGCCAAACAGCCGCACCTGGCCTTTCTGCGGCGGCTGCAAGCCGGCCAGCACGCGCAGCAGCGAGGACTTGCCAACACCGCTGGGGCCCAGCAGCGCAATCAGTTCGCCTGGCTGCACGTCAATGGAAAAGCCTTCCAGCACCCACTGGGTGCTGCCATCGGCACGTGCGTAGCCCAGCGAAATATCGCGTCCCTGCAACAGGGGCGCAGCAGCATCGGCAGCTGTCATCACTCGGGGATCTCGAAAAATTCATCCTGGCCCAGACCGCAATCGGGGCAGACCCAGCCATCCGGCAGCTTGTGGAACGGCGTACCCGGTTCGATACCGTCCGGGGCGTAGCCCTCTTCCTCGTCGTAGATATAGCCACAGGGGCCGCACATCCATTTCATCTTGTCTTTCCTTGTTGCTCAGCCTTGCGCACGCAGGCGTTCGATTTCCAGGCGCAGGTGCTTGATCGCCGGCGTCACGATCGCCACGAACAGCGCCTCGCGCGAGTGTCGCTGCGCTGCATGGCGCATCAGATAGCCTTTTGCGCCTGCATGCAGCGCGGCCGATTGTGCCGCACGCAGCGCCAGTTCGCTGGCCGCCAGCCGGACTTCCAGTACCGGCAGCATGGCCACCGTGCCGGCATCGGCCTGATCGGCCAGTTCCTGCGTGCGCAGCAGCAATGCATCCAGCTCGGCGCGCAAGGTGTCGTACTGGTCGTCCAGATAGGCGTTCGGCTTCGGCGTGGCCAGGTTGCTGTCGCGAATCGTCTTCAGGCAGGCCTCGATCACGCCGGCACCCATGCCGATCTGCAGCAGAATGAAGCCCGGCTTGATGCTGCGGATGAAATCCTCGAACTGCTCGGCATCGGCCAGCAGGTCAGCCTGCTCGATGCGCACATCGACAAAGCGTACGTTCAGCGTACGCGTGCCTTCCAGGGCACAGAATTCCGGGCAGGGCTTGAGCGTCACGCCAGCGGCATCGCCACGCGCCATGAACATGATGTAGCGGCCATCCGGCAGCTGGGCGCTGGCGGCAAACACATGCGATTCGCCCAGGTTGGACACCCAGGGCAGGCTGCCGTTGACCACAAAGCCCTCCCCTTCCGGGCGCGCCTGCAGCAGGTGCTTCTCGATGCCGCTGAGGTGCTTGACGGTGTTGGACATGCCGGTGCCGGCCAGCGCCGTGGCGCGCATCACCTGTGGCAGATAGCGTTCGCGCACTGCGGCATTCGGTGTCTGGCGCAGATACCAGCCGCAGGCGCTCTGGCACCAGCCCAGGAAGGCGGTGGAGCCGCACTCGGCACCTACCGTGGCCAGGGTACGGATTTGTGTGCCCAGCCCCAGCGCCGTGCCGCCCTGTGCTTCGCTGCCAATGCTGGCAAAACCGCCAATGGCGCCCAGCGTGCGCAGAAAGGCTTCGGGATACAGGCCTTCCTGATCGATTTGCGCCACCAGCGGCCGCAACTCCACCTTGGCCAGCGCAGCCGTGTCCTGGATCAGGCTGGCTGCAGGCAGGTGGATCGGGTTGAAACTGGCATCCATGTGGCGCTACTCCTTGCAATTCGGTCATCTGGCGGGCCACAACAGCTGGCCGCGCCCATCAAACACACCATGGTAGTCCGCACCTATCTGCCTGGGAAATACAGTTTTCTTGTTTCCTTATTCAATTTTCGAATAAGACTGCCTTCTCCCTCCCGGCAACAGATCAGTACTGCGGCGTGTACTTCAGTCGGGTCGTGTCAAAACCCCGCTCGGCTGCGCGCAAAATCAGGATGTCGAGCCGGTCCTTGGGAAAATGCTTGTCGCGCGTCAGGAACCACAAGTACTTGCGGTTTGGCGAACCTACCACCGCCCAGCGGTAATCCGGGTCCAGCTCCAGCACCCAGTAATCGCCCCAGACCATGGGCAAGCTGGCCAGCAGTTCCGGCATGAAGCGCACTTGCAACTGAGCCGGGTGCGTGCCGGCCAGACGCGCCACGCCATGCGCCTCGATGCGCTGGCCATCGCCATCTTCACAGCTGTTGAGCACATCGATCATGCCGTCATCGCGCAGGCTGTACTGCGCCATGCTGTTGCCGCTGCAGCGGCTTTGCCAGACCAGCGGCAGGCGTGCCTGCTCGTACCAGGTGCCGGCATAGCGTTCCAGATCCAGCTCCGGCACCGCTTGCAGCTCGGGCAGATCGCGCTGGCGGGACGAGGATCGCAGCAGGGCAGTCACGGCGGCCAGGGAGGCAGCCAGCAGGAGTGTCTTTTTCATGGGGTGACCTTTTTCCGATACGGATCGCATCCAGGGGGCACGACGGTACCCCCGCTGCACACCATGGTAGCCGGCCCACCGGTGCAGCAGGCGTCAGCCAAGGCAGCCCTCCGCTGTAGGAGCCTGCCCCGCCAGCCCTGGCACGGGCTACACTGGGTACTGTCCAGTGACTTGCAGGGAGCCGTCATGACCCAGCCCGCCTACCCCATCGATTTCGTGGAATTTCCCGGCCGCGACGCGGCCACCGTGGCTGCCGCCAAGACGTTTTATACCGATGTCTTCGGCTGGGCCTTCCGGGACTGGGGCGAGGACTATGCCGATACCCTCTCCAGCGGTCTGTCCTGTGGCTTCAACGCCGATCCGGCCCATGCGCCGCAGCAGCCGCTGGTCGTCGTGCACACTCCGGATCTGGAAGCCAGCCATGCCCGGGTGATTGCCGCCGGTGGCCGCATCAGCAAGCAGATCTTCGGCTTTCCTGGTGGCCGGCGCTTCCATTTCATCGATCCGGCCGGCAATGAAGTGGCGATCTGGTCCGATCTGGAACAGGAACAGAAGCAGGCCTGAAGTGACCTGAAGCCGGCTTCAGCGCTTGCGGCGCAGCGAGCGACTCAGCAGGATCACCGGTACCAGCCCGGCCAGCACCAGGGCCAGGCTCGGCAGTGCCGCTTCGGTCAGGCGCTCGTCGCGTGCCAGCTGGTAGGCCGATACCGCCAGCGTGTCCATGTTGAACGGGCGCAGCACCATGGTGGCCGGCAGCTCCTTCATCACGTCCACGAACACCAGCAGCAGGCCGGCCAGCACCGGGCCGCGCAGCAACGGCAGATGCACGCGACGCAGCACGCCCCAGGCATTGCTGCCGAGCAGGCGCGCCGCCTCATCCTGGCTTTCCGGAATGCGCGCGTAACCGCCCTGCACGCTTTGCAGCGCCACCGCCGTAAAGCGCACCAGATAGGCCCAGAGAATGCCCAGCACCGTGGTCGTGAGCCAGCCGGCAATGCTCCAGTCCGGCTGCCACTGCTGCAGCGCCGCTACCGGCAACAGCAGGCCAACCACAATCACCACGCCCGGCACCGCATAGCCCAGCGAGGCCAGCCAGGCCATACCGCGCGAAATCGCCCCCGGCAGCAGCCGCGCCGCGCCGCCCAGCAACAGCGCCAGCGCAGTGGCCAGCAGCGCGCCCGACACCCCCAGCTGGATGCTGTTCCAGGCCCAGGGCAGGAATTGCTCCCACAACACCTCCTGCTCCGTGCCCACGCCCAGCAGCAGCGGCCGCAGCATCATCAGCACCGGCAGGATAAAGCCCAGCAGCACCGGAATCATGCCCAGGCTCCAGGTCAGCAGCGCCTGCCAGCCGTGCAGCTGCGGTACGCGCGTCATCATGGCACTGCGGTTCTGGCCGCGCGTGCTGGCAAAGCGCATGCGCTGGCGCGCCCGGCGCTCCAGCCAGACCAGCAGCGACACGGAGATCAGCAGCGCCAGCGACAGCTGCGTTGCCGCCATGCGGTCATCCATCACCACCCAGGCCTTGATCACGCCAGCGGTAAAGGTCTGGATGCCGAAGTAGCTGGACACGCCAAAATCGGCCAGCGTTTCCATCAGCACCAGCGCCACCCCACCGGCCACAAACGGCCGCACCAGCGGCAGCGCCACGCTGAAAATACGGCGCATGCTGCGTGCGCCCAGCATGGCGGCAGCTTCCATCAGGTGCGTGGCGCGGTCCATCAGCGCAGTGCGTACCAGCAGATAAACATAGGGGTACAGCGTGACCGTCAGCAGGAAAGCCGCACCCCAGACATTGCGGATCTCGGGCAGCATGCGGCCTTCGGCCTGCAAAAAGGTACGCAGCCAAGTCTGTGCCGGGCCACTGAACTGCAGGAAATCGGTATAGGCATAGGCGCTGACATAGGCCGGCATGGCCAGCGGCAGCAACAGCAGCCATTCGAGCGTGCGCCGGCCCCGGTAGTCGAACAGCGTGACCAGGCAGGCACTGCCCACGCCCAGCAGCAAGCTGCCGATACCCACCAGCAGGCACAGCAGCAGGCTGGTGCGCACATAGTCTGGCAGCACGGTCTGCAGCATTTCACGCACGATATCGGCGCTGGCAGCATCCCAGTGCAGCGCCGCCAGCACCACCGAGATGATCGGCAGCAGCAGCACCACGCCTACCGGCAGCAACCACCAGCCACGGCCCCAGTCGCGCCCTGGCGCAGGCACGGCGGCCACATCAACCGGTGAGGTGGCAACAGGGTTCTCGGGAGTGGCTGACATGGTGGCTATGGGCATAAGAGTATTGATAATTATATTCATTTATAATCATCGACCTGAACACCCTCAGGAATATTCCGCCATGCATCTGTCCCTCGACCAGGTTTCCATCCGCTATTCCGGCCAGCCGGTCGATGCCGTGCATCAGGTGTCTTTCGGGCTGGCGGCCGGCGATATCGGCGTGCTGCTGGGCCCTTCGGGCTGCGGCAAGACCACGCTGCTGCGCGGCGTGGCCGGACTGGAGCCGCTGGCCAGCGGTACGCTGACGCTGGCCGGCCAGACGCTGAGCCGCCCCGGCCAGACCACGCCGCCGGAGCAGCGCCAGATGGGCATGGTGTTCCAGGATTACGCCCTGTTCCCGCATCTGAGCGTGGAGCGCAATATCGCCTACGGCCTGCATGGCCAGCCGGCGGAACGCCAGCGCCAACGCACCGCCGAGGTGCTGGAACTGGTCGGCCTGGCCGATCTGGGCAAGCGCTACCCGCACGAGCTCTCGGGCGGCCAGCAACAGCGCGTCGCCCTGGCCCGCGCCCTGGCCCCGGACCCGCGCCTGCTGCTGCTGGACGAGCCCTTTTCCAACCTCGACATCAACCTGCGCGAACGCCTGGCGCAGGAGCTGCGCACCCTGCTCAAGCAGACCGGCACCACCACCCTGCTTGTCACGCACGACCAGCAGGAAGCCTTTGCCATGGGCGATCGCATCGGCGTACTGGACCAGGGCCGCATGCAGCAATGGGCCGATGCCCGCACCCTGTACGATGCCCCCGCCACGCCATTTGTAGCGCGTTTCATCGGGCACGGCATGCTGCTGCCCATCCAGGCCGATGCCAACGGCCAGCTGCAATCGGCACTGGGCGCCCTGCCCGGCCAGCACGCCGCCAACAGCCGCCAGCTGCTGCTGCGCAGCCACGATCTGCAGTACGACCCGCTCTCGCCGATCCACGCCCGCCTGCTCGGCAGCTCCTACCAGGGCAGCCACCAGATCTACACGCTGGAACTGGCCGATGGCAGCACGGTACAGGCGACCATGCCGGCGGTGCTGCAGCACACGCCTGGGGAAATGATCGGGGTGCGTTTGCAGCAGGATCGGGGGTTGGTGGTGTTTGGGGAGTAAGGGAAGACCTTGGCAAATCCTTGCCATGAGCATCATGTACAGAACAACAGCTACTTTGCCCTGCCGCCATGTAGCGCTTGCCAACAGTATCCAATTGGATACAATATGACATGCACTACACCATAGAACAAACCGAGGCATTTGCGCGCTGGCGCGCCAGAATCAAGGATCTGGTTGCAGCTACTGCCATCCGCCGACGTCTTGAGCGTGCGCAGCACGGTAACCTCGGGGACGTCAAGGCTGTGGGCGGGGGTGTCAGTGAAATGCGGGTAGATGTAGGTGCGGGCTACCGCATGTACTACACGATTCGCGAACGTAGTGTGGTTTTTTTGCTGGTTGGCGGCAACAAGTCTACCCAGGCCGCCGATATTCGCCAGGCACAGGCCATGGCACAGGAGATTTGAATCATGACCATCAAGACCGTACCGTTTGACATCGTGACCGAACTCGATACAGAGGAAGCCATGATCGAGTACCTGCGCCAGGTGCTGGAAGATGGTGATACCGACGAAATCCTGCGCGCCATCGGTCACGTGGCACGCGCCCGAGGGATGGCGCAATTGGCAAAGGACGCCGGCCTGGGTCGCGAAAGTCTGTACAAGGCACTGACTCCAGGTGCTGCACCACGATTTGACACCATCCTGAAAGTGACACGCGCTCTAGGGCTACGGGTAACGGTGGCGCACGGCTGAAGCCAGGCATCATGATGCCAGCCCGGTAGCTCCTCCCACCCACGGTAGCCACCAGATCTGGCACGCTATTTGAAAAAACCGTGGCCGGAAACCCCTCGCAGAGCTCCCGGCCACGGTAGAGACCGTCAGGGCCAGCCCATCAGCCGCCCTGCCGTATCAAGCCACGCTCAATCCAGCGCCTTGATCATGTCCTCCACCACCTTCTTGGCGTCGCCAAACACCATCATGGTCTTGTCCATGTAGAACAGCTCGTTGTCCAGGCCGGCATAGCCTGCCGCCATGGAGCGCTTGTTCACGATCACGGTGCGCGCCTTGTAGGCCTCCAGAATCGGCATGCCGTAGATCGGGCTGCCCTTTTCCAGTGCTGCGGGGTTCACCACGTCGTTGGCGCCCAGGATGATGGCCACATCGGTCTGCGGGAATTCGCCGTTGATGTCTTCCATCTCGAACACCTGGTCGTACGGCACTTCGGCCTCGGCCAGCAGCACGTTCATGTGACCGGGCATGCGGCCTGCCACCGGGTGGATGGCGTAGCGCACGGTCACGCCCATGTCGGTCAGCTTCTGCGCCAGCTCGTTCACGGCGTGCTGGGCACGGGCCACGGCCAGGCCGTAGCCGGGCACGATGATCACGCTGTCGGCGTTGGACATCATGTAGGCGGCATCGTCGGCGCTGCCGCTCTTGACGCTGCGCTGCTCCTGCTCGCCGCCGGTTGCCGTGCCGGCTTCACCTCCAAAGCCACCCAGAATCACGCTGAAGAACGAACGGTTCATCGCCTTGCACATGATGTAGCTCAGAATGGCACCGGACGAACCCACCAGCGAACCGGCAATGATCAGCATGGAGTTGTTCAGGCTGAAACCGATGCCTGCTGCGGCCCAGCCGGAATAGCTGTTCAGCATCGACACCACCACCGGCATGTCGGCACCGCCAATCGGGATGATCAGCAGCACACCCATCACGAAGGACAGTGCCAGCATGATGTAGAACGCCGTCCAGTTCTCGGTAAAGGCATAGACCAGACCCAGGCCGATCGTCAGCAGGCCCAGTGCCAGGTTCAGCATCTGCTGGCCCTGGAACACCACCGGCTTGCCCTGGAACAGGCGGAACTTGTACTTGCCGCTCAGCTTGCCGAAGGCAATCACCGAACCGCTGAAGGTGATCGCACCAATGGCGGCACCCAGGAACAGCTCCAGGCGGTTGCCCAGCGGAATCGCTTCACGCACGCCATTGGCCGGATGCGCCGTCAGGCCAAAGGCCCAGGGCTCGGTCACCACGGCCACGGCGATGAACACCGCCGCCAGACCGATCATGCTGTGCATGAAGGCGACCAGTTCCGGCATCTTGGTCATCTCGACGCGTTGCGCCATGATGGTACCAACACCGCCACCCACGACCAGGCCCAGCAGCACCCAGCCCAGGCCGATCGGCGAAGCCGCCAGTTTCACGATCAGGGCCGCCGTGGTGAGCACGGCAATCGCCATGCCGATCATGCCGAACAGGTTGCCGCGAATCGAGGTGGTGGGATGGCTGAGGCCTTTCAGTGCCTGAATGAAACAGATACTGGCCACCAGATACAACAGGGTTACGAGGTTGAGACTCATGCTTCACCTCCCTGCTTGGGCTTGCGCTCTTTCTTCTTGAACATTTCCAGCATGCGTCGCGTTACCAGGAAACCACCAAACACGTTCACGGCAGCCAGCGCCACCGCCAGCACGCCCATGATCTTGGCCAGGGAGCCTTCGGTCAGGGCGGCAGCCATCATGGCGCCGACAATCACGATGGCGGAAATGGCATTGGTCACCGCCATCAGGGGGGTGTGCAGTGCCGGGGTCACGTTCCAGACCACGTGATAGCCCACATAAATGGCCAGCACGAAAATGATCAGGTTGATGACGGTGGGAGAGACGAGTTCCATTTCACTTCCTCCTGGTTTCGCCGTTTTGCGTCATCAGGCAGGCCGCCACGATGTCGTCTTCCATGTCGATGGTCAGGCCCTTCTCGGCCGGCAGCACCAGCTTGAGGAAGTCCAGCACGTTGCGCGCATAGAGCGCACTGGCATCGGCACCCACGCGTGCCGCCAGATTGGTATGGCCCACGATGGTCACGCCATCGGCCTGCACCACCTGATCGGCCTGCGTCAGCGGCGTGTTGCCGTCATGGCCTTGCGGGCCCTTGCCGGCCGCCATGTCCACGATGACAGAGCCCTGGCGCATGGACTGCACCATCTCGGCCGTCACCAGCGTGGGCGCGGCACGGCCCGGGATCAGCGCAGTGGTGATCACCACATCGGCAGCCGCCACGCGCTTGGCCACTTCGGCCTTCTGGCGATCCAGCCAGCTCTGCGGCATGGGACGGGCATAACCGCCCACGCCTTCGGCGGCTTCGCGCTCTTCATCGGTTTCGTAGGGTACGTCAATGAACTTGGCACCCAGCGATTCGACCTGCTCCTTCACGCTCGGACGCACATCGGAGGCCTCGATCACGGCACCGAGGCGCTTGGCGGTGGCAATCGCCTGCAGGCCGGCCACGCCCACGCCCAGAATCACCACGCGGGCGGCCTTGACGGTACCGGCAGCGGTCATCAGCATGGGGAAGAAGCGCGGATAGTGCTCGGCCGCCAGCATCACGGCCTTGTAGCCGGCAATGTTGGCCTGGCTGGACAGCACGTCCATGCTTTGCGCGCGGGTGGTACGCGGTGCGGCTTCGAGTGCGAAGGAGGTCAGGCCGGCAGCGGCCAGGCGTTGCAGCCCTTCGGCATCGAACGGATCCAGCATGCCGACCAGCACGGCGCCGGAGCGTATCTGCGCCAGCTCTTCGGCTTGCGGGGAGCGCACTTTCAGCACCATTTCGCTGCCGAGTGCCGTGGCGGCATCGGTCAGGCTGGCACCAGCGGCTTCGAACTGGGCATCGGTGATGCCGGCTCGCAGTCCGGCACCGTGCTGCACCAGCAACGTGTGACCCTGACCCACGAGTTTTTTCACGGTTTCCGGCGTTGCCGCTACTCGCGTCTCGCCAGCCACCGTTTCCAGTGGAATTCCAATCTGCACTTTGTCTCCTTGATGGTGGCGGGGCAAGCCGGACACGGCATGCCCCATTCAAGTGCAGTATGCCACGGGGTTACAGGATGTAGGCAGGAGGTCAAGAGAGCATTTCAGGGATAAACCCTGAAAATTTGCAACTGAAGTGGCATGCCAGCGACATTTCGCCTTATTGGCGGGCAGTACGCTGTTGCACCGGCATGACGCACGGATGACTGGTGCGGAACGGGTTGATATCCAGACCGCCACGGCGCGTGTAACGTGCATACACGCTCAGCTTGACCGGCTGGCAGCGCTGCCGGATGTCGTGGTAGATGCGCTCCACGCACTGCTCGTGGAATTCGTTGTGGTTGCGGAAACTGACGATGTAACGCAGCAGACCCTCGTGGCTAATCTGCGGGCCGGTGTACTGGATCTGCACGCTGCCCCAGTCGGGCTGGCCGGTCACCAGGCAGTTGCTCTTGAGCAGGCGGCTGTTCAGCGTCTCGGTCACGGTGCCCTCTTCCGGGAAAGTCACCAGCAGTTCCGGGGCCGGCTCGTAGTGCGTGCACTCGGTATCGAGCCGGTCCAGGCTGAGTCCGGCCAGCTCCACCACCTGCTGCTGCTCGAACAGGTCCGGCGCGATGATCTTCACGCCGATGCTGGCCATGACATGTTCGGCACCGCGCCAGACCGCCGCGTTGACATCGGCAAAAATGCGCTGGCGCACCTCTTCCGCGCTGGCAAAGCACGTGTTGTTGAAGCTGTTGAGATAGAGCTTGAAGGACTTGCTTTCGATGATGTTCGGCGTTTCGCAGGGAATCTGCACCTGCAGGATCGCCACCTGCGGCTTGCCGCGCAGGTTCAGCCAGCTCAACTCGTAGCCGGTCCAGAAGTCCATGCCCATGAAGGGCAGCGGTTCACGGATGCCGATTTCCGCGCGCTTGGGCGCACGCGGCAGCGCAAACAGCAACGAGGCGTCGTATGTGCTGGCGTAGGTGGTGATCTTGCCCAGCTGCGATTGTTCGGGTTGCAGCGTCATGCTCAGGCCTCCCGGTTGCGGCGGAACACCAGGCGATCCGGGCCGGAAGCATCGGCCGCGTAGCGATAGTCTTCGGCAGCAAAGTCACGCAAGCCGGCCACGCTGTCCACGCCCTGCTCCACGGCAAAACGCATCATCAGGCCGCGCGCGCGTTTGGCGTTGAAGCTGATGATCTTGTATTTGCCGCCCTTGAAGTCCTCGAACACGCATTCCACCACGCGTGCCTGCAGGGTCTTGCGGTCCACCGCCTTGAAGTACTCCTGCGAAGCCAGGTTGACCAGGATCGGCTCGGCAGCGCCTTGTTCCTCGAAACGCTGGTTCAGGTAATCGGCAATCCGGCTGCCCCAGAACTGGTACAAGTTGTCGCCGCGCGGGGTGCGCAGGCGGGTGCCCATTTCCAGGCGGTAGGGCTGCATCAGGTCCAGCGGGCGCAGCACGCCGTACAGGCCGCTCAGGATGCACAGGTGCTGCTGCAGCCAGTCCAGCTGCGGCTGGCTCAGCGAGGCGGCCTGCAGGCCTTCGTACACATCGCCATTGAAGGCGAGCACGGCCTGGCGCGCGTTGTCCGGGGTGGAGGTCTTTTCCCAGGCTTCGTAGCGCGCCACGTTCAGCACGGCCAGCTTGTCGCTCAGGCCCATCAGCTCGGCCACCTGTTGCGGCGAGAAATCGCGCAGCACCTTGATCAGTTCGACAGAATCGGGCACGAACAGCGGTGCGCTGTGCGTCTGGGTGGGCAAGGGGCTTTCGTAATCCAGCGCCTTGGCCGGAGACAGGACAAATAACATGGCAAATCCAGGGTCAGAACTCGGAGAGCAAGCCTGCATTTTGCCAGTTCCGGCTTTCCCTCCGGGCCGGTGCGGACAGTGTCAGGCCGATGCCGGCAGCACCAGCACGGCACGAAAGTCGTTCACATTGGTGCGGGTGGGGCCGGTGACCACGGCATCGCCCAGCGCACCAAAAAAACCGTGGCCGTCATTGGCGTCCAGCGCCGCCACCGGCGACAGACCCATGGCCCAGGCACGCTCCAGCGTATCGGGGGCCAGCATGGCGCCGGCAATCGGTTCCTGGCCATCCACGCCATCGGTATCAGCAGCCAGCGCATGCACTTGCGCAGCCCCGCGCAAGGCCAGCCCCAGCGCCAGCAGAAACTCCACATTGCGACCACCCCGCCCTGCCCCACGTACCGTGACCGTGGTTTCGCCGCCGGACAGCAGCACGCAGGGCGGCGCAAACGGTTCGCCATGGCGCAGCGCCTGTTGCGCCATGCCGGCCATCACCCGCGCCACCTCGCGTGCTTCACCCTCGATGCTGTCGCCCAGGATGTACGGCGTGATGCCGGCCGCACGCGCCACCTGCGCCGCCGCCTGCAGCGCCTGCTGCGCGGTGGCGACCAGCTGCACCTGCTGGCCCTGCAGGCGCGGGTCACCCGGCTTGACCGATTCGCCAGCGCCGCTTTCCAGCACGGCACGTACCGGATCAGGGATGGCGATGGCGTAACGCTGCAGAATCGCCAGCGCATCGGCACAGGTGCTGGCATCGGCCACCGTCGGGCCGGAAGCGATATCGGCCGGATCATCGCCCGGCACGTCGGAGATCAGCAGCGTGAGCAGCCGCGCCGGATGGCATTGCGCCGCCAGCCGCCCGCCCTTGATGGCCGACAGATGACGTCGCACGGTATTGATTTCGCGGATGCTGGCGCCGGAACGCAGCAAGGCCCGGCCCAGTTCCTGCTTGTGCTGCAGCGTGATGCCGTCCAGCGGCAAGGGCAGCAGCGAGGAGCCGCCACCCGAGATCAGACACAGCACGGTGTCATCGGGCTGCAGGTTCTGTACCAGCGCCAGCATGCGCTGCGCCGCCTGCTCGCCGGCAGTATCGGGCACCGGATGCGCTGCCTCCACCACCTCGATCTGGCGGCAGGCAGCCGCATGGCCCCGGGCGGTCACCACCAGGCCGCTCAGCGGCCCCGGCCAGTGCTGTTCCACCACCCGCGCCATCTCGGCCGATGCCTTGCCGGCCCCGATGACCAACAGGCGGCCAGGCGGCAGCTGGGCCAGGAACGGCGGCAGGCACTCGGCGGGCTGGGCCGCGACAATGGCGGCATCCAGCATCTGGCGCAACAGCTGGCGGGGCGGCAAGGCGTGGGAGAAGGACATGGCAAGGACTCCGGTTGCGGGCATCGGATCCTGAAGCACAAGGCCTGCCCGACAACCGGGACAGGCCTTGCACTGCAGACAGCATCCACTATAGCCATGCACCTGTCTTTCAGCCAGCCGGCGTGCCGGCCTGACTCATCAGTAGCTCTTGTACGGCAGGAACTTGCCGGACAGCACGATGTTGACGCGATCGCCCTTGGGGTCGTTTTCGCGCTGGATATCCATGGAGAAATCGATCGCGCTCATGATGCCATCGCCAAATTCCTCGTGGATCAGCTCCTTGATGCTGCCGCCATAGACGCTGATGATTTCGTAGAAGCGGTACAGCAGTGCATCGGTGGGCACGGCGGTGGGCAGTCCGCCCTTGTAGGGCACCACCTGCAGCCAGGCCACGGCCTCGTCGCTGAGGTCGAACAGCTGACCAATGGTTTCGGCCTGCGGCTTGGTGAAAGTCATCTGGCCCAGGCAGCCTGCCGTGGTCCACTCCTTGCTCATGCCTACGGCCTGGGCCACATCGGCCCACTTGATGCCCTTGGCCACCTTGGCCGACAGAATCATGGCGGTAACTTGGGAACGGTCGGAAATCATGGTGAAGCTCCTTGAAGTAACAGTGAAGTGAAAAGAAAAACAGACGGGGAAAAGACAAGGGTTTCAGATAGCCGGATCTTGCAGCAAGGGCTCCGGATCGGCCAGTCCCGGGTAGACCACCCGGGTCCGGATGCCGGAACGGCTGCCACTGCTGCGCTGACCCGCATGCTGCTCGGCCTGTTGCTGTGCCAGCCCGGAGCGGTGCACCAGAAAGTCCAGCAGGTGGTTGCGGATGCGGTAGTACTGCGGGTCATGGATCATGGTGTCGCGAGTCCGGCTGCGTGGCAAGGTATTGACCACCACCTCGGCCACATTGGCATACGGCCCGTTGCTCATCAGGAAGATGCGGTCGGCCAGCAGAATGGCCTCATCCACATCATGCGTGATCATGAACACGGTTTGCTGGGTTTCCTTGCAGATGCGCAGCAATTCGTCCTGGATCACGCCGCGCGTCAGGGCATCCAGCGCGCCAAAGGGCTCATCCATCAGCAGCATCTTGGGAGCCACGGCAAAGGCCCGGGCAATGCCGACACGCTGCTTCATGCCGCCCGACAGTTCGGAAGGCTTCTTGCGCGCGGCGGCGCCCAGTCCCACCATGTCCAGGTATTTGCCGGCCTCCTCCACAATCGCCTTGCGGTTCCAGTCCGGTTGGCGCGAGCGCAGTGCAAACACCAGGTTGTCCTCGGCGCTCAGCCAGGGCAGCAAGGCATGGCTCTGGAACACCACGCCACGGTCCAGACTGGGGCCGGCCACCTCGCGACCATCCATGAACACCATGCCGGCGCTGGCCTCTTCCAGACCGGCCATCACGTTCAGGATAGTGCTCTTGCCGCAACCGGAGTGGCCGATCACGCAGACAAACTCGCCCTTGTCGATGCCGAAATGGACATCCTCGAACACCGGTGGCAGATCGGCGCGGTAGCGCTTGGCCAGGCCTTCGACCTGCAGAAAGGACTGGTGGCCGGAGCGCGCGTGGGACATGGGGGCCTCGGGGCTGGCCAGGGGGGGCAGGACTTCAGTCAACATAGGTCACCTTCTTCTGGAGTTGGGCAAACATCTGGTCCAGCAACATGCCTACCAGGCCGATCAGCAGGACCGCAAAGATCACGTTGGACAGCGACAGGTTGTTCCACTCGTTCCACACGTAGTAGCCCAGACCGGTACCGCCAATCAGCATTTCGGCTGCCACGATCACCAGCCAGGCAATGCTCATGGAAATCCGCATGCCGGTGATGATGGTGGGTGCCGCAGCCGGCAGAATCACCCGGAAGGCTGCGCGCAGCGGCGACACTTCCAGTGTGCGCGACAGGTTCAGCCAGTCCTTGCGCACATTGGCCACGCCAAAGGCGGTGTTGACCAGCATCGGCCAGACCGAGCAGATGAAGATCACGAAGATGGCCGAGATGTTCGCATTCTTGATCGTGTACAGCGCAATCGGCATCCAGGCCAGTGGCGAGATCGGTTTCAGGATCTGGATGAAGGGGTCCAGCGCCCGGTACAGCAGCGGCGACATGCCGATCACGAAGCCCAGCGGAATCGCCACCAGCACTGCCAGGGCATAGCCCAGCGCGACCCGCGCCAGCGAATAGCCCAGTTGCAGGCCGATGCCCTTGTCGTTGGGGCCGTTGTCGTAGAACGGGTCGGCGATGCTGCTGGCAGCGCTGGTGGCAAATTGCAGCGGGGTCGGGAAGCCGTCCTGACGGGCTGCGCTGCTGTCGGCAGCAGCGTCGTCGGCCGGCAAATCGCCCATCAGGATCGCGTATTCGCGCTCTTCGGCGGTAATGGACAGCCCGGCAACAGGCGTCTGCAGGGCCGGGCTGCTGGTGCTGATGTGCCAGATGCCCACCAGCACGGCCAGCAACAGCAGTGACAGCAGCGCGGCACGGAGTCGTAGGGAGTTCAACATGATGCAGTTCCTTTCCTGTGGGTTTCTCAAGTGCGCCGGATGGCAAAGCTGCGCAGGTAGGCTTCAGGCCTGGCCGGGTCAAAGACCTTGCCCATGACCGTGATGCGGTGGCTGCCGCTGTCGGCCCCGGGAGGCAGCGGCAAGCCGGCTTCCCGCATTAGGCGGCGGGCATCGGTCATCAAAAAGACCTGCTCGGCCAGCTGGCGGTAGTTCACCTGGCCCTTGATGTAGCCCCAGCGCTGCATCTGGGTCAGCATCCAGCTGGCCATGGCATGCCAGGGCATGGCATCGAAGCCGATGCGATCCGGCACGTCCCGGACCTTGCCCAGGCCATCGGCAAAGCGGCCGCGCAAGACCTGCTGGATCACGATGGGCGGCTGGTTCAGATAGCCCGGCCCGGAGATGGCCTGGACAATGGCCTGGCGTTCTTCGGGCTTGTTGGCCATCGCCGTGGCCTGCAGGATGGCGCGGTACATGGCCAGAAAGGTCTGCGGGTGCTGGTCGATGAAGGCCTGCGAGACGCCAAAGGCGCAGCAGGGATGGCCTTCCCAGATGTCGCGGGTCAGGATGTGGATGAAGCCCGCGCGGTCGTACACGGCCCGCTGGCAGAACGGGTCCGGCCCCAGAAAGCCGTCGATATTGCCGGCGCGCAGGTTGGCAATCATTTCGGCTGGCGGCGTCACGCGCAGCTGCACGTCGCGGTCCGGGTCCAGGCCATGCTCGGCCAGGTAGTAGCGCAGCAGGAAGTTGTGCATCGAATATTCGAAGGGCACGGCAAACTTGAAGCCCTTCCAGTGGCGCGGATCGCGGTTTTCGCGGTGCTTGAGTGCCATCACGATGGCCTGGCCATTGATGTTCTGGATCGCCATGACCCGCATCGGCTGCGGGCTGGAACCGGCCCCCATGGAAATCGCCAGCGGCATGGGCGACAGGGTGTGCGAGGCATCCAGCTCGCGGTTGAGCAGCTTGTCGCGCACCAGGGCCCAGCCTGCGGTTTTCTGCAACTGCACGTTCAGGCCCTGCTGCTGGTACAGGCCCAGCGGACCGGCCATGATCAGGGGCGTGGCACAGGTGATCGGGACAAAGCCGATGCGCAGATCGGTTTTTTCCAGTCCGCCCTTGCGTTCCAGGGCGCGGGCCTGAAGGTCCTGCAGCGGCAGCAGGCTGCCAATGGCTGCCATGGCCACGCCGCTGCCCACGGTGCGCAGGAAGTTGCGGCGCAGTTGCGGGTCCGGGAACAGGGCCTGCACGGCGGCAGCCTCCACGAAGTCGTGCGACAAGGCCTCGCTGTCCTGCCGGCGGCGGGCATCGGCCAGTTGCGTCAGGGCATCGTCATGGGCTTGCTGGCTGGCATGGGCGCCGCAGCTGCATGCGCCCAGGCGTGCCAGCGGGCTGTAGGGGCGATAGATGTTGTGATCCTGCATGGTGGTATTCCTCTGTAATCGTCTCTGTCAGGCTGCGGCCCGCATGGGCTGGCCTGCTCCCAGTTGCAGCAGCACCGGTTGCCGGCCGTCTTCCGGGGCCTGTTGCAGGCGCAACAAACCCTCGCGGTCTTCCAGGACCGTCCAGGCCCGTCCGGCCACCGGCACACCGTGCAAGATCACCGGCAGGGCCCGCGTCTTGAGCCGGATCACCGGCTGCTGGTGGGCAGCGCCGCTGCTGCCCCGGCCGGCGATCTGCCGGGCAATGGCCTGCGCCTGGCGCGCAATCGGCTCGATGAAGCGGCAGGGTCGTCCGTGGATGCTGATGCAGTCGCCCAGGGCAAACACGTCGGCCGCGCTGGTCTGCAGCGTGTCGGCATCCACCACGATCCCGTTGTCGTAGGCCAGACCGGCGCTGCGGACCAGGCGCGAGGCCACTTTCAGACCGGTGGCGGCCACCACCTCATCGGCCAGCAGCTGGCGGCCGTCCTGCAGCGTGACCAGGCGCTGTGCCCCCTGCTGCTGCAGGCTGGCCACCTCCACCGCACCCAGGTAGCGCACGCCCTGCGCCTCCAGGCTCTGGCGCAGGCGCTGCCCTGCCAGTTCGGGCAGCAGCTGGCCCAGCGGCCAGGACTGGCGATCCAGCAGACTGACCTGATGGCCGCTGCGTGCCAGGTCTTCCGCCAGTTCGCAGCCCACCATGCCGGCACCGATTACCAGCACCTCGCGGCGGCCGCCCTGCAGACGTTGCTGCAGGCCGCTCCAGCCCTGCAAGTGGTTGACCCGCCAGCACAGGCTGGCTGGCAGGCTGTCCGGCAGCATCGGGCTGGCACCCTGGGCCAGCACCAGATGGCTGTAGCGCAGCTGGCCGCGTGTGGTACGCAACTGGTGCAGCGCGGGCGTCAGGCCCACCATCTGCGTGTGCGCCAGCAAGCGCAGCCCCAATCGCCCTGCTGCAGCCGCGCCGGTCTCGGTTACCAGATCTGCCGCGGTCTGCCCCTTGCCCAGGGCCAGCGACAGTTCCGGCTTGTGGTAGCGGTCTCCGGCGCAGGCGCTGACCAGCGTGATGGGGGTTTCCGGCAGCGCCGCACGCAGTGCCTCGGCCACCGACCAGCCTGCCAGTCCGGCCCCGACGATCACCACCCCGCCCTGCACCGGCAGCCGCTGGCCGGCCACGGCCGCCGCCGTCACCACCACGCGCTCGTAGGGATCGAAATCGGCCTTGGTCACGCCGCACAAGGGGCAGACCCAGTCATCCGGAATCGCCTCGAACCGGGTGCCCGGTGCCAGACCGCTGTCCGGATCACCGGCTTCCTCGTCGTAAATCAGGCCGCAGGCCCGGCAGATGTACTGCTTCCAGTCTTGCGCGCTCATGCCGGCACCTCCTCCTGGCCCAGACGGTGCATTTCCCAGCGCAAGTGCTTGATGGCCGGGGTGACAATCGCCACAAACTGCGCCTCCCGCACCCGGCGCTGCACCGGGGACTGCAGCAGATAACCGCGCGCGCCCTGGTGCAGCAGTGCCGAATTGGCAGCCCGCAGCGCAAATTCGCCACCCTGGGCGCGCAGGTCCAGCACCTCCAGCAGAAAATCCCTGCTCTCCTCGTAAGGCGTTTGCGCCAGGCGTGCGGCGCGCTGCCACAGGTCCTCGTATTCGGCCTGCAGCACGTCGGGGCGGTCCGCCAGAAACTGGTTCACATGGCCCAGCATGGGTTCCACTTCCAGAATCGAATCGATGGCGCCCTGCGCCACCCCTGCGGCAATGCCTACCTGCAACAAGACAAACGCCGCACGAATGCGCTGCAACAGGGGCTGGACCGGATCGGCAATCAGCAGATCCTGGCCCACAAAGTAGTTGTTCAGCCGTACCGCCCAGGTGCTGGTTCCCTCCATGCCCGAAAACACCGGGCAGGGGCGCAGCCCCACCTGTTCATCCATATCCAGCAGGAACATGATCTCGTGCGAACGGCTGCCACCCGGCTTGCACACGGTGGCCATGGCGCCGCAGTACTGTCCCTGGCCAATGTGGCTGACCCAGGGCAGCGCCCCGCTGACGCGGTAACCGCCCCGCACGGGTTCGGCCTTGAGCTGCATCGGCTCGATACCGGCCAGCGCCTTCATGGGATTCGACAGGGCCGTGCCACCAAAGGTACGGCCCAGCATGTGGTCCTGCAGCCGGCGTCCCGTCAGGGCCGGATTACCGGACTGTTCCAGATACATGCCGCAGACATCGTGGGCCCAGGTCAGAAAACCCGTGGCACCGCAAGAGCGGCTGATGGCGCGCATGGCATCCAGCCCCAGGGCAAAGCGCCGGCCACCGGCATCCAGCGCCGCGGCAAAGGCCCCGGCACGCCCCAGCTCACCCATCAGGGCCTTGGGATAGAGATGCTCCTGATCGATGCTGTAGGCCGCACGGGCCAGCGGTCCCTGGGCAATGCGCTCGACCTCCTGCATCACCTGCGCATCCGTCCAGCTCCTGTCAAAACACGCGCCGCCCGCTGCTGCCGGCTCTGACTGCGCAGCCTGTTCCTGTGTGATTTGCATGACATTCCTCCATCCAGGCAAGTTCGGCGGACGCATGCCGGTTGCAGCGTCCTTGCTCTGGGTCATGCAAGCCCCGTGCCAACTTGTCCGTGAAGTCAGGCCATCGTCGCGTTCTCCCTATGCAACGACTGACTGGAGCAGCATATGGACAGCCCGGATCGGCATATGCGGGAAAGTTATTTGCTTATGCGAAATTTCCATATCAGGGATTACGCGGGCCGGATTGGTGCAGTGCATCAAAAACGCACCAGCCCGGTGCGCAGCGCCACCAACGACGCTCAGGACTCCGCCAGACCATGCTCCCGCCGGTAGCGCGCCGGGGTCTGGCCGCTGTACTTGCGGAAGGCCACATTGAAGGCCGATTCCGAGCGGTAGCCGGTCATGGCGGCAATCCGGGCAATGCTGTAGCGGCGGTCACGCAACCACTCCATGCCCTGCAGCATGCGCAACTGGATCAGGAAATTCCAGGGAGACATGCCGGCATGGGCTGCAAAATGCCGGGTAAAGGTGGCCCGCGACATGGCGGCCAACGCCGCCAGACGGTCCAGCGACCAGTCCTCGCCCGGCTGCTGCCACATGGCCTGCACTACCGGGCGCAGACGCGGCTCTGCCAGGATATTGAACACCCCCGGAATACGGTGCGCATCCGGCGACTGGGCATAGGCGCGCAGCATGTACAGCAGCAGCGCCTGCGTCAGCACATCGGCCATGGCCAGCGCGGCGGGCTGGGCTGCCATCGCTTCCTGGCGCAGCAGTTGCACCAGCGCCAGCACCGGGTGCAGCACCTCCCCGGCGTGCGGCATGTCCTGCGGCCAGACCAGCGGCACCCTTACCACCTGCAGCCCCTGGGCCAGCGGAGCCTCCGGCTCTCCGCCCAGCACCAGCACATCCGGCAGGGCCTGCAGCAGCAATTGCCCTGCCTCGCCCTCATAGACAAAACGCCCGCACACCAGATCCATGCTGTCGGCAGCACAAGCCTGGTCTGCGCCGGACATATTGGTACGCAAGGGCAGCCAGTCACCAGTCTGCAGCGGCCGCTGCGTGTCGTCCTCGCCCGCAGTTGCGTGCAAGTCGCCCTCCAGCGGCGCCAGCGCATGCGCCAGTCCGCGCGGCAGCACCACCATCTCGCCCTGCCGCAAGGCCAGCCAGCGGCCATCCGGCAGACCCAGCCGGCAACCGCCCCGCAGCACCGTGTGAAACAGCGCCACCCCGGCCGGCGCCTGGTCGTGCGGCAACCAGAAATGCTGCTGCATGCGGCAGCGCAGGTCCAGGCTGCCGCGCAAACGCGCCCAGGCCAGCAGGCGGGCCAGCATGTCGCCGGCAGAAGTGGCTGAGTCAGGGGACATGTCGATCCGATTCATCAATAAATTGGGTGAATTTTTAGATATGAATTCTACCCCTCGCCGTAAGATGGACCCATCGATTCCGTTTCACTGCACTTGCCAAGGAGCCCAGCCATGTCTGAAACCACCCAATACCTCGCCCCGATCGATCGCGAAGGCCTGGAAAAATTCGCCGAAGTCGGCCGCAACAACCCCGACCGCCGTGGCACCAACAAGATCCACACCATCTGCGTGGGCCAGTACCGCACGCTGAGCTATCTGACCAACCCGGACCCGATGCACCCGGCCGTGGTGGTGGACGAGCCGCTGCACCTGTTCGGCCAGAACACCGCCCCGGCCCCGGGCGAAGTGGTGCTGTCCGGTCTGGGCGGCTGCCTGGCCGTGGGCATCACGGCCGTGGCCACCCACCGTCAGGTGCGCCTGAGCAAGCTGGAAGTGTTTCTGGAAGGCGACATCGGCAACTCCGCTGCCTGGGGTGCCGGCGGTGCCGAGCGCGAGCCGGGCCAGATGGGCTTCCAGGCCGTACGCGTCAAGGTCGTGATCGAGGGCGATGCCAGCCGCGAGGAGCTGGACGCCATCGTGCAGCATGCCAACTACTACTCGCCCGTGGCCAACACCATCCGCAACCCGGTGCAATTCGAGATCGGTCTGGCAGACTGATTCCGGTTGCTGCCCCATGCCAGCCGCTGCTGCCAGACCTGCCCATGGTCCGGCACAGCGGCTTTCCTGTCTCTGTACATCATTTTATTTTTACATATAATGAATGGACCTTGACCGTTTGCGCCCCGCGCATCTCCATCTCCGCATGACCAGCAGCATTTTCCTCGGACTCCTTATTGGCATCGTCATGGGCCTGACCGGTGCCGGCGGCGGCATTCTGTCGATCCCGGCCCTGGTGCTGGGGACCGGCATGGGCATGGTGGCCGCCAAGCCGGTGGCGCTGGCGGCCGTCGGCCTCGGCTCGGCCATCGGCGCGGCTGACGGCCTGCGCCTGGGCCATGTGCGCTACAAGGCCGCACTCTACATGGTGCTACTGGGAGTCCTGTTCTCCCCGATCGGCCAGTGGGCGGCGCATCAGGTGCCGGCCGCCTTCCTCGCCATCCTGTTCAGCGCCATCATGCTGCTGGTGGCCTGGCGCAGCTGGAAAAAACCCTCCCGGGCGCAAGCCGCCCACAGCTACGAACGCGATGTCCCCTGCAAGCTCAACCCCGACACCGGCAAGTTCTCCTGGACACCCGCCCATTTCACCACGCTGGGCCTCATCGGTGCCACCACCGGCCTGATGACCGGCATGCTGGGCGTGGGCGGCGGCTTCTTCATCGTGCCGATGCTGCAGCGCTACAGCAATCTCACCCAGCAAAGCATTGTTGTCACCTCGCTCGCCGTGATTGCCCTGGTGTCCGGCTCCACCGTGCTGCAGATGCTGCTGGCTGGCCACAGCGACATCGTGCCTTCGGGCTGGATCTTTGTCATCGCCACCTGTGTCGGCATGGTGTTCAGCCGCATGGTGGTGGCGCGCGTGCCCACACTGTGGAGCAAGCGCGGATTTGCCGTGCTGGTGCTGCTGGCCACCGTGCTGCTGCTGCTCAAGACCTTTGCCCCGGGCCTGATCGCCCTGTCCTGATCCCCCAAGGAGATTGCCATGACCGCCGCCGTGCGTATCACCCCCTATTTCGACAGCTACTCCAGCACCTTCAGCTACGTGCTGGACCAGGGCCCGGGCAGCGCCTGCGCCATCATCGATCCGGTGCTGGACTATGACCCCAAGTCCGGCCGCACCCGCACCGACAGCGCCGAACAGCTGATCCGCTTCGTGCAAGACAACCAGCTGCAGCTGCAATACATCCTGGAAACCCACGCCCACGCCGACCATCTCTCCAGCGCCCCCTGGCTGCGCCAGCAGCTCGGCGGCCAAATCGTCATCGGCCAGCCGATCACCACCGTGCAGAAAACCTTTCGCGGCATCTACAACCTGAAGGATCTGGCGGCAGACGGCAGCCAGTTCGACCTGCTGCTGTCCGAAGGCCAGGGGCTGGACCTGGGCAGCCTGCGCATCGAGGCCATGCACGTACCCGGCCACACCCCGGCCGACATGGCCTACCACGTCATCACGGCCGCAGGCGAAGCCGATCTGGTTTTCGTCGGCGATACCCTGTTCGCGCCCGATGCCGGCACCGCACGCTGCGACTTTCCCGGCGGCGATGCGCACCAGATGTTCTACTCGGTGCGCCGCCTGCTCTCGCTACCGGCCGATACCCGCCTCTTCCTGTGCCACAACTACGCCGATGGCGTGGCCGACAACCCGGCCGCCTTTTGCGAACACACCGTGGCCCGACACAAGGCCGGCAATATCCACGTGCACGACGGCATCGACGAAGACGCCTTTGTCAGCATGCGCACGGCCCGCGACGAAACGCTGGACATGCCCAAGCTGATCCTGCCGGCAGTGCAGGTCAACATCCGCGCCGGCCAGCTGCCACCCGCCGAAGACAACGGCACGCACTACCTGAAGATTCCGCTCAACGTGCTGTAAAGAGCGCACCGGCACAGTCGGCAATCGGCGTACCTGCTGCAAGCCCTGTCGCAGGACGTAAAATCAATCCTTTACCGGCATGCCCAGACAAGCTGCGCATGCCTTTTGCCTTGTGATCCCGCCCGGCAGCCTGCCGTGGCCCTCCAGACCTAGCCTTCACACCATGACAGACGCCCTGCAGCAGCCCGCCCTGGCCGCCCTGACCAAGTCCTTTGAACCCGCCGCCATCGAGGCCCGCTGGGGTCCCGAATGGGAGCGCCGCGGCTATGGCGTTGCCGGCTTTCGCGGCACCGGCCAGCCCAGCGCCGAGGCCCATGCGGCCGGCCACGACTTTGCCATCCAGCTGCCGCCGCCCAACGTCACCGGCACGCTGCACATGGGCCACGCCTTCAACCAGACCATCATGGACAGCCTCACGCGCTACCACCGCATGATGGGCTACAACACCGCCTGGGTCCCCGGCACCGACCACGCCGGCATCGCCACGCAAATCGTCGTCGAACGCCAGCTGCAGGAACAGGGCATCAGCCGTCACGACATGGGCCCCACCCCACCCGAAGCGCGCAAGAACTTCGTCTCCCGGGTCTGGGAGTGGAAGGAACACAGCGGCAACACCATCACCAGCCAGATGCGCCGCATGGGTGCCAGCGTCGACTGGAGCCGCGAATACTTCACCATGGACGACAAGCTCAGCCACGTCGTCACCGAAACCTTTGTCCGCCTCTATGAGCAGGGCCTGATCTACCGCGGCAAGCGTCTGGTCAACTGGGATCCGGTGCTCAAGTCCGCCGTCTCCGACCTCGAAGTCGAAAGCGCCGAGGAAGACGGCCACCTGTGGCACATCGCCTACCCGCTGACGGACGGTAGCGGCAGCCTGACCGTGGCCACCACCCGCCCCGAAACCATGCTTGGCGACGTTGCCGTCATGGTCCACCCCGAAGACGAACGCTACCAGGCCCTGATCGGCAAGACCGTCACCCTGCCGCTGGTCGGCCGCGAGATCCCGGTCATCGCCGACGACTACGTGGACCGCGCGTTCGGCACCGGCGTGGTCAAGGTCACGCCGGCACACGACCAGAACGACTACGCCGTGGGCCAGCGCCACCAGCTGCCGATGATCTGCGTGCTGGAACTCGACGCCACCATCAACGGCAACGCCCCCGAAGCCTACCGTGGCCTCGACCGCTTTGTCGCACGCAAGGCCGTGATCAAGGACCTCGAAGCCATCGGTGCCCTGGTCGAAACCCGCAAGCACAAGCTGATGGTGCCGCGCTGCGCCCGCACCGGCCAGGTCGTCGAACCCATGCTCACCGACCAGTGGTTCGTCGCCATGAACGCCGTCGGCAAGGACGACCCCACCGGCAAGAGCATCGCGCAAAAGGCCATCGACGCCGTCGACAGCGGACAGGTCCGCTTCGTCCCGGAAAACTGGGTCAACACCTACAACCAGTGGATGCACAACATCCAGGACTGGTGCATCAGCCGCCAGCTCTGGTGGGGCCACCAGATCCCGGCATGGTACGACGAAGAAGGCCAGGTCTACGTGGCCCGCAACGAGGAACAAGCCAGACAGCAATGGCGCAAGGCCATCGACGATGCCATGGCCCACGCCCGCGTCCGCTGCCACACCGCCGACACCGACCGCCTGCAGGCCCGACTCACGCGCGGCCCGCAGCTCACGCGTGACGAAGACGTGCTCGACACCTGGTACTCCTCCGCCCTGGTTCCCTTCAGCACCATGGGCTGGCCCGAAGCTGCCCAGCCAGCCAACGGCGGCACCTCAGACTACGACCTCTACCTCCCCAGCAGCGTCCTGGTCACCGGCTACGACATCATCTTCTTCTGGGTCGCCCGCATGATCATGATGACGACCCACTTCACCGGCCAGGTGCCGTTCCGCCACGTCTACATCCATGGCCTGGTGCGCGACGCCCAGGGCAAGAAGATGAGCAAGTCCGAAGGCAACGTGCTCGATCCGGTCGACCTCATCGACGGTATCGAACTCGCCCCGCTGCTGGACAAGCGCGTGGTCGGCCTGCGCAAGCCCGAAACCGCCCCCAAGGTGCGCAAGGACACCGAAAAGGAATTCCCCGACGGCATCCCGGCCTACGGTGCCGATGCCCTGCGCTTCACCTTTGCCGCCCTCGCCAGCCTGGGCCGCAGCATCAACTTCGACAGCAAGCGCTGCGAAGGCTATCGCAACTTCTGCAACAAGCTCTGGAACGCCACCCGTTTCGTGCTGATGCAGTGCGAAGGCCACGACTGCGGCATCGTCCACCCCAGCGGTGACGACAAGGTCTGCGACCGCAGCTACAAGACCTTCAGCCAGCCCGACCGCTGGATCGTCAGCCAGCTGCAGCGCGTCGAGGCCGAGGTCGCCAAAGGCTTTGCCGAATACCGCCTCGACAACGTTGCCAACACCCTGTACGACTTCGTCTGGAACGAATTCTGCGACTGGTATCTGGAAATCGCCAAGGTGCAGATCCAGACCGGTGACGAACCGGCCCAGCGCGGCACGCGCTACACCCTGATCCGCGTGCTCGAAACCATTCTGCGCCTGGCCCATCCGGTGATCCCCTTCATCACCGAGGAACTCTGGCAGAAAGTCGCCCCGCTGGCGGGCCGCAGCGGTGCCTCGGTGGCCGTTGCCGAATACCCGGTCAGCAACCCGGAAAAAATCGACGAACAGGCCGAGCAGTACGTTGCCAAGCTCAAGCAGCTGGTCGATGCCTGCCGCAACCTGCGCGGTGAAATGCAGGTCTCCCCGGCGCAGCGCCTGCCGCTCTACGCCCTCGGCGATGACGCCTTCCTGGCCCAGGCCGCCCCGGCGCTGCAGGCCCTGGCCAAGCTGTCCGAAGTCAAGGTCTTTGCCGATGAGGCCAGCTGGCAGGCTGCCGCCCAGGCGGCTCCGGTCGCCGTCGTCGGCGAGGCGCGCCTGGCCCTGTTCATGGAAATCGACAAGGATGCCGAGCGCATCCGTCTGGGCAAGGAAGTCACGCGCCTGCAGGGCGAAATCGCCAAGGCCCAGGGCAAGCTCAACAACCAGAACTTCGTCGCCAAGGCCCCGCCTGCCGTCATCGAGCAGGAAAAGCAGCGCGTCGCCGACTTCGGTGCCACGCTGGCCAAGGTGCAGGAGCAGCTGACGCGTCTGGGCTGATCCAGGCCACCAACAGCAACGGCCACCTCAGGGTGGCCGTTTTTCATGGGGCAGAGGCGGTCTCGGACAGACAGCATGCCATACGCTCAGCGCCCGCGCTGCGCCTCCGGCGTCTCCAGCCGGCGCGCCAGCAGCGTGATCACGCTGGTCATCACCAGATAAATCAGCGAAATCGCCAGGAAGGGCTCCCAGTAGCGCGAATGGGCGCCAGCCACGGTACGCGCCGCCATCGCCAGCTCGGCCAGGCCAATCGCCGATACCAGCGAGGAATCCTTCAGCAGCGTCACCGCCTCGTTCACCAGCGGCGGTACCATGCGGCGCAGCGCCTGCGGCAGCACCACATAGCGCATGGTCTGCACCTCGTCCAGGCCCAGGCTTTCGGCGGCCTGGATCTGGCCACGGGCAATCGACTGGATGCCGGCACGCACGATCTCGGAAATATAGGCACTGGCATTCAGCGTCAGCGCCAGTGCACCGGAAAAGAAGGCGCCATGCGACTGGCGGAAATCCAGCGCGGCGGCACCGCTGAGCAGCAGACCGTGCTCCGGGTGAACCAGTGTCGGCATCAGCGCAAAATGCACCAGCAGAATCTGCACGAACAGCGGTGTGCCGCGCAAAAAGCCGACATAGCCCAGCAGAATCCAGCGCAGCACGCGGCGCAGGCCGCTGGCCGGGCGCGCGTTGACCAGGCCGATGCCCAGCCCCAGCAGCAGCCCCAGCGACAGCGCAATCAGCGTCAGCTTCACGGTCATCCAGGCCCCGGTGACGAACAGGGGCGCATAGGGCGTCAGAATTTCCCAGCGTAAATCCATGGTGGTGTCAGTGTGTGCCCGGCGGCGGCAAGCGCTGCTCCAGGCAGAAATCGGCCGGCAGGCCGGCGCTCAGGCACCGGCTTGCCGCAGAAGAAGGAAGAACTCAGTTGGAAGCCGCGGAAGCAGCCGTGCTGGCAGCGGCAGCGGCCACCGGTGCATCACCAAACCACTGGGTGTAGATCTTGTCGTAGGTGCCATCGGCACGAATCGCCTGCAGACCGGCATTCACCTTGTTCAGCAACTCGGTGTTGCCCTTGCGCACCACGATGCCGTACTGCTCCGGCACGGCGGTATCGTCGGCAACCAGACGCAGCTGGGTCGTGCTGTTGTTCTTCAGGTAGTGGCCCACCACGCCGTTGTCACCCACCACGGCAGCCACACCACCCGATTCCAGCTCCTTCATGGCCAGCGGCGTGGTGTCAAAGCGCTTGATGTTGGCGCTGGTCTTGCCCTGCAGTTTGGACACCACTTCGTCGCCGGTGGTACCGGTCTGCACGCCCACGGCCAGATCCTTCAGGTCCTGCAGCGAGGCCACGCCGGAATCGGCACGCACGGCGATCAGCTGCTTCGCCTCGAAATACGGCTCGGAGAAGTCCATCGTCTGCTTGCGCGCATCAGTAATCGTCACGGCAGAGATCACCAGATCGCTGTCACCCTGGTTCAGGCCGTTGAACAGGCCTTCCCATGGCGTATTCACCATGCGCACCTGGAAGCCACCCTTCTCGGCCACGGCCTGGATCAGGTCGGCGTCAAAGCCCTGCACCTTGCCTTCCGGCGTCATGGACTCGAACGGGGCAAAGTTGGCATTGGCCGCCGCCACCATCACCTTGTCGGCCGGGGCTGCGGCAGAAGCCGATGCGGCCGGAGCCTCGGACTTGGAACAGGCCGCCAGCGCCAGGGAAACGGCCAGGGCAAAGACAGTGCGACGGGTAAAAATTGCTTGCATGGAAAAAACCTCGGATCGGAAAAACCGGCCTGACCATGTGCCCACGCACACGAAAAGGCAACAGGAACAACGCCCTGCCTTGCCCAGGCCAATCCATAATGATAACTTTGACAGGCACAATTGGAAACATGCACTGCAGCAGGCCATGCTGCAACCGTTGTTGCGCTGCACACCCCCACGGCATTCGGCGTTATCCTTGCTCTTTACCTGTATCACAGCACCACGATGACTGCTCCCCAACCCACGGCTCCGCTGAGCCCTGACGACTATCTGCGCAAGATCCTCAACGCCCGCGTCTACGATGTGGCCCACGAAACCGCCTTCGACCATGCGCGCGTGCTCAGCCGCCGCATTGGCAACACCGTGCTGCTCAAGCGCGAGGACCAGCAGCCGGTATTCAGCTTCAAGCTGCGTGGCGCCTACAACAAGATGGCCCAGCTCACCCCGGGGCAGCTGCACAAGGGCGTGATCTGCGCATCTGCCGGCAACCACGCACAAGGCGTGGCACTCGGCGCACGCAAGCTCGGCACGCGCGCCATCATCGTCATGCCCACCACCACGCCACAGCTCAAGATCGATGCCGTCAAGGCGCTTGGCGGCGATGTCGTGCTGGCCGGCGAAAGCTATAGCGATGCCTATCAGCACGCCGTCAAGCTGCAGGATGAGCAGGGCCTGACCTTCATCCACCCGTTTGACGACCCCGATGTGATCGCCGGTCAGGGCACGGTCGCCATGGAAATGCTGCGCCAGGTGCAGACCCTGCCCCATGCCGATCTCGATGCCGTGTTCGTCGCCATTGGCGGTGGCGGACTGGCGGCCGGCGTGGCCAGCTACATCAAGGCGGTCAACCCCGGCATCAAGGTGATCGGCGTACAAATGGACGATTCCGATGCCATGTGGCAATCGGTGCAGCGCAACGAGCGCGTGGCGCTGGACGATGTCGGCCTGTTCTCCGACGGCACCGCCGTCAAGCTGGTCGGCGAGGAAACCTTCCGCCTCTGCCGCGAGCTGCTGGACGACTACGTGATCGTCGATACCGATGCCGTCTGCGCCGCCATCAAGGACATCTTCGTCGATACCCGCAGCATCGTCGAGCCGGCCGGCGCCATGGGCGTGGCCGCCATCAAGCAGTATGTGGATCAGCACCAGATCAGCGGCCAGACCTTTGCCGCCGTGCTCTGCGGTGCCAACATGAACTTCGACCGCCTGCGCTTTGTCGCCGAGCGCGCCGAGATCGGCGAAGAACGCGAAGGCCTGTTTGCCGTCACCATCCCCGAGGAACGCGGCAGCTTCCGCCGCCTGTGCGCCCTGATCGACAACCTGGATGGCGGTCCGCGCAGCGTGACCGAATTCAACTACCGCATGCACAGCAGCCAGCAGGCGCATGTGTATATCGGCATCTCCACCCACGGCAAGGGCGAAAGCCAGATGATCGCGCAGAAGCTGCATGAAAACGGCTTCGATACGCTGGACCTGACGGACAACGAGCTGGCCAAGGGCCATATCCGCTACATGGTGGGCGGCCCGAGCTCGGTCGCCGGCAACGAGCGCCTGCTGCGCTTCGAATTCCCCGAGCGTCCGGGCGCGCTGATGCGCTTTCTCAGCATGCTCAACCCGGACTGGAACATCAGCCTGTTCCACTACCGCAATCAGGGCGCCGACTACAGCGAGGTGCTGGTCGGCATCCAGGCTCCGCCCGAGGACAACGTCCCGTTCCAGGAATTCCTGCATTCGCTGGGCTATCCCTATGTCGAGGAAACGCAGAACCCGGTCTACCAGATGTTCCTGCGCAAACCGGCATGAGCACCTGAGGCGATGAGCGAGTTTGCGCGCAACCTGCTGCTGGCGCTGCAGTTCTTCACCCGGCTGCCGCTACCGGCCAGCCTGGCTGCCTGGGCCGATTTCAGCCCGGCGCGCATGCGGGCCGCGCTGGTGCACTTTCCGGCCATCGGCTGGCTGACCGGCTCGGTGGCAGTGCTGGTCTATCTGCTCGTGCTCTGGCTCTGGGGCTCTCCGGTCATGCTGATGGCCTCGTCCAGCCTGCTGATGGCGCTGGCGGCCCTGCTCAGCACCCTGGCCACGATCTGGCTCACCGGGGCGCTGCATGAAGATGGCCTGTCCGATGTGGCCGATGCCCTCGGCGGTCACGCCAGCCCGACGCGCGCGCTCGAAATCATGAAGGATTCGCGCGTTGGCAGCTATGCCGTCATCACGCTGGGCATGACGCTGCTGCTCAAGGTGCTGCTGCTGGCCAGTCTGGGCGTGCTGCAACCCGGCGTGGTGCTGGCCAGCCTGCTGTGTGCCCATGTGGTGTCGCGCTTCTTCCCGCTGCTGCTGATCAACGCCCTGCCCCATATCGGCCTTGATCAGCAGTCCAAGACCCTGCGCATCACCGGCGGCCTGCAGCAGGTATCGGTCTGGAGCGCCGCCCTCTGGTGCCTGCCACTGGCGGCTTTCTACTACGTTACCGGCCAGGGCGCCTGGACGCTGGCCATTCTCGGCAGCGCCACCATCGCCAGCGGCATCGCCGCCGCCCTGATGGGCTGGTGGTTCCGCCGCAGGCTGCAGGGCTTTACCGGCGACTGCCTGGGGGCCACGCAGCAGGTCTGCGAGCTGGTGTTCTACGCTGCCAGCCTGACGGCCACGCTGTACGCGATGGCGCACGCATGACACGGCTGCCTGAGCAGCCCTGGTGGTTGTTGCGGCACGCCACGCCGCTGGTGGATGCCGGCATCTGCTACGGCCAGCTGGATGTGCCGGCCGATGCCGCCGCAACCCGGCGCAGCGCCCATGCCTTTCTGGCGGCCTTGCCAGCCCTGTCACAGCCGCTGCACATCGTCTCCTCACCGGCACGGCGCTGCCGGCAGCTGGCACTGGCATTGCAGCAGCAGGCGGAGCAGGCCGGCATGGCCACCCTGCCGCGCGTCGATACACGCCTGCAGGAAATGCATTTCGGCAGCTGGGAAGGCCGCCCCTGGAGCGCCTTGCCCGCCCGCGAATGGGAGCACTGGATGGCGGATTTCGGCGGCTGGCACGCTGGTGGCCATGGGGAATCCCTGCACGATTTCATGGCACGGGTACAGGCTGCCGCACGCCAGCATCAGTCCCTGGCAAGCGCCCCGCCCACCGTCTGGGTCACCCACGCCGGTGTCATGCGCATCATGCACCTGTGGCAACACGGTGTGCTGCGCGTGCATCACGCGCACGACTGGCCCCGGCAGGGCGCGACCGATCCGGGCGGCTGGCTGCGCATCGGCCAGCCCGCTGCGGGCATCTAGGTCTTTGAGGTCTTTACTGCGCTGCCGAAGCGTCTTCCAGCGGCGGCAGGGCCTCGCTGGCATCCGGTAGCGGCGCTTCCGCTGCGGCATCATCCTGCTGCGGCATGGGCTGTGCTTCCGGCTGGTGGCGCTGCAGCTCCACCCCGCCCGGCGCCACAATCGCCCCTTCCTGCTGTCGCGCCGGATCCGCCTGTCCCTGCAGCGGCGGACGACCGGTCAGCTCCTCGGTCTGGGCCGAGGCATCCAGCGCCGCTGCCGATGCCGCTCCGCCATGGACGGTCAACTCGGCCGCCCCGTCTTCACGCACCGGCGAGCCATCGCTGCCGGCACCACGGCCCAGCCAGATACCGGCCAGCACGGCAAACAGCACCAAGGCAACAGCCGCCAGCAAAAGAAGGCGGCCACGGGAAGAACGGGAAGATCGGGATTGCATGGGTTTCGTACGGGATCAGCGGGTCAGCCCGCCTGTCCGGCTCCTTCAGTTGCCAAAAAAGATATCCACCTGCGCAGGCTCACGGCTGGTGTGCATGGCGCGGGACGGCGTCCGCACCAGCGCTGGCGGCGGTGCGTCCATGGCGGCGATGTCCATGGCCGATTGCAGCGGCGGCAGCGGGCGTTCCGGCATGCCCCGCTCCTGCGCCATCATATCGCGACGGATCTGCTCATCAAGCGCATTCAGCTCGGCCTGCAGCTCCGGGTCCATGCCGGCATCCAGCGGATCGACGATCTTGCCGTCCGGTCCCAGCTCGTGTACCAGGCCTTCTTCGTCAATCACGATCTGGCTGCGCGCCGCGGCTTCCGCCAGATAGGAATGGCCTGTGCCCCCCATGCTGACAGACGTCCCCTTGCCGACTAGCTCGCGGCTTTGCGCATGCTGATCCATGCCGGCTCGCAGCGGCGCTTCACCGGCCAGGCCCTGGTCAAACTCGGCACGCACATGCGGCCCCTGGGAAATACCCGTGCCCAGCATGTTGCCACCCACATAACCGACCAGACCGATCGTCGCGACCGCCAGCACGGCCCACAGCCAGCCCCAGCCGGCGTGGTCGGCAGAATCGGATGCCGCAGGCTGCTGCGTACCGGATGCTTGGCGAAATGGCGTTTTCATGATCTTCTCCTGCAGGTGCGGACCTAGCCCTGTTGATGGCCTTACCTTACGCCCGGTGCCTGCCACCGGCTGTCAGACAAGAGCGCATGCTCCTGCCAGTGCCGGCTGCAGGTATCATCGCACAAGCTGCATGCTTCGCGTGCAACCATTCATTTCCTTGCCAGGATTCCGCCCATGCCCGCATCCCTCGAAGGCCAGCTCGTCGTTGCCATTTCCTCGCGCGCCCTGTTCAATCTCGAAGAAGAAAACCGCCTGTTCGAATCCGGCGACACCCAGGGCTACATGCAGGCCCAGCTGGACCGCCTGACACAGACTGCCGAGCCCGGCGTGGCCTTCTCGCTGGTACGCAAACTGCTCGCCTTCAACCAGGGCGAGCAGCGCCGCGTCGAGGTCGTGCTGCTGTCGCGCAATGACCCGGTCAGCGGCATGCGCATCTTCCGCTCGGCACAGGCGCATGGCCTGAGCACTATCGAGCGCGGCGTGTTCACCCAGGGAGCCGATCCCTTCCGCTATCTGCGCCCGCTGGGAGCCCACCTGTTTCTTTCAGCCAATGATCACGATGTGCGTCAGGCGCTGGCACTGGGCTTTCCGGCGGCGCGCGTCTCCACCGAGTCCATGCGCGCCGGCGACCGGCATCCGCACGAAGTCCGCATCGCCTTTGACGGCGATGCCGTGCTGTTCAGCGACGAGGCCGAGCGCGTCTACCAGCAAAACGGCCTGCCTGCCTTCCAGCGCCACGAGATCGACAAGGCCGAACTGCCGCTGCCACCCGGGCCGTTCAAGCCGTTCCTGGACGCGCTGCACCAGCTGCAGCAGGCCTCGCGCCAGAGTGATGCGCCCATGCATATCCGCACCGCGCTGGTCACGGCACGCAGCGCGCCAGCGCATGAGCGCGCGATCCGGACCCTGATGAGCTGGAACATCGCCGTCGACGAAGCCATGTTCCTCGGCGGCCTGCCCAAGGGCGGCTTCCTGCAGGAATTCGAGCCCGATTTCTTCTTTGACGACCAGACCGGCCATGTCAACAACGCCGCCGCACATGTCCCGGCCGGCCATGTCAGCAGCGGCATTGCCAACATGATTTCCGGCGAGACCGTGGTTTCCCTGCCTGCCTCGACATGAGCTCCCGGCTTCCCAACCTCTCCCATCGCAATGCCCTGGTGCTGTTCTCCGGCGGCCAGGATTCGGCCACCTGCCTGGCGCACGCGCTGCGCATCTATGGCCGCGTCGAAACCGTCGGCTTCGACTATGGCCAGCGCCACCGCATCGAGCTGGACGCGCGCCAGCAGGTGCTGCGTGCCTTCCGCGAGCAGTTTCCGCAGTGGGCCGGCCATCTCGGCGATGACCACCTGCTGGACGTGAACATCCTCGGCCAGATCAGCGACACCTCGCTCACGCGCGATACCGCCTTCGCCATGGAGGCCAGCGGCCTGCCGAATACCTTTGTGCCAGGCCGCAACCTGCTGTTCCTGACCCTGGCCGCCGCCCTGGCCTACCGGCGCGGCATCGATGTGCTGGTCACCGGCGTCTGCGAAACCGACTACTCCGGCTACCCGGACTGCCGCGACGACACCATGAAGGCGATGCAGATCGCGCTCTCGCTCGGCATGGACAAGCGCCTGCTGATCGACACCCCGCTGATGTGGATCGACAAGGCGCAGACCTGGCAGCTGGCGCACGATCTGGGTGAAGGCTCCGGCACGCCCGATGGCGGCCGGCAGCTGGTGGAGCTGATCATCGAGCACAGCCACACCTGCTACCTGGGCGACCGGGAGCATCGCCATGACTGGGGCTACGGCTGCGGCAGCTGCCCGGCCTGCGAGCTGCGTGCGCGCGGCTACCAGCTCTGGATGCAGGCACAGGCCGCCGCCTGATCGCTTGCCGGAAACAGCACGGGGAGCCAGCGGCTCCCCGTTGTGCTGGCAGCGAGCTCAGCCGGCCCGAGCCTGCCGCACGACAAAGCCCTCCTCCGCCGGCTCCAGCAGCCACAAGCCGTCGTGGAAAGCCGCCACGCTCTGCCGGTGCGCCACCGACAGCAGCCCACCGCCATTGCGACGCACCATGGCGATCAGCTCGTGATAAAGCAGCTCCTCGGTCGGGGCATCCAGAGCGCTGGTGGCCTCGTCGGCAAACACCCACTTCGGCTGGCGCAGCAGCGCACGCGCAATCGCCACGCGCTGCTGTTCGCCACCCGAGAGCTTGTGCCCCCAGTTTTCACGCTGTTCCAGCTGATCGGACAGATGCGGCATGCGCACGATCGCCAGTACGCGGCGGATCTCGGCATCGTCATAGGCATCTTCCTGCGCCGGATAGGCCAGCGCGGCACGCAGGCTGCCATGCGGCAGGTAGGGACGCTGCGGCAGGAACATGCTGTGCTCGGGCAGCTGCACACGGCCAAAGGCCAGCGGCCAGATACCGGCAATCGCGCGCAGCAGCGTGGACTTGCCGCTGCCGGACGGTCCCTGCACCAGCACCGTCTCACCAGGCTGCAACACCAGGCCATCGGCCTGCACCTGCAGCTTGCCGCTGGGCAACAGACACTGCACATGCTGCAGCTCCAGCCGGTTGCCGGCCACCACGTGTTCACGCGGTGCTGTCGGCTGCAGCCCGGTCGTCACCTGCCAGCTGTCGGCCACGCCCCGGTCAAAGGTGTTCAGACGCTCGGTGGTGGCACGCCAGCTGGCCAGCGCCGGGTAGGCATCGACAAACCAGCTCAGCGAATCCTGCACCTTGCCAAAGGCGGAAGAAATCTGGATCAGGTCCCCCAGCTTGATGGCACCGGCAAAATAGCGCGGAGCCGCCACCAGGAACGGGAAGATGATGGCCGCCTGCTGAAAGAAGGAGGTGAACCAGACCAGCCGCTTTTGCGCCTTGATCAGGCGCAGGTAGTTGCCCAGCACCGCACCGAAGCGGTTGTCCAGCTGCTCATGCGATGCCGGTTCGCCACGGTCCAGCGCAATCGGTTCGCTGTACTCGCGCACGCGCACCAGGTTGTAGCGAAAATCGGCCTCGCGCCACTCCTGCCAGAAATTCAGCCGGATCAGGATGCGGCCAATATAGTGCGCCATCACGCTGCCGATCGCGCAGTAGGCGATCGCGACCCACACCATATACCCCGGCAGCGTCCATTCCTGCCCTCCCAGGCTGAAGCTGAAGCTGCCCGACAGTGTCCACAGGATGCCAATGAACGACACCAGCGTCACCACCGAGTTCAGCAGCCCCATGGAAATGCCGAGCGAGCTGCCGGTAAAGCGTGCAATGTCTTCCTGGATCCGCTGGTCCGGGTTGTCCGATACCGTGGCACCCCCGCTTTGCCGCGCCAGTTCCAGATGGTAGTAGCGATAGTGCCCGAGCCACTTGTCCAGGTAGTTGCGCGTCATCCAGGCACGCCAGCGCAGGTCCAGCAGCTGCGTGATGTAGAACTTGTACACCGCCAGGATGATGGCGATCACCGCCAGCCAGCTGAAGCGGGCCATCTGGCTCCAGAACACCTCGACATTCTTGTCCTGCAAGGCGTTGTAGAACACGTTGTACCACTGGTTGAACAGCACGCTCATGTAGACCGTGCCCAGGTTCAGCGCCACGATCACCGCCAGCATGGCACGTGCCCGCCATTTTTCCTCGGAGTGGAAATACGGCCGGGCCAGTCGCCAGGCATCTTTCAGGAAGACGCCCCAGCTGCGGCCCGGGCCGCTCCAGGGATCAGGCAGCGTCTCTTCGGCCACCTCTGCCGTGCGGGTGCCGTTCATGCGCCACCATCCTCGCTCTCGATCACGCGCACGGTCCCCGAGGGCAACTCACGTGACAGGTCGGACACGCCGGGAAGCAGCGGCCCGACCTGCCCCAGGCGCTCGCGCAGCGACTGCGGCTGGCCGGTCAGCAGGATGGCGTAGTTGGTGCTGTTGGCCAGCACCTTCTTGATGTAGTCACGCGTCTCGCCAAACGGAATCGATTCGGCCCAGGCCGCGCCTTCCATCACCGGGCCGTTGCGCCAGCTGCGCGGGCGGCTCGGGCCGGCATTGTAGGCCGCCGTGGCCATCGGATAGGAGCCCTGGAAGTCGTCCAGCACCAGCTTCAGGTAGCCGGTACCCAGCTGGACGTTGGTTTCCAGGTTGTTGATCATCGAAGGAGCATACGAAATGCCGAGCTTGTTGGCGGTCCAGCGCGCCGTTGCCGGCATCACCTGCATCAGGCCTGAGGCCCCCACGTGCGAACGCGCGTTGGTGGCAAAGCGGCTTTCCTGGCGCACCAGACCATAGACATAGGCCGGATCCAGCCCGATATTGCGGCTGCGGCGTACCACCACCTCGCGGAACGGCATCGGAAAACGCTGTTCCATGTTGATCACGCCCTTGGTCCGGTCGCTGGTATTGATGCAGCGATCCCACCACTGCTGCTGGCAGGCCAGCTCGGCTGCGGCCAGCAGGTCGCGGTCGTTCATGCCGCCCGGCGTGTGCAGGTTGGTGGCGTAGTTCCATTCGCGCGTGGCTTCGCTGGTCAGCCCCATGTTGCGCGCATACTGGGCGCGCTGCAGGCTCGGATTCGCGCGTGCCTGCGCCAGCTCGGCGCTGCCCGGGCGGGCATCGCGCGGCCGCGTGATGCGTTCGCCCAGCGCCTCGGTCGCCAGCATCTCGTAAAAGCCCTGGTTGCCGGCAATGCTGCGGTACAGCTGCTCGGACTGGCGATCCGCACCACGGCCATGCAGGCCGCCCTGCAGCGCACGCGCCTTCCAGTAGACCCAGACCGGCTGCTCGCGCATGGCCGGCGTCATCGCATCGATCGCCTGACGCACCTGCGGCCAGTAGCCGGTGCGCAGCGCCGAACGTGCCATCCACTCCAGGTCGTCATCCAGCAGGTCATGCAGATCGCGCACCTGGCTGTAGTAGTTCATCGACTGGCTGTCCAGATCCAGCACCGCCTGCTTGCCGATCTCGCCCCAGACGGTATTGCGCTGACGCGCATTGAGCCGGCTGGACCAGCCCTCGTGCATCAGCTGGGCCGCACGCTGCGGCGTGCTGTTGGCCACGCGCAGCAGGGCCAGCACGGCCAGCTCACCACCGCTGCGCGAACTGCTGTCCAGCGTCGCCAGAAAAGCCGCCGGATTGGCAAACAGCGCCGACAGCTGGCTGGCCGCTGCCGGATCGACAATCGCGACCGCACTGCGTGCCGCAGCCTGGCGATTGTTTTCCGTGGCCAGACGCGCCCGATGCCAGATGTCCTCGGCCTTCACGGTGCCGCTGGCGTAGAGCTGGCCCGCTGCAAAATTGCAGGCCTCTTCATCATTCCGCTGCGGATACCAGTTCTCGCGCAGCATCTCCACCGCCGAGGCAGCGCGCTCCGCCCCCGACACCTGTGCATAACAGCGCACATTGCGGTCATCGCGCATGCGGAAGGCCGGATAGTAGCGGTTGAAAGCCTGAAAATCGCGGTTCTTGCCCAGCTGCAACAGCCAGTCGTTGCGCAGGCGATCCTCCTGGTAGCTGCCGGCATAGCGCTGCAGGAAGGCATCCACCTCGTAGGGCTGCGCCGTCTGCAGGCGCGCGCTCAATTCCCAGTAGGCCGCCCAGGGCTCCAGCGGGTGGCCCATGGCCTGCGGCAACAGGCTGCCCAGCGTGGCCGTGTCCTTGCGGCGGAAGGCATTGGCCATGCGCTGAATCACGTCATCGCTGGCCACGCCCAGCGCTGCCGGCGCCGACGGAATGCGCACCGTGCGGCCACTGCCTTCGCGCACGCTGCCGGCAATATCCATGTTCTCGTCCTGATACTGCGCCTGCGACGAATGGCATGCCAGGCCAAGGGCCAGGCATGTCACAATAAGCCGGAACGGGCGGCGGGCATCGGCTGCGGAAGAAGGGATTGTTCTGGTTTGCATGGGGCCATTATGGATAAAAAATCTGACAAACAATCGTTGCGCCAGCGCCTGATCGCGGAAAGACTGGCACTGCCCAACCGGCTCATCCTGTCCGAGGAGTTGCAGCGTGTCATGCGCTTCTGGCTGATGGGCCGCGAAGACACCGTCATCGGCGCCTACTGGCCGATCAAGGGAGAATTCGACCCGCTGCCGGCACTGCACCGCTGGAAGGAAGACGGCGAACTGCTCGAAGAACCCCAGCTGCGCCGCATCGGCCTGCCGGTGATCGACAAGCAGACCAAGACCCTGTCCTTCCACGCCTGGTACCCCGGCTGCCCGATGGAAGAAGACGCCTACGGCATCCCCAAGCCCAAGGACACCGAGGAAATCGTGCCCACCCTGCTGTTCGTGCCCTGCGTCGGCTACGGCCCGGGTGGCTACCGCCTGGGCTACGGTGGCGGTTTCTATGACCGCACCCTGGCCTCGCTGCAACCCAGGCCGTTTACCGTCGGCCTCGGCTTCACCCACGGCTACCTGGACGATCTCGAACCGGCCGAGCATGACATCCCGCTCGATGCCATCCTGAATGACAACGGCGTGGTCTGGCCGATCAACGGCCTGCCGGTCTGACAGAAAAAAGGCTTCTGCACACTGCAGAAGCCTGTTTCCTTCAGCCGGTCAGCAGCACCGGCCCGGATGTATCAGCGATACAGCTCGTTGCCCACCACGCGCACGCGGTCGCCATTGCGCACGCCCGGATCCACGCTGTAGTCAAAGTTGCGAACAGCACCGTTGTCCTGACGCACCGTCACGCGGTACATCGGCTGGCTGCCCCAGTTACCGTTGTTGCGGTCAATCTGGCGGCCGATCAGCGCACCACCAATCACGCCAGCCACACGCGCCACATCCTTGCCACGGCCATCACCAATCTGGTCACCAGCCAGGCCGCCCAGCAGGCCGCCGATCAGGGTGCCGGCAATGCCGTCACCACCAGCTTGCGTGCCCTGGGCAAAGTAGCGCACATCGGTCACCGTGGCGTACTGCTGCGTGACCGTGCTGCCCGCGCCCACACCTGTGGTGTTGCCACCCAGCGGCGTGTTGTAGGCGGTGCCACAAGCCGTCAGCGTCAGGCTGGCGGCAGCGATGCCCAGGCCAATCCAGGTCTTGCGTTGTGTGATCTTCATGAGTCCCTCCTGTTATTCTGGTTGCTGCCAGTCACTTGCGACCGGCACGCAGCCATCATCCCACGAAGCGGCATGTCCGCATTGTGAGAGTTGTATGAAGATCCAGACGATTGTTACCGGGTGCTGCCGGCCTGCGTCACCTGGGCCTTCTCGGCGCGCCCGGCTTTCCAGGCCCCGTACAGCGCGATCAGGCCCGGCACCAGGATCAGCCCCCAGATGATGATCTGCAGATTCTGCTGCACCCACGGAATATTGCCGAACAGATAGCCTGCCACCACGATGCCGCCAACCCAGATCGTCGCCCCCAGCACGTTGTAGAAGGTGAACTTGGCCCGGCTCATCTCGGCCACTCCAGCGACGAACGGCACAAAGGTGCGGATAAACGGCATGAAGCGCGCCAGCACGATGGTGATGCCGCCATAACGCTCATAGAAGTTGTGCGCCTTGTCAAACGCCTTCTTGTTGAACAGGCGCGAATCTTCCCACTGGAACACCTTGGGCCCGAAATAGCGCCCGATGCTGTAGTTGCACTGATCCCCCAGCACCGCTGCCACCCACAGCACCGCCATGGCAATCCACAGATCCAGATGGCCGGTACCGGCCAGCGCGCCCACGATGAACAGCAGCGAATCGCCCGGCAGGAAAGGCATGATCACCACCCCGGTCTCGACAAACACGATCAGGAACAGCAGCCCATAGACCCAGTTGCCGTACTGCTGCACGAATTCGAAGATATGGCGGTCGATATGAAGAATGAAGTCGATCAGGAATCCGATGATTTCCATGCTGGGGTCCGGCAATGTATGTGGCGATGCAGCATTATCGCAGCATGCCCCCTTCCCGACACAGGCTGGCTACAATGCCCCGATACCTTTTTTGTCCTCCATGTCTGCTGTCCCCCACCCTACCATCCAGGCCCTGCCCGACGAACTGATCAGCCAGATCGCCGCTGGTGAAGTCATCGAGCGTCCGGCTGCCGTCGTGCGTGAACTGCTCGACAATGCCCTCGATTCCGGCGCGCGCCACATCACCGTGCGACTGCAGGCTGGCGGCATCCGCCTGATCGCGGTCGAGGATGACGGCATCGGCATCCCGTCCACGCAGCTGCCACTGGCGATCCAGCGTCACGCCACCAGCAAGATCCGCAGCCTGCACGATCTCGAAGCGGTCGAAACCATGGGCTTCCGCGGCGAGGCCCTGGCTGCCATCGGTTCCGTCTCCGAACTCAGCCTGCTCTCCGCCACCGCCGATGCCGAACACGCGCATTTTCTCGATGCCCGCAGCGGCGAAGTGCGGCCGGCAGCGCGCCAGCGCGGCACCTCGGTCGAGGTGCGCGAGTTGTTCTTCAGCACGCCGGCGCGCCGCAAGTTCCTGAAAAGCGAAACCACCGAACTCGCCCATTGCCTCGATGCCGTGCGCCGCCACGCGCTGGCGCGTCCCGATGTCGCCTTCACGCTCTGGCACGACGGCAAACTGCTGGAACAGTGGCGCGCCGCCGACGCCGAACGCCGCATGGCCGATGTCCTCGGCGATGCCTTCATCGAACAAAGTCTGGCCGTCGATTACGAGATCCAGACCCCGGGTGGCCCCTTGCGCGTGCAAGGCCGCTGCGGCCTGCCCGACCACGCCCGCTCGCGCGCCGACCAGCAATACGCCTACGTCAACGGCCGCTACGTGCGTGACAAGGTGATCGCGCACGCCGCCCGCAACGCCTACGAGGACATACTGCACGGCCAGCGCCAGCCGGTCTATGTGCTCCATATCGGGATTGATCCGCTGCGCGTGGATGTCAACGTGCACCCGACCAAGATCGAGGTCCGTTTCCGCGACAGCCGCGAGGTGCACCAGGCCGTGCGCCAGGCACTGCAACAGGCACTCGCCCCGTCTCGCGCCGGTCAGGCCGATGGCGGCAGCAACCCGCTGCAGCTCACGCCGCCACCCGGCCTGCCACTGAGCACCAGCGCCATGCCCGCCTGGCGACAACAGGGCATGCCGCTCAACCCCTACCAGCCCGATGCCCGTTCCGGCCCCTACCGCGACCAGCTGCAGGAAGGCATCGCCCCCTGGGCCATGCTGTCCCCGGCCGATCCGGCAACCCCCGCCAGTCCGGCCATCGGCACGGCAGCGACCACGGACGTCAGCCCGCAACCGCTGCCCGACACCCACGACCAGTGGCCACTGGGCCGCGCCGTGGCGCAAATCCACGGCGTCTACGTGATCGCCGAAAACGCCTTCGGCATGGTGCTGGTCGACATGCATGCCGCCCACGAGCGCATCGTCTACGAACAGCTCAAGCAGCAACTCGATCAGGCCACGCTGCACAGCCAGCCACTGCTGATTCCGGCGACCTTCGCCGCCACGCCGCAGGAAATCGCCGCCGCCCAGGACTACGCCGACGTGCTGGCGCAACTGGGGCTGGAAGTCTCGCTGCTGGCCGCCCGCACGCTGGCGGTGCGCTCCGTCCCCACCCAGCTTGCCAGCAGCGACCCGGTGGAGCTGGCCCGCCAGGTGCTGGACGAGCTGGCACGCCACGACGCCAGTACCGTGCTGCAACGCGCCCGCAACGAGATCCTCGCCACCATGGCCTGTCACGGCGCGGTACGCGCCAACCGACGCCTGACCCTGGAAGAAATGAACGCCCTGCTGCGCCAGATGGAAGCGACCGAACGCGCCGACCAGTGCAACCATGGCCGCCCCACCTGGCGTCAGCTCGGCATGCGCGAACTCGACGCCCTGTTCCTGCGTGGCCGCTGACCATGACCGATGCCAGCCTCCCCCGCTATCTGGCGATTGCCGGCCCCACCGCCAGTGGCAAGACCGCCGCAGCGCTGGCGCTGGCCGAGCACGCACACCAGCACTGGCAGCTGCCGGTGGAAATCGTCAGTGTCGATTCCGCCCTGGTCTACCGCCAGATGGATATCGGCACTGCCAAGCCCAGCGCAGAAGAGCTGGTCCTGGCCCCGCATCACCTGATTAACCTGATTGATCCGCTGGAAAGCTACAGCGCCGCCCGTTTCGTCCAGGACGCCCGTGCCGCCATGCAGGCGATCCAGTCCCGTGGCCACCTGCCGCTGCTGGTCGGCGGCACCATGCTCTACTTCAAGGCTCTGTTCGAGGGTCTGAACGACATGCCCGCCACCGACCCGGCTATCCGGGCCCAGATCGAGCAGGAAGCCCTGCGCCACGGCTGGCCGGCGCTGCACGCGCGCCTGCAGCAAGTCGATGCCACCACCGCCCACCGCCTCGCCCCCAACGACAGCCAGCGTATCGGCCGGGCACTGGAAGTCTGGCACCAGACCGGCAAGCCCCTGTCACACTGGCACGCCGGCCAGGACAGCCGGCTCGGTGGCCACATGCCGCTGGCCCTGCTGAGCCTGGAGCCATCCGACCGTGGCTGGCTGCACCAGCGCATTGCGCTGCGCTTCGACGCCATGCTGGCAGCCGGTTTTGAAGCGGAAGTCCGCCAGCTGCGCCAGCGCGGCGATTTGGATGTGTCCCTGCCCTCGATCCGCTGTGTCGGCTATCGCCAGGCCTGGGAAGGCATGGACCAGGGCGAGCCGGTCGCCATCTGGCGCGAGAAGGCGCTTGCCGCCACCCGCCAGCTGGCCAAACGCCAGCTCACCTGGCTGCGCAGCATGCCCTGGCGGCAAACCATTGCCTGTGATCAGCCAGACGCCATCGGACAACTCATCCGGCATGCCGCCGATGCGCTGCAGAGGGAACCAGCATCAGCCTGGCCGGGCAGGAACTGACCCCTTCCGGCAGAGCGGGAAACAGGAGCGGCAAGCATCGGCAGACCTGCCGCAACCTCCGTCACCAGGCCTTATTGCAGCTTGCCCTGGGACACCTTGGGAATCGGCAATGACACCACATCGATGCCCTCCTCGCGCAAGGCTTCGGTTTCTTCCGGGCTGGCCTGGCCACGGATCGGGGCCTCGTCCAGCTCTCCGTAATGCATCTTGCGCGCCTGCTCCGGAAAGGCATCGCCCACATCTTCGGTATGTTCGATCACATGCTGCACCATGCGCTCGTACATGGCCTGCACCACGCGACGGCGCTGCTGCTGCTCGGTCGGCTGGCCGGCTGACGGCTGCGCCTTGCCATGACCCAGGTTGATATGTGGTGCCGACAGCATTTTCTCCACCTGCATGTCACCGCATTCAGGGCAGGACAGCAGACCGCCCTGCTGCTGCGACAGAAAGTCCTCCTCCGACGCAAACCAGCCTTCAAAATCGTGCCCTGCGCCGCAGCGCAGATTGAACACCTTCACGTCTGCCCATCCTTCTGCCAATCAGGCTGCCAGCTGCCATCCAGCATCTGTTGCAGCCACAGCATGCAGGTGATGGTCTTGGCATCGGTCAACAGCCCGTCCCGCATGCTCTGCAGCAATTCCTGCGGCGTGGCAGTCACCAGATCCAGCAGCTCGCCTTCTTCCAGCTGCTGCTGGTGATAATCCAGTCCGCGCGCAAACCAGATATCGATGTGCTCATCAGAATAGCCTATGCAGTTGTGCATGGTGCCGGCAAACGCCCATTCCCGCGCCACGCAACCGGTCTCCTCCAGCAGTTCACGCTGGGCGCAGCGCAGTCCCGGCTCGCCGTCATCCAGCTTGCCCGCAGGGAACTCGATCATCACGCGCTCCACCGGATGGCGGTACTGGCGCTCCAGCAGCAGGCGGCCGCCCTCCAGCAGCGGAACCACCACCACTGCCCCCGGATGCTGGACAAATTCGCGTGAAGACAGCTTGCCGTCCGGCAACATCACCTGATCGCGTACCACCTTCAGAAAACGCCCTGCCACCAGCAATTCGCGGGACTGGGTACGCTCGCGCAAGCCGTCATGCTCGCACTGCAGATGCTCGTGCAGGGTCGGAAAAGCAGGAACCGCCATACGCCCTCCTCAATCGGTGTGGCGCATCAGATGGCTGTAGACAAAACCCGGAAACGCCAGTGTGGCAAACATGGCCAGCGTGGTGGCATAAAACTGCCAGCCCTGGGGATAAATCTGGCCGGCATTGCGCTCCAGTGTCAGGCTGAACAGCCCCACCAGCAGATACAGCACCAGCCACTCGGCCAGCTGCAGCGCAATCCCCTTGCGCTGCGGGCTCTTGCGGGGAACCAGCGCAAAAATGCGCTGGTTCAGGAATGGCAGGTTGGCGGCCACCAGGGCCACCAGAATCACCAGCCAGATCGACAGGTCAAGTCCCATGTGTCAGCCAGTACCTCAGGCCGACAGCATGCGATAAATCGCGTGGGCACACAGGCTCATCAGGCCAGCCGGCATCAGGCCCAGCACCAGCACCAGGGCACCGTTCAGGGACAGCACGGCACGCACGTCCAGACCGGCATGCAGGGTTTCCGGCAGACGCGGATTCGGGGCATCAAAGTACATGACCTTGATCACGCGCAGGTAGTAGAAGGCGCCAATCAGCGACATGACCACCGCAAACACGGCCAGACCGATGTGGAAGACTGTTCCGGAAGACACCAGCGACTGCAACACGCTCATCTTGGCGTAGAAGCCGACCATGGGCGGGATACCGGCCAGCGACAGCAGGCTGATGGCCATCACGCCGGCATACAGCGGGCTGCGCTGGTTCAGGCCAGCCAGATCATTGATGTTGTCGCACTCGAAACCGTCACGTGCCAGCAGCAGGATCACGCCGAAGTTGACCAGCGTGGTCAGCACATAGGTCACGATATAGAACATGCCTGCCGAGTAGGCATCCACCACGTTGCTGAAGTTGTTGTTGGTATAACCAGCTGCCAGCGCCAGCAGCACGAAGCCGATCTGGGCGATGGTGGAATACGCCAGCATGCGCTTGATGTTCTGCTGCATGATGGCCGCCAGGTTACCGACCAGCAACGACAGCACCGCGAGGATGATCAGCATCTGCTGCCACTCGACCGCCATTGGCAGCATGCCTTCGACCAGCAGACGGATCGCCATGGCAAAAGCGGCCAGCTTGGGCGCTGCGGCAATCACCAGGGTCACCGACGTGGGCGCACCCTGATAGACGTCAGGCATCCACATGTGGAAGGGAACGGCACCCAGCTTGAACGCCAGGCCGGACACGATGAAGACCACGCCGAACACCAGGATCTGGGTCTTGGCCATGCCGCTGGCGATCACATGCTGCACTTCGGGCAGCAGCAGCGAACCGGTGGCACCGTAGAGCATGGACATGCCATACAGCAGGAAACCGGAAGACAGCGAACCCAGCACAAAGTACTTCATGGCCGATTCGCTGGCTTCGGCATTGTCACGACGCAGCGCCACCATGGCATAGGACGGCAGTGTCAGCAGTTCCAGACCCAGGTAGATCAGCAGGAAATGGTTGGCCGAGGTCAGCACGAAGATGCCCAGCAGGCTGAACAACACCAGCGGGTAGAGCTCGCCACCACGCAGGAACATGCCGCGTTGCTCGGAGTACGGACGGGCATAGACCAGCGTCACGAAAGTGGCCAGGGCGGCAAAACACTTCAGCCAGCTGCCCATGGTGTCGCTCACCACCGTATCGCCGAAGGCGTAGATGGTATAGCCGTTGAGTGCGTACAGGGCCTGGATCGCCACCAGCGCCAGCAGCGTCAGCTGCGTCAGCAGGTAGGTCGGCACGCGGCCCGGGCTCTTCACGAACAGGTCGGCCAGCAAGATCACACTGGCCATCACCGCCAGGAAAATTTCCGGATAGATGGCAATCCAACTCAGTTTGTCAATCATTGCAGGCTCTCTCAGGGCAGTTTGGTCGCAGCCACTTGCTGCAGCAGGTGTGCAACAGAAGCGTCCATGACGTCAGTGAAGGGCTTGGGATAGACACCCATGGCCAGCACGGCGATGGCCAGCAGCGCCAGCATCACGAATTCGCGGCAGTTGATGTCCTGCAGGGCGCGGACATTGTCGTTGGTCACCGGACCCAGATAGACGCGCTTGTACATCCACAGGGTATAGGAAGCCGCCAGGATCAGGGCAGTCGCCGTCAGCAGGCCAATCCAGAAATCGTATTCGACACTGGCCAGGATCACCATCCACTCGCCGACGAAACCGGCCGTTGCCGGCAGGCCGCTATTGGCCATCGAGAACAGCAGTGCAAAGGCAGCAAACTTGGGCATGGTGTTGATCACGCCACCGTAATCGGCGATTTCACGCGAATGCACGCGATCGTACAGCACGCCGATACACAGGAACATGGCTGCAGAGACGAAACCGTGTGCAATCATCTGCACGATGGCACCGGACACGCCCATGTCGCTGAAGACAAAGAAGCCCAGCGTCACGAAGCCCATGTGCGCGACCGAGGAGTACGCCACCAGCTTCTTCATGTCCTTTTGCACCAGGGCCACCAGACCGACGTAGACCACGGCAATCAGCGACAGCGCAATCATCAGCCAGGCCCACTCTTGCGAAGCGTCCGGCGTGATCGGCAGGTTGAAGCGCAGGAAACCGTAGCCACCCAGCTTCAGCATGATGGCTGCCAGCACGGCGGAACCACCGGTCGGTGCTTCCACGTGCACATCGGGCAACCAGGTATGTACCGGCCACATCGGGATCTTCACGGCAAAGGCGGCAAAGAAGGCGAAGAACAGCAGCGTCTGCGCCGTTGCTCCCAAGGGCAACTTGTACCAGGTCTGGAAGTCGAAGCTGCCACCGGACACGTTGTACAGGTAGACCAGGGCCACCAGCATCAGCAGCGAACCGAGCAGCGTATACAGGAAGAACTTGAAGGCGGCGTAGATCTTGCGCGGCCCCCCCCAGATACCGATGATCAGGTACATCGGAATCAGCGTGGCCTCGAAGAACACGTAGAACAGCATCGCATCCTGGGCAGCAAACACGCCGATCATGGCCCCGCTGAGGATCAGGAAGGCAGCCATGTACTGGTTCACGCGCTGGGAAATCACTTCCCAGGCCGAGATCACCACCACAACCGTGATGAAGGCAGTCAGCAGCACGAACCACAGCGAGATGCCATCAACACCGAGGTGGTAGTTGATGTTGAAACGCGGAATCCACGGATTCTTTTCCACGAACTGCAAGGCAGCCGTGTTCAGCTGGAAACCGGTGTACAGCGGTATCGTCACCAGGAAGCTGGCGATGGAACCGATCAACGCAATCCAGCGCACCATGCGGGCGTGGCGATCCTCGTTGAAGGCGAGCAGAACGGCTCCGATCGCGATGGGTAGCCAGATGGCCAGGCTCAACAATCCCATTTTTCTATTTCTCCCTTATTAGGCGAACCAGACGAACCAGGCCACCATCACCAGCACACCCAGGATCATGGCCAGGGCGTAGTGGTAGATATAACCGGTCTGGACTTTCCGGACCACCGAAGCGATACCGCCGACAACCTTCCAGGAACCATTCACGATGGCACCATCGATCAGGCCCTGGTCACCCGCCTTCCACAGGCCGGTACCGAGACAGCGTGCACCACGGGCCACGATGTTCTCGTTGACCCAGTCGACGTAGTACTTGTTTTCCAGCACGGCGATGATCGGGGCAAAGGCCTTGGCCAGGCTGGCAGCCACGTTGTTCTTCATCATGTAGAGGAAGTAGGCCACGGCAAAGCCGGCCACTGTCAGCCAGAACGGCACGGTCTGTACCGCGTGCAGGGCAAAACCGGTGGCACCGTGGAAGACGTTGACCCAGTGCTCAGCGTAGGTTGCCATGGCCGGGTGACGTGCATCCACATGGATGGCATCCTTGAAGAAGTCGCCAAACAGCATGGCATCCACAGCCAGGTAGCCGATGATCACCGACGGAATCGCCAGCAGCACCAGCGGCAGCGTCACCACCCACGGAGATTCGTGCGGCTTGCCGTCGCCATGGTCATCATGGTGATCGTCATGGTGCGGCTCCGGATTCTGGTCATAGCGCTCCTTGCCATGGAAGACCAGGAAGTAGACGCGGAAGCTGTACAGCGAGGTCACAAAGACGCTCAGCAGGGCCGCCCAGTAGGCGATGCCGGCTGCGGGCAGCGTGCTGAAGTGCAGCGCCTCGATGATGCTTTCCTTGGAGTAGAAGCCCGAGAAGAACGGCGTACCGATCAGGGACAGGGTACCAATCAGGAAAGTGATCCAGGTGATCGGCATGTACTTGCGCACATTGCCCATCCAGCGGATGTCCTGGTTGTGGTGCATGCCGATGATGACGGAGCCGGCCGCCAGGAACAGCAGGGCCTTGAAGAAGGCGTGCGTCATCAGGTGGAACACGGCCACGGAGTAGGCGGAGGCACCCAGGGCCATGGTCATGTAACCCAACTGCGACAGCGTGGAGTACGCCACCACGCGCTTGATATCATTCTGGATGATGCCCAGGATACCCATGAAGAAGGCCGTGATGGCACCGATGATCAGGATGAAGTTCAGCGCAACATCACTCATCTCGAACAGCGGCGACATGCGCGACACCATGAAGATGCCGGCGGTCACCATGGTGGCCGCGTGGATCAGTGCGGAGATCGGCGTCGGGCCTTCCATCGAGTCCGGCAGCCAGGCGTGCAGCGGGAACTGCGCCGACTTGCCCATGGCACCGATGAACAGGCAGATGGACGCCACGGTCACGATCTGCCAGCCGGTACCCGGCATGGTCTGGCCAGCCAGCGTGTTCACCTTGCCGAAGAACTCGGTGTAGTTCAGTGTGCCGGTATAGGCCAGCAGCAGGCCGATGCCCAGGATGAAGCCGAAGTCACCCACGCGGTTGATCAGGAACGCCTTCATGTTGGCGAAGATCGCCGTCGGACGCTGGTACCAGAAGCCGATCAGCAGGTAGGACACCAGGCCCACCGCTTCCCAGCCAAAGAACAGCTGCATGAAGTTGTTGCTCATCACCAGCATCAGCATGGAGAAGGTGAACAGCGAGATGTAGGAGAAGAAGCGGTTGTAGCCCGGATCACCCTGCATGTAGCCGATGGTGTAGATGTGCACCATCAGCGACACCGAGGTCACCACCACCATCATCATGGCGGTCAGGCTGTCGACCATGAAGCCGACTTCCATGTTCAGGCCACCAATGCTCAGCCAGGTGTACAGCGTCTGGTCATAGCGGGCACCGTCAAGCACCTGCATCAGCACCATCACGGACAGCACGCAGGAGACCAGCACGCCGCCGATGGTCAGCGTGTGCGAGGCCTTGTTGCCCAGGATACGGCCACCGATTGCCGTACCAAAGATGCCTACCAGGGTGGCAGTCAACAGCGGCAGAAAGGCAATGATGACCAGGGTCGTCGTGGAAAGGGTCGTTTGTGTCATGTTCTGATTACCCCTTCAGCACGTTGAGTTCTTCCACATCGATGCTGGACTTGTTGCGGAACAGCAGCATCAGGATGGCCAGACCAATGGCAGCTTCGGCAGCGGCCACGGTCAGGATGAAGAACACGAAGATCTGCCCGTTCAGGTCACCCCAGAAACGGGAGAAGGTCACGAAGTTCATGTTGACTGCCAGCAGCATCAGCTCGACGCACATCAGCAGCACGATCAGGTTCTTGCGGTTCAGGAAAATGCCCACTGCCGCGAACGCAAACAGGATCCCGCCCAGGGTCAGGAAATGGCCGATAGTCAGACTCATGCTTTGTTCTCCTCCGTGGCAGCTTCGGCAGCCGGTGCAGCACGGGTTGCCTCCATCTTCACGATACGCACGCGATCGGCAGAGCGCACATGCACCTGCTCGGAAGGCGGAATGGCCTTGCTGTCCTTGCGCTTGCGCAGGGTCAGGGCAATCGCACTGATCATGGCTACCAGCAGGATGATGGCAGCGATTTCCAGCGGGTACAGGTAATGCGTGTACAGCAGCTTGCCCAGCTCGGTGGTATTGGAAGCATCCGCAGGCAGCGGAGCGCCATCCATGCCGCGCATCGGCAGGGCTTGCGTTTCCGTGAAGTTGCTCAGCAGGATGATGGACAGCTGCAGGATGACCAGCACGCCCACCACGGCTGCCGCCGGGAAATGCTTCCAGAAGCCTGTCTTGAGCCGCTCGACATCCTCGTCAAGCATCATCACGACAAACAGGAACAGCACCATCACGGCACCGACGTAGACCAGCACCAGCGTAATGGAGAGGAATTCGGCTTCCAGCAGCATCCAGATGGCGGATGCCTGGAAGAACGACAGCACCAGGTACAGCACAGCGCTGACCGGGTTGCGTGCAGTGATCACGCGGAAGGCCGCGAAAATCAGCACCACAGCAAACAGATAGAAAAGACCAGTTTTGACGTCCATGTTGTCCTCGTATGTATTCCCTGGTCCTGTCAGCGGTAAGGCGCATCCGCCGCCTTGTTGGCAGCGATCTGGGCTTCGTACTTGTCACCCACGGCCAGCAACATGTCCTTGGTGAAGTACAGGTCGCCACGCTTTTCACCGTGGTATTCGAAGATGTGGGTCTCGACGATGGAGTCGACCGGGCAGCTCTCCTCGCAGAAACCGCAGAAGATGCACTTGGTCAGGTCGATGTCATAGCGCGTGGTGCGGCGGCTGCCGTCATCACGCTGGTCGGACTCGATGGTGATCGCCAGGGCCGGACAGACCGCCTCGCACAGCTTGCAGGCAATGCAGCGCTCTTCACCGTTTTCATAACGGCGCAGGGCGTGCAGACCACGGAAGCGCGGGCTCAGCGGCGTCTTCTCTTCCGGGTAGTTCAGGGTCACCTTGCTCTTGAAGGCGTAACGTCCTGTCAGGGCCATGCCCTTGAACAACTCGGCCAGCATGAAACTGCCGAGGAAGTCCTTCAGGCTGAAGCCGGATTCGGTTTTCGTTGCAGTAGTAGACATCTCGTACTCCTCCTTACGGCCAGATATTCCAGGAGGTCTGCATCCATGCCGCCACCAGCACCAGCCAGAACAGCGTCAACGGGATGAAGATCTTCCAGCCCAGACGCATGATCTGGTCATAGCGGTAGCGCGGGAAGGTGGCCCGGATCCAGATGAACATGCTCACCACGACAAAGGTCTTGATGAACAGCCAGATCCAGCCGGGAATGAAGCTCAGGAACTCGAACGGGGGCAGCCAGCCGCCCAGGAACATGACCACTGCCAGCAGGGAGAACAGGATCATGTTGGCATATTCGGCCAGGAAGAAGATGGCAAAGCCCATGCCGGAATATTCCACCATGTGGCCGGCCACGATTTCCGCCTCGCCTTCCACCACGTCAAACGGGTGACGGTTGGTTTCGGCAACACCGGAAATCAGGTAGACCATGAAGATCGGCAGCAGCGGCAACCAGTTCCAGGATAGGAAGTTGATGCCCTTGTCGGCAAACATGCCCTGCGCCTGACCGGTAACGATCTCGCCCATGTTCATGCTGCCCGCCACCAGTACCACCACCAGCAGGCAGAAGCCCATGGCGATTTCATAGGAGATCATCTGGGCCGACGCACGCAGTGCGCCCAGGAACGGGTACTTGGAGTTGGAAGCCCAGCCGGCCATGATCACGCCATAGACCTCGATCGAGGTGATGGCCATGATCAGCAGCAGACCGGCATTGACGTTGGCCAGCGCCACATCCGGGCCAAAGGGCATCACGGCCCAGGCCGCGAGGGCCGGCATGATGGCCATCAGCGGACCCATGTAGTAGATCCAGGTGTGGGCACGATCCGGCTTGATCAGTTCCTTGGTCAGCAGCTTCAGGCCATCGGCCATGGGCTGCAGCAGGCCCAGCGGACCCACGCGGTTGGGGCCACGGCGGTGCTGCATGAAGCCCAGCAGACGACGCTCCCACAAGGTCAGGTAGGCCACGCACAGCATCAGCGGAATGACCACGATGATGATCTTGAGCAATGCCCAGATCACCGGCCACACCACGTCCATCCACCAGGCCGCCTGGATCAGGCCTTCGCCTGCGGCAAAGATTGCGTCCATCATGCGCTCACCCCCTGCGTGCTCGCGGCAGCACGGGCATCCACCGTGGCCTGCAGCGCTGGCGCACGACGCACCAGACTGTCGAGTTGATAAATGGAAGCCACCACCGGACGACCGTCAGCCTTGGCCACGGTCAGGGCAGCATCCGTACTGTTGTCCAGGCGCGCGACGAAAGTGCCCGCTTCGCGCTGTTCCAGACCCAGGCCTGCCAGCACATCTTGCGAGGACTCCGCATCGAAGCCCGGCAGCTGCAGCAGGTTACCCAGCACACGCAGCACCTTCCAGCCCGGACGGGTATCGGCCTGCGGCTTGACCACGGCGTGGAAGCTCTGGGCACGGCCTTCGGCATTGACGAAGGTACCGGAAGTTTCGGTAAACGGGCTGATCGGCAGCAGCACATCGCTGATCGCCATGTTGGTCTTGAACGGGCTCAGCGTGACGACCATCTGTGCCTGGTTCAGACCGGCCACGGCCTGCTGGCCAGCGGCGGTATCGAATTCGGGTTCGACATTCAGCAGGATCGCGGCCTTCAGCGCACCAGCCGTCATCGCGGCAGCATCCAGACCACCGGTTTGCGGCTGCGCACCGACGAACTGGGCACCCACCGTGTTGGCGGCTTCGGTCAGGTAACCGAAGCTGGCTCCGGTCTGTGCAGCAATCCACTGCGCCAGCGCCAGCAGGCTTTCGGCCTGGGCATGGTGTGCCGCCGCATTGCCCAGCAGCACGGCCTTGCGCTCACCGCCCAGCAGGGACTTGGCGATCGCCTGTGCCGTTGCATCCGCCTGGCCGGCCGCAGGAGCGGCAACGCCCTTCTGCTCGGCGATGGCGGCAGCCACATTGGCCAGCGCCTGGGTCCAGTCGGCGGCATCAGCCTGCAGCACATTTTTCAGGGTCATGGCCCAGTCCTGACGCTGTTCGACCAGCGCATTCACCTGGGCTCCGTGGCGCACGGCCTGACGGATACGCTGGGCAAACAGCGGATGGTCCTTGCGCAGGTTGCTGCCCACCACCAGCACGCGCTGCAGCGTGCTCAGGGCGGCCACCGGCATGCCCAGCCAGCGCACCTTGCCATGGGTTGCCGTGAAATCGGCGCGACGCAGGCGGTGATCGATATTGTCGCTACCCAGACCACGCACCAGCTTGCCGGCCAGCGTCAGCTCTTCCAGCGTGCTGTGCGGGCTGACCAGGGCACCGATGCTGTTGGCACCGTGCTCGGTGGCAATCTGCTTCAGACCGTTGGCCACGTATTCCAGTGCCGTCTGCCAGCTGACTTCCTGCCAGCTGCCGCCCTGCTTGATCATCGGTGCCGTCAGGCGATCCGGACCATTCAGCGACTCGTAGCTGAAGCGGTCGCGGTCGGCAATCCAGCATTCGTTGACGGCCTCGTTCTCGAACGGCACAACGCGCAGCACCTGGTGGTTCTTGACCTGCACGATCAGGTTGGCACCCGACGCATCGTGCGGCGCCACCGACTTGCGGCGACCCAGCTCCCAGGTACGGGCGCTGTAACGGAACGGCTTGCTGGTAAGCGCACCCACCGGACAGATGTCGATCATGTTGCCGGACAGTTCGGAATCCACCGTGCTGCCGACAAAGGTTTCGATTTCGGAGTGCTCGCCACGGTTAGACATGCCGAGCTCCATGACACCGGCGATTTCCTGACCGAAGCGTACGCAGCGCGTGCACTGGATGCAGCGGCTCATCTCCTCCATGGAGATCAGCGGACCGACATCCTTGGGTGTGACAACACGCTTTTCCTCTTCGTAGCGCGAGGTGTTGTTGCCGTAGCCCACGGCCAGATCCTGCAGCTGGCATTCGCCACCCTGGTCGCAGATCGGGCAATCCAGCGGGTGGTTGATCAGCAGGAATTCCATGACGGACTGCTGTGCCGCCAGCGCCTTCGGGCTCTTGGTATGGACGATCATGCCCTGGGCCACCGGTGTGGCACAAGCCGGCACGGCCTTGGGCATCTTCTCGACATCCACCAGGCACATGCGGCAGTTGGCCGCAATGCTCAGTTTCTTGTGATAGCAAAAATGCGGAATGAAGGTTCCGGCACCTTCGGCAGCATGCATGATCATGCTGCCTTCCGGTACCTCGATCTTCTTTCCGTCCAGTTCGATTTCAACCATGGCGATCACTCGTCAAATATAGGCAGGGACCTGACAGGTCTTGTGCTCGATGTGGTAGGCGAATTCATCGCGGAAGTGCTTCAGCATGGCACGCACCGGCATGGCAGCAGCATCGCCGAGCGCACAGATGGTGCGCCCCTGGATGTTGCCCGCCACGGAGTCGAGCAGGTCCAGATCTTCCGGACGGCCCTGACCGTTTTCGATGCGCTGCACCACGCGCCACAACCAGCCGGTACCTTCACGACAGGGTGTGCACTGGCCGCAGGACTCGTGCATGTAGAAATAGCTCAGGCGCAACAGCGACTTGACCATGCAGCGGCTGTCATCCATCACGATCACGGCACCGGATCCGAGCATGGAGCCGGCCTTGGCGATGGAATCGTAGTCCATCGTGCACTGCATCATGATGTCTGCCGGCAGCACCGGGGACGAAGAGCCACCCGGAATCACGGCCTTGAGCTTGCGCCCCGTGCGTACGCCACCGGCCAGTTCGAGCAAGGTGGAGAACGGCGTACCCATCGGCACTTCGTAGTTGCCGGGCAGGTTGACATCGCCCGACACCGAGTAGATCTTGGTACCACCGTTGTTCGGCTTGCCACACTCCAGATAGGCCTGACCGCCGTTGCGGATGATCCACGGCACGGCAGCAAAGGTCTCGGTGTTGTTGATGGTCGTCGGCTTGCCGTACAGGCCAAAGCTGGCCGGGAACGGCGGCTTGAAGCGCGGCTGGCCCTTCTTGCCTTCCAGCGACTCGAGCAGCGCTGTTTCCTCGCCACAGATGTAGGCACCAAAACCATGGTGGGCATGCAGCTGGAAGCTGAAATCGCTGCCCAGGATGTTGTCACCCAGGTAACCGGCAGCACGTGCCTCTTCCAGGGCGGCCTCGAAGCGCTCGTAAACCTCGAAGATCTCGCCGTGGATGTAGTTGTATCCCACGCTGGCACCCATGGCAAAGCCCGCAATGATCATGCCTTCGATCACGATATGCGGGTTGAACATCAGGATGTCGCGGTCCTTGCAGGTACCGGGCTCGCCTTCGTCGGAGTTGCAGACGATGTACTTCTGGCCCGGGAAGTTGCGCGGCATGAAGCTCCACTTCAGGCCGGACGGGAAGCCGGCACCACCACGTCCACGCAGTGCGGACTCCTTCATGGTGGCGATGACATCGTCCTGCGACATGCCCGTGCCGTCATCCTTGCCCAGGATCTTGCGCAGCGCCTGATAGCCGCCACGCGCCTCGTAATCCTTCAGGCTCCAGTTGCTGCCGTTCAGATCCTTGTAGATCTGCGGCTCGATATGGCGGCCATGGAAACAGGTTTCCTGACCGCTGGACGCGAATTGCGCCAGGATGTTGCTCACGCTCATGCCTTGCCCTCCGCGTTACGCAGACCTTCCACCAGCGCCTCCAGGCGCTCGACGGACATGAAGCTGCACATGTTGCGATCGTTGACCAGCATCACCGGGGAATCGGCACAGGCACCCAGACATTCGCACTGCTGCAGGGTGAACATGCCGTCAGCCGTGGTTTCGCCGGCGGTCACGCCGAGCTTGTCTTCGAGGTACTTGAGCGCCTTGCCGCCATCGCGCAACTGGCACGGCAGGTTGGTGCACACGGCCAGCTTGTACTTGCCGACCGGCTGCTGGTTGTACATGTTGTAGAAGGTCGTGACTTCGTGCACGGCCATCGGCGCAATGCCGAGGTATTCGGCGATCTCGCGCTCGCTCTCGGCCGACACGTGACCCTGCTCCTGCTGCACGATGGACAGGCAGGCCATGACGGCAGATTGCTTCTGCGCATCGGGGTACTTGGCCACTTCCTTGGCGAAGCGCGCCTTGGTAGCTTCAGAAATCATCGGTCAATCTCTCCAAACACAATGTCCAGCGTGCCGATCACTGCCACCGCGTCAGCCAGCATGTGGCCGGTGGCGAGTTCATCCAGCGCGGCCAGATGCACGAAGCCCGGCGGGCGGATCTTCATGCGGTAGGGCTTGTTGCCACCATCGCTGATCAGGTAGATGCCGAACTCGCCCTTGGGGTGCTCGACAGCGGCGTAGGCTTCGCCCTCGGGGACGTGGAAGCCTTCGGTGAACAGCTTGAAGTGGTGGATCAGGTCTTCCATGCCCGACTTCATGTTCGCGCGCGACGGCGGCGCCACCTTGCGGTTGTCGGTGATGACCGGACCCGGGTTGGCACGCAGCCATTCCACGCACTGCTGGATGATGCGGTTGGATTCGCGCATTTCATTGACGCGAACCAGATAGCGATCATAGGTATCGCCGGTGGTACCCACCGGAATATCGAAGTCCAGACGGTCGTAAACCTCGTAGGGCTGCGTCTTGCGCAGGTCCCAGGCGATGCCGGAGCCGCGCAGCATGGGACCCGTCATGCCCAGGTTGATGGCACGCTCTGCCGTCAACACGCCGATGCCCACGGTGCGCTGCTTCCAGATGCGGTTTTCGGTGAGCAGGGTCTCGTACTCGTCGACGCACTTGGGGAAGCGGTTGGTGAAGTCCTCGATGAAATCGAGCAACGAACCACCACGCGCCTTGTTGATCTTGTCGACCGAGCTGCTGCTGCGCAACTTGCTGGCGAACTGCGGCATGCTGTGCGGCAGGTCACGGTAGACACCACCCGGACGGAAGTAGGCTGCGTGCATGCGCGCGCCGGAAACGGCCTCGTACATGTCGAACAGGTCTTCACGCTCGCGGAAGGTGTACATCAGGATGGTGGAGCTGCCACAGTCGTTGCCGTGCGAACCCAGCCACATCAGGTGGTTCAGGATACGCGTGATCTCTGAAAACATGACGCGGATGTACTGCGCACGGATCGGCACCTCGATACCCAGCAGCTTTTCGACCGACAGGCAGTAGGCATGCTCGTTGCACATCATGGACACGTAATCCAGGCGATCCATGTAGGGCAGCGCCTGGAGATAGGTCTTGTGCTCGGCCAGCTTTTCGGTGGCACGGTGCAGCAGACCGATGTGCGGGTCGGCACGCTGCACCACCTCGCCATCCAGCTCCAGCACCAGACGCAGCACGCCGTGCGCTGCTGGGTGCTGCGGACCGAAGTTCAGGGTGTAGTTCTTGATTTCAGCCATATGTCATTCCTTCTCGCCGGAGCCGGCGATCAGTGCAGCCCCCCGTAGTTGTCTTCGCGGATGATGCGCGGCGTGATTTCGCGCGGCTCGATGGTCACGGGCTGGTACACCACACGCTTCTGCTCCTCGTCGTAGCGCATCTCGACGTAGCCGGACAGCGGGAAGTCCTTGCGGAACGGGTGACCAATGAAACCATAGTCGGTCAGGATGCGACGCAGATCCGGGTGACCCTCGAACACGATGCCGTACAGGTCGAAGGCCTCGCGCTCGAACCAGTTGGCAGCGGCCCAGACATCGTTGATGGTGGCCACGACCGGGAAATCGTCATCAGGCGCAAACACCTTCAGGCGCAGGCGCTGGTTCAGCGTGATGGACAGCAGATGCAGCACCACGCAATAACGCGGACCTTCCCACACTTCATCGCGGTAATCGGAATAGTCGACACCACACAGGTCAATCAGCTGCTCGAACTGGCAACCGGGGGCGTCACGCAACTGGCGTGCGACTTCGACATAGTCGGCGGCAGCCACCTCGATGGTCAGCTCGCCGCGAGCCACCACGGAGGAACGGATCTTGTCACCCAGCAGCTGCGTCACCGTCTGGGACAGCGCCTGGATATCTACAGCGTATGCAGTCATGCGGATCTCCTCAGGCGCGGGCAATGGTATTGGTACGGCGGATCTTCTGCTGCAACTGCATGATGCCGTAGATCAGCGCCTCGGCCGTGGGCGGGCAGCCCGGCACGTAGACATCGACCGGCACCACGCGATCGCAACCGCGCACCACGGAGTAGCTGTAGTGGTAATAGCCACCCCCATTGGCACAGGAGCCCATGGACAGCACCCAGCGCGGCTCGGCCATCTGGTCGTAGACCTTGCGCAAGGCCGGCCCCATCTTGTTGCACAGCGTACCCGCCACGATCATCAGATCGGACTGACGCGGGCTGGCACGAAATACCTCGGCACCAAAACGCGCCAGATCGTAGCGCGCACTGGCCGCGTGCATCATTTCGACGGCACAGCAGGCCAGGCCAAACGTCATGGGCCAGATCGAACCCGTCTTGGCCCAGTTCGCCACCGCGTCATAGCTGGTGGTGATGAAGCCTTCCTTGAAAACACCTTCAATCGACATGCGACTCTCCAGAAGTGCGAGCAGCCGGGACTAGCACCCAGCCACCCTCAGCCTGTGTTTATTCCCAATCCAGGGCGCCCTTCTTCCACTCGTAGATGAATCCGATGAGCAGGATGAACAGGAAAATCATGGCGGCCCAGAAGCCGACCGGACCCAGCTGCTTGTAGGCAGCAGCCCAAGGGAAGAGGAATGCCACTTCCAGGTCAAACAGGATGAACAGAATGGCCACGAGGTAGTAGCGCACGTCAAACTTCATGCGCGCGTCTTCAAAGGCCTCGAAGCCACATTCATAAGGGGAGTTCTTGGCAGGATCAGGGCGATTGGGACCCAGACCCCGACCCATGACCAGACAGGCAGCACCCACGAGGATGCCCACGATCACGAACAGCATGACGGGAAGATATTGCGAGAGATCCATGTTTTCCTGCAGAAAAATCCGGCCGGAGGCCAAAGGTGATTCTGGTGCCGTCGGCGAGACTCGAACTCGCACAGCTTTCGCCACTACCCCCTCAAGATAGCGTGTCTACCAATTCCACCACGACGGCAATCGTGTCTCTTCCCGGAGCATGGAAGGCAGGAAATTTCCCACCTACCCGGGTTAGCCCCTCATTGTAACCATATTCAACGAGCGAGGCACCTGAGGCAGGGTTTTTCTTAGTCTCCCGACCTGCCTGCGGGAGACGCTTGTAACAATCAGCCGGCAGAAGCAGCGGAAACCGCCGGCGATGCCGGTACGACTGCCGGTACGGCTGCAGCGCCTGGTACCAGCGATTCGGCAGCAGATGCCGGCACGGAAGCCGGTGCAGCTGGCGCTGCAGCACTGGCTGCCGGCGCGTTCACCAGACCGCTCAGCACACTGCCGGAACCACCGGTGTTGGGCAGGTTGCCGAAATAGGCCAGGATCAGCGTGGAGGCAAAGAACACGGTGGCCAGCACCGCGGTGCTGCGCGACAGGAAGTTGGCACTGCCGGAAGCCCCAAACAGGCTGCCGGAGGAGCCGGCACCAAAGGCCGCGCCCATGTCGGCACCCTTGCCATGCTGAACCAGGATCAGGCCGATCATGGCCAGTGCCGACAGCACCTGGATGACCAGCAGGAGATTGAGAAGAATATTCATGAAAACATTACCGGAGAAAGGCTTGCCGCACCGGCGGCAAACCCGTTATTTTATTGCGCTGCAGCGATGATGGCGAGGAAATCCTGCGCCTTGAGGGCTGCGCCACCAATCAGGCCGCCATCGATGTCGGGCTGCGCCAACAGCTGGGCCGCATTGGAAGCATTCATGCTGCCGCCATACAGCAGGCGGATGCGGTCGGCGTGCTCGGTAGCCGCCTTGAGCTGGTTGCGCATGATGTCGTGCACGTGCTGCGCCTCTTCGGGAGTCGCCGTCTTGCCGGTACCGATGGCCCAGACCGGCTCGTAGGCGACCACGATCTCGCTGATGCAGTGCCCGACCAGATGGATCACGGCCGCCAACTGACGACGCACGATGTAATCGGTCATGCCTTCATCACGCTCACGCTGGGTCTCGCCAACACAGACGATAGGCGTGACGCCGGCCTCGAGGGCACGTTTGGCCTTGATGGCGACGTTGGTATCGGTTTCGGCCTGGTGCATGCGGCGCTCGCTGTGGCCGACGATGGCGTAGCGCACACCGAATTCCTTCAGCATGTCGGCAGACACGTCACCGGTGTAGGGCCCGTTCTGGTGCTGCGAGACGTTCTGCACGCCCAGCGCGACCTTGTCCTGGCCAGCCAGCAGGGTCTGCACCTGTGGCACATAAATGCCCGGCGGGCAAATCGCCACGTCACAGGCGGGTTCGCCGATACCGGCCAGAATGTCCTTGACCAGTGCCTCGTTGGCAGCCAGGCTGCCATTCATCTTCCAGTTGCCGGCAATCAGTTTTCTCATGTGCTTCTCCTTGCGTTACCAGGACAATACGATTTTGCCAATGTGTTGATTCGATTCCATCAGGGCGTGTGCCTGCGCCGCTTCGGCCGCCGGGAACACCGCATGGATGACCGGCTTGATGCTGCCGTTTTCGATCAGCGGCCAGACCTGCGCACGCAACTGCTGCGCAATGGCTGCCTTGAACGCCACCGGCTGCTTGCGCAGCGTGGAACCCATGATCGACAGACGACGCGTCAGCACCAGACCGGCATGGAATTCGGACCGGGTGCCGCCCTGCACCGCGATGATGACGATACGGCCATCTTCGGCCAGGCATTTCACCTCGCGCGCCACATAGTCGCCAGCGACCATGTCGAGTACCACATCCACGCCCTTGCCACCGGTGATGGCACGGACTTCCTCGACGAAATCCTGCGTCTTGTAGTTGATGGCGTGATCGGCACCCAGGTCCAGGCAGGCCTGGCACTTGGCATCCGAACCGGCGGTGACAATGATGCGCGAGCCGCGCGCCTTGGCCAACTGGATCGCCGTGACACCGATACCGCTGCTGCCGCCCTGCACCAGCAGGGTTTCGCCCGGTTGCAGGCCGGCACGGTCATACAGGTTGCTCCAGACCGTGTAGAAGGTCTCGGGCAGGCTGGCTGCCTCGACCAGACTCAGGCCGGCAGGCACCGGCAGGCATTGCACGGCCGGTGCCACGCAGAACTGGGCATACCCACCGCCGGCTACCAGTGCACAAACCTGATCACCGATCGCCAGACCGGCCTGCTGCATGGCCTCGGCATCACCGGCGACGATCTCGCCAGCGACTTCCAGACCTGGCAGCTCCGATTCGCCTGGCGGTGCCGGATAGTGTCCCTGGCGCTGCACCACATCCGGGCGGTTGACGCCGGAGGCTGCCACACGGATCAGCACCTGCCCCGGTCCGGCGACCGGATCAGGGCAGGTGGTGAGCTGCAGGACTTCAGGCCCGCCAAACCCGGCCAAGGCGATCGCTTGCATGCCGATTACTGCTGTTGCTGTTGCTGCTGCTCGGCGTCGCTGCCCTGGCGGCCATTGCCGTTGCCATTGCGGTCGCCGCGATCACCACGCTCGGCGCGTTCGGGACGCTCCAGCAGGGCCTTCATGGACAGCTTGATGCGGCCCTTGTCGTCGGTTTCCAGCGCCTTGACGCGCACCACCTGGCCTTCGCTCAGGTAGTCGGTGACCTTCTCGACGCGCTCGTGGGCGATCTGGCTGATGTGCAGCAGGCCATCCTTGCCCGGCAGCACGTTGACCAGTGCACCAAAGTCCAGCAGCTTGACGATCGGGCCTTCGTAGATCTTGCCGACCTCGACCTCGGCCGTGATCTGCTCGATGCGGCGCTTGGCCTCTTCGGCCTTGGCACCGTCGGTGCTGGCAATGGTGATCACGCCGTCTTCGGCGATATCGATCTGGGTACCGGTTTCCTCGGTCAGCTGACGAATGGTGGCACCACCCTTGCCGATCACGTCACGGATCTTCTCGGGGTTGATCTTCATGGTGTACAGACGCGGAGCGAACTGGGATACCTCGGCCTTGGACTCGCCCATGGCTTCCTGCATCTTGTCCAGGATGTGCATACGTGCTTCCTTGGCCTGGGCCAGTGCCACCTGCATGATTTCCTTGGTGATACCCTGGATCTTGATGTCCATCTGCAGGGCGGTGATGCCGCTGGTGGTACCGGCCACCTTGAAGTCCATGTCGCCCAGGTGATCTTCGTCACCCAGGATGTCGGTCAGCACGGCGAAGCGGTTGTCTTCCTTGATCAGGCCCATGGCGATACCGGCCACGTGCGCCTTCATCGGCACGCCGGCGTCCATCAGCGACAGGCAGCCGCCGCACACCGAGGCCATGGAAGAAGAGCCATTGGATTCGGTGATTTCGGACACCACACGGATGGTGTAGGGGAAATCTTCCTTGCTCGGCAGGCAGGCCGCCAGGGCGCGCTTGGCCAGACGGCCGTGACCGATTTCGCGGCGCTTGGTGCTGCCCATGCGACCGACTTCGCCGGTGGCAAAGGGAGGCATGTTGTAGTGCAGCAGGAAGCGGTCTTCGTATTCGCCGGCCAGCGCATCGATGCGCTGGGCGTCGCGGTCGGTGCCCAGCGTGGACACGACCAGTGCCTGGGTTTCGCCACGCGTGAACAGGGCGGAGCCGTGGGTGCGCGGCAGCAGACCGGTACGGATCTCGATCGGGCGCACGGTGCGGGTGTCACGACCGTCGATGCGCGGCTCGCCGGACAGGATCTGGCTGCGGACGATACGGGCCTCGATGTCGAACAGCAGGTTTTCCAGCTTGACTTCGTCGAATTCCACGCCTTGCGCGGTCAGCTCGGCCTTGGCGGCAGCGTAGGCTTCGCGGCAGGCCTGGGTACGGGCCTGCTTGCTGCGGATCTGGTAGGCGGTGCGCAGCTTCTCTTCAGCCACGGCATTCACCTTGCCGATGAAGTCTTCGTCCTTGGCTTCCGGCTGCCAGTCCCAGACCGGCTTGCCAGCGTCGCGCACCAGCTCGTGGATGGCATTGATGGCCACCTGGCTCTGCTCGTGACCGAACACCACGGCACCCAGCATCACGTCTTCGGTCAGCTGGTCGGCTTCGGATTCGACCATCAGCACAGCGGCTTCGGTGCCGGCCACCACCAGGTCCAGCTGGCTGTTCTTGCGCTGGGTCTGGCCCGGGTTGAGCACGTATTCGCCGTTGATGTAACCCACGCGGGCCGCACCGATCGGGCCGTTGAACGGAATGCCGGAGATGGCCAGGGCCGCGCTCACGCCAATCATGGCGGCGATGTCGGCATCCACCTCGGGGTTGAGGGAGATGGTGTGGATCACCACGTGAACTTCGTTGTAGAAGCCTTCGGGGAACAGCGGGCGGATCGGGCGGTCGATCAGGCGGCTGGTCAGGGTTTCCAGTTCGCTGGGCTTGGCCTCGCGCTTGAAGAAGCTGCCGGGGATCTTGCCGGCGGCATAGGTTTTCTCGATGTAGTCGACGGTCAGCGGAAAGAAGTCCTGACCGGGCTTGGCGGTCTTGGAGCCGACCACGGTGGCGAGCACCACGGTGTCGTCGATGTTGACGAGCACGGCACCGCTGGCCTGACGGGCGATTTCACCGGTTTCGAGGGTAACGGTATGCTGGCCCCACTGGAAGGTCTTGGTGACTTTATTGAAGATGGACATGAGGGTCTCCTGTATGGGAAAGAATGGAGTCCTGCAGCACACGATGCCATTCCGTCAGGATCGTCGCGGGACGGTACTGGTGGAATGACACAGCGCTCGTGCTTGCACTACTCCGGAAACAAAAAAACAAAACGCCTGAGAAAGGCACTCTCTCAGGCGTCATGCATGCGGTGCCCGCTTACTTGCGCAGACCCAGCTTGGCGATCAGCGCCAGGTAGCGGTCAGCGTCCTTGGACTTCAGGTAGTCCAGCAGCTTGCGGCGACGGCTCACCATGCGCAGCAGGCCACGACGACCGTGGTGGTCCTTGGAGTGGGTCTTGAAGTGGGGGGTCAGCTGGTTGATGCGTGCGGTCAGCAGTGCAACCTGGACTTCCGGGCTGCCAGTGTCATTGGCGGCGCGGGCGTTATCCTTGATAACGGCAACTTTATCGATCATGTTGATTTCCTTGGGAATTATTTGACTTGCGCCACAAGCCGGACTACCTGTGACGTGCTTTCACCTGCCCATGAGGGGCAAATGAATCGAACAATTATATAGGACGCCACCGATTTGTCCAGTGCGCTGTTGCGATCGCACCAGCCGGAATCAGGCCGACTGCTGTTCCAGATCCCAGCGCGGACGCACATCGAAACCGTAATCCTGGCTGGCGCGGGCAACGCCGGCCTGCAGGCGCATGGCAGCAGCCAACGCAATCATGGCGCCATTGTCGGTACACAGGTGCAGCTCCGGATAGTGGACGCGCACGCCACGCTTGCGACAGGCGGCATCGAGCTGTTGGCGCAGCTCGGCATTGGCTCCCACGCCGCCGGCTACTACCAGGCGCTTGAGGCCGGTGCTGTCCACCGCCTTGAGCGCCTTTTTCACCAGCACCTCGACGATCGCGGCCTGGGTACTGGCAGCCAGATCGGCCTGGGTCTGGTAACAGGGCTGACCCTCGATCTTGCGCACCTGGGTCAGCACCGCCGTCTTGAGGCCGGCAAAGGAGAAATTCAGGTCACCGCTGTGCAGCAGCGGACGTGGCAGCGCATAGGCCTGGGGGTTGCCGAACTCGGCCAGGCGCGACAGCGCCGGACCACCGGGATAGCCGAGGCCCAGCAGCTTGGCCGACTTGTCGAAAGCCTCGCCGGCAGCATCGTCAATGGTTTCGCCCAGCAGGGTGTAGCGCCCTACCCCGTCCACCTGCATCAGCTGCGTGTGACCGCCAGACACCAGCAGCGCCACAAAGGGGAACTCGGGCGGATCGGCACTCAGGAAAGGCGACAACAGATGACCTTCGAGGTGGTGCACGCCCAGCACCGGCTTGTCCAGCGCGGCGGCCAGTGCGCAGGCCGCACCGGCGCCCACCAGCAGCGCGCCGGCCAGACCGGGACCGCGCGTGAAAGCCACCACATCCACTTCGGACAGGCTGCGGCCGGCCTGCGCCAGCACCTGGCGCGTGAGTGGCACGACGCGGCGGATATGGTCCCGGCTGGCCAGCTCGGGCACGACGCCGCCATAGGCCTGGTGCATGTCAATCTGGCTGTGCAGCCCATGACCCAGCAGGGCCGGCACCGGCTGGCCGGGCCTGGCCTCGACCAGGGCAACGCCGGTTTCGTCGCAGGAGGATTCGAAACCCAGCACCAGCAAGGGGGAAGTAAGGGAGTTTTGCATCAGGCTGCCATTGTGCCGCGACTTGGCCCAGGCTGCCATCGGGCTGCTGCGTGACCAGACCATGCAGGGGTGCATCGGCGACTGGCGTGAGGCAACTTCGCTGACAATACCCTCATGCAAGAATCTCCAAGCTCCTCCCCGAAAGAAATCGCTCCCGTCCGGCCCACCCAGGAGCCGTTGGCATGAGCAGCAACACCGAATTCGATGTCGTGGTGATAGGTGCCGGCGCTGCCGGCCTGTTCTGCGCTGGCCAGGCCGGCCAGCGTGGCCTGCGTGTGCTGCTGATCGATCATGCGGCCAAGGTGGCCGAAAAGATCCGCATCAGCGGCGGCGGCCGCTGCAACTTCACCAATGCCGGAGCCACGCCGGCGCAGTTCATCAGCCAGAACCCGCATTTCTGCCGCAGCGCGCTGGCGCGCTATGGGGCGCAGGACTTTATCGAACTGGTGCAACGCCATCGCATTGCCTTTCACGAAAAGCACAAGGGCCAGCTGTTCTGCGACCGTTCGGCACAGGACATCATCGACCTGCTGCTGCGCGAATGCGAAGCTGGCGGCGTGGAACGCTGGCAGCCCTGCGCGATGCAGGGCCTGCAGCACGCGCCGGCATCGGCTCTGCCCTGGCAGATCGATACCGCCCGTGGCCGGGTAGCTGCACGCGCCGTGGTGCTGGCCACCGGCGGCCTGTCGATTCCCAAGATTGGCGCAACGGATCTGGCCTGGCGCGTGGCTGCACAGTTCGGCTTGCGCACGATCGCGCCGCGCCCGGGACTGGTGCCGCTGACCTTTGATGCGGCCAGCTGGCAGCCGTTTGCCGCGCTCTCCGGCGTGGCATTGCCGGTGGAAATCGGCACCGATGCGCCCGTTGGCAAGCGCCAGCAGCGCATGGCTTTCAGCGAAGACCTGCTGTTCACGCACCGCGGTCTGAGCGGCCCGGCGATTCTGCAGATTTCCAGCTACTGGCAGGATGGCCAGCCGCTGCATATCAACCTGATTCCGGACGAGGACAGCAAGCTGCCCGATGCGCCCCGCCGCCCTGCCCTGCTGCAGCAGCTGCAACAGGCCAAGGCACGCGGATCGCGCAAACTGGTGGCCAACGAGATCGGCCATTACCTGCCGGCACGCCTGGTGGAGCACTGGATCACGCAGCATCCGGGCTGCCAACGCCCGGTGGCCGAGGTGTCGGACAAGGCACTGCAGCAGTTCTGCGAGAGCCTGCAGCACTGGCAGATCATCCCCAAGGGCAGCGAAGGCTACCTGAAGGCGGAAGTGACACTGGGCGGTATCGATACGCGCGATGTGTCCTCGCAAACCATGGAGACGAAGATGCCCGGCCTGTACGTGATTGGCGAAGCGGTGGATGTGACCGGCTGGCTCGGCGGCTACAACTTCCAGTGGGCCTGGGCCAGCGGACATGCGTGTGCGGAGGCGCTGGCGGCCTCGCTGCCGGGCTGAATCTCCCTGCCAGAAACGCACAAGCCCCGCTCGCAAGCGGGGCTTGTTCATGGGCATGCTACGGCAGTTGCCTGGCAACCGCCCACTGCCCGTCGGCTTACGCCACTTCGGCCAGACGCTGCTCCAGCGCCGCCTTGGTCTCGACCAGCGCCTGCGGCAGACGCTCCTTCAGCTTGTCGAAGTGCTCGTCGTGCGACTTGAACTCTTCCGCCCAGGCGGCCTTGTCGATGCTGGTGACGGTCTTGAACTGGTCGGCGCTGAAGCTCAGGCCATTCCAGTTGATTTCGTCGTAGGCCGGTGCCACGCCGAACATGGTCTGTTCGCCGGCAGCCTTGCCTTCGATGCGATCCAGCATCCACTTCAGCACACGCATGTTCTCGCCGTAGCCCGGCCAGACGAACTTGCCGTCGGCATCCTTGCGGAACCAGTTGACGCAGTAGACCGGCGGCACCTTGGCGCCGCTGGCCTGCAGCTTCTCGCCCAGGTCCAGCCAGTGCTGGAAGTAATCGCTCATGTTGTAGCCGCAGAACGGCAGCATGGCGAAGGGATCGCGGCGCACCACGCCCTGCGCACCAAAGGCGGCAGCGGTGGTTTCGGAGCCCATGGTGGCAGCCATGTAGACGCCTTCGGTCCAGTTGCGCGCTTCGGTCACCAGCGGCACGGTGGTGCTGCGACGGCCGCCGAAGATGAAGGCATCAATCGCCACGCCAGCCGGATCGTCCCAGGCCGCATCCAGCGCCGGGTTGTTGATGGCCGCCACGGTGAAACGGGCGTTGGCGTGGGCTGCCTTGCGGCCGGCCTTGCCGTCTTCCGGCGTCCAGTCCTTGCCCTGCCAGTCGATCAGGTGCTCCGGGGTCTTGCCCTGGTCCTTTTCCATGCCTTCCCACCAGACGTCGCCGTCATCGGTCAGGGCCACGTTGGTAAAGATCACGTTTTCGTTCAGGCTGGCCATGCAGTTCGGGTTGGTCAGCGTGTTGGTGCCCGGAGCCACGCCAAAATAGCCGGCTTCCGGGTTGATTGCGTACAGCTTGCCATCCGCACCCGGCTTGATCCAGGCGATGTCGTCGCCGATCGTGGTGACCTGCCAGCCCTCGAAAGCCGGCGGCGGCACCAGCATGGAGAAGTTGGTCTTGCCACAGGCGCTCGGGAAAGCTGCCGCCACGTGGTACTTCTTGCCTTCGGGATTGGTCACGCCCAGGATCAGCATGTGCTCGGCCAGCCAGCCCTGGTCCTTGCCCATCTTGGAGGCGATGCGCAGTGCCAGGCACTTCTTGCCCAGCAGCGCGTTGCCGCCGTAGCCGGAGCCGTAGGACCAGATTTCACGTGTTTCGGGGTAGTGCACGATGTACTTGACATCGGGGTTGCAGGGCCAGGAAGTCTGATCCTTCTCGCCTTCGGCCAGCGGAGCGCCTACCGTGTGCACGCAGGGCACGAACGGGCCATCGCTGCCCAGCACGTCGTACACGGCCTTGCCCATGCGCGTCATCAGCTTCTGGTTCACGACCACGTAGGCGCTGTCGGAAAGCTCGACACCGATATGTGCGATCGGGCTGCCCAGCGGGCCCATGCTGAACGGGATCACGTACATGGTGCGGCCCTTCATGCAGCCGTCAAACAGCGGCTGCAGGGTCTTGCGCATCTCGGCGGGATCCATCCAGTTGTTGGTCGGGCCGGCATCGGCCTTGTCCTGCGAGCAGATGTAGGTGCGATCCTCGACACGCGCCACGTCGGACGGGTCGGACCAGGCCAGGAAGCTGCCCGGACGCTTGGCCGGATTCAGCTTGCGGAAAGTGCCGGCATCGACCAGCTGCTGGCACAGGCGGTCGTACTCCTCCTGGCTGCCATCACACCAGTAGACCTGGTCGGGCTTGCACAGGTTGGCCATGTCCTGCACCCAGGCGATCAGTTGCGGGTGCTTGACGAAATCGGGAACGTTCAGTTGAACAGCGGTTGCAGTCATTGCAAGACTCCAGAGATGAAAAACCGTATCCGGGTCGCCTGTACTGCACTGCGTGCCCGATGAATGGGTGCCACGTGAACGCCAGCCGCAGTTCACGCGCGCGGTCTACCATGTAGACATGTCTTGTATAAGAGTAAGGACCGAAGAATACCATGGAAGCCTGCTTCCGGGATGGAAAATGCCCGATCCATGGGCTGCCACCACGCCCATCAGAGAGGAAGGGCACAGGGTAAATTGCAGCCTGTTTGCAACGTCTGCGCACACTTTCTTGCGTATCGGCCATCGGCAGCATATAATTTCACCCTTGCTGGCAAACTCCGTCGGCCTGATCAACTGTATGACGGGGAAACTTTGCGGGCTGTCCCGCAGGCCCGATCTTCCTGCGGCAAACTCTCGCACCAACTGAATCCATTAGCTAATGACCACTATCCGCATCAAAGAAAACGAACCTTTTGAAGTTGCCCTGCGCCGTTTCAAGCGCACCATCGAAAAGCTGGGCCTGCTGACCGACCTGCGGGCCCGCGAGTTCTACGAGAAGCCCACGGCCGAGCGCAAGCGCAAGAAGGCTGCTGCCGTCAAGCGCCACTACAAGCGCGTGCGTTCGCAGCAACTGCCCAAGAAACTGTACTGATTGCAGTTCCGGCACTGAAAAAACCCGCTCGGGACGCCGATGCGGGTTTTTTTGTCTCCATTTTTCACCTCTAGACCAGGAATCACGATGTCACTCAAGGACCAGATCACCGAAGACATGAAGACCGCCATGCGCGCCAAGGACATGGAGCGCCTGGGTACCATCCGCCTGCTGCAGGCTGCCATCAAGCAGAAGGAAGTGGACGAGCGCATCACGCTGGACGACGCCGCCGTGGTGGCGGTGGTGGACAAGCTGCTGAAGCAGCGCAAGGACAGCATCACCGCCTTCGAGGCTGCCGGTCGGCAGGATCTGGCCGACAAGGAGAAAGCCGAAGCCGGAGTGCTGCAGGTCTATCTGCCGGCGCGTCTGGGCGAGGCCGAGATTGCCGAAGCGGTACGTGCGATTGGCGCAGCCTTCGAGGCGGAACAGGGTCGTGCGCCCGCCGCAGCCGACATGGGCAAGCTGATGGGCGCGGCCAAGGCGCAACTGGCGGGCCAGGCCGACATGGGCCAGGTGTCTGCTGCCGTGAAAGCGCTGCTGGCCGGCTGATCCCGGCACGGCTTCAGCAAAAAGGCAGACCTGCGGGTCTGCCTTTTTGCATGGTGCCTGGCTTGTGTCAGCGCACGCCCGGACGGCGGAACCAGTCCCAGCACCAGAATGCCAGGAACAGCACCAGCCAGATGCCGGCAAACGTCATGGCATTGGGCGGCAAGGCCACCAGCGGCGCACCACAGCTGACACTGGCACGATCACCAAACGCCAGTGACAGCAGCACCGGGAACGGCATCACCGAGATGATCTCGCACGCCAGGATGGCCGGCGACAGCAGCAAGGCCACCAAGCCGGCCCGCAGCAGACTGCGCAGCACCGGACCCAGGCAGCGCGTCAGCCACCAGCCCAGCGCGATCAGCAGCAGCGCGCCCACTCCATACAGCCACAACTCGGGCGGTGTATGCCAGGCGTCGTTGGACAGCTGGAATGCCAGTTTGGGCAGGGTGCCATCGGCAACGATCAGGGAAGGCCCGGTGTCTGCCATCAGTTGCCTGCCACTTTCATGCGATTGATCAGGATCGAGCCGGTGGATTTGGCTCCGGTGGTGTAGACATCGGCACCAATGGCCTCGATGCCCTTGAACATGGTCTTGAGGTTGCCGGCGATGGTGATTTCCTGCACCGGGAAGGCGATTTCACCGTTTTCGACCCAGAAGCCGCTGGCACCGCGCGAATAGTCACCGGTGACATAGTTGATGCCGTGGCCCATCAGCTCGGTGACAAACAGACCGGTGCCCAGCTTGCGCAGCATGGCGTCCAGCGTATCGCCTGGCTGTGTGCGCTGGCTGTGGAAAGACAGGTTGTGGCTGCCGCCGGCATTGCCGGTGGTGCGCATGCCGAGCTTGCGCGCCGTATAGGCACTCAGGAAATAGCCCTGCAGCTTGCCCTGCTCCACCACCAGCCGGCGCTGTTCGCGCACGCCTTCATCGTCGAACGGGCTGCTGCCCTTGCCGCGCAGGACAAAGGGATCTTCCAGGATGTCGATATGCTTCGGGAACACCTGCTTGCCAAGGCTGTCGAGCAGAAAACTGCTCTTGCGGTATTGCGCACCGCCGCTGACAGCCTGCACAAAGCTGCCGAGCAGGCCGGCCGCCAGCGGCGACTCGAACAGCACCGGGCATTCGACGGTATCGATCTTGCGACCGCCGAGACGGCTCAGGGCACGCTCTGCGGCATAACGGCCGACCGCGCTGGCGCTGGCCAGTTCGTCCGGGTGGCGCATCGAGCTATACCAGTAATCGCGCTGCATGGCATCGCCCTTGCCGGCGATCGGGGCCACGCTCAGGGAATGGCGCGAACTGGCATAGCCCCCCCGGAAGCCATGCGTGTGGGCACTGAAGAAATGGCTTTGCTGCGCCGATACCGCAGCCCCTTCGCTGTTGCTGATTTGCGGATCACAGGCAAAAGCGGCGTCTTCACAAGCCAATGCCAGCTGCGCGGCCGCATCGGAATCGATATTCCAGGGGTGAAACAGATCCAGCTCGCGCATGTCGGTTTCCACGTCCTGCTCGTGGGGCAGGCCGGCAGCCGGGTCCTGCGCCGTGTAGCGCGCCACATCGTAGGCCGCCTGCACCGTCTGCTCGATCGCCTTGCGCGAAAAGTCGGAGGTGCTGGCATTGCCACGCTGCTGGCCGATGTAGACCGTCACGCCGAGCGACTTGTCGCGGTTGCGCTCGACGTTTTCCAGCTCGCCACGGCGCACCGATACCGACAGGCCACAGCCCTCGGAGGCTTCGGCGCCGACATCGGTGGCACCCAGCTTTTTCGCATGGGCGATGGCGAGATCAACCAGTTCCTCGAAGTGGGATCGGCTGTAGGCAAAGCCGCTCAGGGGCTGATCGGCAGGAACAGAAAGACGGGACGCTTTGGCTTTGGATTTCATGGGGAAGTATCATACGTCCTATTGCCATGCTTACCGGATAACCACCCATGTCACGCAAACCCAAACGCGGCTATTACGTCCGCGGCCAATTCGTTGCCGAAGGCAGCGAGATGGACCTGGAGCTCAAGCGCCAGGCCAAGGGCGATACCGATACCAGCAAGACCGATCTGAAGCGCGAGAGCGAAGCCCTGCAGCAGCTGGGCCAGGAGCTGCTCACGCTGCGCGCCGGCCTGCTGGATCCGCTGGATCTGCCCGAGCGCCTGCTCGAAGCGCTGAAGGAATACAAGCGCATTACCGATTTCGAAGGCGGACGCCGACAGATGCAGTACATCGGCAAGCTGATGCGCAAGCTGGATGACGAAGAGGTCGCCGCCATCCGTACCGCGCTGCAGGTGCAGCGTGACGGCAGCGCAGCAGAAATCGCCCTGCTGCATCAGGCTGAACATTGGCGCGATCGCCTGATTGATGCTGACACGCACGATGCGGCCCTGTCCGAATGGCTGACCCAGTATCCCGACACCGATACCCAGCAGCTGCGTGCGCTGGTGCGCCAGGCGCGCAAGGATGCCGAAGCGGCGGCGAAACAGCCGGCCGGTGCGGCGCCGCGCCAGGCCCGTTCCTACCGGGAACTTTTCCAGCTGGTCAAGGGGCAATTGCTGACCATGGAGGATGGCGCATGACTGGCGCCGAATGAAAATGGTACCGGCACGAATCCTCAGCTGTGCGCCGGGTTTCATGTTGCATGCATGACAGGAGCCGGCAGACAGGGTTAAGCTTCTCGCATCACATGTCTGAGGCTCGCCTGCCATGTCCGACTCTGCACCTTTCCGCGCCATCCGACGCGCCCGTACTGCCGTCCTGCTGGGTCTTTGTCTGGGCTTGCTGTCGCCTCTGATCCATGCCCAGCGTGCCGAACCCATCCATCATGAAGTCCCGCCTCCCAGCTATACGGTGCAGTCGGGCGATACCCTGGCCAACATCAGCCAGGCCATGGGCGTTCCCGTTCAGGAATGGGCCCAGGTCGCCAGCTACAACCAACTGCTCCGGAATCTGCAGGTTCCCGCTCCTGGCACCGTCCTGCGCGTACCGTTGCAGTTGCTGCCACACAAGCCCGCCACCGCGCTGCTGATCCAGACAGTCGGCGAAGTCCGGGTCAACGGCCGCATCGTGGAGGCTGGCATACGACTGCGGGAATCGACTCGGATTCAGACCCGCAACGACAGTTCGGCCGTGATTGAGCTGGATGACGGCTCCCGCATCCAGATCATGCCCCGCACCGTGGCAGACATCGTCGAAAACCGGCACCACCCGGCCCCTGACGCAGCAAGCGGGAGGGTAGTGAACTGGTTTACCAGCAAGCTGCGACTGGTGCAAGGTGCGCTGGACTCTTCCATCGACCTGATTGCGCCCCGTGCCAAGCCACTGGAAGTGGAGACGGCCGATTCGCTGATCGGGGTTCGGGGCACCCAATTCCGTGTCACCAGCGCACAGGCACAGCCGGACCGGATCGAAGTCCTGCGCGGAGCAGTCAGCCATACGGACCGGAAAAGCCGGACTGAAATCGCCCTGCAAGCTGGTGAGGGCCTGGTGATGGATGCCGCCCAACCCGAAGCCCGCCAGGTTTCCCGCCTGCTGCCAGCGCCCCAGCTCGGCAGTCAGACCACCACCTTGAGCCTGCCCCACGCCATCTGGTCCTTCCCGGCGCAAGCCGATGCACATGCCTACCGCGTCATCGTGTCACGCGATCCCGGTTTTGAAACGGTGGTGTCCAGCGAATTGCTGCAACTGCCGCACAAGGATATGGGCTCTCTGGGAGACGGCCTTTGGCATGTACGTGTACGCAGCGTGGACCGCCACGGACTGGAAGGTTTTGATGCCGATACCAGCCTGTTGATACAAGCGGCCCCCTTGAGCCTCTCCCGCTGCATGTGGCGTGCTGCCGGTAACCGGTATTGCAACGGCGCCCTGTGCTGTTAAGCTTCTGCCTGACGGATGGGCATGGCCCTGAAAAGACAGGGCGCAAGCCTATTCCCCGATCCGACAAGGAAGATTGACCCATCCTTTAAAATCCGTGTCATTATCATGGTCTTTGGGGAGCAATTGATCCACAAGCCAGTTTCCTGCTCACCGCCTTTCCGGGGACCCATGCGCATGCCTCAACCTCACCTTAGCATTCTCTTTCAGCGCTCTGTCCTGGGGCTATGCCTGGGCCTGCTACCACTGGCAGCCAGTGCCGCCGGGCCGGAAGCTGCTGCCAACAGCCGCTTCCAGCAGCCCAGCCATGTGGTGCGATCCGGCGACTCCATCCAGAGTATCAGCAAGGCGATCGGTGTGCCGGCCCGCCAGTGGGAACAGGTCGCCATCTACAACAAGCTGCCGGATACGCGCCGAACACCGCCGGTAGGCACCACCATCCGTGCGCCGCTGCAGCTGCTGCCGCATACTCCGGCCACCGCCCATGTCGTGAAGACGATTGGCGAAGTGCAGGTTGGTGGCCAGCCGATCCATGCCGGTGTACGTCTGGGCGAGCAGGCCAGTATCCGGACCAACGCCAACAGCTCTGCCGTGCTCCAGCTGGAAGACGGTTCCCGTGTCCAGCTGATGCCCAATTCGGTAGCGCAAATCGTGGAAAACCGCCACTACCCGGCTCGCGACGACTCCGGCAAGGTCGTCAACTGGTTTGCCAGCAAGTTGCGCCTGGCCCAGGGGGCGCTGGAAGCCGCAGTGCAGAAGATTTCGCCGCGAGCCAAGCCGCTGGAAGTCGAAACCACCACCTCCATGATCGGTGTGCGTGGCACCCGCTTCCGGGTCGCCAGTGCCGACCAGTATGTCCATGCCGATCGCGCCGAAGTCCTGGAAGGCGCAGTCAACAACGAGAACACCTGGAAAGATACGGCCATCCTGCTGCAGGCTGGTCAGGGTGTCGTCGTGGATCCGAATCAGGGAGCGATGCAGGCACACACTCTGCTGCCGGCACCGGCGCTGCAGCCGGTACAGGAGCCACTCACCCTGCCGAATGGTGTCTGGACTTTTCCGGCCCAGCCGGATGCCAGCGCCTACCGCGTGATCGTTTCGGGTGATGCGCAGTACGACACCATCTACCGCAGCGAACTGCTGTCCGGACCGGCGATGGACATGGGCGCGTTGGGTGAGGGTCTCTGGCATCTGCGCGTACGCAGCATGGACCGCCATGGCCTGGAAGGACTGGATGCCGACACGCAGCTGCGCGTCAACGCCGCTCCCAATCTGCTGGAAAAAGCCTCGGTCTACCAGGGCAACGACTTCCGTCCGGTGCTGCGCTGGAGCCGCGTGCTGCTGAAAAAGCCGCTATCAGGCCAGCAGCAGGCCGACATCAGCGTGCAGGTGTTCCGTGATGCCGCCCTGCGCCAGCCAGTCGGCGCGGCCGTGCAGGGTCGCCAGGATCTGCTGCTGCCGCTGCTGGCTGCCGGCACCTACTACCTGCAGATCACAGCCAGCCATGCGCAAATGCCTGCCCCCGAGCAGCAGACTTACGTGCTGAACTGGGCCGGCAATACGCGTCAGATCGGCTACCACGCCCTGCTGGACTACCTGCCGCGCTGATGCGGCAGCTCACATCTCGTCGTCGATCAGCTTGCTCAGCTCTTCGGGCGTGATGCCCTCGTGACGCGGTGCGTCCTTGGGCATGGCCTCGGGACAGGGCAGGTGCTCGGACAGCTTGGCCACGGCCTGCCATAGCAGTTCGATCTGCTGTTCCTGGCCGGCGGCGTTGTCGACCAGGCCACGCATGGCCAGGCTGAACGGATCGTCCTTCTGTGTCACGCCATAGGCGCTGAAACGGCCGGAGCTGGTCTTGGGCCGGGCATCATCGGGATGGATGATGCGTGCCGGGTTGCCGACCGCCGTGGCGCCTGCCGGGATCGGCTTGGTGACGACCGCATTGCTGCCGACCTTGGCACCATCGCCCACGGTAAAGCCGCCAAGCACCTTGGCACCCGCCCCCACGACCACCCCCTTGCCGAGCGTCGGGTGGCGCTTGGTGCCCTTGTAGAGCGATGTGCCGCCGAGCGTGACGCCGTGGTAGATGGTGCAGTCATCGCCGATTTCGGCAGTTTCACCGATCACCACGCCCATGCCGTGGTCGATGAACACACGCTCGCCCAGTTGGGCCGCCGGATGGATCTCGATACCGGTCAGGAAACGCGCCCAGTGCGAAATCCAGCGTGCCAGCCAGGTCCAGCCCTTTTTCCAGCAAACATGTGCCAGCCGGTGCATCTGCACCGCGTGGAAACCGGGATAGGAGAACAGCACATCCCATTGGCTGCGCGCCGCCGGGTCGCGCTCCAGGATGCAATCGATATCGGACTTGATGCGTGCAAACATGAATGCAGTGTACAACCAGCCAATAGGCCGACTGCTGTCAGGGATTGCGATCTTTCAGGCACTGCTGCATCTTGCGCGCAATGCCGCGCAGGATGTGAATCTCTTCCTCGTGCAGGCCGGCACGGTGGAACAGCTGCTGCAGACGCGGCATCAGCTTTTTCGGTGCAGCCGGATCCAGATAGCCGATGCCGGTCAGCATCTGCTGCCAGTGCGCCAGCATGCCCTCGATCTGGCCGGCGTCGGCCCGTCTGGCTGACGTGACCGAAGGGGCCTCGGCGACCTGGAAGCCGCCCAGTGCCTGCCGCCATTCATAGGCCAGCACTTGCGCGGCGGAAGCCAGGTTCAGCGAACCGTAATCGGGATTGGTGGGAATGCTGATGCAGGCATGGCAGCGGTAGACCTCCTCGTTGAACATGCCGTAGCGCTCGCTGCCGAACACCAGTCCCAGACTGCGCAGCGGCGGCTGTTCCGCACTGCCCTGCTGCTGACGCACCAGATCGGCAAAATGCGCACGCGGCTCCACCGTGGGCGGGCCGAAATCGCGCGGCGTCATGGCAGTGGCACACAGGTGCTCGATGCCGTCCACCGCCTCTTCCCAATCCTGCACGATACGCGCCTGGCGCAGCACGTCATCGGCACCGCTGGCGCGTTCCAGCGCCTCGATGCGCGTCAGCACATCGGGCCAGCGCGGCTTGACCAGCACCAGGTCTTCAAAACCCATGACCTTCATGGCGCGTGCCACGGCACCGACATTGCCGGCGTGGCTGGTGTTCAACAGGATGAATCGGGTATGCATGCTCATGCTCCGGCCTTGTCCTGCAGCTCTTTCAGCGCATAGAGTGCCTGCAGCGCCTCGCGCGGGCTCATGGCATCGGGATCGAGTTCGTGCAAGGCCAGCTCGATCTCGCCAGGCTCGTGGCTGGCTTGCGCCACGGCCAGGTCGGGCGGCGCACCGAACAGGTCGATCTGGTGCTGCTGCTCCTGCTGCTGGGTTTCCAGCTGCTGTAACACGTGGCGCGCATGATGGATCACCGCTGCCGGCATGCCCGCCAGTTTCGCCACCTGAATGCCGTAGCTGCGGCTGGCAGGCCCCGGCTCGATGGCGTGCAGAAACACGATATCCTGGCCCGATTCGGCCGCGCTGACATGCACATTGATCGCCTCATGGTGCTCGCGCGGGAACTCGGTCAGCTCGAAGTAGTGGGTGGCAAACAGGGTCAGCGCCTGGGTCTTGTCATGCAGGTGACTGGCGATGCCGCCGGCCAGCGCCAGGCCGTCAAAGGTGCTGGTGCCGCGACCAATCTCGTCCATCAGCACCAGGCTGTTGCGTGTGGCAGTGTGCAGGATCTGCGCCGCCTCCGTCATTTCCAGCATGAAGGTGGATTGCGCATTGGCCAGGTCATCGGCCGCGCCAATGCGCGTCAGGATCGCATCGATCGGGCCGATGCGCGCGCTGGATGCCGGCACGTAGCTGCCCATGCCGGCCAGCAGCACGATCAGCGCCACCTGGCGCATATAGGTCGATTTGCCGCCCATGTTGGGGCCGGTGATGATCTGCATGCGCTGCCTGGGCGACAGGAAGGTATCGTTGGCGATGAAGCCGGCACCGGTGGTTTCCATCAGGCGCGACTGCACCACCGGGTGGCGGCCGGCCTCGATCCCGATGCTGGGCTCGACGGCAAATACCGGCGCACACCAGTCCAGCGTCAGGCTGCGCTCGGCCAGCGCACACAGGGCATCGAGCGTGGCCAGCGCAGCGGCCAGCTGCTGCAGGCCGGCGATCTGCGGTTGCAGCTGTTCCAGCAGCTGTTCGTACAGCCATTTTTCGCGCGCCAGCGCACGGTCCTGCGCCGACAGCGCCTTGTCCTCGAAGGCCTTCAGCTCGGGCGTGATGAAGCGCTCGGCATTCTTCATGGTCTGACGGCGCTGGTAATCGTCCGGCACCTTGTCGAGCTGGCTGCTGGTGACCTCGATATAGAAACCATGCACGCGGTTGTACTGCACACGCAGATTGCCGATGCCGGTGCGTTCGCGTTCGCGCTGCTCCATCGCCAACAGGTACTCGGCGCTGCGCGCATGGATGCCGCGCAGCTCGTCAAGTTCGGCATCGTAGCCTTCGGCGATGACGCCGCCATCGCGGATATGCACGGCCGGCTCGGACTGGATCGCCTGCTGCAGATGCTCCAGCACGCCGGCAGGCGGTTGCAGCTGCTCGGCGACCTGTTGCAGCAGCGCTGGCGACTCGGGCACGGCATCAAGCACGCGCAGCAGCCGGTCACGCAGCCCCTGCGCCTGATCCAGCGTGCGCAGCAGACCGGACAGCTCGCGTGGGCGGCTCTGGCGCAGCGCCAATCGCGCGCTGATGCGCTCCACATCGCTGGTGCCATGCAGGGCGGCTCGCAGGTCACGCAAACCCTGCTCGCGCAGCAAGGCGATGGCATCGAGCCGCTGCTGCGCCTGCTGGCGATCGCGCTGCTGCTGCAGCATCCAGCCGCGCAAGGCCCGGCTGCCCATGCCGCACTGGCAGGTATCGAGCAGGCTGAACAGCGTCGGGCTGGGTTCGCCGCGCAGGGTTTGCGTCAGCTCCAGGTTGCGCTGCGTCGTCAGCGGCAAATGCACCAGGCTGTCATCGCGCTGCACCTGCAGGTAGTGCAGATGCGTCATGGCGCGACCCTGGGTGTGTTCGGCGTAGGCCAGCAGCGCAGCGGCGGCGGCATGCGCCTGTACCACCTCGTCGGCCTGCCAGGCATTCAGGTTGGGCGATTGCAGTTGTTCGGTCAGCTTGCGCAGGCCAAGACCGCTGTCAAAGGTGAAGGCCGGACGCTCGGTGATGATGAAGCGCTGCATGGCTCCGTGCTGCTGCCACTGCGCCAGCTGCTGTTGCAGCGTCTCGCTGGCATCGGCGCTGTACAGCACTTCCACCGGCTGGATGCGGCTGATCCATTGCGGCAGCTCGTCGGGCGTGCATTCGGCCAGGCTCATGCGGCCCTGCGTCAGGCTCATCCAGGCCAGGCCAACGCTGCGCTGGCGGCCGATGCGCACCGGCACCTGGAGCGCCAGCAGCACGGCTTCGGTCTTATCCCCCAACAGCTCGGATTCGGTCAGCGTCCCGGGTGTGACCACGCGCACCACCTTGCGCTCCACCGGCCCCTTGCCGGCTCCGACTTCGCCCACCTGCTCGCCAATCGCCACCGATTCGCCCAGCTGGATCAGCTTGGCCAGATAGTTGTCCAGCGCATGCACCGGCACGCCAGCCATCGGAATCGGCTGACCGGCCGACTGGCCGCGGTTGGTCAGCGTGATGCCGAGCAGGCGTGCGGCCTTGATCGCATCGTCGTAGAACAGCTCGTAGAAATCACCCATGCGATAGAAGAGCAAATTGGACGGAAAGTCCCTCTTCATCGAGAAATATTGGGTCATCATGGGGGTATGCCCCGGCAAATCGGCGATGACAGGGGCGGTCGTCATGGGTATGCAGAATCCTGGTGTACGGCAAAAGACAAGGCCACGCCCAGCAAGGCTGGCGCAGCATGCTGCATTGTAGGCTGCTGTCGTCCGGCCTTACAGCCAGCCCCGTTCCGACAATACCTGCAGCTGACGGGCGGCCTCGGCACGGATGTGTGCCAGCATGGCTTCTGCCGCAGGCGACAGGGTGCGGCCACGGCGCGTGAACACGTACACACCGCGCCGAACCACCGGCGCCTGCAGCGGCCGCAACAACAAACCCTGTTGCTCGACCAGCTCGGCCGCATACGGCAGGCACACCGTCACCCCCAGCCCTGCAGCTACCATCTTGAGCGCAGTGGCCATGAAGCTGACCTCGTGCGCCGGCTTGAGACCCGGCCCGCGCCTGCCAGTGCCCAGTTCCAGCGTCAAGCGCTCGGTGAACTGACCCTGCAAGGTGATCAAGGCCTCTGGCGCCAGATCGTCCCAGACCAGGCGCTCATGCCCCGCCAGCCGATGCCCGGCCGGCAACACCGCCAGAAACGGCACCTCCAGCAACAGGCTGGCCTCGATATCCGAATTCGGGTCGCGCTCCGGCCCGATGCCAAAGTCCACCTCACCGGCAAATACGCGTGACACCACGGTCTCCACCAGGCTGTCCAGCAAGCGCAACTCCACCTGTGGATGCTGCTGGCGAAACCCTGCCAGCATGGGCGGCAGCCAGGTGCTGGCCAGCAGCTGCGGCACCGCCACCCGCACCAGGCCGCGTTCCAGCGCCTTGATCTTGCCTACCTCGGCCATCACGCCGTCGAGATCGTCCAGGATTTTCTGCACCAGCGGAAACAGCTGGCTGCCCATGTCGGTCAGCCGCATGCGGCGCGTGCTGCGGTCCACCAGCCGCAGCTGCAGATTCTGCTCCAGCTCCCGGATCAGGCCGCTCAAGGCGGATTGCGTGATGTACAGGCTCTCGGCTGCCAGCGTAAAGCTGCCGTAACGCGCCACCGCCACAAAGGCGCGCAATTGCCGCAGGGAAACATTCATCAGAAAATCCGATATATCGATCAATTAATACCGTTTGCATGATAAATCAAGCTGGTCTCTAATGCACCCAGGACGGCTACAGACCGTCTGTCATTCCAGAAGGCCGACCGCAGCTGCGGCGGCTTTTCCCCACCACCAATTCCGGAGACCCCCATGAGCCTGATCCAGCATATCCACCACGTCGCCTATCGTTGCAAGGACGCCAAGGAAACCGTCGAGTGGTACGGCAAGCACCTCGACATGAAGTTCGTGCTCGCCATTGCCGAAAACGAAGTCCCCTCCACCAAGGCCCCCGATCCCTACATGCACGTGTTCCTGGATGCCGGCAACGGCAACATCCTGGCTTTCTTTGAACTGCCCACCCGTCCCGACATGGGCCGTGACGAAAACACCCCGGCCTGGGTACAGCACCTGGCCCTGAAGGTCGATTCGCTCGACACCCTGGTCAAGACCAAGGAACGCCTGGAAGCCGCCGGCATCGACGTGCTGGGCCCGACCGAGCACACCATCTTCAAGTCGATTTACTTCTTCGACCCCAACGGTCACCGCATTGAACTGGCCGCCGATACCGGCACGCCCGAGATGCACCGCAAGCTGGACGAGGTGAAATGGGACATGCTGAACGAGTGGGCCCAAGCCAAACGCGCCCCCGAACACGCACGCTCGATGCACGACGGCAGTGCCGCCCACTGAGCCACCTTGAGCGACATGTCCACGCTTTACACCTACTACCGCAGCTCCGCCGCCTAGCGGGTGCGCATCGCCCTGAACCTGAAGGGCATGCCCTATACGGCCGTTCCGGTGCATCTGGTCAAGGACGGCGGCCAGCACTGCAGCGCAGCGTACCGCGCCCGCAATCCGCAGGCGCTGGTCCCGGCTTTCGAACTGGAAGACGGCACCGTGCTGACGCAGTCGCTGGCCATCATGGAATATCTGGACGAAGTGCAGCCCGAACCGGCCCTGCTGCCGGCTGATGCCATTGGCCGGGCCCGCGTGCGAGCCTTGGCCCAGGCCATAGCCTGCGACCTGCACCCGGTCAACAACCTGCGCGTGCTGCAGTACGTGAGCCAGCAGCTGGGCATCAGCGCCGAACAGAAGGATGCCTGGTACCGGCACTGGGTTGCCACAGGCCTGCAAGGTCTGAAAGCCCTGCTGGCCGATCATCCGTCCACCGGCCGTTTCTGCCACGGCGACACGCCCACGCTGGCCGATTGTTGTCTGGTGCCACAGCTGTACAACGCCCGCCGTTTCCAGTGTCCGCTGGACGCCTACCCCACGATCCAGCGCATTGCCGCAGCCTGCGAGACGCTGCCCGCCTTCCAGCAGGCAGCACCTGAGGTGCAGCCCGACGCGGACTGAAACTGCCAGGCCCCTGCAACCGGCACTCTGCCCGGAGCTTGCTGCAGGCGTAAAAAAACCGGATGCCATGACAGCATCCGGTGCCAGCCTGCAGGCAGATCAGGCTTCGGCTGCGCCGGTGTCCTCGCCGGCCGTCTCTTCAGAGGTCTGGGGTTCGGGCTTGCTGCGCGCCAATGCGGCCTCGCCGTAGCGGCTGTACTGGTTCAGCATGCCGACCATCAGTGCGTAGATCTTGGGGTTGGCGGCCAGACATTCCTGGCTGAACAGGAAATCAGATTCGCCGGTGAAGTTGCCGACCAGGCCACCGGCTTCCTGCACCAGCAGACTGCCCGCAGCCACGTCCCAGGGCTGCAGGCCGGTCTCGAAGAAACCGTCACTGAAGCCGGCCGCCACATAGGCCAGGTCCAGTGCTGCCGCGCCCGGACGACGCACGCCGGCAGTCTTCTTCATCATGTCGGTGAACATCTGCATGAACTGGCTGTAGTCCTGGCCCGGACGGAACGGGAAACCGGTGCTGATCAGGCAATCCGCCATGCGGATGCGCTTGCTGACGCGGATGCGGCGGTCGTTCAGGTAGGCACCACGACCACGCGTGGCGGTGAACAGGTCGTTGCGGCTGGGATCATAAATCACCGCCTGCTCCATCTTGCCGCGCACCGCCAGAGCAATGCTCACGCAGTAGACCGGAAAGCCGTGGATGAAGTTGGTGGTGCCATCGAGCGGATCGATGTACCAGACGAAATCGCTGTCCGGGTTGCCATGCGCCTGGCCGGTTTCCTCGGCGAAAAAACCGTGCTGCGGGTAGGCGGTATGGAGGGTATCGATGATGGCGAGTTCCGCCTGCTGGTCTACCTCGGTCACAAAGTCATTGACCTGCTTCTGGCTGACACGGACGGCCTCGACGTCGAGAGAGGCACGGTTGATGATGGCGCCAGCGGCGCGCGCAGCCTTGATGGCCACATTGAGCATGGGGTGCAGGGTAGATGACATGTGAATTGTGAACAAGAGCAAAACAGAATGGCCGCTGTCGATGCAGCGCCATCGGCAATCGTGCAATTTTACGTGAGCGCGCCGGAAACTGCACCCCCGGCGTCGCCTGCACCCCACAGGCAGCCGGGCTTTCGGGTGCCATACCGGCCCGGATCAGGGGCGTGATGCCGCAGTAGCCGGGACTTGCGCCTGCCCTGTCGGCAGGCGTCTGGCCCCGGTATCGGCATCAAATTCGATCTTGCGCGTCTGACCGTTCTGACCCGGGAAGCCGTCAAATGCCGATTCCATCAGATAGGGCATGAGCGACGGCAGCTGCACCGGATTGCCGGCATACTGCGCAGTCGATTCGAACACGCTTGGTGCTGCGGCGCGGCCCTGCTGCTGTGCACGGTCACGGATGCGCACCTTGAGGCTGTAGGTATGCAGCGGCTGGCGCACCAGCTGCTCGTCCAGGTACATGCCGCCCCAGGCGCCACCCAGACCACCATCTTCCCAGTGGTCCCAGGGACCAAAGCCCGGACCGAAGTTGTAGCCCGGCCAGCCCCACCATGGCATGTGGCGGTACACCGGGCGCGAGTATTCGATGATCTCGCGCTTGAGCGTCACGCCCATGTCGGCTTCCAGCCGTGCCGATTCCGGCTTGGCCGCCGGCACCAGCCCCTGCGCCTGCAGCGCGCGTGACAGCTGGTTTTCATAGGTCTGCCGCTCCAGCTCGCTCAGCTCCAGCGTGCCCGGCTGCGCCGTCTGCACGATGGTGTAAGTGGCGCCCGCCACATGCTGCGGCCACTGGTTGAAATTGGTGACCTGGGTGCTGAAGGTGGTGCTGCAGCCAGCCAGCAAGGCGGCGCCAGCGGCCAAGGCCATGGCGGCCAGCGACCGGCGACGGGCCACCGCAGCCTGGCGGGAATCGTGATGAACGGACTGCTTCATGGCGATGCTCCTGTCTGGTTCTCCCTGCCATCTGCCGACAGCAGGCCGGCAGGTGCTTCCTGCCCTGGTTTCATTCTTGCAGGATATGGATTCCGTCGCCAGCAAATAGTTCACGCCGGCAGGCGCTGCACGGGCAAAGTCGGGACAAAAAAAAACCGGGCTGGAACAGCCCGGCAAATCAGGCGGCCCTTGCGGGCGCGCCTGGGTTGCAACTTGGTGCAATCAGTGGTCGGATGCCTTGGAAGCGCCCAGACCGGTCTCGGAACGGACCTGCTGTGCCGGGAAGGCAGCGCGCTCGCGGGCAGCTTGCGGGCTACGGTCCAGCACGGAGAACAGCCAGATACCGACGAAGCCGATGGTCATGGAGAACAGGGCCGGCGAGGTGTAGGGGAACAGCGCGGAACCCTTGGGGTTGCCCAGCACCGCTTCCCACACCGAGGGCGACACGATGGTCAGCGCCACGGAGGAGATCAGGCCCAGGAAACCGCCGATCACGGCACCCTTGGTGGTCATGTCCTTCCACATGATGGACAGGAACAGCACCGGGAAGTTGGCCGAGGCTGCCACGGCAAAGGCCATGGCCACCATGAACGCGATGTTCATGCGCTCGAACACGATACCCAGCAGCACGGCGACCACACCCAGCGTCAGCGTGGTGATGCGGGATACGCGCAGTTCGGCAGCGCTGTCGGCCTTGCCCTTCTTGAACACGGTGGAGTACAGGTCGTGCGACACGGCGGAAGCGCCGGACAGCGTCAGACCGGCCACCACGGCCAGGATGGTGGCGAAAGCCACGGCAGAGATGAAGCCGAAGAACACGTCACCGCCCACCACTTCGGCCACCAGCACGGCTGCCATGTTGGAGGTACCGGCACCGCCCTTGATGACACCCTTGGCAGTATCGGCAAAGGTCGGGTCGGTCAGCACCAGGGTAATGGCGCCGAAGCCGATGATGAAGATCAGCACGTAGAAGTAGCCGATCCAGGTCGTGGCCCAGGCCACGGACTTGCGGGCTTCCTTGGCGTTCGGCACGGTGAAGAAGCGCATCAGCACGTGCGGCAGACCTGCGGTACCGAACATCAGCGCCATGCCGAAGCTGATGGCAGAGATCGGATCCTTGATGAAGCCTCCCGGGCCCATGATGGCCAGACCGGTCTTGGCTGCCTCGTCAGCGCTGGCACCACCATTCTGGGCGATGGCCGCCTTCACTTCCACGGCGTGGCGGAACAGGGCTTCGGGGCTGAAGCCGTACTTCAGCAGCACCATGAAGGCCATGAAGGTCACGCCGGACAGCAGCAGCACGGCCTTGATGATCTGCACCCAGGTGGTTGCCGTCATGCCGCCGAACAGCACGTACACCATCATCAGCACGCCCACGATGATCACCGCGAAGATGTAGTCCAGGCCAAACAGCAGCTTGATCAGCTGGCCGGCACCCACCATCTGGGCGATCAGGTAGAAGGCCACCACCACCAGCGTGCCGCAGGCGGCAAACGCACGGATCGGGCCCTGCTGGAAGCGGTAACCGGCCACGTCGGCAAAGGTGAACTTGCCCAGGTTGCGCAGGCGCTCGGCCATCAGGAAGGTAATCACCGGCCAGCCGACCAGGAAGCCGATGGAGTAGATCAGGCCGTCATAGCCGTTGGCCATCACGGCAGCGGAAATGCCCAGGAAGGACGCCGCCGACATGTAGTCACCGGCAATCGCCAGGCCGTTCTGGAAGCCGGTGATGCCACCGCCTGCCGTGTAGAAGTCGGAAGCCGACTTGGTCTTGGAGGCAGCCCATTTGGTGATCCACAGCGTGGCCAGCACGAAGATGCCGAACATGATGATGGCCGTCCAGTTGGTGGACTGCTTGGCGGTTTCGCCTACGTCACCACCGGCCGCCATGGCGGCGCCGGCAGCCAGCAGGGAGCCCAGTGCAAAAGCGGTTTTTTTCATTTGCTGGCGTCCTTCAGGATGTCTGCGGTGATGGCGTCATATTCCGTATTGGCGCGACGCACGTAAATGACGGTGATGATGATGGTGAACACGATGACGCCCATGCCCAGCGGAATACCCAGCGTGGTGACGCCGGAACCAATCGGCTGCGCCAGGAATTCCTTGTTGAAGGCGATCAGGGCGATATAGCCGTAATACACGATCAGCATGATGATGGCCAGCGTCCAGCCAAAGCGATTGCGCTTGGCTTTCAGCTCCTGGTACTTGGGGTTGTTGCTGATCTTCTGGACCATCGGATCGAGCACAACGTTGGGATCACTACTCATGGGCATGTCTCCTTGTTGATAAATGGATATGGGCTGCGTTCACGGGGGCTTTTTCCAACTGGAACAAACTCGCAGCGCACACTGCAACCGGAGGGAATTAGACCGGGTTACAAGACGTCACATACATGGAGAAAACCCGTAAATTCACAAAAAATGTTGCAGCGCATGAGCTGGTTTTGATGCAGATCAGTATTCACGATTTTTCTGCTAGGGATTAACCCTGAACTTGCGCGTAACGGGACTCAGGGTTAGCCCGGAGATGCAGTGATGCTGTACACAACGCACCACACAGGGTCTGCACCACTGCCGCCCTTGCCTGCTTGACGCTAGACTGACAAAAGCTATTTCCCCGCTTTTTGCCATGCCCAACGCCTTCAATTTCTCCGCTTCCCCGTTCGACAGCCTGAGCAAGGGCGAACAGCAACTGGTCCGAGACAATATCGATATCGCCTATTTCCGCAAGGACGATGTCATCCTGGATACCGGGGACGTCCCCCGCTTCCTGTACGTGGTGATCAAGGGCCATGTGGCCCAGATGGAGGGCAACGAACTGCTCTACATGTACGGCCCCGACGACACCTTTGACGGCCGCGGGCTGGTATCAGGAAAGAGCAGCCACCGCTTCGTGGCCCAGGAGGAGGTACTGGCCTACGAGCTGGCGCAGGACACCGTGCTGTCGCTGATTGCCGACAATGCCACCTTCAGCGCCCTGCTGTTCTCCAATCTGGGCGACAAGCTCAGCGCCCTGTCGCAGCGCCACGACGAGCAGGAAATGCAGTCGCTCACGCTGGCACGGCTGGACCAGGCCGTGATGCACCCGCCACACTACGTGGATGCCGATACCGACATCGTGGAAGTGGCACGCGTGTTTTCAGCGCACAACACCTCGCACGTGCTGGTGCGCGACGACACCGGCACCCTGCCGCGGCTGGGCATTTTCTCCAGCACGGCCCTGCCCAAGGCGATTCTGGATGGCCGGCCGCTGCACGACTTGCCGGTGGGCGACCTGGCCACCTACAACCTGATCACGCTGCCGCCCGAAAGCCTGATGGGCGAGGCGCTGACCATGATGCTGCGCCATCGCATCCACCGCATCGTGGTGTCCGGCAAGGACGGCGTGCAGGGCGTGATCGAATCGCTGGACGTGTTCAGCTTCCTGTCCAACCACTCGCATCTGATCCTGACCCGCATCGACCAGGCCACCAGCCTGGACATGCTGGCCGATGCCGCCGGCCAGACCCGGGGCATGGTGCAGCAGCTCTACCGCAGCGGCACCAATGTGGGCCTGATCGGCAGCCTGGTGCAGGAAATCAATGCCCGCCTGTTCGAGCGCGCCTGGGAAATGGTGGCGCCGAAAGAACTGGTGCAGAACAGCTGTCTGATCGTGATGGGCAGCGAGGGCCGTGGCGAGCAGCTGCTCAAGACCGACCAGGACAACGGCCTGATCCTGCGCGACGACTACACCCCGCCCGACAACCTGCAGCAGATCTGCGATGCCTTCTCGGCCGCGCTGACCCGTTTTGGCTACCCCGAGTGCCCGGGCCGCATCATGCTGAACAACCCGGAATGGCGCGGCAGCCGTGCCGAATGGGTGACCCGCACACGCGGCTGGCTGATTGGCGGCCAGCCCGAAGGCATGATGAACCTGGCGATTTTCCTGGACGCCCATGCCGTGGCCGGGGATGGCCGCCTGCTCTCGCACGTCACCGAGCGCCTGTGGGAACTGTCCACCGACAACGATGCCACCCTGAACCGCTTTGCCGCTGCCATTGACGCCTTTGGCAGCGGCAGCAGCTGGCTGGGCCGCATGTTTTCCATCGGCGAGGACAGCGACCTGCTGCACATGAAGAAAATGGGCATTTTCCCCATCGTGCACGGCATGCGCAGCCTGGCGCTGGCCAACCGCATCCAGGCCACGGGCACCGTGGAACGCATCCAGGCCATGGTGCTGAACGGCCAGTTCAAGCAGGACTGGGGCGACGAGCTCACCCACGCCCTGCACTTCTTCATGGGCCTGCGGCTCAAGGCCGGGCTGAAGGAACTGGAAATGGGCCGCCCGGTCAGCGGCGAGGCCGACCCCAAGGAAATGAGCAGCCTGGACCGCGACCTGCTGAAGGACAGCCTGACCGTGGTCAAGCGCTTCAAGGCCACCCTGCGCCAGCGTTTCCGGCTGGATGCCCTGTAAGCGGGGGCAGCCATGGTCTTCGGCAATCTTGCACCTTCCGCCTGGCTGGCCGGCGTACGCCAGGGCTGGCAGAAGAAACATCTCGCCTCGCCCGAGTTCAGCTTCGTGTTTGACGAGCCGCCACCTGACGAATACGTGGCGCTGGACTGTGAAACCACCGGCCTCAACGTCCGCTCCGACGACATCATCTCGATCGGCGCGGTCCGCATCAAGGGCCGGCGCATCATGAGCAGCGAGCGCCTGGAGCTGCTGGTACAGCCGCAGGGCGCAGTCTCGGCCGAAAGCATCCGCGTGCACCGGCTGCGCGAAGCCGATGTGGCCTGCGGCATTCCGGTGGACATCGCCATGCTGCAGCTGCTGCGCTTCATCGGCAGCCGACCGCTGGTAGGCTATTTCCTCGAATTCGATGCCGCAATGATCAACCGCGCCATGAAGCCGATTCTGGGCATCAAGCTGCCACATCGCCAGATCGAGGTCTCGGCCATGTACTACGACTACAAGTTCAAGCGCCTGCCCTCGTACAAGCAGCTGGACAATGCCGATATCGACTTGCGCTTCGATACCCTGATGGAAGACTTGGACCTGCCCAAGCGCGATGCCCACGATGCGCTCAACGATGCCGTGATGGCGGCACTGGCCTTCATCAAGCTGAAGGAGTTGGGACAGTCCTGAAGCTGGCGCGGTTTCCGCCGTGACAGAGTGCAGGGTGCGGGCAGCCGGCTAAAATCGGAAGCATGACTACACATGCACCGACACCCCCTGCTGCGGCCGAAGACACCGGCAGCAAACCGAGCAACTTTCTGCGCCAGATCATCGAAACCGATCTGGAACAGGGTACCCATGCCCAGCGCCACTGGGGTGGCTCACCGGGCGATGCCGCCCACCACCAGGCTGGCGCGCTGGATCCGGCGCGCATCCGCACGCGTTTTCCGCCCGAACCCAACGGCTACCTGCACATCGGCCATGCCAAGAGCATCTGCCTGAACTTTGGCCTGGCACAGGACTACAACGGCGTCTGCCACCTGCGCTTTGACGACACCAATCCGGAAAAGGAAAGCCAGGAATACGTGGACGCCATCATCGAGGCGGTGCACTGGCTGGGCTTTGACTGGACCAGCAACCTCAACGGCCAGCCCGAAACCCACCTGTATTACGCCAGCAACTACTTCGACCTGATGTACCGCGCGGCGGTCTACCTGATCGAACAGGGTCTGGCCTATGTGGACGAGCAGAGCCCGGAAGACATGCGCAAGTCTCGCGGCGATTTCACCACGCCCGGTACCGACAGCCCGTTCCGCAGCCGCAGCGTGCAGGACAATCTGGACCGTTTCACGCAGATGCGCAACGGCGAGCTGGCCGATGGTGCTGCCGTACTGCGCGCAAAGATCGACATGGCGCACCCCAACATCAACATGCGCGATCCGGCAATCTACCGTATCCGCCGCGCCCACCACCACAATACCGGCGACCAGTGGTGCATCTACCCGATGTACACCTTTGCCCATCCGATCGAGGATGCGCTGGAAAACATCACGCACAGCATCTGCACGCTGGAGTTCGAGGACCAGCGCCCGTTCTACGACTGGCTGCTGGAGCACCTGGCTGCTGGTGGCATCGTCAATACGCCGCCCTCGCGCCAGTTCGAATTTGCCCGCCTCAACCTGACTTACGTGGTCACCAGCAAGCGCAAGCTCAAACAGCTGGTCGATGAGGGCCATGTGCAGGGCTGGGACGATCCGCGCATGCCAACCCTGGCCGGCCTGCGCCGCCGTGGCTACACGCCGGAAAGCCTGCGCCTGTTCTGCGAGCGCATCGGCGTGACCAAGGCCGACAGCTGGATCGATTACGGCACGCTGGAAGGATCGCTGCGCGATGTGCTGGATCCGGTGGCCCCGCGCGCCATGGCGGTGCTGGATCCGCTGCGCGTGACAATTACCAACTGGGACGCGCTGATGGGCGCCGATACGCTGGAAGACTGTCAGGCTCCGGTGCACCCGCACCACCCGGACATGGGTCAGCGCCGCATGCGTCTGGGCCGGGAGCTCTGGATCGAGCGCGAGGATTTCATGGAGGTGCCGGAAAAAGGCTATCGCCGCCTGTATCCGCCGCACACCCATGCCAGCGGCCAGACCGTGGAAGGCAACAAGGTACGTCTGAAGTACGGCTATGTGGTGGCCTGTACCGGCTTCAACAAGGATGCCGACGGCCATATCACCGAGGTGCTGGTCGAGCTGATCCCCGATACCAAGAGCGGTACGCCGGGCGCGGACAGCGTCAAGGTCAAGGGCGTGATCGGCTGGGTGGGTGCCGCAGACGGTGTGCAAGCCGAAGTGCGCCTGTACGACCGCCTGTTCAGCGAAGCCCAGCCGGATGCCGGTGACCGGGATTTCCTGACGCTGCTGAATCCGGACAGCCTGAAGACGGTCACGGCCTGGATCGAGCCTTCGGTGGCCGACGCTGCACCCGAAAGCCATTTCCAGTTCGAGCGCCTGGGTTACTTTGCCACGGACCGGATCGATCACCGCAGCGGCAAGCCGGTGTTCAACCGCGTGACCGGACTGAAGGACAGCTGGGCGAAGTAAGGCGACCAGCCAGTTCCTGCACAACAGGGTGGTCAACATGGCCACCCTTTTTTGTGCGAAAACAGCATCCGGCTTGCTGCAGCCGGTCTGGTTCACTACAATCTACAAATCATGAATATATTGACCACTCCGTTCCCGCATGGCTGGCTCCACTATTTGGTGGGCGGCATGTTCATTGGCCTGGGTGCCGCGCTACTGTACGTGCTGACCGGCCGCTTCGGCGGCCTCAGCCCGGTCTACACCACCACCTGGTCGTTTTTTCTCAAGCATCCGTTCTTTCAGCAGGCGCGCTTCATCGCATCGCGCAACTGGCGGCTGGTATACGCCCTGGGCGTGATCCTGGGCGCTCTTGCCTGGTGGCTGCTGCTGGGTAACGGCGAGCGCGTCACCACCACGATTCCGGGCTGGCAACTGCTGCTGGGTGGCCTGTTCGTGGGCTATGGTGCCCGTCTGGGCGGCGGCTGCGCCTCCGGCCACGGTATCTGTGGAATCGGATCCTTCCATCTGCCCTCGGTCGTCGCGGTGCTGACCTTCATGGCCACCGGTCTGCTGACGGCCAACCTGATCACGAGGTGGTTCTGATGGCAAAGACCCTATCCACCCTGCTGGCCGGCCTGCTGTTCGGCTTTGGCCTGGCACTCTCGACCATGATGATGCCGGAGATCGTGCTGGAATTCCTGATGCTGGATGACCTTGGCCTGATGCTGGTCATGGGCGGCGGCATTGCCGTGGCCACGCTCGGCCTGGTACTGGGACCGAAACTGCTGAAGAAACCCGTGTTTGCCGAGACCTTCGACCGCTATACCAGCGGCGTCACGCGCAACATGCTGGTGGGCTCTGCCCTGTTCGGGATCGGCTGGGGCCTGTCGGGCGTTTGCCCCGGCCCGATGCTGGCCGGTCTGGGGGTCGGCAACTGGGATGTGCTGTGGGGCATTACCGGCATGGCGCTGGGTGCGCTGGCACACGGCCTGACGCAATCCCCGAAACAGTAAGCTTTACAGCTTCTTGGCCGCCGGCGGCATGCCGGTGCTCAGGGCCTCCGTATCCACCTTGGGTTCGGAGGCCTTGCTGTCTGCAGGCTCCATCTCGTGCATGGCCTCGGTCGGCGCAATCACCGCATGGTCTGTCAGCGTGCTGCCTTCGGCAGCTTGCTCGGCCTGTACTTCATTCAGGGAATCGGCGGTGCTGACCACGGCTGCGGCGCCCTGGGCCACGGCGGCCGAACAGGCGGCAGCGGCGATCGCGGCGACCATGGCCTGGGCAAAGTTCATGCGGGTAGCGGGTGTAGACATGGTGTTCTCCGGTTATCTTGAACAATGTCTTCACTATAGAAAAGCCGCTGCCGCCAGTGTGTAGGACACGAACCAGCATCGTTGCCGGAATCAGGATTGCAGCAGATCGCGGATGACGACCAGATGGCTGTGTTGCGGATCGCGTGCGGCAGTCAGCAGCGTGACTTGTCCATGCTGCTGCTCCAGCAGACGGATACGTGCCAGGGCCTGTTGCGCATCGGGCTGTGTCAGCTCCTCGCGCAGACGCTGGACAAAGGCATCGAAGCGATGCTCCCGATCCTCGTGGAACCAGACACGCAGGGCGCTGGAAGGCGTGGCCGCCTTTTCCCAGCTGACCTCCTGCAGATGTTCCTTGCGTACGCCGCGTGGCCAGAGCCGGTCCAGCAGGACGGCCGGCAGATCACTGGCCGCATCGAAATCCTTGACGCGCATCAGGGTGTACATGACAGCTCTCCGGCAACAGCGATGCTTCCCATGATACGGATCCGGCCATGGCCGGGCCGACCTGCCCCACTGTCAGCAGGGTCATGCGCTCAACGCATCGCCTGTACCAGCTGCGTCACGTTGTAGCGCATCAGGCTGACATAGCTGTTGGCCGGACCATCGACCGGGCTGAGTGCGTCCGAGTACAAGGGCTGCTCCTGGACGGTCACGCCCGCCTCCCGGCTGATCTGCTCCACCAGACGCGGATCCTTGATGTTTTCCACAAACACGGCCTTGACCTGCTCCTTGCGGATCTGGGCAATCAGGGCGGCCACGGTGCGCGCCGAAGGCTGGCTGTCGGTGCTGACGCCTTGCGGAGCCAGGAAACTGACCTGATAACGCTGACCCAGGTAGGCAAAGGCATCGTGGCCGGTCACGACCTTGCGCTGTGCCTGCGGAATGCCCGCAAACTGCGTTTCGGCCCAGCTGTCCAGCTCACGCAGAATCTGCTGATAAGCGGCCAGACGCTGCTGATAGGCCTCTCTGTGCGCCGGATCGGCCTGGATCAGGGCCTGGGCCACGTTGGCGGCATACGTCTGCATCAGCACCGGGTTCTGCCAGATGTGCGGATCGGGCGCACCGGCATCGTGCCCATCGGCCTTGTCGTCATGGGCATGACCATGGTCATGATCATGGCCGTCATCATGGGCATGACCGCCCTTTAGCGGCTCGATGCCTGCGCTGGCCAGTGCCAGCGGCACCTGGCTGTCACGCACGGCGCGTTCCAGGGCAGCGCCCTCGTAGCCGAGTCCGTTCATCAGCACCAGCTGCGCTTCGCGCAGGCGACGGATATCGGCCGGCGTGACCTGGTAGACATGGCCGTCCTGGCCCGGGCCGACGATGTCCGTGACCTGCACCTGCTCGCCGCCGATCTGGCGTGCCACATCACCAAGGATGCTGAAACTGCTGATGACGCGAAGCGGCTGTGCCGTGACCGCTGCGGCAGACGCGCCGCTGGCGGCTGCACTGGCAGCCGGTTGTGCCGTCTGGCGCTCGCCACAGCCGGCCAACAGCAACAGGCCGGCAACTGCGCCGGTCAGCGTCAGGCGACGCCCGGGTGAATGTCGATGCATGTCGATTTACTCCTTGTGGTCCTGGGGATCAAAACCGGCACGCTGATGGCGCCGGTGCGACAGCCAGCGCGGCAACAGGCCGCCCTGGCTGGCAAACAGCAGTGAAAAGAAATACATGGCACCACACAGCAGGATGATGGACGGGCCCGATGGCAGGTCCAGGTGGTAGGACAGCAGCAGACCGCCGTAGCCGCCCAGCCAGGCCAGCAGCGCCGCCAGCAGCATGATGCTGCCCATGCGCACCTGCCAGAGTCGTGCCGTAATCGCCGGCAACATCATCAGGCCCACCGCCATCAGCGTGCCCAGCGCCTGGAAACCGGCCACCAGGTTCAGCACCACCAGCATCAGGAACAGCACGTGCCAGACCGCACCGCGGCTGCCGACCGACTGCAGGAAGACCGGATCGATGATCTGCACCACCAGCGGCCGATAAATCAGCGCCAGCACGATCAGCGTGATGCTGGACACGCTGGCCACCAGCGTGAGTGCCGCTGCGTCCACCGCCAGCACCGAACCGAACAGCAGGTGCAGCAGATCGACCTGGCTGCCGCTGACGCTGACCACCAGCACGCCAATCGCCAGGCAGCTGAGATAGAAGGCGGCAAAGTTGGCATCCTCGCGCAGCGTGGTGTAGTGGCTCACCAGACCGACGCCGAGTGCCACGACCAGCCCGGCCAGCAGCCCGCCCAGCCCCATCGCCATGACGTTGAAGCCGGCCAGCAGAAAGCCTGCGGCCACGCCCGGCAGCACGGCATGGGCAATCGCATCGCCCATCAGGCTCATGCGGCGCAGCAGCAACAGCACGCCGATAGGCGCAGCGCTGAGCGACAGGAACAGCACGCTGGCAAGCGCGCGGCGCATGAAGGCAAACTGGACAAAAGGCTCCAGCAGCAAACCGTACAACAGGGTATCGCTCATGGCCGGTCTCCGTGCGCATGGGCGTGATCGTGATCGTGATCGTGATCATGCACATGACCATGGCCGATCTGCTCCGGCTGGACGCGGCACCATTCGTCGTCGGTAGCGGTATCCTGACGGAAACTGCTGGCACGCTGCAGATTGGCATCGGACAGCACCTGCTGCGCCGGGCCGCAAGCCATGACCTCGCGCGCCAGCAACAGCGCCTGATCGAACCACTGGCGCGCCTGCGCCGCATCATGCACCACGGCGATGATGCCCTTGCCCTGCTGCTGGCACTGCCGCAACAGCATCAGCAGCGATTGCGTGGTGTAGGCATCCATGGCGTTGAAGGGCTCATCCAGCAGCAGGAAGCGCGCGTCCTGCACCAGCATGCGCGCAAACAGCACGCGCTGGAACTGCCCGCGTGACAGCGCCGCGATCTGGCGCTGCGCAAACGCCGCCATGCCGACCTGCTCCAGTGCCTGCAGCACACGCGCGCGCTGCGCACGACGGATGCCGCCAAACGCCCCCAGCTCATGCCACAAGCCGAGAGCCGTCAGCTCGGCCACTGTCATCGGCAGGCTGCGGTCGATTTCCGCCTGCTGCGGCAGATAGGCCAGGTCACGACGCTGCAGGCCCTGCCATTGCACACTGCCGGTGTCGCAAGGCAGCAGGCGCATGACGGCCTTGAGCAGCGTGCTCTTGCCGGCCCCGTTGGGACCGAAAATGGCCCAGGAGCTGCCCGGTTCGAAGCGCGCATAGGCATGGTGGACCGCCGGCACGCTGCGGTAGCTCACGGTGATGTTGTCGAGCACGATCGCCATGCTTACACCACCAGGGCGTAGACCAGCCAGATCAGCAGCACCAGCAGCAAGGCGATCAGCAGGCGGAAACCTGCGCCGCGCAGCAGCCAGGAAGAGGATTCCGGTGGGGAAGAGGATGGGGAACGCATGGGATCGGGCAGGCAACAGCAGCAGTCTGCTGCCTCATTATTGCAACAATGTTGCGATTATACGCCTGATCCGTTCATGGCTTGCCACGCGGCATTTGCCCGCATGCTGCAGCGCGGCGATAATTCCCTGTTGCGCGTATCTGCGCTTTGCTTTTCAACTTCATGGCCTACCAGATCAAGGAAATCTTCTACACGCTGCAGGGCGAAGGCCTGCAGGCCGGTCGCCCCGCCGTGTTCTGCCGCTTTGCCGGCTGCAACTTCTGGAATGGCCGCGAGCAGGATCGCGCCCAGTCCATCTGCAACTTTTGCGATACCGATTTCATCGGCACCGACGGCACGCTGGGCGGCAGTTTTCGCGATGCCGGCACGCTGGCACGCCACATTGCCGCGCAGTGGCCGGCCGGCTTGCCCGGCAAGCCCTATGTGGTGCTGACCGGTGGCGAGCCGCTGTTGCAGGTCGATGACACCCTGGTCGATGCGCTGCATGCCGAAGGCCTGGAAGTGGCTGTCGAAACCAATGGCAGCATCGCCGCTCCCGCCGGCATCGACTGGATCTGTGTCAGCCCGAAATCGCTGCAGCACTGGGTGCAGCGCAGCGGCAACGAGCTCAAGCTGGTCTGGCCACAGCCGCACATGACGCTGCAAGCGATGCTGGACGACACCGATTTCACGCACTACCTGCTGCAGCCGCTGGACGACGCACAACGCGCACAGCACACGCAGACCTGCATCGACGCCTGCCTGCAGGATCCGCGCTGGCGGCTGAGCCTGCAGACCCACAAGATCACCGGGATCCGCTGAGCCCCATCATGCAATTCGAACTCTCCCAGACCTTCTTCTTCGAAGCCGCGCACACGCTGCGCCGCAAGCTGGATGATGCCGCCGAAGTGGCCGGCAGCAAGCGCATCCACGGCCACACCTACCATGCCTCGGTCAGCCTGTCCGGCACCCCGGCAGCCGATTCCGGCATGGTGATGGATCTGGCACTGCTGCGCGCCCAGATCGCCACGCTGCGCAGCCAGCTGGATCACCATTTCCTGGACGAGGTCGAAGGCCTGGGCCAGCCAACGCTGGAAAACCTCTGCCTCTACATCGCGCGCCACATGCAGGAACAAGGCACCCGGCCCAGCCAGGTTCGTGTCTGGCGCGAAGCCAGCGGCGACAGCTGCACGCTGACGCTGTAAGTCCCGGCCTGCAGTCATGCCGGCATTGCTGCCTTCCCTGCTGGCGATTGCCATCGGCGCTTCGGCCGGCGCCGTGCTGCGCTGGCTGCTGGCACTCTGGCTCAACGCCCTGTGGCCGGCGCTTCCGCCCGGCACCCTGCTGGCCAACCTGATCGGCGGCTACCTGATCGGTATCGCGCTGGTGTTTTTTGCCCACCACGCCGAGCTGTCACCCGTCTGGCGGCTGCTGGTAATTACCGGCTTTCTGGGCGGGCTGACCACCTTCTCCACCTTTTCCTCCGAAGTCTCGCACCTGCTGCTGCAGGGACGGCTGCTGCTGGCCACTGGTGCCATCGGTCTGCATGTGGCCGGATCACTGCTGATGACGCTGCTGGGCATGGGCACGGCACAGTGGCTGCGGCGCTGGCTGGCCTGACCCATCCGTTTTACCGCCCCGTTTGCAAGGTCATGCCAGCCGTGCGACCATGAACCGATCCCCGTTTCCCCCGAAAGAAGAAAGGACTGTTCATGTCACTGTTGGCGCAAACCCGACTTTCCATGCTCGATCTGGTACCCGTACGTGAAGGGTCCGGCGTGGCCGATGCGCTGGCCCAGGCCGTGCGCACCGCGCAACATGTGGAACAGCTCGGCTTTACCCGCTACTGGCTGGCCGAGCACCACAACATGGCCGGTATCGCCAGTTCCGCGACCGCCGTGCTGATCGGCCATATCGCCGGCCAGACCCGCAGCATCCGCGTCGGTTCCGGCGGCGTGATGCTGCCCAACCACGCGCCACTGGTGGTGGCCGAGGCCTTCGGCACGCTGGCCACGCTCTATCCGGACCGCATCGACCTGGGTCTGGGCCGGGCCCCCGGCACCGACCCGGTCACCATGCGTGCACTGCGCCGCAACCGCACCGAATCGGCCGATGACTTCCCGCAAGAAGTCGCCGAGCTGATGCACTACCTGGACGAGGTGCAGCCGGGCCAGAAAGTGATTGCCAATCCGGGCAACGGCACCCGGGTGCCGGTCTGGCTGCTCGGCTCCAGTCTGTTCAGCGCCCAGCTGGCCGCCGAGCGCGGCCTGCCCTACGCCTTTGCCTCACACTTTGCGCCGCAAATGCTGCTGCAGGCGATCGAGCTGTATCGCCGCAACTACCGGCCGTCGCCTCGCCATCCCGAACCCTATGTGATGATTGGCGTGCCGGTGGTGGCCGCCCCCACGGACGACGAGGCGCAATTCCTCGCCAGCAGCAGCTACCAGCGCGTGCTCAGCATCCTCACCGGCCAACGCGGACTGCTGCAGCCCCCGGTGGAGAACTTCCTGCAGCAGCTCGGCCCGCAGGAGCTCAACGGCATCCGCCAGTTCCTGGCCTGTTCGGTGGTCGGCAGTCCGGACACCGTGCGCCAGGGTTTTGACCAGCTGCTGGAAGCCACGCGCGCCAACGAACTGATTCTGGTCAGCGACCTGTATGATCCGGACTTGCGCCTGCGCTCGCTAGGCATTGCTGCCGGGGTCTGGCAGCAGGCACGTGCATCTGCCACCTGATACCGACTGCCATGACCCGACTGTTGCGCCTGTTGCCCCTGCTCCCGTTTTGCCTGCTGCTGCAGGGCTGCGGCGTCACCGCTGTTGCCGGCGCTGCCGTGGGAGCGGCGATCAGCGTCACGGGCGCAGTGGTATCCACCGGCGTCAAGCTGACCGGCAAGGCCATCGGAGCCGGTATCGATGCCGTCAGTGGCAGTGATGCTGCCGCAGAAGGCGTTGCCGTGGGCCAGCAGGCCGCACCAGTGCCGGCCACCGAGCCCGTGGCGACACCGGCACCCGCCTACTGATTCCGCCATGTCGCTGCCGCAACGCCTGCTGCACCCCCTGCGCTATGCCTGGCACCTGCTGCAGACCACGGCACGCGAATGGCTGGATGACGGCTGCCCGCAGTACGGGGCAGCGCTGTCCTATTACGCCGTGTTCAGTCTGGCCCCGCTGCTGGTGATTCTGGTGGCGCTGGTCGGCCTGTTCATTGGCAGCGGTGCGGCCCAGCAGCAACTGATCGGCGAAATTGCCCAGATGGCCGGCCCCCGGGCCGGGGAACTGGCGCAATCCCTGCTGCAGGCGGTGAACCGGCCGGGTGAAGGCACGCTGGCCTCGCTGATCGCGCTGACCGTGCTGCTGGTGGGCGCCACCGGCGTGCTGGTACAGCTGCGCACCGCACTCGACCGCATCTGGCTGCACCGGCCACAGCCGCAACCGCAAGGCCAGCTGCTGCATACCGTCTGGCGCACCATCTGCACGCGCATGCTGTCGCTGTCGATCCTGCTGGCGATCGGCTTTCTGATGCTGGTATCGCTTGCTGCTTCGGCCTATCTGTCGGCGCTGGACCGCTGGATTGCCGGCCAGACCTCGGGCATGCTGGAGTTGGCGCGCGTGCTCAACCCGCTGCTGTCCATGGCCGTGCTCACCTTCTTTTTCGGCATTCTGCTGGCCGGACTGCCCTCGCGGCCACTGGGCTGGCGGCAGATCCTGCCCGGCGCGCTGCTGGCAGCCGTGCTGTTTACCGTGGGCAAAAGCCTGATCGGGCTGTATATCGGCAGCACCTCCACCACCTCGGTCTACGGCGCTGCCGGATCGCTGGTAGCCTTGATGATCTGGGTCTATTTCTCGTCGCAAATCCTGCTGTTCGGCGCCGAATTTGCCTGGGTGCTGCACATGACACCGGCCGGCCAGCTGCCCGGCTCACCGGCCTATCTGCAGGCGGCCGGACAGGCGCTGCGTCGCTACCAGCGCCAGCTGCTCGACAACGCGGACCCGCCCGGCAAGGCGCCGGCCAGCTGATTCAGGCCAGCCGCTCGATCGCCTGATCGGCCACCGCCTGCAGCATTTCCGGCGGCACCAGTTCCGCATCGATTTCGGCCAGCGGTACCAGCACGAAAGCACGCTGCAACATGCGCGGATGTGGCAGCTCCAGCTCCGGCGTCTGCTGGCGGACACCGCTGTACAGCAGCACATCCAGATCCAGTGTGCGCGGCGCATTGCGGTAGGGCCGTTCACGGCCAGCCTGCTGCTCCAGCCCTTGCAGCGCCTGCAGCAGCGCCAGCGGGGCCAAGCTGGTGCGCAAACGCGCCACGGCATTGATGAAATCCGGCCCGCTGGCATCCACCGGTGCCGTGCGGTACAGCGACGAAGCGGCCTCCAGCCGGGTCTGCGGCAGCGCATCCAGCGCCTGCAGGGCCTGCTGCACCGACTGTCGCGCATCACCCAGATTGCCCCCCAGCGCAACCCAGGCCAGCGACGGTGCCACGATGGCGGACGTCATGCGTCTGCGCCGGAGTCGCTGCCGGCATCGCCTGCCGGCTTGCGGCGGCGGCGCGGCTTGCGCACAGCAGCAGTGTCGTCCTGCGCCGGCAAGCTGTCTGCCGCCTCGTGCGCCACAGGGGCTGCGCCATCTGCCGCTGCGGCCGGCTTGCGACGGCGGCGACGGCGTTTTTTCGGCGCGTCGGCATCGGGCAGTACCGATTCCCCGGCCACCTCGGCTGCCGGCTTGCTGCTGACCAGATGCACCTTGCCGCCGGCACGTCCCTGCTGCTGGACTTCACGTTGGCGCTGACGCTGCTGTTCGCGCGCGGTCGCGATCAGGTCTTCGCGCAGCGCATCGTTGGTGGTGCCGCTGAAGGTCTGCCACCAGTCCGCCAGCGATTCCTCCACCTCGCCGACGTGCGAACGCAGACGCAGGAAGTCGAAGCCGGCGCGGAAGCGCAGCTGCGCCACCAGGCTGTAGGGACTGTTGCCGCTGCGCTTTTCGAAGCGCGGCTGCATCATCCAGATCTCGCGCATGTCGGCGGCCAGCTTGCCGCGGCCGGAGACATCGCCAATGCAGGCGTCGAACACCTCGTCGATCGCCTCCTGCAAGCCGACAAACGGCGGCTTGCGCTCGGCGGTCTTGCGCGCCCAGGCCTCGCGCACATCCTGCCACAACAGGCAGGACAGCAGAAAGCTCGGGGCCACCGGCTTGCCCTCGCCCACCCGGCGGTCGGTATCCTGCAAGGCGGCGTTGACGAAGGGATCATCGGCCCGCTGCACCGCCAGCGTCAGTAGCGGATAGATGTTGTCGGTCAGCTGGTGCTTGCGCAGAATGCCGATGGTGCCCAGCGCATGGCCGGTCTGCAGCAGCTTGAGCATTTCGTCGAACATGCGGCTTTGCGGCACGTCGTGCAGCAGCGGCAGCGCCTCGCGGATCGGCGCCGAAGTCGCCTTGTCGAGACGGAAATCGAGCGGGCTGAGCTTGGCCGCAAAGCGGATGGCGCGGATGATGCGCACCGGATCCTCGCGGTAGCGCGCCATGGCATCACCAATCATGCGGATGGTGCGGTTCTTCACGTCCGCCATGCCCTTGTGGTAGTCCACCACTATCTGGCGCTCCGGATCGTAGTACATGGCGTTGATGGTGAAGTCACGGCGTGCCGCGTCCTCGTCCTGCGGGCCCCAGACGTTGTCGCGCAGCACGCGGCCGGAGGCATCGACTGCATGCTGCACGCCCTCGAGCGCGCGGCGGCTGGTCTTTTCGTTGCCGTTCACATGGGCGGCATCGGAGGCATGCAGATAGGCGCGGAAGGTCGAGACCTCGATCACCTCATGCTCGCGGCCACGGCCGAACACCACGTGCACGATGCGGAAACGGCGGCCAATAATGAAGGCGCGGCGGAACAGGCTCTTGACCTGCTCGGGCGTGGCATTGGTCGCCACATCAAAGTCCTTGGGCCGCATGCCGACCAGCAGGTCGCGCACCGCACCGCCGACGATATAGGCTTCGTAACCGGCTTTCTTGAGCGTCTGCACCACATTCAGGGCCCGCTCATCCACCAGGGAGACATCGATCTGGTGCACCGACTGCGGCACCTCGACGCGCTTGCCGAAATGCGGCTGCACCTGCTCCTTGCCCAGCAGCTTGTTGATGAATCGCTTGATCATGGCTTACGCCTTGGGAAACAGGTCGAGAATGCGCCAGCCACGGGCCTGGGCCAGTGCGCGCAGGCGCTCATCCGGGTTGGTGGCCACCGGCACATCGGCACGCTCCATCAGGGGCGCGTCGTTGATCGAGTCGGAATAGAAGCTGATATGGGTATCGCTCCAGTCCAGCTTGCGCCTGGCCAGCCACTGGGTCATGTTGTGCACCTTGCCTTCACGCAGATTGGCCATGCCCTCGACATTGCCGGTAAACCAGCCGTCGGGACCGCGCTCCAGCTCGGTGGCGATGATGTTCTCGTCCTCGAAGCCCAGCAGCGTGCCGATCGGGCCGGCGATGAAGCGGTTGGTGGCGGTGATCAGTACCAGGGTATCGCCGGCATCGCGGTGCTGCTGCAGCAGGTCCAGCGCCGGCTGGCGGATCGCCGGCTGCACGTACTCGGCCAGATAGCGCGCATGGGCGGCATGGGACTCGTCGGGCGTGTGCTCGCGGATGGCGCGCGTGACGAAGCGCACGTATTCGTTCATGTCGAGCACGCCCTGCTCGTACTGCTCGTAGAACACATCGTTCTGACGCAGCGATTCTTCGGCATCGGTCCAGCCAATGGCATTGGTAAAGTGGGCCCACATGAAGTCCGAATCGATCGGCAACAGGGTGTGGTCCAGGTCAAAAAGCGCAATATTCATGAGTCATTCATCATTTGCTTCAGCAGCGGCACGGTGATCGCGCGGCGCGTTTCAAGGGCATAGTCGTCCAGCATGGCCAGCAGCTGGCTCAGGCTCCCCAGGTCGCGGGAAAACCGGCTGAGCATGTAGCGCAGCACCTCGTCCGACAGATCCAGGCCACGCGCCTGCGCTTCCTGACGCAGGGCACGCTGTACATCGTCCTCGGCCAGCGGCTGCAGGCCGAACACCTGGCCCCAGCCGAGCCGGGTACGCAGATCTTCGCGCAGCGGCAGATCGGTTACCGGCAGGCGGCCGGCAGACAGCACCCAGCAGGGTTCGCCCTGCTGCGGCGTCATGGCATGGATGAACCAGTTGAACGCCGTGTGCTGCTGCTGCGGGCCATAGGCATCGACCTCGTCCAGCAGCACCACGCTCCAGCGCGGATCGAAGGGACGGGCATAACCGCCACAGGGCGTGGAGGCATCCAGCCAGCCGGCTTCACGTCCCTGTTCACGCAGCGCCTGCAGCACACCCTGCAGCAGATGGGTCTTGCCGCTGCCCTCTGGTCCCCAGATATAGGTGGGGCGCAAAGAGGGGCGGTTGTCATGGAGCACCGACTGCACGTGCGCCAGTACCGCGGCATTCGGACCGGGAATCCAGGAGTCCAGCCGCGGGCTGGGGGCCAGGCCGATATCGAGCGGAAGTTGTTTCATGGGGGGAGACACGCCGTCATTTTACGGGATGCAGCCGTTCCCCGCCGGAGGCCGTCAGTTGTTGTACAGGTCGCTTCTGAAATAACGCTCGCGCAGGCGGCGTACCGCCACCAGCAGCACGGCACTGCAGGGCAGCGCCACCAGCACCCCGACAAAGCCGAACAGCTGGCCAAATGCCAGCAGCGCAAAGATCACCACCAGCGGATGCAGGCCGATGCGCTCACCCACCAGTCGCGGCGTGAAATAGTAGCTCTCGATCATCTGGCCCGAGGTATACACCACGCCGACCATGATCAGCGTCTTGGTCAGACCGAACTGCAGCAGGCCCAGGACCACGGCAATCACCGTGCCGACACCAAAGCCCAGGTAAGGCACAAACACCGCCAGACCGGTAAAAATGCCCACCGGCCAGGCCAGATCCAGCCCGAACAGCATCAGGCCGACACTGTAATAGGTGGCCATGATGATCATCACCAGCAGTTGGCCGCGCAGGTACTGGCCAAGCAGGGTATCGGCTTCCTGCACAAAGCTGGTCACGCCCTCGCGCATGCGCAGCGGCACCAGGCGGAATACGGTGGCGATGAACTTGTCCCAGTCCAGCAGCAGGTAGAACAGCGCAATCGGAATCAGCACCAGATTGCCAATGACCGACAGCGCCACGCTGCCACCGATCATGAGCGAATTCAGCAGCGACTTGACGAAGCTCGGCTCGCCGGGTGCCGCCGGGGTGCTGCTGCTATTGCTGAGCCATTCAATCACCACGCCGCGCAACGATCCCAGATTGACCTCGAACGGAATGCCGTAACGGTCGAACATCTGTTGCACCCAGATCACGCCGCGATCCAGCAGCACCGGCAATTGCTGGCGGATGATCGGACCTTCCTTGATCACCACCGGCACGATCAGCATCGCCACGCCCAGCACGGCCAGGATGAACACCAGCATCACCAGCACCACCGCCAGCCAGCGCGGCACACGCCCGCCCAGCCAGCCGCTGATGCGGTCGACCAGCGGATTGAGGGCATAGGCCAGCACGGCCGCCACGATGAACGGCGTCAGCACCGGACCCAGCGCCCACAGGATCAGGCCGAGCACCAGAACCAGCAGGGTTCCGTTCAATGTCCGTTTCAGGTTGGGGCTCAATTCGATCATGGAAGGAGGAAGGTCTTTACAATACGGGCAAGGCCATGGTCAGGCAGCAAGTGCCTGCGCTGACAGCACGATACCCCAAGTTTGTGCATTCCGTTTATCGCAATCCGAATTTTCCCCATGCAAACTCCCATTTCCTACAAAGACGCCGGCGTTGACATCGATGCAGGCGATGCCCTGGTTGAACGCATCAAGCCGTTGGCCAAGAAGACCATGCGCGAAGGCGTGATGGCCAGCATTGGCGGCTTCGGCGCCCTGTTCGAGGTCCCCAAGCGTTACCAGGAGCCGGTGCTGGTTTCCGGCACTGACGGTGTCGGCACCAAGCTGCGCCTGGCCTTCGAGTGGAACATGCATGACACGGTCGGCATCGACCTGGTCGCCATGAGCGTGAACGATGTACTGGTACAGGGTGCCGAGCCGCTGTTCTTTCTCGACTACTTTGCCTGCGGCAAGCTCGATGTCGATACCGCTGCGGCGGTGGTCGGCGGCATCGCCAACGGCTGCGAGCAGAGCGGCTGCGCCCTGATCGGTGGCGAGACCGCCGAAATGCCCGGCATGTATCCCGATGGCGAATACGACCTGGCCGGCTTTGCCGTCGGCGCAGTCGAAAAGAGCAAGATCCTGACCGGCCAGAACGTGCAGGCTGGCGACGTGGTGCTGGGTCTGGCCAGCCACGGCGTGCACAGCAACGGTTTCAGCCTGGTGCGCAAGTGCCTGGAACGCGCCGGCAGCAACCTGCCGGCCACGCTGGACGGCATGCCGTTCCGCGAAGCCGTCATGCGCCCGACCCGGCTGTACGTGAAGCCGGTACTGGCCGCACTCGACCAGCATCCGGTCAAGGCACTGGCCCACATCACCGGTGGCGGCCTGCTGGAAAACATCCCGCGCGTGCTGCCCGAGGGCATGGTGGCACGCCTGGTCAAGGGCAGCTGGCCGCAGACCGAGCTGTTTGCCTGGCTGCAGGAAACCGCCGGCATCGACGACATCGAGATGAACCGCACCTTCAACAATGGCATCGGCATGGTGCTGGTGGTGGATGCGGCCCACGCCGAAGCCACCGCTGCCACGCTGCGCGAACTGGGCGAGACCGTCTACACCATCGGCCGGATTGCCGCTGCCGATGGCGCGGCCAAAGTCACCGTGGCCTGAGCCTTTTCCGCCGCTTTCGCGCACAGGCCGCATCCGCAAGGGTGCGGCCTTTTGCATGACACCAAACTGTCCCTGAAACGCCATTCTTTCGTCATGTACGCTGCCTAGACTGCCTGCTGTCATCGTCCGCTCCTGCCCACGCAGCAGCAGCTACACAGGGAGTTTTCCATGCAAAGACGGGAGTTGCTGCGTCGCAGTGCAGCCTTTTTCAGTGTCATTACCGCCGGCTCCGTGCTGTCTGCCTGTGGCGGCGATGACGACGCTCCGGCAACGGAACCCGGCCCACCGGAAGGCAGCTTCCGCTTCGATCTGGGCGTGGCCAGCGGCGATCCGCGTGCTGACAGTGTGGTGCTGTGGACGCGGGTGCAATCCAGCGGCAACACACAGCCGGACAGCATTCCCCTGACGCTGCAGGTCTCGTTGCAGGAAGATTTCGCCACCCTGCTGGTGGAACAGCCCCTGGATGCCAGTGCGCGCTACGACCACACGGTGCGTGCCAAGATCCGCCAGCTGCAAGCCGCCACGCGCTACTACTACCGCTTCAAGGCCGGCAGCGATGTCAGCACCACCGGCATCAGCAAGACGGCTCCGGCCACCGATGCGCAGCTGTCCAGCCTGCGCTTTGCCTGGTTCACCTGCCAGGACTGGAGTGTCAACCACTGGGGCGCCATGGAGTTGCTGGCCGCCGAGCAGGATCTGGACTTTACCGTCCACGTGGGCGACTACATCTACGAAACCGTGGGTGCCGGCTTCCAGACCGGCCAGGTCGAAAGCACCCATCCGCCCATCACCCTGCCAGACGGCATGCCGCTGGCCGATGGCTCCACGGCGGCCCTCACCCTGGCCGATTACCGCACGCTGTACCGCACCTATCGTGGCGATGCGCGCCTGCAGGAAGTGCACCGCAAGTTTCCCTTCATTGCCGTCTGGGACGACCACGAGTTCAGCGATGACTGCTGGCAGGATCACCAGACCTACAACAACGCCAACCAGCAACAGACCGGCCGCCGCCGCGCTGCCAACCAGGCCTGGTTCGAGTACATGCCGGTGGACATGGGCGATGTCGCCTTCGACCTCGACAATGCCCGCTACGACAACATCCGCATCTACCGCGACTTCCGCTTTGGCCAGTTGATGCATCTGGTCATGACCGACCAGCGCCTGTACCGGGACGACCACGCCATCCCCGAGGTGCTGGTGCCGCTGGCCCAGGGCGCACCGCTGGATGCCGCCCTGCAGATGGACACCTCGGTCGGATCGCGCTATTTCACGCCGCTGCCCACCCTGCTGCAGGCCCAGTCGTTCGACCTGATGGCACAGCAGCCCCGCGCTGCCGCCCCGTCGGTACTGGGCCAGACCCAGACCCAGTGGTGGAAGGACACCATGCGCCAGTCGAATGCGACCTGGAAAATCTGGGGCAACGAGCTGTCGCTGTCCCGCATGTGGGCCGATTTGCGCCAGCACCCGATGGTGACCGATCCCGCCCTGCAGCAGGTGTTTGCCATCAACGCCGATTGCTGGGACGGCTATCCGGTGCATCGCACCGAGCTGATGCAGTTCCTGACGCAGCACAACATCCGCAACGTGGTGGCCATTACCGGCGACCTGCACGCCTTCCAGTGCGGCATCGTGCGCGACCAGATCGGCTATGACCCGCGCCAGCCCCAGGCCGCCATCAACCCTCCTGCTGGCCAGCTGGAAGTCCGCTTCCACAAGGTCAAGCCGCTGCAACAGGGCCAGGCCCCGGCCAGCCCGCTGCTGCACACCACCCGCATCACCGTGCCGGCAGGCAGCACTTTCCCGGTCGTTCACTGAAACGCCCTTTTTCCTGTACAACGGAGACTCTTCCCATTCCCGGTCGTTCACTGAAACGCCCTTTTTCCTGTACAACGGAGACTCTTCCCATGCACCAGCGTCCTTTTTCCCTGGCCCTTCCGGCACTGCTGTCGGTCGCCGGCGCCACCCTGCTCACCGCCTGTGGCGGCGATGACGACAACGTACCGTCCACCCCGCCCGTCGTCGCCAAGCCGCTGGAGCTGACCATCGCCCACGTGGACGATAGCCACTCCAACCTGGACAGCATGAACCGCACCTTTGCCCTCGCCGGCAAGGATCTGACCGTGGATGCCGGCGGCTTCCCGCGTGTCACCGCCATGATCCAGGCGATTCGCGACAGCAACAAGAACGTGCTGGCCCTGCATGCCGGCGACGCCCTGACCGGCACGCTGTACTTCAACCGCGCCGGCCAGCCGGGCGAGGCCGATGCCGCGCTCATGAACACCGTCTGCTTTGATGCCTTCACGCTGGGCAACCACGAATTCGACAAGGGCGACAGCGGCCTGAAGCAGTTCATCGATTTCCTGCACAAGGATCCGGCCCAGTGCAAGACGCCGGTGCTGTCGGCCAACGTGCAGTTCGGTGCCAACTCCGCCCTGCAGCCGCAAAAGGCACCCGGCTATGTGCAGCCGCATATCGTGGTCGAGCGTGACGGCCAGAAAATCGGCATTGTCGGCCTGACCGTGGCCGGCAAGACCAAGGAATCCTCCAGCCCCGATCCCGATACCACTTTCGACAACGAGGCCACGGCCGCCCAGCGCAGCATCGACCAGCTGAAGGCCGATGGCGTCAACAAGATCATCGTCATGTCGCACATCGGCTATGTCGCCGACAAGGCACTGGCAGCCCAGCTGCGTGGCGTGGACGTGATCGTCGGCGGCGATTCGCACACCCTGCTCGGCCCGGACAGCCTGACGAGCTACAAGGCCGGCAGCCCGGCTGGCGAATACCCGACACGCCTGCAGAACGCCGATGGCGACAATGTCTGCGTGGTGCACGCCAATGAATACGCCAAGGTGGTCGGCGAGCTCAAGGTCAACTTCGATGCCGAAGGCAAGGTCACCAGCTGCACCGGCACGCCGCACGTGCTGATCGGCGACAACTACAGCGTCAACAAGGCGGCTCCGGATGCCGCCACGCTGAAGGCCATCCAGGACGACGTGCAGGCCAGCGGTTTCCTGCAAGTCGTGCAGCCGGACGCCAAGGCGCTGGACGTGCTGAAGCCGTTCAAGGATCTGGTAGAGGTGTTCAAGGCCAAGATCGTGGCCAGCGCCCCGCAGGAAATCTGCAGCCGCCGCGTACCGGGCGGTGAAGGCAGCGTCGACTACAGCCGCTCCGGCGCCGAGTGCAATGCCATCGGTGACGTCAGCCTGCACGGCGGCGATATCCAGCAGCTGGTCGCCCAGGCCTATCTGGAGGTGGCTGACAAGGACTACGGCGGTGCCGACATCACGCTGCAAAGTGGTGGTGGCGTGCGCGTGCCGCTGCGCGGCGAGGTGACAGCCGCCAACGTGATCGAAGTGCTGCCTTTCGGCAACATGCTGTGGCGCCTGGACATCACCGGTGCCGAAGCCAAGGCCATGATCGAGGACGGTCTGGACGCCACCTTCAAGCCGGGCGGTTCGACCGGCCCCTATCCCTACTCCGCCGGCCTGCGTTTCGACGTCGATGCCAGCAAGTCCAAGGGCCAGCGCGCCAGCAATCTGCAGGTATTCGACAAGGCCGCCAACAGCTGGAAAGCCATCGACATGGGCAAGACCTATCGCCTGTTCGTGCTGAGCTTCAACGCCACCGGTGGTGACGACTACACCACGCTGGCGAATATCCCGGCCGAGCGCCGCCTCGACATCGGCGTGCTCGATGCCGACGTGCTGCAAACCTGGATCGATCGCATCGCGGAGAAGGATGGCGCTGGCCGCCCGGTGATCCGCAAGCTGCCGCTGGACAAGTACAGCACGCAGTTCTTTGCCGCTCCCTGAGTCTGACAGCTGACAGCTGATAGCTGATAGCTGAATGAAACAGGGCTGCCTCTTGCGGGGCAGCCCTGTTTTTTCTGGGCGAGCAAGTGCCGTGCCTAGCGGCGTACCAGCTGTCGCAGCTTGAAGCCCGACAGCGCCAGCGCACCAAAATAGATCAGCACCGCGCCCAGCATGACGCCGGCAAACTGCAGCAGGCGTGTCAGCTTGCTGTGGACATCGACCCAGGCCAGGCCATCGGCCCAGAGCAGAAAGGCCGACAGCAGCAGCGTGGCAGCCAGCACGCGCAGCAGCAGCAAGGCCCAGCCCTTTTCCGGGCGATAACTGCCACGACGCAACAGGCCGGCCAGCAGCAGGCCGGCGTTGACCATTGCCGCCAGCGCGATCGACAGCGACAGGCCACCAACCGCCAGCAGCGGCACAAACACCAGGTTCATCAGCTGCGTGGCAATCAGTACGCCAATCGCGATCTTCACCGGCGTCTTGATGTCCTGGCGCGCATAGTAGGCCGGTGCCAGCACCTTGATCGCCACCAGACCAATCAGGCCGGCACCATAGCCCATCAGCGCCAGCGTGGTCTGCTGTACATCGGTCGCGGTAAAGGCACCGTAGTTGTACAGCACGCTGACCAGCGGCTGCGAAAAGCACAGCAGCGCCGCCGCGCACGGCACCGACAGCAGCACCACCAACCGCAAGCCCCAGTCCAGCATGGCCGAATATTCGTGCGGATTGTCCGCCGCCTTGGCGCGCGCCAGCTGCGGCATCAGCACCACGCCCAGCGCCACGCCCAGCATCGCCGTCGGGAACTCCATCAGGCGATCGGCATAGCTCAGCCAGCTGACACTGCCCGGGGCCAGATGCGAGGCAATCTGCGTATTGATCAACAGCGAGATCTGCGCCACGCTCACGCCCAGAATGGCCGGCAGCATCAGCTTGCCGATACGGCGCGTGTGCGGATCGGCCAGGGCCTCACGCATGGCGCGCCAGCTCAGCCCGATGCGCGGGAACATGCCCAGCCGCGCCATTGCCGCCAGCTGGACACCAAGCTGCAGCACGCCACCCACCATCACGCCCACGCACAGCGCATAGACCGGCTGGATGCCCATGCTGGCAAACCACGGGCCGCCAAGCCAGGCCGCCAGAATCATCGCGATATTCAGCAGCACCGGCGTGGCCGCCGGCACCGCATAACGCTTCCAGGTGTTCAGCACGCCAGCCGCCAGCGCCACCATGGACATGAAGCCGATATAGGGGAAGATCCAGCGCGTCATGGTGACTGCGGCATCAAAACCCTGCGGATCCTGCTGCAGGCCACTGGCCAGCAGCCACACCAGGAACGGTGCCGCCAGCACGCCGATGGCGCAGAAGAACAGCAGCACCCAGAACAGCACCGTCGCCACGCGGTCAATCGTCGCGCGCGTGGCAGCATCGCCCTCCTGCTCGCGTGCGGCTGCCAGCACCGGCACAAAGGCCTGGCTGAACGCCCCTTCGGCAAACAGGCGGCGGAACATGTTCGGAATGCGGAACGCCACGTTGAAGGCATCGGTAAAGGCACTCGCCCCGAAAGCCGAGGCAATCAGCAGCTCGCGGATCAGTCCCGTGATGCGCGACGCCAGCGTCAGCAGAGAAACAATGGAAGCAGATTTGAACAGGCTCACGATGCGTATCCGGTAGTGTGCGCGGCAGGCTGGCGCAGACGTGCAAGTGTAGCCGTTGCACGGACGGGTCACGCGGCCCTGTGCCACCTGATGACAAATTCATCAGGTACGGCTATAATCTTCGGTTCCTCTGACATCATCCTTCAACACAAGGAATCACATCATGGCTTCTACCAAGAAGAAAAAGAACCCCCGCCTGGCGTCTGGCCGCAAGCGCGCACGCCAGAACGTCAAGCTGAACGCAGCCAACACCTCGCTGCGTTCCAAGTACCGTACCGCTGTCAAGAACGTCGAGAAGGCCGTCCTGGCCGGTGACGTGGAGAAGGCTAAGGACCTGTTCGGCAAGATGCAGTCCGTGGTGGACATCGTCGCCGACAAGGGCATCTTCCACAAGAACAAGGCTGCTCGCGACAAGAGCCGCCTGTCTGCCAAGGTCAAGGCCCTGGCTACCGCCGCCTGATTTTTCAGGCAACGCCCGGTGCGGTTCATCCGCACTGCCGTTTGTCCGGGTGCGCTGTCAGCAGGAAAACAAAAACCGCCTTCGGGCGGTTTTTTCATGGGTGGCTGATTGTCATCAGCCTGTCAGCACGTCAGGGGCGGGCATCCGGCATCAGGCAGGCCTCCACCACCTGCAGGTCGTTGTCCCTGGCAAAACTCATGACAAAGTTCCAGGCCATGGGTTCGACCTCTTCGAGCTCGCGATTCAGGATCACGCACTTGGTGCCGCCGACGATGTTGGGCGTACACCACGGCGAATAGCTCAGGTGGGCACCGGGATGGCTGGCGCCACCGGGACGGAAATGACTCATGACGCCGGCCAGGCGCTCGGCCCAATCGCTGGGACGAAACTTGCGGCCTTCGGAGGTCAGGCCCATGATGAATACTTCTTTGCTGCTGGGAGTGGTAGTCATGAATCCGCGGTTCTGTGTGGGCTGGTGACCCGATGCGGCGTCTGGCCCGCCGCTGGCACTGCGGCCCCGATTCTACTACCAGCCCATCATCCGCACAGGCTGGCATGCCATACCGCTTGTGTTCTACAATGGTTTTTGGCAGATGCCTGCCTCCATTTCCGTTCCTGCCCCCTGCCCTCCGGCCGGCGGGCAGTTTTTCCTGTTTTCGGAGCCCTGCATGACCACCCCCGTTGCCGCCGCCTCTCCCCATGTCATGAATACCTACGGCAGACTGCCGGTCGCCCTGTCGCATGGCAAGGGCTCCCGCGTCTGGGACGTCAACGGCAAGGAGTACCTGGACGGACTGGGTGGCATCGCCGTCAACACCCTGGGCCACGCCCATCCCGATTTCGTCGCCGCCATGCAGGATCAGCTTAGCAAGATGATCCACTGTTCCAACTACTTTCACATCCCCGGCCAGGAGGCACTGGCAGCGAAACTGGTCGAGATCAGCGGCCTGAGCAATGCCTTCTTCTGCAACTCCGGCCTCGAAGCCAACGAGGCCGCCATCAAGCTGGCGCGCAAGTTTGGCCATGACAAGGGAATCAGCAACGCCCAGATCGTGGTGTTCGACAACGCCTTCCACGGCCGCAGCATCGCCACCCTGAGCGCCACCGGCAACCCCAAGATCCAGGCCGGTTTCGAGCCGCTGGTGCCCGGCTTCATCCGTGTCCCGCGCAATGACATCGAAGCCCTCAAGCGCGCTACCGAAGGCAACCCGGATGTGGTTGCCGTGCTGCTGGAGCCGATCCAGGGAGAAGGCGGCATCCACGAGATGACGGCCGAGTTCATGCGCCAGCTGCGCCAGCTGTGCGACGAGCGTGACTGGCTGCTGATGCTGGACGAGATCCAGTGCGGTTTTGGCCGTACCGGCAAGTGGTTTGCCTACCAGTGGGCCGACATCCTGCCAGACTGCATGAGCCTGGCCAAGGGTCTGGGTTCCGGCATGCCGATCGGCGCGCTGGTGGCCGGGCCGCGCGCTGCCAACGTGATGCAGCCGGGCAACCATGGCTCCACCTTCGGCGGCAACCCGCTGGCCATGCGCGCCGGTCTCGAAACCATCCGCATCATGGAACAGGAACAGCTGCTGGAAAATGCCGCCCGCATGGGAGACTACCTGCGCCAGGGCCTGCAGCAGGCCTTTGCCAACGATGCCGGCGTGCTGGAAGTGCGCGGCCACGGCCTGATGCTGGGTATCGAGCTGGATCGCCCCTGCGGCGCCCTGCTCAACACCGGACTGGAGCGCGGCCTGCTGTTCAGCGTCACCGCCGACCGCGTGATCCGCCTGGTGCCGCCGCTCAACCTGAGCCAGGCCGATGCCGATGCCATCATCGCCATCCTGGTCCCCATGGTGCGTGAATTCCTGGCCACCTGAACGCCAGGCCACCACCCTCCCCTGTTAGTTAGCCGAAAGCCTCGCATGACGACCATCCGCCACTACCTGCAGTTCACCGACCTGAATGCCGACGAGTACGCCTACCTGTTCCGCCGTGCCGCACAGATCAAGGCCAGGTTCAAGCGCTACGAGAAGCACCAGACCCTGGCAGACCGCACCCTGGCCATGATTTTCGAGAAAGCCAGCACTCGCACCCGCGTCAGCTTCGAGGCCGGCATGTACCAGCTTGGCGGCACGGTGGTCAACCTGACGGCCCAGGGCAGCCAGCTCGGCCGCTCCGAACCGATCGAGGACACCGCACGCGTCATCAGCCGCATGGTCGACCTGGTGATGATCCGCACCTTCGAGCAGGAGCGCATCGAGCGCTTTGCCGAATTCTCGCGCGTGCCGGTGATCAACGGCCTGACCAACGAATACCATCCGTGCCAAATCGTGGCCGACATCTTCACCTACATCGAGCACCGTGGCGCCATCCAGGGCAAGACCGTGGCCTGGGTTGGTGACGGCAACAACATGGCCAACACCTGGCTGCAGGCAGCCAAGCTGCTGGGCTTTACCGTGCATGTCAGCACGCCCAGCGGCTACGACATCGACAGCACGATTCCTGGCGTGGAACTGGGCGATCACGTCAAGTTCTTCAAGACCCCGCACGAGGCCTGCGCGGGCGCCGATCTGGTCACCACCGACGTCTGGACCAGCATGGGCTGGGAAGCCGAAGATGCCGCGCGCCAGGCCGCCTTTGCCGACTGGTGCGTGGACAGTGAAATGATGGCCTGCGCCAAGCCCGATGCCCTGTTCATGCACTGCCTGCCGGCGCACCGCGGCGAGGAAGTCAGCGCCGAGGTGATCGATGGCAGCCAGTCCGTGGTCTGGGACGAGGCCGAAAACCGCATGCACGGCCAGAAGGCACTGATGGAATTCCTGCTGCTGGGCCAGCTGGACGACTAATCCTGCTCCGGCAGCCACGTGCTGCCGGGTCCTGCAGGTCCCAGCAAGGCGGGCCTGGAGCCCGCCTTGTCATGTCAGCGTGCGGCGCGCGGCAGCACGCGGAAAACGTGCCACTGGCCATTGTTCATCATGTCCCCGCTCATGTCGCCGGGACGCGCATCCTTGCTCCAGTAGTACAGCGGCTTGCCGACCAGCGCCCACTGCTTGCGACCGTCATCGCGCTGAAACACGGAGAAATCGCCGCGGTTGACCGCCTTGGCATCGGCCAGCAGGGGCGGCCAGTTCTGCGCGCACTGGGCATTGCAGTTGGACTTGTTGACGCCATCCTGATCAAAGGTGTAGAGCGTCATGCGGTTGGCTGTCCCCACCATCACGCCGCTCACATTGATGGCCGGCGGCATCTCGCTGCTGCTGGGTGCCTGACTCTGGGTATTGGCGCAGCCTGCCAGCAGGGCGCTTGCCAGGCCGGCAGCCAGCGCCAGGGATCGGGTATGCAATCGGATGGTCATCATGTCTCGCTCCTTGTGCTCAGGGTGGTGGAGCCATCATACGCCTTCACACCACGCACTGCCCATAGAGCCAGGGCACATCGATCAGACGCTCTCCCAGCAGGCGCATGCCGGTATCACGCCCCCAGCGCAGCCAGCCGGTGCTGTGGAAGATGCCGCCATTGCGGATCGAGCGCTGCTGCACGCGCGAGACACGCTGCCAGCGCTGTTGCGCATACTGCTGCAGGGCCTGCGGTCGCTGTCCCTGCGCCTGCAGACACTGTGCCAGCACGGCCGCATCCTCGATCGCCATGCCGGCACCCTGTGCCAGAAACGGGCGCATCGGATGGGCGGCATCGCCCAGCAGGGCGACCTGCCCCTGCGCCATTTCACGTGCCGCACGAACCGGCGGGCGGTCGCAGAGCGGCCACAAGCGCCAGGACGCGATGGCATCGGCCAATCCGCGCACCGGCAGCGCCGTATGCTGCAGGGCTGTGCGCAGATGACCGGCATTGGCCGCATGGTCCCAATCCTGCAGATCCTCCGGTCGTGGTCCCCTGATCATGATCACCACATTCAGGTGGCTGCCGCCCCGCACCGGGTACTGCACCGCATGCAGATCCGGTCCGAGCCACGCCGTGACCTGGCGGCTGCGCAAGCAGGCCGGCAACGTGGCCTGCGGCACCAGTGCCCGGTAGGCCAGAATGCCGCTGTAACGCGGCTCGGCCTCGCCCGGCAACAACTGCTTGCGTACCCGGCTCCACAGACCATCGGCACCAATCAGCATCGGTACCTGCAGCTGCTCGGTCACGGCCTCCGCGCCCGTCCCGTGCAACTCCACCTCCAGCCCGCCATCAGCGCATGTCCGGTACCGTTCGATGCGCCGCTGCAACTGCGGCTGTATACCGTACTGACGCAGCACCTCGTCCAGCAGCACGCGATGCAGATCGGCGCGGTGTACCGTGGCGTAGGGGGCACCGTAACGCAGCCCGAACTGGGAATCAAAATGCAGCACGCCCAGCATGCGGCCATTGAGTGCATCGCGCACACGCAGCATCTGCGGGAACGATGCCATCTCCTGCAGCGCATCGCCCAAGCCCCAGCTCTTGAGCACACGCACCACATTCGGCCCCAACTGGATGCCCGCACCAACCTCGGCCCAGGCATCGGCCTGTTCAATCACGCGGGAAGGAATCTGCTGGCGTGCCAACGCCAGTGCGGCAGCGAGCCCGCCAATGCCGCCGCCTGCTATCAGCAAAGGTGTATCCATATGCAGATTGTGAACCGAAACTGTGCCTTTCTGAACACATCGTCCGGTATCGATATGCAATAGCTCGCAGATGGCGCCTTGCTTTCCTCCTCCCGTCTCGCCAACTGGAGCAAAAAACAGGACAATAGGGAGTTACATGAATTGCCTTCCTGGCAAGGCGCAGCCTTGCCGATCCTGCATGACCACTCCCCTGAAAGCCCCCGAGCTGCTGCTGCCTGCCGGCAGCCTCGACAAGATGCGTGCCGCCTACGATTACGGCGCCGATGCCGTCTATGCCGGTCAGCCGCGCTACAGCCTGCGTGCGCGCAACAACGAATTCCGCCTGGAACAGCTGCAACAAGGCATTGCCGAAGCCCACGCGCGTGGCAAGAAACTGTTCGTCACCAGCAACCTGCTGCCGCACAACGACAAGGTACGCACCTACATACGCGACATCGAGCCGGTGATTGCCTTGCAGCCCGATGCCCTGATCATGGCCGACCCCGGACTGATCATGATGGTGCGCGAGAAATGGCCGGAGATGCCGATCCACCTGTCGGTGCAGGCCAATACCGTCAACTACGCCGCCGTCAAATTCTGGCAGCGCATGGGCGTGGCGCGCATCATCCTGTCGCGCGAACTCAGCCTGGACGAGATCGAGCGCATCCGCCAGGAATGTCCGGACATGGAGCTCGAGGTATTCGTGCACGGCGCCCTGTGCATTGCCTACAGCGGCCGCTGCCTGCTGAGCGGCTACTTCAACCGGCGCGATCCCAACCAGGGCACCTGCACCAACGCCTGCCGCTGGAACTACGCCACACACGACGCCGACATCGATGCCAATACCGGCGATGCCATCGGCACGAAGATGGACCAGGATTTCAGCTTCGAATCCGAACGCGAGCAGGCCGAAAAGTCCTTTGCCGCCACCAGCCGCGAACAGGCGGCCACCGGCGATGGCCAGCGCCATCCGCTGGCCGACAAGGTCTACCTGATCGAAGAGATCGGTCGCCCCGGTGAACTGATGCCGATCATGGAAGACGAGCACGGCACCTACATCATGAACAGCAAGGATCTGCGTGCCGTCGAATATGTCGAGCGCCTGACGCAGATCGGCATCGACTCGCTCAAGATCGAAGGCCGCACCAAGTCGCTCTACTACGTCAGCCGCACCGCCCAGATCTATCGTCGCGCGATCGACGATGCCGTCGCGGGTCGGCCGTTCAATCCGGAACTGATCACCGAGCTGGAAGGTCTGAGCAACCGTGGCTACACGGCAGGCTTCCTGGAGCGCCGCCCGGCCAACCACTACCAGAACTACGAAACCGGCAGCTCGCAAACCCAGCGCAGCCAGTTCGTCGGCGAAGTCAGCAAGACCGAAGCGCGCCACGGCTGGCTGCAGGTCGAGGTCAAGAACCGCTTCGCCGTCGGCGACCGGCTCGAGCTCATCCACCCCTCCGGCAACCAGATCATCACGCTGCAATCCATGCAGAACGCCGACGGCCTGGACATCCAGATTGCCAACGGCAGCCCGCTCAAGGTCTGGCTGCCGCTGGAGGCACGTTACCAGGGAGCGCTGCTGGCGCGCCTGACCGGAGAAGTGACATGAAGCCATCCACCAACCCCTCCAAGACCGCCTTCTGGATCGGCAACGCCCTGCTGGCAGTGGCACTGTTGATGCTGTTCTACATGAATCCGCTGGCCGAGCGTTTCGGCATGCTGGCCTTTGTCGGCTGGGTCATCGTCGCAGCGCTGGGCGTGTACCTGGTGGTCAAGGACCGGCACGAGGAGCCGCCACTGTAAGACGGCCAAAGGCGCACGCGCCCATGAAAAAACGGCCCGCAGGGGCCGTTTTCTCGTTTCCGGGTACCCGTCACCGGGTACCCAGACCGTCAGCGCAGCAGCATTCAGACGCTCACGCCCTTGGCCACTTCTGCATACTCCTCGATCTGGTCGAAGTTCATGTAGCGGTACACGCTGGCCTTGTCGGCATCAATGATGCCCATTTCGGCACGGTACTCTTCCACCGTCGGGATGCGACCCAGCTTGGAGCAGATGGCAGCCAGTTCCGCACTGCCCAGGTACACATTGGTGTTCTTGCCCAGACGGTTCGGGAAGTTGCGGGTGGAGGTGGACATCACCGTAGCGCCTTCACGCACCTGTGCCTGGTTGCCCATGCACAGCGAGCAGCCCGGCATTTCGGTGCGCGCACCGGCCGTGCCGAAGGCGGCGTAGTGGCCTTCCTTCATCAGCTCGTCCTGGTCCATCTTGGTCGGCGGTGCCACCCACAGCTTGACCGGGATATCGCGCTTGCCGCCCAGCAGCTTGGCTGCGGCGCGGAAGTGGCCGATGTTGGTCATGCAGGAGCCGATGAAGGCTTCGTCGATCTGGGTGCCGGACACTTCGGACATGAACTTGGCATCATCCGGGTCGTTCGGGCAGCAGACGATGGGCTCCTTGATGTCAGCCAGATCGATCTCGATCACGGCGGCGTACTCGGCATCGGCGTCGGCCTCCAGCAGCTGCGGGTTGGCCAGCCACTGCTCGACCTTCTCGATGCGGCGGGCTAGCGTCTTCGCGTCTTCGTAACCGTCGGCGATCATGTTCTTCATCAGCACGACGTTGGAGTTCAGGTACTCGATGACGGGTTCCTTGTTCAGCTTGATCGTGCAGCCGGCAGCGGAACGCTCGGCGGAGGCATCGGACAGTTCGAACGCCTGCTCCACCTTCAGGTCCGGCAGACCCTCGATTTCCAGCACGCGGCCGGAGAAGATGTTCTTCTTGCCAGCCTTCTCGACCGTCAGCAGACCGGCCTTGATGGCGTACAGCGGGATCGCATGCACCAGGTCACGCAGGGTCACGCCAGGCTGCATCTCGCCCTTGAAGCGCACCAGCACGGATTCGGGCATGTCCAGCGGCATCACGCCGGTGGCAGCACCGAATGCCACCAGACCAGAGCCAGCCGGGAAGCTGATACCGATCGGAAAGCGGGTGTGGCTGTCGCCGCCGGTACCCACGGTATCGGGCAGCAGCAGACGGTTCAGCCAGCTGTGGATCACGCCATCGCCCGGACGCAGGGCCACGCCGCCGCGGTTGCTGATGAAGGCGGGCAGCTCGCGGTGCATCTTGGCATCGACGGGCTTCGGATAGGCAGCGGTGTGGCAGAAGGACTGCATCACCATGTCGGCACTGAAGCCCAGGCAGGCCAGATCCTTCAGCTCGTCGCGCGTCATCGGGCCGGTGGTGTCCTGGCTGCCGACGGTGGTCATCTTGGGTTCGCAGTAGGTGCCCGGACGGATGCCCTGGCCTTCCGGCAGGCCGCAGGCACGACCGACCATCTTCTGGGCCAGCGTGAAGCCCTTGCCGGAATCGACCGGGGACTTGGGCAGACGGAACACGGTAGAGGCCGGCAGACCCAGCTCTTCACGCGCCTTGGCCGTCAGGCTGCGGCCGATGATCAGGTTGATACGGCCACCGGCACGCACTTCGTCCAGCAGCACATCGCTCTTCAGGGCGAAGTCGGCGATCTTCTGGCCATTCTTCTCGATCTTGCCGTCATAGGGATAGACATCCAGCACGTCGCCCATTTCCATCTGGGTCACATCGACCTCGATCGGCAGGGAGCCGGAGTCTTCCTGGGTGTTGAAGAAGATCGGGGCAATCTTGCCGCCCAGCGTCACGCCACCGAAACGCTTGTTCGGCACGAAGGGAATGTCTTCACCCGTAGCCCAGATCACGGAGTTGGTTGCGGACTTGCGGCTGGAACCGGTACCCACCACGTCACCCACGTAGGCCACGATGTTGCCTTTCTGCTTCAGGTCCTCGATGAACTGCATCGGGCCGCGCTTGCCGTCTTCCTCGGGCTTGAAGGCCGCGTCAGGACGGGTGTTCTTCAGCATCGCCAGATAGTGCAGCGGAATGTCGGGACGGCTCCAGGCATCGGGAGCGGGCGACAGGTCGTCGGTGTTGGTCTCGCCGGGCACCTTGAACACGGTCACGGTGATCTTCTGGGCCACTTCGGGACGGCTGGTGAACCATTCGGCATCAGCCCAGCTTTGCAGCACTTCCTGGGCCTTGGCATTGCCGGCCTTGGCCTTGACCGCCACATCGTTGAAGAAATCGAACATCAGCAGGGTCTTCTTCAGACCCTCGGCGGCGATATCGGCCACTTCGGCGTCATCCAGCAGCTCAATCAGCGGATGGACGTTGTAGCCACCCACCATGGTGCCCAGCAGCTCGGTCGCCTTGGCCTTGCTGACCAGGCCGACCTGGATGTCGCCATGCGCCACGGCAGCCAGGAAGCTGGCCTTGACCTTGGCGGCATCATCCACGCCCGGCGGCACACGGTGGGTCAGGAGATCCACCAGGAAAGCTTCCTCGCCTGCCGGCGGGTTCTTGATCAGCTCGATCAGCTCGGACGTCTGCTTGGCGTCCAGTGCCAGCGGGGGAATGCCGAGTGCGGCGCGCTCGGCCACATGGTCGCGGTAGGCTTTCAACATGGGTTTTCTCCTGGGTTAGTGGTATTCGGATGGCTGCCGCAGCGGCGGCAGCACGGGGATTTATTTCAGTAGATCAACAGGGTTGAGCTTCAGCTCTTCCTCGCGGGCTGCCTGCACCTCGTTGCGGCAACCGTCGGCCATGCGCTGGCCCAGCTTCTGGTTCATCAGCATGGACTTGTTGCCCAGCTGCATCCAGGTGGCGCCGGCCTGCTTGTCTTCCAGACGCACGACACCCGTGGTGGTGGGCACCTGGCGCATGGCATAGGTCGGGCCGCGGGACAGCTGCACGGTGTACAGATAAGGATCGGCTGCGTCCGGCGTCACGGTCACGGTCTGGTTCATGTCACAGCGCATGGCTCCGGCAAACACCGGGAGGCCTGCCGCCGGGAAGGCCACGCCCGGGCCCGGGGGCAGCGGCGCAGCGGGCGCGCTGGCACCAGTGATCGGATTGACGGCCAGGCGCTCGCGCAGCGGCGACTGGGCAGCGGGCTGGGCCGGCTTTCTGGCCGGGGCCGCCTTGCGCGTGGTAGTGGTCTTGCGGGCCGCCGGCTTCTTCGCCGCAGCCTTTTTCTTGGCAGCCGTCTGGGTGGCGGTCGCCTTCTTGGCGGTGCCGGCCTTGCTGCTGGTCTGGGCCATGGCGCCAGTGCTGGCAATGGCCAGGGCAGAGAACAGGATCAGTGCAGGTTTCATGACATCCTTTACGTGCAAAAATGAAGATGCGTGCATTATGGAATCAAAAGCTTCAGGCAAAGAAGCCCTGAACGCTATCCGGTAACGGTTTGCCAGTGGCGTGGGCACGCTCCAGCAGCTGCCAGTAGTACCTGTAACTGGCGCGATCATGCAGTTTCTTCTTGTGACTCACCGGTGCCCATTCGGCCGCCATGGCTGCCAGGATGATCTCGGCGGCATCGCCAATCTCGGCCTCGGTGGGTGCAAAGGCCTCGACAATGGGGCGGATCTGCGTCGGGTGGATACTCCACATGCGGGTGTAGCCCAGCTCGCGTGCCGCACGGGCAGCCGCATGGCGAATGGCTTCCACGTCGCTGAATTCGGTCACCACGCAGTGCGAGGGAGCCTTGCCATGGGCATGGCAGGCTGCGGCCAGCTCCAGCTTGGCGCGCATCACCAGCGGATGGCTGAACTGGCCATCCAGCCCCATGGCTTCACCGGGAATGGCGCCCCCGTGGGCAGAGACAAAATCCATCAGGCCGAAGCTGATCGACTGCACGCGCGGGTGAGCCGCAATCTCGAAGGCATTGCGGATGGCCAGCGAGGATTCCAGCAGCACCTGCAGCGGCAGCGCGCTGCCGCCATGGGCATCCACATGCTGTACCGCCAGCTCGACATCGGCAATCGATTCCACCTTGGGAATCATGACATGGCGCCAGAGGCCTGCTCCCTGCCCCACCAGCGTGGCGACATCGGCGGCAAAGGCGGCATGGTCCACCGGGTGCACGCGCACGGACACGCGGGCCTCGGGCGAAGCGGAGCGCGCCAGCTCCAGCACCATGGCGGCATGCTCGGCCTCGCCGCCCACGGGGGCACCGTCCTCGCAATCCATGGTCAGATCGAACACGCAGGCACCGAATTCCTCGCGCATCTCGTCCTGCAGCTGCAGGCTCTTGCGGATACGCGCTTCCACCCCGCAATAGTGGTCGCAGGCAGGCAGCTGTCCGGTGGTTCCCTGGGAACCCAGAAGGACATCGCGCGGATGGGCCGTATTTAGGTCTGTCATCGTGTGGTTGTGGCAGGCTGGCGCAGGCCGGAGCCTGCATGATCAAAATCCACCCAAGCACACCATCCATGCGCTTGGGTAGATGCCCTGGCAAACCAGGGCAAAGGTAGCTGCCACGATCGTGGCAGCCAGCCGACAGCAATTACAGCAGGTGCTGCACGCCTTCCTTCTCGCCTTCCAGCTCGGCCAGGGTCTTGTTGATGCACTCCTGGCTGAAAGCGTCAATTTCCAGGCCTTCGATCACGGTGTACTGGCCGTTTTCGCAAGTCACCGGGAAACCGAACATCACGCCTTCGGGGATGCCGTACCAGCCCTTGGACGGGATGCCCATGGTGACCCACTTGCCATTGGTGCCCAGAGCCCAGTCACGCATGTGGTCGATGGCGGCGTTGGCAGCCGAAGCGGCAGAGCTCAGACCGCGCGCCTCGATGATGGCGGCACCGCGCTTGCCCACGGTGGGCAGGAAGGTGTTGCGGTTCCAGTCCTCGTCGTTGATCATGTCCTTGACCGGCTGGCCATCGATGGTGGCAAAGCGGTAGTCAGCGTACATGGTGGGAGAGTGGTTGCCCCACACGGCCAGCTTCTCGATGGCGGACACGGGCTTGCCGGTCTTCTCGGCGATCTGGCTGGCAGCACGGTTGTGGTCCAGGCGCAGCATGGCAGTGAAGTTCTCGGCCGGCAGATCGGGAGCGCTCTTCATGGCAATATAGGCGTTGGTGTTAGCCGGGTTGCCCACCACCAGCACCTTCACGTTGCGGTCGGCCACGGCGTTCAGGGCCTTGCCCTGGGCCGTGAAGATCTGGGCGTTGGCCGCCAGCAGGTCGGCACGCTCCATGCCGGGGCCGCGCGGACGGGCACCCACCAGCAGCACGTACTGCGCACCCTTGAAGGCGGTCATCGGGTCGGAGTGGGCTTCCATGCCGGCCAGCAGCGGGAAAGCGCAATCCTGCAGCTCCATCATCACGCCCTTGAGCGCGTTCTGGGCCTTCTCGTCGGGAATTTCCAGCAGCTGCAGGATGACCGGCTGGTCCTTGCCCAGCATTTCGCCGGAAGCAATACGGAACAGCAGGGCATAGCCAATCTGGCCAGCAGCGCCAGTGACGGCAACGCGAACGGGAGTTTTGCTCATGAGAAGTCTCCAGGATGAGAGAGGGATAAATGGAAAAAAGGCATGGCCAGGCCATGCGCGTGCATCCGTGTGCCGGCAGCGCTTCACTGAGCGCCTGCCCGGCGCGTGCATAGTGTAACGCTGAAACCTGTCCATGCACAACTTGTCTTATGTCTTATATAAGATATCATTTAGGCAGGAACCCGACAATGTGTACGGGATACCACTCTTTCCACTGGCAGGCGGCTGTCGCCTGCCCCAGAACCATGACATCACCCACCACCGCCCCACCGGAAGCGAGTCGCACGGGTGCGATCGCCAGCCCGGGAGAACCTGCCGGCACCCCCACCTTCAGCCCGCTCTACCAGCAGATCAAGCAGGCGATGCTGCACAGCCTGCAAGCCGGTGAATGGAAGCCGCAGGAAGCCATTCCCAGCGAGATGGAGCTGGCCAAGCGCTACAGCGTCAGCCAGGGCACGGTACGCAAGGCCATCGACGAACTGGCAGCCGAGAACCTGGTGGTACGCCGCCAGGGCAAGGGCACTTTCGTGGCCAGCCACAACGAGCGTCATGTCGAATACCGCTTCCTGCGTCTCTACCCCGACCAGGGCACACTCGACAGCGAAGGCCCGACCCAGCGCACCATCCTGGAATGCCGCCGACTGCGTCCGCAAGCCGAGCTGGCCCAGGCGCTGCAACTGGCACCCGGCGAATCGGTGCTGCAGATCCGCCGCATCCTGTCCCTGGGCGGCAGACCGACCATCCTGGAGGACATGTGGCTGCCGGCACAGCTGTTCAAGGGCCTCACGGCCGAGCAGCTGTCCAGCCACCAGGGCCCCACCTACGGCCTGTTCGAGCGCGATTTCGGCGTGCGCATGACACGTGCCGAGGAGCGTCTGCGCGCCACCCTGCCCGATCCGGAACAGGCCCGCCTGCTGCAGGTCGATGCCGGCACGCCCCTGCTGCAGGTCGAGCGCATCAGCCTGACCTACAACGACATGCCGGTAGAGGTGCGCAAGGCCCTGTATCGCACCGATACCCACCATTACCGCAACACCCTGAGCTGAGGCGAACGACCATGCGAAAACCTGGCCCACCAACAGGCAGAGTGTCGTTAACCTGTCAATTTTGTGCGTTTCAGGGGCGCAGACCTGCAGAACCTGTTGTATTGCCGCTAAAATCGGCAGCGCTCTTGTAACGATATTTGTCACGCGTGACGCGCACAACCGTGTCGTGCGTGACTTGTTTCGCTTCTTAGACTCTCACAAGGCTGACTATGTCCACTACTACCAAACCCACGAAGCGGCCCGAATTCCGCAATATCAACCTGTCGGATCTCATGGGCTACGCCAGCAAGATGCCGATTGCCGCCAAGGTGTCCATCCTGCACCGCATCAGCGGCATGCTGATGTTCCTGCTGCTGCCTTTCATCGTCTGGCTGTTTGACAACTCTGTCAGCTCCCAGGTGTCCTGGGAGCGCTTCACCGGCCTGTTCAGCGGCACCCTGGGCATGCCCGGCTGGTTCTACAAGCTGATCGCGCTGGCCCTGATCTGGGCTTTCCTGCACCACCTGATTGCCGGCCTGCGCCACCTGTACATGGACGTCAGCCACAGTGCCGTCAACAAGGCCTTCGGCCGTTCTTCCGCCATCTTCACGCTGGTGCTGAGCCTCGGTCTGACCGTGCTGCTGGGCGCCAAGCTGTTCGGCCTGTTCTGATTTCACGTTCAAGAGGTAACCCATGTCTTCTGTCAACTATGGTTCCAAACGCCGCGTGATCGGCGCCTCCCACTACGGTGTGGGTGACTGGCTGGTGCAGCGCGCCACCGCCATCGTCATGGCCGTCTTCACGCTGGCCCTGATCCTGGCCGTGATCTTCACCTCCGGCCCCCTGACCTACGCTTCCTGGTCCGGCATCTTTGCCGCCACCTGGATGAAGTTCCTGACCTTTGCCACCGTGATCTCCATCTGCTGGCACGCCTGGATTGGCGTGCGCAACGTGTTCATGGATTACATCAAGCCGGTCGGCATCCGCCTGGCCCTGCAACTGTTCGCAGCCGTGTGGCTGATTGGCTCTGCCGGCTGGGCAGCTCAAGTTCTGTGGAGACTGTAAACAATGACTTCGATTCCCCAATCCCTGCCCCGCCGCAAGTATGACGTCGTGATCGTGGGCGCCGGTGGTTCCGGCATGCGTGCATCCCTGCAACTGGCCCGCGCCGGCCTGAGCGTTGCCGTACTGACCAAGGTGTTCCCCACCCGCTCCCACACCGTGGCGGCACAGGGCGGCGTCAGCGCCTCGCTGGGCAACATGAACCCCGACAGCTGGCAAGACCACTTCTACGACACCATCAAGGGCTCCGACTGGCTGGGCGACCAGGACGCCATCGAGTTCATGTGCCGTGAAGCACCCAACGTCGTGTACGAGCTGGAACACTTCGGCATGCCGTTCGACCGCAACCCGGACGGCACCATCTACCAGCGCCCCTTCGGTGGCCACACGGTAGACGCCGGCGACGGCCACCGCAAGCTGGTGGAGCGCGCCTGCGCGGCTGCCGACCGTACCGGCCACGCCATGCTGCACACCCTGTACCAGCAGAACGTGTCGGCCCGCACCCAGTTCTTCGTCGAATGGATGGCACTGGACCTGGTGCGCGACGCCAGCGGCGACGTGGTGGGCGTGACCGCCATGGAAATGGAGACCGGCGAGGTCTTCATGCTGGAAGCCAAGACCACCATGCTGGCCACCGGCGGTGCCGGCCGCATTTTTGCCGCTTCCACCAACGCCTTCATCAACACCGGTGACGGTCTGGGCATGGCTGCCCGCGCCGGCATCGCGCTGCAGGACATGGAGTTCTGGCAGTTCCACCCGACCGGCGTGGCCGGAGCCGGCGTGCTGCTGACCGAAGGCTGCCGCGGCGAGGGCGCCTACCTGGTGAACAGCGAAGGCGAGCGCTTCATGGAGCGTTATGCCCCCGAATACAAGGACCTGGCACCGCGTGACTTCGTGTCCCGCTGCATGGACCAGGAAATCAAGGAAGGCCGTGGCTGCGGTCCCAACAAGGACCACATCCTGCTGAACTTCTCCTACCTGGGTGCCGACAAGATCCACCAGCGTCTGCCCTCCGTGTATGAAATTGGCGTCAACTTCGCCAACGTCGACATCACCAAGGAGCCGATCCCGGTGGTGCCCACCATCCACTACCAGATGGGCGGCATCCCCACCACCATCAACGGCCAGGTGGTCGAGCACGTGAATGGCGAAGACCGCGTCATCAACGGCCTGTACGCCGTGGGCGAGTGCTCCTGCGTGAGCGTGCACGGCGCCAACCGCCTGGGCACCAACTCCCTGCTGGACCTGCTGGTGTTCGGCAAGGCTGCCGGCAACCACATCATCAAGTACAACAGCGAGAACAAGACGCACAAGGATCTGCCGGCCAACGCCAGCGACTTCACCCGTGCCCGTCTGGACAAGCTGAACAACAACCCGAACGGCGAGTACGCCCAGGATATCGCCAACGATATCCGCAACGCCATGCAGCAGCACGCTGGTGTGTTCCGCACGCAGACCGGCATGGATGAAGGCGTGGCCAAGATCGCCGCCATCCGCGAGCGCGTCGCCAATGTCGGCCTGAAGGACAACTCCATGGTGTTCAACATGGCCCGCCAGGAAGCCCTGGAAGTGGCCAACCTGATCGAAGTGGCACAGGCCACCATGGTGTCCGCCGCTGCCCGCCACGAGTGCCGCGGTGCCCACACCGTGTACGACTACGAGCATCCGGCCGACCACCCCACCGCCCCGCTGGGCCGTGACGACGCCAACTGGATGAAGCACACCCTGTGGGACAGCGCCACCAACAGCCTGAGCTACAAGCCGGTGCGCACCAAGCCCCTGACGGTTGAGACCGTGCCGCCGCGCGTCCGTACCTTCTGACCCGGCAGCCGCGCCAAAGACAACCGATTCGGAGTTATCTCATGCAAAAACGTACCTTCAAAATCTACCGCTACGATCCGGACAAGGACGCCAAGCCGTACATGCAGACCATCGAGCTGGAGCTCGAAGGCCATGAGCGCATGCTGCTGGACGCCCTGGTCAAGCTGAAGGCCGTGGATCCCAGCCTGTCCTTCCGTCGTTCCTGCCGTGAAGGCGTGTGCGGCTCGGACGCCATGAACATCAACGGCAAGAACGGTCTGGCCTGCCTGACCAACCTGCGCAGCCTGAAGGACCCGATCGTCCTGAAGCCGCTGCCGGGCCTGCCGGTGATCCGTGACCTGATTGTGGACATGACCATGTTCTTCAACCAGTACCACTCGATCAAGCCGTACCTGATCAACGACACGCCGCCGCCCCAGAAGGAGCGCCTGCAGAGCCCCGAAGAGCGCGAAGAGCTCAACGGCCTGTACGAGTGCATCCTGTGCGCCAGCTGCTCGACCAGCTGCCCCAGCTTCTGGTGGAACCCGGACAAGTTCGTGGGTCCGGCCGGCTTGCTGCAGGCCTACCGCTTCCTGGCCGACAGCCGTGACCAGGCTACCAGCGAGCGTCTGGACAACCTGGAAGATCCCTACCGCCTGTTCCGCTGCTACTCCATCATGAACTGTGTGGATGTTTGCCCCAAGGGCTTGAACCCCACCAAGGCTATTGGCAAAATCAAGGAGTTGATGGTGCGTCGTACCGTCTGATCGGATCACACCGATGGACGAACTCGACGATCGCCTCACGCCGGTCGAATACAGCAAGCTGCAGTGGCGCTGCCGCCGCGGTTTGCTGGAAAACGACCTGTTCATCCAGCGCTACCTGGACCAGTACGGTAGTGCCATGACAGTCAGGGAAGCCAGGGCCATGTATGCCCTGATGGACCTGTCGGACAACGATTTGCTGGATCTGCTGCTGCGCCGCAAGGAAGCCGAAGCACCGCTGGACACCCCGGACGTGCTGAAGCTGCTGGAGCGCATGCGCACTCCGCTACCCCAGTAAGGTGCCGGTGTGGGTTTTCCTCCCACCGGCCTTTTTTCCAGTTAACGCACTTTCTCAGGAGACACCCATGAAACTCGCCGATAACAAAGCGACACTGTCCTTCAGCGACAACAGCCCCAGCGTCGAACTGCCCATCTACCAAGGCAACATTGGTCCGGACGTCATCGACATCCGCAAGCTGTATGGCCAGACCGGCATGTTCACCTATGACCCCGGCTTCCTGTCCACCGCCTCCTGCCAGTCGTCCATCACCTATATCGATGGCGACAAGGGCGAGCTGCTGTACCGTGGTTACCCGATCGAGCAGCTGGCCGAGAACTGCGATTTCCTGGATACCTGCTACCTGCTGCTGAAGGGTGATCTGCCCGACCAGCAACAGCGCGGTGACTTCCACAAGACGGTGCTGAACCACACCATGGTGAACGAGCAGATGCAGTTCTTCCTGCGTGGCTTCCGCCGCGATGCCCACCCCATGGCCGTGCTGACCGGTCTGGTGGGTGCCATGTCTGCCTTCTATCACGAGAGCACCGACATCCACAACCCGGTGCACCGCGACATCGCTGCCACGCAGCTGATCGCCAAGATGCCGACCCTGGTGGCCATGGCCTACAAGTACGGCAAGGGCGAGCCCTACATGTACCCGCAGAACAACCTGAGCTATGCCGGCAACTTCCTGCGCATGATGTTCGGCACCCCCTGCGAAGAGTACAAGGTCAACCCGGTGATCGAGAAGGCACTGGACCGTATCTTCATCCTGCACGCCGACCACGAGCAGAACGCCTCCACCTCCACCGTGCGCCTGTGCGGCTCCTCCGGCACCAACCCGTTTGCCGCCATCGCCGCCGGCGTGGCCTGCCTGTGGGGCCCTGCCCACGGTGGTGCCAACGAAGCCTGCCTGAACATGCTGGAAGACATCCAGAAGATGGGTGGCGTGGCCAAGGTGGGCGAGTTCATGGAGCAGGTCAAGGACAAGAACTCCGGCGTGCGCCTGATGGGCTTTGGCCACCGCGTGTACAAGAACTACGACCCGCGCGCCAAGCTGATGCAGGAAACCTGCGACGAGGTGCTGGCCGAGCTGGGTCTGGAAAACGATCCGCTGTTCGCGCTGGCCAAGGCGCTGGAAAAGATCGCCCTGGAAGACGACTACTTCGTGCAACGCAAGCTGTACCCGAACGTGGACTTCTACTCCGGCATCGTGCAGCGCGCCATCGGCATCCCGGTCAACCTGTTCACCGGCATCTTTGCCCTGGCCCGTACCGTGGGCTGGATTGCCCAGCTGAACGAGATGATCGCCGACCCCGAGTACAAGATTGGCCGTCCGCGCCAGCTGTACACCGGTTCTCCGCGTCGCGACGTGCCGGCCGACTTCCAGCGCATCGCCCGCTGATAGCCCCTGCCCTGCCGGACGGCCCTGACTGTCCGGCTCCGCAGCCACGCCCGCCCTGCTCTTGTGCACGGCGGGCGTTTTTGCGCCCGGATCGTGAAACAGCAGGTGAGGCATCGCAGCAGGAGATGGCAGAAAGCATCAATTGATGGGAGAATGGCTTATCCCTTCTTCAACCAAGATGCTTCACCCCCTGCATGGCCGCTGACCGTTCCCTTGCCCGTCATGTTGACCTGATGTCGCTGCAGCTGTTCGTCAGCGTGTGCGAACTCGGCAGCATCGGCCGTGCCGCCGAACGGGAGTTTATTGCCGCCTCGGCGGTGAGCAAGCGCATGAGCGATCTGGAGGCGGTGTTCCAGACCCCCCTGCTGGAGCGTCATGCCCGCGGCGTGACACTGACAGCCGCCGGCGAAAGTCTGCTGCACCACGCGCGCACCATCATCTACGGCCTGGACAAGATGCAGGCCGAGCTGGGCGAATATGCCAAGGGGGTACGCGGCCATGTGCGCGTACATGCCAGCATTTCGGCCATCGTGCAGTTTCTGCCGGAAGACCTGGGCAGCTTTGCCCAGGCCCACGAGCACATCAAGATCGATCTGGAAGAGCACCTCAGCAGCGAAGTGGTGCGTGCCGTGCAGGAAGGTGCGGCCGACCTGGGCATCTGCTATCTGGCGCTGGAGCAGCAGGGCCTGCAAACGCGCGCCTATCGGCAGGACCAGCTGGTGCTGATCACCCCGCGCCGGCATCCGCTGGCCGGGCGCCGCGCCATCGATTTTGCCGACTCCCTGGCCTATGACCAGGTAGGCTTGCACAGCAACAGCTCCATCAACCGGCTGATGCGCCAGGCGGCGCTGCGGGCCGGCCAAAGCATCCGGCTGCGCATCCGCGTGACCGGGCTGGATGCCATGTGCCGCATGATCGATAACGGGCTGGGCGTGGGCGTGATGCCGCGCCGGGCCTTTGAATGGCTGCACGGGGCCGGCACTCTGGCCTGCATTCCGTTGCAGGATGACTGGGCTACCCGCCAGTTGCAGCTGGTGGCACGCGATTTCTCCACCCTGCCACAGCCGGCCCGGCTGCTGGTGGACCACCTGACGGCCGGCCCATCCCGGGCCGCAGCCGCGTAAAATCAATGGCATATCCAACAAGGAAGACCATGGCACAGACCCTCTACGACAAGCTCTGGGACGAGCACAGCGTCCACACCGAAGACGACGGCACCACGGTGCTGTACATCGACCGCCATCTGGTGCACGAAGTCACCAGCCCGCAAGCCTTCGAAGGCCTGCGCGTGGCCGGTCGCAAGCTGTGGCGCATCAACTCGGTGGTGGCCACGGCCGACCACAACACCCCCACCACCGGCTGGGAGCTCGGCTATGACGGCATTACCGATCCGACCAGCAAGGAGCAGGTCACCACGCTGGATACCAACATCCAGGAATTTGGTGCCGGTGCCTATTTCCCGTTCCTGAGCCAGCGCCAGGGTATCGTGCACGTGATGGGCCCGGAAAACGGTGCCACCCTGCCCGGCATGACCGTGGTGTGCGGCGACAGCCACACCAGCACGCACGGCGCCTTTGGCGCGCTGGCACACGGCATCGGCACCAGCGAGGTCGAGCATGTGATGGCCACGCAGACGCTGCTGGCCAAGAAGGCGAAGAACATGCTGGTGCAGGTGGACGGCGCGCTGCAGCCCGGCGTCTCGGCCAAGGACGTGGCGCTGGCCATCATTGGAGCCATCGGCACCGCTGGCGGTACCGGCTACACCATCGAGTTTGGCGGCAGCACCATCCGCAGCCTGAGCATGGAAGGCCGCATGACGCTGTGCAACATGGCGATCGAAGCCGGTGCGCGCGCCGGCATGGTCGCCGTGGACGAGAAAACCATCGAGTACGTCAAGGGCCGCCCGTTTGCCCCGGGCACCGATCCCGCAACCGGCGCCTTTGTGGGCGGCGAGGAATGGGAAGCCGCCGTGGCCTACTGGAACACGCTGAAGTCCGACAGCGGCGCACAGTTTGACCGCGTGGTCGAACTGGATGGCAGCGCCATCGAGCCGCAGGTGACCTGGGGCACCAGCCCGGAAATGGTGGTGGGCGTGTCGGGTCGCGTACCGAACCCGGCGCAGGAAACCGATGCCAGCAAGCGTTCGGCCATGGAACGCGCGCTGGTCTACATGGACCTGCAGGCCGACACCCCGATCCAGCAGATTGCCATCGACAAGGTGTTCATCGGCAGCTGCACCAACAGCCGCATCGAGGACATGCGCGCCGCCGCTGCCATGGTGCAGCAGCTGGGCAAGAAGGTGGCGCCCAACGTCAAGCTGGCCATGGTGGTACCGGGCTCCGGTCTGGTCAAGGCCCAGGCCGAACAGGAAGGCCTGCACCAGATTTTCATCGATGCCGGCTTTGAGTGGCGCGAGCCGGGCTGCAGCATGTGCCTGGCCATGAACGCCGACCGCCTGGAGCCGGGAGAGCGCTGCGCCTCCACCTCCAACCGCAACTTTGAAGGCCGTCAGGGTGCTGGCGGCCGCACGCACCTCGTCAGCCCGGCCATGGCCGCGGCGGCCGCGGTACACGGACATTTCGTGGATGTCCGTGCCTTTGCATGATGGGCCGGCAACGGCCGATTCACGTCACTACGACCAGGAGAATCCCATGAAAAAAATCGCTTCCATCTGCGCTGTACTGGCTGCCATGCTGACGCTGAGCGCCTGCAACACCATCCAGGGTGTGGGCCAGGACGTGCGCGCTACCGGCAACGCCATCGAACGCGCTGCCCAGTAAGACCTCCTTCCCTCCGGCTGCGGCCGGAGGGCCTGATTTTTCACCCCACGACATCATGCAAAAGTTCACCGTTCACCAGGGTCTGGTGGCTCCTCTCGACCGCGAAAACGTCGATACCGATGCCATCATCCCCAAGCAATTCCTGAAATCGATCCGCCGTACCGGCTTTGGCCCCAACCTGTTTGACGAATGGCGCTACCTGGACAAGGGCGAGCCCGGCATGCCGGAAGGCGAACGCCAGCCCAACCCCGATTTCGTGCTCAACCAGCCGCGCTACCAGGGCGCCAGCGTGCTGCTGACACGCAACAACTTTGGCTGCGGTTCCAGCCGCGAGCACGCGCCCTGGGCACTGGAGCAATACGGCTTCCGCGCCATCCTGGCACCCAGCTTTGCCGACATCTTCTTCAACAACTGCTTCAAGAACGGCCTGCTGCCGATCGTGCTGCCCGAGGCCACCATCGAAACCCTGTTCCAGGAAGTGGCAGCCCAGCCCGGCTACCAGCTGACCGTGGATCTGGAGCGCCAGGTCATCGTCAAGCCCGATGGCAGCGAGCTCCCGTTCGAGGTGCAGCCGTTCCGCAAGGAATGCCTGCTCAACGGCTGGGACGACATCGGCCTGACGCTGCGCCACGTGGACAAGATCCAGGCCTATGAAGCCGAGCGCCTGGCGGCCAAACCCTGGCTGGCCGGCGCACGCGCCCTCTGAGCCCCCTCCCCTTTGCGGCCCTGCCCGTGCGGCAGAGCTTCCTGTTGTGATCCTTTACGAGAATATCCATGAAAATCGCAGTTCTTCCCGGTGATGGCATCGGCCATGAAATTGTTGCAGAAGCCGTCAAGGTGCTGCAGGCGCTCCAGTTGCCGCTGGAGCTGGAATATGCCGATGTCGGCGGTACCGCCTACGACAAGCACGGCCATCCGCTGCCCGAACACACGCTGAAGCTGGCGCTGGAATCGGATGCCGTGCTGTTTGGTGCCGTGGGCGACTGGAAGTACGACAAGCTGGAGCGCCATCTGCGTCCCGAACAGGCCATTCTGGGCCTGCGCAAGGCCATGGGCCTGTACGCCAACTTCCGCCCGGCCATCTGCTACAAGGAGCTGGTCAATGCGTCCAGCCTGAAGCCCGAACTGGTAGCCGGCCTGGACATCCTGCTGATCCGCGAGCTGACCGGCGATATCTATTTTGGCCAGCCGCGCGGTCGTCGTACCGCCAGTGATGGCCATTTCCCCGGTGCCGAGGAAGCCTTTGACACCATGCGCTACAGCCGCCCGGAGATCGAGCGCATTGCCCATACCGCCTTCCAGGCGGCACAAAAGCGCAGCAAGCGCGTGACCAGCGTGGACAAGAACAACGTGCTGGAAACCTCGCAGCTGTGGAAAGACGTGGTCGAGGACGTGGCCAGGCAGTACCCCGACGTGGCGCTGGACCACATGCTGGTGGACAACGCGGCCATGCAGCTGGTCAAGGCCCCAAAGAAGTTCGACGTGGTGGTGACCGGCAACATGTTTGGCGACATCCTGAGCGATGAAGCCGCCATGTTGACGGGCTCCATCGGCATGCTGCCGTCGGCCAGCCTGAACGACAAGAACCAGGGCCTGTACGAGCCCAGCCACGGCAGCGCGCCCGACATTGCCGGCCAGGGCATTGCCAACCCGCTGGCGACCATCCTGAGTGCCGCCATGATGCTGCGCTTCTCGCTGAACCAGCCCGAAGCCGCTGCCCGTATCGAGGCTGCCGTGCAGAAGGTGCTGGAACAGGGCCTGCGCACCGGCGACATCTGGAGCGAAGGCACGACCAAGGTGAACACGCAGCAGATGGGTGATGCCGTGGTGGCAGCGCTGTAAGCGTTACTGCCGGCTCATGCCAAGCGCGCCCTGGTGGCGCGCTTTTTTTGTTTCAGCAATCCACCTGCCGTACCGAGAAGGTAACGGCCAACCCGCCCAGCGAGGTTTCCTTGTAGCGGCTTTGCATGTCGCGGCCGGTTTCGCGCATGGTGGCAATGGCCTGGTCCAGACTGACCATGTGCACCCCCGTTCCCAGCAGCGCCATCGAACAGGCATTGATGGCCTTGACTGCCCCCATGGCATTGCGCTCGATGCAGGGCACCTGCACCAGACCGGCAATCGGATCGCAGGTCATGCCCAGATGGTGTTCCAGCGCGATTTCGGCAGCATTCTCGATGCGCGCATTGCTGGCACCCAGCGCGGCTGCCAGGCCTGCAGCCGCCATGGCAGCGGCCGAACCCACCTCCCCCTGGCAACCGACTTCGGCACCGGAAATGGACGCGTTGCGCTTGCACAGACCGCCCACGGCCGCCGCTACCAGGAAAAAGCGCTGCACCGCCTCGGCCGCCTGGCCATGGCGCTCGGTGAAATAGCGCAGTACGGCCGGCAGTACGCCAGCTGCGCCATTGGTGGGTGCCGTGACCACGCGGCCACCGGCGGCGTTTTCCTCGTTCATGGCAATGGCCCAGGCGCTGACCCAGCTCATGCTGGCCTCACCGGCCGCCAGCGGTGCGGCCATCAGCTGCTCGGCCATGCCGCGGGCGCGGCGCGGGACCTGCAGCACGCCGGGCAACACGCCTTGGGCGCGCATGCCGCGTGCCACGCCGTCCAGCATCAGCTGCTGGATGCGCTGGATGAAATCGATGGTGCTGTCGTGGCCATGCAGCGCCACTTCGTTGGCCATCAGCAGATCGCTGATCGGGCGCTGGGCACGTTCCGCCAGCTCCAGCAGTTCCTGCATGGTGGCAAAGGGATACGGCACCTCGACTTCGGCGCCCCGGGCCGAACCGACGAAGTGCTCTTCGGCATCGACCACGAAACCGCCGCCGATCGAATACAGCTCGCGCTCGGCCAGCAGCTGGCGCTGCTCATTCCACAACCGGAAGCGCATGCCGTTGGTGTGCAGCGGGAGCTCATCGACAAAGTTGAAGAGCAGATCCTGCGCCGGATCGAACGGCACCGTGTACTGGCCCATGAGCGCGATGCGCTGCTGCGTCTGGATGGCCTGCACACGCCCGGGGATGCTGTCGGTATCGACATCATCCGGAATTTCGCCACACAGGCCCATCAGCACGGCACGATCGGTGCCGTGGCCCACGCCGGTGTGCGCCAGCGAGCCAAACAGCTCGACCTGGACCCGTGCCGCCTGCTGCAGCGTGCCTTCAGGCAACTCCAGCAGAAAACGGCGCGCCGCGCGCATCGGGCCGACGGTGTGCGAGCTGCTGGGCCCGATACCGATCTTGAACATGTCCTGCAGGCTGATGTACATGGTGCTGTCCTCAGGCTTGACGAGAACGCGTGCCCACCACGGCTGCGCCCACGATCAACAGTGTAGCCAGCCCCAGCGTGGGCGTGAATGGCTGGCCACTGGTCCACAACAGCAGCATGGTGGACAACAGCGGCGTCAAAAAGGCCAACAGGCCCACGGTGCGAGCATCAGTACGCTTGAGGGCGGCATCCCAGACAAAGAAGGCACCTCCGAGCGGGCCCAGCCCCAGCAAGGCCATCAGCAGCCAGTCCCGCAGGCTGAGCTGCACGGCTGGCTCGAACAGCACATGACACAGCAGCGACAAGCCGCCCGCCAGCAGGCAGAAACCGCCAATGGCGGCGGTGCGAAACGGCGGTACACGCTGTGTGAGCAGGGAATAACTGGACCAGGTCAGGGCTGCTGCCAGCGCCAGGCCATAGCCCAGCCAGCGCTGCGGGAAGGCATCGCCCGCCTGGCTGCTGCCAGAAGCCGCACCGCCATCCAGCAAGGCCAGCACAGCCCCGGCAAAGCCGATCAGCGCCGCCGCCACATGCACCCAACGCCAGTGCAAGCCACGCAGGTACAGCGGCGCCAGCACCACAATGCCCAGCGGCCACAGGTAGTTGACCAGATTGGTCTGTAGGGGCGGCGCGAAGCGGAAGGCGGCAAACAGCAGCACGTGGTAGCCAAACAGGCCGATCACCCCCACGGCCAGGGTCGATACCGGCACTTTCCAGTGCGCCCAGTTGCCGCGTGACAGCGGCAGCGCCACCAGACTGCCGACCAGCAGGCCAATGCCGGTGAGCAGAAACGGCGGCACGTGACGCAGGCTGACGCCGAGGGCGGCCAGACTGCTCCACAGGGCGATGGCGGCGAGGGCGAAGAGGATGCCGTTGCGGGGGGAGGTGGTGGGGAGGGGGTGAGGCATGGCGCGGGGGGATCGGAGGGTGCGTTATTGTGGCATTTCTGTTGGAAGTGCCACATGCGGCTTCGCACGTTCGAGCTGCATCCTGGAGCCGAAGATGCTCGCACACACAAAACTCCGGATCGCCGAAAGCTAGTTACCCCAAGTGTTGTCCAAGATGCCCTTTCCTACCACAGAAAGGCGAACGCCCTGCATGCAGGGCGTTCCATTTGGTGCATCTTTCAGCTTGTTAGCGTCCAGAGCGCATTTCCCAATAGTCTTGGTGATAACTATTATACGGAATTGGGAACACATACGCAGAGTTCCATTAAGATGTTACAAACAACTTCTGGAGTCTCTTGCATGCCGGCACCTTTGGCTACCCCATACCGCCTCGCTTTGGATCTTGGTTCTACCTCTCTCGGATGGGCTATCTTACGACTGGCGCCCACGGGAGACACAGATTACAAGCTTAAGCCAACAGCCATCATCCGAGCTGGCGTCAGGATTTTCAGTGACGGACGGAATCCAAAGGACGGCTCTTCACTGGCCGTGACGCGCCGCGCAGCGCGTGCGATGCGCCGACGACGTGACCGCCTGCTGCGTCGCAAAGTACGCATGACAGAAAAGTTGGTTGAGCATGGATTTTTTCCGGCTGATCAGGAAGAGCGTAAAAAGCTGGAGGTACTGAATCCTTACGAATTGCGTGCAAAAGGGCTGGATCATGCCCTGACGCCCGGGGAATTTGCTCGCGCCCTCTTCCACATCAATCAACGACGTGGCTTCAAGAGCAATCGCAAAACAGATAAGAAAGAAAACGATAGCAGCGCGCTTAAAGCTGCCATCAACGGTTTGCGACAAGCCATGATTGATCAAGACTGTCGCACAGTTGGAGAGCTGCTCTACCGCCGTCTTACCGATACGGCCCTCCCTGCCGAACGGCGCACTGTTCGTGCCCGCTATCGTGAAAAACGCCTTGAAGTCGATGGCAAAAACCGCATTGAGAAAAGCTACGACTTGTACGTCGATCGCCAGATGATTGCAGACGAATTTGACGCGCTCTGGAACAAGCAATCTGCATTGAATCCAGCTCTCTTCAACGAGGCCACTCGCTTTGACCTGCGTGATACCCTACTCTTCCAGAGGCCGCTTCGTCCCGTACGCCCTGGTCGTTGCACGCTGATACCGGATGAGGAGCGCGCACCCCTGGCACTTCCCAGTACACAGCGGTTTCGCATTTACCAGGAGGTCAACCATTTGCGCCTACTGAGCGAATCTGATTTACAGCAACGCGTTTTGACACGTATGCAGCGGGATCAAATTGTCGAAGCCTTGGAGAAAAACACAAAACGCAGCTTCGATCAACTGAGAAAGCTTCTTGGCTTAGATGGCACCGTCCGCTTCAACTTGGAAGATGAAAAGCGCAAGGAGCTCAAGGGGAACTCTACAAGCTCCACTCTAGCTAAAAAAGAGTATTTCGGATCAGCATGGTATGAGTTCGATTCCAATTTGCAGGATGAAATTGTCATGCAGCTCCTCATGGAGGAAAGTGAAGCCAGGCTTGTAAACTGGCTCCGAGAAACAACCGGACTCAGCGAAGAACGCGCACTGGCGACAGCCAACACGGGCTTACCTGAAGGCTATGGCAGTCTGAGCCGAAAAGCCCTGGAGCGCATAGTTCCTGCACTGATAGACTGCGATCTGGTGGAAGATACTGCCATACCTCGCACCTATGACAAAGCGGTATTGGCTGCCGGCTTTGATCACCACAGCAAGCTTGGTTTCAGTTTTGACTTCGATGATGATGAGGTCGAGCAGCTCGTTGATGTTGAAACAGGTGAGATTACACCCATTTTCAAGCAACTTCCCTATTACGGAAAAGCGTTACAACGCCACGTGGCCTTCGAAAAAGAAAATCCACGTAACGATGAAGAGCGATATGGAAAAATTGCCAACCCTACGGTACATATCGGCTTGAATCAAGTACGTATAGTCATCAATTCCTTGATCCGACGCTACGGTCGACCTACAGAAATTGTGGTAGAGCTGGCTCGCGACCTTAAGCAGAGTCGCGAGCAAAAACTGGAAACACACAAGCGTCAAGCTGAAAATCAGCGACGCAACGAGCGTATCCGCAAAGCAATCGCCACAGTTTTGGACTGCAACGAAGAGCGCGTTAAGCGCGCAGACATCCAAAAATGGATCTTATGGGAAGAGTTGAGCTACGACGTTGCTGACCGTCGTTGTCCATACAGTGGTATCCAGATCAGTGCCAACATGCTGCTGAGCGATGAAGTTGAGATCGAGCACATCCTGCCATTCTCGATGACACTTGACGATACGCTCAACAATAAAACTGTATGCATGCGACGCGTCAACCGCGTCAAAGGCAACAAGACTCCATGGCAGGCACGTGACGATTTTGCACATCAGGGTTGGTTCTATACTGATATCGAACATCGTGCTAGTCGCATGCCCAAAGCCAAGCGATACCGCTTTGGCGCTGACGGTTACGAACAGTGGCTGCGTGATGACAAAGGATTCCTCGCAAGAGCACTCAACGATACGCGATATTTGTCTCGAATTACCAAAGAGTATTTGTCATTGATATGCCCTGGTAGCGGTGTGCGTGTCATACCAGGCCAGATGACAGCCATGCTACGCCAGAAGTTTGGTCTCAATGATGTGCTAGGCCTGCGTGGCGAGAAGAATCGTAATGACCACCGGCACCACGCGGTGGACGCCTGCGTCATCGGCGTTACAGATCAGGGGTTACTACAACGTTTTGCCAATGCTAACGCAACAACACGCAGTCAAGGCATCACGCGGTTAGTAGAGGATATGCCTAAACCGTGGTCAACCTATTATGATCACGTCGAACGAGCTGTAAGAAACATCTGGGTCAGCCACAAACCTGATCATGGCCATGAAGGTGCGATGCACAATGATACTGCATACGGCCTCCTTGGCGAGGGCCGTGTATTTACGCATAAACGCATTGATGGCATCAAACAACGTATTGAAGAAAATCTCAAAGTGCTACCCTTTGCTAACGCAAAAATAATTCATGCAACAAACAAGCCTTGGTTCAACTCCCCACATCACAACCCTGATGCCCCCTACAAAGGATACAAAGGAGATAGCAATTACTGCGTCGAAATAACCGAAAACGAAAAAGGAAAATGGGAAGGAAAAATCATATCAACCTATGAAGCCTATCAACTAGCAAAAAATACAAAAGGAAATAAATCAAATCTATTGAGCAACCTCAATAACTCATACGGCTTAAATGGAAATAAGCTTATAGCCAGATTAATGAGAGGCGATATGGTTAGAATTTTACACGAAGGAGAAACCAGAACATTACGCATTGCTTTCATAAAATCCTCTGGGCAAATGGGATTTGCCGATCACAATGAGAGCAACGTGGACAAACGAACCAGGCAGAAAGAAATGTCCTACATTTTAAAAACCCCAGGAACATTCCAAACATCATATGGGAGAAAAATTTTTATTAACCCTGATGGAGTACTGACCGACCCCGGTTCTTCTTTTTGAAACTTCAACATGATTGGCCGCATTTTAGAAATTGCAGACGACCGTCGCCACTTGTTTGTCAATCGTGGCTTCATGGTCGTTCGCGACAGCGAAGGCGATCGCAAGGAGTTGGGACAGATTCCCCTGGACGATATTGCGGCCGTCATAGCCAATGCGCACGGCATCACATACACCAACAACCTGTTGGTCGCATTGGCAGAACGTGGAACGCCATTCGTACTCTGCGCAGCAAACCACAATGCTGTTGGTGTCCTCATAACATTGGATGGCCACCACGTGCAATCAAAACGCATAGAAGCACAAATTGCAGCTAGCCAGCCTACGCACAAGCGCATGTGGGCTGCAGTTGTGAAATCCAAGCTGGAACAACAAGCCTCCGCATTGGAAGCCACTGGTGCCCCTTCAGCCCCCTTGACCGCCTTAATCAAGAAGGTCAAGAGTGGCGATCCGGCCAATGTAGAGGGACAAGGAGCCAAGCGTTATTGGGGGTTGCTCTTTGGCGAAGGGTTTCGCCGGGATCAAAGCGGCGACGGCATCAATGCCCTACTCAACTATGGCTACACCATCGCTCGCTCAGCTACGGCACGTGCAATAGTGGCTGCAGGCCTTCATCCGAGCATAGGTCTACACCACAGCAATGATGCAAACGCAATGCGTCTCGTTGATGATTTGATGGAGCCCTTCCGCCCCGTCATTGACCTTAAGGTCTGGCAGTTACACCAGCAAGGCGAGAGCCACGTCACACCAGAAACCAAACGCGCTTTGGTACGTACGCTCTATGACGATATGCAATCTGCGGCAGGAGCGACACCAGTCATGGTCTGCATGCAAAAGCTAGCCACATCCCTGGCGCAGGTCTATCTGGGCGAGAGGGAGAAGCTGGAATTACCCTTACCCGGCCTGCCACTAACGTTGGCAGGAAGCCTAGAGAGCGACTGAGCCATGTTGACGGGGTACAGACTCATGTGGATGCTTGTGATGTTTGATCTCCCGGTGATCGAAAAAGCTGAGCGCAAAGCCGCATCGGACTTTCGCAAGTCCTTGTTGGACATGGGTTTTGAGATGAGTCAGCTAAGCGTCTACATGCGGTTTTGCACAAGTCCTGCTCAGGTTGAGACCTATGCCAAACGCGTCGAGTCCTGTCTTCCACAGGGTGGTAAGATCAACATCTTGCAGTTCACCGACAAACAGTACGAACGCATCTTGACCTACCATGGCAAGGCCAAGCAGCCCGCCAAAAAAACACCTGATCAGTTCGATCTTTTCTGAGCTTACAAGATGCTTTTCACCCCATGCAGATGCGAAAAACCCCTTGAA